>NZ_JAAMNX010000003.1:0-575864 GCF_011065565.1 Bacillus sp. EKM420B | reverse complement strand
GGTTTTCCATTGACGATGTGATCGGCAAAAAACGGTTCATGCCCTGAAAAAACAGAAGTAAAGCGCTGGGCGGTAAAGGTCGATGTATTCGCGTGGAGCAGCGGGTGAAGTCTGGCCGCTTTCTCACTTTCCGCTGAGCCTGTTTTGTCAAGTGACACATCAGCTTTTGTGACCCAATATCGGTCTTTGGCAAAAGGGTAAGCCGGGAGACTGATGCGGCCCGGGTTGCGCTGATAAAGAGCTGACCAATCGACGTCAAGTCCTTTAACCCAAAGGTCAAGCAGCTTTCCGTATTTCCCTTTTTTCAGCCAGGCATTTATGGTAAGCGCCATATCTTCATCGGAAGTGAGCGAAGCCGCCAATGAATGATGTTTGGCTGTCCTGCCCCGCCAGATATGAGCATGTTCGATATTATGATCGTTTGAGAAACTCATAAGCTTCATTTTCAGTTCTTCTATCGACTCGGCCGTAAATGCAAGCCGCTCAGCCATCGGTTCTCTTCCCGCCTGAAGCGTGTAAGCGATCTTGGCCAAATCCCCGTCAGAACGTTTTTTTCTTATGACATCATCCAGAAGCTGGCGGGCGCGCTCTTTCAATTGCTGCTCATTTCGCGCTGATAAAATAATAACAGCCGGTTTTTGCGGAGAAACAGACGCGTTTTCTATTGGTTTCAGGCTGTCAGACGGCACATATTCCTGAATGATGACATGCGCGTTTGACCCTCCTGCTCCAAACGAGGAAATACCGGCAATTCTCGGATATTCCTTCATTTCACCCGTGATATTTAAGACAGGTCGTTTCCATTCCGTTTCTTTTTGCTGTACGAAAAACGGAGTGTGCTCAAACTCAATATTCGGATTCAATTCCGCCGCATGCAATGAAGGGGCAATCCTCTTATGTTTCAATTGGAGAAGCAGTTTGGTGATTCCCGCAATCCCGGCAGCGCTTTCTAAATGTCCGATATTTGATTTAATTGAACCGATGGAACAAAACTGCCGGTCTTCTGTTGTCAGGCGAAAAGCTTTCGTTAACCCGTCGATTTCAATCGGATCACCGAGCGCAGTGCCCGTTCCGTGGGCTTCCAAGTAACTGACCGTTCTCGGGTGAATGTCTGTCCGTTTCAACGTCTCTGCGATCAGATCAAACTGCGCTTTCGGATTCGGCACCATATAAGCGTTTGTCCTGCCTGCTGCGTTCAGCATGCTTCCTTTGATAACGCCGTAAATATGATCGCCGTCTTTCTCCGCTTGAGCAAGCGGCTTTAACACAATCGCCCCTACTCCTTCACCGTCAACAAAACCGTCCGCCCTGTCTCCGAAAGATTTGCATTTATCACCGGGAGACAGCATTGAAAAAGCGGACAGCCGCTCATAGTGGGCCGGATCAACAATAAGATTGACTCCGCCGGCAATCGCTGTTTCACTCATTCCGCTCCGCAGGCTTTCTGCGGCGAGATGGACAGCTGTTAAAGAAGAAGAGCATGCTGTATCCACAGCCATACTCGGCCCTTGAAAATTGAACAAAAACGATACTCTGTTTGCGATAGACCAGTCGCTGGGAACTGTCGGGTAATTGCTGTTCATCACACCGACAAAGACTCCGATTTTCCGACTGTCACAAAGCGTGGCCGGGGTGTACCCCGCATCTTCAATGCTTGAATAAGCAGTCTGCAGAAACAACCTTTCCTGCGGGTCCATCCTTTCAGCTTCCGCGGGAGATATACGGAAAAACAGCGGATCAAATTTATCAATGTCATCGAGAAAACCGCCCCATTTTGAATAAATGGACCCCCATTTTCCGCGTTCCTCGTTATAAAACGTTTTCCAGTCCCAGCGATCTTTCGGCACTTCAGTGATAGAATGCCTGCCGGCTTTTACATTTTCCCACAGCTCATCAACGTGATCAGCGCCCGGATACCGGCCTGACAGACCGATGACAGCGATATCCTGGATATAGGGATCTCCGTTTGTCCTGCTGCCTTCCTCGTTTTGAGGAATCCTATTTTGTTTTACATTCAGGTTATCTGTGTGATCAGACAGCTGCTCCTCACGCACACCCATCGCTTTCATAAATGCTCCCCGCTGAGAAAGAAGCAGGTAATCCGCGATTTCTTCTATCGTCTGATATTCAAAAAAGAGGGTGCTGGTCATTTGGTCAAACACGTTACGAAAAGCATTTGTGAGCCTGACGACCAGAATAGAATCCAAACCGTATGCGGTTAAGGAAACCGACGGATCCATTCTCCCGCTCGGAATCTTCAGCGTTTTTCCTATTAATTCCGTCAGATATGTGATGCCCCGTTCCCTTACGTTTGGAATCGGCGCGGCGCTTTCTGCGGGAGCCTGCACCCGTCCGGCGTTTTCGAGATGAGCCCGTCCATTCCCGAATTGCCGCTCGAGCGCTTCTTTACGGGAAGACAGAAAGTAATCCGCAAGTTCATCGATGGTTTGATATTCAAAAAACAAAGTGCTGCTGACAGAACCGAAGACGTCTTTTAACGCGTTGGTCAGTCTGACGACCAGTATGGAATCCAATCCGTATGCGGTTAACGGTTCATGGGATAAAAGACGATGCGCCGGCACTTTAAGCGCTTCACCGATTACCTTCTTCATCAGTTCAACGCTTTTTTCTCTCAAGCTGAAATGCAAGGTATCATCCGAAAGACCATCTGCGTCATACGGACGGCGCTCCGGTTTTTCTTCTGACGCCTGCGGAAGGGCAAGCCTGACCGTTCCGTCACTTTCAGCCGCTATAATCTGCTGGCCCAAGTCGTGTGCGGCTTCAGCCGGAAACAGAGGATGGACGAATCCTTCAAGTGAAAGCGCTTCTGCCCAGCCGGCCGGCTCAACCCCCGGACAGCCCGGAATCCGTAAATCATGATCCTCATACAGCCACCAGCCTTCAAGAAGGCCGAACGTCACATGGTTGAATACGGTGCGGCTGTTGATCTCATTTATAAACAGATGGCCGTTTTTTTGCAGCATTGCTTTCGCATGGCGCAGCGTAGAGCGGATATTTTTTGTCGCATGAAGCACATTGGTCGCGATCACCGCGTCATACGTGCCGATGTCCGGCGCTTCTGTTGATACCGGCTGCTCAGCGTTGAATATTTTATAAGTGACATAAGGATATTCCGGACCGAATATGTCTTCTGCATGTAAAAGAAATGCTTTAGAAATATCCGTGAAACAATATTCGGCAATATGCGCTTCATACGGTTTCAATTTTCTCATGACCGCGGCGCTCGTCCCGCCCGTTCCGGCTCCGATTTCTAAAATGCGGATTTTCGCCTGCGGGTCTTTTTCCAGACGCTCCCGCAAAACTGCAATCAATGTGTCAGCAAGCTTGTCATTGAAAAAATCAGAAATGATATTATTGCGGTAAATGCCTTCCACAAGACGGAAGGAGGAGTCAGGGAACATCACTTCCGTTGCCGGAAGCTTACCGGTTAAAATGTCTGGAAGCACACGCAATGTCTCTTCTGCCAATCTGACATGCGCCCTCATGTCTTTCTGGCGCAGCCAAGTCTCTTTTTTCCGCTCCCATTCCTCCCACACCTCCCCTAGATCCGTTTTTTCCGGAGCAAGCGCTAATTCAGTCAGGAAGACAAAGCTCTCTTTCAGCCATCTGCTGTATTGTTCCGTTATGCCGGCAGCCGATTGAAATAACGGCAAAGTCTCATCAAGCCTTGCGCCCATCTCATAAAGGGTTGATACAAGTATTTTTTCAATGAGGGATTCCATCTCTCTCATGCAGCTCATGACATTTGATGCTTTTACCCGCTCAGCTTCGTCATTCTGCGTGATGTTAACCGCTAATTGTCCGAGTGCGGAAGGAACCTTTTCCGGATAAACCGTTACTTGTTCTTTCAGATCATCTTTCATAAAAACCGGATCTGTCGTTTTGATCAGCGCCAGCTGGTCATAAGGTCCGGAAAGCAGGGCTTCCAGCGTTTTCATCGCTTCGGGCGCCTCAATAGAAGCGATTCCGTCCCGCTCCATCCGTTTCCGGTATTGCTCTGAAGCGACAACGCCGACACTTCCCCAAAAGCCCCAATTGACAACTTTTACGGCATACGGCGCTTTTTGTGAGATCCGCTTAGCAAAAGCGTCTTTAAACGTGCACCCGGCGGCATAATTGCTCTGTCCCGGCGCTTTTTGAAACGACATCATCGAAGAGAAAAACAGCAAGAAATCCAGCGGTTCCCCTTCAGCTACCCTGGCAATCTGCAAGCTGACATCAGTTTTTGCAGAAAGTGAAGCGCGGAACTGGTCCTCTTCCATATTGGCAAAACTTCGGTCTGATAACACGATGGCGGAATGAATGATTCCGCGCACCTTTCCATGTTCCTTCACAATGGTGTCATACGCCCGCTTGAGAGAATCATAATCCGCAGCATCCGCACTGAAATATTGCGGTGCGGGACCTAAAGCCGCAAGTCTTTTCAGCTTTCTTTCAATCTGTGTATCTTTTTTCCGTCTCCCGATCCAAGCAATTTTCGCCTGATAGGTCTGAATCATATATTCAGTCCATACTTCTCCTATTCCGCCTGCTCCGCCGATAATCACATAAACCCCGCCGTGCCGGTATAATGAAGGCTCAGCTGCATGAGGCTGGCAGACGGCCAATTGCTGGCGGTGCCACTGACCTGCACGTAAAACCCACGGATTTCCCTCGGGGTCCGCCGGTAAAGAGAAGATATCGGGAAGATGCCGGTCTCCCCTTTGAGATTCCAAATCAAGAAGCCGGATGCTCCAATTGCTGTATTCTTTTGCGAGCGATCCCGCTAATCCGTGTATGCTTGCATGACTCGGGTTGACCTCATCATGTTCATGAATCGGCTGTGCTTGAAACGTGCAGATTGTCAATGATAGTTGTTCCGTGTCAAAATTCAGAAGCAGAAGCGCTTTTACCAGCCGGAAAAGCTGCATGACCCCGTGCTCCTGTCCGTCGGCCGTATCCGCATCATAAACGGATGGAATCGGATGATCCGGCGCCGCCCATATCATGTGTTGAAAAGAGCCTTGCGCTTTCAGTGTTTCAGCCATTTGTTCCGCGCTGTCCAAAGAAGTGATGTCCGGAAAACGGACATCGGAATACATCTCTTTCAAAGCCTGCTGAAAATCCGGCCCGCCCCCGATGACGATTATTTTTTCTTCACGCATGAAAGACATGCCGGTTTCCGGAATGGTGACAGTGTTCCAAACCGGTGTCATAAGCAATTCCTTTTCACGGCTTTTCTTCGGCGTGACGCCGGCTTTTTGGTTAAACCCGGCGCTTTCCTGCACCTCTTTTATGATAAAATCTTTCACTGCCGCCAGCAGCACGCCGCGCTCATCACAAATATGCAAATCAAATTGGTGAACGGAGGCCGCTTTTACCTCCGCATGCACAAATACGGTTTTCGCTAACGGTTTAAGCAGCTGTATTTCTCCGAAGGAAAACGGTACGATAAGCGCAGGCTCTTTTTGAAATTGCAGCACATGCGCCATTGCGGTTTGAACAGCGCCATCCATTAAGGACGGGTGCAGGATGTACTGTTTAAAATCGGCTTCCAAGTGTGACGGGAGCGTTAATTTGGCCAGTGCTTTCCTTTCTGTATAAGAAAATTCGCGGATGACCTGAAAACTGTCCTTTTGCACGATTCCCGCCTCAGAGAACGAGTGATAGATGTCTTTCGGCTCCGTTCTCTGCGAAAATAACGCCGGGAGCTGAAAGACCTGGGCCTCAAAAGGCGCTCCTTTTTCTTTACAAATCACTTCTCCTTGCGAAAAGAGAGTGCCGGCCGCTCCTTTTTCCTTAATGACATAGCTTATACGCTCTTTTTCTGCTTCAAACTCTATCATGACGGATCTTGGGTCTGTCCCTGTCACAATCGGCTCCATATACCACACATTTTGAAGAGTGACGGCCGGGCGTTCTCCCCACAATGCCGCGCCGTATGCCGCCATTTCCAGATGACAGACTCCGGGGAGCACATATTTTTCGTTCACTAAATGATCTTTAAAGAAATATTCATCCTTGGAAAATATCTTTTGAAACGTCCCTTTCCGGGCGGATGAAACATTCTCATCTAGCAGAGGATGCAGCGCTTCACGCCTTTTGGTATTTTGGGGCTTTTTTGTATACCGCTTTTTTTGATCGGTCAGCCAGGACGTTTCCTTTAAAAACGGATACGTAGGAAGCGGAACTTTCTGATACGGCGTCTCCGGCTTTTTGCAACCTTGAAAGCCTTTCACCCACAGCGCGGCAAATTTTTCAGGATCTGAAACGGATTGGCCTGAAACGTCCGGCCGCCCGGGTGACGCTTTTCCGAAGTAAATATGCCTGCCGCCGCTGTGACCGCTCACAAATCCGTCCAATCGCTGTTTCAGCTCAGAAAGGGATGATGCGATTACCGCAAGCCGGAAGGAGAAAGGCTCTCTGCCTGACAATAGGGTGGCAGCGATATTTTCCAGGCTGTATCCGCCGGCAGAAGGCGAGTTTTCCAATCGGGCAAGAAAGGAGCTCAATTTCCCGGCATATTCTTTCAGCTGCTGTTCGGAATGTGCGCTTAGTACGACGGCATGCGGTTGTTGCTCAGTATTCCCGTCCGCTTGCCGTTTTGGCTGATAAGCACCTACGATCAGATGGGCATTAGAGCCTCCTGCGCCGAACGAACTGATTGCGGCGATTCTCGGTTTATCTCCTTCAGCCGGCCACGGACGGTTGTTTCGAACGACATAAAATGGCGAATCAGAAAAAGAAATCTTGCGGTTCAGTTCCTCGGCGTGCAGACTGGCGGGAAGCGTTTCATGTTTCATGCTTAAAAGCACCTTGATTAAACCGGCGATCCCTGAAGCCGCTTCCAAATGTCCGATATTGGATTTCACCGAGCCGATTCCGCAGTCATTTTTCTCATCGGCCTGTTTCTCAAATGCCATAAACAGACCGCGTATCTCAATCGGATCGCCGAGTGCCGTGCCAGTACCGTGAGCTTCAATGTAGCTGATATCCGCCGGACTTACCGCGGCTCTGTTTATAGCGGATAAAATCAGGTCCCGGTGCGCTTCCGGATTCGGCACCGTATACCCGGTCGTTTTGCCGCCGTGGTTAGTGGCGGACCCCTTAATGACACCGTAGATGTGGTCGTTGTCCGCAATCGCTTTTTTCAATGGTTTTAACAAAACGGCTCCCGCGCCTTCGCCGGGCACGTAACCGTCTCCACCTTCACCGAAACTGCGGCATTTTCCTTCAGAAGACAGAAAATGCGATTGGCTTAAAAACATGTATTTTTGCGGATGTAAGCTGAGGTTGACGCCTCCGGCCAGCGCCATTTCACAGTCGCCCGACATAATGGCCTGACAAGCCTGATGGACGGCGACAAGCGATGAAGAACACGCCGTATCAACAGCGATACTCGGTCCATGGAGATCAAGGAAATAAGAAACCCGGTTCGGAATCCCCCAATATAAGGAGCCGGGGCCTTTATACTGATCTTTGAGGAAACCTTCTTCGTGTGCAATTAATGAATATTCATTCCAGGTCACTCCGGCGAATACACCGATTTGATCCGTCGGCCTCGCCGCCGGGTTCCCGTAACCGGCATCCTCCATCGCTTCCCAGCAGCACGTGACATACAGTTTTTGCTGAGGGTCCATTAAATCAGCTTCCCACGGGGAAACAGAAAAAAACAGCGGGTCAAATCGATCCGGACGATCAATAAAACCTCCCCATTTACTGTATGACGCGTATTCTGCCGTTTTCTCTTCCGAGTAATAAGAGCTGTCCCATCTGTCCTCAGGGATTTCGGAGACACAATCTTTATTTTCCATTAAATTGTCCCAAAAATCATGCTGGTTTTCCGCTTTCGGAAACATCCCGCTCATTCCGATAACCGCAATATCAGAACTCCTGTCCGTTCCCGGTTCGGGCACCTTTTCAGCCGCCTGTACAGGAAGCACTTCTTCCTGCCGGCTTCCCGTATCAGGCTCCGTTTCTTTGAATTCAAGAACGCTTTCGGGATTTCGTTTCTGCGCACTTAAAAACTCACTCAATTTCTCAATGTTCGGATATTCAAACAGCAGCGTTTCAGAAAGGCCGGTAAATTCTTTATGCAATATGGTCATGATTTCTTCACTGATGAGAGACGTCACGCCAAGAGTAAAAAAAGCGGTTTTATCTTCTGCTTCGGTCACCTCGGCACCCAGCTTTTCCGCTATTACCGTTCTTAAAAATTCGTTAATACATTTCATGAGGATACCATCCCTTGTACAAAAGAATTTTTCTGTGCTTTAACAAGTTAATCCGCCGTCTATCGCCATTGTCTGTCCGGTCATAAAGGACGATTCAGGAGAAAGCAGGAAACGAACGAGTCCGGTCATATCGTCTGTTTCGCCTAAACGCCCCATCGGCGTCCTTCTGATAATCTGCGATTTTTGTTTTTCCGGCATATTTTTCGTCATATCGGTGTCCACAAAACCGGGCGCAAGTGAATTGACACGGATTCCTTTAGACCCGAGCTCCCTGGCCAGGCTTCGCGTCAAGCCGTCAAGAGCCGCTTTGGATGCGCTGTAGACTGAAGTGCCTTTAAATCCTCTTGAACCGATAATGGAGCTTATGTTAACGATTGATCCGGAATTTTGTTTCAGCATGACCCGGGAAACGTTTCGGGTCAGCTTGATGACTGAACCGATATTCAGATTGAGGATGCGGTCAATGTCTTCATCATTGGTCAGGGGCAGCAGCTGATCAAGGTTCAAACCGGCGTTATTGACCAAGCCGTCTATTCTCGAAAACTTGCGGTATACTTGAAGAACAAACTGTTTCATGGCGGCATCATCCGCCGCATCCGCCGCTTCCCAATAAAAACGGTCACGGTACTTTTCACTCTCTCTCAATGTGTTAATAAAATCAGATTCACTGCGGCTGAAAGCGGCTACTTTGTAATTCTCATCCAAAAGCGCCTGTACAATCGCTTTTCCGAGCCCCCGGCTACCTCCGCTGACGACCGCTACTTTTCCGTTATTCATATTTGCCTCCTGTTTTACACGTTTCTTATTTTTTTAAATCGGTCATTAGACAGTTTCCGATCTGTAACAGAAATGATCTGCGGTATCTGATATGGCTGCAGCTTCTGTCTGCAATGAGCTACGGCCCGCTTTCTGAAAGATTTGATATCTTCCTCTTTTTCAAGCACGGCCTCCGCCGCGACAATCTCGCCCGTAATCGGATTTTTTCGGCCCGTTATGAGAACATCCCGGACATTCGGTATCTCCAGAAAGACGCTTTCCACCTCTGCCGGAAACACTTTCTCTCCGCCCACATTAATGATTTCACTCTTTCTTCCGAGAATTCTTATATATTCGCCGTCTGTTTCCACCTGGTCACCGGTGTCGTACCAGCCGTCTTCATCGAAAGGTGAGGGTGCGTTTAAATAGCCGAGCATCGCCGACTCAGAACGGACCCAAAGCGTGCCTCCGGTAATTTTGGTCTCTGTTCCGGCACCGCCTACTTTCATCCAAGTGGATTGGCTGTCTTTTGATTTCGTTGAGAATATACCCAATTCAGTTAATCCGTATGTTTGTTTCAGCCGTACATCCGGAAACAGCCGGTGAATGCCGCGCAGCGTTGATTGGGGCATCGGTTCTGTGCCGTAAGTGATCAGCTGGAGTGAAGACAGGTTATAGCCGGCATCCGCCTTGGACATCAGCAGCATGTTTAAAAAGGTCGGGGTGGCGGGGAGCACTTGGACAGCATGTTTGTCGACCGCCTGATAAACGGACTCCGGCGTTCTGCTGTCTGATGTGACGATCGTTCCCCCGTTAAACAGAATCGCAAACAGCGTATTAATGCCGCCTATATGATCCAATTTCAGAAAAATGAGCGTACGCAGCGGTTTTCTCTTCGCCGTTTTGTATTTTTCAAGCAGCCGGCCGGCGCTTAACACGGATGCTTTGCTTTTGCCGGAGGTTCCCGATGTGAAAATAATAATGCCTGACTCCCCTCTCTCGCGCAGGTCATCAAGCAGAGGGTGGGAGGCGCTTTCAGAACCTTCACGAAGCGTCCAGCTGTCATTTTCATTTATTTCAATGATTTGATTCACTTTCGCGTCTTCAAACATATCGAGATGCTTTTCCCTTGATTCATTGCTGAGAGGGACAACGATATTTCGGTTTAACAAAAGCGCCATCAGCAAAAAAATGGCGTTCGGGGAATAATCCCCGATAAGCGCCACACATTCTCCTTTACGTATTCCGTTTTGTTCAAGTTCTTTCTGAAAAAAGCTGATTCGTGTCAGCAAATCATCATACGTAAAAGTCTGCCCCTTAAAAATGAGAAACTCACTGTCCTGCGTTTCCCTAAGCTTATCAGTCACCCAGCTGATATCTCCCCCGCTTTCTGTTTTCATGATTGAGCACTGTCCATGTATTTTTGATAAATATCACAAATGCTGCCGACGGTTGTAATGCTGGAAATCGTTTCTCCTTGGGAAAAAGGATCTACTCCGGTTTCCATCTCCATCTGTGCGACTAATTGAGCGATATCCAGTGATGAGAATCCCAGATCCTCTATGACTCTCACATCATCTCCCGCTTCGACGGCCCGATATGACTGCTGTTCTTGAATATCCTGAATAATTTGAGCGATGATCTGCTTCATTTCCTTGGTTTGTTCCATTTGCTTTCAGCTCCATTCTTCATTTTATAAACTTCTGATGACCCGTTTATAATCCGGAATATGATCTTGTGAAGAGGTCGGCACCGCCAGCAGCTTATCCACCTTGGAAATGGCCAGCAATGTATGATTCCTTTTCATATAGACTTCAATCTGATAGCTGATTTTCGCCACTGAGATCATACCGAGGGACTCACCGTGAAAGTCGGGATCGCATTCTTCAATGTGTCCCGTCATATAAATATCAAGCTCTTCATCTGCAAAACAATTTCCGTAATAATACGTCTCTCTTTCAAGCAAAAATAAATGCCGCGCGATTGAAACCGGAAAACCCGGCTTCGACCGGCGCGTCATCCATTCAAATTCCGCCGCATCCATTATCTTGCTGAATTTCGCAAACACCATGGCATGCCCCGGCGCAGCATCCTGATCAACAGGAACCCGATATGAAACGGGGTCCGCTGTTTTGAGGTTTCCCGGCTTCATACCGAAAGCGTCCGTTCTGACTTTCTTTGACTGCATCAGCGCGTAAGGCGGCTTGGCTAGCTTAGAAAGTTCCGCAATACATTCAGCCTTCGGCGCTGAGACTTTGCGCGTCGAACCTTCTGTTTGTGTGACGTCAACGACAATTAAACTATTGGCTTTCATAGAAGGAAACCGTCCGTGGTCCCACTCGCTTTTATCAGAGCTGACCGCTCCTTTCGGCCCGAACAAATAATCAGATTCTAATATGGTTTCTCCAAACCGGGAGATATCGACTCCGACGGAAACCTCGTCCCATAATCGGTACTGATCAAGAGGCTTATCTGAAGGAACTTTGAGATGTGTCATAAAATAAGCCGGATACAAAATCAGCCCTTGGTGATCGGCCATCTGATCAGGCCGGAATCCCGTTCTGTCCGTTAAATGGTGACTGTGTGCGTTGCCGAATAACAGCAGCAGCGCGTACTCATTCAAATTCCCTAACCCGACATGGCTCATCGTTAATTCATGATTTTCAATCAGCATGGTAGTCCTCCGCAGAAAAAATGTAATGTCTGGTCATACTCAGCCTGTAATCGATACCAGCCTTTGCGCAAGAAGGCCGGCTGTTTCTTCCATGAGCTGTTTGCCGATCAAGTCGACATGCCTGTTTCTCCAATTTTCAAGCGGGGTTCCTTTCACCCATTGATTAAACGCGCCGAGTGCAGGGCCGCAATGAATTTGGTAATCTATTTTACTTTCGCTTTTTCCTTCCAGAGCGAGCCTCGTCGTATGGGAAAAATACCATTTAAATACCATCGCCATTTTGTGTTTCGGATTCTGTTCGGCTTTGGCGATCTGTTCAGAAGATTTATCACGTTTCAACTGCTCATACACTTCCTCAAAACTGCGCTGGAAATACTTATCTTCAATTAATGTTTTCGTTTTTTCATCTATTTCATCTAAAGAATTGTATTGTCTGTACAAGTCAAAGAGTTTATTGGCTCTTGCCGGGAAAAACAGACCTTTTTTCAGCACCTGCACCCTTGCTCCCGCTTCAAACATATCTCCCGCGGGAGCGTATGACGTATCCTGCACGTTCGCTTCCTGAAGCAGATCTTTCACTGAATCACTTGTCCCGGCTTCGACCGTGCATTGATTAATAGAACCGGTTCCGATAAATTCGGCGCCGAGCAGAAACGCGGCAGCAGCCGCTTCCGGAGTGCCGATGCCGCCGGCTGCGCCGATTCTTACTTTTTTCGCATAACCGTGCTTCTCCATCATGCGGTCTCTGAGTCTGATCATGGCAGGCATTAATGTATACGGAATCCCTTGGTCGGTATGCCCTCCTGAATCCGCTTCAACGCAAATGTCATCAGCCATCGGAATTTCTTTTGCAAGCGCCGCTTCCCCGGCTGTCAGCCGATTGTCAGACACAAGTCTTTCCAGCACATGAGCCGGAGCCGGATTCAGAAAGGCCTCAGCGACTTCAGGCCGGGATACTTTCGCGATGATTCTGTTTTGAACTGACACCGACCCGTCATGATTCCTGCTTAATCCCTTTGCCCTGTATATCACGAGAGCCGGGGTTATGCCCATAAATGCCGATGCTTCAATAAGATGAATGCCGTTTTTCAAATATAAATCTATCATTCTGACTT
Organism: Bacillus sp. EKM420B; assembly: GCF_011065565.1. Taxonomy (NCBI): domain Bacteria; kingdom Bacillati; phylum Bacillota; class Bacilli; order Caryophanales; family Bacillaceae; genus Bacillus; species Bacillus sp. EKM420B. The sequence goes on along the minus strand of NZ_JAAMNX010000003.1, from coordinate 563,085 downwards.
CCTTGTCAGGTGACATCATATGATGAAGAAGATTCATTCCGAATGTTTCCCCTTGCCGCAGTGCAGACCGGATGGTTCCGATGGCCTGTCCGATCCGTTCGATACTCAATCCGCCCGTTCCGAAAAAGCCCAGCATTCCCGCTTTTGCCGCTTTAATGACCATCTGTTCCGAAGCAATTCCCCTGTACATGGAGCCCGTCATGTAAGCATATTGGATGTTATAATCTTTTTTAAAATCTTCATTCCCTAATCTCATTCCCGCCGTTTTTTGTGAATCAGCTGCCGATGCTTTAACATCAGCAGTATCAGACTCTTCTTTCGGCATTGGTAATGGGACGGCATCTTTTTTAATCTGCCGCGTCAGTTTTGTCAGCACTTCCCCGGGCCCGACTTCTGCAATTTCATTATTTTCAAGCCCCATCAGACGGCGTATCGTGTCCGTCCACTTTACCTGATTGGTCATTTGCAAAGTCAGATTTGTTTTGATTTCATCATTTTTATAAGGTGCGGCATGAAGATTTGAGATCACCGGAAAACGAAGAGGCATAAACGCCGTTTCTTCTAAATAATCCGCGAACTCTTTTTCAGCATCTTTCATATAGCGGGAATGGAAGGCGCCGCTCACATTTAAAGGAAGATACATTCTCACGCCGGCTTTTTCAAAGACGGGGCCCGCTTTTTCAATGTCTTGTTTCGTTCCGGCGATCACAATTTGCGTAGGTGAATTGTGGTTAGCGATATCAATGCCGGTCAGATGATAATCGGATAGAACCTCTTTTACTTGTTCAGCCGTAAACCCCAAAACCGCCGCCATGCCTCCGGGAGCTGCCTTGCTCATGAGCTCCCCTCTTTTTTTCACAAGCTGCAAACCGGTCTTAAAATCAAAGCAGCCGGCCGCAAATAACGCATTATATTCTCCTAAACTGTGCCCTGCGGCGTAATCGGGCTCTCTGCCGGACTCTTTAATCTTCTTTAAATAACTGAGTGCACTTACCGTATATAACGCCGGCTGGGTAAATTGCGTTTTCCCCAGCTGATGATTCGGATCCTCCAGACACAATTCTTCTATAGAGTAGCCTAATATGTCATCAGCCTGACGTGTCAGATCTTGAAATTCATCAAACAGCCCGGCTCCCATTCCTTTAAATTGAGAACCCTGCCCCGGGAACACAAACGTAAGCATCTTATCCTCATCCTTTCCGCATCGTCAATTTGTATATCACATGTGGTTCTCAATACAAAAACGTCTCTTATTTCATATATTGACTGGTGTAAACACCGCCATAAAAATAAAAACACAAACGCGTTTGCGATTCAGCACAGGTTTAAAATCGCAAACGCATTGTGTTTTCCTTTTCTAACATAATTTATATAAAGACATCTTGCTTGTTTACTGAATGTTTCGCATGACAAGCTTCAGTGCCAATATGCCCGAAAACAGCCATGACGGCACACTTCTCCCTTATCATGTATATGTAGATATATACACTGCAATCATTTTTATAATCCCTATTTCCTCTTCAACGTGCCGAAACAGCGATTGAAATTTAATAGGTGCTTTACTTTAATTTAATAAATTTAACAAATAGTTGCTATTTAAAGAGAATAATATCAATTTATAGATAATAATGTCAAGGCCTTATTTCGTTATTTTCTGACATTTATTCCACAGTTTTATGTTCGGCGGACAGTCGGCATAATTGTTTCGGGATAAATGTCAGATAATTCCCTGAACCCTTTTCATGTCAAAGAAAATTCATCACCTCTCTGTCAATTGGGTCTATACTTATTTTTCATTTTCATATATTATGTAAAAAAAAGACGAATTAGAAAATTTTTTAATCACTTTAAATACTATCCATTAAATACTTTCTTTGTATAATAATTTCTTATTATTCTAAGGAGGATCCAGTCATGAAATGGTACGCACTTTTTGTAGAGTCGGGAAAAGAAGAAGCAGTTCAAAAATTTCTGCGTCTGCAGTTTGATGAGCAGGCTCTCTACTCAATCATACCCAAGAAAAAAGTCACAGAACGAAAAGCCGGAATCAAATACGAGGCACTCAAAAAGATGTTTCCGGGATATGTGCTGTTTAAAACAAAGATGACAGAGCGGACATTTCATAAAATCAAAGAACTCCCCATTTCATGCAGAATCGTGAATAACGGCGCATATTATTCCAAAGAGCGTAAAACCTATTTCACGACAATTAAGGATGAAGAAATCCTCCCTATTATCAGGCTGATCGGAGAAGGAGACACTGTAGATTATTCAAAAGTCTATATTGAAAATTCAAAAGTAACCGTTGCCTCAGGGCCTCTTAAAGGAATGGAAGGCATTATTAAAAAGATCGATAAAAGAAAAAGACGCGCCAAAATCTGCCTGTCTTTTATGGGACTGGACAAAATGGTCAACGTCGGAATTGAAGTGCTCTCCAAGCCCTAGCATTCCAAAAAAAGCATCAACAGCATGTGCCGTTGATGCCCTTTTTATATAAACAGACGAAAGCCCGACATCAAAATAACCCCGCTCACCACCTTCACGGTCAGACTTTTTGTTTTCAAGGCATAGTTGACCTGAAGCCGGGCAGCGCCCATGAGGCAAAATCACATTTAGGGGAATCCATTTTAATCAAGAGCGGTGAATTGACGGTTTAGCTTCATGACGAAAACCATGTGCTGACTTCGGGCGATGCCGCACAATTATTTTCATTCCTCGGATGAACCGGTGACATATTTTATGCTGGTCTATTATCCTGAACCGGCTTAAACGCATATCAGGCTTCTTCAGACAGAAGCCTGATGGACCGCAACCCATTCTTGTATGCATTGAATCAGTTTCTGGACAGAAGGTGTCTGCGTCTCCTTTGCATGAGCTGTCAAAATGCCGAGCTGCCTGGAGACATACCGGTCGAACCGTTTGATGAGCACATCACAATCATTCACCAAAAGCTGCGGCAGGATGCTGATCCCCAGATTGTTCCGCACCATTGCAATAATCGCTTCATCCCCTCTGATTTGATAAGCGACCCGCGGTGTGATCTTTTCTTCCTTCAGCACTTTCAGCACATCAAAATGTGTCTCCGGATAAGGCACGATACATTTGACGGATTCCATGACATGTAACGGAACCGTTTCACATTGCGCCAATTCATGCTGCGGGCTCATCACCGCTACAATCGGGTCCTCGGCCAACGGGTAAAAATGCCACTTCTCGCTGTGGGATGTCCCGATCGCCGCATCAATCCGATCATCTTTCAGCCATTGTTCCAGTTCAGTAGAATTTCCTTCAAACAAATGCACCTTAATAGAAGGATACAGCTCATTAAATTCCCTCAAAATTTTCGGCAGCCATTTTACCGCCACGCTCGTAACAGTGCCGAGCCGGACTTCCCCTCTTTCTAACCCATTAATATTATCAACGGTTTGAGACAGTTTTTCATAGTTTTTTTGAATTTCCTTCATAATATGTAACACTTTCAAGCCATTTGCGGTGGGCCTCACTCCATGCCGCTGTCTGATCAAGAGCGGAAAACCGTACTCTTCCTCTAATTTACTGATCATTTGGCTGATGTTCGGCTGTGTGTAATTCAATATGGCAGCGGCTTGGGTCAGGCTGCCGCTTTCTACCGTTTTAATAAAGGCTAAATGCTTCTTTAAATCCAACCGGCTTCATCTCCCAGATATCATTCTTTATTATCCAATGCATTAGTTATATTTAGTTTACTTATACATCAATCAAAAATAAAATGGCAATGTCTCCATCATTATACTTGATAACAAACAGAAGGTGAGCGTTTCAGCATGAGTTTTCTCATTCAATTTTTTATCGGCGGCACCGTTATGGTGGCCGCCGCGTATTTAAGCAAGTCGAAATACTTATTTTTATCAGGCGTTATCACATTGCTGCCGATCATGACGTTATTGAATATTCACTTGCAGCTGAAAAATATGAGCCCCGACGATTTCAGAGCCGCTCAAAAAAACGGAATATTCGGTGCCTTCGGCGCAGTGATCTTCATCAGCAGTATTTTCATCCTGACAAACTGGTTCAAAGGAGGCCACGCAGTCATCGGTGCGTTTCTCATCTATATTTGCTATATGATCGGCTGTAAATGCCTGTTATGAAGATACGGCCACGCTGTGTATAAAAAAATGCCCGTCCAGAACAATAAGAACGATCTGTTCAGTTGTGAGCAGTTTATATGACTGAATGATCATGAGTTGTTATAATCAATGTCTAAAAACATTCCGGGAGGCGAAATAAATGGCGAGAAAATTATTCACACCATGGACCGTTAAAGATGTAACGATCAAAAACCGTATTGTTATGGCACCGATGTGCATGTATTCCTCACATGAGAAGGACGGAAAACTGCAGCCTTTTCATATGGCGCACTACATATCGCGTGCAATCGGACAGGTCGGCCTGATTATCGTGGAAGCGACAGCCGTTAATCCTCAGGGGCGCATTTCCGATCAGGATTTGGGCATTTGGAGCGATGATCATATCGAAGGTTTTGCCAAACTGACGGAACAAGTGAAAGCGCAAGGAACTAAAATCGGCATTCAGCTTGCGCACGCCGGACGTAAAGCTGAGCTTGAGGGAGACATTTACGCTCCGTCAGCCATTCCGTTCGATGAGCAGTCCAAAACACCGGCTGAAATGACGACAGAACAAATTAAAGAAACCATTCAGGAATTCAAACAGGCAGCGGCGCGCGCGAAAGAAGCCGGCTTTGACATTATTGAACTTCATGCCGCACACGGCTACTTAATGCACGAATTTTTGTCCCCTCTGTCCAATCACCGTACAGACGAATACGGAGGCTCACATGAAAATCGCTACCGCTTCTTAGGCGAGACTATTGAAGCCGTCAAGGAAGTCTGGGACGGCCCGTTATTTGTCCGTATTTCTGCATCGGATTATACAGACAAAGGGCTGGACATTGCGGATCATATCGGTTTTGCGAAGTGGATGAAAGAACAGGGAGTCGACCTCATTGATTGCAGCTCAGGCGCACTCGTTCAAGCTGATATTAACGTCTTCCCCGGCTACCAAGTGAGCTTCGCGGAGAAAATCCGTGAACAGGCCGAAATTGCAACAGGCGCCGTCGGTTTGATAACGACGGGAACAATGGCGGAAGAAATTCTGCAAAACAACCGCGCTGACCTTATTTTTGTCGCGAGAGAACTTCTGCGCGATCCGCACTTTGCAAGGAGTGCAGCGAAGCAGCTGAATACTGAAATACCGTCACCGGTCCAATACGACAGAGCATGGTGATGAAGTGACAGCCGGAGTTTTTCGATCCGGCTGTCTCTTTTTTTATTTTTCGAGAAACGATTGCCGAAGCTTCTCCGTCTTCCCTATAGAACCAATTAGAGGAGATGACTCCAATGAAAGCAGCATGGATGGAAAGGACATATCTGATTGACGGGTGTCCGTTTTATACGAAACACCGTAAAGGCGCCGGCGAAGTGACGATCGTCTTTGAAGCCGGCTACGGCACTTCTTCTGAAACATGGACATCATTACTCGCTGACATAGATGAAGAATTTGGGGTTTTCACATATGACAGAGCCGGAATCGGCAAAAGCGGACGAAGCCGAAACAAGAGAACGGCGGACCATATGGTACAGGAATTAAACGCTCTTCTTCTGAAGGCCGGCGTCAAGCCTCCTTACCTTGTCGTCTCGCATTCATACGGCACGATTATCAGCAGACTTTGGGCGAGCCGGAACCGCCGGGATATTCTCGGGATGGTGCTGCTTGATCCGGTTTCTGAGGATCAGGAGACGAAAGTGTTTCCGCTTCTTCCCGAAGAAATGAAGGCCGCCTATTTGAAACAGTTCAAATTGGAAGGATCACACGCGGAATTTTTAACGAGCCTTAGGCAGATCAAGCATCAGCAGATTCATTTCGGCGATATGCCGCTGTTGATTTTATCATCGGGAGAGCGGGATGAGCGCTTAAAGCACGCTCATGAACAATGGGTGAAACTGCACAGAAGCATGCTTGATGTCTCTTATCAAAGCGGATGGATTCAGGCCAAAAACAGTTCTCATGCCATTCACCACGATGAACCGCACATCGTCCACCTCGCCATTTATGATGTTTGGTGCGCGGTGCGCCAGCAAATGAATGCTCCTGCCTATCAGGCGGTAAACTGATAAAACAAAAGCCATTGTGCAACGGCACAATGGCTTTTGTTATCGTGATCTATTTTGTCTCACGATGCAAAGTATACTTTTTCAACCGGGGTGAATACTTTTTCATTTCTAACCGGTCCGGATTCGTCCGTTTGTTCTTCGTCGTGATATAATTTCTGTCCCCTGTCTCTGTACAGGCCAATGTAACATTCACACGCATCATTTTCACCCCTTTTGTAAATCGTAATTATTACGTTTTATTATATCTCATCAGAAAAAAATGTCAAGCGTCTATTTTTTAAGACCGCTCCACAGTGACCTCCATGAAGTCAAATGCGATCTTACTGTTCTCAAATACCGCTTTCGCCTCATGTTCGAGACGCTCTATCGGCGATTCACCCTGATACCTTGCGCTGATATGAGTTAAGATCAGCTGTTTGGCGCCTGCTTTTTTTGCGGTTTGCGCAGCCTGTTCTGTCGTCGCGTGATAATAATTATGTGCGAGCTTTGCATCTTCCTTGGCAAACGTCGCTTCATGAACAAGCACATCCGCATTGCGCGCAAGCTCCGTTACCCGCTCTGATGCCCTCGTATCCCCGGAAAAAGCGACGATTCTCCCTTTTTTCGGGGATTCCAGAAAATCCCGCCCATTAATGATTCTGCCATCGTCAAGTGTGACCGTTTCGCCTTTTTTGAGTTTCTGATAGACGGGTCCGGGCGGGATATTCATTTCTTTCAATCTGCCGGCCTGCAATGCGCCGGGAATATCCTTTTCCTGAACCCGGTAGCCGAACGCTTCCACACCGTGAATGACGGATGCTGCTGTAACAATGAATTGCTCATCTTCAAAAACCGTCCCCTCTTCGATTTCATGTACGGTAAGAGGATACGTCAGATGAGTCGCCGTCACGTTCAGGCTTGTTTCGATAAAGGCTTTAATGCCTTTTGGCCCGTAAATCGTCAGCTCTTCTTCACCGCCCTGAAATGAACGGCTCCCCAACAGACCCGGAAGACCGTAAACATGGTCGCCGTGAAGGTGGGTGATGAAAATCTTTTCAATTTTCCTCGGTTTGATTGTTGTATGTAATATCTGATGCTGAGTGGCTTCTCCGCAATCAAACAGCCATACGGAACGCCTTTCTTCAAGAAGCTTCAGCGCGACGGACGTTACGTTTCTCGTCTTTGCCGGCATGCCGGCCCCCGTCCCTAAAAATAATAATTCCACAATGCTTCCTCCTAGATCTTTGTACTACTAAGAATACAGGATCAGGCTGAAAATGTGAATTCACCCGGGCCTTCTCCGGCCTGATTAATTTTTTTCCGCAAACCGCAAAAAACAGGCTGAAATGTTTGCTTTCAACGAATTTTAGATTTAAAATGAAGGAAATATGCGGGGTTTTAAACCATGCTTCAGATAAAGTGAGGTACTCTAAGTGAAAACAAACGACAAACCAAAAGCAGTAATTGTAATATTTGGTGCCACAGGGGATTTGGCAAAACGAAAACTTTACCCATCCATTCACCGTTTATATAAAAATGGTCAAATTGGTGAAGAGTTTGCAGTTGTAGGTGTTGGAAGAAGACCTTGGTCAAACGAGGACCTCCGGGAAACGGTTAAAACGTCTGTTTCTTCTGCCGGGCAAAAAGACATAGACGATTTCACATCTCATTTTTATTACCATCCGTTTGATGTAACGAATCCGGGTTCCTATCAGGAGCTGAATGTCCTGCTTGATCAGCTTGAACATACATATGAAATCCCGAACAACAGAATGTTTTACTTGGCGATGGCTCCTGAGTTTTTCGGCACGATCGCAAAATCACTTAAAAACGAAGGTGTCACAGCGACAAATGGCTGGTCCCGTCTCGTCATTGAAAAACCGTTCGGCCATGATCTGCCGAGTGCGAAAGAGCTTAACAAAGAAATACGCGAAGCTTTCACGGAAGATCAAATTTACCGGATCGACCATTACTTAGGCAAACAAATGGTTCAAAATATCGAAGTCATCCGGTTTGCAAATGCGCTGTTTGAGCCGCTGTGGAATAACCGCTACATCTCAAACATCCAGATTACGTCAAGTGAGGATCTCGGCGTTGAAGATCGCGCGAGATATTATGAAAAATCAGGCGCACTCCGTGATATGGTTCAAAACCATATTTTACAAATGGTCGCTCTCTTGGCAATGGAACCGCCGATTAAACTGAACACGGAAGAAATCCGCAGCGAAAAAGTGAAGGTGCTGAGAGCTCTCCGCCCTGTCGCTCCAAACGAAGTGAGTGACTTCTTCGTCCGCGGACAATACCAAGCGGGAAAGATTGACGGAAACGCTGTACCGAGCTATACAGATGAGCATAATGTAGCACCGGATTCCAATACGGAAACATTCGTGTCCGGAAAGCTGTTAATCGATAACTTCCGCTGGGCCGGCGTTCCGTTTTATATCCGCACAGGGAAACGGATGAAAGAAAAATCAACGAAAATCGTCGTTCAATTTAAAGACATTCCGATGAACCTTTATTACGGCAATGAAACGAATGTAAATCCGAACCTGCTTGTCATCCATATTCAGCCGGATGAAGGCATCACACTATATCTGAACGCTAAAAAATTAGGCGGAGCCGCTCATGCTCAGCCGATTAAGCTGGATTACTGCAGCAACTGCAGTGATGAAATGAACACACCGGAAGCCTATGAAAAATTAATCCATGACTGTCTGCTCGGTGATGCGACAAACTTTGCCCATTGGGACGAAGTGGCGCTTTCCTGGAATTTCGTCGATGCGATTTCCGAAACGTGGGCAGCCGACAAAACCCTTTCTCCGAATTATGAAGCCGGGTCAATGGGACCGAAAGCTTCGGACGATCTTCTTGAAAAAGACGGCCTCCACTGGTGGAATATATAAGAAAAAATTTAAAAACCGCGGCGCCGTTCATGACGGCCCGCGGTTTTTAATATCAGGAAAAGCCCCCGCAATCAATGCGGGGGCTTCTTCATTACTTCATCCATTCAGTATGGAAAATGCCTTCTTTATCTGTGCGTTCATACGTATGCGCGCCGAAGTAATCACGCTGCGCTTGAATCAAGTTTGCAGGAAGCACTGCCGTACGGTAGCTGTCGTAATACGCAAGTGCGCTTGAGAACGAAGGTACCGGCACGCCTTGGGCTACGGCAAGTGAAATCACTTGGCGAAGGGCGCCTTGGTAGCTTTCTGCAATGTTTTTGAAGTAGCTGTCTAACAGCAGGTTGTCAAGCTCCGGTTCACGGTCATATGCGTCTTTGATCTTTTGCAGGAACGCCGCGCGGATGATACAGCCGCCGCGGAAGATCATCGCGATTTCACCGTATTTCAGATCCCAGTTATATTCTTCAGACGCGGCTTTCATTTGGGCGAAGCCTTGTGCGTAAGAACAGATTTTACTCATGAAGAGCGCTTTTCTGACCGCTTCAATCAGCTCTTCTTTATTTTCAGTGACCGGCTTAACGTCTGGTCCGGACAGAAGGCCGCTTGCTTTCACACGCTCTTCTTTCATTGCGGAAATGAAACGCGCAAAAACAGATTCAGTGATAATCGGAAGCGGCACGCCTAAGTCAAGAGCGCTTTGGCTTGTCCATTTACCCGTTCCTTTTTGGCCAGCTTTATCAAGGATGACGTCAACAAGCGGTTTGCCCGTTTCTTCATCTTTTTTAGTGAAAATATCAGCCGTGATTTCGATCAGATAGCTGTCAAGCTCTCCTTTGTTCCACTCAGCGAATACTTCGTGAAGCTCTTCGGCAGACAATCCGAGCACCTGTTTCAGAATGAAATATGACTCAGAGATCAGCTGCATGTCACCGTATTCGATACCATTGTGCACCATTTTTACATAGTGCCCCGCTCCGTCCGGGCCGATGTATGTCGTACAAGCTTCTCCGTCCACTTTAGCAGAAATGGCTTCTAAAATCGGTTTTACGAGTTCGTGCGCTTCCTTTTGGCCGCCCGGCATAATAGAAGGCCCTTTCAGCGCTCCCTCTTCACCGCCTGATACACCCGTTCCGATAAAGTGAATGCCGCTTTCGGCAAGCTCTTTGTTCCGGCGCTGTGTATCTTTATAGTATGTATTTCCGCCGTCAATCAAAATATCGTCTTTTTCCAGATGAGGAAGAAGAGATTGAATCGTCGCATCCGTTGCAGTTCCCGCTTTAACCATTAATAAAATTTTACGGGGTGTTTCAAGAGACTGGACAAACTCCTCAATGCTGTATGTGCCGACAACATTTTTGCCTTTTGCCTCTTCTAAAAACTCTTCCGTTTTGCTGCTTGATCTGTTGTATACAGACACAGAAAATCCCCGGCTTTCGATGTTAAGAGCCAGATTTTTACCCATTACCGCAAGACCGATAACTCCGATTTGTTGTTTTGACATATTCTAACGTCCCTTCTTCAAACGTTTAACCATTTTAAAATTTAAATTAAAATAAAATGATATTTATACTAAAGAAATTATCATACATAACCCCTTTTTTCAAGTTATTCACCTTTTCTTTTCATCCTGAAAAAAGTCTCTGTTAAAGCTCGTTCCCCTTGTTTTGCTTTCTTCTTTTTTTATAACGGCGCCTTTTCTGATCAGGTTTTGGCCGTACTTTTCATTCAGCTCGTTCATCATCTGAAAAATCGGCTCATCCTTTGCGTCCTCCTTGAATGAAAACAGATCAAGCTGTTTATACGCCTGCTGTTTTTCAACCAGTTCCGTCCCGGTGATGCCGAGAAGCCTTACCGGATTTTGGTTCCAGTGCTTGTCAAACAGTTCCATCGCCGCTTCCATGATGTCTTTTTTCTGATCAGCCGGATTGCTGAGGGTCATGCTTCTTGTGACCGTTTTCCAATCCGCATACCGAATCATGATGAACAGCCGGCAGGCCATGACCTCCTTACGCTGGAGCCGTTCGCTCACAGAAAGCGCAAGCCGGTCAAACACGCCCGTTAATTCATCCCAGTCAGCCGAATCATGCGACAGGGTGGATGAGTTGCCGACGCTTTTAAATTCATAAATCCGCTCGGGATTGACTTCTGCAGGATGGATGCCGTTGGCTTTATCCTTCAGCCTCGGGCCGTTTATGCCGAGAAGCGTTTTCAGCGCGTGTTCATCTCCTTTTGCCAAATCACCGATCGTTTTGATGCCGAGCGTTTTTATTTTTTCCGCAGTTTTCGTTCCTATACCGTGCATCTCTTCTATCGGAAGAGGCCATAAGACGTCCGGCAGCTCTCTTTTTCTTAAAATGGTGATGCCGAGCGGTTTTTTCATGTCAGACGCCATTTTAGCGAGAAATTTATTCGGGGCGATGCCGATGCTTGACGGGAGCAAAAGCTCTTTTTGCAGTCTCGCCTGAATGTCTGCGGCTGTCTCATACGCCCTGTGTCTGTGCGGTGTGTCCGTAATATCCATGTATCCTTCATCAATAGAAACAGGCTCGACTAAATCCGTATACTCCCTCAGAATGCTGAACATTTCTTTTGACGAACTCCGGTAGCGGTCAAAATTCGGAGGCACGACGATGAGTTCCGGACAGAGGCGTTTTGCCCGCCACACCGGCATGGTGGTCTTTACGCCCCGCGCTCTCGCTTCGTAGCTGCAGGTGACGATGATTCCTTTCCGTTCCTTCACGTTTCCGGCAACGGCGATAGGTTTTCCTCTTAAAGACGGATCATACGCCATTTCTACGGAGGCATAAAAACTGTTCATATCGATATGAAATATAATTCTCCCTTTTCCGGCCACTCCCGGCGCCTCCTTTCCTTTCATAGACAACCTTATATATATGTAGTAAAATAAGAGCTGAATGGATGTGATAAAATGATTCTTGAGTCAATGAATGACTTTTTATTTTTAGTCGATTTTTTCACAATTATTCTTCCCGCTCTGACCGCGATCGGCATCGCTTTTCTTTTGCGTGAGCGCCGCGCAGGCGAGCATTGGAGAACGAAACGAATAGATGAACATCAAGCAGTCGTTCAGCTGAACCGAACAGACTTTCTTATTATTATATATCATCGCATTACAACTTGGATACGTAAAGTCATCCGCATGAATTCACCGGCGAATGATGATGAAGATGTCAGCTTCCTCCTTTTATAACGGCAAGTGAAGATAAAAAGGAGGAGACATAATTGTCTAAAACATATCAAAAATGGATTGCATTCGGATTGTTTTTTATCGTACTGTGCACAGGCCGCTCGGCTTTTGCGGCGACATCTCAGACTCAGACGGGAGGCCTCGGGAATATCGGTTTTTTCCACGATTACCTGATCGAGCCGTTTTCGGCACTTTTAAAAGGGGTGGCGGGCCTGTTCCACGGTGAGTACGGACTGTCGATTATTCTGGTGACGATTATCGTCCGGATCGTTGTATTGCCTTTGTTTGTGAACCAATTTAAGAAACAGCGGGTGTTCCAGGAAAAAATGGCTGTGATCAAACCGCAGGTCGACAGCATTCAGGCTAAAATGAAACAAACGAAAGATGCGGAAAAACAAAAAGAACTGCAAATGGAAATGATGAAGCTTTACCGTGAGCACAATCTGAATCCGATGGCAATGGGATGTCTTCCGATGTTGGTGCAATTCCCGATTTTGATCGGTTTTTATTACGCCATCCGCTCAACGCCGGAAATTGCTTCACACTCATTTCTGTGGTTCAGCTTAGGGCATTCTGATATTCTTGTATCACTGTGCGCGGGGGCCATGTATTTCTTACAGGCTTATATTTCCCAAAAATTAAACGAGAAATATTCACCGGCTGCTCAAAATCCGGCCGCGATGCAGTCAGCAAAAATCATGGTCTTTATTTTCCCTGTCATGATGACCGTTTTCTCGCTTAACGTACCGGCTGCGCTGCCGCTTTACTGGTTTACAAGCGGACTGTTTTTGACAGTGCAGAACGTACTTTTACAGCAGACTCATCATAAAAAGAAACAGGCTGCGGCTCAGGCGGAGCCCGCCAAATCATAATACTGAAACCCTGCCGGAACCTATCCGGCAGGGTTTTTTTCTTGTATCTGCAAAGCTTTAAGCCAGTTATCTTATCATGAAGAATGAAAAAAGCACCCAATCAACTGGGTGCTTCGTTTTTAGTTGGCCGCTGTTTCGATAATGGCAACGACCATTTCCGCCGTTTTGACGAGCTCTTCAATCGGCATTTTTTCATTTTTCGTATGGATTTGTTCATAGCCTACTGACAGGTTGACTGTCGGAATGCCGTGGCCGGCAATGACGTTTGCGTCACTTCCGCCGCCGCTTGTCTGAAGTTCGCTCGGACGGCCGATTTTTGCCGCCGCTTTTTTCGCGACTTCCACAACCTGATCACCGTCCTGATATTTGAAACCCGGATACATGACCGCGATGTCCACTTCCGCGCGGCCTCCCATCTCAGCTGCAGCAGATTCGAAAGCTTCTTTCATTTTCTGCACTTGCGCCTCCATTTTTTCAGGCACTAATGAACGCGCTTCAGCCAGAATATCAACCTGGTCGCAGACGATATTGGTTTGCGTGCCGCCTTCGAAACGGCCGATATTAGCCGTTGTTTCTTTATCAATACGGCCGAGCGGCATTTTAGAGATTGCTTTTGATGCGATTGTAATCGCGGAGATGCCTTTTTCCGGTTCTACTCCGGCATGCGCCGTTTTCCCGAAAATGGTTGCTCTCACTTTCGCTTGTGTCGGCGCGGCTACAATAATGTTGCCGACTTTTCCGTCTGAATCAAGCGCAAAACCGTATTTCGCGGTAATGTCTGAACGATCCATTGCTTTTGCCCCGACTAATCCCGATTCTTCTCCGGCCGTGATAATGAATTCAATGGTGCCGTGCTCGATGTTTTGTTCTTTCAGCACTTTAATGGCTTCAAACATTGCGGCAAGACCCGTCTTATCATCAGCGCCGAGAATCGTCGTGCCGTCGGATTTTACATAGCCGTCTTCCACAATCGGCTTAACGCCTTTGCCCGGAACAACCGTGTCCATGTGGGATGTGAAATAAATCGTATCCGCATCTTTTGTGCCCTTTAACGTACAGATTAAGTTGCCGGCTCCATGCCCCGTCACTTCTTTTGTATCATCTTCTTTTACGCTCAATCCTAAATCAGTGAATTTTTGTTTGAGCACCTTGCTGATTTCCGCTTCATGTTTTGTCTCTGAATCAATTTGAACGAGTTCAAGAAATTCTTCAAGCAGACGTTTTTCGTTTACCATTTTCAGTTCCCTCCGTTTAAAGCGGTATATTACCGTGCTTTTTTTTCGGTCTTTCCTCTTCCTTATGCGCAAGCATGTCAAATGCCTGAATCAATTTTTTCCTCGAGTCTTCCGGCCGGATGATATCATCCACCATTCCGCAGGCCGCCGCTTTATACGGACCGGCGTTTTCCTTTTCGTATATGGCTTTTTTTTCGCGCTTCGTTTTTTCCGGGTCGCCAGAAGCCTGTATGTCTCTGCTGTATAAAATCGACGCCGCGCCTCCCGCTCCCATCACGGCGATTTCCGCATTGGGCCAGGCGAATACAAGATCTGCCCCGAGCCCTTTCGAATTCATGGCGACATAGGCGCCTCCGTAAGCTTTTCTGATGATGAGCGTCACTTTCGGCACCGCCGCTTCGGCAAAAGCATACAGCAATTTTGCTCCGTGACGGATGATTCCCGCATGTTCCTGCTGAAGGCCCGGAAGAAATCCCGGAACATCAGCGATCGTCAATAGCGGAATATGAAACGCGTCGCAAAAACGGATGAATCTCGACGCTTTGTCAGCGGCATCAATCGTGAGGCTCCCCGCCAAGTGTTTCGGCTGGTTTGCGACAACACCGACTGTACGCCGTCCGAGTTTCAGAAAACCGACAGCAATGTTTTTGGCAAAATACGGCTGAATGTCAAAAAACGTTCCGTCATCCGCCAGCTCTTTTATTACCTGTAACACATCGTAAGGTTTCGAACTGTCCGCGGGAACGAGGGTGTTTAATAACGGTCTGGCGTCTTCCTTTTTAACGGGTAATGCCGTCTGTCCGCCGTGCGGGAGATAAGAAAGCAGGGTTTTCACAGCGGAAAGAGCCTCTTTTTCCGTTCGTGCGGAATAGTGGGCATTTCCGCTTATCACATTATGTATTCCCGCACCGCCTAAACTTTCCGCGTCAATCTGTTCACCCGTCACCTGTTCAATGACTTTCGGGCCTGTAATAAACATGTGCGACGTATGTTCCGCCATAATCACAAAATCCGTCAAAGCGGGTGAATAAACAGCACCGCCGGCACACGGCCCAAGGATGACAGAAATTTGCGGAATCACTCCCGAGTAAAGGACGTTGCGCCTAAAGATATGACCGTATCCATTTAATGATACCACACCCTCTTGAATTCTCGCACCACCTGAGTCGTTCAGCCCGATGATCGGGGTTTTGTTTTTCGCCGCCAGATCCATTACCGCCGCGATTTTTTCCGCATGTGTCTCGCCGAGCGTCCCGCCGAGTACGGTAAAGTCATGGGCAAACAAATACACGGGCCGTCCTTCAATTGTGCCGTATCCGGTAACAACGCCGTCTCCCGGAGCATTCTGGCACCCGGGCGTGCGGCTTTTGGCAAACGGCTGCAGCTCTGAAAAACTGTCTTCGTCCAATAGATAGTCAATTCTTTCTCTTGCCGTCAGCTTGCCTTTTTTGTGCTGTTTTTCATTTTTTTCCGCTCCGCCGCCGTTTGTTAAAAAGGAACGTCTTTCGTTTAAGTGTCTGATATGATCACTCATGCTCATCTTGAGTTTCTCCTTTTTCAATTGTTTCACAAAGCTCAATCAGTACGCCGTTCGCCTCTTTTGGAGAGAGAAATGCGATCTTCTTTCCGCCCGCTCCGTTTTGCGGTTCATGATGAAGCAAGGTCATGCGGCATGATTCAAGCTCCTTGATCGTTTCCTTCATATCGGCGCAGCGGAATGCCAAATGATGCAGCCCTTCGCCTCTTTTCTGTAAAAAAGAGCTGACGGGAGACGCGTCCGACAGCGGCTCAATCAGCTCAAGCTTTGTGCCTCCCGCTTCTAAAAAAGCAACTCTCACATTTTGGCCGTTTACCAGCTCGTCTCCCATATACGTAAGCCCGAGCATCCGTTCGTAAAATCCTCTCGCGGCTTCAATAGAGCTGACGGCAATGCCGACATGATCAAGTTTTTTCATAGCGCGGCCACCTGCTTTCCCCCATAGGATATGGCTTGTTCATACAAGCAAAACACGTTAAAATGGTAGACAGTAATCTTAAGGAGTGAAACAATGTCTCAAAAATTTATGAAAAGCGCCGTCATCGTCATTTTGGGCGTATTTATACTTTCAACCCTCCTCTCAGGCATTATGATGTATTTGCGGTAAAAAAGCAGGCGCCTCATTGCAAGGGGGTTTCCTGCTTTTTTATGAGGGCTTTCCGCTCTATTGCAATGTCCTCGAATGAGCGGTTTTCTTTTGTAATCAATACTTTCGTTCCGGGAGGGATAATCCGGAAAATACGGATGACATCCCGGTTTTTCATACGGATGCAGCCGTTTGATACAAACCCCCCGATCAACTCTTCTCTGTTTGTTCCGTGAATGCCGTATATCCTGCCGTCGGTGCCTTTCGCATCAAAACCGATCCAGCGGACGCCGAGCGGGTTTTCCGGCGCGCCCCCCTTTACATTTTTCTTCCGGTAATACGGATTGACGGCTTTGACCGTTACCGTAAATTCTCCTTCAGGCGTCAAATCATCCGTTTTTCCCGTCGCCACCTGATAAATGCCTTCTATTCGGTTATCCTTCACAACAGCAAGCGCATTTGTGGCTTTATTGACGATAATATAAGGGTCACCCGGCAAAGGGTTCGCGCCAAGCGGCCAAAGCGGAGACAGCAGCAGGACGGCTGACAATAAAAAAAATCGCATGGGCTCCCCTCCTTTTTTCATTAGAATGACCAATGAAAGGAGGACTCATGCGATTGATCCATATGTTTTTTTACAGCTTGATGCCTTTGAAATAACTTTTAATCACGAGATATTGTTCCATCTCACCGAGGAGGTGGAACAAAGCCGCCCGCGCTTCAAACTCCTCACGCGTTGCCGGGAGCGGCATTTCTTCAAATTCCATTCTCATTTCTGCAAGTCTTTTTAAAAATTTATGAGCGGTATTGCCGGGATGAATGGCTTCCCTTAATTCATGGATGAAATGGGCGATTATTTTTCCCTGCTCCACCGTTATTGAAATAGAGGTAATCTTCGGCAGCAGCCGTTCAATGATTTCAAATTGTTTCTGCCTCATCTTAAAATAATGATAGTAGAGATTTTCATGGCGCAAAATATGATTCTGCACGTCCCGATAGGCGAGGTTTTTCGCCTCTTGAATCATCTGATGCGTCTCCGGTATTTCCTTCCCCGTCCAATCTTGCTCACCAGTTAACAAATACCGTTCGATTTCGGCGAAGATGACGGAAAAGTTGTCCTCGATTTTTTTCCTGTACGCCGCGAGTTTTCTGTCGAGGCTCGGCATATACAGATTCATTAACAGCGCGACGCCGATACCTACGGTGATCAGCTGGAACTCATTCCAGATAAACGCCATCGTAATGCCGCCGGACATATATAAATGAAGAATGATTACTGAGCTGGTGACGATCCCTTCATTTATTTTTAAAACGACTGTAGTCGGAATGAACAGCACCAGCAATATTCCGATCGCAAACGGATAATAGCCGATCAGTCCGAAAAAGACATATGAAAAGACGATCGCCAATAAACAGGCGGCAAATCGGGCCCACGAGGCCTGAAGCGACCGCTTTTGTGTAATCTGGATGCACAATATGGTGATGATTCCTGCGGATGCGAAGTTTTGCAGATGCAACAGCTGGGCTAAATAAATGGCCAGCGCCGTTCCAAGTGCGGTCTTTAGTGTCCGGTAACCGATTTTAAACATTGCTTGCTCCATTCTGTTTGTTTCTTTCTCAAAAAAAAGAAGAAGAGCATTCTTCTTCTTTTCTTACAGTTATATTTTATAATATTTTTTCTAAAAAGTCCTGTGCTCTTTTTGACTTCGGAGAAAGAAAAAATTCTTCCGGCTGACCGTCTTCCACGATCGTCCCTTCATCCATAAATAATACGCGGTCTGCGACTTCTTTGGCAAATCCCATTTCGTGCGTTACGATCACCATCGTCATGCCCGTCTGCGCGAGCTCTTTCATCACCTCAAGAACTTCTTTGACCATTTCCGGGTCAAGAGCCGAGGTCGGTTCATCAAACAGCATGATGTCAGGATTCATGGCAAGCGCCCGCGCGATGGCGACACGCTGCTTCTGCCCGCCTGACAAGCGGTTCGGATAGTCGTTCCGTTTTTCAAGCAGCCCGACTTTTTCGAGGAGCGCGCACGCCTTTTCTTCCGCCGCCTTTTTGGACTCTTTCTTCACGCTGACCGGCGCGTATGTGATATTTTCAAGCACCGTTTTATGAGGAAACAGATGAAAATGCTGAAATACCATGCCGATATTTTCCCGCACTTTCAGTTTATTCGTTTTAGCGGCGGTGATTTCGTTTTCTTTAATGGCAATCGTTCCGCCGCTCGGGGTTTCCAGCAGATTTAAGCAGCGCAGAAACGTTGATTTGCCGGAACCGGAAGGCCCGATGACGGCGACGACTTCCCCTTCTTCGATCTGTGTTGAAATGTTTTTCAGTACTTCATGTTTCCCGAATGATTTTGACAGGTTATCGACCTTAATCATTGGCTTTCAGCTTCCTTTCTACGCCTTTTCCGATGAATGCTAAGATCAAAACGAGCACGTAATAGATTAAGCCCGCCACAATAAGAGGTTCTAAATAGTTGTATGTTGCGGCGCCGGACTGGTAGGCCCGTCTCATAATGTCTCCGAGACCGATTACCGTGACGATCGCCGATTCTTTCGTCAAGGTGATTAATTCGTTAATAATAGCCGGAGAAATGTTTTTAAACGCCTGCGGCAGCAGCAGATCTTTCATCATTTTTCCGTACGGCACGCCGAGAGCGACGGCAGCCTCTTTTTGTCCTTTGTCAATTGCGTTGATTCCCGCTCTGATAATTTCAGAGACGTAAGCGGCTGAATTGAGCGATAATGCGGTGACCGCCGCCCAAAATTGATCGATCTGAAAGCCGAGAAGCTGCGGCATACCGAAATAGATGATCATCAGCTGCAGCACGAGCGGCGTGCCGCGGAATATCGAAGTATAAAAATCCGCAATCCATTTCAGCGGACTGATCGTGCTGATTTTAAATAAGCTGAGCACGATTCCTAATACAAGACCGATGACCGCTGAAACGAGCACAATTTTTAATGTGACCGCAAGGCCTTCCAATATAAAAGGAATTTGGGGGATTGTCGCTGAGAAATCCAAATTCATACGTGTGATCTCCTTTGTCTTTATTCAAGATAAAAAGCTCAACGAAAAGTTGAGCTTTCTTTTATTTCTCGTTGGTGAACCATTTTTTCTTCAGTTTTTCGATTTCTCCGTTTTTCTCCATTTCTTTCAGCGCTTTGTTAAACTTCGCTGTCAGATCACTGTCTTTGCGGAACGCAATCGCGGAGCCCGATTCGTCTGATTTCGCATCTGCTGACGCAAAGCCCTGCAGATCGTTATTTGAACTGAAATAGCCTTGTGCTACGATGTCTTCGATAATCGCGGCATCAAAACGCCCGGATTTGATCTCTTCCGTTAAGTCTGAGATCCGGTTGCGGTCTTCGAGCTGAAAACCGTATTTCGAAGCGAGCTTCTTGCCTTTTTCCTCTTGAATGGAGCCGAGCTGAACACCGACGGTTTTGCCTTTCAGATCATTCAGGGATTTAATGCTGCTTCCCTTTTTCGTAACAATCATATTGTTAGCAGTATAATAAATATCAGAAAAATCAACTTGCTTTTTCCGTTCCGGCGTAGGTGTCATTCCAGATAAAATCATATCTACCTGCTTGGACTTCAAAGCTGTAATCAGGCTGTTGAAGTCCATGTCCTGCACCTCAACGTCATAGCCGGTCTTTTTGCCCAGAGCTTTTGCCAGATCAACGTCAAACCCGGTGATCTGATCGCCGTCTTTATATTCAAATGGTTTATAGTCAGCCGATGTACCCATAATCAGCTTGTTCTTTCCGCCTTCTGAGCCTGAATTGCCTGATCCGCAGGCGGACAGCGCAAAGGTGATACATGCGGCAGTTAATACCAACAGCCATTTCTTCATGATTCATTTCCCCCATATCTACTGATCTCTTAAATTTGAATATTTATTCGTTAACTTGTATTTTAAACACTTTTCAATTGTGATGCAATACTATTTTTGAAAAATATATTTTCCTTTCTGTGTTTATTATAGTCATTGTTTTTCCGATTAGTGACAGCTGAATGCCGGTGTATAAATATTTATATTTATACAGTTTCCAT
Organism: Bacillus sp. EKM420B; assembly: GCF_011065565.1. Taxonomy (NCBI): domain Bacteria; kingdom Bacillati; phylum Bacillota; class Bacilli; order Caryophanales; family Bacillaceae; genus Bacillus; species Bacillus sp. EKM420B. The sequence goes on along the minus strand of NZ_JAAMNX010000003.1, from coordinate 542,526 downwards.
ATAAAAAACCCCGGAGCCGAGCGCTTCCGGGGTTTTTCTTTCACTTATACTTCTTCACAATATTCTTCAAATGCTTCCTGCAGTTTTGTGACGACGGCCATCGGCTCATGGCCTTCAATTTCATGGCGTTCCACCATTTTCATGATTTTCCCGTCTTTTAAAATGGCAAATGACGGAGAGGACGGCGGATAGCCTTCAAAGTATTCTCTCGCTTTGGCTGTCGCTTCTTTATCCTGTCCGGCAAATACCGTCACAAGCTGATCCGGGCGTTTATCGTAATGTACGGAATGGTACGCGGCAGGCCGTGCAATACCGCCTGCGCATCCGCACACAGAGTTGACCATGACGAGTGTGGTGCCTTTTTTCGTAAGCGCTTCGTCCACTTCCTCAGCGGTTTTCAGCTCTGTATACCCGGCGGCCGTGATTTCCTGGCGGGCTTGACGCACAACATCATTCATAAATAAATTAAAATCCATATTCAACTGGGACCTCTCCTTTTTGATCATCTCTTCTTATGATAGCAAGGAACCTCCCTATCGGCAAATGACACCGCTCATATCCAATTGTTTTTGTCCCTTTTATGTACCCGATGTAAGTTTATGACCTTTTAAAAACGGGAAACTTGTTAAAGAGATTGTCTGAAATAAAGGAGCAGTCGTATGAGCCAACGGAAAGCAGTATTAATTTATAACGGAAACGCCGGTCAAAAACAGATTGATAAAACGCTCGGCACGGTCGTCCCCATTTTGGCCCAGTCAGCTGACGAACTTTTGATTAAACCGACCAAACATCAGGATGATGCCCGTCAGTATTGTGAAAACCTCGACAGTTCAGTTGACCATTTATATATTTTAGGCGGAGACGGCACTGTGCATCAATGCATCAACAGCATCAGCAAACTTGATCACAGGCCCGCTGTCGGCATTTTGCCGGGAGGAACGTGCAACGATTTCTCCCGGGCGCTCGGCATCCCGCAAAACCTTCAAAAGGCCGCTGAAGCGCTCGCGTCCGGACATAAACGAATGATTGACGTCTGTAAAACGGATGACGGCTATTTTCTGAACTTTTGGGGCATCGGATTGATCACCGAAGCATCAAGCCATATCAATGAAACTGAAAAAGCATGGCTCGGTAAAATCAGCTACTTCACGAGCGCCTTGCGAACGATGACAAGCGCGAACCCGTTCCCTGTCAAATTGACGATTGACGGCGAGGTGAAAGAAGACGAAGCCGTAATGGTGCTTGTCATGAACGGGCATTATATCGGGACAAACCGAGTTCCCCTGCCTGATGCCAGCCTCCGGGACGGCTTAGCCGATGTGTTAATCTGCCGCAACACAAGCCTTGCCGCGTTGCGGGAGCTGATGATGATGGAGCAGGGTTCATTTGATGATTTCAAAGGGGAGCTGTCCTATATTCAGGCCTCCAGGATTGAAATCGAAACCGGACGTGAAATGGACGCGGATACAGATGGCGAGGTATACGGAACAACACCTTGTACGATCGAAGTGAAAAAACATCATCTCACTATGCTTGTTCCCGAGGATTCACAATGAAAGTAAAAAAGCTCCTTTTGCCGCCCGGGCAAAAGGAGTTTTTTTAATAGACTGAAGTATTTTCGTCAATGTTTTCTAAGATTTCTTTGACGCGTCCGAGGAATCGGCCGCACACGAGCCCGTCGAGCACTCTGTGATCTAAAGACAGGCAAAGATTAACCATATCACGAACGGCAATCATCCCGTTATTCATGACAACCGGACGTTTGACGATAGATTCTACCTGAAGAATCGCCGCCTGCGGATGGTTGATAATGCCCATAGATTGAACTGAGCCGAAAGATCCCGTGTTATTGACGGTAAATGTGCCGCCCTGCATATCTTCCGCGGTAAGTTTTCCGTTTCTCACTTTTTTCGCAAGGTCCGTTATTTCTCTGGCTATGCCTTTAATCGTTTTTTCATCAGCATGCTTAATAACCGGAACAAACAGCGAATCTTCCGTGGCAACGGCAATAGAGATGTTGATGTCTTTCTTTTGGACGATTTTGTCTCCCGCCCACATGCTGTTCATCTGCGGGAACTCTTTGAGAGCCTGCGCCGCCGCTTTTACAAAGAAAGCGAAAAATGTTAAATTGAAGCCTTCTTTCTGTTTAAATGAGTCTTTTATGCTGTTTCTGTACGCCGTCATGTTCGTGACGTCGACTTCCATCATCGTCCAGGCGTGCGGAATTTCTGTTTTGCTTTTATGCATATTGGCGGCGATGGCTTTTCTGACGCCTGTAACCGGAATCTCAATATCACCGGCTGACAGAGCTGGCGCCGGCGCTTGTTTTTGCTGTTGTTTCGGCGCTTGTTGCGTTGTTTGAACGGCAGCCGGCGCCGGTGCTTCCGACTTCTGCTGCACTCCCGAATCAATGATCTTTTGAATGTCTTTTCGCGTAATTCTTCCGCCTGCACCCGTTCCTTCAACTTCTTCAAGCTGAATGCCGTGTTCTCCTGCTAATCTGAGCACGGCCGGTGAATAACGCGCTTTATTTGACTGATCTTTACCTTGACGGTTTGCATCGGTGTCTGAAGGGGTATTCTGCTCTTCTTCCCGCTTCGGCGCCTCTTCGGTTTCCGTTTCAATTTTGCAGATGATCTCGCCGACTGTAAGAGTCTGGCCTTCTTCTCCTACAAGTTCTGTAATCGTACCGGTAAAAGAAGACGGCACCTCCGCATTCACTTTATCCGTCATGACCTCCGCAATGGGGTCATATTTATTCACTTGATCACCGGGGGATACCAGCCACTTGCTGATCGTCCCTTCCGTCACGCTCTCTCCGAGCTGAGGCATAGCCATTTGTTCAATCGCCATGTCAAAAACCTCCTTACGTCTTTAAAACTCCGCTAATTCTCTCATCGCGGCTTCTGCTTTGTCAGGATTCATCATGAAGTATTTTTCCATTGTCGGCGCATAAGGCATTGCCGGAACATCAGGACCTGCAAGCCGCTTGATCGGCGCGTCTAAATCAAATAAGCAGTTTTCAGAAATAATGGCGGCGACCTCGCTCATAATACCGCCTTCTTTCGTATCTTCTGTGATCAGCAATACTTTTCCCGTTTTAGACGCAGCTTCAATGATGGCTTCTTTATCTAACGGATAAACCGTACGCAAATCTAATACGTGCGCGGAAATTCCGTCTTTTTCAAGACGCTCGGCAGCCTGCAGAGCGAAATGGACGCATAATCCGTACGTAATGACAGTAATGTCGCTGCCTTCGCGTTTTACATCCGCCTTTCCGATCGGAAGGACGTAATCATCAGCAGGGACTTCTCCTTTAATCAGGCGGTACGCCCTTTTATGTTCGAAAAACAGCACGGGATCTTCGTCACGGACTGCGGCTTTCAACAGCCCTTTTGCGTCATAAGGAGTTGAAGGCATGACAATTTTAAGACCCGGCTGGTTGGCAAAAATGGCCTCCACAGATTGGGAATGATACAACGCGCCGTGCACGCCGCCCCCGTAAGGCGCTCTGATGACCATCGGACAGCTCCAATCATTGTTTGAACGGTAACGTATTTTGGCCGCTTCTGAAATGATTTGGTTGACCGCAGGCAGAATGAAATCGGCAAACTGCATCTCGGCAATCGGGCGCATGCCGTACATCGCGGCGCCGATTCCGACACCCGCAATCGCTGATTCCGCAAGCGGCGTATCCATCACCCGCTCTTCTCCGAACTGTTCATAGAGACCCGCCGTGGCTTTAAATACGCCGCCTTTTCTCCCGACGTCTTCCCCGAGGACAAAAACGCGCGGATCTCTTTCCATTTCTTCTTTCATAGCTGCATTAATACTGTCAATATAAGACATTACAGACATAAGTATTCCTCCCTACTTCGCATAAACGTGATCAAGCGTTGATTCAGGAGATGCGTATGGCGCTTTCTCCGCTTCGTCTGTCGCTTCGTTTACGATAGCCATGATGTCATCCAGCATGGTCTTTTCTTCTTCTTCATCTAGAAGCCCGGCTTCTTGCAAGTATGCTTTGTATAAAAGAAGCGGATCTTGTTTCTTTGCTTCTTCTACTTCTTCGCGTTCTCTGTAGCTGCTGTCGTCGTCATCACTGGAATGCGGCGTCAACCGGTAGGAAACCGTTTCTATTAATGTAGGACCTTCGCCTTTAGATGCCCGTTCGCGCGCTTCTTTCACGGCCCGGTAAACTTCCAGCAGGTCGTTTCCGTCAACTGTGACTCCCGGCATGCCGTAGCCTGCTGCGCGGTCGGAAATATTTTCGCACGCCACCTGTTTGTCATACGGAACAGAAATAGCATACTTATTGTTTTCACACATGAAAATGACCGGCAATTTATACACGGCGGCAAAGTTTGCCCCTTCGTGAAAATCCCCCTGGTTGGAAGATCCTTCTCCAAAGGTAACGAAAGAGACGATATCCTTTTTATCCATGCGTCCCGCAAGCGCGATTCCGACTGCATGAGGCACCTGCGTTGTCACAGGAGATGAGCCCGTTACGATTCTGTTATCCTTTTGCCCGAAGTGGCCAGGCATCTGCCTTCCGCCTGAGTTCGGGTCAGCCGCTTTCGCAAAACCGGACATCATCAAGTCCTTTGCAGTCATACCGAATGCAAGCACAACTCCCATATCTCTGTAGTAAGGAAGCACATAGTCGGTATCACGGTTTAAAGCATAGGCCGCGCCTACTTGAGCCGCTTCCTGTCCTTGACATGAAACAACGAACGGAATTTTGCCCGAGCGGTTCAAGAGCCACATTCTTTCGTCGATTTTTCTGGCTAACAGCATGGTTCTATACATTTCAACGGCTTCTTCGTCAGAGAGCCCTAATGCTTGATGGCGGTTTGTAGTCATTCAAACCCCTCCTTCTTTCCTTTTAAAAATGAATCGCGTTTCCGTCTGCGGCTAACGCAGCTTCTCCAATCGCTTCTGAAAGCGACGGATGCGGATGTATGGACTGACCGATTTCCCACGGCGTCGCATCGAGCACCTTGGCAAGCCCCGCTTCAGAGATCATATCGGTGACGTGCGGACCGATCATATGAACACCGAGAATATCATCTGTATTCCGATCGGCGACGATTTTGACAAAGCCATCGCTTTCTCCGTATACAAGAGCCTTTCCGATTGCCATGAACGGAAACTTCCCGATCTTAAGTTCATGTCCTTTTCGGGTTGCTTCCTCTTCTGTCAGACCGACACTCGCCGCTTCCGGATTTGAATAAATGCATTTCGGCACAAGAGCTGCATCAAGCGGAGCCGGATTAAGACCCGCCATATGCTCAACGGCAATGATGCCTTCACGGGAGGCCACATGCGCAAGCTGAAGACCGCCGACAACATCACCGATCGCATAAATGTGCGATTCCTTCGTCTGCCCGGCTTCGTTCACGATGATAGAACCGTTTTCCGCTTCAATATCCGTGTTTTCAAGGCCGATCCCTTCAATGTTCGGCTGGCGGCCGATGGAAACAAGCATTTGTTCCGCGTGATACGTTTCTTTTTTTCCATTCTTTTCAGCGGCAATTGAAACGCCGTCCGCTTTTTCCAATGTATCCGGAAGCACTTTCGCACCCGTTACGATCTTAATTCCTTTTTTCGTTAACAGTTTTTCCATCTCGCTTGAAATATCACGGTCTTCAGTCGGCAAAATGCGGTCCGCATATTCAATCACAGTGATATTGACGCCGAAATCGTTCAGCATGGATGCCCATTCAATTCCGATGACACCGCCGCCGACGATCATCATGGATTGGGGCAAACGTTCAAGCTCAAGCGCTTCATCTGATGTCAGAATATATGTACCGTCTGCTTCTAAACCCGGCAGCATTTTCGGCCTTGAACCGGTTGCGATAATCAATTGTTTCGGTATCAGCATGTCGTTTTCTTCACCATTTGCGTATTCGACGGAAACCGTACCGGGAAGAGGTGAGAAGATGGAAGGGCCGAGCATACGTCCGTACCCGTTGAATACATCAATCTTCCCCTTTTTCATCAGGTGGGCGACACCGCCGGCCAGCCGGTCAACGATTCCCTGCTTTCGTTTTTGCACGCTGTCAAAGCGGAGGGAGACACCTTCCGTTTCAATGCCGAATGCTGCCGCTTCCTTTGCGGTTCGGTACACTTCCGCGCTTCTTAACAGCGCTTTACTCGGGATACATCCTTTATGCAGGCATGTTCCGCCGAGTTTTTCTTTTTCTACAACGGCCGTTTTTAAGCCGAGCTGGGCCGCTCTGATGGCGGCTACATAACCGCCCGTCCCGCCGCCCAGAATGACCACATCATATTCAGTCGCCATTTGTTTTCACTCCTTCGCCGATCTGATATTGCTTTGACTGCTCCTCACCGGCTAAAACCCGAAGCGCGCCTTGCGCGAGAGATTGCAGTTCATTTTCTCCCGGGTACACCAGTACATCCGAAATCCAATCTATGTACGATCTGATGGCGGATACGAAACTTTTCCCGTACGCCAATCCGCCCGTCAGGACGATAATGTCTACTTTTCCTTTTAATACGGCGCTTGCCGCCCCGATTTCTTTTGCTACTTGATAAGCCATGGCGTCATAAATGAGCCTCGCATGCTCATCTCCAGCCTGAATGCGTTTTTCCACCTTCACCGCGTCCGTTGTCCCCAGGTAGCCGGAGAGTCCGCCCGTGCCGACAATTTTTTTCATCATATCGGCTTTTGAATACTTGCCGGAAAAACACATCTCCACCAAATCACCCGCAGGAACGGTTCCCGCGCGCTCCGGGCTGAAGGGCCCTTCTCCGTGAAGCCCGTTGTTGACATCCGTCACCCGTCCGCAATCATGGACACCGACTGTGATGCCGCCGCCCATATGAGTGACGATCATCTTCATCTGTTCATACCGTTTGCCGAGGGACGCCGCCGCCTGACGGGCAACAGCTTTTTGGTTCAAAGCATGAAAAATGCTTTTCCGCTTGATTTCAGGCATCCCTGATACTTTAGCGAGCGGAGTCATCTCATCCACCACGACCGGATCGACGATATACGCGGGGATATTTAGTCCGTCAGCTATTTCCCTGGCAATAATTCCGCCCAGATTAGAAGCATGCTGGCCGTTGTAGCCGTTTTTCAAATCAGTGATCATGGCGTCATTCACTTCATATGTGCCGCCCTCAATCGGTCTGAGCAGGCCGCCCCTGGCACAAACGGCATCAAACTTTGAAATGTTGATGCCCTGTTCGTGCAAAGACTCAAGAATGCTTATTTTTCGAAATTCGTACTGGTCGATAATGCCGTTAAATGTTTTCAGCTCTTCTTCGGGATGCCGCAGCGTCTTTTCAAAGATACAGCGTTCATTGTGAAAGACACCGATTTTCGTTGATGTTGAGCCTGGATTCAGAATGAGAATGCGTTTTTCCTTTTCGAACATTTTCATACCTCCAGATCAAATTCCTATCGTCTGCTTAATATACTTTGGCCGTTTTGCAGAAACTGGCTTCTTGAACGGCGCATGCGTTCAATTCGTTCCTCAGCCAGACGGTCGGCCGCTAAGTATGTCGGAATGCCGTCACGCGCGGAAATATCGAGCACCCGCTCAATGTTTGCATAGATGCCTTCAACTTTTTTTAAAGCCCGCTCAGCATTGTAGCCGTAAAGCTCATCGGCCACATTGATGACGCCGCCTGCATTGATGACATAATCCGGAGCGTACACGATTCCCATTTCATGAATGGTATCGCCGTGACGTGTTTCTTTCAGCTGGTTATTGGCCGCTCCCGCAATGACTTTCGCCTTCAGCTGTTTAATCGTGTCATCGTTAATGACGGCGCCGAGAGCACATGGGGCATAAATATCGCACGCCTGTGAGTAAATGTCGCCGGGATCAACCGCGCGGGCGCCGAAGTCCTCAACGGCACGTTTAACAGATTCTTTATTGATATCCGTTACGATTAAAGAAGCGCCTTCTTCGTGAAGGTGGCGGCATAGATTGTAAGCCACATTTCCCACGCCTTGCACGGCAATTGTTTTACCTTCCAGTGAATCAGTGCCAAACGCCGCTTTCGCTGCGGCTTTCATCCCTTTGTAGACGCCGTACGCCGTAACCGGGGACGGATTTCCTGATGAACCGAATGCCGGAGAAATTCCGGTTACATAGTCTGTTTCATCATGAATGATGTCCATATCTTCAACAGTGGTGCCGACGTCTTCCGCCGTAATATACCTTCCGTTTAAGCCTTGGATGTAGCGGCCGAACGCGCGGAACATTTCTTCATTTTTATCTTTGCGCGGGTCTCCGATAATAACGGTTTTCCCGCCGCCTAAGTTTAAACCGGCAGCCGCATTTTTATAAGTCATGCCTTTTGCGAGTCTCAGTGCATCTTCAATCGCCGCTTCTTCACTGTCATATGTCCACATTCTTGTTCCGCCGAGTGCAGGGCCGAGCGTCGTATCATGAATCGCGATGATCGCTTTTAATCCGGATTGTTCATCTTGGCAGAATACCAATTGTTCGTAATCGTAAGTCTCCATATATTTAAAAATTTCCATAGGTTCGTTCCTCCTACTGTTCTTGTGATGCGCAAATCGCAAGCGCAATTGAATACAGTTTATTTTCTGCGGTATCCGCTCTGCTCGTTAATGCGATCGGCGCTTTTGCACCGGCGATGACGGCAGCAACATTTGCTTTCGCAAAATAAATCATTGACTTATAAAGCATATTTCCGGCCTCGATTGAAGGAACCAAGAGAATGTCCGCCTGGCCCGCTACGCCTCCGGAAATCCCTTTTTGCAGCGCAGCCGCTTGGGATACGGCATTATCCAAAGCAAGCGGTCCGTCCGCAATGCAGCCGGTAATCTGTCCTCTATTGCACATCTGGACGATCGCAGCCGCGTTCAGCGTCGCCTCCATTTTCGGATTAACCGTTTCAATAGCGGCAAGGACTGCGGCTTTCGGCATAGGGTTCCCTACTGAATGTGCGACATGAACCGCATTTTGCAGAATATGCCCGAGCTCTTCAAGAGACGGGGCGATGTTCAGCGCTGAATCAGTTACATACATCAGCCGGTCATAGTCCGGCACTTCAAAAACGGCTACATGTGATAACACCCTTTTTGAACGAAGCCCTTCCTGGCGGTTTAAAACCGATTTCAGAAGAGTTGAGCTCGGGAGATTCCCTTTCATTAAAATGTCCGCCTCTTGTTCACGCACTGCGCGCACTGCTTTTGCCGCAGATTCTTCTGGTGAATCGGCGTGGATGATGTCAGCATTGAACTTCGGCTCATTTGCCAGAAGCTCTTTCAGCTTTCCGCTGTCACCCGTCAGTAAAAATCGTGCCGACAAGTGTTCTGCCGCCATTTTGACGGCCTGGATCACTTCTTTATCTGCTGCGTGGGCCACTGCAATGGTTTTTGCGTTTTTTGCCGCGGCTTTTTCAACTAGGTCTTTCAGCTTCATTTTGTACCACCTTTCTTGTGCGAATCCGCTTTTAACAATGCAAGTTCCGTGCCAAATATGCGAAAGGGTTTATTCCGGCTTTTTTCAAGAACACATGCAGCTGTTTGCGCTTTCTCTGCAATTTATTGCATGCCGTCATTTGCAAGGCCGTACTTGTCCATTTTGTAGTACAGATTCCGAATGCTGACACCAAGCGCTTTCGCCGTTTTGGTTCGGTTGAATTTATGCTTTTCAAGCGTTTTTTGAATGACGTGCGCTTCAAATTTTTCAACAGCCTGAGACAGCTTTTCCCCTTCTACATCCGGAAAATCACTTTGGGTGCCGTTTTTTTCATTCAGCTCTGATTCGAAAACAGGCAGATGCTGCTGTTCGATCCGTTCCATGTGCGGCTCTAAAAATATCATTGCCCGTCCGAGAACATTTTCAAGCTCCCGTACGTTTCCCGGCCAGCTGTAGGCTGATAAAGCTCGCAGCGCGTTCGGCGTGAGCCCCTTTACATTGCGGCCGTAATCCTGATTGATTTTTTCAATGAGCCGAATGCTCAGCGCTTCAATATCTTCTTTGCGCTGCCGAAGCGGCGGGATTGAGATCGGATAGCGGTTAATCCGGTAATACAGGTCTTCACGGAACGCGCCTTCCGCCATGGCCTTTTCGATGTTGACGTTTGTCGCTGCGATAATTCTGACATTGACAGAAATCGCTTTAGCGCCGCCGACTCTGATAATTTCTTTTTCCTGCAGAACTCTGAGCAGCTTTGCCTGGGTGCTTTGGGTCAGCTCTCCGATTTCATCTAAGAAAATGCTGCCGTTATTCGCTTCCTCAAAAAGTCCTTTTTTGCCCCCGCGCCTCGCACCCGTAAACGCGCCTTCCTCATAGCCGAAAAGCTCGGATTCAAGCAGGGATTCAGACAGGGCCGCACAATTGACCCGGATGAATTTATTGTATTTTCGGTCGCTTTCATTATGGATGGCATGGGCGAAAAGTTCTTTTCCTGTGCCGGATTCTCCCCGCAGCAGAATCGTCGCCGGCGTTTTCGCCCCGAGCTTCGCCTGTTCAAGGGCGACCAGCATTTGTTCACTCGTGCCGATAATGTCGTCAAACGTGTATTTCGCTTCAAGCGTGCGGATGATCTGGCGCGCCCGATTCAGCTCAGCAGTCAGCGTTTTAATTTCTGACACGTCGTGGATGACGCCGACGCTGCCTTTTAAAATACCGTCCACAATAACGGGGGCAACATTTACGATGACATCCTTTTTATTGGGGCCGACCTTCATCCTCACACCCCGAACGGGCCGCCTTGTCCCCAATACTTTCAGGTGCATGCTTTCCCCTTCTGAGATATCGGTGGAAGCGGGTTTTCCGATGACTTCGCTTTCTGACAGCCCGGTCATTTTTGTATACGCTTTGTTGATTAACATTCCGATGCCGTTTTCATCAACGACGGAAATGGCCTCGTCTGACGATTGAATAATCGCTTCAAGCATGGTGCGGATTTGTTTTAAGTTCGTGACCTCTTCCGCCAGTTCAACTGCGTCGGTGATGTCTTTAAACACGCATAATGCGCCGAGAAGTTTTCCGCCTTCATCAATGATCGGCAGTCTTGTCGTGACAATCTGCAGGTGCTTGCCGAGAAGCTGCTTCTGGTTATATTCCGGCTCTCTCGTTTCCAGAATCCGCGGCAGCTTTGTGTTCGGCACTACATCTTTAATTTGGCGGCCGATGACATCCTCCCGTTTTCGGCCGACCATTTTTTCTGCCATCTGATTAAATAAAATGATCGTTTCGTTGACGTCTATAAAAATCATGCCGTCGTGCGTTGAATTAAAAATCCGGTCATGCTTATACGTCTGCGACTTCAGCATTTGGATAAGCTGCTGTTTTTCCTCCATCAGCTGAAACACCATGTACGCCAATTTTCCCGGCATGACGATGGTTTGTTCTTTTTTCTCATGGAGCAGCTCATCCATGACCGCTTTATCGCCTGTTGTATGGATGATAATATCTATATCTTCAGTTATGTAGGGTTTCCAATCTGATGAGGTTGCAATTCCATATCTCCGGGCTTCTTGCAGCCCTTGCGCCTCCGGATCTTGGTCAACCACCGCAATAATCCGGATCAGTTTTGTTTTCATCAAAATCTGTAGGAGCGCCGTGCCTCCTTTACCAGCACCTATAATCAGCACCTTCTGCATCCCGATACCCCTTTATATGAAAAAATTTGCACACCTGTATTTCCCGTTGCAATAATTTGCACAACCCCTATGTTACCACGTTTTGATCTCTTGACAAAATATTTTTTCGATTGGACAATAAAGGAAATCATATCGTAAAGGGGTTTTCTGAATATGAGCCGGCTTGTTGCGCTTTTGATTCTGGTCCTCCCCGGCGCTGTCGCGGCGCTCGGCATTAAGCTGATGAGAGATGCATTATTCGGGCATGCGTTTTCCCCGTTTCCGTCCCTTTTTCTTCAGGGGGCGGCCGGATTGGCGTTTTTTTTGTTCGGCCTTTATGTCCTGGCCGGGTTTATTCTGTACAGAGATCGGAAACGCAATCAAGTCAGCCCGCGGTTCAGGAAAAAAAAGCTGTAAAAAAAGCCCTTGCAAAAAAAGGGCTTTTTCAGTCGTCCGGCAGTATCGTTTTGGCAATGGATTGATCCAGTTCTTCATAGTCATCGTAAGCGATCGTTTCATATAATTCTTTTCTCGTCTGCATATCCGAAAGCCCCTCTTTTTGAGAGCCTTCTTCTTTCAGAAGGCGGAAAATACGTTCAAAAGCCTTGGCCGCCGTTCTGAGTGACGTGACCGGGTAAATGACCATCTGACAGCCCATATCGGAAAATTCATCAGCACTGTAATACGGCGTTTGTCCGAATTCAGTCATATTTGCGAGAATCGGCACACTGATTTGTTTGGAAAACGCTCTGAATTCACTTTCGGATTGGAGCGCTTCCGGAAAAACAGCGTCAGCACCCGCTTTTATATAAGCGGACGCCCTTTTTAGTGCCCCCTCCAGCCCTTCCTGCTGTCTGGCGTCTGTTCTCGCAACAACAAGAAGAGTCGGCGCGGCCCGCTTGACCGCTTGGATTTTTTGCGCCATTTCTTCAATCGGCACGAGCTGCTTCCCATTCAGATGTCCGCATTTTTTCGGCAGGCGCTGATCCTCCATTTGGACGGCGGCCGCGCGCGCTTCATACATTTCTTTCGCCGTCCTGGCGGCATTCAGCACGCCTCCGAAACCCGTGTCAATATCGACGAGGACGGGCAGATCAGACGAGCGGACCAGATCTTTAACCCGTTCAGCCATTTCCGCCGACGTGATGATGCCTAAATCGGGCAGCCCTCTGCTCGCCGTGTAAGCCGCGCCTGATAAATAAAGAGCCGAAAAACCCGTTTTCTTGGCGATAAGAGCGGCCATCGCATCGTGAGCGCCGGGAATCTGCAATAGATCCGGCGCTGCCATCAGCGTACGGAACCGCTCTGCAAGCTCCTTTTGAGACGACTGCTTGCTGACGATCCACGTCATGTTTGTCACCCTCCTATTTTATATGAGAAATAAGTCCATAAATTCACTAACGCTGAGCTTCTGCATTCGGCCGCTATCTTTACAGGCCTCTTCGATTTTCCGCTGCTGCTTCAATGAAAAATGAGTGCTGATGTTTGCTGAAAACTTGGCAAGAATCTTCGGAACGGCTTCTTTTCTGCGGAATCGGTGCCCGAGCGGATATTCACATTCAATCCGTCCCGTAGCCGTGCCGTCTGTAAAATGCACCTGTACGGCATTTGAGATGGATCGCTTATTCGGGTCTAAGTAATCTATTGAGTACGCTTTGTGTTCCGTCACCTCCATTTTGCTCCGCAATGTATCAATTCGCGGGTCAGACGCCGTTTCCTCTTCATAATGATCCGCCGTGATATCTCCGAAAAGCAGCCCGATTGCCGTAATATACTGGAGGCAGTGATCCCGGTCAGCCGGATTGTGAAGCGGCCCTTTTTTATCGATAATCCGGATTGCCGACTCATGGGTCATAATCGTGATCCTGTCAATGTCTTCGATGCGGTCTTTCACCTCCGGATGAAGCCGGACCGCGCATTCCGCCGCTGTCTGGGCGTGGAATTCAGCCGGGTAGGATACTTTAAACAAAACATTCTCCATCACATAGGACCCAAGCGGGCGGGCAAGCTTCATTTCCTGCCGGTTAAATAATACGTCTTGAAATCCCCACCCAGATGCGGTCAGAGCCGTCGGGTACCCCATTTCACCTTTTTGCGCCATAAGGGCCAAATATACGCCTCTGCTCGTCGCGTCGCCGGCCGCCCATGATTTGCGTGATCCGGTGTTCGGCGCATGACGATACGTTCTGAGGCTTGAATTATCAATCCAAGCGTGAGATACGGCGTTATTGATTTCCTCTCTTGAGCCGCCCAGCATTTGTGCGCAAACAGCCGCAGTCGCCACTTTCACAAACAGCACATGGTCAAGCCCGACTCTGTTTAAACTGTTTTCCAAAGCGAGAATTCCTTGAATTTCGTGCGCTTTGATAATTGCGCAAAGCACATCACGCACGGTAAGCGGTTCTTTCCCTTCTGAAATCCGCACTCTGGATATATAATCCGCACAAGCCAATATGCCTCCGAGATTGTCAGACGGATGCCCCCATTCGGCCGCAAGCCACGTATCATTATAATCGAGCCACCTGTTGATACAGCCGATATTAAAGGCAGCCGTGACCGGGTCTAAAACAAAAGGCGTGCCCGGGACTCTGCTGCCGTTGGGCACGGAGGTTCCCGGGACAATCGGGCCGAGCAGCTTTGTACATTCGGGATAGCTGAGCGCCAAAATTCCGCAGCCTATCGTATCAAGAAGCACATGTCCTGCCGTAGTGAAAGCTTCTGAACTGTCAATCTCCTGATGGAGCACGTAGTCAGAAATCTCTTCGATTACGGCATCCATTCGGCGGGGTTCTGTCATGTTTTCATCTTCCTTTCTCATCTGTTTACAGGCGCGCTCCGGTATAGCGGACACGCGGGCGGAAAAGCCGGTTTCGGCTGTGCTGTTCAATGACATGAGCGCACAGTCCGACCGTCCGTGCGCTGAAAAATATAGGCGTATACAGCGGGATCGGGATGCCGAGCATGTAATAGACCGGCGCTGCGTAGTAATCTAAGTTCGGATAAAGGCCTTTTTTCTCCCGCATGACGGTTTCTCCGGCTTCACACATATGATAAAGACGGAAATCACCTGAAAGATCAGACAGTTTTTTCAATGCTTCTTTCATCATGAGCGCCCTCGGGTCCATTTTTTTCATGTAGACACGGTGGCCGAAGCCCATGATTTTTTCTTTGTTTGCGAGTTTTTGAGTTAATAATTGTGTAAACCCGTCTGTATCCTTCGCTTCCTCAAGCATGTACATAACCGCTTCGTTCGCTCCGCCGTGAAGGTTTCCCTTAAGCGAGGCGACGGCTCCGGTCAGAGCGCCGTAAATATCCGATTGCGTCGAAGCAATGACACGGGCCGTAAACGTTGAGTTCGGCAATTCATGCTCACTGTATAAAAGAAGCGACCGGTCGAATATTTCTTCTTCCAAGGAGGACGGCGTTTTTCCGGTAATCATATATAAAAAGTTTGCGCTGTACGATAAGGTTCCGACAGGCGCTAAAGGCTCCAGTCCGTTGATGACTCGATAGCTGTTGACGGTCAGATTGGGCATTTTGCCTATCAGCCCGCGGACACGGTGCCGATTTACAGAAGAGGTGCGGTTATCAATATCCTTATCAAAGCCTCCAAGCGCGGACAAACCTGTCCTCAGTCCGTCCATCGGGTGAGTACGTTCGGGCAGCAGACGGCATATACGCAAGATTTCCTCGGGAAGGTGTCCGCCGCGCCGAACGTCTTCTTCAAGCGCCTTCTTCTCTTTCGCATCAGGAAGTCTGTCTTCCAATAAGAGATGAACAATGTCCATATAGCCGGCCGTTTTAGAAAGCTCAATCAGATCGTGGCCTTTGATTAAAATACTGCCCTGCTGTGTATCCAGGAAAGAAATCCCCGTTTCCACCGCAATGACGCCATCTAAACCGGGAGAATAAGATTCCATGGTTTCGCTCCTTTGCGCACTTTTTATTGAAGAAGATACTTAGAAATAATCAGCCTTTGAATCTCATTGGTTCCTTCATAGATTTGCGTGACTTTCGCATCCCGAAATAAACGCTCCGCGGGATACTCTTTCATATAGCCGTAGCCGCCGTGAATCTGCACAGCCTCCACCGCCGCTTTCATCGCCGCATCGGACGCGAATTGCTTCGCCATAGATGCTTCTTTTCCGCACGGAAGCCCTCGCTGATACAGATCAGCAGCATGATAGACCAATAATTTGGCAGCTTCCGCATTCGTTGCCATGTCAGATAATTTAAATGAAACGGCCTGATTCGAAGCGATGGGTCTGCCGAACTGGCTGCGGGTTTTGGCGTACTCCACCGAGCAGCCGAGCGCCGCTTCGATAATCCCGAGCGCCTGAGCCGCTATGCCGATCCGTCCGACGTCAAGGTTTTTCATGGCGATTGAAAAACCCTCGCCCTCTTCGCCGAGCCGGTTTTCAATCGGAATTTCCGCTTGGTCAAACTGCAATTCGACAGTATTGGAACCTAACAATCCGAGCTTTTTTTCTTTTTTTCCGACAGAAAAACCGGGTGTGTTTTTTTCAACGATAAACGCCGAAATTCCCTTTCTCCCTTTACCCGGATCGGTTATGGCGAATGTCAGATACAGATCTGCCGCTCCGCCGTTTGTAATAAAGATTTTTGAACCGTTCAGAATATATGAACTGCCTTTTCGCACGGCTGTTGTTCTCAGGCTTCCCGCATCAGATCCGGATTGAGGCTCAGTAAGCGCAAAAGCCCCAATATATTCGCCCACTGCCAGCTTCGGAATATACGTTTGTTTTTGGGCTTCTGTCCCGAAATGCAAAATCGGGATTGTCCCTACCGATGTGTGGACGGACAAAATGACGCCGACGGCCGCGCTGACTTTTGATATTTCATGAATCGCTAAAATGTAAGATGTTGTATCAGCACCCGCCCCGCCGTAAGCTTCCGGGACGGGAATGCCCATCAATCCCGCTTCGCCCATTTTTTTAATCAGCCGCTCCGGAAATTCATCTGTTGATTCCATGAGCTCAACCACCGGCGCGATTTCCTTGCGGGCAAAATCACGCACCATTTTCCTCATCATGATGTGCTCTTCTGTAAAATGCATGGCTGCCGTCTCCCCTCATGATCTTTACATCATCTGCCGTACTCATAAAAACCGCGCCCGCTTTTTTTGCCGAGCCAGCCGGCGCTGACATATTTTCTGAGCAGAGGGCATGGGCGGTATTTCGGATCTCCGAGCCCCGCGTAGAGAACCTCCATAATGGAAAGGCACGTATCCAGCCCGATGAAATCAGCTAACGTTAAAGGGCCCATCGGATGACGCATGCCGAGCTTCATCACCTCATCAATCGCTTCCTTTGAAGCTGCTCCTTCGTAAAGGCAATAAACGGCTTCGTTAATCATCGGCATTAATATGCGATTAGATATAAAGCCCGGGAAGTCATTGACTTCGACAGGGGTTTTATTCATCCGGACGGCAAGCTTCTTTACTGTTTCCGCCGTTTCTTCCGATGTGGCGAGTCCTCTGATGACTTCGACAAGCTCCATGACAGGAACCGGATTCATAAAATGCATGCCGATTACTTTTTCAGGCCTTTTTGTGGCCGCGGCAAGCTCCGTAATGGGAAGAGAAGACGTATTGCTTGCCAATACGGCATGAGGGGGACAGATTTTATCAAGTGTGTCAAACAATTCCGCTTTTGCTTTTTTGTTTTCGGCAATGGCTTCAATGATAAAATCAGCATCTCCCGCTTCTGTGAGCTCCGCCGGGGAAATACGGCTGAATACGGCATCTGTCTCCTTCTGTGACTTCCGTCCTTTTGCCTGCTCTTTCTCCAGGTTTGTCTTTATGCGGTGAAGACCTTTTGTTACCGTTTCCGGCTCCCAATCGTATAACTTGACGGCAAACCCGGCTTCTGCAGCCGTCTGAGCGATGCCCGCCCCCATCTGACCGGCACCTGCGACCATGATTGTTTTCATCTTCATCCGGCGCTCCCTCCTTTGATCAGTACACCTCCAGCAGGAGGGCATCTCCTTGAGCCGCTCCGCTGCATATAGCCGCTATGCCTAAACCTCCTCCGCGACGCTTTAATTCGTATATTAAACTCATGATGATTCTCGCTCCGCTTGCGCCGATCGGGTGGCCGAACGCGATTGCCCCTCCGTTTACATTCACTTTCTCCCGGCTGAACCCGGCTATTTTTTCACTCACGAGCACGACGGACGCAAATGCTTCATTTACTTCAAACAAATCAATATCGGCAACGGACAGTCCGGTTTTTTTCAAGAGCCGTCTGATGGCCTCTCCCGGCGCGCTTGCCAGCTCGGACGCTTCCAGTCCGACTGACGCAAAGCCAAGTATCGCTGCGAGCGGCCTGACATGCTGCTTTGCCGCTTTTTCCTCTGACATCAGCACAAATGCTCCGGCCCCGTCATTTACACCGGGAGCGTTTCCGGCTGTAACCGTTCCGTCGGCTGTAAAAATCGGCTTGAGCGCTGCGAGCTGCTCAAGGCTTGTATCAGGACGCAGCCCCTCATCCGCTTCAACGATATGCTGTTTGCCCTTTTTTCCGGTCCAGGTGACGGGGACAATTTCTTCACGCAATTTGCCCGCCTCAGCCGCCTCAGCCGCGCGTTTCTGGCTCAAAAGAGCGTAATGATCCTGTTCATCCCGGGAAATGCCGTACTTTTTGGCCGCAGTGCTTCCGTGGACAGCCATATGCACCTGGTCGAACGCACAGGTGAGCCCGTCATGAACCATTAAATCCTGAAAAACCCCGTCCCCCATCCTCACACCCCAGCGGCCGGCCGGAATGGCGTACGGAATGTTGCTCATGCTTTCCATTCCGCCTGCAATCAGCACGTCCGCATCTTTCGCCCGGATCATTTGATCACAGATGGTAACGGCCCTAAGCCCTGATGCACAGACCTTATTAATGGTTTCAGCCGGAACGGACCATGGAAGCCCGGCATATCTTGCAGCCTGCCGTGCCGGAATCTGCCCGGCACCCGCCTGGACGACCATCCCCATCACCGCTCCTTCCGCTTCGCTTTCACTGATAGCGGCGCGCTTCATTGCTTCTTTTATGGCAATGCCGCCAAGCTCGGCTGCCTTTACCTCTTTTAATGCGCCGCCGAATTTTCCGAACGGCGTTCTTGCCGCACTGACGATAACCGTTTTTCCCACAATTTTGCCTCACTTTCAATAAGATAAAAGATAACGCTTACAGAAAACGCCCTGTTACAATATATGAACCGGCTGACCGAGTTATGAGTGCACCGCCTTTTTCCCGCCCATAAAAAAGAAGACTGTCTGAACAGTCTTCTCAGCTGCGGCATTCTTCTTTTATAGAAACAGCCAGCTTTGGATAATCGGTAAAAATTGCGTCTATCCCCGCTTTCATCATCTGCTTCATATCCTCAGGACGATTGACGGTGAACGGACGGAGCGCCGCTTGGTGTTTTGCAAGATGTTTGATCACTTCAGCGCTGACCGCAGGCGTACCGAGCTTCGGATGATAACCCGAAGCGGGAATGGCGGCAAGATACCGTTCAGGCCGGTACAGCACATCCATTGTCAGCACCGCCCGTTCAATTTCAGGCGCAAGGGCGTGGCAAACCGCGAGACTCTCATGATTAAATGAAGAAAAAATAACGCGCTTTTCCAGTCCGTAATATCTGACTTTTTTGATCACTTCTTCTTCCATTCCTTCGTAACGGAATACACTGTTTTTCAGCTCAATGTTTATCAGAAAATCAGCACGTTCCGCAAAACGCAGCACATCTGACAAAAGCGGAATTCTGACACCTTTAAAAGAATCTTTCCATTTTCCGGCGGCATCGGCGGTTCTGATTTTGTCATACGCCGTATCTTTCACAAATCCTTTCAAAGACGTGGTGCGGTCGAGGGTTTCATCGTGAATGACCACGATCCGGCCGTCTTTTGTCATCTGTACATCAAGTTCGATTCCGTCAGCCCCGTCCTCAATCGCTTTTTTGAATGCGGGCATCGTATTTTCAGGGCAGTCGCCCGACGCCCCCCGGTGGGCAAAAATATTCGTCATATGTGTCACCTCAGATGTTTGTCATCGGTTTTCTCTATTATAATCGTTATGCACATCAGGAGGGCGCTATTTACACATATTTTATCATTACCGTCCGCTGTAATAGGTTTCGATTCCGTTTACAACGGCGTCCGCGGCGTGCTCTTGTCCGTTATCGCTTTTCAGCTTTTCCGCATCTTGAGGATTTGTGATAAAACCTAATTCAGCCAGCACACTCGGCATCTTTGAATATGTAATAACATAAAAAGGAGCTTCTTTTACGCCTCTGTCCCTCATCCCTAAAGACGTGACAAGCTGCTGCTGAATGTCGGAAGCAAGCCTTTCGCTGTCTGCGCCTTCATATGTCGAATTAAAATACGTTTCCGTGCCCGATGCCGTTGAGACGGCTGAATTCGTATGGAGGCTGACGAATAAATCGGATTGGCTGGCGCTCGCTTTCGCCACCCGCTCGTCCAAACGTAAAAAAGTATCGTCAGTCCTTGAAGCTACAGGTTTTGCGCCTTCTGTCTCCAATTTGGCGATCACCTTGTTTGACACCGCTAAATTGATGTTTTTCTCAAGCAGTCCATTTCCGCCGGCCCCGCTGTCTTCTCCGCCATGTCCGGCATCGATATAAATGGTTTTCCCTTGCAAAGGTTCGGCTGCATAAGCGGACGGCGCAAGCAGAAGCAGAGCGGCACCGAAGGCAGCAGCGCTTTTTGTCAGTAAACCCACGTTTTTTTCCTCCCCGTTTTCACATATCTGTTTCTTTTTTCAGTTTCTCAAGCCGTAATTGTCCGTTGCTCTCTTTTTTATAGGTGATTTGCACTGCCGTATGTTCAGGCAGCGACTGACATTCAAACCGCTTAGCGAAAGGCACCTTCACCTCTTGCCTTTCTCCGTCAATTTCGACCGCGATCATATCGTTTCCGGCCGCTTTTATAAATGTTCCTTCCTGTGTAAATGACGGCGCCGCATCAGCCTCCGCGGTATACTCGCAGCCTGATAACAGCCATGCGGTGAAGATCAGAAGTATGGCAGACTTCACACAGATCACCTCACGTTTTCTCATTCGGCTTTATCTTTGAACAGATTGGCCGATTTGTAAAGGGAGCCTCCATTCCTCCAGCGCTTTTCCATATTTGGAATGAAGGCTATCTGACCTGCTGTTTACCTGAACTTAGAAAGAAAACAAGCTGATCAGTCTATGAAAAAGGTTCTGTCTGAAGGCCGAATATGCAGAATTTAACGGAAACGGACGACTTTCTGTTCATTTTGAAAAAATATCAGATCGGCAAAAAAAAGAGAGCCGCGTCATGCACTCTCCCGAACAGAAACATACATATTTATTTTGAGCTTTTCATAAAATGAACGGGACAACTTAAAAGAGCAGCGTATTGGCGGCAATGATGAGAATAATCACTCCGCTCAGCACCGTGCTGAACTGTCCGACGTGAAAAGAACCGATGCGCAATGACGCGGCTTTTTTTCCAAGCGAGCAGCCGATCCATATGGTCAGAAAGCTTCCGATCGCCGCAGTGATGGAAATGGCAGCAGGAGAAAGCCCGATCAACCCCGCGCTTAATCCGTTGGTCAGCGCATTTGCGGATACGGCCACCCCGAGAACCATGGATTCCAATATACCGATTTCTCCCGAACCGTCAGCATCCGCTGTCTCCGGATTTTGCAGCAGACCGGCGAAACGGCGTTTTTTTCCTGACGCGCCAACACGCGTTGTTTTTCTCGGCACAGCCAGCAGAATGATGCGGATACCGATGACAGATAAAATAAACGCCGCCAGCAATACAGGAAGAAAGCCCGGTAAAACGGCTGAAATCCATTTGCCGAAATAAATTCCGATATAACTGAATAAAAAACAGATTAAAGCGATCATCATATTTGACGCGTGCGATATTTTGATCTTCCTGATGCCGTATGACATCCCCACTCCTAAATTATCAATGCTCGAGGACACTGCCAAACCTAAAATCAATAACCAAGCCATGTTATGTTCTCCCCATTCTTTGATGTCTTTTCAACATGTTGTGCTGTTCCAATCTACACTATCCTATTCATCAGCACAGAAAAGGTACCTTTTCTGCAAAAATTATTGATTGACGATCATCATTCCGGCGGAAACGAGGTGACACCCTTGACAGAAAATAAAAATAAGACACTGGGACCCCTTTTAAAATCACTGCTTGATAAGCACTCGCTCTCCATGAGAAAGCTCGGCGCCTTAACAAACATTGATACGGCCACCATCTCCCGGATTATCAACGGCAAACAGAAGGCCAATTTAAAGCATCTTCAGGAATTTTCAAAACACCTCCGCACCCCGCTGGAGGAATTGCTTGAGGCGTCAGGCATAGACATCGGTCATGAAAAAGAAGCTGCGCCGCAAGACCCGATGCACGCGATTCAGGATATGCTGAATATGGCCGAGATGTTTGATCAGCCTTTTTCCCGGGAGCAAATTGAGCGCGAACTGACCAGATATGAACAATACGCCAAAACCCAGCAGGGCCATCGCCTGATTTGCGATGAGTTTCAAAAGAAAATGGACAATGAAGAAAGCGTCGGCCCTTTTATTGATCATTTGAAAAACATGCATCATCAGTATATGGATGAATCAACACCGGCTGAAGACCGCGCGATTCTCGGGAGCGCGCTGCTGTATTATATTTTAGCGACCGACGTCATTCCGGATTACATGTTTCCGATCGGCTACCTGGATGACGCCATCGCCGTTCAAATCGCTTTGAACCGGCTGAAAAAAAAGTAAAGGCGCTTAAAAAAGCGCCCTTTTTGTGTTGAAAAATATGAAACACCGCATTACGGTTTTGTCAAAACAGAGACAGCTGTCATATGATACATCAACCTAACAAAAAGGAGGGTGTCTTCTATGGACAGCAACACAGTTGTGGCAGTGTGCGCTCTGTTAAGTGTTGTGATTCAGATCGGAACGATATTCGCCGCAGGAAAGTGGAAAAAAGAATAAACAAATTGACGGTTTTTTCGCACAAGCGTATGCTTATAAATAACCTTGTAAAAGATAAGAAAGAAGATATGCATATGAAAAAAATCATTCTCCTCTTCGCCGCCGCTGTCATATTCAGCTCGATCGGCCATCAAATTTCAGGAGGATATAAAGATCCTGAAAAGGAACGGAGAAAACCGTTTCATTCGTTTAAATGGTTCAGCCGGTCATAACCTCCGGAAGATGAACAAGCAAAATAATTGCACACAATGAAAACATAAGCTAGAATACGGACGAGTTAAACTCCTAAGGAAGAAGGCGAAATGATGAAGCAAACTTATCAACCGCTGTTTGAACCTTTTGCGTTCGAAAGCGGCGTCACCATACCAAACCGTATTTCAGTCGCACCGATGACACACTATTCATCAAATGATGACGGAACGATTTCCGACCGTGAATTAAGCTACATTACTCCCCGTTCAAAAGAAATGGGCATGGTCATTACGGCATGTGCAAACGTAACGCCGGACGGCAAAGCGTTTCCAGGCCAGCCCGGCATCTATGATGATTCTCACATTCCCGGCTTGAAAAAACTCGCTCAGGCGATCCAGTCTCAAGGAGCGAAAGCCGTTGTGCAGATTCACCACGGAGGATTGGAATGCCCTCCTGAACTCGTGCCAAACAACGACGTCGTCAGTCCGAGCGGCTCAGAAGAAGACGGCAGACAAACGTCCCGGGCCCTCACCGAACAAGAAATTGAGCACATCGTGAAAGCATTCGGCGAAGCGACACGCAGAGCGATTGAAGCCGGCTTTGACGGTGTTGAAATTCACGGGGCAAACGGGTACCTGATTCACCAATTTTATTCACCGAAAACAAACCGGCGCACAGACCGCTGGGGCGGAAGCGATAAAAAGCGCCTTGCGTTCCCGCTTGCAGTCGTTGACGCTGTCAAACAGGCAATTGATACACACGCTGAAAATCCATTCGTTCTCGGCTACCGCCTGTCACCGGAAGAGCCGGAAACACCGGGGCTTACAATGAAAGAAACATTCATGCTCGCCGACGCGCTTGCGGAAGAGAACTTGGATTATCTGCATATTTCACTGATGGATGTCAATTCCAAAGCCCGCCGCGGCGCGGATACTTCACGGACCCGGATGGATCTATTAAACGAACGCGTCGGCCATAAAGTGCCGCTGATGGCCGTCGGTTCCATCTATACCGCGGACGAAGCGCTTGCCGTATTAGAAAGCGGAATTCCGCTGGTGGCTCTGGGACGTGTCATTTTGATTAACCCCGAATGGGCGGTGCTGGTCAAAGAAGGCCGCGAACAGGAAATCGAAAAAGCCATTCAAGCATCTGAAATTGAGAAATACCGACTTCCTGAACCGTTATGGGAAATGATTCAGAATACAGGCGGCTGGGTGCCGTTTGAAAAGTAGACTAAAAAAACTGCCGGATGTCCGGCAGTTTTTTTGATTCACAAGTTTTTACCGCTTTGTTTACTCCTATTTCCAACACACAGCGTACATATAGTAAATAGATTAATAGAAAGGAGACCGTATATGATGGCTGGTTTCCCTATTACGATTAACAGTCTTTCCGGAAACGGGGTTGTCAATGTCGGCGGTGCGTTTTCGATAAGTCCTTTAACCGTATCAAAAACCGTCTACGGCTCAGGAGGGGGAAATACAGGTATGGTCCTGCAAATGAATCAATCCAGCACATCTCAATCTTCAAACTCTCAATACTCTGATCAAAATGTAACGAAAACATTATGACATCCGTATTTCCCTCCCTTTCCGGCTGGCAGCAGCCGGATTCTTTTTGCCGTTTTGTTTAATCTTATTCAAATATCACAGCGTACATATAGTTAGTAGACTGAGAGAGAAAGGAGAAAAAATAGAATGAGCGGTTGCCCGATTACGATAAACAACGTATCAGGAAACGGAGTTGTCAATGTTGGCGGCGCCATATCCATCAGTCCGCTGACTGCATCAAAAACCGTTTTCGGTGCCGGAGGGGGAAATATCGGCATTGTCATTCAAAACAATGCTGTAAGCCAGTCCAAAATGTTTGAACATCAATTTTCAGATCAGAATATTGTGAAGTCATTGTAAGGGCCGCCATGCTGCCCTTACTGCATAAATAAAGCAGGCACACTGATTTCCCGAAAACTTGATTTTAAACATCAGCGATCACCTTTCCATGTTTTGAATGATTTCAGTTAAAGATGAATAGAATGCAGATTGAAAGCATGAGTACTGAATCTCATTAAGGAAAGAAGGAATCGTGATGAAAAAACTTTGCCGGGAAGTTTGGATTGAAGTTGACCTTGATGCGATAAAAAAGAATGTACGGGCGATCCGCCGCCATATTCCGAATACGTCTAAAATTATGGCCGTCGTAAAAGCGAACGCTTATGGCCACGGGTCTGTGGAAGTAGCGCGGCAGGCACTGGAAAGCGGGGCGAGCGAGCTTGCTGTCGCAAGCGTCGAAGAGGGAATTGTGTTACGGAGAGCGGGAATTAAGGCGCCTATTCTTGTGCTCGGCTTCACAGCTCTCAGCTGTGTGAAAAAATCTGCCGTTTGGAACATCACATTATCAGCGTTTCAGGTCAGCTGGATCAAAAAAGCGAATCGGATATTGGAAAAAGAAGCAGAGTCGAAACGGCTGTCCATTCATATCAATGTGGATACCGGAATGGGCCGGCTGGGTGTGCGCACAGAAGAAGATCTTTTAGCAGTGGTGAAAGCGCTCAAGTCGAGTACATACCTGTCATGGGATGGCATCTTTACACATTTTTCAACAGCGGATGAACCGGACACTGAGCTGACGATGCTGCAGCACGAAAAGTTTATCAGCTTCCTCCGCTTTTTAAAAAATCAAGACATTACGCTGCCTACCGTGCATATGTGCAATACAGCCGCTGCTATCGCATTCCCGGAATTCAGCGCCGACATGATCCGTTTAGGCATTGGGTTATATGGTTTATATCCGTCCGCCTCGATAAAGGAACTGAACCTCGTGGATCTCACGCCCGCACTAAGTTTAAAGGCGCGTATCGCTTATGTGAAAGCCATGGTGACAGATCCCCGGACCGTCAGTTATGGTGCCACATATATCGCCGAACCGGGTGAAATCATCGCGACGATTCCGATCGGCTATGCTGACGGTTACTCCCGCGCCCTGTCCAACCGCGGGTTTATTCTGCACCGCGGCAGACGGGTGCCGGTGGCGGGGAGAGTGACAATGGATATGATAATGGTCAGTTTAGGTGAGAATGAGGGCAAACAAGGAGAAGAAGTCGTCATCTACGGCAAACAAAAAGAAGCCGAGATTTCCGTTGATGAAATTGCCGAAATGCTCGGTACGATCAGCTACGAAGTCCTGTCTGTGTTAAGCCGCCGCATCCCCCGCTTTTATTTCAGAGAAGGCAAAATCATTAAAATATCAGCTCCGGTATTATACGTATAGACGGCATAGTTCCCGTATTTATGTATAGAACAAGTACCAGCGTGAGTGATTCCCATTGTTTTCGTCAGCAAAATCTCAAAACGCCTTCTCTTCCGCGTTCATGCACGGAATAGAAGGCGCAAAAAGACATTTAGCCAAAGGCTTGCGTTACGAAGCTTTATGCTCCAATCTCAGCTTGTCAGCAACCATCGCGATGAACTCCGAGTTGGTTGGTTTTGCTTTTGTCATGCTTACCGTATATCCGAACAGTGAAGAAATGGAATCAATATTTCCCCTGCTCCATGCGACTTCAATGGCGTGGCGGATGGCCCGTTCTACACGGCTTGCGGTCGTGTTGAATTTTTTGGCGATGTCGGGATAAAGGACTTTTGTGATGCTGCCGAGGAGTTCAATATCGTTATACACCATGGAAATGGCTTCACGCAAATAAAGATAGCCTTTGATATGGGCAGGCACACCGATCTCATGGATAATGCTTGTAATGCTGGCATCGAGATTTTTCCGCTTCGGCTCCGGCTGGCTGCGGATAATGCTGCTTTGCGCGGACGGCGCACGGTGTGTGACACTGCTGACATTTCCGCTTACCTGGCGGATATGGCCGACAAGGTTTTCCATATCAAACGGCTTCAGGATGAAATAGGATGCGCCTAAATCGACGGCTTTTTTCGTAACGTCTTCCTGACCGAATGCCGTCAGCATGATGACGTTCGGCTGCTTCTCGAGCTCTGATTCCCGCAGACGCTCCAAAACCGCAAGTCCGTCCAGATGCGGCATGATAATGTCTAACACGAGCACATCGGGATTCTTATCTTTAAACAAAGAAAGACATTCCTGTCCGTTATAAGCAACGCCGATCACTTCCATATCATCCTGTCCCTCTATATATTCACTCAACAGGCTTACAAGCTCTCGATTATCATCAGCAACACAAACTTTAATTTTCTCCACGTTTCTTCCTCCCCCAATGTATTAACAGGACGCAACCCATTTGACTGCTATATGTTACATTCGACAAAACCACTACTTCCCCTTTTAAAAAATCCATATTTACCAATAATAGTGGTATATCTTTGTTTTTCTAGCATTTTCTAGGTTTTTCGACTAAAAATTAAGTTTGACAAATCAGGAAACGTGAATTTGTCGAAAAATCTTCATGTCTTATTTTACATGAATCCAGGAAAGAAGTGAAGAACGCATCACATAAAAAAACTGCCGGATCATCCGGCAGTCAGCTTGCTTTGTCTTTCCCGTAAACATCAACACCCGCTTCAGACAGCATCCATTCGATATGAACGCCGTAGCCGCTTGTCGGATCATTGACAAATACGTGGGTTACGGCTCCGACGACCTTTCCGTTCTGGATGATCGGGCTTCCGCTCATCCCCTGAACGATTCCGCCGGTTCTTTTCAGCAGTTTCGGATCTGTCACTTTCAACACCATTCCCTTTGTCGCCGGGAATTTTTGCGGCGTGGTGCTGACGATTTCAATATCAAATTTCTCTACTTTATCGTTTTCGATAACCGTCAGCATTTGCGCAGGTCCTTTTTTTACTTCATTTGACAAAGCAATCGGAAGCGCTTTGTCGGAAATGTTGTTTTTAATCGGCTGATGCAGTGTCCCAAAAATGCCGAACGGGCTGTTGCGGTTAATATCGCCGATCGTTTTCCGTTCTGACGAAAACCTTGCCAGTTTTTCGCCGGGATTGCCGCCTTTTCCTTTTTCAATCGATGTTACAGTAGAACGGACGATTTCTCCGTCTTCTACAACAATCGGTTTTTTTGTATCCATATCAGAGATGACGTGGCCCAATGCGCCGTATTTTTTTGTTTTCGGTTCAAAAAATGTCATGGTGCCGATGCCGGCTGCCGAATCGCGGATATAAAGGCCGATTCGATATTTCCCCTCGGCTTCGTCCTTTGTCGGAATCAGCTTTGTTTTGATTTTTTGCTTATCGCGTTTCACCAATAAATCCAAAGATTCACCGGTTTTGCCCGCTTTTTGAATAAACGGGGCGATGTCGCTCATTTTTTCAATTTTATGTCCGTTCATTTTAATAATGATGTCGCCAGATTCAATACCCGCTTGTTCTCCCGGAGACTTTTTCCCATCCTTTGTCATCACCTGGTGAAAACCGACGACCAAAACACCGACTGAATGCAGTTTTACACCGATGGACTGTCCGCCCGGAATGACCTTCAATTCTGGAAGGACACGCACTTTCGTTTTTTTAATGGGAAACCCGGCAAGATCATATACTACTTCTGACCGGCCTTGTGTTTGCCCTGTTATGTTTGCATGACCGTGCTCTTCTTTCAGCGTAAAGGCTTCTGATAATTCGCCCTTTTCAGCGCTTATTGATGCATTGACCGGAACGGCCTGAGTCTGGTTTTCAAAGACGCTCATTTCTGACGGTATCAGTAAATATTCTTTAAACGGCTTAAAAAAGCCTACACTTAGTAAAGAAACAAGGAGAATTACACCTATTGCTTTCCTCATGTTATCGTGCATTCATTCCTTCACTCTCCTCGCTCCTATCCCACACCACTTTCTTTTTCTGCTACATCTATACTTTTGCCTTCCTGCGCTTGATTTATAACCGGCATACGAAGAAAAACATTGGATACACTGTTAGAGAAATGGAACAAAAAAATAAGCTGCCTGTATCAGCAGCTTATCCTGTCGTTTTTACCTGTCCGGCCTGTTTTAAAAGCTCTTGTGCATGCCGTTTTGTCAGATCGGTCACTTCAACACCCGCAATCATACGGCCGATTTCCGCTACCTTATCCTGCTTGGAAAGCGGCGTGACATGCGTTGTCGTCCGGCCGTCTTTGAATTCTTTTGCGATCAGAAGGTGCGTATCCGCCATGGCGGCAACCTGCGGCAGGTGTGTAATGCAGAGCACCTGTGAACCGGTCGATACTTTATGGATTTTTTCCGCGATGGCTTGGGCAACCCGCCCGCTTACACCGGTGTCCACTTCGTCAAAGATGATGGAGGTGACATCCTGCTGGGAAGAAAAAATACTCTTCATCGCCAGCATCACCCTTGAAAGCTCGCCTCCGGAAGCGACCTTTGACAGCGGTTTTAAAGGCTCACCGGTGTTTGTTGAAATTAAAAACCTCACAAGGTCAATCCCCTTTTGGGTAAGCTGCACGGGCTGCCCGTTAACAACCGGAGCTTCACTGGCAGACGGATCGGTTTTCACGAGAAATTCCGTATCAAACGTTGATTTGCCCATATACAGACTTTGTAATTCCTGATGAATCGCTTCCGCCAGTTTCTTGGCCCATGCTTTTCTGATTTTTGATAAATTGGCGGCTTCTACGGCTACATCTTTGCCGACCGACTCCAATTCCTTCTTCAGCGCTTCAAGGTGGCTGTCGCGGTTCTCGATTTGATCGATTTCCTCTTCTATTTTAGAGCCGTATTCCAAAATGTCTTCTACCGTCGCTCCGTATTTGCGCTTCAGCTGTTTGATCTCATTTAAACGGGTTTCAATAAAATTCAGCCGTTCCGGGTCATATTCCAGATCATCTAACAGATTGCGCATCTGAAAGGTTGCATCCTCCAGCAGATAATAGGAACTTGACACACTTTCAGACAGCTTTTGCAGCGGTTCATTGATATCCGAAATATCTTCAAGCTGGGCAGAGGCCATTCCGACCCAGTCAAGCCCCCCCTGCTCGCTGCGGAGCGCATTATAGGCGTTTTGCAATGATTCATAAATTTTTTCAAAGTTGGATATCTGCTTCCGCTCCTCCTGAAGAAGTTCGTCTTCATTCAATTCAAGCTTCGCCGACTCGATTTCTTCAAGCTGAAATTGAATCAGGTCTAACCGATGCGCCATTTCCTGCTCGCTTTCTGACAGCTTCTTCACTTTTTTGAGCAGCTTCATATAACGCTCATAGCCTTCATGGTAAGCCTGAAGCGCGGATTCGGCCTCAGCGCCCGCAAATTTATCCAAAAGCTCCAAGTGTTTGTCGTCCTCCATTAACAGCTGGTTATCATGCTGTCCGTGAATATCTAATAAAAGTCTGCCGATTTCCCTTAAAGCCGCAATCGTCACTAATTTTCCGTTGACACGGCAGACGCTTTTTCCTCCGGCATTGATGTCCCTTCTCATGACAATCATGTCGTCAGATGCGTCTATTCCCTGCTCACGGCATACTTCAAAAACGGGATGACCGCTGTCCAATAGAAACAGTCCTTCAAGCTCGGCCTTTGTTTCACCGTAACGGACAAATTCGGACGAGCCGCGTCCGCCGACTAATAGGGAAACGGCGTCTATAATAATTGACTTGCCGGCCCCTGTTTCTCCCGTCAGGACGGTGAGCCCCCGTTCAAACGAAATCGTCAGTTCCTCTATAATGGCAAAGTTTTTTATTGATAGTTCAGCTAACAAACAGCATTCCACCTTTTATCTGATAATTACGCTACAGCAGCTCCAAAAGACGGCTTTGTACGCCTTCCGTATCTTCAGGCGTCCTGCAGATGATTAAGATCGTGTCATCTCCGCAGATCGTGCCCATGATTTCTTCCCATTCGAGATTATCCATCAGAGCGCCGATTGCCTGAGCATTCCCCGGCATCGTTTTTAATACGATCATATGGCTTGCTGAGTCAATTTTTACGAACGCATCCATTAATGAACGCTTCAGTTTTGACAGCGGATTGAACCGCTGATCCGCCGGCAGGCTGTATTTGTAGGAGCCGTTGTTCGTCGGCACCTTTACGAGATGCAGCTCTTTAATGTCTCTGGAGACAGTCGCCTGGGTTACCTTATATCCCTCTTCTCTCAGCATGTCAACTAAGTCATCCTGCGTTTCAATCTCATGGCTTGTAATAAGCTCTCTGATTTTTATATGCCTTTGGCCTTTTGTCATGTAAGCACCTCTGTTTTCAAGCTGTTCTTGTCATTATGTTAACCGCTTCTTGATAAAAAGTACATGATGGCAGAAAAAAGGAATAATAGCCCCCTATTATTCCGGTACATCTGTCTTTTTGGCTTTTAATGTCTCATGTGCTTCGCGGACGGTACGGAGAATGTCTTCTTCCGGCAGTTCAGCGCCGTTTCCGTCTTCTCCGCCCCATTCCAAATGAAGCAGAAACTCAATATTGCCGTCTCCCCCCGTAATCGGTGAGAAGGACAGTCCTTTCACTGTATATCCTTCAGAAGCGGCAAATTGATTCATGCGGCGGAGAACGTCAGCATGAACGCCGGGATCTCTGACAATGCCTTTTTTTCCGACGGATTCCCGTCCGGCTTCAAATTGCGGCTTCACCAGTGCGATACAATCGCTCCCCGGTACAAGCAGCGTTTTTAAAACCGGCAGAATGAGGCGGAGTGAGATGAAAGAAACATCGATTGTCGCAAATTCCGGCAATCCCTCTGTGAAATCGGAAGGCTCGGAATAGCGAAAATTCGTCCGTTCCATGACGACGACCCTCTCGTCCTGTCTGAGCTTCCAAGCAAGCTGATTATAGCCGACATCCACTGCGTAGGACCGCTCAGCTCCGTTTTGGAGGGCGCAATCCGTGAATCCTCCTGTAGACGAGCCGATGTCAATCATCGTTTTGCCTTTTACCGAGACAGGAAACACTTCCAAGGCTTTTTCAAGTTTTAATCCGCCTCTGCTGACGTATTTAAGAGGGTTTCCTTTTACCGTTAACGGAAGATCCCGGGCGATTTTTTCACCCGGTTTGTCCAATCGGTTTTCATTTGAGTATACGATGCCCGCCATAATGGCGCGTTTCGCTTTTTCCCGCGTTTCCGCAAGGCCTTTTTCTACAAGAAGTACATCTAATCGTTCTTTTTTTGCTGTCATGATCCAATTCCTTTATGTGTCTTCGGCGGCATCAGCAGTTTTATCCGGTTCATAACCTCAGCCTTCGTGAGACCGATTTCTTCAAGCAGGGCGGTTACGCTGCCGTGTTCAATAAACCGGTCTGGGATGCCCATTCTGTCAATCGGTGTATGATACATGCCGAGGTCATGAGCGTATTCAAGAATCGTGCTGCCGAATCCGCCTTCAAGCACGGCTTCTTCTATCGTTAAAATCGGCAGACCTTCATTAAGAATGGCCTTCATCATCTGTTTATCAATCGGCTTTATGAACCTCGCATTCACGACACGCACGGACAGGCCTTCTTTTTGCAGTTCTTCAGCCGCTTCCAGCGCCATTTCAATGGTCGTACCGAATGTTAAAATGACCGCGTCTTTTCCGGGACGGAGCACTTCCCATGTTCCGATCGGAATGGTTTTCAGCTCTTTATCCATCTTTACGCCGAGCCCGTTTCCGCGCGGGAAGCGCATCGCAATCGGACCGTCCTCATAATTAAGGGCTGTATTGACCATATGGCGGCCTTCATTTTCATCCTTCGGCATCATTAAAACGAGGTTCGGTATATGCCGCAAAAAGGCGATGTCAAAGACGCCTTGATGCGTCTCCCCGTCAGCGCCGACCAAACCGGCGCGGTCAATGCCGATAAATACATTCGCGTTTTGACGGCAGATGTCATGGACGACCTGATCGTACGCCCGCTGCAAAAAGGTCGAATAGATCGCAAGAAACGGCTTCATCCCCTGAAGCGCCATTCCCGCGGCCATTGTCGCCGCATGCTGTTCTGCGATTCCGACGTCAAACATGCGCTCAGGAAATTCTTTCGCAAATCCTTCAAGCTTAGAGCCGACCGGCATGGCCGGTGTAATCGCGACAATTCTGTCATCCTCGCGCGCAAGCTCCTGCACGGTGCCGCTGACAAGTCCGCTCCATGAAGGCGCCGCGGCTTTCGGCTTGACAAAATCACCCGTATTGATTTTATAAGGACCCGTTCCGTGCCATGTGCCGATTGTGTCGGTCTCAGCCGGTTTATAGCCTTTGCCCTTTTTCGTAATGACATGTAAAAGGACAGGACCTTTCGTTTTTTTGGCGTATTGCAGGTTTTCAAACAGTTCGTGGTAGGAATGACCGTCAACCGGGCCTAAATACGTAAAGCCCAGCTCTTCAAAAAACATACCTGACACAAGCATATATTTTAAGCTGTCTTTTATCCGTTCCGCTGTGGCGGCCAATTTTCCGCCGACGGCCGGGATGCGCTTAAATAAATATTCAAGCTCGTCTTTTACCCATTGATATTTGCCGGCCGTTCGAAGCCGTCCCAGCATAGAATGAATCGCCCCGACATTCGGCGCAATGCTCATCTCATTATCATTCAGAATGACGATCATATCTTTTTTCTCATCACCGATATGGTTCAGCGCTTCAAGCGCCATTCCTCCGGTTAAAGCGCCGTCTCCGATAATCGGGATGATATATTCTTTCGATCCTTTAATATCACGGGCGGCAGCCA
This sequence comes from Bacillus sp. EKM420B, assembly GCF_011065565.1. NCBI lineage: Bacteria > Bacillati > Bacillota > Bacilli > Caryophanales > Bacillaceae > Bacillus > Bacillus sp. EKM420B. The sequence continues at coordinate 509,098 of NZ_JAAMNX010000003.1, read as the reverse complement.
TTCCCATCGCGCCTGAGAGCGATGTTGAGCTGTGGCCTGTTTCCCATACGTCATGTTCGCTTTCGCTGCGTTTCGGGAAACCGCAAAGCCCTTTATATTGGCGCAAGGTTTCAAACTCCTTGCCGCGCCCGGTTAACAGTTTATGAACATAGGACTGATGTCCGACATCCCATAAAAATTTATCTTTCGGACTGTCAAATTCTTTGTGAAGCGCAATTGTCAGCTCGACAACCCCGAGGTTCGGCCCGATATGGCCGCCAGAGGCAGACAGCGATGTGATGAGGAAATTGCGGATCTCCTCACTCAGCTCTTCCAGCTGTTCAATTGACATCTTTTTAAGAAATGACGGGTCCTGTATTGATAAAAGATCCAAAGCGGATCAACTCACTTTCAGCATGAATTTCTGCAAATTAAACAGTGTCTTTTTGAAAAAAGAAAAAGACTCCCTTTGTATTTTCATCGAAACTGCTTACATTTTACCATAGGAGCGGCAGCCCCTTCAAATCAGGACCGTTTTTAATGATCTCTCGCCGCGATTAAATCACAGAGGTCATGCAGCAGTTCTTTCTGAAGAGAAAGGCCGCTGATGATCCGTTTCGCCTCGCTGATATGATACGCCAGCTTCTCTTTCGCGCCTTCTAGCGTTAAAAGCGACGGATACGTTGACTTTTCATTCGACGTGTCTGAGCCGACCGGTTTGCCGATCTTCTCCTCATGCCCTTCAATATCAAGGATGTCATCTCTGATTTGAAATCCGATGCCGATATGGCTGCTGAACAGACGCAGCTTTTCGACTTCATCCTCCGGCGCATCTGCCAAAATGGCGCCCGCCGTCACGGAAAAACCGAGGAGCTTGGCCGTTTTCCGCTCGTGGATGGATTCCAGTTCCTCAAGCGTTATCCGCTTTTGTTCCGCTTCCATGTCGGCAGCCTGCCCGCCGACCATTCCTTCCGTTCCTGCCGCGCTGATCAGCTCATCGACGAGACGGAGCCGTTTTTCTGCTGAAACCGCCTCAGACACGTGAGATGTGATCAATTTAAAGCTTTCTGTCAGAAGCCCGTCTCCGGCCAATACGGCTGCCGCTTCTCCGAAGACTTTATGGTTTGTGGGCTTTCCCCGGCGCAGATCATCATCGTCCATGCAAGGAAGATCATCATGGATTAAGGAATACGTATGAATCATTTCGACAGCGCATCCGACCGGAATCCCGTCTTTTTCATCTTTTCCGTAAGCATTCAGAACGGCTAAGACGACGAGGGGACGCAGCCTCTTTCCGCCCGCTTCCAAAGAATACAGCATAGATTTTTTGAGGATTTCAGGCATCGCAAGCCGTTCCGTATACAAAGAAAGCTGCTGTTCAATCAGTTGTTTGCGCGATGCTAAAAATGCGTCCAGTTTATTTGTCACCTTCGTCTTCCTCCTGAACGCTGAAAGGTGCAAGTTCGCCGTTATCTTTTAAAATAAAGTCCATTTGCTTTTCGACATGCTGAAGCTTTTCATGGCACATTTTTGAAAGGGCCATCCCTTCCTGAAAATAATTAATCGCCTGCTCAAGCGGCACGTCTCCTTCTTCAAGCTTTGCCACAATACCTTCAAGGCCTTTCATCGCCTCTTCAAATGTCAGCTCTTCACTTTTTTTGGTTTCTGTCATTTTCGTTCGCCTCTCTTTTGCAATACTTCACACGTCAGAACGCCGTCTGTCATCTTTACTTCAAGCGTATCATTTTGTTCGACTTGATCAACGCTTTTGATCAGCTCTTTGTCTTTATAGGCCAGACTGTATCCTCTCTCCATCACCTGAAGGGGACTTAATGCATTCAGTTTACCAAGAACCGTCTGAAACTGCGAATGAAGCTGCTTCAGCTGGACATTCATGCTTCGGGCGAGCTGATTTGAGCGCTCCTCGTACCGTTTTTTCGCCTGTTTCAGCTGGGTTTCAGGGTGGAGCGCCGTTAATCTGTACGTATTCCGCTCCAGCTGCCTTTGTTTCCTGTCCGTAAGCCCTGTGAGCTGTGATTGGAACTGCTGATACAAAAGATCAAACTGCTGTTCTTTTTGGGTATACAATCGTTTCGGAAAACGGAACGCGTAGGACGACTGGAGCGATTGAACCCGTTCTTTTTTCTTGCTGATATGCTGCTGCATCGCTCTTGTCAGACGGACTTCCGCCGTTTTTGTCCGTTCCATTAAGTCCGTCGTATGGGGGACGGCAATTTCTGCCGCTCCTGTCGGCGTTGCCGCCCGGATATCCGCGACGAAATCGCTGATTGTAAAATCTGTTTCATGTCCGACGGCTGATATAATCGGAATGGCGGAAGCAAAAATCGCCCGGGCCACGATTTCTTCGTTAAATGCCCACAATTCTTCGATCGAGCCCCCTCCCCTTCCGACGATCAGGACGTCACACATTTTTTGTGCATTGGCTTCTTCAATGCGCTTCACAATCGATCTGCTGGCATTTTCACCTTGAACGAGCGCGGGAAGCACAATGACTTTCACAAGGGGGTATCTTCTTTTGAGTGTGGTAATGACGTCTCTGACGGCTGCTCCCGTCGGTGACGTGACGACCCCGATCGTAGCCGGAAAAGCGGGGATGGCCTGCTTATACCGGTCATCAAACAACCCTTCGCCGGCAAGTTTTTTCTTTAATTCTTCATATGCTAAGTAGAGCGCCCCCACACCGTCCGGCTGCATTTCTTTCGCGTACAGCTGATAGCTTCCGCTCGGTTCATAGACGGAGATCCCGCCTCTTACGATGACCTTCATTCCGTCCTCGGGCTTAAACGCAAGCCTCGAACTTTGTCTTTGAAACATGACAGCCTGCATGCGGGCATGCTCATCTTTTAATGTAAAATAGATGTGGCCTCTCGTATGAATTTTAACATTGGAGAGCTCACCCTTAATCCAAATGTCTTCAAGATGAGGGTCCACATCGAATTTTCGTTTAATGTATTTGGTCAGCGCGGAAACCGTGACATATGCCGCTTCACTCACATCCTGCACTCCTTTCATAAAGGCTTTTTGCCCTAAACTAAGAAAACCCGCTCTGGCTGAAAGGAGCCTTAAGAAGCGGGTATCGTGCTCATTGTCACACTTTTTGTGACTGTCTCCGGTTATCTATGATAACGTACGTCTGGCAGATTTAACAGTATTATGCGCAAGCATCGTGATGGTCATCGGACCTACTCCGCCCGGCACCGGTGTAATGAAAGATGCTTTTTCTTTCGCTTCATCAAACTGAACGTCTCCGCAGAGTTTTCCGCTTTCGAGACGGTTGACGCCGACATCAATGACAATGGCGCCCTCTTTGATTTGATCGGCTTTGATGAAATTCGCTTTACCGACCGCTACCACAAGAATATCTGCTTTTTTCGTATGCTCAGACATATTTTTCGTGCGGGAATGGCAATATGTGACGGTCGCGTTTTCGTTCAGCAGCAGCTGGCCGACCGGTTTACCGACAATATTGCTTCGTCCGACTACAACAACTTCTTTGCCGGAAAGATCTACGTTCGTCTTTTTCAATAACTCGACAATTCCGTGCGGCGTGCATGGAAGAAATGTATCTTCGCCAAGCAGCATTTTCCCGACGTTGAGAGGGTGGAAACCGTCAACATCCTTATCGGGAGAGATCCGCTCGATTACGGCTTTTTCAGAAATATGATCCGGAAGCGGCAGCTGGACGAGAATGCCGTGGAATTCCGGATTTTGATTATACTGATCAATCACTGTTAAAAGCTCCGCCTCGGTTAAGCTTGAGTCAAAGCGGTCAAGCTTAAATTTCATTCCCATTGTTTCAGCGGCTTTTTTCTTGCCTGTCACATATGAAACAGAAGCGGGATCGTCTCCGATTAAAATGACCGCCAAACCAGGCACTACGCCTTGTGCTTTCAGCTCTTCTACTTCTTTTGCCAATTGTTCGCGTTTTTCTTTAGCCGTTTCTTTTCCGTCGATGATTGTTGCAGTCATTTTCTTTCCTCCTATGATTCGATATCAGTTTTAATGTTAGAAAGAACCCCGTTTACGAATTTTGCAGCTTTATCGTCGCCGAACCGTTTTGCCAGCTCGATTGCTTCGTTTAATGACACGTTAGCAGGAATGTCGTCAGTATAAACCATTTCATACACCGCCAGACGCAGGATCGCGCGGTCTACGTTTGCAATCCGGTCAAGCTTCCAATTGACGAGATGGCCGGAAATCATTTCATCAAGCTGAACCTGATGTTCGATCACTCCGTACACCAGCTGTTCAAAGAAGGCATCTGTTTTTTCACCATCAAGCGCGTGCTCAATGGCATCGTTCGGTGCAATATCGCTGACATCAATCTGAAAAAGTGCCTGCAAAGCTTTTTCTCTAGCTGTTCTTCTTTTCATTTTCTTTCTCCTTCAGATCCGCTTTATCCGCTTGTCGTTAAGCTTAAAGAGATCATAACATATTTTTTTCTCAATCGCATGTCGAAATTTAGGTTTTTTCACCCTAATGCCGAATATTTTCACAAACCGTATTAATTTCATTCGGATTTCACAGCATGAAGAAACTCGGCTGCCGTTTGTAAGCCGGCTTTCTTCATGCCTGAAATGACGGGAAACGTATAAAAAACCAAAGGGCTGCCCATCCCCTTGGTTTTTATACGCTCATTACATTTCTTCGTCGATTTCGACTTCTTGGGCTTTCGTGTCAAATTGAATGCCGACGATATGAATATTGATTTCATTAATGGTCAGAGACGTCATGTTTAATAAGGTTTGGCGGATATTCTCCTGAACGCTTGCCGCCACTTTCGGGATCGAGATCCCGAATTGAACGACGCAATAGACGTCGATGGTAATGCCGTCATCGGCTAAATCGACCTTTACGCCTTTACCGTGATTGATTTTGCCGAAGCGCTCTACGACGCCGGTGGCGAAATTGCCGCGCATTTCAGCAACTCCTTCAACTTCGGAAGCGGCGATGCCGGCAATGACTTCAATGACCTCAGGAGCAATTTCAACCTTGCCTAAATGAGCCTCGTCATGATCCATTTTAAGCACACTGTTGTCTTCCATTCAATTCACCTCCCGCAAAAATTATGAGCCCATTACATCATATGTTTCTAAAAACTTTGTATTAAACTCTCCGCTGACAAATGTTTCGTGTTCAAGCAGTTTCAGATGGAACGGAATCGTCGTTTCAATACCTTCAATCACGAATTCGCTCAGCGCGCGTTTCATCCGTGCGACTGCCTCATCACGCGTTGTTCCGTATGTGATGACTTTAGCAATCATACTGTCATAGTACGGCGGGATCGAATAGCCGGGATATGCGGCTGAATCCACGCGTACGCCGAGTCCGCCCGGCGGCAGGTACATGTTAATTTTACCGGGTGAAGGCATGAAGTTTTTCGCAGGATTTTCAGCATTGATGCGGCATTCAATCGCCCAGCCGTTAAATTCAACGTCTTCCTGTCTGAGCGAAAGCTCCTGTCCGGATGCCACTTTGATCTGTTCTTTGATCAGATCCGTTCCCGTCACCATTTCTGTGACAGGGTGCTCTACTTGAATACGCGTGTTCATTTCCATGAAGTAGTAGCGCTGTTCTCTGTAGTCATAAATGAATTCTACTGTGCCGGCTCCCGTGTAACCGACGGCCTTCGCTGCTTTTACCGCAGCTTCGCCCATCTGCTCCCTGATTTCAGAATCAAGCGCAGGTGACGGTGACTCTTCAAGAAGTTTTTGCAGACGTCTTTGGATAGAACAGTCACGCTCTCCGAGATGGATCGTGTTTCCGTAATTATCCGCAAGCACCTGAATTTCAACATGGCGGAAATCTTCTATGTACTTCTCGATGTACACACCCGGATTTCCGAATGCCGTAGCGGCTTCCTGCTGGGTAATCTCAATGCCTTTGATCAGTTCTTCTTCTGTGCGTGCGACCCGGATGCCTTTTCCGCCTCCGCCCGCAGTGGCTTTTATAATGACAGGATACCCAATTTCACCTGCAAGCGAAACCGCTTCTTCCGTATTTTTTATGATTCCTTTTGAACCGGGCACAATCGGCACGCCCGCCAGCTGCATCGTGTCGCGCGCGATATCTTTTGTTCCCATTTTTGAAATGGCGTCAGCCGTAGGGCCGACAAACGTTACGTTCAATTCCTCGCACAGCTCGGCAAAGTCGGCGTTTTCAGCTAAAAACCCGTATCCCGGATGAATCGCATCCGTGCCGGTCAGCTTTGCGACGCTGACGATGTTCGTTACATTTAAATAGCTTTCTTTTGATGTTTTCGGCCCGATACAAAAAGCCTCATCGGCCATTTGGACATGCAGGGCGTCTTTATCTGCCTCAGAATAAACGGCTACAGTTTCAATGCCCAGCTCTTTGCAGGCCCGGATGATTCTGACGGCGATTTCTCCTCGGTTGGCGATCAATAGCTTTTTAATCATAATAGCAGGTCTCCTTACTCAGCTTTTACAAGAAATAGAGGTTGTCCGTATTCGACCAGCTGGCCGTTTTCAACTAACACTTCAACGATTTCTCCTTTTACTTCGGCTTCAATCTCGTTAAAGAGTTTCATTGCTTCTACGATACAAACAACTGTATTTTCGCTCACTTTTGAACCTTGGTTTACGTAAGGGCCGGCTTCCGGCGATGAAGAAGCATAAAACGTTCCGACCATCGGAGACGTAATTTTGTGCAGGTTTTCGTCTTGTTTCGGCGCTTCCTGAACAGGAGCGGCTTCACGCGCTTCAGGTTTTGCAGCCTGCGGAGCAGGTGCGTAAGCGGCGGGAACGGCTTGGGCTTGTCCCGTTACATTCACTGCCGGCGCTTCATTTTTTTTCAGTTTGAGGCTTACGCCTTCGATTTCGTAAACGAATTCGTCGATGGAAGATTCATCGATTCTTTTTATCAGTTCATGAATTTCGTTGATTTTTAACATCAGTTTCCACTCCTATGTATAAAAAATAGAAATTTATGGGTTGCTACTAAAAGTACATACTATGTTTATCTTACAGGAGCGCTTGTGTAAATTCAACACTGATCTAAAATGACATCAGAAAAGCCCGCAGCAGGTGCGGGCGGTGGAGATCTCTTATTTTGTCGGTTCAAACGTGACGGCGACGTCTTTCATCGTCTTGATTTCTTTTTCCACCAGGTCAATGATAGCGGAAGCTTTTGCGTTTGAATGTTTGTCAGACATGACCGTAATGTTGATTTTGTCTCCTTCAGCATCCACGAGCGCATCTTTGTAGCCTTGTGTTTTAATCAGCGTTTCCAGCTGTTTTTCCGTCCCTTCAGCATTGCTCAGCGCCGTCATTTTATCGTAGGCTTCGCTTTTTTCCTTTGCGGTCGCATCATCGCTTGAAACAATGCTGTTTAACTGTTCCCTTTCTTTGCTTCTTGCGTCTTCAAGTTCCATGCGGTATGCGGTAAATAAGTTTTCATCAGCTGTTTCTGTAGCGACCGATCCGTCTTTGTCCGATGCTTCGGCTGATGTTTCTTTATCCTCTTTTGTGCCTTTAGAATCTTTCGTTCCTTTTGTTCCGTCTTCTTTATCCGTGCCGCTTCCGTTCTTATCTTTCGTTTCAGGAGCCGGCGTTTTTTCAGTTGCCACTTCTCCGCTGCTTTTTTCGCTTTTCATCTGCACGGCATTTTTGCTTTCCGGCGACATAATATAATAAACACTTAATACCACGACGAGACTGAGCATTGTTAAAAGCCAAACCGTTTGTTTTTTCAGCATGATTTATGAATCCTCCTTGATTTTTTTAGGGGCAACCGCTACACGGTAGCTCGGAACATCAAGCACCCTTGTGACGGCATCAATGATGGTTTTTTTTATTTGAACGTTGTCCACTCCCTGAGCGACAACGAGTACACCGCGGATATCGGGCTTTTTCGTCTGGACGACGACCGGGGTTTCCTGATCCCCGTTTCGAATCATGACAATTTGTTCCTCTGAGGTTTGATCGGTTACGCTTCTTTTGCCGCCTTCTTTATCGGTTTCTTCGGTGGTGGTGTCTTTTTTCGTTTTATTTTTCTCAAACACTTTCAAAGATGTGGCGTCTACGTTCACGACAATTGAGACATCCTCCACGCCGATAATCGTTTCAAGGATTTCTTTCAGCTGGTTTTCATAGTCTCTTTCGTAATCATCGATTGTGGTTTTGGCGCTGCTGTCTTTCGATGCCTTAAAAACGGGTGCGCTTTTTTGCCCGCTTTTGTCTTCCGTTCGGCCGGACATGACGGTCTGCGCCGCTTGGTCCTTCCCGGTTTTCTCCGGTGAAGAGAACAGCTGGCTCACCAGCATAAAAGATACCCCGAGCACAAACACGAACAGAAAGTAATGATATTTTGTCAGTTTTGGTTTTTCTCCGTCTTTCGCCTGTCCGATCATCAGCTGTTTTTTGAGTATGGTCCATAGTCCGTTTTTATTCATGGCCGTTTTTCTCCCCGCCTTCCATATAAACCGTAATTTTCTCACTGCCGATTTCCCATATATCCGCAAGTTTTTCTTTGATGTCTGCGGCCTCTTTTTTTTCGGCTGCGCCTTCCGGTTCGTATTTGCGGTCTGTGCGGATGTCGATCGGTGCGACGGTTTGCACGGTTTTTTCAGAAGATGGGGCCATATACACGCTGATCGTTTTTACATCTTCTTCTGAACGAACCTGTTCTTCCGCTGTAAGGCGGATGTCGTCTATTTTGTATTCGTCATGACTGAACATCTCCTCCGCTTTCTTTTTTAGTTGGACAGCCATTTCTTCTAAAACATATGCGCGGTTTGATGCTTGTATTTCTTTTTTTTCTGATTTGATTTGATTTTTTATATCAGCGGATTGGGATTGCTCTTGTTTTGTCAAATAATCGAAGATGATTTCCGGGTCTGTTTTGAAAAGTTTGAAGATCGGGTTGAGCATGACAATGATTAACAGCAGGCTGACAACCATCTTGGCGTATTTTTGCATACTGGAGCTTGGCAGCAGCATGTCGATGACGATGGCGAATAAGATAAATAAAATAATGCTTGTCAGCCATTCTGTTAAAAAGCTCATATCCAATGGGCCTCCTTTATTTCATCATCATGGTGAGGTTGCCTGCTGTAATAATGACTGTAATACTGAGGAAAAACATGAGAGAGACGATGGCGAGCGCCGCGAAAATATACAGCACGCTTCTGCTGATGACGCCGAGGCACGTAATGACGGGACCGCCTCCGAGCGGCTGCAGAATAGCGGCCGCGAGCTTATAAATAAAAGCGAGCGAGAGCACTTTAATCGCCGGAAACGCGGAGATGCAGATCAAAATTCCGACTCCTAGGATTCCCACGGTGTTTTTTAATAGGAGCGAGGCGCTGATGACCGTATCCGTCGCATCCGTAAACATCCGGCCGAGCACGGGAATAAAATTGCCTGTGATAAATTTTGCAGTCCTGAGCGTAATCCCGTCCGTCACGGCAGCCGAAGCCCCCTGTACGGAGATGACGCCGAGAAACACGGTGAGGAATACGGCAAGCGCGCCGATCGCGATATTTCTGAGCAGATTGGCAAGCTGCGTGACTTTATATTGATCCGTCATCGTGCTTACGATGCTTAAAATCGCTGACAGGAAGATAAGCGGCATGACAATGTTTTGAATGAGAAGGCCGCTCGTATTCATCAGAAATAAAATAACGGGGTGAAAAAAAGCTGCGGAGACGGCTCCCCCGGAAGACGCCAAAAGCGCGAGTAAAAGCGGGATGAGCGCGAGAATGAAACTTGTCATCGTCTGGATCGCTTCACTGGCATAATTGACGGCAACATGAAAGCTGTTTAAAGCGAGAATAATCAGCACCATGTAGACGATTGCATAAGCCACTTTGCTGACGGTGCTCTGCTGGAACGCATTTTGCAAAAGCTGCAGAATGACACAAAAAATGGTGAGAAGAATCAAAGTTCCCAGGAGCTTTCCGTTTGCGAGCACTTCATGAAACAAGTATGAAAATAAAGCCTTCAGCCATGCCTCCGGCGAGAACGTTTTTTCTCCGTTAATAAAGTCGATGATGCTTCCCTTTTGGCTTTCAGGCAGAAGACCGCCGTATTCTGTCATGATGTCGTCCCAAAACTTTCCGATGCCTTCTGTTTTCAGCGCTTCGGCCTGCTTTTTGGCCACTTCATCAGCGGATTCTTGGTGAACTGCGGTTTCCTGCGACGCACCGTCTGTTCCGGCAGCTTGTACACATTCAGTCTGAAAAAATAAGAGGATGAACAAAAAAGCCCCCGCCCACCGAAAGCGCTTCATTTTTTGTGCCCCCCTTTCCATTTTATTTATGCTCAAGAAGGAATAAGTCCGAGAATCGTTTCAATAATGACGGTGAGTATCGGCACGGCCATTACCAGTATCAAAATTTTTCCGGCCAGCTCTATTTTCGAAGCAATCGCTCCCTGGCCCGCATCCTTTGTCAGCTGCGCACCGAATTCAGCGATGTAGGCGATGCCGATAATTTTTAAAATGGTTTCCACATAGACCATATTGACATTTGCATTGACGGCTATTTTTTCTATCATTCTGATAATGTCGTAAATCTGATCGATGAGATAGAGAAAGATCACGCAGCCGCTGAAGACGACAATCATAAACGCGAAAGTCGGTTTCTGTTCTTTTACGATCAGGGAGAGAAATGTGGCGATCAGGCCTAAACCTACAATTTGAACAATCTCAATCTGTAAGCCCCCCTATCCTTGGAATAGAAACACAGCTTTGATCTTTTTGAACAGGTCATCGACAATCGTCGCCACCATAAATAAAATATAGATAAAGCCAAGCAGCGTCACCCATTGGGCGTATTCTTTTTTTCCCATTTGGTCAAGTATGGTGTGCAGAAACGCAACCACGATACCGACTCCGGCGATTTGAAAAATGACATTTACGTCGACTCCCATTTTATGTTTGCTCCCCTCATGTTTACATCAATAGAAGAATGAGTAACAGTCCGGCTAAAAATCCTAAGCTTTTCACCATTTTTTCATTTTTCGCCTGCGCCCGTCCGGCATCCGCTTCCGCCGCTTCCAAATGTGTAAGCGCAAGCTTGATATGTTTCTGCTGAGAAACACGGTCATGGAGCCCGAGCGTCTCTCCGAATTGCTTCAGCACATCGTATTCGCTTTTTTTCATCGCCATGGAGGGCCAGTTATGTTTCAAGCTCTGTTCCCAAGCCGTTTTGGCGGAATCGCTTCCCTGCTCAAGCCTTCTGCTGAAAGCTTGAAACAATAACGATACAGGTTTGGAAAGCTGTGCGGCAATTTGTCCCGAGGCGGTATGCAGCGGCGTATGCCCGAACATGATTTCCGCTTCTAGTGATTGCAGCGCCGCGCGCAGCTGACGGATCTGCCGCGGCCTTTCAATATACATTTTGGCGATCTCAAATCCCGTCCATGTCGTCGCCGTCAGAATGAACACGGCACCCAAAAGCTTCAGCATGTCATCACGCTTTCAGCATGCGGAACCGGTTCTCCGTCCTTTCCGTACATCCTGCTGATCGTTCCCGGACCGCGGCGTCTTGACAGCTCCACATACCGGTCAAACACGTTTTCCTCCCACAGCATTTTCAGCGACGGCCTCTTGACCAAGTCTTTCATATTCCACCCGTGCGCAGAGACGATAACGGATACGCCCGCATGGAGCGCCTCCAGCAGCGCTTGTGAGTCTTCCATTCTGCCGATCTCATCCACAATTATGACATCAGGACTCATAGAACGGATCATCATCATCAGCCCTTCCGCCTTCGGACAGGCATCAAGGACATCGACTCTGCGGCCGAAACTGTGCTGGGGAATGCCCCGCAGGCAGCCGGCAATTTCCGACCGTTCATCTACGATACCTGTCTTTTTTGCCGGGATGCGTTTTGATCCGGTGCTGGAAAGACGGGCCAAATCACGAAGCAAGGTCGTTTTCCCCGTTTGCGGAGGACCGATGATCAGCGTGTTCAGCCAGTTTTCTTTCCATAAGAAAGGAATGAGCGGTTCTGCGATCCCCAGCTTCTCCCGGGCGATTCGGATATTAAAAGAAGTAATATCCCGGAGTCCTTTGACGGCTCCGTTTTCGACGATGACTCTTCCGGCCAGCCCCACACGGTGGCCTCCTCTGATTGTGATGTATCCTTTTTTCAGCTCTTCTTCAAGCGTGTACATACTGTAATTGCTGAGCCGGCTGAGGATCAGCTGTGCGTCGCCGGCCGTACACACATATGACAAATACAAAGGTTGTCCTTTTTGGATCAGTTCAACCGGCCTGTCGACCCGGATTCTGATTTCTTCTGTATCCCGCCTCGCTTCTTCGGGCACGGCGGAGATGGCATCTCTCAATAATTCAGGGAGAACCTCTGTAATTTCATTCAATAGAGTCTCCTCCTTTTTACCGATTGGCTTCTTTAAAATGTATGATCCGGGACAGACTTTATGACACCCCGGCCCTCTATTTATGCACACCGGCCAAAATCAGCACCACCCCCGCAAAAATCAATATTAATTTTGCATATGAGAGCTGTCCGGCAATCTGATAAATGCCGATCGTCATTGTGATGATAAAGATCAGAGGGCCGACGATTGCCAAAATACTATTCACCACAACCGCTTTTCTGATGTCGTTTGTCAAAAGCATGATAATAGCGGCCGATAATTCAATGAGCGAGGACAAAACTCGTAAACCGGCCATCGTTAAAACAGTAGAATTGATTGAACCGAACAAAAATTTCATTGCAATCCCCCAACTTCAAGCATTTTGTTACACTATATGCTCTAGCTGACGGAAGTAGTCTCACTATTTTCATATAGAAGAAAGATTCTGAGGCAGAACGCAAAAAAAGCCTGCCCCGTAAAAGGAGCAGACTCCGAATTTCTTTAACTACGCTCTTGACACGTAAGAACCGTCTGATGTATTTACAACCAGCGTATCGCCTTCGTTCACGAAGAACGGTACGTTTACGACAAGGCCTGTTTCCGTTTTGGCAGGTTTCGTGCCGCCTGACGCCGTGTCGCCTTTAATTCCCGGCTCTGTTTCAACAACTTTCAGTTCAACTGTGTTCGGCAGTTCAATACCGAGCGTTTCAGACTGATACATCATGATATGCACAGACATATTTTCCAGAAGGTATTTCAATTCTTCTTCGATTTGGTTTTCGTTCAATTCAAGCTGTTCATATGAGCTTGTATCCATGAACACGTGCTGATCGCCGTTGGCATAAAGATACTGCATCGTTTTTGTTTCGATTTGAGCTTTCGCGACTTTTTCACCTGCACGGAATGTTTTCTCCTGAATAGCGCCCGTGCGCAGGTTACGCAATTTAGAACGGACAAATGCCGCTCCTTTTCCCGGTTTTACGTGCTGAAAGTCAACGACGCGCCAAATGCCGCCGTCTACTTCAATCGTTAGTCCTGTACGAAAATCGTTAACTGAAATCATGTTTGATGTCCTCCTATATTCCGATCACAAAATAATTAATTCTTTAGGGGAATGCGTAATTGTCCGGTTGCCGTTCTCAGTGATGATGATATCATCTTCGATTCTTGCGCCCCCGACATCCGGTATGTATATGCCCGGCTCAACCGTTACCGCCATGCCCGGCTCAAGAACGGCCGATGACCTGAAAGACAGCCCCGGTGATTCATGGACTTCCATTCCGAACCCGTGTCCTGTCGAATGGCCGAAATACTGTCCGTAGCCTTTTGCGGTGATATGATCCCTCGTCAGGGCATCCGCTTCTTTTCCCGTCATGCCGGGTTTTATATGCAGGACACCAAGCGCTTGGGCATCGTATACGACCTGATAAATCTCTTTCAGTTTATCACTTGGCTCTCCGACCGCGACGGTGCGTGTGATATCAGAACAATAGCCTTTATAATAAGCGCCGAAATCAAGCGTGACCAAGTCTCCCTTTTCAATCAATTTGCCGCTTGCCACTCCGTGGGGAAGGCTGGATCTGACTCCCGAGGCGACGATCATATCAAAGGAAGAGCCGTCTGCTCCTTGACGTCTCATATAAAATTCGAGCTCGTTTGCAACTGAAATCTCTGAGATGCCCGGTTTGATAAACGTCAGAATATGTTCAAACGCATCATCCGCAATCTTCGCAGCTTCCTCTAATATCTTAATCTCTTCACTTGACTTAATCAAGCGCAACTTTTCAACGGAATCCGCGACGGGAACCATCTCCGCTTCCTGCAGCACCGCTTGGTAGGATGCATATGTTCCGTACGTCATGCTGTTTTGCTCGAAGCCGAGTTTTTTAACGCCGTACTCAAGAATCGTATCCGCAGCCGTTTGGATTAAGCTACCGCCGTGCTCGATAATGTCAAAACCCTTCACTTGCGTCTTCGCCTGCTCGGTGTAACGGAAATCCGTGATAAATGCCGCACGTTCTTTCGATATGACCGCAAGGCCTGACGAACCCGTAAATCCCGTCATATACTGCAGATTGGCGGAGCTTGTCACCAACATTCCGTCTATATCCAGCTGACCGAAAAGATTTCGCAATTTCTCCAGTTTCATTCCCTTTCTCCTCCTCGCCGATTCTTGACTGCCGCCTGACAACGCGGGAGCATCCCCGCCCGGTTTTCAGCACAAAAAATGTTCACTTCTCGTGAACATTTTACCATACCGGACAGGGATTATACACTTATTCACTTGTTGCCGAGCGCCCTTGCAAGCTTGTCTGACGTAAGTTCATTGTAGTTGAAGGAAATTGAGTAGCCGACAAACAAACCGTACAGAATGTAAAGGCAAAGCGTCGTCACGATTGTATCTGATTTCAATTCAGTGACGGATTTCACATCTTCGAAAATCGGATTGAATAAGAAAAAAACCGCACACCATAAAATGACGCCGTACACCATCCCCGGCCACATGGTTTTAAAACGCTTCAGGCAGACGAAATAAATAAACGCCCCGGCAATTGAAATGAATCCGATGACAACGATGCTGACCATCGTGCCTAGCCATTGTTTTTTCCATTCTCCGATCATAAACGGCTGAAGAATCATGTTGGGGCTGATCTCTGAAAAATGAAAGACATACCCGAGATAGCCGATCAAACTCCAAAATACACCGCCGGCAAATCCGATACCGCAAATTCTGCCGGTAAATGAAACAGGCTGCTGATCATCATCCTGCTTCTTTTTTTCTTCCTGTTCTGAATGTTTTTCGCTTGTCATCATGGCACCTCCAGTCATAGACTGCCCAAAAATTAAAAAGTCATAAAAAGCTGCGCCATATTTTCATTCAATGAGTAAAATCTAAAGAAACGGGGTATACTGCATGTAGAAAAAGCATTGATTTTCCGGCTGTCTAACTAGAGGTTTACCGCGGTTTCCTGTACAATAGAGTGAAAGGAAATGGTTAGTAAATCCTAAGAAAACAGGCAGGTTGATAAACAATGTCCAAACAAAAAACGCCCCCTGCATACGGCGGGCAGGCTGTCGTTGAAGGGGTAATGTTCGGCGGCAGAAAAAATTATGTTACCGCCATCCGCAGGAATGACGGAAGCATTGATTTTTTCAAGCTTCCGAGAGTGCCGAACGCCAAGCTTTCGGCTTTAAAAAAGATTCCTTTTTTGCGGGGAATCGTCGCCATCATTGAGGCGAGCGCCAACGGCACAAAGCATTTAAACTTTTCCAGCGAACGTTACGGGCTTGATCCTCAGGATGACGCAAAGCTGGAGCAGGAAGATAAGAAGGGTTCCGGCTTATCGATGTTTTTCAGCCTGGCGGTGATCGGCGTACTGTCGTTTTTGTTCAGCAAATTCGTTTTTACGCTCGTCCCGGTCTTCTTAGCGGAGCTTGTAAGGCCCGTATTTTCCTCAGACGCCGCGCAGATCGGAATCGAAAGTCTGTTTAAGCTGATTCTGCTTCTCGGCTACATTTATTTTTTATCAATGACGCCGTTAATTAAAAGAGTGTTTCAATATCATGGAGCCGAACATAAGGTCATAAACTGTTATGAACAGAATTTGCCAATTACAATAGAAAATGTTCAGAAACAGTCACGGCTTCATTACCGTTGCGGTTCAAGCTTTATTTTATTTACGATCATTGTCGGCATGTTCGTCTATTTACTCGTTCCGACAGATCCGCTTTGGGTGCGGATTTTAGACAGGATTGCGCTTATACCGGTCGTTCTCGGCATCTCCTTTGAAGTGCTCCAGCTGACGAACAGAGTGCGGAATATCCCCGTTTTGAAAGTGCTCGGTTACCCCGGCCTGTGGCTGCAGCTTTTGACTACAAAGGAACCGGCGGATGATCAGGTCGAGGTTGCCATAGAAAGCTTTAACGAGCTTCTCAGACTGGAAGACATTTCAGAACAGAGCGAAAAGCCGTCTCACAACGTAATCTGAACCGTTACCGTTATTATTTTGGAGGTGGGCAGTTATGAATCATCGTGTACAACCTTTTTTTGCTGTATTGATAGCGCTTGGCGCATTCGGTTTCATTTATGCGGCGGTAACCAACCCCGGACAGATGATTTCAAGAGCGATCACCGTAATTATCGCAGGCGTTATTATTTATTTTATCGTGAGGACGGTCCTGAACCGACGCACCGGCCGTGACGGAACCGCTTTCAAAAAAGCGGCCAGACAATCGCGGCTCCGAATGAAGGAGCAAAAAGCGAAGCACCGCGCCGGACACAGAGGCCGGGTCAGCCATTTGCGGAGCGTGCCGAGCAGCAGCAGACCGAAGCCGATGATTCTTAAGAAAAAAAGCCAGACCCAGCTTACCGTCATAGAAGGCAAAAAGAATAAAAAGAAAAACAGAGCGCTTTTTTAATAGCTCCATTGCTTCAAAAATTGCTCTGTTCTGCTTTTTCCTAGCTCAATGAGAGCTAGTTTTTTTTGCGGTGTGAGATGAAACTCCGTCGCCATCACATGTTCCACCGGAATAAAAATAATATTCTGTTCATACTTTGTCGCGATATGCCTGGCATCATGAGCGTCTTTCATCGTTTCAAACAAAGCCCCGAACAGCTCAAAAGCGTTGCGGATTGATTTTTTCGGGCGCTCTTTTTCGTTGGGCGAAAGCGAAATTCCGATGACCGGCCGTTTGCGTTCTTTTGAATACAGCCAAATCGGGAAATTGCTTAACACGCCGCCGTCAACGACCGTTGAGGTGCCTTTTTCGGTCTTCAGTTTTATCGGTTCAAAAAAATAGGGAATGCTGCAGCTCATTCTGACGGCTCTGGCAACCGGGAACATCTCCGGATTTAATCCGTAGCGGGGAAGATCGTCAGGAAGCACGATCATCGTTCCGTTCGTCAGATCTGAAGCGATGAGACGGAGCGAGCCTTTTTTCAAATCGCCGAACGCGATGATACCCTTCGCTTTTAATTTATCCGCAATCCACTTTTCCAGCATATCGCCTCTGTATAGTCCGAGGCGCCAATATATCGACACCCACTGCAGGATTTTCAGCGGGAGGAATGAGCATCTCTGATCAAGCAATTGCCTTCCGTCCACCTCATCTATGATGGAATGAACCTCTCTGCTCGTATAGCCCGCAGCGATAAATGCGGCAATAATCGCGCCGGCGCTTGTTCCGGCGAGCCTTTCAAAGCGAAAGCCCTTTTCTTCCAGCGCTTCATAAGCGCCGGCAAGCGCCACCCCTTTTATCCCCCCTCCCGAAAATACGCCGTCAATCTGCATAGCGCGCCCTCTCCCTTCCATCTCAAGGTGTATTATTATTTTAAGAAACGGCTGGGCGAAATAGACCAAAGAATGAAGACATTAAAAAAAGGGCGCCCCATTTCGGGCTGCCCTTTATTCACCGGGATTTTCGGTTTTTTTCTGTACGGATTTCAATTCTTTTTTCCGGCTTTCGTCATCTTCAAAATACTGAACGAGGTCGCCGATGCGGTCAATGCTGTTCCAGCTCAGATGATGTTCGATTCCTTCAACATCATTGTAAATCTTCTCTTCATCAACACCAATGATTCTTAAAAACTGCTCAAGCAATTCGTGTCTGTATACGAGCCGTTTGCCGATCTTTTTGCCTTTTGACGTCAATACGAGCCCGCGATATTTTTCATAAATCAAATACTCGTCTTTATCTAGTTTTTGAACCATTTTCGTTACAGAGGAGGGGTGGACTGCCAAAGCTTCCGCGATATCAGAAACCCGTGCATATCCTTTTTCTTCTATCAGCATATAAATCTGTTCAATATAATCTTCCATACTTGGTGTTGTCATAAGTAACCCTCCCAAAAAGCACCTTAACTTTATAAACCATTACAAGTTTACACTAACGGTCATGAAAAAACAAGGATGCTTCCGGTCTGTCAAGCCTTATCAGCGCTTATAATTCCATTCATCAGACGCGTATTTCGTCTCAGCCAGCTCATTGACAAATGCAAGCTCTTCAGACGTGAGTGTGTAAGGCTCAAGATGAATGTTCAGCCCTTCCTCAAAACCGGCTTTAAAAGCGATTCTGGCCTCATCCATCGTTACCCGTTTCGGCGCTAAGGCGTTGATGGCTACCGCTTTGTTTTTGAAATTCCGCTGCATGCGCTCACGGACTCTG
The DNA here is from genome assembly GCF_011065565.1 of Bacillus sp. EKM420B. Lineage (NCBI taxonomy): Bacteria > Bacillati > Bacillota > Bacilli > Caryophanales > Bacillaceae > Bacillus > Bacillus sp. EKM420B. The sequence continues at coordinate 490,586 of NZ_JAAMNX010000003.1, read as the reverse complement.
TCGCTCGGATATAAAAACAGATCAAACAGTTTATCCTCATCAATGTCAAGCAGGATGGAACCGTGCTGAAGAATGACGCCTTTTTGGCGTGTCTGTGCGCTTCCGGCAACTTTCCGTCCTTCAACGACCAGTTCATACCACGAAGGCGCATCAAAGCAGACGGACGAGCGCGGATTTTTCAAGCTTTCTTTTTCTTTCTCCGTTCGCGGAATCGCAAAGCAGGCATCAAGTCCAAGGTTTCTGAATCCCTGCAGAATACCTTCTGAAATCACCCGGTACGCCTCTGTCACCGTGGCCGGCATTTCCGGGTGATCCTCTGAAACGATTACGCTGTATGTCAATTCTTTATCATGCAGAACACCCCGTCCGCCTGTCGGTCTTCTGACAAACCCGAGGCCGTGTTTATGTACTGCGTCAAAGTTAATTTCCTTCTTAATATTTTGAAAATACCCGACAGACAAAGTTGCCGGATTCCAGCCGTAAAATCGGATCACCGGAGGAATTTTTTTTTGGCTGTGCCAATATAAAAGCGCTTCATCCAGCGCCATGTTAAATGCCGGGCTTTCATTCCCTGAGTCAATAAACCGCCATGTTTCTTTTTCCATACACTGAACCCTTCTTTATCGTTTTAATAAAATCAGTTTAACAAACTGCCTTGAAAATGAAAAATATTTCGTTTCATTAAGGATGACAATCGCTTCATGCTTTACTATAATAGTATTTGTCCCAAAACGTCCGGTAAGCCTTGTTTTCAGGAAGCAGGGTTTTGATTTTATAAGTTAAAGGAGTAGAATCGCATTGTCTAATATGATTGCTTTAATTATTGTTGCGGCGTTTATCGTTTATATGATCGTGTCGTATTTTTACCAGCAGCGTTTAATGAAAACACTTACGGAAGAGGAATTCCGCGCGGGCTACAGAAAAGCGCAGCTGATTGACGTCCGTGAGCCGAATGAATTTGAAGGCGGCCATATTCTCGGCGCGCGCAACATTCCGCTGTCACAGCTGAAACAGCGCAAAAGTGAAATCCGTCCTGATAAACCCGTTTATCTGTACTGCCAAAACAATGTCCGCAGCGGACGCGCGGCACAGACGCTCCGCAAACACGGCTGCAAAGATATTTACAACCTGAAAGGCGGATTTAAAAAATGGGGCGGAAAAATTAAAGCAAAAAACTAATCATGAAAAAAGAGCTGTCCGTTTTATACGGAAGCTCTTTTTTTATACCGTGTCAGCGGCTGACGTCAGGTGTACGTTCGTATTTTAAAACCGGCTTTCTTGCCGCCTTGGTTTCATCCATTCTTTTGACAACTGTTGTATGCGGCGCCTCCTGAACGATTTCAGGCAATTCCTCCGCTTCCCGCGCAATTTGAATCATGGCATCTATAAACGCATCAAGCGTTTCCTTCGATTCCGTTTCCGTCGGTTCGATCATAATGCTTTCTTCAACATTGAGAGGAAAATACACAGTCGGCGGATGATAGCCGAAATCCAAAAGCCGTTTGGCAATATCAAGCGTTCTTACGCCGAGCTTTTTCTGCCTTCTTCCCGATAACACAAATTCATGCTTGCAATGACGGTCATACGGGAGATCATAATAAGGCGCGAGTCTTCTCATCATATAATTTGCATTTAAAACCGCGTTTTCGGTCACAGCTTTTAAGCCGTCAGGCCCCATGGAACGGATATACGTGTAGGCTCTGACATTAATGCCGAAGTTGCCGTAATAAGGTTTTACGCGCCCGATCGACTGCGGCCGGTCATAGTCAAAAGTCAAACGGCCCTCTTTTTTCGTAAGAACGGGTTTCGGCAGATACGGAATGAATTCTTTTTTCACTCCGACCGGCCCTGAGCCCGGTCCTCCCCCGCCGTGCGGCCCGGTAAATGTTTTATGCAGATTAAGGTGGACGACGTCAAATCCCATATCTCCCGGCCTTGCTTTACTTAAAACGGCATTTAAATTCGCTCCGTCATAATAAAGCTTTCCGCCGGCCTGATGGACGATTTCAGCCATTTCCGTAATGTTTTCTTCAAATAACCCGAGGGTGTTCGGATTCGTCAGCATCAGCGCAGCTGTTTCTTCGTTTACCGCTCTTTTCAAATCTTCAATGTCAACCAGCCCGTGCTCATTTGACTTAACGGTAATCGTTTCAAAACCGGCGACCGTGGCGGATGCCGGATTCGTACCGTGGGCTGAATCAGGGACAATCACCTTCGTCCGTCCGAAGTCTCCCCGCGCTTCGTGGTAGGCGCGGATCATCATCAGGCCGGTCCATTCACCGTGAGCGCCCGCCGCAGGCTGCAGCGTCACCTCGTCCATGCCCGTAATCTCCTCCAAGTGTCCGCTTAAATCGTATAAAAGCTCAAGCGCCCCCTGAACTGTGTCCTCGTCCTGAAGCGGATGAATAGCGGAAAAACCTGCGAACCGGGCAATCTTTTCATTTAATTTCGGATTGTATTTCATCGTACAGGAGCCGAGCGGATAAAAGCCTGAATCAACTCCGTGGTTTCTCTTAGAAAGAGCGGTATAATGCCGCATAATATCAAGCTCTGATACTTCCGGCAGCTTTGCGTCTTCATCGCGGATATAGTCACCGGGAAGAAGGCTTTCAAGCTCTGTTTCCGGCACATCAAGCTCCGGAAGGCTGTAACCGACACGCCCTTCGCGGGACATTTCAAAAATAAGCGCCTGATCTTGATTATTCATGTTGATCCCCCAATCCCGCAATAAGCGAATCGATCTCTTCTTTCGTTCTCAGCTCTGTGACGGCAATCAGCATATGCTGATCCAGTTCCGGATACGCAAGACCTAAGTCATATCCGCCGATGATGCCGTCTTGCAGGAGCCGCCGGTTTGCTTCCTTGACGGGAAGATTAAGCCTGACGGCAAATTCATTAAATATCGGGCCGTCAAATGCTACGTGCAAGCCGGCTTTTTCCGCTTGGCGTCTCGCGTAATCAGCTTTCAATATATTTTGGCGGGCCATGTCTTTGACGCCGTTTTTTCCGAGCGCCGTCATCGCGACTGAAGCCGCTAAAGCATTCAGCGCCTGATTTGAACAAATGTTAGACGTGGCTTTGTCTCTTCTGATATGCTGCTCGCGCGCCTGAAGGGTGAGAACAAAACCTCTTCGCCCGTTTTCATCCTCCGTTTGGCCGACAAGCCGGCCCGGCACCTTTCTCATCAGTTTTTTCGTTACTGCAAAATAGCCGCAGTGCGGGCCGCCGAACGCCGCATGTATGCCGAAAGGCTGCGCGTCTCCGACGACAATATCAGCTCCGTATGCCCCGGGCGGTGTCAAAATACCGAGCGCGAGCGGGTTTGAAGAAACAATCAGCTGGCTGTTTCCTTTATGTGCGAGCGGCTCAATGTCCTTTAACGGCTCGATTTGTCCGAAGAAGTTCGGATACTGAACGATCACGGCGGCCGTCTCATCACAAACGGCATGTTCCAATGCTTCAAGATCTGTGACGCCGTTTTTCGCGGGCACCTCTACAACCTCAATATATTGGCCCTTTGCGTATGTTTTCAAAACATCCCGTGATTCCGGATGAACGGCTGCGGAAATGACGATTTTTTTCTTTTTCGTATGTCCCGACGCAAGCATCGCCGCTTCCGCAAGCGCCGTTCCCCCGTCGTACATAGAGGAGTTTGCGATATCCATTCCCGTTAATTCACAGATCATCGTTTGAAATTCAAAAATCGCCTGCAGCTCCCCTTGTGAGATTTCAGGCTGGTAAGGCGTATAAGCCGTGTAAAACTCTGATCGGGATATCACATGATCGACGATAACCGGCTGGTAGTGATCGTACACTCCTGCGCCCAGAAAAGATGCATATGTAACAGCGTCTTTATTTTTCGCCGCAAGCTTTGTCAGCTCTCTCGTCAGCTCCGTTTCAGATTTTGCTTTTTTAATTTGGTAGTCTTTTTGAAACCTCACATCTTCCGGAATATCGGCAAACAGTTCATCAATTGTTTCTGCGCCGATGGCTTTCAGCATTTCTTTTTTATCCTGTTCTGTCGCGGGCAAATATCGATGCTTCATATGACTCTCCTTTTTCAGCTCTGTTTTGGACGTTTATAAAACGGTGTGCGGACAATCTTCGCTTTTACCGTTTTTTTACGGATTTCCACTTCTACTTCCGTTCCGACTTCACTGAATTCCGTTTTGATTAAGGCAAGGCCGATATTTTTCTTTAAAGTCGGAGATTGCGTGCCTGTCGTGACTTCACCGATCGGAACACCGTCTTTTTTCACGGCGTACCCGTGTCTCGGAATCCCTTTTTCAATCATCTCAAGTCCGACCAGCTTTCGCGGGGCTCCTTTTTCTTTCTGTTCGCGCAATACAGATTTCCCGAAAAAATCGGAATCTTTCTTGTGTTTCACGGCAAATCCGATTCCGGCTTCAATCGGTGTAATATCTTTCGTCAATTCCTGACCGTATAAAGCAAGCTTCGCTTCAAATCTCAGCGTATCACGGGCGCCGAGGCCGCACGGAACGAGACCTTCATGCTCTCCCGATGCAAGTATCTCCTTAAATAGATGAACCGCATCTTCATTTCGGCAATATAACTCAAACCCGTCTTCACCGGTATAGCCTGTTCTTGAAAGCAGGACTTGGCGTCCGGCAACGTCCGCCTCGTCAATAAATGTAAACGGCTTTAAGGAGGACAAATCACATTCAGTCAGCTTTGCAAGAACCGTCTGGGCATTCGGCCCCTGAACGGCAAGCAGTGAAATCCCGTCAGACTGATTCGTCAGCGTGACGTCGCCTTCCACATGTTCCGTCAGCCAGGCGATGTCTTTTTCAATATTAGACGCGTTTATCACGAGCAGATAGCAGCTCTCGCTTTTCTGATAGATCAGCAAATCATCGACCGTGCCGCCGTCAGGATAACACATGGCGGTATAAAGCGCGTTTCCCGGCTTTAAATCGGCAACGTCATTTGTCATCATTTTTTGCAGAAAAGACAGGGCGTCTTTACCGGATACTTCAACTTCCCCCATATGAGACACATCAAACAGGCCCGCTTTTGTGCGGACGGCTTCATGCTCCTCTTTAATAGAAGAAAATTGAACCGGCAGCTCCCATCCTCCAAAATCAATCGTTTTTCCGCCGTATTCTTTATACACGTCATAAAGCGGTGTTCGTTTCAGCATCATCTTCCCCCTTCAGTCATTGGCGCATTGTAAAAACATATAAAAAAGGACAGAGAAACACCTCATAAAAATGAAGGTTTCTCTGTCCCGGCACCTGAAAGTTTACTTTATGAACATATCATAAAGACGTCCCCTTTGGTGGCCTGCTTCTTCTAAGTGCAGACACTCTCCAGAGTTGCGTCGAGCAAGAGTTCTTTTGCCTGAGAGATTCACTCCGCAGTTTGCTCCTTCGGCGCCCGGACGCCCATCTTTCGTCCGAGTCTCTCCCCTTGCTGTCATTCGCTCATATTTACCAATTTTATGGACATACTAAAGCAATATCTTTTAGTGAAATCATTACTTATATCCTACCACCCTCATTTACGTCCGGCAACAAAAATTATGATAAATCAGTTTTTTAAAAGAAAGGCGGTTTTGTTACATATGACAGCAGAGATCATATTTGATGCAAACTGGCCGGGAGAGTTTTCTGAGCGGCTGAAAACGGACGGTCCCTGGTCAAATTGGGAGATGTACAAACTGTCGGCTGAAGTCCAGCAGACCCTTGCCATTCCTGAATTCGAAGGGTTGAGGGCTCCTTTGTACCTTCCCGATTTCACTCCGCTTCCCCATCAGCTTGAGGTCGCGCAGAAAGTCGTTGAAAAAATGAACGGCAAGGCGATTTTGGCTGATGAAGTAGGGCTCGGAAAAACGGTGGAAGCGGGCCTGATTTTAAAAGAATATATGATTCGCGGGCTGGCCAAGAAAATCCTGATTCTTGTGCCGGCATCACTCGTTTCCCAGTGGGTGAAAGAGCTTCAGGAGAAGTTTTTAATACCCGCTGTTGAACAGAAGAAAAGCTATGTGTGGGAACAGTGCGATATCGTCGTTTCTTCTATTGATACGGCCAAACGCTCCCCTCACAAAGACATTGTCCTTTCTATTCCGTATGATCTCGTCATTATTGACGAGGCGCACAAGCTCAAAAACAGCAAAACGAAAAATTATGAATTTGCGAGAAGTCTTGTGAAGAAATACTGCCTGCTTCTGACGGCGACGCCGATTCAAAACCGGATCGAAGAAATCTTCAATTTAGTGTCACTGTTAAAGCCCGGCCATTTAGGAAACGAAAGCGGATTTCAAGAAACCTTCAATCAGAAGGACGGGATTGACGCTCATGAGCATTTGAAAGAACTCGTCAATAAGGTGATGATCCGCAACACGCGGAGCGACACCGGCCTTACATGGACGAAGCGCCACGTGGAAACAGTGCCGATCACCTTTTCACCGACGGAACAGGCGCTTTACGATGACATTGCCGCACTGAAAAACGGCACGGAAAAGCCCGCAAGCGCATTTTCCATTATGACGCTGCAAAGAGAGTGCTGTTCAAGCCGGGAAGCCGTGTATATGACGCTCAAAAAAATGCTTGACCAAAAAGACAAACAAGCGCCCGCATTCGATGAACAGACGATCGCTAATTTAATGGACCGCATCAATCAAGTCACGCAAAACTCAAAAGCGATTCAAGTTGTTGACTTGATCCAAAAGATTAATGATAAAGTCATTATTTTTACTGAATACAGGGCGACACAGATTTACCTGCAATGGTTCCTTCAGCAGAACGGCATAAGCTCCGTTCCGTTCAGAGGCGGATTTAAACGCGGAAAAAAAGACTGGATGAAGGATCTTTTCCGCGGCAAAGTGCAGGTGCTGATCGCTACAGAAGCCGGAGGCGAAGGGATCAACCTGCAATTCTGCAACCATATTATCAATTATGACCTCCCGTGGAACCCGATGCGGCTTGAACAAAGAATCGGAAGGATTCACAGACTCGGTCAGGAAAGAGATGTCCATATCTACAATATGGCGACAAAACATACGGTGGAAGAACATATCTTAAAACTTCTGTATGACAAAATTCATTTATTTGAAAATGTCGTCGGAGAATTAGATGACATTTTAACAAAAATCAAAGTGAGCAATTTTGAAGACCATTTGCATGATATTTTATGCCATTCGCTGACAGAGGAGGAAATGAGAATCAAAATGGACAATCTCACCTCTTTTCTGTCGTACAGTACGGAAAAACCCGCCAGAAAAAAAGGCTCTTAAAAAGGAGGTAGCGCGACATGAGACAGCAGGAGGTTCACCAATTTTTACTGCGCTTTTTTGAAGCGAACCACTGCCCGATTACAGAACACGGGCCGGGTTTTATGACGGTTCAGTTGACGGTCGAGATGGACAAACAAATTATGAACCGCCCGTTTTATTGGCATTGGCGTGAAAAAACGGGCGGCGAACCGAACCCGATGAAGATTACGTTCATCACTGATAAAGAAACGGCTCCGGAGGATATGGACGGCGAGTTTATTTACTTTGGAGCCCCGCGCCTCTTTCAAATCTTTCAAGCAGTTAAACAAAATGGGAGATTTACAAGAATATATGAGAAAATTGTATCAGCCGGAGCCAGAGTGCCGCTTCAGCCCTGGCTTGGATTAAATGTAGTGATTTCATACCAATCCGACATGAAAAAAGACAGACTTTTGTCTTTAGGCCTGCATCTTGTTTCTGGAACAATTATAGAAGGGTTTCAGCAGAAGCTTGCAACGCTTCCGCTGACCTCGCAAATATCAGACTATTGCTTTACCATATCGCCGATGATTAAGCCGGAAAGCGGGATTAAAAGGATGGAGCATTACTTAAAAGACGCTGCCGCCAAAGAGCCGTCAGACTGGGCTGACAGCGCGATCGCCAGATGGAAAAAGGACCTCAGGCTGCTCGATCAGTTTTATGAGCAGACAGAAGAAAAACCTGAGGAATACCATTTGGAAAAACAAGCGCTGAAAGCCTTATATCAGCCGAAAATTCACATTCAGATTGAAAACGGCGGTTTATTTTTCCTGCAAAGTAATTTTTCTGGATAAGCGTTATCCATTCGACACCTTTCCCGTTTTTTCTGGAAATTCTATATTATAATAAAAGTATATAGAAAAAATTTCTGGCGTTTCGCATGCGATGAATCACTTCCAGACATGTAAAGATAAGGTCATGGGCGGATTGGCTGAAATACATAAACAAGTATTTTAGGAGGAGAAAATGCATGAAAAATGCAAAAATGGAATTTTCGCAATTAGATAAGGAATGGGTTGAGCTGATATTAGAAGCTCAAAAAGCAAATATCAGCCTAGAAGAAATACGCAAATACCTGCTTTCGCATAAAAAGTCTTCTCAACATATCCAGGCAGCCAGAAGTCATACCGTAAATCCTTTCTGAATGTGCTATAATATCACAAGGAAGGTGATGACATTGATTGGCCAGCGTATTAAACAATACCGAAAAGAAAAAGGCTACTCACTATCAGAACTAGCTGAAAAAGCTGGGGTAGCGAAGTCTTATTTAAGCTCAATAGAACGAAATTTACAGACGAACCCCTCCATTCAATTTCTCGAAAAAGTCTCCGCTGTTCTGGACGTCTCGGTTCATACTTTACTTGATGAAAAACATGAAACCGAATACGATGGTCAATTAGATAGTGAATGGGAGAAATTAGTTCGCGATGCGATGACATCCGGGGTATCAAAAAAACAATTTCGTGAATTTTTAGATTATCAAAAATGGAGAAAAGCGCAAAAAGAGGAGTAGTGCCGCCATATGTGCACAACTCCTCTTTTAACTGTCCGACTTTCGGATTAGTTTTTATCCTCACTGTGAGCCTTTTCATTTTCCTTGACGTAACCGTCTTTATCCGTATGATCTTTCTTAATAGTCAAGCCGTTCCATTGCGTTGCTTCAAAAGAGAATTGAAGAGAAATCGCATTGCCTTGGAACTTGTTTTGCACACTTAATCCGTCCGCAGTTTTTGCGGTGTCATTTTTAAATTGGATTTCCATTCTCACCTGGTCATAATCAGCAGGCGTTTTCGGAACTCCGTCGTACTCAGGAGCTGTTTTACCGTTAATGGTTGCCACATTGACTTTTCCGCTCTCACTCAGGAATTTCGGATCAATGTGCTTGCTGATCGCTTCGGCAGCTGCTTTATCCTGCTTTGTTGACATTAAGTATAAGTCTTTCAGGCTGGCCGCCTTTAAAATGATATTTTTAGGATAGCCGTTGCCCCCTTCTTTACCGACTGTCAGAACCGTAATTTCAAACTGGCTGAGGAAATCCTCCGCAGATTCATTTCCTTTCTTTGCTCCTTTAAAGTCAGTAAAATTCAAAGCCATCAGCACTTCTTTAATAGCAAGTGAACCGTTGTTTCTGAATTCAAAATCTTTCGTCAATTTATCACCTGGTTTTAAGTTTGACAAATTGACATTGGCTGATTGTTCTTTAGCCGATAAATCAAGTGTTCCTGACGCAAATGTAGCGTCCGTCGACTTCACATCATTAAATGCGGCCCATGTGCCTCCTCCTACTAATGCTAAACCGAGTGCGGCAGAGGCAACGCCCAAGCTTAATTTCTTTTTCATACCCATGTTTGTACTCCCCTTACTTTTTATTTTTTGTTATCAAATCCTGTCGCCAGGTTGCAACCGTATTCATGTGGAGATGGTTCCCTTTTTCGCATGTTCTTCCAGCGCTTTCGTTTTCCGCTCAATATCGCGGAGGGCGCTGACGATGACTGTTATTGAGTAAATCAGAAGCATGACGCCGGGAACGATTAACAGAATCGCCGTTCCGATCGGCTGGCTTGCCAAATGTATGACATATCCTGCATACGGAAGCTGATATCCCGTATACTGGGCCGCCACTTTTTCAGCTTGAACGGGTGCGGCATCCGGGGCGGCATTATGGTCCCCTTTTGTCTCAAACAGCAGGTTCCCGTCCTTTTTTGTGATCCCGATTATTCTGTGTGTGACGGCTGTTCCGTCATCTTGCGTAAAGGTGATCACATCCCCTTTTTTTAAGTCATTCACGTCAGAAATTTTCTTTACCGCTATGAGCGAACCCGTCTTAAATTCCGGGTCCATTGAACCCGACAGCACGGATTTCAGCGTATAGCCGAAGATGGCCGGCTCACCCCCGGAAGCCCGGGTCGAAATCACCGTTAACGTCAGCACAATAATCAGACTGAAGATGACGGCATACAAAATATTACTGATCAGTTTCAGCGTTTTTTTCATGTTCTTCCCCGCTTTCTTTTACCGGCTCAGCCGGCTCTTTCTCCGTTTTCTTTAGCTCGGAAACGGTCGCCTGTTCCCGGCATTTGACGAGTTTCATCGGTTTTGACCACTCAAATTTTTCTTCGTCCGCCGGATACCCTTCAGGCTTGTAAACCTTGAATGCGTATATGCCCGGCTGCAAAGACCGCTTTGACTCAATTTTATAAATCGTTTTGCTTTTTTTATCAGTAATAAGCCCTTTATCCACAACATTGCCGTTTCGTAAAGGCTGCTGCTGAGAAGCGATTTTATGGAGCTCCCATTTCCAGTCAGAAACAGTCCGCTCTTTTCCCTTATTCTCCAGCTCGGCATAGAGTTGAAGCGGCGCACACACGGTGCCTGACGTATCAGTTTGATTTGTTATATGTAAATCACTCTGATCCCAGCGTTCGTCATAACGGCAATCGTCATCCGTATATTGAAAATCTCCGCACGTTTGAACCGGGAGACTGAAGCTTTTCACATCATTGAAGGAGGAACTTGTATCACCTGTGAACTGAGCACATATCGTCACGGACAGGCAAAAAATGAACGAAAGCCGTAAAAATAGCATCATCCGCCATCTCACCTTGCCCTTTTTTTCCATTCGCAACCATCGGAACATGCCTTACCCCCTGTAAAACTGTTAATAAATATGACAACCGTTCTCTTTAAAGAACCGTATGAACAAAGTATAATCAAGGATTATCGTCTTGAAAAATGTCAAAATCGGTCAAATTGTTCGTTTTTGAGAATGGTATCTTTCAAAAACATCGTTTTGCTTCAAATTACACACCTTTTTGGAATTTTTTCTAATAAAACGTGAGAAAATAACGAGGTGACTAGAACAAAATGGAAAGTATATACAGCGAAAGGACGAAGAATGATGATCACACAAAGTCTGATTTGCCTTTCTCTTCTTGTTTTCGGGGTTTCAGGAACAGCTCAGGCGGAAAAGGTGCCTTATTATGCTGTTCACCATAAATCAAAATGGGAAAAGTTAGCAGAAAAAGAAGCTAAAAAAAGATATCCGCTCGCCCAAACATTATTTATTCAAAAGGTGTGGGATCGGAAAAGAACGGATGAAGCAGTCAAACAGTACCACTTGACATTGCGGGATGGCGCAAAAGAATTTGGTGTGTTTGTTACGATTTCTTTTAATCCCTACAGCCAAAAGGTAAATAAAATTGCCGTCATTGAGGAATACCAATAAGGCCCTCCTGATACAGGAGGACCTTTCGTGTGATTCACTTTATTTTTTCCGCTGCTTCCACAGCTTAAAACTGTACGGCAAGATTCCGAACCAGTGCTGAGAAGCCGGCACTTTCTTTTCTTTCCGCACTTCTTTTCGCTCTCTCCGTTCCTGTTTCGGCGTATCGAAATATTTAACGAATTGCTCAGTCATATATTTTACATAATCATTTGTTTTCACGGCTCTCACCTCATAGTGCTGTCTTTACTATGAAGTGTTGTCCCGCCGCCTCTTTTTTATACTTCCGTCCATTGAATCAGCTGTTTCTTCTTCTGATCGAACAAAAGGTGAGCCTCCCGTCTCGTGCCTGACACTGTTTCGGCCTGAATTGTAACCTGAACCGTTTCCCGGCGATCACTCCCGGTGATGCGGAAGGAAACAGTTCCGTACGGAAAACGCTGTGTACCAGTTTGGACCTTTTGTCCCTGTGTCATATGGCGGCTTGACAGCAGCGCGCCGTTTTGGAGCAGATTCTCTCCGATCCAATACTCCCCGGCCTCTTTCGCAAATGTTTTTCGGGTGATGAAATCAGATGAAGTATAGCTGATGACAAGTAAAACTGCGGCAGAAACAAACAGAACCGCGGGATATATAAAACCGTCAGATTTGTGCATTTAATCACCTTTTAAAGAGCTGTAAACCGGAATGACCGCCTGATTCTTTTTACCTGTAACGCTTGAGATCTCTAATAAGAGCAGGCCGTTTTTCACATCAGCCGTTAATGATACCGCGTTTTGCAGGATCGGCACGTGGCCTTTTCCGTTTACTCTTTTCCTTATCATCTTATGATAAATTTCAAAACGCACTTCTTCGCCTCCTGTTTTCCGGCATGCTAACGCCCGGCCGCCGTCCGCCGGTTTCACAGTCTCTGCCTGTTTACATTCGTTCATGATCTGCTGAACGGCAATTTGATGCTCCCGGCTGTCTAATCCGCCGTTATCGGTCCGGTTTGATAAAAACAGATGTAAAATCGGGCCCAGGGTTCCTGATAGGAAAAGACAGACTGCCAAGGAGAACAAAACATTAAGAAGCGTAAAGCCAGTCTGTTTTGAGAATGCTGAGACACATTTCTTTTTCGCCGCGGTCAGCCGCACACACTTTGTAATACTCACCATCCTCCTTCCACTTCACGCTGGGAGACGGCGGCTTTTTTCCGGTCATCATATAAGTGCTGATATGCTTCTGAAGAAGCTGGTACGCTTCCTGGCGATCTTCTATTTTCAGACCATCTGTCAGCATGCCCGTCCAGACCGGAATGATAGACGTCATAAGGAACAGCCAAATGGCCATTGCTGATAGTGTTTCAATAGTAGAGAACCCTTTATTTCCGTTTAGCATGGACATTTCCGCTCCCTAAGTAAACTGTGATCTCATAGGTGAACCCGGCGCTCTTCAATTGAATCTTTCCTCCCGAATTCGGATGGCCTTTTTCATTAAATTCAAGGCTCTCCGGTAAAGTCACAAGTGTAATGTGAAGCGAATCAAAAGAACGCTCGACAATCCTTCCGCCTGACTGCAGTTTGTATTTATGCTCTTTTGGAAGAAAAGTGATTTTTGTTCTTTTATGTTCTGCGATAGCCGTTTCCTGGGCAAGCTGAATATCTTTTTGAAGCTGTTCTGTTTTTTGCCGCACGGCAAGGTGGGTGCAGACCGGCGGAACCGTCGTGAACAAAACCGTCAGCAGGACGGACGCCAGGCTTAACACAATCAGGCTTTCAAGAAGGGTAAACCCGTTTTCTGTCCGCCTGTTATTGTTCAACTGTAACTTCTCCGCCACTAATTAAGATCTGTTTACCATTCGGGCAGGCTGTATTCTTTTTGATATATCCCTCTGATTGTAAATCGTTCATATCCGGCATTTTACCTTCATGGTCGATTTCGTACGCCGTCACTTGGGCTTTCACCATATTCTGCAGTCCTTCACAGCCTTTATGCTGAATGCTTTGATTATGTTTTGTAACGTTAGGAATGGTGATTAAAAGCAGAATGGAAACAATAAATAAAACGATCAGCATTTCAATTAAAGTAAATCCATCTTGATTTTTCAGACGAAGCACTCCCTTACATTTGGTTCATCATCTGGTACATCGGCATCAGCATTGACATGTAGACAATTAAAATCATACCGGCCACAACACCGTAGATGACAGGCTGGAGAATGCCGGTATACTTCGCCGCGTTTTGTTCAAGACGCTCCATCATAAACTGGCTGTACGTATAAAGTTCGCGGTGAAGCAGGCCGTTTGCCTGTCCGTGGCTGACTGCAGCCGCAAGATCTTTTTCATAACACGGATGCCCGGAAAGAGCGGATTCTATGGTTTCTCCGGCTTTCAGACGTGTAATGAGCATCTCTGCTTCTTCACGATAAAAAGGCAGAAAAGATTGTTCTTTAAAAGCTGTTAAGCTGTCATAGATAGAAAGACCGGATTTCAGAAGACTGCTGAGCTGTAAAGAGAAAAAGTAGCTGTTAAAAAGAACGGCCGCTTTTCCTAAGAGGGGTATTTTCACAACAATGAGCATTTTATCTTGCGGGGATTTTTTCTTACATAAGAACCAAACGTACAAAAACAAGCAGAAAGCGGCGGACAGCGCCAGTGCGCAGGCTTCATGAAAATGCCGAAAAAACGCAAAGATGAAAGCAGTCGCACCGGATGTATTCATATTCATTGATTGATAAATCCCAGAAAACTGCGGAATAATTAAACTTTGCAGGATATAAAACATGACACAGACGGAAGAAATTAAAAACATCGGATACCGGAGCATTTTTTTGATTTGATTCGTCTGCATGAGCTTTCTCTGTAATAATTCGCCGCTTTGTTTCATCGCCCCCGGCAATTCTCCGTGTTTCTCTGCGAAATAGCAGATAGAGACGGCTTCTTTATGAAAAGACAGTGCCTCAAGCACTTCGTAAAACGCATCACCTTCCCTCAGCCGGCGGATTCCGTCCGTCAGCTCTGCAAGCTGACGTTTATGCAGCTGGAGTTTCAGCAGTCTGAGCCCTTCAATCAGACTGTATCCTTTTTCCGTCATTTCACCGAGCCTTTTCAAAAAAGCCGCTTGATCCTTCAACGGCCAGGTTCGTTTAATCCGCTTCATGATACACCCACCGATCGTAATTGTCGGTCGTGACATAGCCGAGCGCGATTCCTTTTCTGATCAGCCTGCGGAGCGTCTGATATTGAAAATTGGCGTGCTCTCCCTTTGCTTCCTGAAAGCATTGGGTAAGGTTTTTCCCGTAGAGCAGTTCATAAATGCCCGCACGGCGTGTCTGCCTGTACATCCGGCAGTACACCGAACAGTTTTCCTCTTTGCAGAACGGACATGTTAAATCAACCAGACGCTGAGCAGCGATGGCAATGACGGTTTGTTCAATTTCTGTCATGTTCACCCCAAACTCCAGCAGTCTGTATATGGCGCCCTTAGCATCCCTTGTGTGCAGGCTTGAAAGAACGAGGTGTCCCGTCATGGCCGCGCGGACTGCGATTTCAGCCGTCTCGGCATCCCTGATTTCCCCTAAGATGATCATATCGGGATCATGTCTTAAAATCGCTTTTAAACCGGCGGAATATGTGACTCCGGCTTTTTCATTCACCTGGACTTGCAACACATCCTCATCTCTTGTTTCTACGGGGTCTTCAAGCGTGACAATCCGCCGGTTGAAATGCCTTTTTGCATAGTTGACAAGCGAGTAAAGGGTGGTCGTTTTTCCAGAGCCGGTCGGGCCGGTAAACAGAAGCAGGCCGTGCGAATGCTTCAGAAAGGACAATAGTGCGGCGCCCGCCCCCCGAAATAAGGACAGTTTATCCAGAGGGGGAATCTGCCGCTTAGGCAAAAGCCTGATGACAAGACTTTCATCATTCATTGTCGGCAAGGTTGACATTCTCAAATGAACGGTTTCCGTCGGAAGCGGCAGAGACAATGACCCGTTTTGCGGCTTACGTCTTTCTCCTATATCCATGGCCGATAAAAACTTGAAATGAGAAATAAGCCTTACGCATTCCTCTTTTTTTAAGACTCTTTTTTTCACAAGAGCATGGCCGATGCGAAAATGAATGAAAGCATCCTTTTCTCTCGGCACAATGTGTATATCTGAAGCCCTTGCCGTATAGGCCTCATTTATGATGTTCCTGCTGTATGTTTCAATATTTTTCACAAGACTTCCCTCCTTCCGCACGTATTGTAAATCAGATACACAAAAGCCGGCAAAGGAGAGATTATGCGTTTTACACTGTGTAAAACGTAAAAAAATAAAAAATAAGCCCCCTGACTTTGATTTACTGAATGAAATCCGGAACCATTCGGCCATTTTCAGCCATCAAAAAAGCAGGCGTATGCCTGCTCTTCTTAGCGTTTCTTTTCTTTCCGCAAATATTTTTTTTGATGCTCCCTCAAAATGTCCCCTGTCCAGCCTTTCTGCCGCAGATAAATATAAATCAGCAGGGTTGATACAATAATGAGCACGATGGAACAGATATACGCATATTTCCAATGAAGCTCCGGCATGTTATCAAAGTTCATCCCCCAGAGAGCTCCAAGCGCGGTCATCGGTGTAAAGAGAGTTGTAAAGATCGTCAAGGCTTTCACAATTTCATTTCCTCTTTGGGAGGTAATGACTTCCTCGGCGTGCAGCAGATTGCTCAGTTCCTGATCAAACTCATTGATATATGTAATCCCTCTTTCCATCTTATGATGAGCCCTGAGGTAATCTTTCTGCCTGTCATTTTTCGGGAGAAACGCTTCTTTTAAAGCCATTTCCACTTTTTTAGCTCCCAGTGTAAGACCTTTCCAAATGAACAGCTCATGGCGCAGTTTATGCACATTTTCCAAGATTCCTTTACTGTTGTCATCATGAATCTGCCATTTCAGCGTCCGCTGCTTGACTTCAAATTCATCCAGTCCGATCAGATAGGAATTCATCAGCTCTCCCAGCAGAACAAAAAAGCCTTCAATCGGATTTTCACAGGTTTGAATCTGCTGTGTGGCATGCTTTTCTTTTACACCGCGCAGCAGCGAAAAATCAAAATTAATCGTAAAAAAGAAGTCTCTCGTAATATAAAAGTGAAATACGGTATGGTTTTTTTCATCATCTAATCCTTGATGATAGATTAAAGATCCGAAAACCGCTTCATTATTCTGATCATTTGTATCTGAGCGCAGAAAGTTTATATGATTTTCATGTTCAAACCACTTTTCGCATTGCGGCCAGTGATTGTGATGGATCATTTTTTTCGCTTCCGTTTTTTCATGCGGACCGAGCTGGTACCACAGCCAGTCCGCTCCCGAATGTACCTTCATCTCTTGTCATCCTCCAGTATCGCTTTCTTGTTTTATTACCGTAAATGAAGCAGGCTAAACCAGGTTCGATGTTTGAGCAGCTTTCTACAGTGGTATTATTCCGAAAAAAGGGAGGTGCAAGCCTTCCTTCGCGGAAGGCGTTACATTGTATATCATCAAACTATCTGCCATCGTACTATTTATTTTATTAACGGCGTGTTTTGTCGCCATAGAGTTTTCAATTGTTAAAGCAAGGCGCTCCCGCATTAATCAGCTCATTGAGGAAAATGTAAAAGGAGCAAAAGCAGCCAAGCATGTCATTACACACCTCGATGAATATTTATCGGCGTGCCAATTGGGCATCACCGTCACCGCTTTGGGGATCGGCTGGCTGGGTGAACCGACAGTCAAAGCAATGCTTCAGCCGTTATTTTTAAAAACCGGAGTTCACGAAGCGGTTGCCCAAGTACTGTCATTGATCATCGCCTTTCTGCTGGTTACATATGTGAATGTCGTCATCGGCGAACTCGCCCCGAAAAGTTTTGCTATCCAAAAAGCCGAGCGGATTACACTTTTGTCTGCCAGACCGATGATTTTGTTTTATAAGTTAATGTTTCCGTTCATCTGGCTGCTCAATCATTCCGCCCGCCTGATTACAGCCATGTTCGGCTTGAAGCCTGCTTCCGAACATGAAATGGCTTATACGGAAGAGGAATTGCGGGTGCTCCTTGCCGAAAGCTATCGAAGCGGCATGATCAAAAAAAGCGAGCTGCATTACGTAAATAACATTTTTACATTTGATAAGCGCACTGCCAAAGAAATTATGGTGCCCCGGAATGAAATGGTGAGCCTGCCGTTAGACAGCGGATCGGGACATATGCTCCGGGACATTATCAAAACAAATAAATATACCCGGTATCCCGTAGTAAAAGGAGATAAAGATCATGTAGTCGGCATCATCAATATTAAAGAAGTTTTATTCAGATTCCTGTCAGAAGGAGGGGCGTTTACAAAACACGAACTCAGCCCTTACATCCAGCCGGCGATCCACGTGATTGAGACGATTCCGATTTATCAATTGTTCGTTAAAATGCAGCGGGAACACGCCCATATGGCCATTCTCATTGATGAGTACGGCGGAACCGCGGGATTAGTAACGGCGGAAGATATCATTGAAGAGATCGTCGGCGAAATCCGCGACGAATTTGATACGGACGAAACACCTTCCGTTCAAAAGCTTGGGAAGAACCGCTATCTCCTGAACGCCAAATTGCTGATCAGTGACGTCAATGATTTACTCGGAACAGAGATTACGGCTGATCAAGTCGATACACTCGGGGGCTGGTTTCTTACTCAGCATATTGACGCGAAGCCCGGGAGCACCATTGATTTTGAAGGCTACACATTTACGGTAAAAGAAATCGACAGCCATCATATCATGACGATTGAAGCTGACAAAGCTGAATAGCTGAGGGAGAAATCCCTCCCGGCCATTCAGCTTTTTATCATCTTAATGATTCTTTTACGATAAATCCGTTTTTTGCCAGCGCCTTCGCCAGACTCTGCTCTGTTTTCACCTGAGAAAAATCGATGCCGAGCTTCACGACGGTCTGCGCGATTTCCGGCCTGATGCCTGAGATTGTCGTTTCTATGCCAAGAAGTTTTGTGCTGTCAATCACTTTGAAAATCTGATAAGCGACCATCGTATCCACAATCGGCACTCCTGATATATCTAAAAATAAATAAGAAAGACGGAGTGAAGAACATTGGTCAAGCACCGATTCCAAAATCATTTTTGCCCGGTAGGTATCAATTTCGCCGACAAGCGGCAAAATTCCAATACCGTCGGCAATCGGCATAATCGGCGCGCTCAGTTCGTTAATCATTTCCTTTTGGGCGTTTAATTGTGTAACCGTCACTTTATAATATTCCTCTGTAAATACTTCAATCATATGGTCAATTGCTTTGTTCAGCTTCTCTCCCCAATGGAATACCGCATTCGCCCCGGGCTTCTCAGACATCGTTTCACAGCATGTCTGTATGCGGTTCCAGACCAATCTCCGGAATTCTTTAAAGCTCGTGACGCTTTCATAGACCGGTACTTCATGGACGGCCCGGTCCCTTGCGAACTGAAGCGCCCACTTTGTCAGCTCCTCTTCCCCGCCGTCTTTTTCCGATAAAATGCCGGCAACGATTTCAATTAACAGACGGTGCTGCATTTCCGCTTTCTGATCATCTGAAGGCCGCCCCGATTTTGGTATGAGCAGCCACTGGCGTGTGATTTCACCTGATTCTTCAATTAAGGTTCGAGATAATGTTTCATTCAAATGTTTCACGGGTCTCCTCCATTCAAATTACTTTGTATGTATAAATCGGCGCCGGACGCACATACTGTAATTACATCTGATGGGCTATAGCCAAGCGGTAAGGCAATGGACTTTGACTCCGTGATCGTTGGTTCGAATCCAGCTAGCCCAGTCGCGCAACCGCAAAAAACGAAGATTAGCTGATAAATTTGATCAGCGGATCTTCGTTTTTCTCTTATGATACAGATTGATGTACCGTTTTTTTCTTCGTCAGCTTCATCAGTTCTCCCGGATTGTATCCGATAACGAGCTTATTGCGATCGATCAGAATCGGACGCCGCAGCAGTTTCGGCTTCTCAGTCAAAAGCTTCAGCACTTCATTTACAGTCATTTCTTCAATGTTCAGGTTGAGGTTTTTAAATGTTTGGCTTCTCGTCGCCAATATTTCATCAATTCCTTCGGTCGTTAATGATAAGATCTGCTTCAATTCATCAATTGTCGGTGTCTCCCTGAATAGATGGCGCTCTTGAAAGTCAACATTGTGGGCTTTTAACCAATGTTTCGTTTTTCGGCATGATGTGCAGCTCGGGTATGAATAAAAAATAAGTTCTTTCATTTTTAAAAATTCCTCCCTCGGATAATCCGTCTCTTTGTTAACATAAGTACCCTGAACTTTTTTTCCCTAAACGTATTTCAAAAAGATTTTTCGGATCTTTTTTAGAGAGCGGCATAAGATATAAAACACAGGGAAAGACATAAATTCCACAATAAATATAATCATGAAAATGTTTACATTTTGAGTGCCGATCTATTATAATAAACTTCAGATAGACTCTCGGGAGGGGATAAGGAATGAATCGCATGTTCCGGGTGTTAGGATTTTGGACGGGGATATTTGCAGTCATGTTTTTTCTAGGGGGCATGAAAGACGCTTCTCTTTTGTTTTTTGGACAGACGATCTTTTTCGTATTTCTTTCTTATTTGAATCTGACTGAGCGGATGTATATTTATATTTTCGGAGCTTACTTAACCGTATTTTTCGCCGGATTTACATATTACTCTATTTTTATTATGACACCGGGCGGCGGAACCCATTGAACAGAAAAAGACAGACCGATTATGGTCTGTCTTTTTTCATTTACAGTGAAAAACCATTGATAAACGGGTTTCGCTCCTGCTCTGTCTGGATGTCCGTTTCCGGCCCGTGCCCGCTTAATACAAGTGTATGTCCGGGAAGCGTGAGCAGTTTTTGATGAATGGAATCAAGCAATACGTCCTGACTTCCGCCGTGTAAATCAGTTCGGCCGATGCCTCCCTGAAAGAGCACGTCACCTGAAATCACCAGATCCGCGTCCTTCACATAATAAGAAACGCTTCCCGGTGAATGTCCCGGCGTAAACAATGTCTCCAAATGGAAAGGCCCGATGTCCAAAATGCCGTCGCCTTCGATGAGCCGTTCGGCGGGCCGTGCTGTTACGGCAATGCCCCGCAATATGCCTGATCCGTTTAAGGAAGAGTCCTCCAGCCACTTTTCTTCATTTTTGTGAAGATAGACGGGAACATCCCATCTGTCTCTTACTTCGTCAAGTGCGCCGATATGGTCAAAATGGGCGTGCGTCAGTAAGATGGCCAGCGGCTTCAGATTGTTTTCTTTTATGTAATTGTTGATTTTGTCCGCTTCCCCGCCCGGATCAAAAATAAGACAGGACTGATCCTCACTGACAAGAAAATACGCGTTTGCCTGAATCGGACCGGCCGGCATTCGTCTCCATTTCACTTTCATCACCTCTTTATGTATATGCCCTTATTATGAAGGTTTTCTGCGGAAGATTCAATGAATGCGGCCGGGAAAACGCTATCGACAAACAAAATGAAAACGGTTAAAATAAAATGGAAAGATTTTCAGGTTCCAATGACAAAGGAGGAGCATGATGTTACTTGTTGTAATCTTCGGCCTTGTCGCATTATTAGCTGTATTAGGAGTCCTGCGGGCTGTCAGACAGAGAAATATCCTGGGATTTTTGTTAGCCGCCGCCACCCTGGGTGTGTTTGGCTGGTTTACCGTAATGACCATTGTAACCAGCGGCTATCCGACTGCACATTAAAAGCCTGTATCCAATGGATACAGGCTTATTTTTTATTGCTGCAAATGTTTGCTGACACTTTTGATTTTGCTCTCCAGCGTCGTTTCTTTATCACGTCTGTCATCAATGCGGATATTTGTCGCCACTCTGTGCAGCCCTTTTTGGAACGGGGCTTCGTGAATGTCCTGAATGACTGCGAATAAGTCGCTCAGCTCACCTTCAATCAACGTGTTCATCGGCGTGAGCTGAAATTTGATTTTGCCGGCAGCTTTGTAACCCTCCAAAATGTTTTGCACATCCGCTACATACTCACTGACGCTCGGTGTTTTTGTTCCGATCGGAATGATTGTGACATCTGCAATTGCCATTTGGTTCAAACTCCTTTTTCATTTGTTATGATTGGTTCTGTCATGCCTGTTTTCAGTGAAATCAGACGGTCATACGTAAAGCCGTATAAAGCGTATTCCCCGTTCGGAGAGATCTGAATCGGCTCCATTTCCGTGTTTTTGAGCACCGTCCGCTCCCGTTCGTCTCCTAAGTCAAAGCTGATCAGATTGTAAGAGCGGCCTTCAGGCTTAAATATGTAAAACCGCTTGTGTGTCTGATCGTAATCATATTCCATCGGCGCAAAGCTCTCATACTTTTTTTGGAGAGGAAAGCGGTGTGTCACGGATGCCGGCTTTTGGAAAAGGAACTCGCCGTCTCCGTCCGATTGATCCGTTTGTCTGACGGCAATCGTCATGCCCGGGCGGGAATCAGTCCAGATGACGTGATGAAGCACTCTTTTTTCTTTTTTCGTCTGCAAGTCATAAGAATATAAAGGACCCTCTTCCTCCGTTTTTCCTTGCTTGATATATTGGAATTCATCAGTGGAGGTCCAATGGACAAAAGGGGCCTGAACGGGACTCTTTTTTAAAATGCCGTTGTTCATATCAGCCGTATAGGCTGTGAAGTCCCATGTTTCAGTAAAAACGGTAATCATCATTTGATACGGGTCATACGGATTCCAAGCCGTCTCCAGCTCATAAGAGTTAAAGGCTTTGTGATAAAGTCTTTTCCCCTGCTTGTTTATAAGCACAAGCTCAGTCTGACCGCTGCTTGTCACCTGTACGAGAATCAGCTGTTTTTTCCGGCTGATCTTTACATTGACAATATTGCCCTTTGTTTCATAGAGCCGTTCGGATTTTCCGCTGAAAAGATCATATTTCATCAGCTGATGATGTGCTGTATACAGAATTGTTCTGTTATCCAGCCATCCTTCCGTTTTTTCCGCTTCCTTTTTACTGAGCGGAACGATTTTCTGTTCTGCCGATTTTGCCGAAACGCCTGTGTCTTGCTGCTGATGAGATGGTTCACAGGCCGCTAAACACAGAACGAATGCGGACAGCAGAACACAAACCAAGTATCTCATCAGCCTTCCCTCCATTCTTTTCTATTGTCCCATATTTGTTTATGTAAACAAATGAGAAATTTCACAGATGTCTCAAAAAACAAGCGACCTCCACAAAATACCTTCCGTCGCTTGATAAATATCAGCAAACTGATGAAAAGGCAAAGGGTTTTTTCCCTTCCCGAGCTCAATGGTATAGCCCTCTTTTCCATACTGCTGTATAAACCAATCCCTAAAACCGGCATGGCTGTCAATGGTTTTAACGCCTTGATAGCGGTTTCCGCTTATCGCTTCCAACTCCCGAATCATCTGAGATGATTGCTCCGGTTCACATCCTTCGTATCCCCAATAAATCTCTTCTCCCTGCGTATGAAGCGCGATCAGCCGGTCAGGCGGCTGATCCGTTATCAGCCGATGCATCGCCTGCGCCTCCGGTTCAGTGAGCGGCGCCGTTCCCGGAAAATCACGGTATGAAGGGGCTTTCGGTTTGCGCCTTTGTTCAATATCCCAATTGGATGGGAAATGTTTATTTAAATCCACACCGTTTATATTCGCCTTCCATTCGCGGAAATCCGGGCGGTGCTCATTTAATTCGTTGAGAAATTCATTTTTTTCTGATAAATCTTCACACCCGTAAAGTACGAGATCAACCCCGTCGGGATTTACGAGCGGAACGAATGACAATGATGTCCGGCTGAATATATCAAGCGCAGAGTGCCCGAAAACGGTTTTATTTTCGCATAATGCCGCGCAATATTCTTTACACCATTTAAGCGCGACCGAGGTGGTGATCCATTCATTGGCATGAAATGAGGCGTTTACATGGACTTTTCTTTCGGCCGTATCCGCACCTATTTTCAGCTCATAAAGCGGCTTTCCCAATACGGAACTGCCGATTTTACGGCATGTGACAAACGGAAAGACATCCGTTATTTTCTCAATTTCTTCATAAACCGATTGGGAGCCGTACACCTTTTCTTCCTTCAGCCATTGATCAGCGGAAAGAACGCTTTCACAGTGCCGGATGTATCGCGAAAGCCCGCTCAGCGTCTCAAGCGGCGGACCCTCTGACTGCCCGCTCACGGCAAAGCCGGGACAAAATAATTCATCGCTTTCCGCCGTTTTATCAGCGGCTTTCAACAGTTTTTCATCAATTGAAAGCACCTTTGCAATATCTTTCATATGCTGTTTCAATTCAGGTTTGACACGAATTCCCGCCATGTTCATCCCCCTTTTTTAAAAACTATATGACAGGGGAGATAAAAAAAGAAAGCTGCCCGCGATATGGGCAGGCAGACTTTCTTCAGCAGTTTTGATGTTTGAGCCATTCATTTTTGGCAATCCACGCCCCGCCGATGACTCCGGCATCATTTCCAAGTGCCGCAATCGAAATATCGGCCGCTTCCGCAGAACGCGGGAACGCGGTGATTTTGAAGGTCTCTTCCACTTTTGACCGCAGGATTTCACCCGCTTTAGACACGCCTCCGCCGAGCACGATTTTTGTCGGATTCATGGCGCTTGCCAGATTTCCGAGCACGAGGCCTAAATGTTTTGCGACATAATCGACGACTTCAAGCGCGGTCTTATCCTGCTGTTTAGCCGCTTCGAACACGTCACGTGCCGTCAGATCGCGCACTTGTAAGAGCGAAGAGTCGGAAACCGCCGCAAGCTTTTCTTTCGCGATGCGGACGATGCCGGTTGCGGACGCAATCGTTTCGATGCAGCCGGATTTTCCGCAATTGCACGGAGCTCCTCCTTCCGGAATACTGCAAATATGACCGATTTCTCCGCCGGCCCCGTTTTTACCGTGAACGATTTCTCCGTTGACGATAATGCCTCCGCCGACTCCGGTTCCGAGCGTCACTAAAATGACATCTTTGGCCCCGTCACCTGCACCCTTCCACATTTCTCCGAGCGCTGCGATATTGGCATCGTTTTCAATGACGGCCGGAATACCCGTTTCCGCCTCGAGATGGTCTTTCAGCGGATAGTTTTTCCACCCCATATTTGTCGTCTCATAGACCATTCCTGTCGCCATTTCCACGGGTCCGGGCGCTCCCATTCCGATCCATTTTACAATCCGTTTCGGCTTGTTCAGTTCTTCCAGCTTCTGATCAAGCGCTTTGGCGATCGTGACCGTAATTGTGTTTCCTGATTTATCGGTCGGAACTTCCCATTTATGCTGAATTTCACCGTACATGTTGATAAAGGCCAGCTTGATGGTTGTTCCGCCAAGATCAATCCCCGCAAACCATGTATCTTCCATAATAATCTCCTTTTCTTATTTAAAATCCTGCTGTGTTATCTGCCTTTAATCCGCTCCGATTCTCTCTGAAGAACTCCGGCGGCTTTTTGCCATAATTCTCTTTCAATCACGTTTGACAAGTACATTTCCTTTAATTCATCTTTCATAAAGTCAATTTCGGCTTGTCTGTCACCGAAATAAACGATATGTCCGAATGACTTAAACAGCTGCTGCACGTCATAAAATGAATTCATCTTCTTCACCATTTCTATTCTTCTTAGTATAAGCGTATTTCATCTCTGATCCGGGCGTCAAGCAAAAAACGATTGGAGAAAATATCCTTGTATTATTTTCATAAATTGTATATTCACAATTGTAA
This sequence comes from Bacillus sp. EKM420B, assembly GCF_011065565.1. Taxonomy (NCBI): domain Bacteria; kingdom Bacillati; phylum Bacillota; class Bacilli; order Caryophanales; family Bacillaceae; genus Bacillus; species Bacillus sp. EKM420B. The sequence continues at coordinate 465,368 of NZ_JAAMNX010000003.1, read as the reverse complement.
AAAAACACTCATTTATGCGTTTTTCTGTTACAATACTTTCGTGCCCAAAAGCACAAAAGGATTAAAGTTTGATGGGGTGTTGTTTTGAAACAAGAAAAAAGGCTGACGTTCATCTCAGCCATCAGTTTATTTGTCTTGATGTTAGCAGTCATCATTTCCTGCCTGTTTTTCTTTCATACAGAGCCGCATATGCCGCTGTTCTTTTGCGTCATTATTCTGTCTCTGGCAGGTTTATGGCTCGGTTTCTCGTGGGACAGTCTTGAGAAAGGAATTGTCAGCGGATTGAAAAACGGTGTGCAGCCGATTATCGTGCTGGCTTTGATCGGTGTGCTGATCGGCGCCTGGATGTACAGCGGCGCCATTCCCACCGTCACCGTTTACGCTTTGTCAATTATACAGCCGAGTCAGCTGCTTTTGACCGCATTATTTTCCTGCATGATTATCAGCACGCTTGTCGGCTCAAGTCTGACAACTGTCAGTACAATCGGCGTCGCGCTGTTAGGGGTAGCAAGCGCGGCGGGAGTTCCGCTCGAATGGACGGCGGGAGCAGTCATTTGCGGGGCTTGTTTCGGTGATAAAATGTCACCGATGTCCGACACGACGAATTTTGCCGCCGGAATCGGCGAAATTCCGATTTTTAAGCATATTCGCCATATGATGGGCACCACCGTTCCGGCACTGCTGATCACGATCGTTCTTTTTTATATTCTCGGTTCATCTGTTTCAATAAATGCCGCTTCAACGCAAAATATTGAGGCGGTCATTTCCGGAATAAAAGAAGCCGTGCACGTTACGCCTTGGTCGCTTCTTTCACCTCTGTTGGTGATCATTTTAGCTGTGAGACGGGTTTCCGTGATTCCGGTGCTTACCGCCGGTATTATTTCCGCAGGGCTTCTGACTGCTGTTTTTATTCCTGACAGCAGCATTCAAGGATTTATATCCGCCCTGCAAAGCGGGACGGCGTTTAAAACCGGCGACCAGGCTGTGGCCAGCATTATCAACAGAGGCGGGCTCCAATCGATGATGGGATCAGTCTCTCTGATCATGATCGCCTTTGCGCTCGGCGGCCTGATGGAAAAAACGGGCCTGATCGCGGCGCTGCTTCAAGGATTGATAAAAGGCGTGCATACAAAAGGACGTCTTGTCATGGCGACCGTCTTCTCAAGTATAGGCGTAAACCTTGCGACAGGTGAGCAGTATTTGTCGATCTTAATTCCGGGTCAATCTTATAAACCTTTATATGACAAGCTCAGCATTAAGCGGATTCACCTTGCGCGGTCGCTTGAGGACGGCGGAACATTGATCAACCCGCTGATTCCCTGGGGAGTAAGCGGCGCTTTTATGGCAAGCGCATTAGGGATTTCCGTCATCGACTACCTGCCGTTTACCTTTTTCCTGTACATTTCTCCTATGATCTCAATTCTGCTCGGTTTCCTGAAAAAAAGCTGACAATACGAGAAAACCTGCCGTTTTTTACCGGCAGGTTTTCTTATGCAAAAAATCCCGCTGAAAAAACGGGATTTGTTTAAAATGCCTGCTGAATGAATTTGTTTCTGATAAACGGTATTTTTAAAAAGAAATGAATGAATGTCCGTCTGATCCCCGGCTGGCTGAGCACGCTGTTCATCAGACGGTAGCGGTTTTGGTAAACGGCTAAAACAGATACGGCGCATAATGAGTAGATCAACAATTTTTTCATCTTATCCCTCCTGCCCCTATCGTTTGTCAAACAGCGAGAATTATTCCGGTGCAAAAAGTTTTTTATGCGATTAAGCGATGGTTTCAGATTCAGTCACGATCATATCGACCGGAATATCGTGGGGCATGCGGGGAATACGGTCTGTCAGCTGGCAGTCAAAGAGAAGCGACACGGTACGGCCTTTATAACCGGACAGGTACCGATCATAATATCCTCCGCCGTATCCGATTCTGAAGCCTTCCCGGTCAAAAGCCACGCCGGGCACAATTACAAGGTCAATGTCATTTTGGGCGGCTTTTTCCGTCAGACTCCCGATCGGTTCACTGAGGCCCGCATATACGGTTTCCAGCTGATCATACGCAGAAAATGTACGGAACTCCATTGCTCCCGTCTGCGGAAAGCATTTTGGGATACAGACTTGTTTTTTCTCTTTCCAGGCCTGTTCAATAATCGGCCGTGTCGGAATTTCCAGGCGTGTCGAGATGGTAACGGCGATCACGCGGGCCTGTTTCCATTCTTTTAAAGAAAACAGCGTTTCACGCATGCTGCAGCATTTTTTCTCCCATTCACTTTCTGTCATGTCAGAAAGCTTTGCTTTTATATCGGTTCTGATTTGTGCTTTCACGTTTCTCAAACCTCCCTGAAAGACAAAAAAGCCAGAACTTTATTGAAAGCTCCAGCTTTTTCCGCTGTGTTAAACAGCTTATTTTGTTTCACGGTGTAACGTAGATTTTTTATCACGTGGGCAATATTTTTTAAATTCAACGCGGTCCGGATTGTTGCGTTTGTTCTTTTTAGAAATATAGTTACGCTCACCACATTCAGTGCAAGCCAAAGTAATATTAACGCGCATTATTTTCCCTCCAAACTAAATATCATTTACTTATTCAGACTTATATATAATACCACTATAATGGACGGAATGCTAGAGCTGATTTACATGAAATGTTGTTTAAGTGCAGAAAACATCAGTTTACGCTTCTGATCCTCTGAATGAGCTTGCGTCAGAAGAAGGCAAAATATGACGAAACAGGACAAAAAAGGGCTTTCCGATACGAAATCTATAGAGAAATAACCGTTTGCTCCCCGAGTAAAAAAGATTTTCCGACAAAATTCCGTTTTTTTCTCTATTTCCTTTAGAATGGCGGCGTTTTATGGTATAAAAAAGAAGGGCAAATTAATAATAGAAGGTGATGAAACGTGGAAATTGCTATTATTGCGTTGTTTATCGTCAGTATAGCGCTTATTGCATTCTCATATTCTCAAAGAGATCCGATGAAAGACGTGGAACAGGAGCTAGAAACGCTTCAGCTTTCCGCCATGCAGGAAATTTACAAGTTGAAAAAGAAAATGACGGTGCTTGAAGAAGAATTGCTGGAAACCAACCTCGTGATCCGCAAAGCCAAAAGCAGCGGCATTAACCAAAAAATCGCCAAACAAATCATTTCAAAATATAACAACGGAATGTCTGCGGAAGCCATCGCAAAAGCGGAGCACGTGTCTGTCGAGGACGTCAATACCATTATTAAAGATAATGAGAAGGTGCTCGTATGACAAAACGGGGCATTCAGGCTTTTGCAGCAGGCATGATTTTAGCGACGGCCGTTCTCGCCGCTGTCTTCTATTTGACTGACCATGACCAGGCAGCCGCCGTTAAAACCGAAAAAACAGCATTGACAGAAAAAGAAGTAAACAGCTACCTCGACGATCAGCACAAAGTCTCCGTCAACCGGGATGACTATCAAAAACTGCTTGATTCTAAAGAAAAATCATTAAACAACGACCAAAACACAGACGCTAAAAAGAAAAAAGTAACATACAAACTGACGATTAAAGACGGAATGAGCACTGCTGATGTGTCATCCATTCTTGAAAAAGAAGGGATTATTCCTTCAGCGAAAGACTTCAATGATTACGTCATTGACGCAGGCTACCACAAAGAAATCCGCGCCGGCCATTTCAAAGTCGACTCAGATATGAGCTTTAAAAAAATCGTCAAAACATTAACCCGCTAAAAAAGCTTGCAGGCATCGTCCATTCAGATGGATACGGCCGGCAGGCTTTTTTAATAGGCATATAAAAAGGACCCGGTCAATGGCCGGGCCCTTTTTTTTATCCGAATTTTCCGGTGATATAATCATGTGTTTTTTGATGATCCGGCTGAGAAAATATTTTGCCTGTATCGCCCCACTCCACCAGTTCGCCCATATAGAAAAACGCGGTTTGATCAGAGACCCTCGCAGCCTGCTGCATGTTATGAGTCACAATGACGATTGTATACTTTTCTTTCAATGTCAAAATCAGCTCTTCTATTTTCCGCGTGGACACGGGATCAAGAGCGGACGTCGGTTCATCCATCAGAAGGACGTCCGGTTTGGTGGCGAGCGCCCTTGCGATGCACAGGCGCTGCTGCTGACCGCCTGACAGTGAAAGCGCCTGCTGGTGAAGGCGATCCTTCACTTCATCCCAGAGCGCAGCTGCTTTTAAAGATTCCTCAGCGATTTCAAGCAGTTTCTTTTTATTTTTTTCGCCGTGAATTCTCGGACCGTACACGACATTCTCAAATATTGACTGGGGAAACGGATTGCCTTTTTGAAACACCATACCGATCTGTTTTCTTAATTCTGCCGCATCCGTCTTTTCCTTCAGCAGATTGCGCCCGTTATAGATCATGTCGCCTGTCACTTTGACATTCGGATCCATTTGCAGCATTAAATTTAATGTTTTAATAAAAGTGGATTTCCCGCAGCCGGACGGACCGATGATCGCAGTTACCTTCCGCTCCTCAAAACCGATCGTAATCTCTTTTAAAGCCTGATGGGCTCCGTACCATACGTTCATGCCGTGAATATCAAATAAATTCTGTGTGTGCACCGCTTCCTTCACAAGACTCACAGTCCTTCCCCCTATCCGAACTTTCCGTTAATGTAGTCATCTGTCTTTTGCGCTTTAGGACTCGTGAAAATTTGTTCTGTCTGCCCGTATTCCACCACTTCCCCGTTTAAAAAGAAAGCCGTTCGGTCAGACACCCTCAGCGCCTGCTGCATGTTATGCGTAACGATAATAATCGAATAATCTTTTTTCAGTTCTGTCAAAAGCGTCTCGATTCTGGCGTTTGAAATAGGGTCCAGAGCGGATGCCGGTTCATCTAAAAGAAGCACGGCAGGTTTCATCGCAAGCGTACGGGCGATACAAAGGCGCTGCTGCTGGCCGCCTGATAACGACAGAGCTGATGAATGAAGCCGGTCTTTGACTTCATCCCAAAGCGCCGCCTTCGTTAAGCTTTCCTCGACCGCATCATCCAAAACGGCTTTCCTGCGTTCCCCTGCATACTTCAGCGCATGTGTGATGTTATTGTAAATGGATTTCGGGAACGGATTCGGTTTTTGAAACACCATACCGATCTCCCTTCTGAGAGACACGACATTAATCGCTTCACCCAAAATATTCAGCCCTTCATAAAGGATCTCTCCCTCGCTTCTTGCCGAAGCAATGGCATCGTTCATTCTGTTAATCTGTCTCAAAAATGTTGATTTCCCGCAGCCGGACGGACCGATCAGAGCCGTCACCGCATGTTTTTCAATATTCATGTTTACACCTTTTACCGCTTGTTTGTCACCGTAATAAATTGATAAATGCTTCACTTCCAAAATCGAAGACTCCGGCAAACGCTTTGTCTGTTCCGCTTGTTCCCTGATGATGTGATCAATCATGTTTTCGCCTCTTTCCGATTAATTTGCCGTAAGCTTTTTATAAATGACAGACCCGAGCCATCTCGCACAAAGGTTAAACAAGAGAACCGAAATCACCAGCACCGCCGAGCCGCCGTTTGCAATCGCTTCGGCGTCAGGGATAATTCCCTGCGTATTGACACTCCATATATGAACCGCCAGCGTCTCAGCCGGCCTGAAAATGTTGAAAGGAGATGATTCAGAAAACGGGTTCAAATCCGTAAAGTTCAGCCGCGGCGTTGTCAGCCCAGCTGTAAATAACAATGCGGCCGCTTCTCCGAATACTCTTCCTGATGCCAGAATGGCTCCGGTTAAAATTGAAGGAATCGCACTCGGAATCAGCACCGTTTTGACGGTATGCCATCTCGATACGCCTAAAGCGAGAGAAGCTTCTTTCAGCTCCTTAGGGACTGCAGTGAGCGCGCCTTCTGTCACCCGGACCATAACGGGAAGGTTAAAGACCGTTAATGCGAGCGCGCCCCCGATAATCGTGTAGCCCCATCCGGTCAAGTTTACAAACATCAGCATGCCGAACATCCCGATGACAATGGACGGAAGCGAAGACAGCACCTCAATACACGTTCTGATAAAATCGGTGATTTTATTTCGGGGCGCATATTCAGCCATAAAGACGCCGCCCCCCACACCAAGCGGTATCGTGATCAGCATGGTGATAAACAGAATGTAAAAGGAGTTAAAAAGCTGATCCCGTATTCCGCCGCCTGAGGCAATGGCGCTCGATTTTGACGTAAGAAAATGCAAGGAGATTTCAGAGACGCCGTGAATAAGAATGTACAAAAACAATCCTGCCAAAATCGCCGCGATTACAGCGGCGCATAACCCGAATACACAGGTGGCCAATTTATCCGTTATTTTCCGGTTCATTACACTTTCCTCCTAGATGACAAGTAGCGTATGAGCAATATAAACAGAAACGACATGATGAGAAGAACAAGCCCCATAGACCATAACGTATTATTTTCAATACTGCCGTATGTGGTATGGCCCATGTTTAACGTGATAATCGTCGTTAATGTTCCCGCCGTATCAAGCAGGCTTTCCGGCAGAAGCTTTGTATTTCCGATAACCATCTGTACGGCGAGTGCTTCTCCGAACGCTCTTGCCATCCCGAGCACGACAGCGGTCAGCAATGTCGGAAACGCCGCCGGGATAAGCACCTTTCTGATTGTCTGCCACCTCGTCGCACCAAGCGCATATGAACCGTCGCGAAGGTGTTTCGGAAGTGACGCAAGCGCATCAGCGGAAATCGATGTAACAGTCGGCAGAATCATTACCGAGAGTACGATCGTCCCCGCCAGAAGGCTGTGACCCGTTCCGCTTGATTTAAAAGAGCCGATAAACGGAACCAATACTGTAAGACCTATGAATCCATAAACGACGGACGGAATGCCGACAAGCAGCTCAATTACCGGCTGCAGCACCTTCTTTCCCCAAGTCGGCGCAATTTCCGTCATAAACACGGCACCCGCAATACCGAGGGGCGCTGCGATCAGAGCGGACAGAACCGTGACCGCAAATGATCCGAAAATAAAAGGCAGCGCGCCGAACTCAGGTTTTGCCTGGGTTGGATTCCAATTCAGACTTGTTAAGAACTCAATCGGGCTTACACCATTTACAAAAAAAGATTGCAGCCCCTTTATGCCGAGGAAAATTGTGATCGCCGCTGATGCCGCAATGATAATCGCGGCACACACAGACACAATCACCCTTCCGCGGACTTCATCCAATTGCCTGTTTTGTTTTGAGCATATTAAGCGTTCGCTTACAGACTCTTTTTCTCTGTGATTTATCATTTGTTTACACTCCTATAAAGAAGAAGAGGCGGGGAGCCCGCCCTCCCCTCAGCTTTGCTTGCCGTTTGCGTCACGTGTGACTTTCATATCAGAGATCGGAATGTAGCCCTGATCTTTTACGATACTTTTCTGTACTTCATCGCTGTTCATATAGTCAAGAAACGTTTTTGTAAGGCCTGACGCTTCACCTTTCGTATAAGAGTGCTCGTAAGCCCAAATCGGATACTCGCCTGTGACGACGTTTTTCTCTTCCGGTTTGATGCCTCCGATCGATAAAGGCGTTACTTTGTTATCGTTTATATAAGAGAATGCCAGATAACCGATTGCTCCCGGCGTTTCCGCAATGATTTTTTTGACTGTATTGGAGGAATCCTCTGTAATGCCCTCTGCAGGCTCTGCTCCGTCAAGAGCATATTTGACGAACGTAGCGCGTGTTCCAGACGAATCAGGACGGTTCACGAGTGTAATTTTTTGATCTTTACCGCCAAGCTCTTTCCAGTTTTTAATTTTTCCTGTAAAGACGTCTGTCAGCTGTTTTTTGGTTATATCCTTTACGCCAGCACCGGGGTTGACCGCAGCCGCCATCGCCACTACCGCTACTCGGTGGTCTTTTAGGGCTTTCGCATCAATGCCTTCTTTTTCTTCAGCAAAGACATCTGAGTTGCCGATTTGCACTGCCCCTTCAGACACTTGCGAAAGTCCTGTTCCTGAACCTCCCGCTTGCACCTGCACATCAGCATCCGGATGTTTTTCCATAAACTTTTCCGCCGCTGCCAGTACTAACGGCTGCATGGCTGATGAACCAGAAACGGTTAAAGAACCTGATGCTTTTTTATCCTCACTTGCAGATTGACTGTCTGTCTTGCCGCTTTCCTTTGCATTTCCGCATGCTGCAGCAACAATCATAACAGCAGCCATCAGAAGCATAAGCATCCATTTGTTTTTTTTCATTTCCTGAATTCCCCCTGCATTTAATGTGTAATTTGTCCTACACGTATAGAGTAAAGGGTTCTTGTAAAATGCGTATAAATCAAGTGTTAAGGTTTTGTAAATCCGGATGTTTTTTTGTATAAAAAAAACGCTCACAGGTTGTGAGCGTTTTTCTGTTAGTTGCTTGTATTGCCATTTTCAGCGTCTTCCTGAATTTTATCTTCGTTTTTCTGCTTCGTATTATTATCTTCTTGTTTCTTTTTCAGCTCAAAGTATTTGTCCAGAGCTGCTTCCCCAATGTCATTAGTTATTGAATACCTGTCATTGTAATTTTCATAAGCCCATGGAACCACTACCGAAATAGCAACTTCAGGATGATCTGCAGGAGCATAAGCCACCAAAGTTGTGTTATAAGTAGAAGCACCAGTTCTTGATTTTATAGGTCCATCATAGAAAGCTTGTGCTGTTCCAGTTTTACCGGCAGGGTGATAACTTTTATTAGCAAAATTTGCTCTCGCAGTCCCTTGAGCTCCATTCATAACAAGTTTAAAACCTTGTTGAACACGTTTAATTTCACTTTCCGTCATATCAAGACGGTTCATCACTTCCGGATTAACAGATTCAACGACGGCCCCGATACCTTTTTTTGAAGGTTTTCTTACTTCTTTCACGACTTGGGGCTTCATACGATAGCCGCCATTAGCAATGGTCGATACATACTGAGCCATTTGAAGCGGAGTGTATGTGTCATATTGGCCGATCGCAAAATCAAGCAAGAAACCTGACTGTCTTTTAGTTCCCACATATCCTGTAGCTTCGTTAGGCAGATCAATTCCTGTTTTTACCCCTAAACCGAATTCACTGAAGTAATAACGAAATTTATCAAATGCGCTGTAATCAAGCGGCAGTGGATGTCCTGATATATATTTACCCTTACCAATTGCAATCGCAGTTTTAAACATATAAACGTTAGATGAACGCTCAAGTGCAGTTAAATCATTTATCGGCCCCATTACACTTACCGATTTTTTAGGAGGAGAGTCTTTAATATTTAAAACTTCATCCGTAAATATATTTCCGATTTTTATAGCACCTGTTTGATAACCTGTTAACAATGTTGCCCCTTTTACAGCTGAGCCCATGTTATAAGAGGAAGTCATTGTTCCTAGTGCATAATCATCAATTTTATATTTGCCGCCTGCTTGTTTAATCTGTTTACCCGCCATTGTAAGCACTTCTCCATTACGGGGATCCATCATTACGACAAATGCTCTGTCAAGCAACTGTGTACTCGGTCTTGCCTTTGCAGCCCTTAAATTTTTCTCAATAATTTTTTCAACGTCTTTTTGCAATTCGGTATCTATAGTGAGTACTAAATCATCCCCGGCTTTACCTTTTGAAACCGTTTCTGTATCTGTTACGTTTCCAGAGGAATCTGTCACATTTCTCACTTTCTCTTTTTGGCCCTGCAGCAGATTTTCATATTGATACTCTAAATAACTTTTTCCTACTCTGTCATTCCTGCTGTAGCCGAGGGACAAATAATGCTCAAGAAGATTTGAAGGGAGTCCCTCATTGGAGCTTGAGACACTGCCGAGAACTGATTTTAACAACCCTTTATTTGGATAAGACCGTTCCCAGTCAGACGTCACGTCAACTCCCGGCAGTTCATCTAAATGTTCGCTGACGACGGCCATTTCTTTTGCCGACACCCCTTCATTTTTGATGTATTGAGGCGTCAGTGAGTAGCCTGAATCCATCTGCCTTTTGATCGCAAGGATCTGCATATCTTTTGAAGTGAGCTCATTCAGCTGTTTGTCTGTGATACGTTTCAGCTGAAGCTGATATAAATCATCTTCAGACAGTTTTTTGTCTTCAGCTTTTTGCTTTTCTTCGGCCGTAATCAGTTTTTTCGCTTCATCAGGCCTCGTTAACATCCAATAGTCTTTTTTATCCCGCTCAGTCACCTTTTTGGTGCTTACCTTAATCATACCCGACAGTTTTTTTGCGATTTTTAAACGCTGCGCCTGGGTGGTTGAGGCTGAACGTGTATATGTAATCGCATTTAATGCTTTATTCGTTACGATGGGATTTAGGTTCCGGTCGTATATTTTCCCTCTCGGAACCGCCGTGCTGACATCAGACTCCTCCTGCTTATTAGCGGCGTTTTTATAATCATCACCCTGAACGATCTGCTTGATGCCAAGCTCGACGATAATCCAAGTGAAAATAAGAAACGCGGCCAAAAACAAAAAATTAAGCCGGATCGGCAGTGATTTTTTCTTTTCTTTGTTTACAGCTATTTTCTTTTTATTTCTCCTCATGACATCACCTTTTCTTATTTACAGAAAGAAATGACACCTTCTGTTCAGGTGCCATTTTTCATTCTAAAGGTTTTTTCGATATTTTTCTACAGATAACCCTTTTATCTTTCTCCTTTTATAAAATTCGGTTCCGCCGCCTGTTTTTGTCGGTCTTCTTCTACTGTTTCATCAGAAGTTTCCGTATCCAGTTTAATGTCTTTTATAAAGTAATAAATCAGCGGATGGCCGGCTCCGAGCAGCACGAGCGCCGCCGGTATTCCCACTTTTTCCTTGAATAATGTAACGATTACAAGGAAACAAAGGATGGAAACGATCCGGCCCGCATTTAAAAATAACTCCCTGAGCACAATGTATTCAATTCTGGCTTTTCTGGCAAGACGCGCCCGGCCTATCACATCATATGTAAGCGAGACATACGGCACGAGCAGAATTGGATAGCCGATCGCAATAAACACTCCGTACAAAAGGAGCGTCGTGAAGCTCATTTTAAAAATGATGAGAAACAGGGCGCCGTACAAGATCAATCCGCCGATAAGAATCGCCTTTTTCCGCGCTCTTTTTTTGATGAGCCTTGATGCAAAATAATAGGCAAAAAAAGAAACCGCGGAATTGACGAGACCGAATGTTCCGAGCGCCAGCTCACTGTTTGTCGCAATGAATACAAATACGCTGATTAAAAAAACAAAAATCCCTTCTCTCAAGCCTTGAAAAAAGTGCGCGTTGGTAATCCGGCGCCAATTCAGATTCGTGTGGCGCTCATCAAAAACTTTTTTCAGCATAAACCGGCCTTTCGACTCCCTCCGCTTCAGAAAAAAGCTCATGACCACGGCAAGGGCAAATAAACCGAGTGACAGGCTGAAAATGATTGTATAACCCGTATTGTTTTCAAGTCTTGAAATGACATATCCGGCCACAATCGGACCGATCATGCCCGCCGATGAAGACAAAATGCCTAAAAACCCGTTAAAAAAATCTCTCGTTTCCGGTTCCGTAATTTCGAACGTCAGCACATTAAAAGCCAGCCAGTAAAAGCCGTATCCAACTCCGAGCACGGCCCCTATCAAAACGAGACGGGAAGCCGCAGTTTCTCCGGCAAGCAGCACACTTAAATAAAAAGCCGCCAAAAAGATAACGCCGAACCTGAGAATAAACACCCTGTCGATTTTTTTAGCCAGCCGGCCGGCCAGCAGAAAGGTAACCGGCTGCATCGTTACGACCGACAAATTGTATATGGCCAAATCAATAAATTTTCCCGACTGCTTCCACAAATACACGTTGACAAATGTATTTGACAGCGCGATGCCCAATGAGTAAAGGCCGCCAATCGTCAATAACAGCAGCAGCCCTTTATTTATTTCGATGTCGCCGATAATTTTTTTTATTTTGCTCATCATTGACTCCCCTTTACTACACATTAGTTTGTCTCACTCAAACTGAGATATGTAAAAGGATTCAAAGTCAATAAAAAAACAAGGCCTCCCGCGGGAGACCTTGTTTGATCGAACTATTTATTTTGCTTCGCTGTAAAGACGGGCAACTTCATCCCAGTTCACAACATTCCAGAAAGCTGAAATGTAATCAGGACGGCGGTTTTGGTAGTTCAGGTAGTACGCATGCTCCCAAACATCAAGACCGAGGACAGGCGTTTTACCCTCTGAAAGCGGTGAATCTTGGTTTGGCGTGCTTGTAATTTCAAGTTTGCCGTTGTTTACAACAAGCCAAGCCCAGCCTGAACCGAAACGGCCGGCAGCTGCTGCGGCGAATTTTTCTTTAAATTGATCGAAGCTTCCGAACGTGCTTTTGATCTCTTCAGCAAGCTCACCAGTCGGTTCGCCTCCGCCGTTCGGAGATAAAAGAGTCCAGAATAAAGAGTGGTTGGCATGTCCGCCGCCATTGTTGCGGACAGCTGTGCGGATGTCCTCCGGCACTGCGTTCAAATCAGCAACAAGCTCATCTACAGATTTCTCTGCAAGCGCTGATCCTTCGATCGCTTTGTTGAGGTTTGTCACGTATGTGTTATGGTGCTTCGTATGATGAATCGTCATCGTTTCCTTATCGATATGAGGTTCTAAAGCATCATAAGCGTAAGGCAATTCTGGAAGTTTGTAAGCCATAATTTTTTTCCTCCTTTAAATATATGTACTGAAATGCCGCTTAACGCGAACTTTTCTAATCTCAATGTAACAAAAGAAAGCATGGTAATCAATGAAAAAGCTCACAATCCGGCGATTCCAGCAGACATATTACACTTTATCCGTTCACTGCCGAAATTAAACCTTTCTAAAGCACCGTCCATAAGAAATATCCGATCATAAAGAGCTGAATGACGCCTTTTGCCGCCACGCTTGTTAAAAAGCCGATTAACGAGCCGAGCCCCACTTTTGCCGCGGACTTGATATCCTTTTGATGAACAAACACCTCAGCGCAGACAGCACCGATAAACGGGCCTATTATAATGCCTGCCACAGGAATAACGAAGGGCCCGATCAACAATCCGATCGTGCTTCCCCAGATTGCCGCCCTGCTTCCTCCGTACCTTTTAACGCCAAGTAAATTTGACACATAATCAGCTGCAAATAAAACGGCCGCAAATACCGCCTCAATGAGCCAAAACAGGTAAGAATAAGGACTGAAGGAAAACAAAAATCCGTAGAGAAGAAAACCGGCCACAATAAAAATAACGCTTGGAATCACCGGATATACAAGCCCGATAAAAGCAATGACGAAGACCGCAATGATAATCAGCCAATACAAAACACTCATGACAAAAACACCCTCCTTTATTTTGCGGGCGATCACCGCTTCCCGCTTTATCTTATTATGTATGATTCCTTATCACCGCTTTAAATACTCTCACTTGTGTTCATCCCCTGTGAACGATACAATAAGCAACATATACCAGTTTAGGCTAGGAAGTGAAGATATTGAACATATTTACGGCTTTATTGAAAAGTACATACTCTCCGGCAGATATTGCAAAAACACGGTTTCAGGGGATAGGAAAAGCGATCCTTTATGTATATTTGCTGTCTGTCCTTTTTACGCTGCCAAGCGCTTATTACCTTTGCTCCGGCACCGTAAACTCAATGAACGGTTTCAAAACCGTGTTAAAGAAAGATTTCCCTGATTTCAGCATTTCAAACGGAGAATTGCAGACGAAAGCATCCGCCTCTAAGGAAACGGAAGCGAACGGGTTCGTCATCGTGTTTGATCCCACAGATGCTTACGGCGCGAAACAAATAGCGGCGAAACAAAATGCGATCGGCATTTTGAAAAATAAAATGGTGCTTGCTGTAGACGGACAGGCGACAGAAATGAATTATTCGCTGATGCCTGCCGATATCACAAAAAAAGAAATCATATCAGCATTAAACCAAAATAAAACAATGATCGTCACCGTCCTGTCCGTTTTGCTGTTCATCATGACAGCGGCCGGCAAATTCATTGAAGTATCATTTCTCGCCGTCATCGGCCTGATATTGAAAAATGCGCAAAGAAAGACATTGAATTACCAGCAGCTCTGGAAGCTTTCGGCTTATTCCATTACACTTTCGACCATATTCTTTACGATCATGCGCACGCTTGTTATTACGGTGCCGAGTGAATTTTTAGTGAATTGGTTTGTAAACTTTATCATCCTTTTCCTCGTCTTAAAAGAGATACCGCGAAGTAAAACAGCTGTGTAACAAAGACTGCCCCCGGCGGTCTTCTTTTTTGTCATGAACAAAACGGGACAAGCATACAATGAAGTAAAAATGTATGCGGGAGGCGGTTGGAATGAAGCGGCTTACTTTTGTATTCGGCAGTTTATTTGTGATATTCATTATCTTTTACGATCTTAAAATCGGCACGATCCCTTCTCAAGACCTTCCAGCATACGCAGCGGCGGCACAGCCAGCCCAACAGGAAGCTTCATACAGAACGGTTACGGTCAAAAAAGGCGATACGGTGATGTCGATAGTCGGCGCACATAAAGCGCCAGATGATATTGCACAAGATTTTGAGGCGCTGAATCCGAATGTAAAAGCAAACGCCATTCAGGCAGGCACCGCTTATAAATTCCCCGTCTACCGCAATTAAACGTTAATTTCTTGTCAGTTCGGCAAATACACTGTTACAATATAACATGTAAATAGAAGTTGCCTGACATGTAAAAGGCTCAGCCTGCAAAAGCGGTAACTACAATTAAGGAGCGATTGACAAGTGAGTGAAATCACACATCGTACAAAAACGCGTCCCGTCAAAGTGGGACCTTTAACAATAGGCGGAAATAACGAAGTCGTCATTCAGAGTATGACGACGACCAAAACACACGACGTAGAAGCAACAGTTGCGGAAATCAACCGTTTAGCCGAAGCCGGCTGCCAAATTGTCCGGGTGGCATGTCCGGACGAACGCGCCGCTAACGCGATTGCCGACATCAAAAAACAAATTTCCATCCCTCTCGTTGTCGATATTCATTTTGACTACAAGCTTGCATTAAAAGCAATTGAGGGCGGGGCCGACAAAATCAGAATCAACCCGGGTAACATCGGCCGGCGCGAAAAAGTGGAAGCCGTCGTAAAAGCGGCGAAAGAAAAAGGAATTCCGATCCGGATCGGCGTAAACGCGGGATCTTTGGAAAAGCGTATTTTAGAAAAATACGGCTATCCGACTGCTGACGGAATGGTTGAGAGTGCGCTTCATCATATCAAAATCCTGGAAGACCTTGACTTTCATGACATCATCGTCAGCATGAAAGCCTCTGACGTCAATCTCGCCATAGAAGCATACGAAAAAGCGTCAAAAGCATTTGATTATCCGCTTCACCTCGGAATTACAGAATCGGGCACGCTGTTTGCCGGAACGGTAAAAAGCGCGGCCGGACTCGGAGCGATTTTAAGCAAAGGAATCGGAAACACGCTCCGGATCTCTCTGAGCGCCGACCCGGTTGAAGAAGTGAAAGTAGCCAGAGAACTGCTGAAATCATTCGGTCTCGCTTCAAACGCGGCTACGCTTATTTCATGCCCGACATGCGGACGGATCGAAATTGATCTCATCAGCATCGCAAATGAAGTGGAAGAATACATTTCTAAAGTCAAAGCGCCGATTAAAGTAGCGGTTCTCGGATGTGCCGTTAACGGACCGGGCGAAGCAAGAGAAGCCGATATCGGGATTGCCGGCGCGCGCGGCGAAGGACTTCTTTTCCGCAAAGGCCAAATCGTCCGCAAAGTGCCTGAAGAAACAATGGTCGAAGAGCTCAAAAAAGAAATCGACAAGCTGGCAGAAGAACACTATGCAAAGCTTGAAGCAGAAAAAGCAAAAGCAGAACAAGAAACACAAAAAGCTTGACGGATATTCCGCCAAGCTTTTTTTTGCGTTGTGTTAAAAAAACGGTGTAATGAAGATGCCAAGCACAAGGGAAACAATACCGATTCCCATCGCCCATCCGCCTAAAGCGCCTGCTCCTCTTCTTCTGGCGATATAGCCGACGATAATGCCGCATGCCCCTAATAAAACAGGGAGCACAAACAGGGAAATGATAGAAATAGCCAATGCTGCATACCCTATCCCCCGGCCTTCACTTACTCCGTCCCGATTATCATCACGGTCTGCTGCCCGGTCAGAAGCACGATATGGCTCTGAGATTTCGGCCGCTGTTTCTTCTGAATAAACATCACGCGTGATATCGGTTCCTTCCGATCCATGATCTACATAGTAATCGTTGCCTTTTCGATTTTCGTAATCGTATGCCACCTTCAATTCCCCCTTTTTCTTTTATGAAAGGAGCTTTTTTAGTTTCCGCGTTTTTTACGAATTCATGTTTGCTAAACTTTTCTGGTATTGTTAATTGTTTATGTTACACTTGAAGGGATGAATTTATAGGAGTGTGGACATGTTACGGTTAGGTATAGATATTGACGGCACAGTTACGGCACAGGATACATTTGTCCCTTATTTAAACCGCTCATTTCATCTTTCCATTACCTTGGATGATATGACTGATTATGATCTGACGAAGCTTTTGAACATTACAGACGAGGAATTTTGGGAATGGATGAACGTTCATGAAGCAGCCATATATAAAGAAGCGAAGCTCGCGGAATTTGCCAAGCAGGCACTGGACGGACTGAAAGAAGAGCACCGTCTTATCTACATTACGGCAAGACGCGGCCACTTAGAAGATGTTACGCTGGACTGGTTTGCAAACCGGGACATTCATTACGATCACATTGAGCTTGTCGGAGGCCATCACAAAGTGGAAGCCGTCAAAAAACACGGCATTGATTTATTTTTCGAAGATCACCACGGCAACGCGACAATGATCGCAAAAGAAGCAGGCATTCCGGTTATCCTTTTTAACTCCCCATATAATCAGCTCCCCATCGATTCCAATATTATCAGGGTGCAGAATTGGCTTGAAGCCGTCGCCTGGATTAATAAAAACAAACACAGCTTTCAGCATGTTAAAAGCTGAAAAAAACCTCCTGTATAAGCAGGAGGTTTTTTATCGGCACGCCGGACAGGTGCCGTAAATTTCAAACTTATGGCCGCTGATTTCATACCCTTCCAAATCATCGTGCAGCTTATCCATCGGACAGGACTCAATTTCCTTCGTTTTCCCGCAGGTTAAACAGATAAAATGGTGATGATGATGGGTATAAGAGCATGTAAAACGGAACAGTTTTTCTCCGGAAAGCTCCGTTGTTTCCAAAATGCCGAGTTCTTCATATAACGAAAGATTTCTGTATATGGTATCAAAGCTCAGACCCGGATAGTCGTCATTTAATGCGGCAAGCACGTTTTTGGCGGTCAGATATTTATCAGAATCAGCAAAAAGCTGCAGCATGTCTTCTCGCTTACTCGTATATTTATACCCTTTTTCTTTCAGCAGGTTCAACGCTTCTTGTACGTTCATGAGGACCTCCCTTTTACAACACGGTATCGCTCCAAAAAGAAAATGGCAGCTGTCTGAACAGCAGGCCATTTTCTTATGATGTATCAAATTATACCTATAAAATGATGAAAAGTAAATGAAAGCCTAGTGAATCGCGGTTTTGAACTTACCGCCCCTCGTTTCATGGGTATTCATGATCGTAATAAAGGCGTTTTTATCAATTTCAAACACAATGGATTTCAATTTAGTCACTTCAAGCCTTGTCACGACCGCGTAAATGACTTCTTTGGATTCATCCGTATATCCGCCTTTTCCCTGAAGCTTGGTGGTTCCCCTTCCAAGCCGGTGCAAGATTGCGTCTGAAATTTCCGCATACTGATCTGCCACAATAATGACCGCTTTTGTTTCATCGAGACCCTGAATGACGGCGTCAATCGTTTTCATGGCAATATAATAAGTCATGAAAGAATACATCGCCTGCTCCGGACCGAACACAAAACCGGCCCAAATAAAAATAAACACATTGATGAGCATAACGAATTCTCCGACTGAGAAGGGCAGCTTTTTTGTGAGAAGGATACCGAGTATTTCAGTACCGTCCATCGAGCCTCCGTTTCGGATGACAAGGCCTACCCCGAAACCGAGCAAAAGCCCGCCGAATACCGTCGCCAAAATAGGCTGGGTCGTAATGGCCTCCACATGGTGCAAGGAGGATTCAATCAGCGCTAAACCGACAATTCCGATAACAGTAGAGATGAGAAATGTTTTTCCGATATATTTATATCCGAAAATCATAAATGGAATGTTGAGTAACACAACGAATAAGGCGAAATTGAGGAGGGGATTGGACATAAAGAGGTGGTCTAAAATTAATGAAACACCGATAATGCCTCCGTCGATAAAATTATTAGGGACCAGAAACAATTCAATACTTACGGCGGCTGAACCCGCCCCGATCAGAATCATGATGACCCTGAAGATAAAGTGTAAAAATGATTCTCTTTTGTGCTGTTTATTTGGGGTCATAAAATCTCCTTTCCTGTAATAACTATTTTAAACAGTAAGCAACTTCATTTTACCATTAAAAGCCGTAACATTTTAATGATTTGCTCAATACATTATGTCTAAAGAGGTGAAAGTATCGATGATTTTAATACAAAGAATTATTTTGCAGCGGCTCAATCAAGTCAATGCGGACGATCTTCTGAAATATTCCAAGCAATACGGAATCAGCATTACGAGAAGTCAAGCGGCTGAGGTAGCGGCTCTGATGCACGGAAAAAACATCAATATTTTTGATGAACAGGAGCGGCTGCGCCTGCTGAAAAAAGTGGAAACGATAACCTCAAAAGAAACGGCTCGGAAAGTTGACGAACTTTTCAATCAATTCTCAGGATAAAAAAGGAGGGGCAATTCCCCCTCCTTTTTTATTGAGCTGATATTTTTTCAAGAAGCTCCTGATCAAACTGCTTTTCTTTCAGCATTTCGATTTCAAAACGGTACGGCGGCTTCTTATTTTTCTTGTCTTCGCCTACATACGGGGTTTCGAGGATTTTCGGAATATCGGCAAGCTGCTCGTGATGAACGATGTACTGCAGAGCGTCAAAACCGATCTCTCCGAAGCCGATATTTTCATGGCGGTCTTTCCGGGCGCCTTTAATATTTTTACTGTCATTCACATGAAGGACTTTTATCCGATCGATGCCGACGATTTTATCAAACTCGTTAAGAACGCCGTCAAAATCATTGGCGACATCATATCCTGCATCATGGGTGTGGCAAGTGTCAAAGCAGACGGATAGATGTTCATTATGCGTAACCCCCGAAATGATCTCGGCCAGCTCTTCAAAGCTTCTTCCGCATTCTGATCCTTTGCCCGCCATTGTCTCCAGCGCAATCTGCACGTTTTGACCGGGAACAATCACTTCGTTTAAACCTTCAATGATTTTTTTGATGCCCGTCTCAGCCCCGGCTCCGACATGCGCTCCCGGATGAAGCACGATCTGTTTCGCGCCGATCGCTGCCGTTCTTTCAATTTCAGAACGCAGAAAATCAACGCCCAGCTCAAACGTTGCCGGATTTGTCGTATTTCCGATGTTAATGATGTACGGCGCATGCACGACAATCTCGTCGATGCCGTTTTCCTTCATATGGGCGCGGCCCGCTTCAATATTCAAGTCTTCAATTTTTTTGCGGCGCGTATTTTGGGGAGCGCCCGTATAGATCATAAATGTGTTCGCCCCGTATGAAACGGCTTCCTTGCTTGCGGCAAGGAGCATATGTTTTCCGCTCATTGAGACGTGTGAACCTATTTTCAGCAACCCGATTCCCCCTACTTTCCTCTGTTAGATTGGTTTCTTCTCTGCTTCTTTCTGATTTTTTCCATTTCGTAGCTCATTTTCTTTTTATAGCCCGGCTTTACTTTTTTTGGCTTTTTCACAAGGCGTTTCGCCATTTGGTCAGCCTCATTTGCCGTCTTTTTGCGATTTTTGCGGCGGTGGCGGTCATCGCCTTTCTTCCATTCGCCGTTTACAAGCTCCGCATATTCAAACACAATACCCATCTTTTCGAGTCTTACGAGCGCATCTTCGTCAGAAAGCTCATAAATGGTCAGTGCTTGGCCTGATGAACCGGCGCGTGCGGTTCTCCCGACGCGGTGAACATAAAAATCCAGATCGTCCGGAAGCTCATAGTTGATGACGTGGCTTACACCTTTAATGTCAATTCCTCTTGCCGCAAGGTCTGTCGCAATGACATAAGTGAATTCCAGATCATTAATCTGCTTCATTACCTTCTTACGCTCACGCGGCGTTAATCCCCCGTGCAGAAGACCGATCCTCATGCCCTTTTCAGTCAGGTATTTCGCAATATGGTCAGCCGTGTTTTTCGTATTGGCAAACACAATGCCCAGATAAGGGTTCAGATGAGACATCATATCAAAAAGCAGCTTGTCTTTATCACGCTGTTTAGAAGGAACCAAAACATGTTCAATCTTTTCGGCTGTGATTCTTTTCGGCTCAACATGCGCGTACTTCGGATTTTCCATATACTTTTTCAAAAACGGCTTCAGCTTTTCCGGAATCGTAGCTGAGAACACAAGCATCTGAAGTTCTTCCGGCATCCGTGATCCGATGTAATCAACGTCTTCTAAAAAGCCCATGTCAAGCATCAGATCTGCTTCGTCAATGACGAGAGACTGCGCTTTATAGACGTTCAATGCCTGCGCCTTAATCAGATCCGCGATCCGGCCCGGCGTTCCGACGACGAGATGAGGCTGTGTTTTCAGCTTATCAATTGATTTTTGCTTGTCCGTCCCGCCGATGAAGCATTTTGTCCGGATCGGCTCATCTTCCGCACCCTGTGTGATTTTGAGCGCTTCCTGATGAATCTGATTGGCAAGCTCTCTCGTCGGCGCCGTGATAACAGCCTGCACCGTATCAGAACCCGGATCAATCCGATTCAAAATTGGCAATAAATAGGCGTGGGTTTTCCCCGTCCCCGTCTGGGACTGCCCGATCACGCTTTCGTTTTTCAGTACGGCAGGTATCAGCCGCTTTTGAATATCTGTCGGTTCATAAAAACCAAGGCGGTGAACTGCATCTATAATAAACGGTTTTAAGTTGTATCCATCAAATTTAGTTTCTTTCATTTTTCCCAGCTCCTTAAAGCGGCACATTCTGTGTCCATCATCACATTATAACCGATTTTATTTAAAAACACCATGTCTTGGGGGAATCCTGTTTTCGAGACAGAAAAGCAAATGCCCCCTCCGATGCATATTGTAATAGCAGAGAGACAGAAAGGAGGTACAAGTATGTTTCCACAGCAGCCGATGAGAAATATGGCGCAGCAGGGCCGGCCGTTGATGAATCCGCGTATGAGGATGGGAGGAAGACCGTCATTGCCGGGCCGGCAGCTGATGCAGCAGGGCCGGCAGCTTTTTCCTCAGCAGCAGATTGCCGGAGCGGGCCTGAGAAACGCAGGCACGGGCGGCGGAGGGGGCTTAAAAGGGATGCTTTCCCGTTTTTTACCCGGTTCAGGAGGAGGAAGCGCTGCCGCGTCTGCACCGGCGGCGGCCAGCGGAGGAGCAGGTGCAGGACTGCAGGGAATACAGAACCTGGCAAGTCCGGCATCCCTGTCGAGCATGCTCGGCAACGTTCAGAAGGTGCTCGGCGTAGCGCAGCAGGTTACGCCGATGATCCAGCAGTACGGTCCTTTAGTACGGAGTCTGCCCGCCATGATGAAGCTTTACAGCCAATTAAGCAGCAGCGATGATGAGAATGAATCTGACGAGACAAAAGAAACAGACGAACAGAACAAAAAGGATGAAGCTGAAAAAACAGATGAAACAGAAGATGAAAACAAATCAGACGCCTCATCCAAAACATCAAAGAAGACGTCTGAAAAAGCATCCGCTTCAAAAGAAAAAGACGCCGCACAGGCAGAATCAGCGGAACAGCCGCGTCCAAAAAGAACATCGGGCAGATCAAAGCCGAAATTATATATTTAACATTCTTTGATATCTCACGAAAGATTAGCTATAATGAGATCAGAAGAATGCAAGATTTGAGCCGTTTAACTACGGCTTTTTATATTGCCTCTACACTCACTTTTGATAGGAGGACATCTACATTGGACGTTATCAAAATATCGCCGCGCGGCTACTGTTACGGCGTTGTTGATGCCATGGTCATAGCCAAAAACGCGTCACTCGATAAAACATTGCCAAGACCTATATATATACTCGGAATGATTGTTCATAATAAGCATGTCACAGATGCGTTTGAGGAAGACGGCATTTACACGCTTGACGGCACAAACCGTCTGGAGATTTTAAAGAAGGTGGAAAAAGGAACCGTTATTTTCACGGCTCACGGGGTATCTCCGGAAGTAAGAAAAGCCGCTGAGGAAAAAGGGCTTGTTACGATTGACGCCACATGCCCGGACGTCACGAAAACACATGACTTAATCCGAAAAGTAAAAGCTGAAGGCTATCACGTCATATACATCGGCAAAAAAGGCCACCCCGAGCCTGAAGGAGCCGTCGGCGTCGCTCCTGAAATCGTTCATCTCGTTGAAACAGAAGAAGACGTGAGAAATCTCGATATTCAGGCTGAGAAATTAATCGTTACAAACCAAACGACAATGTCCCAGTGGGACGTCCACGATATTATGGAATCAGTCAAAGAAAAGTACCCGCACGTGGAATACCATCAGGAAATCTGCCTGGCCACACAGGTTCGTCAAGAGGCTGTATCAGAGCAGGCAAAAAAAGCGGACTTAACCATTGTTGTCGGCGATCCGAAAAGCAATAACTCCAACAGGCTGGCTCAAGTGTCAGAAGAAATCGCCGGAACAAAAGCCTACCGAATCGGAGACATCAGTGAACTGAAGCTCGAATGGCTGAAAGGCGTCAATACCGTCGCCGTTACCGCGGGCGCATCAACACCGACACCGATTACAAAGGAAGTCATCCGCTTTTTAGAGCAGTTTGACCACAACGATGAATCGACATGGCAGCTTGAACACAGTGTGCCGCTCAAAAAAATCCTTCCGAAAGTAAAAATAAAAAACTGAGGCCCGGGGCCTCAGTTTTTTTTATAAGAAGGTAAATGGGTTTGTATCTGTTTCGGAAGCGAAAATGCGCACGTCATAGTTTTTCTCTCCGGCCATTGCCGTAAGCTTCTCAGCCGTGCCTTTTCTCATGATCTTTTCAGCATAATGCCCCGGGTCCACGACGTTTAATCCCATCATCATCGCATCATGCGCTACATGAAAATAAAGGTCGCCCGTCACGTAAACATCTGCACCTTTCCGCTTTGCTTGATTAATATATTTATTTCCGTCGCCGCCAAGAACCGCGACTTTTTTCACCTTGCTGTTTCGCTCTCCGACCATCCGGACTCCGTTAACGTCAAACTTTTCTTTCACAAACAGAGCAAACTCTTCAAGCGTCATGTCCTGCTGAAGTTTTCCGATCCGGCCGAGGCCTTTTTCAAGCGGAGACTGCTCCACCGGATAAATATCATACGCCACCTCTTCATACGGATGGCTTTTTTTCAGCGCTTTTACGACGGTTTTCTCCATACTTGCCGGAAAAACGGTCTCAAGTCTCACTTCATGGACGAGTTCCAGCTCTCCCGTCTGTCCGATAAACGGGTCTGCCCCCTCCAGCGGCTTAAAGCTCCCGATTCCCTCAGAAGAGAACGCGCAATGGCTGTAATTGCCGATATGTCCCGCTCCGGCGTTGCCGAGCGCGGTTCTTACAGCTTCTTCATAATCTTTCGGAACGTATACGGCAAGTTTTTTCATCGGGTCCGAATATGTCGGGACGAGCACCTCTGTGTCTGTCAGGCCGAGAGCTTCGGCAAGCAGGTCATTAACACCGCCGTCCGCTACATCAAGATTCGTATGAGCCGCATATACGGCAATATCATGCTTTATACATTTCTCAATCAGTCTTCCGCCAGGCTGATCAGTGGTGATCTGTTTAAGCGGCCGAAAAATCGGCGGATGGTGGGCGATAATTAAGTCAACTTTTTTCTCAATGGCTTCATCTACCGTTTGTTCCAGAACATCCAGTGTCACCATGACATTTTTCACCGGCTTATT
Source organism: Bacillus sp. EKM420B (assembly GCF_011065565.1). NCBI lineage: Bacteria > Bacillati > Bacillota > Bacilli > Caryophanales > Bacillaceae > Bacillus > Bacillus sp. EKM420B. Next base: position 441,381 of record NZ_JAAMNX010000003.1, on the reverse strand, counting down.
CAATGTACCGATCTGCAGGCCGATTTTGTCTCCTTCCACCGCAAAAGCCTTCGGTGAAAATTGTTCAAACAGCTGGATGATTTCCTGTCCGTTCACATGTTTAGGCATGTCCGATTACCTCCTTCAGCAGAGAGATCCGCTCTTTCAATTCAGCTAATTTTTCATGATTTTCATCCTTTGCGCTGCGGCTGATCTGTTCATAAATTTGTTCAGTATGCTTAAGTTCCTGGCTCCATTTCCGAAGAAACACTTCATTCCTCTCTTTTAATAAAAACGGACCCGCAAGCATTCCGGCAGCCATCGGCACGTCCCGATAAGGCGTATCACGGTCGCCAGTTTCCGCAACGAGGATTTCATAACACTTTCCGTCTTCTTCGAGAATCACTTCATCAAGCAGTTCATAGCCTTCCTGATACAGCCACTCTCTTATATGAACGGCATGAATATTCGGCTGCAGAATCAGCCGTTCACGCCCCGTCAATTTCGTTTTTCCCGACTCCAAAATATGAGCGATCAGTGCTCCGCCCATGCCCGCGATTGTAATGGCGCCGGCTTCTCCTTTTTCAAGGACGCTCAGCCCGTCACCTTTCCTTACGGAGATAAGAGTGCTTAAGTCCAGTTTTTCCACCTGCTGTTTGGCGGATAGAAACGGCCCGTCTGTAATTTCACCGGCGATTGCCCGGCTTGCCAAATGATTCAAAACGGCATAGCAAGGAAGATACGCGTGGTCCGACCCGATATCAGCAACCAGGGCACCCGGAGGGATATATTCCGCCACAGACTGCAATCTTTTAGATAACTTCATTTCATTCACAGTATCACAACTTTTCTCATGTTCTTTTTCCTTTACTATCATATAAAAAAACCGCCCGGAATCCAAGCGGCGGATAGAGTTTTTCATATGTCTTTTATATAGGGACCGGTAAAGCTTTATTTAATGTCAGAAACCCATTTTGCCATGTCATCCAGCTTTTCGGCCGGCACAAGGCCCGCGGGCATCCCGTTGCCGCCTTTTTCAATTTTTGTTTTAATCTCAGCGACATCTTTTCTTTTGCCGACGCCTTTTAAGTTCGGCCCTGACACACCTTCATAGTTTTCCCCGTGACAGGTGATACAGTTCGCTTTATAAATCTCTTCAGGTGAAGCGTTTGCAGTTTCCTTCTCGCCATTTTTGCTTTCACCGCCGCTTGCGATCTGATGCGCATCTCCATTGCCTTTTACAGCTAAAAAGAAAGTCAGCCCTATTCCCAGCACTGCAATGAGCAAAAAAGGAATCAGCGGATTCCACTTCATATCTCCATCCCCCTTTTTCATTCTCCCCCTATGTAAACACTTCTAATTCTAACTTATTTTTACAAAAAGTAAATGGTCTTGCTCAGCAATTTCATTGATTTCACAATTTATACAAAAAGCAAAAATAACTGTTTTGTTTATCACAAAATTATCTTTATTCTATTGTATAATGAATTGTATACGCTTACAATAAAGAATATAAATAAACTTATCTCATTTTCCCCCTTCCAGGACATGCCGCATTTTTTCCGAACTCATTTGCAAAACATATGCTTATCCAGTAAAATAAAGGTATATTATCCATATATCTTATACATAAAAAAGAACGGATCAAAAAGACCCGTTCCATTCTATTCGAGAAAATCCTTCAGACGTTTGCTTCTGCTCGGATGTCTCAATTTACGAAGCGCTTTTGCTTCAATTTGGCGAATACGCTCTCTCGTTACTCCAAACACTTTGCCGACTTCTTCTAAAGTTCTTGTGCGTCCGTCATCCAGACCGAAACGGAGACGCAGCACGTTTTCTTCACGATCTGTCAACGTATCCAGCACATCTTCCAGCTGTTCTTTTAAAAGCTCATATGCCGCATGATCCGACGGAGATGTCGCTTCCTGGTCTTCGATGAAATCACCGAGATGTGAGTCGTCTTCTTCACCGATCGGCGTTTCTAAAGAAACTGGCTCTTGAGCAATTTTTAGTATTTCACGGACTTTTTCAGGCGTAAGATCCATGTCTTCAGCAATCTCTTCCGGTGTAGGCTCTCTGCCAAGATCCTGAAGAAGCTGACGCTGCACCCGGATTAATTTATTAATGGTTTCCACCATGTGAACCGGGATACGGATTGTTCTCGCCTGGTCAGCGATGGCGCGTGTAATCGCCTGTCTGATCCACCAAGTCGCATACGTACTGAATTTATATCCTTTACGGTAGTCAAACTTCTCAACGGCTTTCATGAGACCCATGTTTCCTTCTTGGATCAAGTCTAAGAAAAGCATGCCGCGGCCGACATACCGTTTAGCAATGCTGACAACTAAACGAAGGTTTGCTTCAGCCAGTCTGCGTTTAGATTCCTCGTCACCCTCTTCAATTTTTTGAGCGTAGGTGATTTCTTCTTTAGCAGAAAGAAGATTTACCCGTCCGATTTCCTTAAGGTACATGCGGACTGGATCATTGATCTTTACGCCAGGCGGTACGCTGAGGTCATTAAGGTCAAATTCTTCTTCGGCTTTGGCAAGCTGTTGAATATTAGGATCTTCCGTTTCTTCATTTTCACTAATTAATTCAACACCTTGTTCTCCTAAAAATTCATAATACTCATCCATTTGGTCTGATTCAATTTCAAAGCTGGACATGCGTTCAGCAATTTCTTCATATGTTAAAACACCACGTTTTTTTCCAGTTTCAGTAAGCTGCTCTTTTATCTGGTCTAATGTAAGTTCTGTTTCTGTTTCGTGGGTTTGTTTATCAGCCATTATGGATCCCTCCTTCCAAAGCTTGCAACGAATTCTAAAAGCGGTATGTTTCTTATCCGCCCCGGAAGCCTTCTCTCTTTTTCAGCATGCAGGGCTGCGGATAATAAATGACAATTCATGATGAGGTTAAGCGATCTATTTGCTCCTCCGCAAGGAATCATTGCCAATCAGAACGCAAGCCTCTTTTTGGTGTTACTTTAATGATCGGTTCAATGCAACAATTTCTTGAGCCAGAGACGCAGCTTTCACGAAGTCTTTCTGCCTCTCCGCATCCGCTCTTTCTGCTTCTTTTTCCTTTATCATTGACCATTTTCGGTGATCCAACACTTTTTTTACGTAATCGGATAACTCGGCCTCTGAGAGCTCCTCGTTTACTTGGAGCATCCCTATATCTGAAAGCAGCTGGCTGATTTCCTCATCCTGCATTCTCGCCATAAGATGCTGCGGCGTCATGTCAGCACCCTCTTCATAAACAGCGTACAGGTATGCTGCCAGCGCACGATGTCCGTCAATGTTAAATTCAAAGCCGACACGCTCAATCACTTTCTTTATGACGTTTCGGTCTCTCAGCATATGAGCGAGCAGAAGTCTTTCCGCGTTCTCATAGGCGGGACGGAGACGGCGCCGTTTCGCTTTTGTCGTCACCCGGGCCCGTCTTGTCTGCGGTTCGGCGTTTTTGTCGCCGGGGGCGTTTTGCCTAGCGTAGATGGAAAGCTGTTCCGTCAAAGATTCTACCGAAAGAGAAAATTCAGAGGCGAGCTGCTTCACATACATTTCCTGCTCAAGCGACCCGGAAAGAGCGCTGATTTCTTTCAGCACTTCTTTCATGTAAGCGAGCCGGTCTCCTTCGTCAGATAAGTTTTTCCCTTTGCGGAAATATTGCATTTTAAAAGCCATGACCGTAACGCTTGCATCAATGATATCGGTCCGGAATTTTTCTCCGCCCCGGGTTCTGATATAATCATCAGGATCAAGCCCGTCAGGCAGCATGCTTACTCTTACCTTACAATCGGCTTTCTGGAGCAGGCCGGCCGCTTTCAGCGTAGCTTCGTACCCAGCTTTATCCGAATCGTAGCAGAGAATGACCTCCTGAACATTTCTTCTGAGGATTTTCACATGCTCTTCGGTGAGCGACGTCCCCATTGTGGCGATACTTTCTTTTACGCCTGAGCTGACGGCGGATATGACGTCAGCGAAGCCTTCAAACAGAACGGCTCTCTCCTCTTTCCTGATCGGCAGGCGCGCCTTATGAAAGTTATACAGCAGCTTAGATTTATGAAACAGCGGCGTTTCCGGGCTGTTCATATACTTCGGCTGCTGGCTTCCGAGCGCCCTTCCTGAAAAAGCCGCCACGGCTCCGTGGTGATCATGAATGGGAAACATAATTCTGTTTCTGAAACGGTCAAAATACCCGCTGCCGTCTTCCCTTCTGATCAGCAGACCCGCTTTTTCCATCAGTTCTTCCTCAAAACCGCGCTTTTTCAAGAATTTCGTCATGAAATCCCAGGAATCCAGCGCGTAGCCGATTTCAAACTCATCTATGAGCTCTTTCGTAAAACCCCTTGATAAAAGGTAATCTAACGCTTCCTGGCCTTCCTTTGTATTTATTAGCAAATGATGGTAAAATTTCTTCAGAAGCTCGTGGGCTTCCGCCATCTTCTGCTCTCCGGAAGATTCCGGCCTGGATGCAGAGTGAATCGTTATATCATCAGGGAAATCAATCTGATATTTATCCGCAAGGTGAGAAACAGCTTCCGTAAATGAATAGCCTTCCATCTGCCGTAAGAAAGAGAAAACGTTCCCGCCCGCTCCGCATCCGAAGCAATGAAAGATCTGCTTATCGCTGGAGACGGAAAACGAGGGCGTGTTTTCCCCGTGAAACGGACAGAGCCCAAAGTAGTTGCGGCCTTGCTTTTTCAATTGGACATAATCACCTATGACTTCAACAATGTCTGCTGACTGCTGCACCTGATTAACTACTTCATCTGGTATGCGGTTTCCCATCTTATAACACTCCGTCGTACATTATTCGATGTTTTGATTTGAAATCCCTTCATCATTCGACAGGATTTTTTTAAGCAGGGTAACAAATCGATTCCGATCTTCTTTATTTAATTTTTTAGGTCCTTTGGAATGAATGCCGCTTCTTCTCATTTTGCCTGACATATGACGGCTCATCAGAGCGAAGTCAATCGTGTCTTCAGTATAAGAACGGCCCCTTTCCGATAAGACGGCAATATTTCTGTTCAGCAAAAGAGATGCTAAACCGATATCCTGCGTGACTACGACGTCTCCCGATCTCACATGGTTTGCGATATATAAATCTGCCGCTTCTTTATGAGGATCAACGTATACCCAGTTCTCGTCTTTGCTTCTGGAAAGCTGGTAGTGTTCAAATGATGCGACGAAAATAACCCGAACGCTGAATTGCGATGCAATGAGCATTATTTCCTCTTTTACGGGGCATGCGTCTGCATCGACAAAAATCGTCTTTTCTTTTTCATTTAGAAGACTAATTCTCCATCCCTCCATCAATCTCCTGCATAAAAACAAGCGAAATCGCATATGCTCCATGACTGCGGATCTATTTTGAGCTTTGTCGAAAAATTTCCGGGAGTTATTCTTGACATCTTACCCATAATAGTTTATTCGTATCACACGAAGCTTAAACCTAAAAATAAACATTTTATCACAATTTTTTATTATAATACAAACTTCGCGAAGATGCCATCCTTTTTGTTTATTCCCTATTTGCATACCCAAAAACCCAGGATAAAGCGTCCTGAGTTATCGGCCCTTTGTTTTGAGATGATGAATGATGTTCGCTGTTTCTTCGACTGCTTTATTCGAAACGTCAACGACTTGGCAGCCGATCCGGTCCACGATTTTCTCAAAATACTCCAGCTCTTCTTTAATTCTGTTGATATTGGCGTAAATGGCTTTGTCATTTAAGCCGAGAGATTTTAACCGTTCTTTACGTATATGGTTCAGTTTATCAGGGCTGATTTTTAAGCCGATGCATTTTTTCGGATCAACGCTGAACAGTTCTTCCGGCGGATCGACCTCAGGAACGATCGGCACATTGGCCACTTTCAGACGCTTATGGGCAAGATATTGTGATAATGGGGTTTTAGACGTTCTGGATACTCCGAGCAGGATGATATCGGCTTTTAAAATGCCTCTTGGATCCCTGCCATCGTCATATTTGACGGCAAACTCGATCGCCTCGACCTTTTTGAAATAATCTTCATCAAGCTGCCGGACGCGGCCGGGCTCATATTTGGCGGTCAAACCGTAAGCCGATTCCATTTTATCGATGAGCGGACCGATAATATCGTAATACAGCACATTCGCTTTTTCCGCTTGTTCAACCAGGTATTTGCGCATTTCAGGAACAACGAGCGTAAAACAAATAATGCCGCCGTCCGCTTTGGCGAGAGACACGACTTCATTAATGGTGCCGATATCTTCCACATAAGGTATTCTTCTGATATGCGTATCATCGGCTGAGCCGTTAAACTGGCTGAGCGAGGCTTTTACAACGAGTTCGGCGGTTTCTCCGACTGAGTCTGATACTACATAAATGATGCGATTGTCCATGTTATCCCCCCGTTAGTTTTCAAGCTTATATGATTTCATTTTCTGATAAACTGACAAGTATCTTAGTCATATTCGTTTTGGTAAACCGGCCGATGACCTCAAAGCCTTTATCCGTATCTTTAATAACGGGCAGGGCATCGATCTGTTTTTCAATTAAATACTTGGCGATGTCCATCACATAATCATCACGCCGGCAGACGGCGATATTCGGCATTCTTGTCATGATAATATGAACCGGTATTGAGGCAAGTTCCTGCTGGCCGATGCTCGCCCGCAGCAAATCTTTGCGTGACAGCACACCGACTAAGACAGCATCACGATCTACGACAAATAACGTGCCGACATCTTCTAAAAACATGGTGCAGATGGCATCGTATACCGAGACATTTTCATTGATGACAACAGGGATCGATTGAAAATCTTTCACTTGCAGCTTTTTCAGTTTATCCGCAAGCAGCTGATTTCCCGTTTTCCCCGTATAAAAATAACCGACCCGCGGACGGGCCTCTAAGAAGCCTGACATGGTGAGTATGGCCAAGTCCGGCCGCAGCGTGGCCCTCGTTAAATTGAGCTGTTCTGCGATATGCTCTCCGGTAATCGGGCCGTTTTCCTTTACAATCTGTAAAATTTGTTCTTGCCGTTTATTTAATTCGATCGTACTCACCACCTTTATGGAAGGGTTTCTTTATCTATGTTTTCATTCTGTGATGTTTATGTAAAAGGGGAAAAGACGATTGCCGATCACACAGCAACCGTCTTTTTCTTTATTTTACAATAAGATGATTCATATTAGCAAAAGACTTGATTACATCTGCAAGAGCGGTCATTTGCGCTAAACGGTTGGTTTTTAATGCTTCATCGTCCGCATTTACCATCGTGTGATTAAAGTAATCTTCGATCGGCTCTTTTAATCCGCTGAGCACGGCAAGCGCCTGTTCATAGTTTTTGGAGGCAAAGCTTTCCGCGACACTGTCTTTTGTTTTTTCATAAGCGTCAAACAGCTTTTTCTCCTGTTCATTTTCAAACAGATCCGGCTTGATATCGCGGCTCTCGCCTTTTTTGCTGATGGAGATGACCCGGCCGAGTGATTCAGCCGTTTCTTTAAAGCCGGGTGTGCCGAGGTGCTTCTCAAGCACTCTTGCCTTATGAACGGCTGCATACGGCTCAAGTTCTGTGCTGTCCAGAACGGCTTCAATAACGTCATGACGGATGTCTTCAGCGTTTAAGACGTATTTCAGACGCTGTGTAAAGAAATCAAGGAGCTCATTTTCTTTTTCCGTTTCTGTCAACGACAGCAGTTCTTTAAAAGAAATGCCCCAGTTGCGGTCGATCAGAATGGAAACAATGCCGCTTGCCTGACGGCGCAATCCGTACGGATCCTGAGAACCTGTCGGAATTACGTCAATGCTGAAGAAGGAAGCAATCGTGTCCAGTTTATCAGCTAACGCCACGACCGCGCCGGTAAAGGTTGAAGGCACTTCTCCCCCGGCCGCTCTCGGCATATAGTGCTCATTGACAGCGGCAGCGACGGCTTCATCTTCACCGAGCATGCGCGCATATTTTTCTCCCATCACGCCTTGAAGCTCAGGGAACTCATAGATCATATGTGTAACCAGGTCAAATTTAGAAATCTCAGCGGCGCGCTTCACAAGTTTTTGCGTCTGTTCATCCGCTTTCAGGCGGACGGCAAGTTTGCCCGCAATGGTGACCGCTCTTCTCACTTTATCCCCGAGGGAGCCGAGCTCTTCATGGAAAACGATATTTTCCAGTTTCTTCACGTTTTCATCAATGTTCAGCTTTTGGTCTTCTTTGTAGAAGAACGCAGCATCTGAAAGCCTTGCTCTCAGCACTTTCTCGTTTCCGCGGGCAACATTTTCAATTGCATGGCTGTTCCCGTTTCGCACCGTAATAAAATGAGGAAGCAGATTCCCGTTTTCATCTTTTACCGGGAAGTAGCGCTGATGCTCTTTCATTGTTGTCACGAGCACTTCTTCAGGGATAGAAAGAAACTCGGATTCAAAAGATCCGTAAAGCGCCGTCGGATATTCCACCAGATGGTTGACTTCGTTCAGCAGATCCTCATCGACCGGAATGTTCCATTTCTTCTTGGCCGCAAGCGCATCCAGCTGGCTTTGGATCATTTGTTTGCGTTCTTTCGGGTCAGCAATGACGCTTTGTTCTTTCAGCAGCTTTTCGTATGATGACGGCGCATCAACAGATACTTCTTGGCCGAGAAAGCGGTGTCCCTGCGTGTTCCGGCCCGTCTCGACATTTGTGATTTCAAACGGAATGACGTCTTTTCCAAAGAGGGCGGCAATCCATTTGATCGGACGGATATAGCGCAGATCCTGCGTGCCCCAGCGCATGTTTTTCGGAAAATGCATTCCGGCAATCAAATTTTCCAGCTGCGGTAAAAGTGTCTTCGTCTCTTGTCCCGCCTGGAATTTTTGAACGAAGACATATTCCGTGCCGTTTACATCTTTTATATACAGGTCATCCACTCCGGCGCCTTGGCCTTTTGAAAATCCGATAGCGGCTTTTGTCCAGTTTCCGTCAGCATCCAGAGCGATTTTTTTCGCAGGGCCTTTTGCTTCTTCCTGAATATCAGCCTGTTTTTCTGCTACGTCTTTTATATATACTGCCAGACGTCTCGGCGTATTAAAAAGTTTCACTTCGCCGTGGGCGATATTTTTTTCAGCAAGCCAGACGGTCAGCTTTTCACCGAGCTGCACCATGCTGTCATGTAAAAACCGCGCCGGCATTTCCTCGAGTCCGATCTCTAAAAGCAAGTCTTGTTTACTCATGGGAAGAGCCCTCCTCTTTAAGCATTGGGAACCCTAATTTTTCCCGTTCTTCATAATACGTTTTTGCCACTTTTCTCGCTAAGTTGCGGACACGGCCGATATATCCCGTCCGCTCTGTCACCGAGATCGCGCCTTTTGCATCAAGCAGATTAAATGTGTGAGAGCATTTCAGCACATAATCATAGGCCGGATGCACAAGCCCGTTATCCATTTGTCTGATCGCTTCTTTTTCATAGGTGCTGAACAAATGGAAAAGCATATCCACGTCAGATGTTTCAAAAGTATAAACGGAATGCTCGTATTCAGCCATCATAAATAAATCTTTCACAGTAAATCCTGACGTCCATTCAAGATCAAAGACGTTTTCTTTATCCTGAATATATGACGCGAGACGTTCAATACCATATGTGATCTCAACGGACACCGGTTTACATTCAATTCCGCCCACCTGCTGGAAATATGTAAACTGAGTAATTTCCATCCCGTCAAGCCATACTTCCCAGCCGAGACCTGCACAGCCTAAAGACGGGTTTTCCCAGTTGTCTTCTACGAAACGGATATCATGTTCAAGCGGGTCAATGCCGAGCGCACGCAATGAATCAAGGTAAAGCTCTTGAATGTTATCAGGCGACGGCTTGATAATGACTTGGAATTGGTGATGCTGATAGAGCCTGTTCGGGTTTTCACCGTACCGTCCGTCCGCAGGCCGTCTGGACGGCTCAACGTAAGCCACTCTCCACGGCTCCGGCCCGATGCTTCGTAAAAATGTATACGGACTCATTGTGCCTGCGCCTTTCTCCACATCATACGACTGCATGAGCACACAGCCTTCATTCGACCAGTGCTTCTGCAAGGTTAAAATCATATCTTGAATGTTCATTTCAAGCACCTCCACTTTCTCCATTCTTTTACAAGTGCGGCGGCAACCAAAAAACTCCCGTCTCTATGCTTGCCGGCCGCAAACATAGGGACGAGAGTTCTCCCGCGGTTCCACCCTAGTTGCTGAGGATGTGAATCACTCAGCCTCTTTTTAAAGGGTTGCTCGAGAATGCCTTTCGTTGCGCGCTCATCCTTAGCTTACACTGTCCTAAGGTCGCTTGTATGAGTTGGACGCAAGTACTTCTTTCTGTCACTGCAACATATTTTATAATAAATGATCATATAAAAAGATGGGCAGAATGTCAACTTTTGTTTTCATCCAAAAGGTTCTTCATGCTTTCCATCTGGTCTAAAAACCGTTTTGACTTTAAATAAAGTCCTGAATATTCCTCGTAATACAGATCAATGACCTGTTTAATTTCGTTTTTGGTTTCCTGTTTTAACGAGACGCTGCCGAGCCTTCCGATATCAAAGTAATAAAAAAGCCTTAGCAGCCTTGCCGTTTGCGGCGAAATCGGAACTCTGTACGGATCCTTTTCAAAGCAGCGGTGGCAGATAAAACCGTTATCTCTTATCGAAAAATGAAACGTCCCTTCCCCGCTTTTGCAGTGGACACAATGATTCAGCTCCGGATACAGCCCCATGACGCCGAGCATTTTCATCTGCACGATGAATGTGATCACGTCCGGGTCAGTCCCGTCATTCAGCCTCTTAAAGGATTCGAGAATCAATTCGAATAAATAGGGGTTCGGTTTCTTCTCTTCCGTTCCTTTGTCAGTGAGTTCAGCGATAAAAGCGGCATACGCCGTCAAAAATAAATCTTCTCTGATCGTTCTCATGCTGAGAATCATTTCACCCTGCTGGAGCGTGCCGAGTCCGGATGTTCTTTGCATTAAAAATGACCCGTACAAAAACGGCTGGCTGACTGCTGACAGCCGGCTGGCTGACTTCCTGGCGCCCCTTGCCATGACGCCGATTTTGCCGTGTTCCCTCGTCAGCAATGTCACGATTTTATTCGTCTCCCCGTAGTCATTCGTACGGAGCACGATTCCTTCACATTTAGTCAGCATTTCCGCACCTTCCAACAACGGGAGGGGCCAAGAGGTTTACAAAATTGGAAAATCAATTCGGGCTAGCTCATCTTCCGGTTCTTCGGGTCTTTCCAGGTTCTCTTTTTCCAGTTCTTTAAAAAGAAGGTACGTATCAACACTTCCTGTTTGAGAAAATACGTTCCAGGTAAAATTCAACACAAAAAACCCACCTTTCATCATTAAACTAGCTTGCCAATCCAAATTCTTACCCTTATCTTGACCTGATGTCCTCCTTTTCATGTTAAACAAATTTTGCTAACGAATCCTTGTTTCTGTGAGGTAATCCCACACATCAGGCATGCGCCTCAGATGAATTAATATTCATCCTCTTTGAAGCCGAAATCACGCAGCTGAGACATTTTATTCCGCCAGTCCTTCTGCACTTTCACCCATAATTCGAGGTAAACGCGTGAACCCAGCAGCGCTTCAATATCAGCCCGCGCTCTTTTGCCGACTTCTTTCAGAAGCGCTCCTTTTTTCCCGATGACGATGCCTTTTTGAGAATCCCGCTCAACCACAATGGTGGCGGCGACATGGACGGAGCCATTCTCCTGCCCTTTAATGGACTCGATAGCGACAGCGATGCTGTGCGGCACTTCTTCCCTTGTCAGATGGAGCACCTTTTCCCTGATCAGTTCAGAAATAATGAACCGCTCGGGATGGTCAGTCACCTGATCGCTCGGATAGAACTGAGGCCCTTCCGGTAAATACGCTTCAATCTGCGCGAGAAGGGTTTCGACGTTGTTCCCTTCCAAAGCTGAGATCGGCACGATTTCTTTAAACGGATAGCGCGTACGGTACTCATCAATTAAAAGAAGCAGCTGGTCGGGGTGGATCTTATCAATTTTGTTTACGATCAGAAAGACCGGCGTGGACGTCTGTCCGAGCTTTTCAATGATAAACTCGTCGCCCTTTCCGTACCCTTCTTCGGCGTTAATCATAAATAACACCAAGTCAACTTCTTTCAGCGTATTCTGCGCCACTTTCATCATAAAGTCGCCAAGCTTGTGCTTTGGTTTGTGAATGCCCGGTGTATCAATAAAAATGGTCTGCGACGTGCCGGTTGTCAGCACCCCTTGGACTTTATTTCTTGTCGTCTGGGGTTTGTCGCTCATGATGGCGATCTTTTGACCGATGACCCTGTTTAAAAAGGTAGACTTTCCTACGTTCGGTCTTCCGATGATAGATACAAATCCTGATTTAAAGCTTTCGTTCGTCATGTAAATCCTCCGATGAAAATGCGCCCGGCAATAATTCTTCCGCAGTCATTTCTTTTATTTGTCCTTGTAAGTTGGTCAGAATAACAAGCATATCCTTTGAGCACAGCTCGGAAATTACTTGTCTGCAGGCTCCGCACGGCGAAACCGGTCCCGGAGTATCCGCAGCCACGGCGAGCATCGCAAATTCCGTATCCCCCTCGGAAACAGCTTTGAATATCGCCGTGCGTTCAGCACAGTTGCACATGCTGTATGCCGCATTTTCAATGTTGCAGCCTCTGTACACTTTTCCGTCTTTGGTAAGAAGAGCGGCTCCCACTCTGAAATTTGAATACGGTACATACGCTGTGTCCCGTGCTTTTAATGCTTCTGCAATCAATTCTTGTCTGTTCATGTGTACTTAATTCCTCTCTTACCTTTATCCTGTATGATACCGCTGTCACTTTTATTTTACATAATTATGATCGGTTTTTCACGCCCATTTTTGGCAATGTAAAATAATTGTAAGAATCTTCTGCTAACATATCTTCGGCAGGAAGATAAGTAAACCAATGATACACGATATCACGGCAAAGACGCAAACGGCTCCGGCGGCCGCGTCCTTTGCCGCTTTTGCGAGCGGGTGATACTGATCGGTAACTAAATCCACAACATGCTCTATCGCCGTATTTAAAAGCTCCAAAGCAAGCATCCCTCCGATCAGCACCAAAACAACGGCCCATTCGGCTGTGCTCAGCCCGGTGAGAAAACCGCAAACGATAACGGCGCAGGCCGCGGTAATATGAAATTGAAAATTCCGCTCTGACCGCGCCGTTTTCCAGATTCCCCTCCATGCATGGACAAAGCTCTTCAGGAACCTGCTCCACTCGTTTTTATGATCTCGTGAGTCCATACTCATCCAGCAAATCCTTTTGCTTCGAAAACATTTCTTCCTCTTCTTCTTTTGTCATGTGATCATAGCCAAGCAAATGCAAAAAGCCGTGCACGGCCAGAAAACCGAGCTCTCTCATAAACGAATGGCCGTACTCTTCCGCTTGCTCTTTCGTTCTGTCTGCGCTGATGATAATATCTCCTAAAACAGGCGGCATGTCGGCGCCTACGATTTCAACCTCGTCTTCGCCTTCTTCTTCAAGCGCAAACGAAATGACGTCAGTCGGAGTGTCTTTTCCCCGGTAGTCTCTGTTGATTTCTCTGATTTCTTCATTTGTCACAATCGTGACCGATACTTCAGCCTGATCCTGAACGCCTTCTTTTTCCGCCGCGAATTGGAGCAGCTTCTCCACTTCTTGGAGCGCATCAGCTGAGACGCTGTTCGTTTCATCAACAATATCTATGAGTAAACCCATTTATTTCACCTTCTTCGTAGCCTCCGGATATTCAATCCGGGAGTGGAAAATTCCTTTTAAAGTCGCACATAGTGTTTTTGCGATCGTATCCAGTTCTCGGAACGTGAGATCACATTCTGAGAATTGTCCGTCCTGAAGCTTATCGGATATAATTCCCCGCACCAGTTTTTCGATCCGCTCAGGATTGGGATTATGCATGGAACGGACGGCGGCTTCAACGCTGTCGGCCACTGAGATAATAGCCGCTTCTTTCGATTGCGGCTTCGGCCCCGGGTAGCGGAACTCTTTCTCTGTAATCTGGTCGCCCTTTTCTTTCGCTTTATAATAAAAGAATTTTAAAAGGGACGTTCCGTGATGCTGTTCCGCGATATCCACAAGCTCTTTCGGAAACTTATAGCTTCTGAGCATATTCGCACCGTCTGTCGTATGTGCGATAATGATATTTTTGCTGAGCTGAGGAGACAGCTTGTCATGCGGATTATCCATATTCATCTGATTTTCAATAAAATATTGCGGACGTTTCGTTTTGCCGAGATCGTGATAATACGCTCCGACCCGTGCCAAAAGACCGTTTGCCCCTACGGCTTCACAAGCCGCTTCCGACAGATTTGCCACCATGACGCTGTGATGATATGTACCGGGTGTTTCCGTTAAAATCTTTCGAAGCAGGGGATGATTCGGATTAGACAGTTCAATCAGCCTCATCGTTGAAAGAATGCCGAATCCCGTCTCAAAAAACGGCATCAGACCGATAATTAAAACGGATGAAGCAAGTCCCGAGACGACCCCCATCAGCATCAGCGTTCCGATTTCAACCGGTGACAGCGCCGTATTTTGTATTAATAAAAGCGACAGCACGATAATCATATTAATAAATGAGACGAACAGTCCCGCCTGCAATATTTTTGATCTCGCATTGTGTTTCCCCAAAAACAGAATGCCTGAAATGCTGCTGATTAAATAGTAAATGCCGATGACGTAATTAAATGTTCCCGTCACACCCTGATTAAACATCATACTGCCGCAGATCGCCAGAATGATGCTTCCTAAAATGGCGAGCCTTTCATTGAGCAGCAGCCTGATTAAAATCGCGCCGGCAGCGATCGGCACAAGATAGCCGATATTGGTGTATTCAATCTTCTGAAAGAGACTGACGACTTCCATAATGACGAGAATAAGCGTTGTAATGATAGAAAACAGCAAAAGAGATTTATTTTTCAGCTTAAGCTCCTGCTGCTGTTTCTCAAAATAGTAGACAAGCGTGGCAATAAACAGCCCGATCATCAGAAGCAGACCGCTGATCGGTTTTAACAGGTTGGAATTATTCAAAAGCCCCGTCAGTTCAAGCTTCCTGTATACTTCCCGGTCGATCAGATCATTCTCTTCCACGAGAACCTGTCCCTGTTTGATCTGTACCGGCTGGACGCTGTCTGACGCTTCCTGGCGTTTTTCATCCGTCGCTTTCGGATCAAATACGTAATTCGGGATGACCGCGTATTTTCCGATTTCAGTCGCAGCCGCTAAATATTTTGACGGCACAGAAGCGCTTTTGAGCTCTTTTGCGACCTTATCCTTCGCTTCAGCAAGCTTTTCAGAAGGAATTTCACTGCTCATCACCGTATTCACCGCGGTAATGACGGAATCCCTCACAAATGAGAAATCTTCATTGTTTGCATGGAGAAGCGATTTAATGGCATCTTCCGAGACGGATTCATTGACATCCTGTGTCAGCTTGTTTTTCACCGATTTGACCAGTGATTTTTCCGAAGGTGACTTTTTGTCTTTTTCCGCATCTTTTTTCACTTCGCCGATGCTGTCAAAAATGGAAGTGATCAGGTCAAGCCGGTTGTCGGTATAGCCTTTTTTCAGAGTGTATTGATCTTCCACCGCATCTTCGGCCGCCTGTTTTTTCGATTCCGTCGCCTGCTGATCTTCAACTGTGGCGGGCGCGTAAATCGTCTTATCACTGACTGAAAACAAATCCAAATTAAGTGATTCAGGTTTTACATGAATAAAGAGCAAACCAAACATGATCGCTGAAAGCAGCAGGTACAGCAGCACATGGGCTGAGCGGGCATGTCTGAAACTGCGGAACCGTTCCCGGGCGCTTTTGCCCTTTCCCTTCTTTTTCAAAACAAGAACCTCCTCCCTGAAACATCAGGAACACATCATATAAAAATGACCCGATAACGGGAGATCGGGTCATTTTCGCATTACTTTTGCTTATCATAAGCTTCAATAATTTTTGCAACAAGCGGATGCCTGACCACATCTGTCTGGTCAAGTTCAATCACGGAGATGCCGTTTATGTCCTTCAGCATATCCTTCGCTACTGCAAGTCCCGATGTGACGCCTTTCGGCAGGTCAATTTGGCTTACGTCGCCCGTAATGATCATTTTAGAGCCAAAACCCAATCTCGTCAAAAACATTTTCATTTGAGCGGGAGTGGTATTCTGGGCTTCATCAAGAATCACATACGCGTCGTCAAGCGTCCGCCCTCTCATATAGGCAAGCGGGGCGATTTCAATAACCCCTCTTTCCATAAGACGCTCCGTATGGTCGCTTCCGAGCACATCATGGAGCGCGTCATACAGCGGGCGCAGATAAGGATCTACTTTTTCCTTTAAATCTCCGGGCAGAAAACCGAGGCTCTCGCCGGCTTCCACAGCGGGTCTTGTTAAAATGATTTTTTTAATGTGGCCGTTTTTTAAAGCATGCACCGCTTTTACGACCGCCAAATAAGTTTTGCCGGTTCCCGCCGGCCCGATGCCGAACACCATGTCGTTTTTCTTCATCGCCGCCACATATTCTCTTTGGCCGAGGGTTTTGACACGGATCGATTTGCCTTTTGCCGTTTTCGTTATTTCCTCTTCATACATACTTTCAAAATAGTCCAGTTCATCTTTTTTTGCCATTTTCACGGCATACAGCACATCACGTTCCGAAATCTCGATCCCCTTGCGAATTAAAGTAAGGAGCGAGCCCAATAATCTGTCAGCGATCTCAAATGTTTCATCATTCCCGGAAACGTAAATGGTTTCACCACGTGTGATGAGGCTAATGCCCAGATCCTTCTCCATTAAATGTAAAAAGGCATCTTGGCTGCCGAACAAAGAAAGTGCTTCGTCCGGGCTTTTCAGTTTGTGATTAATCGCAAGTAAATGTTCTGCCATTCTTTAGTCTCCCTGAACAATAGGTGTGGTTTGAACGATATCTTCTATAACTTGGTAGAGAATAATCAACTTTACTTTACCATTCTCAACGGATTGGTGCAAAACTTTTTCACTTTCCACCTCTCCGCTGCCGTTTAATCGCTTTTCTACATCTTGTCTTCCCATTTTGATACCGGCCTGAACCGCTTCGCCTTTCGTATAAGTCCGCACGGTTGTTTCACTTTCTCTTGTCTGTTCTTGAACGTAAGACACCGGAAGCTTCATCCCCAGAAATTGAAACGGGTGCTTTTCTTCCTCTGTTTTCGGATGTTTCAGCGGCTCCTCATTAAATTCAAAGCCCCAAAATGGCACGCCCCATGATCCGAAAGACAGCTTGTGCTTCGTCCTTACTTTACCCGTATATAGCGTAAATGATGTTTCAAGAGGCACGGTTACTTCAGACTTGTACCATGTTTCTCCGTAAATTTCCGCTTTTGAGGCGACTTTCCGGTCTTCATTTCCGATCAGTCCTGAGACGAGAAGCTGTCCTTTGTCAACATGATCGTTCACAAAAGCCATCGGCTGCCCCTTTTGCACGAACATCCTTTTGATGACCGCCTTCTTTTTGGCAACGATATGGCGGGGGCTCACGTACTTTTCTTTTGTCGGTTCGTTTTTTTCGACCACTTTCATATGAAGGGCTGTCCCGTTCAATTCCACACCGACCCACGTAATATTATCAATGCCGTTTGTTAATGATTTTTGGATTTTCTCCGGCGTCATCATTAAAAATTGCAAACGGCCTTTTTTCACACCGATTTCTTCAAGGTGCTTTACCATCTGATGCTCGGTTTCGGGCTTGGCCCCTTTAATATCAATGTCCCAAATCATGTTGGACAAAAGAAACAATATAATGAAAAACATCACAAATCCCGCAGTGAAGCCCAGGTTTAATTTTGATTTGAGAAGCAGAAAGGGAAGACCCTTTCTTTTTGTAAAGCTTGCTTTGCATTCATGTTTTCTGATGACTCTTCTGAAAGCATGTACATCTTGAAGCTGAATCATCAGCAGAACACAGTCTTGCTTTTTTTTCACCGCAAAGATGGCGATTCCGTTTCTCGTGCATTCATTCAGCAGCCGTTCAATCCCTTTTCCTTTGACTTCCATTTGGACTTTACCCGAAAAAAATGACAGCCATTTGTTTTTCACATTATTTCCCCCCGGCTTTATGAATCGACATATCGTACGTGATCTATCGTGCCTTCCAAAAGGATTTCCTCTGGAAGGATTGCCTTAATGACCAAGTTTTTTCCTGATATGATACATTGCCCCTGCTTGAGCATCAGCCTGACTTCTTCTTCGCTGAACAGCAGGAGGCCTCTGTGATTCTCTATGTAGATATGAAGTCTGCCGACCATCGTAATACGAGGCAGATCCATCATAACGTCCGGGGGAATTTCCAATGCTCTTGTCAGCCATGCCTTTACACGATTCTTTCTTTGCCCCATAAAAAAAGAACCCCCTTTCATCTCATATGTATGATTTGAAAAGGGGTTCTAACACTTTATTTTTTACCGATGTTCCGCATGGTCCGATGCGGTTTTTTTGCACGGGGCGGACCCAAAACCTCACTGAATATGATGCCTTGGACCGCAGTTTCTTTATTTATTTTGAGGGCTGATTTCTTCAGAGATGCGTTTCGTGCGCGTTGAGATGTCAGCTTATGTTCAAGCCCGTTAAACATCTGCTCCGTCTCCGCTAGGCGCTTTTCAGCTTCCCTTCTTTTTTGCTCAAAAGGGTTCTCTTCTGAAACGGCAGGCAATTCTTCCGCTTCCGGCTTATGCTCTTTCTGCGGCTGTTTTTGATCCTGCTTTTTTGCCTGATTTTCGGGACGTGTACCCGGCGGCCGTTTTTCATCTTTGTTTTTCTTGCCGAATATTGCCGATATAATGCCGATGACGGCGGCAATGACGAGCGGATTTGTCAGAATCTCGTGCATATAGCGGCTCCCTCCTTAATAGAGAGGTTATTGTTGGTCTTCATCTTGCTGGTCATTCGTCAGCTTGCCGATAGAATCCCTCATGTCCGTATCCGCGTCGATATTTTTTATGTTCATATAGTCCATGACGCCGATGTTTCCTTCACGCAGCGCTTCTGCCATCGCAAGCGGCACTTCGGCTTCTGCTTCCACGACTTTTGCACGCATTTCTTCTACGCGAGCGCGCATTTCCTGCTCTTGGGCGACCGCCATGGCGCGGCGCTCTTCGGCTTTGGCCTGCGCAATGTTTTTGTCTGCTTCTGCCTGATCCGTTTGAAGAATCGCTCCGATGTTTTTGCCGATATCAACGTCGGCGATGTCAATCGAAAGAATTTCAAAGGCGGTGCCTGAATCCAGCCCTTTGCCAAGTACGGTCTGCGAAATCATATCAGGGTTTTCCAGCACTTTTTTATGATTACCCGAGGAACCGATTGTCGAGACAATCCCTTCTCCGACACGGGCGACAACCGTCTCTTCTCCCGCTCCTCCGACAAGGCGCTCGATATTGGCTCTTACGGTGATTCTGGCTTTTGCTTTTACTTCAATTCCGTCCATGGCGACACCCGCGATAAACGGTGTTTCAATGACCTTCGGATTGACGCTCATCTGTACGGCTTCCAATACGTCACGCCCGGCCAGGTCAATGGCTGCGCAGCGTTCAAATGTGAGCTCAATATTGGCGCGCTGTGCCGCAATCAGGGCATTGACCACCCTGTCGACATTACCACCGGCCAGATAATGGCTTTCGAGCTGATTTGTTGTTGCGGATAGGCCGGCTTTGTGCGCTTTAATTAACGGATTGACAACGCGGCTTGGTATGACGCGCCGCAGCCTCATCCCGACCAAAGTGAAAATGCTGATTCTGACTCCTGCCGCAAGCGCCGAAATCCATAGCATCACCGGTACAAAGGTGAAGAATATGGCTAACACGATTATGGCAGCTGCAACTATTGCTAAAATCGCCAAACTTGACAGTTCCATCTAATTCCTCCTCAAGGTTATCATCTATATTTCTCTCACGACAATGCGTGAGCCTTCCGCTTTCACTACTTTCACCTGTCTGTCTTTTTCAGTGAATGATCCTTCCGAGACGACATCCAGACGTTCATCATCAATAATGACGGTGCCTGACGGTCTGAGGGCTGTAGCGGTAACGCCGACTTTCCCCAACAGCTCCGTCCGGTTCTGATTTGAAACATAACCGCTCTCCGTGCTTGTTGAATCAGTTAATATTAATTTTTTAAAGAATTTCATTCGTTTCCCCAACACCCTTGTTAATATGATAAAGGCTGTAATAGACACAGCAATGGCGATCAAGAGAGAAACCGCCATTACGGTAAAGCTGCCCGCAGCGAGAAAGAGGCTCGCGATGACGCCTGCAATACCGATAAGACCGATTATGCCTCCGGGCAGAAATATCTCTAAAAGGATAAAAACCAAGCCCGCGCAAAATAAGAATACGCTGTCATAGCCGGCGAATCCGGCAGCGATATGCCCGGTGAAAAACAGCAGCATGGCCGTCAGTCCGACGGCACCCGGTATCCCGAGGCCCGGCGAGAACAATTCAATGGTCAAACCAAGCAAAGCAAGCGTTAATAAGACGGGGACAACAAACGGATTTGTCAGCCATCTGCCCAGTTTGCCGACGAAACCTTCTTTTGTATGGTGAACATCCGCTTTGTCAAAACCGAGCTTTGTATATAAAGCATCAAGGTTTGAAACCGTGCCCTCCGAATATCCGACTTCCTTGGCTTTTTCAGCTGTCAGTGTCAGCAGTTTTCCCTTTGGGGCGCCCGCTTCCTTTGCATTGATGGCGGGATCTGCCATAGCCAGGGCGTATTTCGGATTTCGGTTGTTTTTAACCGCTGCGTCCTCCATTTCTGCATGCCACAGTGATTGAGCCTTTTTGTCCGCCGCGTTTCCTTTTCCGTCGATGATGGCTGCGGCACCCATTTTTCCGCCCGGCGCCATATAGATTTCATCTGCCTGAAGCGCTATATACGCTCCGGCAGAAAGCGCCCGTTTATTAACGTAAGCGGTAACAGGCACATCCGCGCGGCCGATGATATCCGCAATATCCAAGGCTGATTGAACGGCGCCTCCCGGTGTATTGATGTCAAGAATAATGTGTGACGCGCCGGACTCCTTCGCTTCTTTAAAAGAACGCGATAAAAACGAGGCGAGCCCCTGTTCGACATTTTTCTCAACCGGGATGACATAAACCGATGGATGATCAGCTTTCGCGTTCAATTGAACCCCTAATAAAGATAATACAAATAAGCCCAATAGAGCAACAGCAATTCCGGTTTTTTTTCGGAACAAGGCAAATATACCCTCCTTCCCGTTTCGTTCTTCTTTATATACGTAACAAATGTACTTTAGTTTCATTTTTTTATGTATAAAAAAAGACATCTCTCTAGGAAAGATGTCTTTTTTCTTGTCAATTAAGATAATTGACTGCTGACAAGTCTGTTAATTACGCTGCCGTCAGCTTTACCTTTTACTTTAGGCATAATAGCACTCATCACTTTGCCCATGTCCGCTTTGGAGCTCGCACCGACTTCAGCGATGGTTTCATTTACAATTGTCTGCAGCTCTTCTTCAGAAAGCTGCTTCGGTAAATAAATTTCTAAAATGTCCAGCTCTTTTTGAACTTTATCTACTAAATCTAAACGATCAGCGTTTGAAAATTCATGGAGGGAGTCTTTACGTTGCTTAAGTTCACGAGATAGGACAGTAAGTTCCTCATCCTCGGTCAAACTGTCTTTCTTAAGCTTAATTGCTTCGTTTTGAAGTGAAGCTTTCACCATTCGAACGACAGTCAGTTTGTCTTTCTCACGGCTTTTCATATACAGCTTCATATCTTGGTTAAGTCGCTCAAGAAGACTCATAAATCCACCCTCTTTTAGAATTTGCGTTTTCTAGCAGCTTCTGACTTTTTCTTGCGCTTTACGCTAGGTTTTTCATAAAATTCGCGCTTTCTTGCTTCTTGCAAAGTACCTGTCTTTGATACACTGCGTTTGAAGCGACGAAGAGCATCTTCAAGCGATTCGTTTTTTCTAACGACCGTTTTTGACATTCTCTTTCCCTCCCTCCGAATACACCAATCGACTACCTTTAAAAAGATACATATATAAACATGTACTTTGACATTATAATATAAGCCATCAGTCAGGTCAACTAAGCGAGCTCACTTTTCCGTCATGAATAAGGCTGCTTGTCTATATAATGATGGAAAGGGGTGTTTCGTTTGATAATACTGATTCTCTTTACCGCACTTATCCTGTTTTTTTTACTCGGAATGAGCCTGCTCAGGCAGGGCCTGATCGCATTAACGTATTCAAAAATTGAGAAAAGCCTGCTCTTATTTACCGACCACCCTTTGAAAGCTTTTCTCATAAGCATCGTATTCACCGGTTTTCTTCAGAGCAGCTCAGCCTTCATGGTCATTGTCATCGGCTTTGTCAGCGCAGGCGCTTTATCTTTTAAACGGACCATTCCGATGATTCTCGGCACGAATGTCGGCTCCACGTTTACGACGGAGTTTTTAGCCATAAAGATGGATGTGCTCATTTGGGTGCTTTTTATCGGAGGCCTTGTGTTTATCCTCATCCGTAAATATCCGTTCAGGCAGATCGGTATAAGCTTCCTCGGTCTCGGCATCATCTTTTTTTGCATCACATGCTTCAGCCGGCTTGCCGTTCCGCTGACAGAAATGAAGGCGGGGGCGGAGGTTTTGCGCCATGTGAATGATTCGAGCTGGTCCGCTCTTTTTATCGGTATGATATTGACGGCAATCATTCATTCAAGCTCCGTCTGCATCGGCATTTTGATGAGTTTTATGAACGAAGGGGTGATCGGCATTGAACAAGCGGTCAGCGTCGTTCTGGGATCTAATATCGGGACATGCGTCACGGCCGTCATGGCTGCTGTTTCAGGCGGTTATGCCGCCAGACAGACCGCCGGTGCTCACGTAGTGTTTAATATTCTCGGCGTGCTGCTCGTCTTTCCCTTCCTGTCTGCATCAGCAGGTATTACGGAGCGCCTGTCTGATGATCCCGCGCAGATGATTGCGCATTTCAGCCTGTTATTTAACGTAGTCACCGCGTTATTGTTTCTGCCGTTCACACATTTGTTTTACCGGCTGATTGACAGGCTGATTCCTCCGAAACCGTAAAAAAACCGATGCGGGAAGGCACCGGTTTTTTTATCTGTTATGAAGACATGCGCATGTTCCGGGTCATTTCATCCTCAACGACGCGGACGAATTGTCCTTCATTATACGGATAGCCCGCTTTTTGAATTTTGACTTTGACAAGTTTGCCGATTACATCTTCCGTGCCTTTGAAGACGACTTTCATGTAATTGTCCGTATATCCGACGAACATGCCGTCCTCATCAGACTCTTTAAACGCCTCTTCCGGAATGATTTCCAGAACCTCTCCTTCATAATCGGAGGCGTATTCTTTGGCAAGCTGGTCAGACAGCGCAATCAGCTTATGCACCCGTTCGTTTTTCACGTTCTCGTCAACCTGGTCTTCCATTCTGGCCGCAGGTGTTCCGGTGCGTTTGCTGTAAGGGAATACGTGAAGCTCTGAAAACTTATGTTCTTTAATGAACCGGTATGTTTCCATAAATTCTTCTTCCGTTTCACCCGGGAAGCCGACGATGACATCAGATGTGACGGCAAGACCCGGCAGCGCTTCTTTCAGCTTATTTAAACGGTCTGCGAAAAATTCCATCGTATATTTGCGTCTCATCCGTTTCAGAACGGTGTTTGACCCTGACTGAATCGGGATATGAAGGTGGCGGACGATTTTATCAGACGCGTCCAGCACTTCAATCACTTCATCAGTGATTTGGCTTGCTTCAATAGATGAAATTCTGATCCGCTTCAGTCCTTCTACACGTGTATCAAGCTCGCGGAGAAGCTTGGCGAAATTATAATCTTTCATATCTTCGCCGTAGCCGCCCGTATGAATCCCCGTCAGGACGATTTCTTTATAGCCGGCATCCACCAGCTGCTGCGCCTGTTTAATGACTTCTTCCGGATCGCGGGAACGAAGCAGGCCGCGCGCCCAAGGGATAATGCAGAACGTACAGAAGTTGTTGCAGCCCTCTTGGATTTTTAACGACGCTCTTGTGCGGTCAGTAAAAGCGGGAACATCCAGCTCTTCAAACACGCGTGCTTTCATAATATTGCCGACGCCGTTGATCGGCTGACGCTCTTCCCTGTACTGCTCAATGTAACCGAGCATTTTTTCACGATCCTGCGTGCCGACGACGATGTCAACACCCGGGATGGCCATAATTTCTGCCGGAGAGGTTTGCGCATAGCACCCTGTTACGCAGATGACGCCGTCAGGATTTTGGCGGATCGCCCGTCTGATGACTTGACGGCTTTTTTTATCTCCCGTGTTTGTTACCGTACATGTATTAATGACATATACATCTGCTGTCTGTTCGAATTCTTTTCGTTCATAACCCGCATCTTTAAACAGCTGCCAGATTGCTTCTGTTTCATAATGATTGACCTTGCAGCCAAGGGTATGAAAAGCAACAGTTGCCATTACTGATCACCTCTTAATAACTCTGTATGATAGGAAACTGCGCTTAACGCGTAAAGAGGCGCAGTTTCAGTCCGTAAAATTCTCGGTCCGAGGCCGCATAAGACGGCGCCTTTTTCTGAAAGCTGATGAACTTCAGACTCAGTCAGACCGCCTTCAGGGCCGAATACGATTAAAAGAGACGAACCTTGCGGAAGGCTTTTAAGCTCCGCGGCGAAAGCGCCCGTTTCTCCCTGCTTTGATGACTCCTCGTATGCAACGACACATTTATCGA
This sequence comes from Bacillus sp. EKM420B, assembly GCF_011065565.1. Classification (NCBI taxonomy): domain Bacteria; kingdom Bacillati; phylum Bacillota; class Bacilli; order Caryophanales; family Bacillaceae; genus Bacillus; species Bacillus sp. EKM420B. The sequence goes on along the minus strand of NZ_JAAMNX010000003.1, from coordinate 416,648 downwards.
CATTCTCCGCCATTTCAAGCAGCTGCGGGAACGTATGAACGGTTTTCACTTCGGGAATTTCATTGCGGTACGATTGCTCCGCCGCTTCCTTCGCGATTTTCGCCCATCTCTCCCGTTTTTTCTTTGCCTTTTTGTCGTCTAGCTTAACGACGGATCTGGCGCCCTGAAAGGGGATGAACATACTAGCCCCCAGCTCGGTCCCTTTTTGGATAATCCATTCAAGCTTATCGCCTTTCGGAAGGCCGCTGGCAATCCTGATCTTCAAAGGCAGTTCACGGTTTTCACCCGTCCATTCAGCAATGCTGCATGATATATGGTCTTTAGAAACCGCTTTGAGCAGGCATAACGCTTCATGGCCGTCTTTCGAACAGCAGATTATCCGGTCTCCCGCACTCATTCTCATGACGTTCGCTATATGGTGGACGTCTTCCCCCGTAATTTGAAAATCGGGAGTTTCGTCCATCTCCTGCTTCGTGAGCTCGATAAAATATCGTTGCATACGCTGTGACACCTACTAACTGTTATTTTTTCGCGATGATGCTGACCCAATCTTCCATAGACAGAATTTCTGTGATGGTAAAGCCGGCTTTTTCCAACGCTTCTTTTACTTCCTGTTTTTTCTGGCCGATAATGCCTGAAGTAATAAAATGGCCTCCGTCTTTGAGCAGGTCGTACGCCTGTGATGTAAAGCGGAGAATCACTTCCGCCAAAATATTTGCGACAATGACATCATGTTCGCCCGTGATGCCGTCTAACAAATTGTTCTGCTTCACTTCGGCCGTATCACTCACTTTGTTCAATTTTAGATTCAGACGCGCGCTTTCAACAGCGACCGGATCAAGGTCATATGCATGAACCGATTCGGCCTCAAGCATGGCGGCCGCGATGCTTAAAATTCCTGAACCGGTGCCGACATCAATGACACGGTCGCCTTTTTGAACGATACGCTCAAGCGCCTGAATGCACAGAACGGTTGTCGGATGCGTTCCCGTACCGAATGCCATGCCCGGATCCATTTCGATAATCAGTTCATCGGTATTCACGGGTGTGTACGTTTCCCATGTGGGTACGATCGTGAATTTTTCAGAAATTTTCACCGGATGATAATACTTTTTCCAAGCTGTCGCCCATTCTTCTTCATTAACTTCAGAAATGGTGATTGTGTTTCTGCCTAAATCAATGTCGTACAAAAGCAGATTATTAATCGTCTCTTTAATGCCGTCCACCGTTTCGCCGAGGAAACTGTTGATCGGCAGATACGCTTTGACAATGACACCCTCATCGGGGTAATCATTGGGGTCGAGCTGGTAGATTTCCCCGTAAACATTCTCACGCTCTTTCATTAAATCAAGCGGATCTTCGATGACAACCCCGCTCGCACCAGCTTCATGCAAAATATTTGAGATGGGTTCGACCGCTTCATGTGTTGTGTGAATGCTGATTTCGGACCATTTCAAAACTACCAACTCCTATCCAATCATTACTCGCCTTTAAATGCGCGTTTTACTTTGTCAAAGAAACTCATTTCTTGTTCATCCGGCAGGTTTCCGCTGACTTCAGCGAACTCGCGGATGATGTCTTTTTGTTTGTCTGTCAGATTCGTCGGTGTGACGACGCGGACGACAATGTGCTGGTCGCCTTGTCCGTAGCCCCGGACGTTCTGAACGCCTTTGCCTCTTAATCTGAATTTCGTGCCGGTTTGTGTGCCGGCAGGTATTTTCAATTTCACTTTTCCGTGAAGCGTCGGCACTTCCACTTCGTCTCCGAGTGCCGCTTGGGCAAACGTTAACGGCATTTCGCAATAAATATCGTCTCCGTCGCGTTCAAAGAACTCGTGGGCGCGCACATGGAATACGACAAACAGATCTCCCGCAGGCCCTCCGTTTACGCCAGGTTCACCTTGGCCCGGAACGCGCAGCTGCTGTCCGTCATCCACACCGGCAGGAATCGTGACATTGATTTTTTTCCGTTTTTTCACTTTGCCCGTGCCGCCGCAGTCAGAACACTTGTTTTTGATGATTTTTCCTGTTCCTTCACAGTGGTGGCAGACTCTTCGGTTAACCACTTTGCCAAACGGCGTGTTCTGTTCGACGTTCAGCTGGCCTGAACCTCCGCAGTGCGAGCACGTATCCGGCTTTGTTCCCGGCTTTGCGCCCGATCCTTTACATGTTTCGCAATTCTCTTCGCGCGGAATTTCAATGATCGTTTCTTTTCCGAAAGCCGCGTCTTCAAATGACAGGGTCATTGTATACTGCAGATCCGCGCCTTGCCGCGGCGCATTCGGGTCACGGCGTCTCGTGCCGCCTCCGAAGATGCTTGAGAATATGTCATCGAAACCGAAGCCGCCGAAGTCTCCGCCGCCTCCGAAACCGCCGCCGAATCCCTGGTTAGGGTCTGTATGGCCGAATTGGTCATATTGAGCGCGTTTTTGGTCGTCTGAGAGCGCTTCGTACGCTTCTTTTACCTCTTTGAATTTTTCATCTGCTCCGGATTCTTTATTGATATCAGGATGATATTTTTTTGAAAGCTTCCGATAGGCTTTTTTGATTTCATCCTTTGAAGCGCTCTTACTTACCCCAAGCACTTCATAGTAATCACGCTTACTCATCTCGCTTCACTCTCCCGAATTTCTCACATAAATTAGATTGTATCATTTTGAATTATGTTTTTTCAATTCCTTTTATCCCGGGCAAGAAAAAAAGTCAAAGCCAAGAGATGCCTGACTTTGACTTTCTGTCTGTTGAATCAGAATATGCTGTGTGTTCTTCCGCCTATAGCCATGCGGGAAAGAACTTATTTTTTCGTTTCGTCGTCTTTTACTTCTTCGTATTCCGCATCGACAACGTTGTCGTCCGCTTTTTTGCCTTCAGCGTTCGCTCCGCCTTCAGCCTGCTGCGCTTTTGCCGCTTCTTCATAAAGCTTCATAGAAAGCTCTTGAACGATTGTTTGAAGCTCATCTTTTTTCGCTTTGATGTCTTCAATTTCGTTTTTCTCGATAGCGGCTTTCAGCGCGTCTTTCGCGTCGTTTGCTTTTTTCACTTGCTCTTCGTCCACTTTGCCTTCCAGATCTTTTAATGTTTTTTCCGTTTGGAACACAAGCTGGTCAGCTTCGTTGCGGACTTCGATTTCTTCTTTTCTCTTCGCATCAGCGTCAGCGTTTTCTTCCGCTTCTTTTACCATGCGTTCGATCTCATCATCAGAAAGACCTGAAGAAGATTTGATTGTAATGTTTTGTTCTTTTCCTGTGCCTAAGTCTTTCGCTCTTACATTTACGATACCGTTTTTGTCAATATCGAAAGAAACTTCGATTTGCGGTACGCCGCGCGGTGCAGGCGGGATATCAGTAAGCTGGAAGCGGCCGAGCGTTTTGTTGTCGGCAGACATCGGGCGCTCACCTTGAAGCACGTGAATGTCAACAGCCGTTTGGTTGTCAGCTGCAGTTGAGAATACTTGAGACTTGCTCGTCGGAATTGTCGTGTTGCGGTCGATCAGTTTCGTGAACACGCCGCCCATTGTTTCAATACCGAGAGAAAGCGGTGTAACGTCAAGAAGAACAACGTCTTTTACGTCTCCCGTGATGACGCCGCCTTGAATCGCTGCACCCAGCGCTACAACTTCATCAGGGTTTACGCCTTTATGCGCTTCTTTACCCGTTTCTTTTTTAATTGCTTCCTGTACGGCAGGAATACGTGTTGATCCGCCGACAAGGATAACTTTGTCGATTTCGCTCGCAGAAAGATCCGCATCTTGAAGAGCCTGACGGACAGGAGCCATTGTGCGCTCAACAAGGTGAGCGGAAAGCTCTTCGAATTTAGCGCGGGTCAGTGTCAGCTCAAGGTGAAGAGGACCTGCTTCTCCCGCTGTGATAAATGGTAAAGAAATTTGTGTAGATGATACGCCGGAAAGATCTTTTTTCGCTTTCTCAGCCGCATCTTTCAAACGCTGAAGCGCCATTTTGTCTTTTGAAAGATCAATGCCGTTTTCTTTTTTGAATTCTGCTACGAGATGATCGATGATGACTTGGTCAAAGTCGTCCCCGCCAAGACGGTTGTCACCGGCAGTTGAACGGACTTCAAACACGCCGTCGCCAAGTTCAAGAACAGATACGTCAAACGTACCGCCGCCAAGGTCGTAAACAAGAATCGTTTGGTCTTCGTCCGTTTTATCAAGTCCGTATGCAAGCGCTGCTGCAGTCGGCTCGTTGATAATACGCTCTACTTCAAGACCGGCGATTTTACCGGCATCTTTTGTCGCTTGGCGCTCTGCATCGTTGAAGTATGCAGGAACCGTGATAACGGCTTTTGAAACTGTTTCGCCGAGGTAGCTTTCAGCGTATGCTTTCAGATGCTGAAGGATAATAGCTGACACTTCTTGAGGCGTGTAGTCTTTTCCTTCGATTTCCACTTTATAGTCAGTACCCATATGGCGTTTAACAGACATGATTGTGTTAGGATTTGTGATTGATTGGCGTTTCGCCACTTCCCCTACTTGGCGCTCGCCGTTTTTAAATGCAACGACTGACGGAGTCGTACGGTTTCCTTCAGCGTTGGCGATAACTGTAGGCTCTCCGCCTTCAAGCACTGCCACACATGAGTTTGTCGTACCCAAGTCAATTCCGATTACTTTACTCACTTTGAATTACCTCCTGCTATGTAGTTATTGATTCACTTTTACCATTGAAGGACGGATGACGCGATCCTTCAGTTTGTAGCCTTTTTGCAGTTCTTCGATAACAATATTGCTGCCGAAGTTTTCATCTTCCACCTGCATGACGGCTTGGTGAAGGTTCGGATCAAATTCCTGACCGACAGCTTCGATGGCTTCAACGCCTTCTTTTTCAAGTGCGTCCATCAGCTGGCGGCGGACCATTTCCATACCTTGCAGCAAGCTTTTTGTCTGCTCGCTTTCAGCTTCTACCTGTAACGCCCGTTCAAAGTTGTCGAGAGCCGGAAGGATTTCCGTTACGACGTTTTGAGAACGGTATTTCTGAGCAGCTTCCATTTCAAGGCGGCTGCGTCGTTTATAGTTTTCAAAGTCTGCTTGAACACGCAAAAGCTTGTTTTCTTTTTCATCAAGCAAACCCTGCAATTCATCAATTTGGTGCTGAAGGGCTTCTTCCTGACCTGCCGTTTCTTCATGCTGCTCTTGTGAAGCCGCTTGTTCTGCCTGTTCTGTCACTTCTTCTTGTTCTGCTGCTTCAACCTGTTCTGCGGTTTGTTTTTCTTCTGACATTGTGTTCACCTCCCTCAAATGCTGTAAAAAGATGACTGAAAATGATTGCCAAAATTCCCTTATTCATCATACAAACTTGTGAATGCTTTTGACAAGTCCGAAGTCACGTGCTGCAGCAGGCTGACGACTCTTGAATAATCCATGCGCGTCGGCCCGATAATCGCGATTGATCCGATCTGTTTCGTATCAACTGTATAAGTGGCCGTGATTAAGCTGCAGTTTTCCATTTCTTCGTAGTCGTTTTCTTTCCCGATTTTGATTGAAATCCCGGCTTTTGATGACTGAAACAGCTTCAGAACATCCTGCTCTTTTTCAATTAAAGATAAGAGCGAGCGGACCCTTTCAATATCGTGGAACTCCGGCTGATTCAGCATGTTGATCTTTCCGCCGAAAAACAATTTCTCAACGTGGGCCGCCGGATGGAATGTGGAGCGGAGCGATTCAAGTATGCTGTCATAGTTGGCGATATGCTGCCTTAAATATGTAACAACCTCTTTAAAAATGCGCTCATTCAGTTCGTCCATCGGCACGCCCGCTAATCGATCGTTTAATATATTGACCAGTTTTTCAATATCGGCCAAATCCACTTTAGCCGGGAAATTGATGGTGCGGTTTTCGACATGCCCCGTGTTCGTGACGAGGATGGCGACCGCCTTATCCGGCTGGATCGGAACGATTTGAATCTGTTTAAGATAGTTCTCGCTCAGCGTCGGCCCGAGGACAATCGATGTGTAGTTTGTCAGGTCGGACAGGATTTGCGCTGATTTTTGGACTGTTTTTTCCAGCTCGAAGATTTTTTCTTTAAATATCGAGTGAATTAAATCCAGATCGGTTTTTGTCAGCTTGACGGGTGACAGCAAATGATCGACATAATACCTGTACCCTTTTTCCGACGGAATCCGTCCTGAGGATGAATGGGTTTTTTCAATAAAGCCCAATTCCTCCAAGTCAGCCATCTCGTTTCTGATCGTTGCAGAGCTGAATGTAATCTCGTCTTTTTTTGAAAGAGTTCTTGATCCTACAGGCTGCGCTGATTGTATAAAATCATTAATAATAACTTGCAGGATCAACAGCTGACGATTTGTTAACATCATCATCACCCCTGTTAGCACTCAAGGTCAGCGAGTGCTAATTCTATATCAAAAGTAACAAACCAAAAGAAAAATGTCAATTATAACTCACCCAAAAAAGCGCCAAAAACCTCATTTCCTAATAATTTGCCCTCATGCGTTAATGCAACCGATTCTTCCGTGTCACAGATCAGGCCTTTTTCGGTTAAATCTTTGAGAACATCGGGAAACAGTTCGTCGACCGAGCGTCCGAATTTATCGAGAAAAGCTTGCTTTTGTACGCCGGACATTTTTCTGAGACCGAGGAACATTTCTTCTTCAATCTGCTCCTCCCGTGTCACCTCGTGCGTATCACGGTAAGGCAGCCCCTTCTCTTCGATGAGCTGAATGTAATGTTTCACAGGCCCGGCGTTGACGGTGCGCGTGCCGCTGATATACCCGTGAGCGCCTGCGCCAAAACCGAAATACGCTTCATTGCTCCAATACGTCAGATTATGCTGAGACTCGTATCCGGGCTTTGCAAAGTTACTGATCTCGTATTGACGGATGCCCGCTTCACTCATCTGCCTCATGACCGTTTCATACATCTCGGCCTCTTGTTCTTGCGCCGGGAGATGCAGGCGGCCTTTTTGCATTAAATTATAAAACACCGTTTTCGGCTCTACGATCAGCGAGTAAACGGAATAGTGCTCCGCATCAAGAGACAAAGCCGTTTTGACGGAATTGTCAAGATCGGCCAGCGTCTGACCCGGCAGGCCGAACATCAAATCGAGACTGATGTTGTCAAAGCCGAGAGCCCTCGCACGTTCAAAGGAAGTGAATACGTCCTTTTGTTTATGCACTCTCCCGATTTTTTGTAAAAGCTCATCTTCAAAGGTTTGAACACCGAAGCTCAGCCGGTTGACACCGGCATTTTTCATGATTTTTAATTTTTCCGGGGACAAATCATCCGGATTCGCTTCCGCGGCAAATTCTATGAGTCCGTCAGAAGGTTTCAGCACGCGGTGAATGGAATCCATCAATTTTTCCAGCTGGGCGGGTGAGAGCGATGTCGGCGTGCCTCCCCCGATAAAAATCGTGCGGAGATCAGGGCGTCCCGTCCGTTCTATTGTATTTATCATTTCCTTTTCGAGTGAGTTTAAGTACTCATCGACAGGCTGGCTCTGAATAAAATATTTATTGAAATCGCAATAGTGGCAGATATGCTCACAAAACGGAATATGAATATAAGCTGATTTCATTTTGAAACACCTTCTTCTTTACAGAAAGAAGCCGCAGCGCGGGACTGCGGCGGCTTCCGTTATTTTTTCGGGCTGTCATCCATTTTAAGAACGGCCATAAACGCTTCCTGCGGCACTTCTACCGAGCCGACCTGCTTCATCCGGCGTTTTCCTTCTTTTTGTTTTTCAAGAAGCTTCCGTTTCCGCGAGATGTCTCCTCCGTAACATTTTGCAAGGACGTTTTTCCGCATGGCCTTAATGGTTGAGCGGGCCACGATTTTCTGTCCGATCGCTGCCTGCACGGGCACTTCGAATTGCTGGCGGGGGATCAATTCTTTCAATTTTTCGACGATGACTTTCCCGCGCTCGTATGCGTAATCGCGGTGCACGATAAACGACAGCGCATCAATTTTTTCTGCATTCAGCATAATGTCCATTTTGACGAGTTTGGACGGTTTGTAGCCGATCAGCTCGTAATCGAAAGAGGCGTACCCTTTCGTGCTGGATTTCAGCTGATCAAAAAATTCATATACGATTTCCGCAAGAGGCATCTCATATACAATGCTGACCCGGTTGGCGTCTAAGTACTGCATATCGATAAAGTTGCCCCGTTTCCCCTGACAAAGCTCCATAACCGCTCCGACGTAATCGTTCGGAACCATCATCGTCGCTTTGACATAAGGTTCTTCCACCCGCTCTATTTTTTGCGGGTCAGGCATGTTTGACGGGTTATCCACGATGATCTTTTCGCCGTCCGTCATATAAACGTCATAAATAACGCTCGGCGCGGTCGTAATAAGGTCAATTTTAAATTCCCGTTCAATCCGCTCTTGAATGATTTCCATGTGAAGCATTCCTAAAAAACCGCAGCGGAAACCGAAGCCGAGGGCTTGTGACGTCTCCGCCTCGTATTGAAGAGATGAATCGTTCAATTCAAGTTTTTCCAGAGCTTCGCGCAAATCATTATATTTGGCTGTGTCAATCGGATAAAGTCCGCAGTATACCATCGGATTGAGTTTGCGGTAGCCCGGAAGCGCTTCTGCCGCAGGCTTAACCGCGCTCGTGATCGTATCACCGACACGGGTGTCGCCGACGTTTTTGATTGCGGCTGTCAAATAGCCTACGTCACCGACTGTCAATTCGTCAGCCGGCTGCGCTTTCGGCGTGAAGACGCCGACTTCAATGACTTCAAACTCTTTTCCGGTTGCCATCATTTTAATTTTCTGGCCCGGTTTGACCGTTCCTTCTACGACTCTGATATACGCGACGACTCCGCGGTACGCGTCATAAAGCGAGTCAAAGATGAGCGCTTTCAGCGGAGCTTCCGGATCTCCCGCGGGAGCCGGCACTTTTTCTACGATCTGTTCTAAAATGTCTTCGATGCCGATGCCCGCTTTCGCTGAAGCGAGGACGGCGTCTGAAGCGTCAAGGCCGATAACGTCCTCAACCTCTTGACGCACACGTTCTGGCTCTGCGCTCGGAAGATCGATTTTATTAATGACAGGAAGAATCTCAAGATCATTATCAAGCGCCAGATAGACGTTCGCCAATGTCTGCGCTTCTATTCCCTGAGCCGCATCAACAACGAGAATCGCGCCTTCACAGGCAGCCAGGCTTCGCGAAACTTCATATGTAAAGTCGACGTGTCCGGGCGTGTCGATGAGATGGAATATATATTCTTCTCCGTCTTTTGCTTTGTATTTCAGCTGAACGGAATTTAATTTGATGGTAATTCCCCGTTCGCGTTCAAGGTCCATTGAATCAAGCAATTGTTCTTTCATTTCCCGCTGGGTGATCGCCGATGTTTTTTCTAAAATCCGATCCGCCAAGGTCGATTTGCCGTGGTCTATGTGGGCGATGATGGAGAAATTCCGGATTCTTGACTGCCTCTCTAAACGCTTTTCTTTATCTGTCACAATCTATCACTCCTACTATTAAACGCAAAATACACTAGCTTAGATTATATCAATAGGATTGTAAACATTCAATTAAAACAAGAAAGAGAAAAGCTTCCTTTAAGGAATCATCCGCTTTTCTCTTCATCAATGCTATCGGTTCAGTTTCGAAACCCACTCGTACATCGCCTGCGCCGAGTCTGTCACGGTATTTGAAAGGGTTTCTCCCGCTTTTGAAAACAGGTTGAAGGTTTCCGCCTGTTCCAGCTGTTTTTGTTTTTCTTCCAGATCTTTCGCCGTAACGGTTTGCCCCAAAATGGAAGCTTCTTTTTCCTGTCCTTCTCCGCCGCCGAGCGTGAATGCTCCTTTTAAGGAGGGATCTTTGTATCCTTTCATATCAAGCATTCCGCTGTTTGCCTGCTGCATGCCGAACAAAACGCCGAAAAACATGACAATGGCGATCAGCAGGCATTTGCCGGTAAAACGGATCATTCGAATCACCTGATTTCTATTGTTTTTTCTTCTCTCCTGATTGCGAGCTGACCTTGTCTGCATCCCAGTACAGTTCGCTGAACACATCGGCCACGGCATCTGATGCGCGCCTCAGTTCTTCTAGATTGTTATCCACGCCCCCGAATTCCAGCAGAAGCGACCTGTCGTTTAAATCCTGGTTGTATACTCCATTATCTCCCGGAGAGCCTTTTGATAAAACACCGACGCTTAAGCCGGGGTATTTTTTCTCCATCAGCTTATGAAGTTCACTTGCGAGTTTATAGTTTTCTTCAAAATTAGCGCTTTTTTTGCCGACCACGATGGCGACTCTGGCATAGCTTTTTCCTTTGATGTCGGCTGTCGTATTTTTCTTGCGGCGGGAATCCCGGTGAATGTCTATGGTATATTGCAGGTTTTTATTTTTGGCGAGCGCGCTTTTTACGACCGGCCTTGATTCGTCATAGCTTCGCGCATAATTTAAGCCGTCTTTGTTCAGGCGGGCCTGAATGTCGGTTTTATCTACGGCCGCTCCTACACCTTGCGCTTCAAGCGCTTTTCCGAACATATCTCCGACAAGCGTGACATTGGCCTTCGAATGGCGGGCGTTATCCGGATTTGTTTCCCCCTTTAACAGAGGAAGATAGGATTCGGTATTATGAGTGTGGTAAATAAAAACGACTTTTTTGCTGCCTGTTGAATGTTTCGGCGGCGCCGTTTCTTCTTTTTTCGTTTTGTTTTCGATTTCTGCCAGGTTCACTTCTTTTTCTTTTTCCATCACCTTTGACGGCGGCGGAGATTCAGCAGGCATATTCGTATAATCCGTCCCCTGCCCCGCCAGAAGGATCTCCGTATCGTATTGGGCAAATCCCGGCAGCTCACGTCCCAAGAAACTCCGCGGGTCTTCCATATTAATACTTGTCGCCAGTTTTAAGGAAAGCCGGGACAGCTGAAAAGAGTCTTTTTCAGGAAGCTCTGAGGCGAAATAATGATTTTCCATACCGAGGAGGTGTGCAAACGCGTCACCCGGAAGTTCTCCGGCAATTCCGTGAAGAGAATCCGAAGAAAGCCTCAGTTCAGGGCGAAGCGATGTGAGCACACCCGATAATACGAAAATAACGATAAGGCTTGTCATAAACAAAAACATGCCCTTGAGCGCATTTCCACCGTTTACTGCAACGACAATTTGACGGTTTCTGCGTTTTTTTCTCATGATTTGAATCCCTCCAGCGCTTGTCTAGTAATTACTCTATGAACAAGCTAGAGGAGGTAGAACCATTTTAATGATTATAAGAGCCTTTGTTATCTTGTGACACTTTTTCATGAAGGGCGGTGTTTAACCCGTTTGCAAGCACGTTCGCCATATCATCAATAAAGGTGTCAATCTCCTTCGGCGTGACCATCAGATTATGGCCGAGCGGAGAAAGCACTTCGTGAATCAGCTGGCGTTTTTCGTTTTCGTCCAGCGTGCCGACAATACCGAGAAAGGATTGGCGCTCTTTTTCTCCGGGAAGGTCTTCGTCTGTCAGCACCTTCTTTTTGCCGAAGTTCATTCCGGCGGGCACCAGAGATCTTGACGGGCTGTCATCTTTCATCTCTCTGCCGAAATGCTTTAATATATAATCCACCGTATCGCTCGCGATCGTAACCGCATCAACGACAGTCGGTACCCCGATTGCGATGATGGGGATGCCGAGCGTCTCCTTGCTTAATTCTTTTCTCTTATTGCCGACGCCTGATCCCGGGTGAATGCCCGTATCAGAAAATTGGATGGTCGTGTTCACCCTTTCAACGGCTCTTGCCGCAAGAGCGTCTACCGCAATCACAAAATCCGGCTTTGATTCTTTGATCACACCTTGAATAATATCGCTCGTTTCAATTCCCGTTAATCCCATCACACCGGGAGCAAGCGCGCTGACCGGCCTGTACCCTTCCTGCACGTTTTCCGGCTGAAGCCTGAACAGATGCCTTGTCACAAGAAGGTTTTCGGTCACGAGAGGGCCGAGCGCATCCGGCGTCACATTCCAGTTGCCGAGACCGACGATCAAACAGCTTGCATCCTTTGGAATCTTTAATGCCGACAGATAGGCGGAAAATTCCTCGGCAAACACTTCCGTTACTTTTTCCTGCATGTCAGAGTCGTGTTCCCGAACCCCTTGAGCCTCGATCGTGACATAGCGTCCCTGCTTTTTCCCCGATAGCTCGGCGCCTTCTTTGGTAATATCGACGGTTCTGACTTTAATGCCGCCCTTGTCGCGTTCTTTTTCAATAAACCCGTTTATTTCTTTTGTCTGACCGGCTTGTCCGTCTTTTACCGCCTGTTTCGTTTCTACCGCTAAATCCGTCCGTATCAGAAATTGATTGACATCCAGTTCGTTGTTTTTCACAGGAAAGACCTCCTTCAATCATCGTGGTACATAGTGTGACCATTTACAAAACGAATCATGCGAATTTACCCATCAACGAAAAATACTTTACATTTATATTGCAATCTAAAGTTCTGTTTGATAGAATACAATTTGTTCTATTGTGAAGAAGATTTAACCTTAAGACACTGTGCTACAGGTTGTATCTTAGGAGGTGAAACACATGCCAAACATTAAATCAGCGATTAAACGTACAAAAACAAACAACGAACGCCGCGCTCATAACGCGACAATCAAATCTGCTATGCGTACTGCAATCAAACAAGTTGAAGCTTCTGTTGCTAACAACGAAGCGGATAAAGCGAAAACTGCTCTTTCTGAAGCAGCGAAACGCATTGATAAAGCAGTGAAAACAGGTCTTGTACACAAAAATGCCGCAGCTCGATACAAATCTAGACTTGCGAAACAAGTGAACGGACTTTCTGCATAATACAAAAACGATCCCTTTAACGGGGATCGTTTTTTTCATTCAGTCCGGAGAAGCTCAAGGAGAAAGAGCTCCAGCAAGAGCTGCTTGTCCTTTTTCCCCGTTTTCATTTCATAATCCATCACTGCGAGCCTTTCTATAATACGCCGCAGCTCTTCTTCAGAAAAAAGCCTCGCCTGATCCACCGCCAGCTTTACCCGGAAGGGGTGCACCTTTAAATTGGAAGCGATTTGCTTTTGGCCGTATCCTTGTCCCGCAAAATACTTTGTCTGCATAATCAGACGGAATTGGTTGGCGATCAGCGCCATAATTTTGATCGGTTCTTCGTTTTGTTTTAAAAGATCATAAAATATTTGAAGACTTTCCGTCCGTTTTCGGTTCACGATTTTGTTGATCAGCTCAAAAATATTCTGCTCCAAACTTCTTGCGACAAGCTCCCGGACATCTTCAAGCGTGATCTCATGTCTGTCACCGGTGTAGGCGGAGAGTTTTTGTATTTCCTGATATATGGAAGACAGATGGCCGTTTGCAAGCAGAACCAAATGCTCGGCAGCTTCTGTATCCATCGTTTTATTTTCGGATTTCGCCAGATTAATCGTAAAATCAGTCGTCTCCTTTGCATTCAGCTCCTTAGCTTCAATCATAAGGGCTTTTTGCTTCAGCGCTTTCGTCAGCTTTTTCCGTTCGTCCAGCTTTTCATACGGAGCCACAATCACAAAGACCGTATAAGGCGCAGGCTCCTTCAGGTAAGTCTCCAAAGCGCTTGTATTATGCTCTATTTTTTCTTTCTTTTTTTCCCCTGTTAAAAAAGACGGATTTTTTACGATAACCAGCCGCTTCTCTCCCATAAACGGAAACGTTTCCGCATCGGTTATGGCCTGGTCAAGCGGATCCTCTTCAAGATCAAAAACAGACAGGTTAAAATCTTTAGTCTCCTCATCAACGACAGCTTGTCTGATCCGGCTGACAGTCTCTTGGAGCAGATACGTTTCTTTTCCGTATAAGCAATAAACGGAGCGGACATCCCCTTTTTTCAGGGCTTTCCAAACATCAAATACCATGATCGTATGACTTCCTCTCTTTCTTGATCCCCTTCTATCCTAAATTGAGTTCGGCAAATAGTAAAGAGGAAGCTTTAAAAAGGACAGCTTCCTCATTTATAATAAACGCCTGATTCACAAGCTCCCGGGTCTGCTTGTAAAAAGGCGATAATCACAAGAACAGAAAACGTTACCATCACTTCTAGATTTTTCAAAACAATTCCAGTATACTTAGGGAAGTCAGGAGGGATGAAATTGAATGATTTTGAAAAAAACGTTCAAAGCAAACGAAATGATGCTGTTGACTCAGCTGTCGGTTTTGTCGTGTCCTTCGGATTTTTCGCCTTTTTGTTCGTGATGGCAACAGCCATCCATCTTATCGGCTCTTAGCCGCATTCCGGGCTGCTGTCAATCGGCAGTCTTTTTTACTTCTTGCGCCCTGGTTTCTTCTATATCATATGGAGGGAAGACGGAAAACGTTCCGGCGCCTTTTTCAAATCTGTATTGAATCGTTCCGCTGATATCGGTGCGAAGCACATTGACAGAGTACGCCTTCAAACGATCCAGCACTTCTTCATGCGGATGATGGTATCGATTCTCTTTTTCTGCTGAAATCAGCGCTGCTTCCGGCTGAAGCTGTTTCAAAAAGGCTTCACTCGTTGAGCTTTTGCTGCCGTGATGACCCGCCTTCAATATATCAGCCTTCAGTTTCGGATACGTTTTCAGCACTTCTGTTTCGCCGTCCGATTCTAAATCTCCCGTCAAAAGCCAGCTCACTCCGCCTAAAACCGTCCAAAGCACCAGTGATGAATCATTTTTACTCTTTCCGTCAGATGACTCCGGAGACAGCACCTGAAACTGAAGATCACCCGCTGTAATGGTGTCGCCCCGTTTTGCTTCGGCAACGGGAATGTTGTTTTCTTTCGCCATTTTTAATATGTTCTGATCCTTCGGTTCTTTTACGAATCCCACGGGGACAATTAACCGTTTGACTCTATGATTTTTGATTAACACTCCGGCTTCTCCGATGTGATCCTGATCCGCATGGGTTAAAATCAGCGCATCCAGCTTTTTCACCCCTTTTCCGTTTAAAAACGGAATCAAAACCTTCTCGCCGATAGAATACGGGTGGCGTTTTTCTTTCCATGATTCTCCGGGATAAGCAATCACTCCCCCTGTATCAACCATTACGGTCCCTTTGCGGTGCGGCGCGCTTATAAACAGCGAGTCTCCCTGCCCGATATCAAGCATATCCGCTTCTCCCCATGGACTGAAATACGGACGGCATATTAAATAAGCCAAAACCGCGCAGAAAAAAAGAGCCGATTTCCTGAGTTTTAAAAAACCTCCCTTTTCCAAAGCCGCAAAAAGCGTAAAAACGGAAACCGCAAGCAGAAGAAGGGAAAGAAAGTCAGGCTTTGACACAATCATAGTAAATAAATCAACGGATGCCGCATATGTAATGAAATCATGCACAGGCTTCATCACAAGGTCAAACATATCAAACAAACATTCTCCCACCTGCCTTGAAAGCAAAAGAAGAAGGAAGCCGATGACAGAAACCGGAATGACAAATAACGTATAAAATGGCACCATCACCATGTTCATCGGAAAACTGACAAGTGAAATTTGCTGAAAATGATAGAGAAGAAACGGAAGTGAGCTGAGCTCTGCAATGAATGAGGCCATCGCAAGCCCGGCAAGTCTGCTTTTCCCTGCTTTCTTTAAAATGGAGGATGACAGAATTAAAGAGGCGCTTACCGCAAAGGAAAGCTGGAAGCCCGCCTGCCAAAGGAGGTAAGGATTAAACAGCAGGAGCAGCAGATAAGACAGAGACAATGCAGCAGAGGAATGAATGCCGCGTTTAACAAGAGTTCCGGCGATATAAAATCCCAGCATGAGGGATGCGCGCAATACGGATGGGGCGGCACCGCTCAGCAGCGTATACACCGGCAAAAACAGCAGCAGCAACATCCCCGCCTTTTCTCTTGTCAGCCCGATTCTGATCAGAGCATAAAATAGTCCCGCCGTAATAAGACCGACATGCATTCCGGAAATCGCCATTAAATGAACGACTCCCAAATTTTGATATGCACTCAGTATATCGTCCTCTATAGAAAATCTTTCACCTAAGGTCAGCGCTTCAACAATTCCGGCGGAAGATTCAGGCACGTGATTCCGAATGATTGAAATCAAATTTTTTCTGATGTTCAGCAGTTTAAACAGCGGCTGTTTGGATTTTTCACACCGCTGAATGGAAGTCACGGAAAATAACCAGTGAATCTGCTGAGAGTAAAGATATTCCTTATAATCAAAACCTCCGGGAATCGTCGCATGTGCAGGCTGTTCCAGAGATCCTGTAAACGTGCAGCGCATCCCCGGTTCAAGCTGTTCAATGAGTCTCTTTTCCTCAAGAGACCGGATTTTATACGAAGCCGCCCATTTTTCCTTGTCATGTGTACGGATAACGGCTGACATTTTCGCTCCGTCAACCTTCGGAATATTAGTGATGACGGCCTGTTCAGTATAACTGCCGGCCTGATATAGCGTTACATTCGCAGCGTCACAAACCGTATAAAGAAAGAAATAAACACAAAAAGAAACGAGGCAGATGATAACCGGGGCAGGCTGCTTTGTTTTTATCATAATAAAGAGAAGATACAGAAGAAAAAGGAGCAGAACCCAGAAGACATGAGCGGCGGCAATCCCCGCAGTTGCAGAAACCGCCGCCAGAGGCAGAAGAAGGTATTTATATTTCATTTATACGTAACTGGTAAACAGCTCATTGGCCTGTTCATGAATTTTTTTCAGTTCATCTGCCTTAACTCCCGCATCAGATAATTGCTGAATCAGACCTGCGACAAAAGACAATTTTTCGCGGTTTTTCAGATCGATGATCATTTCATCAAGTTCGACCTGCTCCACCTTGACTCCGGCTTGGCTGAACAGCTCTTTTGCATAAGGCTGTGTTTTGTAATCTTCGGCATAATAGACCGTTTTGATGCCTGCCTGGATAATTGATTTGCAGCATTGAATACAAGGATAATGCGTCACATAAATTTCGGCGCCCTCCGTCGGAACACCGAACTTAGAACATTGCAGAATCGCATTCATCTCTGCATGTATGGTCCTCTGGCAATGATTATCTATTAAAAGGCATCCTTCATCAGCGCAATGGACGCCGCCGGCAATTGAGCCGTTGTATCCGCCGGCAATCATCCGCTTATCTCTGACTACGGTTGCCCCGACTGACAGTCTCGGACATGTGCTTCTCAGCGCCAGCAAATGGCTTTGCGCCATAAAATATTGATTCCATGAGATTCGTTCCACAAGTGTTCCCTCCAAAAAGTCTTGTTGCTTTTCTAAGTTTACATAGATTTAAGCAGAACCGTCAATTCACTTTACCGTAATGGAAGTTTTTATCCGCTCAAATGACTTTTCTCCAAAGCCTGATACATTCATCAAATCTTCAGCAGTCTGAAACCGTCCGTTTTCTTCTCGGTAGGCGATAATGGCTTCCGCTTTTTTCTGCCCCACCCCGGAAATCGCCTGAAGTTCGTCCAAAGATGCCGTATTGATATTGACAGCTGCATTCTCCTTTTCACCCGCTGCTGTTTTCGGGTGATTCTCTTCTTCGCCTTCACTCGGAATATAAACAATCGTCCCGTCCTGCAGTTGCTCTGCTAAATTAACATTCAATTCATCCGCCTTTTTCTTCAGACCGCCGGCTTTTTCAATGGCTTGCGTCACTCTGTCTCCCGCTTTCATTTCATACACGCCGGGATTTCGGACCGCGCCTTTCACATCAATCATAATCTTGTCGTCTGCGGTGTCTTTTTTGTCCGCGACGGATGCTGAGGCTGTTTGGCCGAGCACGGACTGCTGTTTGACCGGCTCTTCCTTTTCAGGACGAAACAGCCAAATGCAGATAAAAACCGCCCCTGCCGCAAGACAAGCGCCCAGAATTTTCAGGTTCCGCCGCAGCCGCTCCGTCATCATCGCTTTCGTCATATTGCATTGCCTCCCCGCATAAGGTTTAGAGGATTAAGGGAAAAAGGAGGGGAACTCATTGAAAATAGGCTTTATCGGCACCGGAAACATGGGAACGATCCTGATTGAATCGTTTATCGAATCAAACGCTGCCGATCCCTCACATATCACCATCACAAACAGAACAATCGAAAAAGCATTAAAACTAAAAGAACGTTTCAGCGGCATCCATGTCACTGAGGATCAGGAAAAGCTCGTACAGGATAATGAAATAATATTCATTTGTGTAAAACCGCTGGATATATATCCTTTGCTGAAAAAACTCACACCGCATTTACGGAAAGATCACATTTTAATCTCCATTACCAGCCCCGTTCAGACGGATCAGATTGAACATACGGTTCCGTGTCAGACGGCCCGCGTCATTCCGAGCATTACGAACCGCGCCTTGGCCGGCGTCTCGCTTGTTACGTTCGGCAAAAGCTGCAGCGAGGCAGCAAAAGCAGATATTCAAACACTGTTCACTCATATTTCAAAACCTGTGGAAATCAGCAGCAGCATTACAAGAGCGGCGTCAGACATTGTCAGCTGCGGGCCCGCTTTTATGAGTTATCTCGTTCAGCGCTTTATTGACGCGGCAGTGGAAGAAACGGACATCACCAAAGAAGAAGCCGTGATTATGTCGACAGAAATGCTTGTCGGTCTCGGAAAGCTTCTTGAAACGGGGCATTACACGCTTCCCGCCTTGCAGGAAAAAGTATGCGTAAAAGGCGGCGTCACCGGAGAAGGACTGAAGGCTCTCGAAAGCGGTGTTCAGGATATGTTCAATCGTGTCTTTCAGCGTACACATGACAAATACGATGAAGATATATTGTTAGTGAAGAAGCAATTTCACGTGTAACTGAGTATGCCATAAAGAGCTTTATCGCGCCAATCGCAAAAAATGCATTTTAAAAACCATCGTTCCGTTTAAACGATGGTTTTTGGTTTGCCTGCCGTAAAGAAAAGACGTTCAGACTCTGTTGAAGGAGGCCGGTCTGTAAAATCAGCCGTCACTTTCTTCAATTCAAATCCGGTCTCTGCAAGCATTTGTTTATATTCTTCAATGTAAAATGTTTTTTGCTCATGCGTCTCGTCATAGCGGTCATAAGATTGTCCGTTCCATACGAAAAAGGACATATCATGGATGACAGAAAGCTCTTCATCGCCGGCAAAGCTTTGCCAGATATAGCTGATCTGCTCATCCTGATCCGCATGGGTGCTGTCCGGAAAAAGCTCCGTCATTTTATACGGGGAATGGACGTCAAACAGAAGCAGGCCGCCCTCCTTCAAAACTTGAAAAACACTTTTGAAGGTGCTTAAGACATCATTTTTCGTTTTTAAGTAATTTAGGGAATCACAGCAGATGACTACGGCATCAAACTGTTCTTCAAAACCGGAAAGCTCTCTCATATCCTGCTGGAGAAAAAGAATCGGCTTTCCTGTTTTTTTCTGCTGGGCACAGCTCAGCATATCTTCACTCAAATCAATCCCCGTGACTTCGCAGCCTTTTTCAGCAAGCCTGATGGATATTTCTCCGGTTCCGCAGGCAAGATCAAGCACCCTTCCCTTTTCCGGAAGAGACGCTTCGATCCAGCCCGCCCATTCATCATACGGCGCATGGGACATTAACTCGTCATATACACCGGCGAAGCCTTGGTAAATCATGAGTTCAAGCCGAGTTCAAGCTCTGCGAGCGGCGCGTCGCCCCATAGCTTTTCAAGATTATAGTAGCTTCTTTCATCTTTATGGAAAACGTGGACAATGACGTCGCCGAGATCAACTAAAACCCAGCGGGCCTCATCAAACCCTTCCATCTTTTTGACATCAATGCCGTTTTCTTCTGCCTGATCTTTAATTTCGCGCGCAATTGCCTGAACCTGTTTATCAGAATTCCCGTGGCAGATTAAAAAGTAATCCGCTACAAGTGAGATTCCTTCCATGTCCAGCGCTAAAATATCTTCTGCACGTTTATCGTCGCATGCTTTTGCCGCGATTTTTAATACGGAAGCTTGATTCATTTTCCATATTCCTCCTGTCGTTTTTGAGACACCAGCCAGTTATAGGTTGCAAACGTCTCCGGAAAGACCGGCTGGTTTTTGTTCATCAGAAATATCATTGTATTTTTCATCGCTTGTATGAGCGCTTCGTTCAGATCTGTTTCCGCCAGACGGCGCACCTCTTCCACTCCGGGAAAGTGGCGGCCGGGTTCAATGTAATCCGCAACGTAGATGACTTTGTCTAAAAGGGTCATTCCGGGACGCCCTGACGTGTGATAGCGGATTGCATCCAAGATCTCGGGATCAGTGATCCCCGCTTCTTTCTCAGCCAAATACGCTCCCACAGGGGCATGCCACAGCTCGGCATTGTAATCCAAGAGCTCAGCCGGCATTTTTTCCCGCACGATGATCTGCTTCATTTCTTCTTTCGGCCGGAATTTCGCATAATCATGAAAAATAGCAGCCATTTCCGCTTTTTTCGGATCTGCTCCGAACCGGCCTGCGAGAATAACCGCCGTATCTGTCACGCCGATTGTGTGGATGTAGCGATGCTCGGTCAGCTGTTCTTTGACGCAGGCAAGTGCTTCCTCACGATTCATATAAATCATTCTCCTCTATATACTGCCTCACTTTATCCGGCATTAAGTATTGCGTCGGCTTTTTTGCTTTGAGACGTTCTCTCAGCATCGTTGACGAAACGTCAAATTCCGGAACGTCGGCAAAAAGCAGCGGGTACGGGGTCTCAATATGATACCCCGGGCGCCGCACTCCGATAAATTGAATGAGCGTGAGCAGTTCGTCCAGTTTGTACCATTTCGGCAGATATTCAATCATATCCGCCCCGATAATAAAGAAAAGCTTGTCGTTCGGGTGCCGCTCCTTCAGTAAACGGACGGTATCATAGGTATAAGAAGGGCCTTTCCGGTCCATTTCCGCAAGCTCAAGCTTAAAGCCGGAATTAGAGCTGATGGCAAGCTTCAGCATCTCCACCCGGTGCCGGCTGTCTGTAAAGTCTTCATTCTGCTTATGCGGCGGGATTTTATTGGGCATAAACCAAATCTCATCGAGCTCCGCCTGATGAAGGACTTCATTAGCCATCAGAAGATGTCCGTTGTGCGGAGGGTCAAATGTGCCCCCGAATATTCCGATTTTCTTCATGTCAACCACCTTACGGAAGCTCGATTTGTTTATTTTCCTTTGATTCCTTATACAATACGATCGTATTTCCGATCGTCTGCACCAATTGTGAGCGGCTGCCTTTCACAAGCGCTTCTGCGACATCGTTTTTATCGTCTTCGCAGTTTTGAAGCACACTGACTTTAATCAGCTCTCTTGCTTCTAAAGCCTCGGCAATCTGTTTCACCATGTTTTCGTTGACTCCGCCTTTTCCCACTTGAAAAATAGGCGTTAAATGATGCGCTTTTGAACGCAAAAACCGTTTTTGTTTTCCTGTTAACATTGTGTTCCTCCTAGTTTTCCTTCAACAATTGCTCTCATTAAGCTGCTGTCAGGCTCTTGTTCCGTCCACAGCTTGAAAGACAGTGCAGCCTGTTCCACAAACATGCCGACACCGTCAAGGGTTGTTAAACCTCTTTTTTCAGCTTCTTTTAAGAACGCCGTTTGAATCGGGTTGTATACGATATCACAAACGATGGCGCCCGTTTTGGCCCGTTCCAATGAGAGCGGCACTGCATCCGTTTTCGGATACATGCCGACAGATGTTGTATGAATAATGACGTCATATTGTTCAAGCTGATTTTCAGCTTCTTTTAAAGTAAGGGCGCGTTTCTGCTGAAAAGAGGGAGCGGCAGAAATAAGACTTTCTGCTTTTTCCGGCGTGCGGTTGCAAACGTCAAATTGTTTCGGCTCTCTGCGGACGATCGTCGTAAAAATAGCTCTTGCCGCTCCTCCCGCCCCAATCATGAGGATGGAGAGCTCTGATATCGGCTTGTCCAATACTTTGACTAAGGATTTATAAAACCCATCTCCGTCAGTATTATACCCGATGAGCCTGTCTCCCTCTCTTTTGACGGTATTTACGGCCCCGAGTACTTTCGCGCTTTCATGTATTTCATCCAGATGCTCCAGGATCGCGACTTTATGCGGGACTGTGACGTTCACTCCGCAGATGCCAAGCGCCTTGATTCCGTTAACGGCGTCCTTGAGATAATGAGGTTCCACCTGAAACGCAAAATACTGCCCGTTGATGTTCTTATCTTGCAAAGCCGCGTTATGAATATCGGGTGACATTGAATGCCCGATCGGATTTCCGATTACTCCGTACAATTGTTTCATGCTCCCTCTCCCCTTCTCTCTATATTAATGAACGGCGGACAAATACGTGTACGCCTTTCGGAGCGTATGCCGTTATTTTTTTATCTGCTTGCTGCACCGTGACCCAGCCGAGTCCGGAAAAAACGATATCCGTCTTTCCTTCTTTAATCGTAAACGTGTGGGCCGTGAGCTCCGGAAATTCATCCAAATGATCTTTTCCGGGCGGGGTAAGCAGTTCTCCCGCATGCTTTTCGTATAAGGCATCAGCATTTTCAAGCTTTGTTCTGTGAATCATCAATTCATTCGGCATATAGCATACAAACGCCGTTTTATCGCCTGATACATAGTCAAACCGGGCAAGCCCGCCGAAATAAAGCGTTTGTTTTTCATTCAGCTGAAAAGTGCGCGGCTTCAGTTCTTTTTTCGGTGTCAGCACCTTTAAGTCACGCTTGTCCACGTAATGCGCCATCTGGTGATGGTTAATGATTCCCGGCGTATCATAAAGCGCAGATCCGTCATCAAGCGGGATTTCAATCGCATCAAGCGTCGTGCCCGGAAATTGAGAGGTGGTAATAATATTCTCTTCCCCTGAGACCTCTTTAATAATCCGGTTGATAAATGTGGATTTACCGACATTGGTACAGCCCACCACATACACATCGCGCCCTTCGCGGTAATGTTCAATGGCGTCAATGACTTCCTTCATCCCTTGTCCGCGGGAAGCGCTGATTAAATAGACATCAAGGGGTTTTAAGCCGTATTCTTTCGCTTCGCGTTTCATCCATTGGACGAGCCGTTCCCGTTTTACGGATTTCGGCAGGATATCGGCCTTATTACCGACAAGAATGATCGGATTACCGCCGACAAAGCGGTTCAGCCCGTTTATCCAGCTTCCGTTAAAATCAAAAATATCAACGACTTTGACAATAAGAGAGTCAGTATCGCCGATTGTGTGCAAAATATTTAAAAAGTCATCATCCGTTAATGAAACATCTTGAATTTCATTGTAATTTTTCAGTCTGAAGCAGCGCTGGCAGATGACATTCTCTTTTGTGAGCGATGCCTTTGGCGCGTATCCGAGACCTTGTTTATCCTCGGTCTGGATCGTTACTCCGCAGCCGATGCAAACAACCTTTTCCATTCCTAATCCTCCCACTGAATATGGCCTTTACGTTTCAAAGAACTCAATATTCTCCGTTCAATCCGGCGGTTAAAGCGCGTCATGACTCCGTCAGAGGAAGCGACAGGCACGACGAGGATCGTATGATACCCGTTTCTGTTTCCGCCGAGAACATCAGTAAGCAGCTGATCGCCGATGACCACACAGTCTTCTTTTTTCAGATCCATGCTGCTGACAGCTCTTTTAAAGGCGCGCCCCATCGGTTTTCTTGCCTTATAAATAAACGGTATGCCAAGCGGCTCCGAGAATAATTTCACTCTTCGTTCATTATTATTGGAGACGATCGTGACTTTAATGCCGTGCTCCTTCATTTCTTCAAACCACTCGATTAATCGAGGTGTCGCACTCGGTCTGTCCCACTCCACAAGCGTGTTGTCAAGGTCTGTAATAATCCCTTTCACATTGCGTTCCTTGAGCTTTTCCGGTGTGATATGAAATATATTTTTCACAAATTCGTCAGGTAAAAAAAACTTTTTTAACAAAACCCGCACCCTTCCTTTTCTTTCTATCATCTATATGTCGAAACCTGTCAGATTTAAAAACAAAGTCGGACTCAGTAAAAAAATTTCGACAAAAATTGGGTTTCTTCACCAGTTGTGGATAAAATTACACACATTATCCACTCTTATTACATCCGGATTTATCCAGATTATAAACAAGATACTAACAAGTTATCCACTTACGAGTGTGGATAACAGAACGATTGTTCTTATTTGTATTTCATGGTAGATTAAAGATAACCTCACCATGATTGAAACGCAACCTTCCATCATATGCTTGCGTCTGATGATTGATTACAATTGTAAGGAGGTGCCACTCCCATTAATTGGGTCCCCGGCATGAGAAAGCTTTCTGATGAATTACTAATAGAATCTTATTTCAAAGCCAATGAAATGAATTTGAGCCGTGAATTTATCGAGTTAATTGAAAACGAAATCAAAAGAAGATCGCTCGGACACATTATTTCCGTTTCTTCTTAAACAGAAAAAAATTCCCGGGCGAATTTCCTTTTTTTACTCAGATGACTGATATTATATCACTTCGGTTATGCGCATTACTACCACTTTCAACAAAAAACACCCCTAAAATAGAGGTGTTTAAGAGGACGGCTGCTATATATTGAACCAATACAGACCGCCCAGGACGAGAATGACGACGAGCAGCACAACAAAAAATGCGTACCAGTACCCCGCATTCACCCGAGGAGGCGGGCATACAGGATATTGCGGAGGGAAACCGCGGTTCATAGCAATCGCCTCCAAAAGATGTTTTTTCTACAGCCTATGAAGCAGAAGCAAAACGGTTTAGGCAGCTGACGGCGTCAGCGTTCCAAAACCCGCCCATTTTTTATGCCTTCAATTAAGATTCTGGCGCCTTTTGGCGTCATATGATTTCCGGAGGGATCTATCAGTCCGGATTGGATCAGCGCCCGGTCTGTATCTTTGCCGCCGTCCGCGCGTATAAAGTGTTTCCAGTTATCCACCAGCGGCACTTTCAACTCAGCTGCAACCTGCCTCGTAACGCCGTTATAGGAATTATGCCATTTTCTCGCGCCGCCTTTTTCTTTAAAGGCTGAGGCTTTATATCTCGAATAGTAATAGAGATGATGCGTTCCGTTTCCTTCTATAACCGGGATGCACGTCATTAAAATCGGCTTTATGCCGTGATTTCTGCTTTCGTTTATGAAATAAGTCAGGTTTTCTTTAAACCGTTTCTTTGATACTCGCGGCTGATCTCCCGTCAAAATGCCCGCATCATTTGTTCCGAACATGATAAATAAATATTGGGGCTTACGCTCAAGCACATCGCTTTGAAAGCGCAGGCGCGCATCCTCAGTCGTCTGGCCGCCTATTCCCGCATTTATAACCGTAAGACGGCCGCGTTCCGCTGTTTTTAAAATGTTTACCCACTGCTGCGCCTTCGGATAATCACGATAATCCCAGTTGGAACCGCGCGTATTGCTGTCGCCGAACGCGACAACACTTTTCTCTTTGCCCGCAGCGCATCCTGATAACAGACAGGTTATCGTAATAAAAAGAACAGCAAACTTCATTTTCTCTCCCTCCAAACCTTACCTCCTATGGTACACATCTCTTTGGCGGCTTTCAACGCGGCGCTCTCTTTACTGGATATGAAAAGGACCGGAATCCTGTCCGATCAAATCCGAAACCTTAACAAACGTGTAGCCCTGCTTTTTCAGCTGGGGAATGATTTCTTTCAAAGCCTCCACCGTCTGGCGCCGGTTTCCTCCGCCGTCATGCAGAAGAACGATATCTCCATCTCTGGCATGTGAAACAACGTGCCTGACGATTTTTCCTTTTCCGGGCCTTTTCCAGTCCCTCGGATCTTGGTTCCATGACCACATGATGATATGATAGCCCTCTTTTAAGATGCTTTTGAAAGCCGTCTGATTCAACGACCCTCCCGGCGGGCGGAATAACTTGTCCCCTTCCGGCTGCAGCGATCTGATATGATGCGCGGAGCTGTGAAGCTCTTGTAAAATGTCTTTGCGTTTTAAACGGTGAAAATAAACATGGTTCATCGTATGGTTGCCGATTTCATGTCCTTCTTCAACGATGCGTTTTGCCGTTATGGGGTATTTGTCTATACGGCTCCCGATACAAAAAAAGGTTGCTTTAACATTGTGCTGTTTCAGCACGTCTAACACAGCCTCCGTATAGACAGGATGGGGGCCGTCATCGAAGGTTAAAGATAGCTTCTTTTTTTCAGACCTTATATCCCAGTACACGTTTCCCGTCTTCTCCATGTCACTTCTTTTTAAAGATTTCGCATCGGCGGACACGGCAGTGAGACTCGTGAGGACGCATATCATGATGATCAGATGAAAGCATCTCAACGTTTACACCTCCAGTAAACACTACTGTTAACGTGTCCCCTTTTATAAAAAATCATTCTCTGCATCAAATGATGTACATCCCCGCTTCCCGCTTGTTTTTGTCCAAATCCGGGTGCAGCCGTTTCTCATCAAACGGCAAATGCTGATAAACAAGTACGCTTATCGGACAGCTTATTTTAATAGAAGGAGATAGATTTGTGCTGTATACTAATTGAAAAGAGGTGAACGTACAGATGATAAAAAAGGGATTCAGTCTTGCCGTCATCATTGCTGTCGTGATGATCGGCTTTATGCAAAAAGACGTCTGGCTCAGCATGATTCGCGCGGGCGGCATGTACGCCGTGCTTATGAGTATCCTTCTGGTCGCAGCTGACGTATTTTTTCCGATCGTTCCATTCGCCATTATCGCAGCCTTAAACGGAGCGGTTTTCGGGATTGTAAACGGAGTGTGGATTACATTGTCAGGCGCGATGCTCGGAACAATGGCATTGTTTTTTCTCGTCCGGTACGGATTCAGAGACTGGGCCAGAAAAAAGCTGGCGGCTTACCCGGCCGCGGCTCAATATGAAGATTCATTTCATCAGCACGCGTTTACGGCGGTGCTTTTCGGGCGGCTGATTCCGATTATACCGTCGCTTGCCATGAATACCGTCTGCGGGCTGAGTAACATACGATGGCCGATCTTTTTTTCTGCGTCGGTGCTCGGCAAAATTCCGAACATTGCGATCGTGACCGTCGCAGGCGCTTCATTTACAAGCAACAAACTGCTGTCTTTCGGGATTTACGGAATGTATATGCTCGTCTTAATGGCGGTCATTTATAAGAAGTTTCCCGGTCTTTTAAAAACAACGAGAAAATGAAACGCGTACCGCCCCCTATTGCGGCGGTACGGCTCCTCTCATTCTGAGAACTTTTCCGTTACATTCTGAACCGATCACTTCCATGTTTTTCTTTCTGTAAAATGACAGAGCCGCTTCATTGCCCGGCGAAACTCTCAGGTGATATTCCGAAACACCGTTCGCTCTGAAAAACTGATTCGCGTATTGATGCAGTTTTGTTCCGCACCCTCTTCCCCTCTGCTGCTCAGTCATATAGTAAAGGTGCACATAACCGATTTTTTGGCTGCGGTAAAATTTGATGGAAGCTTCAAGCTGTCCGATCGGCTGCCCGTTATGAAGAAGCAGCTTAAAATTGTCGGGTGAGCATTAGATTTGGGATGACAGCCACCTGAGATACTCATCCTCACGAAATGAAACGGCCGTCTCTTTATGTTTGTTTACATTGATCCGCTTGAAATACATCGGGAGTCCTCCTTTTTGAGGCTGCAAATAAGAACGAGCATAAAACGGCTGCCAACGCCAGCATAACAGCAGCCCCTGCGATGACGATGCCGCGGACGGAAGAACTGACAGCCGCCGCTCCGAAAACCGCCGTTACCACTATAATGAAGACGGCTTCGACTAATGAATAAAAGCTCCCCACTCTCCCCATGATGTCCACCGGAACATTCTTTTGATAAAACGTCAGAAAGCCTGTATTGGCAAACGCCAGAAAAAAAGCGAGAAGGAAAAATCCGAAAGCAGCTGTCCAAAAAACGTCAGAAAACGCATAAATTATATATCCAACCGCTGTGAATAAAGAGCCCATTCCCATCAATAAAGAAGCCGGCATTTTTTTATTAAAGAACACATTGACAAGCGCCCCCGCAATAACCCCTGCCCCTGAGACACTGACGAGAAAACCGTAATCGGCATCAGTCAGCTGAAGAACCTCTTTTGCAAAAGCGGCTTCAAGCGAATCAAGCGCGGATGGCATAACGGTCATGACCAGACTGAATAAAAAATAAATGATCATGACGTTTCGCGCCGTTCGGCTGAAGCGATAGACGAGCTTCCAATCTTCTTTGCACACTGCCAAAGAAAGCTTCTGTCTGGGAGAATGTACGTGAGGCTCATTTTCAAGGCTCGGCAGCATCATCGTGATGAAACCGGACAGCACTAAAGCCCCCGCATTCACCCAAATTGCAAAAATCGGCGTGCCGGCGATAAAAAGCAGCCCGGCCGCAGCCGGCCCGAGGAGAAAAGCCCCTGATTCCGACAAAGCCCTTAGTGAATTGAATCGTTTTCTCCTTTCAGCCGGAATAAGCATCGTCACATACGCCATGGAACACGGACGAAACATCGCATTGGCCATTTGAATCAAAAACACGATACAATAAATGGAAAATAAAGACCGTACAGTAAACATCAGCGGCAGAACGGCAATGAATGCAGCCCGGATGAAATCAAGCGACATCATCATATTCCGTTTGTTACACCGGTCGATGATGCTGCCCGCCCACCCATTTGTCATCAAAACAGCCGCAGGCCTGATTAAATAAAGGATGGAAACCGCAAAAGCAGACCCCGTTTCTTTTAAGACAATAAGATTAAGAGACAAAAAATAAATCCATTCACCAATATTTGCTATCCCGATTCCGGTTAACAGAAGCATCGGGTACAGCCAAGACTTCAGGTTTTTCATCTTATCCCTCCCTTAGAAATAAAAAACGCCCTCAAGACAATAAAGTCTTGAGGACGGGAAACAGCCCGCTATGCCACCTCAATTCGGTTTGGTGCCGGCCTTGCCGGGTACAAAGCTTACTCGGTAACAGGAGTATCCGCCGCATCATCCTCGTTTTTCATGATTCCGATGCGAAGCTAAGAGGTTTGTTTCAACACATCCATTCATACTCCTTCACAGCTCCCGGAGCTCTCTGTCATGAATGATATCTGTCTACTCGTCTCTTCAGCGCTTTTCGTTATATTCTTTTCACCCTTACTTTTTTTAACAATATACAGGCTCAATCAGCAAAAATCAAGAGGCTGTAAGAAATAAAACCTGCCTTTGATTAATTTCCCTGTACAGACACAAACAGCCTGACTGCCACATACAGTTACATATAGGCTTTTGCCTACATAACTTTGTGGAGGTGAGGATGGTGACAGGTGTTTTTGCAGCGCTCGGGTTTATTGTGAAAGAACTCGTGTTTTTAGTATCATACGTGAAAAATAATGCCTTTCCACAACCGCTCTCAAATAGTGAGGAGAAAAAATACTTAGACCTTATGGCTGAAGGCGATGAACACGCCCGCAACATGCTGATCGAACATAATCTCCGTTTAGTCGCCCATATTGTGAAAAAATTCGAAAACACGGGAGAGGACGCAGAAGATCTGATCTCCATCGGTACAATCGGACTGATCAAAGGAATTGAAAGCTACTCAGCCGGAAAAGGCACGAAGCTTGCCACATATGCCGCACGATGTATTGAAAATGAGATTTTAATGCATCTGCGCGCATTGAAAAAAACAAAAAAAGACGTCTCCCTTCATGACCCGATCGGCCAGGATAAAGAAGGGAATGAAATAAGCCTGATTGATGTTCTCAAGTCGGAAAGCGAAGATGTGATCGACACCATTCAGCTCAACATGGAACTTGAAAAGGTCAAAAAATATATCGATATTTTAGACGACCGCGAAAAAGAAGTCATCGTCGGCCGCTTCGGGCTTGATTTAAAAAAAGAAAAAACGCAGCGCGAGATCGCAAAGGAGCTCGGCATTTCAAGGAGTTATGTGTCGCGGATTGAAAAACGCGCATTGATGAAGATGTTTCATGAGTTTTACCGGGCGGAAAAGGAGAAGCGGAAGAAGAAGGGAAAGTGAGCAAAAAGCCGGATCTGACATTCCGGCTTTTTCTATTTTATCTTTTTCAATCATGACTATAAACAGAATATGCGTAGCGCTCAGTGTGAAGGGACAAATATACAAACTGTTTAATCGCGTCAAGGCCTGTGATGAATTCATTTGTGATACGGCCATTTTCAAAATATATTTTGTAGGTTTGAGAGGTCCCTATGACTTCGCTGTCATCTTCAATATCATCAAATTCAATTTCTGAGGAAAGGGTCATGATAAGATTACTCCTATAACGTTCCTCCATTTATTGATTGAATGAACCATAATAAAAACCGCTCCTAAAGAGCGGTTTTAAAATATAAGAAATAATCATTCTAAGAAGAAATCGAAAGGGATTTATTTACTGCTTTTTGAGCATGGATTAAAGTCGTATCAAATAATGGCACTTTTGAATCGTCTGCCTTTACTAATAGTCCAATTTCAGTGCATCCAAGAATGATTCCTTCTGCTCCTCTATCCACCAAATTATTTATGATCTTCTTATAAATGTTTTTGGAAGACTGTTTAATTTCACCCAGACACAGTTCTTGATAAATAATATTATTTATTAATTCCCTTTCATCATCATCAGGAACAATGACATTAATATCATGAGACGCAATACGTGATTTATAAAAATCTTGCTCCATCGTATATTTAGTACCAAGCAGTCCTATTGAGCGAATGTCTTGTCTAATAATTTGTTCTGCAGTTGCATCGGCAATATGCAAAATAGGTATAGTGATCATTTCTTGGATATATCCAAGAACTTTATGCATAGTATTTGTACATATTACAATAAAATCTGCACCTGCTTTTTCTAATGATCTTGCAACTTGACCTAAAGCTTCACCTGCTTTATCCCAAGCTCCTATGGATTGATAATGTTCAATTTCCTTAAAATCAACACTGTATAAAAGGCATTTTGCCGAGTGAAGCCCTCCTAACTTCTTTTTTATTTCTTCATTGATAATTCGATAATACTCAGCTGAAGATTCCCAACTCATTCCGCCAATAAGACCAATAGTTTTCATAACCCACCTCGGATGAAATTTTCAAAATATTATAGTTATTCTATAGCATAGATTAGGTCTTTACAATTATTTATTTTTTCAGGATTATTATCATTAAATTTTATCGAGAATAAAAATGATTGCCCGCCCTTTAAGGAGACAACCATCAAATTCTCACCCATTTTCAGTTCTTCATCTTCTCCAGAGCGCAACCGTTTAGGAATAATAATCAAATCAGCAGGTATTATTAATTTGTCATTTTCATTAAGCCTTATTTCAATAGATGAAACGGAAATCACTTCAGCCGGCATAATATCCACCGGTGACTCACATTCAATAAAGTCAGAATATAGAAAAAGAGATGTGACAGTTATGAAAATCATTTTTCTCATTCGTTACTGCATTTTGGTATCAAATGACTTGACTTATAAGTCCTTAACTTGCGTCCTCTCTCAAAACGATTCAACGCCGGACGCTCTAAAAACTCCTCAGAAAATCCTTCCCAGGCATACTTCAGTCCCTGCTTTCTTTATGCAGACCTCGATCTGGCTGAAAGAAAAACTAGTTACTGATTAGTAACTAGTTTTTATCTTAAAAGATTCCAATATTAGGTTTCAGATTTTCTGGTTTAACCATCTCATCAAATTGTTCTTCCGTTAATAATGTATGCTGCACGCAGTCTTTTTAGCATTAACCCTTCCTTATGAACGAACTTGGAAATTTTCGAATAATATTCATACCCGATAAGGTTCTAATTCCCTAAGTTGTAGTATCGATATCCTCTGTGTAATCCATGGGATTAACCTTTTAAGTTCATTAAACTTAACTGTTTTATTAGACAAAGCTTACAGATCGAATTTCATGGCGCCTATCGATTTTACAATTTCAGGATCTCGGTGCGACCCGAAAAGACTTTCTCCTTTATCAAGGGTGGAAATCTTTTCGATATCCTCTAAGCTCAACTCAAAATCAAAAATGTCAAAGTTTTCGACAATCCGTTCTTTGCGCACCGATTTTGGAATCGTAACGACTTCACGCTGAACAAGCCAACGCAGCACGACCTGGGCGACGGATTTATTGTGTTTTTCCGCAATGGAAGTCAACACGCCGTTGCTGAACATATTATTGCGCCCTTCAGCGAACGGTGCCCATGACTCGTGTTGAACTCCCTGCTCTTTCATAAAAGCAGCACTTTCTTTTTGCTGGCAGAATGGATGCGTTTCGACTTGATTGACGGCTGGCACGATTTCATTATGCATGATCAGATCCATTAGACGGTCGGGATGGAAGTTGCTGACTCCGATTGCCCTGATTTTTCCTTCGCGGTACAGATCCTCCATCGCGCGCCAAGCGCCGTAATAATCGCCGTATGGCTGGTGAATAAGGTATAAATCAAGATAATCCAGCTGCAGCTTATTTAAAGATTTGGAAAATGCCGCCTTGGCACTTTCATAGCCGGCATCCTGAATCCAGAGCTTGGTCGTAATGAACAGCTCCTCACGCGGTACGCCGCTCCGCTTGATTGCACGTCCGACTGCCTCCTCATTTAGGTAACCGGAAGCAGTGTCAATCAGGCGATAACCGGCCATCAGTGCTTCATATACTGCGTTTTCACAATCTTGAGCATCGGGGACTTGGTATACACCGAAGCCGATAATTGGCATTTTCACTCCGTTGTTTAATGTTACGGTTTGCATTGTAATTCCTCCTATTGTTCAAATGTAGAACGACAAACGGCACGCATCCCGAAAATCGGGCACTGCAGAATGAATTCCGCTGCGGCTGGTTTGCGTTATAATAAGCTTATTACCTTCGTGCAACACGAAGGCAAGCACTTTTTTAAAAATTTTTAAAGGAGGATTACACATGCATACAGTCAAAGAAGCAGCGATGATAACCGGACTCACTGAGCATGCGGTGCGCTTTTACACGGATAAAGGCCTGGTGCCGAGCGTACAGCGCAATAAAAACAATATCCGTTTGTTCGATGAAGAATCAATCAACTGGCTGTTTGGCGTCAAATGCCTCAGGCAATCCGGAATGCCGATTGAAGACATTAAAACGTACGTGAATCTCTGTCTCGAAGGAGATTCGACCATCCCACAACGGTACACACTCATGATGGAGCATAAAGAAGAAGCACTCGCTCAGCTCGAAGAAGCCAAACAGCACATTGCCCATTTGGAACAAAAAACCGCCCTATATCAGGCCATTCTGGAGCACCGCTCTTTTGATACAACCAATCCCGCCAACTGGGAAAAAATACAGCATATGCATAGTGACGTATTTTACTCACCCACCGTCCGGTAGATGTGAGAGATATTCATGAGCACATCAATCGCTTTTAAACTTCTAAATTGGAATCCATATTGAATAGGCTAAGTTTGATGACATGTTATGAGCGATTAAATTTGTTTATATACGGCTATAAGGCTGCAAGTCCTTAAGGTTACTTTCTATTAATATAAATTGATAGAGGTCGCATCTGTATGCGACTTCTTGTTCGATGTTGTTTTCAAGTGTGTCAGAGGTAATGTTAACTTCAGCAATTACTTCTTTTGTGCTTAAGTTAGCTGTGCTAATTGATGGAACAGACTTTTGATCCTTAGTCAGCACAACTCTTAAAATCGTTGGCGTGTCTTGAACCATTCGAATAAAAGTTGAAGCTTGAATAGGCTTGCTATCAAAGGATCGGCTTCTCGCGCGCTTGGTTTTCTGTATTTTCTTTGTTTGAAGGCTCGGAAACTTAGGAGCCATCGCATCCCAGTCATTTTTCCATCTAAAGTCAGATTTACTGAATTTCTTTTTGTGTTTCTCTACTTGTGCCTTTGTCCAGTACACTGTTTTTCGGAAGCCATTTATCAATTCACAATAAGCTGCATAACCAATCACTACGTCTGAATTCACACTTTTCAAAATCAATCTCGATCTCCTCAGCCAGCGGATTCCGCTTCTCCAATTCGCCTTCATGAATCGGTATGCAATTGATGGACTTATATTGGCCTGTTCGCAAAGCAAGCTGTATGTACCCTTTGTATCCAAGCTGGAATTGAGCCTTTCCTCCATAAGGAACTATCCAGACATCCCCTAAGTTTTTATCTATAGGCAGGTCGAGTGTAGCTGCCACAGGAACGCTTTTCATACATCATAATAAAACCTTATTAAAACTTTACAAGACAAGCTGAATTGACTATAGTCTAATTAGACTAAAATATTGATGTAAAGAAGTGAAAAATTAGATGATAAAGTCTTTTTTAATGTTGGGGCAGTCGAATATGGCGGGCCGTGGATTTTTGAATGAAGTAGACCCTATCTATAATGAAAAAATTAAAATGCTGCGCAATGGACAGTGGCCGATGATGACAGAGCCGATTAATTATGACCGTCCGGTTTCCGGCGTTGGCCTGGCGGCATCTTTTGCAGATGCATGGTCGAAAGCTCATCCCGATGAAGAAATTGGCTTGATCCCGTGTGCGGAAGGCGGCAGTTCATTGAATGACTGGCATCCGGAAGGCATCCTTTTTCAGCATGCTTTGTCCGAAGCCCGCTTCGCCCTCCGTTCCAGTCAAATTTGCGGAATCCTTTGGCACCAAGGTGAAAGTGACAGTTATCGTTCGCTGCATGAAACTTATTACGAGAAATTAACTCTTATCATTGAGACGCTAAGAAACGAGTTGAAACTTGATGAGGTACCGTTGATTATTGGAGGGCTTGGTGACTTTCTTGGGAAGACCGGTTTTGGACAGCACGCGACTGAATTTCGACAGGTTAATGAACAATTGCTGCGTTTTGCTAATGAACAACAGAATTGTTATTTTGTTACTGCAGCAGGTTTGACTGCGAATCCTGATGGCATTCATTTAGACGCAGCTTCACAACGTAAATTCGGTTACCGCTATTTCGAGGCTTTTTCGAAAAAGCACCATATCCTGAAACCCATTTCGGGAGAGGAGCAATCACTGAAAGTGAAGGGTGACTATTCTAAAACAGAACAGATTTACCTTCATAGTATGGATTTGGCTTCGGGTGAAATCACGTACGCGGAATTTGAGGCGCGGATGGCGAAGGTGATGAAACCATAATTCCCTTACTTATCCTTGGCTTGCTCATCCAAAACCCCGGAGCTCACGGCTATGAACTTCTGGCCTTAATGGAAAAACGTCATTACAAATACATTGTTAACTTCACGAAAGGTTCATTTTATTACAATCTGCAGCAACTTGAAGAAAAGTGTTTGATTGAACAGATTCAGCAGAAACCCTCAACCGGCGGGCGTGAAATCCGTAACTTTAAAGTCACAGATTCGGGAAGGGCAGAATTTGAAAAATTAATGATCAAATACGGCACCAAATCGGAATATGTGAACCAGCAATTTTATGGGGCGTTACTCTTTGCCGATGAATTCGACAAAAATAAATTACTGGATCTGATCCAATCACAAATCGATCAGACTAAAACTCGAATCGAGCTCCTTGATGAATACCTGTCCATCACTCAAGAAATTCCCGGCACAATCAATTACTTTCGCCGTATGAATGAAAATTCCCGTTCACATCACTTGGTTAATTTAGAGTGGTTCGAAAAATTGAAAGCAGAAATAGAGTGAACTATTGGATAATAAAAAATGCAATGTTACATATATAAGAAGATTAGTTACCTACATATAAAACCTGTGTCGCAGATATCTCGTAACATCATTGATACAGGTTTTATACCCCTTCTTTAATTAAACCAGCTAATAGGGTTGTCAACACTTGCCCCAACAACGAGCAAGTGAATCTGCTGCGTGTCCTTCTTTTTCAATCTGTATGAATAACCACTTTTTACACCTATTCAGTATTCAGTAAGTCAACTGATTTTTCTCCTTCTTCCGCTAAACTGCTGCTTTTGCAGATAACTTGAGTTTTCATCCATCATTAAGATTCAAAGTCTGATGTTCAAGCAGCATCACCCCTTGGGTAATGCTATGTCACAGCCGTTTGTCCTGATAAAGTTATTTTCATTACACTCCTTTTATTCATTTGCCATCATTTCTATTTATCAATTATAGTTAAAAAATGTTGAGGAAAAAACAATAAACGTCCGTCCTAACTTTTTCATCTTATTTATTAAAATTTTAATCTCTTCCTTGTAAAATAAAGAAGCAATCTCATTCACAATTAGGACATTTCAGTGGCGTATCGGTATAAAGTGAACTAATTTATTAATGTTCAACAACAGAATTCCGTCTATTGACAATAAAGAATGCACAAATCATTGCAAGAATGGCCATCGCCCACCAGAACGTTGAGATCGCCTGATCATGATCGATGATAATCAAACGAATGACAGCCGTGATGCCAATATAAATAAAGTAGCGAAGCGGGAAATGAAAGTCTGATTTGAAGTATTTGATAATCAAAGCAATGAACTCAAAGTACATGAAGAATATAAGCAGTTCCCCAAGCATCTCATAATAGCTGTCCACTTTGTTGAACAGTGACTTGTATACGAATTGCACAATGTACCATGTCTCGCTGATCAGAAGTCCGCTTAAGGCTATCGCCAGGAAGAACAGACAGACATTGAGAAGCGCTTGTAACAGGTAAGGCGCCTTTTTAAAATTGTTGGAAAATCTCATCTTGTTGTCTCCTATTACAATATTTTCGTCGTTTTGATTCGCAGCCTACATCTTTCTGTTCCAAAATCGCAGCACGATGCAGTACTTGGAATTCTTTTGTATACTGTGAAACTGCCCCTGCATGCGGGACATCATTCGCGCAATACTTCTTTCACCGAGTCCGTTGCTTTCCGGTGTTACATCCGCAAGTTTAATCGTATTGCTAACATGAATCTCAAATATTTCTTGATCCGATACAAACGTGATGCTGATTTCTTCTTCCGGATCTGCGTATTTAAATAAGTTTGACATCACATTATCAAATACACGACCAAGCTCCTCCAAATTCACGTTAATATAGGTTTCCGGCAGCTCGCCTGAAATATGGACCCGGAAATGCTCCTGATGAAGGATAGCAATCTGATCTGATATTAGATCGTAGATCACTTCTTTCACTGCAACGGTCTCCAGGTCGGCCCCATGTTCCTTGTTCAGCAGGAAATACGCAAACAGATTGTCAGATAAGTTTTTTAATTGCAGTGCTTTACCATAAGCATTGGCTACATAACGATCTTTGCTGGTACCCGCTTCGCCTCCTTCTTTTTTGGCAAACTCCAGATTCATGATCAGCGACGTCAGCGGTGTGCGCATATCGTGCGACATTTCGGTAACCAGGCTGCGGCTCTCTGCTTGCAATTCCTCGATCGCTTTAAGTTTGTCCAAGAAAGCTTTCCGCAGATCCTCAATGCTCTTTGCAATCATCGCTAATTCATCATGCCCTTTTATCGTCATCTCGTAGTCCAGCTGGCCCCCTTCAAGAATATGAATCTCTTGGTGAAGCGTTTTAAGGTAGGAAAGACTTTGGCGAATGCCCAAGAGAACAATGATTAAAAAGATGAGGGTTGCACCGAGCAAATCCAATGTAAAGGCCAGATCATAATATCGGGAAGAGTAGAAACCGTCGATAATGACTCGTCCTTCACCATCGCTGAACTTGACAGGATGTGAATGATTTTGAGCATACTGAGTCAGCTTTTCCTTTCCATAATCCGATTCGGAATAAACGGAATCATATTGCAGCTCCTGATTCTTGAATATGGTGAGGTTAATGTAATTTTCTTTTTTGACCCATTCGCCAAACGCTTTTCTATCCGATGTAGACAACCCATTTTCTGAAACGTACTGACTGAATTTTTGAATGTATCTCGCTGACTCCTTGTGATAATACTCATCCGAACTCAGGTATCCCTCGATCAGATCATCTGTAATCTTTTGCAACGTCAGAAAGGTCACACCGCTCACAATCGCAGCAACCATGATCAGCAAAGCCAGTTTTTTGGTTAGCGTGAATTTACGATGTGCCAAATCGATATCCTCTTCCCCATTCAGTTTTTATATAAACCGGACGTGCCGGATCATCCTCAATTTTGGAGCGCAGTTTCCGAATATGCACCATCACCGTATTGTTAGAACAGTAAAAGTAAGGCTGTCCCCACACACTCTCATATATATTTTGAGCAGAAAATACTTTGTTGCGTTTGCTCATCAGCAGTTTCAGGATACGATATTCCAGATCTGACAGCTTGATTTGCTGCTCCTCTTTCCAGACCTCATTAAATTCTTCGCTCACTCTCAGTTTGCCCCCGATAAGAAATGTTTCTTCCTGTTCCTTCTTTTCCTGATAGATTGTATATCTGCGTAATTGAGCAATCACTCTAGCGTGAAGTTCCTCTTCCGAGAAGGGTTTAGTCATATAATCATCGCCGCCGGCGAGTAATCCCTCAGTTTTATCGAGTGTACTCGATCTGGCCGTCAGAAACAGAATTGGAACGTTAGAGGTTTTCCTGATGTGCTGACAGGTTTCGATTCCCGAAATGCCTGGCATCATAATATCCAAAATAACCAAATCGAGCGAATCATTCATAAGTTGCAATGCTCGCTGCCCATCCTTGGCTCTTAGCACCTCGTATCCTGCACGCGTAAGGGATTCCTCCAAAAGATCACCAATATCATGATCATCCTCTACGACTAATATTCGATGGGTCATGCCTCTTTCACCTCATGATTCTTGATGTTATTTCTCGTGTGACCTTACTATATATCATTCATAAGTAACACGTACGTTATAAGATACTACGTAAATCTTAACAGTTTATGAAAGCTGATGCTCGCCACAAATTTGTCACATTTTCTAAAAAAATGATGAACCTTCATAAATTGTTAAGATTCTGTCTTTATTATCCATTGTAAGGCTCAAGTTTTTCAGATCCGCACTGCACATTGCAATGATAAATGGAAAAGGAGTATTGATATGATTGTACAAAACGAAGGACGCGGGCAACCGGTAAGTCTGCGGGAACGGGTTCATTTTCTGGACATCGTACGTGGATTTGCCTTGCTTGGCATTATTATTGTCAACTATTTTCTGATCGTAGATTCAGTAAAGGGATTCGAAATGGCCTCCGATGACGTACTGCACAATCTGGTTTCCTGGTTTGCCGAAGGGAAATTCGTTACATTATTCTCCTTCTTGTTCGGAGTTGGGTTTATGATCTTTATGGATCGAGCCGCGCAGAAGGTAGATAGTCCCAACAAGCTGTTTGCCCGTAGGTTATCTATCCTGTTGGGATTTGGCATTTTGCACATCACATTTGTTTGGGTCGGTGACATATTGACCTTTTACGCCGTAAGCGGCTTCCTGTTACTCGCCTTCTATAAACGCACGGCCAAAACGGTGCTTAGATGGATTATCGCACTTATCGTGTTTCAATTCCTGACCCCTGTTTTCACAATGTTGTACAATGTCATCAATACTGCAGGGTCAAAAAACCCGAATTTTTCAGAGTTTACTTTGTTTAGCCACACAAGCCTTACCTACATGGAATCCATCAGCACTCGGTGGACAGATATGGTCACGATGGCTGCTGGCTCTTTCTCTATGATCTATTCCATGTTTCTCATGTTTCTGCTGGGCGTGTACTTTGTTAAGATGGAATTTTTCAAAGACATGGAAGCGAAAAAGTTCATATGGAAGCGTATCTGGATCATTAGCACAATCGCTTTTCTAATAACACAAAGCAGTATATTACTAGACATGTTTAATCTTTCTGAGAATATGCTGTGGAAGGACATTTCCTCTGTCTTGGGTCAAAATGGCGGCTTAACCGGAAGTATGTTTTATATGAGCACTTTTGCAATGCTGTTTCTGTACGTTCCTCAGCTGCGAGGCCCTATGATGATATTCACCAAAGTCGGACGGATGTCATTGACCTGTTATCTGCTTCACTCTATCATTGGAACAGTTCTGTTCCTCAAGTACGGATTCGGGCTTGCCGATCATATTCAATCCGCCGGCACGTTCATGTTCAGTCTGGCCGTGTACTTCGTGCTTATGAGCTTTAGTACATTGTGGTTGAAACGGTTTAAGTACGGTCCGATGGAATTGATATGGCGCAAGCTGACGTACGGCAAAGTAAACGGGAGTCCCAAAGCAACTCCGCTGCATTCGGAAAAATCAATTCAGAAATAACCCCTTTGCACAGATTGCATAACTTCAAATTAGTTGTTGACTGAAGTGGGTATTAAACTTTTATATTATTTAGTGCTTCTTTGGGCTAACTCTGACAGAAAATTCACCAGAGTTTACTCAATGTGCATAGCTCGTGATCGAATCTAAAATGAATCTTTTGCGCATGCCTATAGCCAAGGGCAACACATTCGACTATTTTATGCGATTTGCTATAGGAAAAATTTGAGAATAATGACTAAACCCTTGCAGCAAGTATTTTAACGCCAAAATTACCGCGGAAGAAAAAGCGGCAGAGCAGCTGGAATGTTTTACCGAACGACTGAACTCGTTATTTCAGCAACTGAAGGAGTGACAATCATGAAAACAAAAAAGGAACCAAAAGTTATTCTGGAACCAGCAAAGGAATCTGATCTGCCAGAATTCCAAAAAAAATTACAAGAAGCCTTTGCGATCGCCGTGATTGAAACGTTCGGTGATTGCGAAGATGGACCGATTCCATCGGACAATGATGTTCAGGAGTCTTTCGACGCTCCCGGAGCAGTCGTTTATCATATTCTTCGGGATGGTAAGAAGGTAGGTGGTGCAGTAGTACGTATCAACAGCGAAACACATCATAATTCGCTAGATTTATTCTATGTATCTCCAGAACATCACAGCCAGGGGATTGGTCTTTCTGCTTGGAAAGCCATAGAAGCACAGTATCCGGATACTGTGCTTTGGGAAACCGTGACACCTTATTTTGAAAAGCGAAATATCAACTTCTATGTGAATAAGTGCGGATTCCATATCGTAGAGTTCTACAATGAACATCACTCTGATCCGCATATGCATCGCAATGGACGCGAAGATGACAAGTCCCTGCCGGATGATGATGACGACTTTTTCAGATTTGTAAAGGTTATGAAAAAAAAGGACTAAACAATTGAACACTGCGATATGCCGCAGTAAGTTGCCGGTAACTTTTTTTAAAGATATTTGTTTGGATCGAAAAAATTCTAAGTTAACCAATAATTCCCCATGTTTACAGAGTTGATTAATAAACTATACGAGGGATAAACGAATAAAGCCTTCCCCTTCTTTTTGAGGAGAAAGTATCAAAAGGCGGAAAGCCCTTCTCGTTATGAGAGGGCTTTAATTCGGTGTGAAAATGAAATGGATAATAAATATAAACAAAGAAATAATTAATTAGGTGATGAACGATTTATACGAATTTTAGAGAAATACTCCAACGGAGAACTTAACGAATAACAAATCACTTCTCTGTTGTGGGATGCTGCCGAAAATAAATCACTTCACAACAGACAAACTGAAAGCGGTATGAAAAAACAGCTCCGTTAAAATGGCCGGAACTGTCTTTGACTTTTGGATTTTGCAGTTATCTCCATCCGTCAGTTTAATTAGAATTCAGATAATCCAAGACACGATCAACTCTTTCATTGACTGAGTAATCTCCTTCAATTTTTAACAATGGACAAGATAAATCTGCCATCCAATGTTCGTGTAAAGCTTTGCTTCTAACTTCCATTCCGGCATGATCATATAAAGAAGCCCACTCTAAAAATGTTTTTGATTGTTCATATTTACTGCCGCCGGCTAACACTTCGTTTCCATAACGCTGAAATTCCCTATGCCTTAATCTCTCAAGCCGTATATCCTGCGGAATCCATAAGAAGATGACAAGGTCAAAATAACTTTTTAGATCATCGCCCCAGCGGCACACTGCGCCAGAAAGAATCCATTTCTCATTTATTGTCAAGTCTTTTTTAAGCAACTTTCTTCTTTCAGGGATTTCTCTTTTTTTAGTGAATTTATCTGTCCAATAGTAATCATCAGTATCAAGATGCGTATGCGGCAAATGCTTTGATAATGCAACACCCAATGTTGACGTTCCGACTCCGGAGGCTCCCAATATGTGAATCTTATTTTTCATACTTCCCCCTCCTTATGAAGCAACCAAACTCCCTGTTGCATAAGGTACTTACTATTATTTTGACATAAATCCCCAAAAACCTTTACTTTTCCAGGGGAATCCAGATGCGGTTAAAACCATACCGCTTACGAACTTCATGGTCATTTTCAAACAGAATGATTAACTTTCTCTCCGGCCTATTTTAATATCCTCATACACTTTTTCAAAAGTCTCGATTGGCAGTGAAAACTTGGTTGTTTT
This sequence comes from Bacillus sp. EKM420B, assembly GCF_011065565.1. Classification (NCBI taxonomy): domain Bacteria; kingdom Bacillati; phylum Bacillota; class Bacilli; order Caryophanales; family Bacillaceae; genus Bacillus; species Bacillus sp. EKM420B. The sequence continues at coordinate 374,483 of NZ_JAAMNX010000003.1, read as the reverse complement.
CTCGTTACGGTAATTGATCATGATCTCAATTTGATTATTTTTTTGTTCAAACTCAATAAGTGCGTTCTCCCATTTATCTCTGATTGAAATGATACAATTTCCATTTTTCTTTTCCTTTTTCTTATAAATGTAATTCACTTTAACTCCCCTTTCATTGATCGGCAAAAGGTTTCGGAATAAGGAAGCTCCTCAAAAAAAGGATCAAAACTTTTATCAAGTTTGATCCTTTTCCCTTTTTAGTCATTTCTTCGCGAACGTTTATAGACATTCACGGTTACCAGCCAGCTCATAACAACGATTCCTGCAAAAAGAATGAGCATATTACTGTACAAATAAGCGGAATGATCAGCGTTAACAGGCAGCAGCCTTTGATTCAGCAAGCGGATCGATAATAAACCGCCTGCAATCGAAATACCCGTTCCCTCTGATAAAAAGCTCGTAAAATTAAGCAGACTCATTCCGGCGCCGGCTTCCTTTTGTTTCAAACTGCCAGACACAATTGTAGATATAACCGTTTTTGTGAAGGAGAGCCCCCCAAAAACAAAAACGATTATAACGGTCATGAGCCAAGGTGCCGCATCTATGAAAAAGGCAGCGATTAAAAAGCTGGAAGACATCAATCCAATCCCAATGGTCAGCACATACAAAGAACCTTTCCGATCAACAAGCAATCCTCCAATGTAACCGAAGATGATGACGCTCATCGTCCCGGGGAACATAATCCCGCTTCCAATTGCCGCAGTACTTAAATGGTGAACATCTTTCATCATATAAGGAACCATAGACACAAATCCTGCAGCAGTGCCGAAGATCAGGCCTCCGCAAAGGACGCCCATCATAAACAAAACATTTTTCCCCAGTGCAGGGTCAACAAAGGGATCTTGAGTTTTCCTAATATGTCTCACAAATATCAGGAAAGCCAGAATACTGATGATCAGAAAAGACATTCTATATGAAGTTGTAAACAGCAGAAAAAATACGATGCCTGCAGACATTAATATAATCCCCGTCATATCAAAGCGCCCGCTGACTCTTTCTTCCTTTTCCAGCAGTTTCATCAGGAATGGAACGGTGATAACTGTTGCTGTCGGAATAAGCAGCAAATATGACCAGTGAATATAATGAGCGATCATTCCGCCAATAGCTGGTCCGACACCTTCCCCCATTGCCACCAGCGACCCGATCAGACCAAATGCTTTACCCCTGTTTTCTTTCGGAATATAGCGTACTACTGCAACCATCACAAGAGCCGGGAATGCGGCTGCACCAGCCCCTTGAATAAATCGGGCCAGAATGAGTACAGGAAAGAAAGAGTGTCCGACAAATCCAATGATCGATCCGAAGCCATTTACCATAATTCCAAATAGGAGCAGTTTTTTGATGCCCAGCTGATCTGATAACTTCCCATACAGAGCAGTTCCGATGGAAAAGGTTAACATAAAGGCCGTGTTCACCCAGTTTGCACTCGCTGGCAGTTTATGAAAATCGTTGGCGATATCAGGTAACGAGACGTTCAAAACCATTTCATTTAATACGCTGAAAAATGACAGAACACAAAGCCAAATGAACACTTGGTTGTGCCGTAAAGCTGACTGTGAATAAGGCGTATTCACAAATTTCCCTCCATTAATGAGGGCAGACGCAGTTTATAGGGCCATTGATACGCTTCCCTCTTTTAATTGTACCCTGTTCATTTTTTTGCACTTCATACATAACTCCCCCTGCATTGATTGATATACCTTATTATAAATCCTCAAGCCGATGTTTTGAATACTTTGCGGCACACACCCGCAAATGACGAAACATCAAATACTGTTATATTTAAAATTTACAGTACCAAAAAACCGCAATTTCATTTGCTGTTGAAAAATTGGAATAAAGCATTGTATCGACCGCTCCTATGACAAAGTTATTTTTGGCATAAAAATGACAAGCTGAAACATTAATATCTTGTGTTTCAAGCATAAGACCGCATAAATGATTCTCCTTTGCCCACTCAATCGCTTTATGTAATAAAGCCGTCCCGACACCACTTTTTCTATAATCTTTTGCAACGGCAATGTCTTCAATCAGTGCGTATCCATTCCAATTAGAACGAAGCTTACTCCGGCCGACACAGTCGTTCTCTGCGTAATAAAAAAAGACAACTTTATCCTCTTCTTCAATATAACTGACATCAATGTCATCATCGTCATATTTTTTGACATAAGGTTCAGCAAATTTCTCCTCTGTATATGTCCAAACATTGTTTTCAAATGAAGGGATGATTCTCCCTGAAACAACGAAAGGTTCGTTTGGTTTATTGAAGTCTTTCATATTGAAACGAGTCATTTTAGTTATCATCATAATCACCTTTCTGCATTTATTGAACTCACTTTACACCTTTCGAACTGTTGATTCGTCTGCATGTCACGAAGACTAAAACAAAAAAGATACCAACATCGATTGGTATCATCTATTCATTCGAGCCCTTACACCAACATCCTATTTCGGAGCTTCCAAACCAAATGTTGTTCATTCCTCTTTTGCCGGACCATAAATACCCGGAACAGGTAAACCTGCTTGTCTCATAAGGACAGTCATTTGTCCTCGATGATGGTTTTGATGTTGAATTAAAAACATCAAAAGTGAACCATTCGGCATTTGCTGACCAATAAAGTTGACACATTCTTGAAGTGTATCGTCAGTCCATTGCGTTTTTAACGCCTGCACAAATGCATTACTGGCTTGATGATAACTCTCAGCAATAAACCGCGCCGACGCAGGAACAGGATAATCTTCAGCAGGAGCATGAAACGTTAAATCTGTGTTTGAGGTAATGATGTGAATGGCCGCGACAGTATGCCATGCAATACGGCCTAAAGTCCAATGTTGTGAAGTGATTTCTTGTTTAAGTGATTCATCAGTCAGATGATTCAGCAGTTTTTGTGTCGCATCGGCTTCGAATTCCCAAGATTTCAAAAAATGGTCTAAGGTTTGAAACATAAAAATCCTCCTTATCCTTTTTTGTGTTTCTATGTATCTGCAGTTCAATTATAGTGCTCCGTTTAGTTAAAAAAGAACAAAACGATAGACAGACATTTTTATCAGAAAGCCCGATCTGACAATAACAGACAAAATATAAGAACATAACAGATCACTCTATACTTCTTTTTCTTCAATCGACAAACAGGATTCTTCTGTGTCTAATATTTTCGCTTTACAAAAGTCCATACCGTCTTAGTGATTGAACCGGAGATAAAACAGCTCCCCGTCATCATAGCCACCCAAATGAAAAATGTCGGTTCGGCACCTATTACAATAAACATAAATATCAAGGACAAAATGAATACAATAACAACCATCATCCATACTTTTTTGAAGATGAAATATCCTAAAATCCCTAACAGAAAAGAAGCTGCCGGAAGAAAAATGAGAATGATATACGCGGGACTCAACAGCGGGCTAATACAAACACCTCCCAATTTCAAAACGAGGAAGTTCCTACTTTTTGTCTGACATCAAATGATATGAAGTGATTTTTTTCATCTTGATATTACGCCGTTTCATTCTTTTTATACATATTATACCAATACAATCGAGTCAAATATAGATATTTATTCATTTTTAACATATTTTAGGGAAATGAGGAGTGGATTAAAGTCTGAGGATAGCCCGCTTTTTCTTTCCCTAGTAAGTCCTGCCGCATTGATTTTAGCGCATCTGCTTTCTCATTGTTTTTGCAGCGCTAATATTCTCATAATCGTGTGCATGACGCTGCTTTCGTCATTTGATTTGATGACAAAGTGCGCCGCATCTTTTATTTCGTCAATGGCGTTCTTAACCGCAAAGCTGTAGGATGCCGCTTCCATCAATTCTTTGTCATTGCGGCCGTCTCCGAATGCCATTGTTTCATCTGCCGAAACCCCTAATAATCGCTGCAGTTCTTGTACTGTTGATCCTTTATGTATTCCGATATTTGATATATCCATCCAGGTATCTTCTGATGCTACGATATATAATTGGTGAAAAAATTCATGCAGCTTTTCTCTCGTTTCCGGACAGTTGGCGTCGGGGTCATGAACCGTAATCTTGATAAAATCGTCTTTTATCTCAGTAAAATCAGTTATTTTCGTTACATGTGCATAAGAGGCATTTACATATTTCATTTCACTTTCAGACAGATTTTCTTTTACGATCGCGCCTTTTTTTGTGCACGCGATAATGGTGTGCCCGCAGCTGATTTTTTCTAAAGCGCCTATAATTGACAGTCCGGCTTTATTGCTGATTAAAGATTCATATACGAACTTGCCGTTCTTTTTCATACGTGCAGCACTGTCTCCTAAAATCCAAAAATCTTTCGCGTCTTCTCCGAATAAGGCTTCCACCCTTTCACACTGTTTCCCGGTGCAGATGGCGAAAGCGACATGCTGTTCCTCCATTACTCTTTTTGTCTTTTCAAATAACGTTCTGTCAAAATCGCCTTGATTATTTAAAAATGTGCCGTCTAAATCCGTAATCACTAATTTAATCATCGTTCAGCACCTCCGCAGTTAAAATGTCTTTTTCAGACAAAGGGTTTTTCACATTTGAGAATGGAATCAATCGCGTTTAAGACCCCTTCCTCATTGTTTGATTGCGTGATATGCGCTGCGGCCTGTTTAATGCTTTCCTGCGCATTATCCATGGCGACTCCGTATTTCACGGCGGACACCATCTCCAAATCATTGCCGCTGTCTCCGAAGGCCGCGCATTCTTCAGCATTTATCCCCCATTGTTTCTGGAGAAGCTTAATCCCGCTTGCTTTATGAAGCCCCGGTATGATCAGATCTATGTCACCGTGCCCGCTTGATACAGGCGTGACGAAAGACCCGATTGCGTTTTTTAAATGGCTCAGAAGTGCGGAACAATGTTCGGCGGGAAAGCTGATGGAAAATTTTAAAATGTCATCATCGATGTTTTCAAAATGCGGCACCCTTTTTAACACATAATAATACTTACTGGCATGCAGATATTCATCTTCACTGGCATTTTCATGAATATACGCGCTTTTTTTTCCGCAGACAATGACGTTTTTCACCTCATACTGCTCTAAAGCACGGATTACTGCTTTTATAGTGTCTTCAGACATGTTACCCGCGAATACTTCTTCTCCGGCATTCACGACGAAAGCGCCATTCTCGGCAACGAAAGCGATTTCACTTTTGATTTCCGGAAAGAAGGATGTAAGCTGCGCATATTGGTTTCCGCTTGCTACGGCAAATTTAATTCCCCGCGCTTTTAATTCACGATACTGATTCATAAAACGCTCTTCGTTATATGCCATTTCATCATTCAAAAACGTTCCGTCCATATCAACCGCTATCAGTTTGATACTCATATTGTCCTCCTTTTTTCGGCCGCTTTTGTCAGCGGCCCTTGAAGAGATCATGCATAAAGCGTATGAACGAATTATATCCGCAGTTGTTTTGACCGTAAATCATTGGCTGACGTCTTGTTTTGAATGACACAAAAAGTGATATGTCACATGAAAATAACACTATGTTTCTTTTAAAAATGATATGTTACGATGAGATGTACATTCACCATTCTCATAAAAAGGAGAATCCCCCTGCATGTTCACACACGAAATGATTGCTTCATTTAACGAGCTTGAAACTTCTTTATACAACTACATCTCCCAAAACAGCGAGAAAGTCGTCTATATGCGCATCCGTGAATTGGCAAATGAAACCCATGTATCTACGGCTTCTATTTTACGTTTCTGCAAAAAAATAAACTGTGAAGGGTTTTCAGAGTTTAAGGTGAAGCTGAAAATGTATGCGGAGGCAAATAAAAAAACGATTTTAAAGAGTCCCCATCATTCCGTTGCCGAGTTTTTTGAAAGAACAGTAAGCGGAGGGATGGAAGAAAAGCTGAAGGAAGCAGCAGCCCTTGCGGCCGATGCAGAAAGCGTTATTTTTATCGGAGTGGGTAGTTCAGGAATTCTCGCCGAATACGGAGCCAGATATTTTTCGTGCTTAGGGAAACTTTCAATGTATATTAAAGATCCTTACTTTCCGGCCCATTCCCATTTCCGCCATAACAGCATCACGATCGCATTATCGGTTTCAGGTGAAGGAGATTCTACAGTGACTCATCTGAATCAGCTGAAACAAGAAGGAAGCCGGGTCATCAGTATTACAAATCATAAACATTCAACCATTGCCAAAATGTCCGATGTGAATATTTCATATTACGTGACGGAAGAATGGGTTGAAAATGCGAATATTACCACCCAAATCCCCGCTATGTACATACTTGAATCAATGGCTCGGGAGATATACAAATTGAGAGATTAAATTCAGGAACGGACCACGGAAATTTCGGCCTTTTTGTAAAAGTAACGAGAAACCCTTCCTCTGCTGCCAGAGAAGGGTTTTGAAGATCACAGATGAGACACAATACACTTTGCATGGCCCGCCAGTTTATATTCTCCCAAACCGGAAGGCAGGAGAATGTGATCTCCTTTTCTAAAGGAATGTTCATGCCCGCCTGCAATCATTATTCCGTCTCCTTCGATCACGCTGACAAGAAGGAAGGGATGATTCTGGAATAAATTCACTTCACCTTTTACATCCCACTTTTCGACTGAAAAATAAGGACATTCTATTAAAACAGCTGCCAGCAGATCATCTGTTTGTTTATATTGAACGGTCGGCCGTTCACGGACAGATGGAACGTCTGTCACTTCTATACTTTTTTCCAAATGGAGCTCGCGCAGCCTGCCGTCCGCATCTTTTCTTCCGTAATCATACAATCTGTAAGTCGTATCTGAATTTTGCTGCGTCTCTAAAATAAGTGTGCCCTTTCCAATCGCGTGAACGGTGCCGCTTGGGACAAAGAAGAAATCTCCCGGCTTTACCTTAACTCTGTTCAGAAGCCCGTCCCATTCTCCGCGCTCAATCATGGATATAAGTTCTTCTTTTGTTGTTGCGTTATGGCCGAAAATGATCTCCGCATCTTTTTCACAATCAATGATATACCAGCATTCGGTTTTTCCAAGTTCCCCGTTTTCATGCATTTTGGCAAAGTCATCATTCGGATGCACCTGAACGGACAGATCTTGGTCCGCATCCAAAATTTTTGTAAGAAGAGGAAAACGGTCTCCTTCAAGGTTTCCGAATAAATCTCTGTGATGCTCCCACAATTCACCGAGCGTACATCCTTTATACATGCCGTTTCGAACTGCGCTCTGTCCATTTTGATGAGCGGCAAAGGCCCAGCACTCCCCTGTCCGCTCGGACGGAATATTATAGTGAAAATCACGCAGGGCGGCGCCTCCCCAAATTCTTTCTATGAAAACCGGATTGAAAAATATCGGTTCAGTAGACATGATCATCCCCCGCTTTATTCGATTTCTTCCAGAAGCCCATACGCCTCTTCTTTTGTCTGAACGGAGAGCAGCCTTTCCCGATAGCTGTCATCCATCAGTTTTCGGGATAACATCTGCAATATTTTCAGATGCTGATTTCCGCCGCTTTCCTTCGGTACGGCAATCATAAAAATCAGTTTTGCATCAGAGCCATCAAGGCTGTTCCAGTCAACACCCGAACGTCTTATTCCGAATGCAACACCCGGCGTTCTGACGGCTTCAGACTTTCCGTGCGGAATGGCGATATTCATACCTATCGCCGTGGTTCCCTGCTGTTCACGGCTCAAAATGGTCTGCTTAAATCCGCTGTCAGACAGCAGCATACCTTTACGGGACAATTTCTCGATCATTTCATCGATAATGTCGTCCCTCGTTTCGCCGGATAAATGCGGTTCAATCAAGTCCGTGCTGATAATGTCAGTCAGTTTTTTGATTTCGGTCATCCCGGCTTTTCGGCTGTCAGCCTGAGATGGTTCCTTTGTTTCTTTTGCCGCTGCAGCTTCATTTGGTGCGGCAGACGGCAGCACCTCACCGGGCGCGGGGGATTTCGCCATATCTTTCTTCAGTACATTAACCAACAGAGCGGTGACAAGAGAGCCTGCTGTTACAGCGATAAAAAACATCAATACATGATCTACTGCTCCAAGTACAGCAACGATGGGGCCGCCGTGTGCCACTCTGTCCCCCACATGGCCGATCATCGCTATCACCGATCCGGTCATAGAACCCGCCATAATACTCGGGATCACACGAAGGGGGTCTTGGGCCGCAAATGGAATGGCTCCTTCCGTGATACCGAAAAGGCCCATCGTAAATGACGCTTTTCCCATTTCTCTTTCTGCGGCGGCGAATTTTCTTTTTCCTAAAAACGTCGCAATCCCAAGCCCTATCGGCGGTATACAAATGGAAACGGCAATCGGGCCCATAATTTCATAATTTCCTTCTCCGATCATTGCCGATCCGAATAGAAAGGCCACCTTGTTTACGGGTCCTCCCATATCAAAGGAGATCATCGCTCCTAAAATCAATGCCAGGAGAATTGAGCTCGAGCCTTTCATTCCCGCAAGCCAAACCGTTAATGATGCGAAAATATGAGCGACGGGGGCGCCGATCAGAAATACAAACGCCAAACCGACGATCAGTGAGGCAAACACCGGGATAATAATGATCGGCATAATCGGCTGTATTGCTTTCGGAACTTTACATTTTTTGATTCCTAGCGCCGCATATCCCGCCAAAAATCCCGCAATGATTCCTCCAAGAAATCCTGCACCGCTTGCACTGTCGTAAAAGCTGCCGGATGCCGCAATATATCCGCCGATCATTCCGGGGACAAGACCCGGCTTATCGGCGATGCTGAACGCGATGTACCCGGCTAAAATCGGGATCATGAATGAAAAAGAAGCGCTGCCGATCTGTTCAATCGTTTTCCAAAAAGACGCATCCGGAATGACTAATCCCTTTGGTGTTTTTTCTCCTCCAAGCGTCAATGCAACCGCTATCAATAATCCGCCGACGACAATGAAAGGAACCATAAAAGAAACGCCGTTCATTAAATGACGGTAAATCGGGTTTTGTTTTTTGCCCTGCTGACTTGCGGATTCAGCTTTTGAAGCAGATTGATAGACCGGCACTTCACCGCTAAGTGCTTTTTGAATTAATTCTTCCGGTTTGCGGATGCCTTCCTGAACCCCGACGGCCAGCAGCTTTTTTCCCGCGAATCGGTCTTTGTTCACCGAACGGTCCGCCGCGATAATGATTGCGTCTGCTTCCCGGATTTCCTCTTCGGTCAGCCTATTTTCCACCCCGATTCCGCCCTGGGTTTCCACTTTGATCTCAACGCCTAATCTGCCGGCTGCTTTTTGTAAATTTTCAGCAGCCATATACGTATGGGCAATGCCGTTCGGACATGATGTAATCGCTAACAGTTTCATATAAATCCTCCTTTTCAGTCTGAATTTCAAGATCTTGTCTCAACTTTATACTGAAATCAGCCTGTGATAAGCGCGTTTTTTTACCATAAGTTCCGGAAATAACGGTATTTTTCCCTATAAACAGAAAAAAAGCAGGGAGCATTCCCCTGCTTTTAATAGTTTAAATACGATAAAAACGTCATCACATTTTTTTCTTCCGTCAGTTTTTGAATAAATGCCGGCTGCTCGCTAAGATAGGAAAGCTCACTGAATAATTGCTTTACCTTGTTTTGATCTTCGTGTTTGACGGCAAGCATAAATACAAGCGACACCTTTTCCGTCCCCCACTCAATGGGCTCTTTTAAGGTGGCGATTGCAATGGCTGATTGTTTGATATATTTAGAGTTCGCGTGAGGGATGGCAATACCCGCCCCGATATTTGTCGCCGACATTTTTTCTCTCATTACTGCATGAATGCCATACTCTTTTTCTACATAGCCTTTTTCATACAAAGCCTGCGCCAGCTGTTCAATGACCTGATAACGGTGCTCTGTCTCTTGCTGTAAAAAAACGAGAAACGGAGTCGTATCATTCAGCATTTTAAACGTTTTTTGCTCCCGGCGGTATGATGTATCAAGCTGTTGCATAAATGCGCTGAGCTTCTTTTCATCAGCAGGCTCCAAAAGCGGTGATACGACGATATGAGGGATCGTTACATTTCCAAGCCCTATCGTAGAAATGACGAAATCTATATCTTTATGCTTTTTGATATACTCTGTCAGCTCCGCTTTTGCGATACAGTCTTTTACCGTAATGTGATGAAATTTGCGTTCAATTTTAGTCCGCAGCAATTGCGACATGCCAATGCCCATATGGCAGACGATGATCGTCCTTTTAGGGTTATGACTGCTTCGGCGCAGCCGTTCGATCGCTGCCTGAAAATGCAGCGTCAAATAGGCCGCCTCTTCTTCAGGAATATAAAGATCAAATGTTTGATTGATGTCTTCTAAAACGTCAATGATAAGATGAAACAAATAAGGGTACATTTTTTTGATGTCGTGAAGCATGGGGTTTGAAACAGAGAGATCATAGCTCAGCCGCTTCAACACTGGATCGAGATGAATGTTCAATCCGTTGATCAGTTCCTGGTCTTTGTGAAAATCCAGCATTTTCAGTTCTGAAACACGATTGATCAAATGCCTGACGACTTTGGAAAGCTCAGAATCTTCAAGATCAAGCTTCTTTTCTTGCTGCAATGGATAGCGGACTTTCCCGCCTATTATATGTAAAGTTAAATAGACGGCTTCTTCCTCGGGAAACCGGATGGCAAATACCGGCTCAAGCCGTTTTAAACAAGCCAGTGTCCATTCATATTCTTTCTTCTTTTTTACCGCCTCCAGCTGTCTTGCAGAGATGGCGACCGGCTGTTTCATTTTGATACGGCGGATGGTCAGCAATGTATGCAGCAGCAAACTTTCAAATGTTTCATCCGTAAAATAGATAGAATGTTTTTTTTGTAATAACTTGATTTCTTTTCTCACAAAGTCCGCTTCATGACTTAAAAACTTACTTTTTATAAATTGGCTTGTAAACTCCGCATTATCAATCAAATCTGAAATTCGCGCCAATGCTTTTCTTTTGTTTTTTTCGTCCCCTTCAATCTTTAAGCCGAGCCGCTGTTTAGAAACCAGTGTGAGATCAAATCGCTTCAGCCACTCTTCAACCGTACTAATATCCTTTTTAATGGAAGCTCTGTTTACAAAATGCTGTGCGGCAATTTCTTTTGCGGAAACGGGCTTTGAATTCATTAATAAATCGTAAGCGATGTGAAGTATTCTTTCTTCATCGGTCTTGTGCCTGCATGTAAAGTGCTCATTATAAATGTGCCGGCTTAACCGTGACCTTTCCTGTTCAGATATATGTAAATAGACGCCTAATCCCGGTTTGCGGATCAGCTGAGCTTGAGCATGTTCATTCAGGAAATCTTCAATCGTTTTCAAATCATTCCTGATCGTTTTTTCAGAACAGCGGACCCTGTCTGCGAAATCTTGCACAACTAAGTAGTCATCAGGTTCAGATAACAACAGATACAAAATCTTTTTCTGTCTTGAATTCATGTATTTCATCTGTTTTTCTATCCTTCCTGTCCGTTTCTGCTGGAGCAATTATGATAGGTTAAATATACTGCGCATACGAAACCGTTTTCATTGTATAGTGAAACAAAAGAGTAAAAAGTTTTGTTTTTTACCGCAGATTCCGGAAAAATCATGTTTTATACTGAGGCTGTTCACCTTTGGTTGACAACAAAACACCAACCGTTTTTAAACGATTGGTGTCGGCAGCGAAAACCTGCTGTTACAGCCAAAATGTTTCGCCAAGCGCTAATGCTTTCAGGTTTTCAGGAGGTAATGCACGCCGGTCCCACTCGCTGTGCAGTCTGCTTAATGCTTCCGGGCCTGTATCATCAGCAAGCCGGAATGCCCCGTAATGCATGGGAATGAAGCTGTCAGCCTTCAGCTCCAAAAACGCTTTCACGGCGTCTTCCGGATTGATATGTGACACTTTCATAAACCATTCCGGTTCGTATGCTCCGATCGGCATCAGAGCCGCCTTAATACGAAACCTCTCTCCGATTTCTTTAAAGCCTTCAAAATAGCCTGTATCTCCTGCAAAATAGATGGACTCGCCGTTTTCGCTTTCTATGACCCAGCCTCCCCAATGAGAGGTATCGGTATCCCAAAGCGTTCTCCGTGTCCAGTGCTGGGCCGGAACAAATGATATATTCACCCCCCGCATCTCAAAACGATCCCACCAATTCATTTCATGAACCTTTTTGCGGCCTTTTTTGATGAACAGCTTTTTCAGTCCCGCAGGCACGTAAAAATCCGGGTTTCCTCTCAGTTTTTTTATACTCGGAAAATCAAGATGGTCATAATGCCCATGTGAGATGAGCACGGCATCAATGTCAGGCAGTTCGCTCAATTCATATCCCGGCTCTGTCAGCCGTTTTTGAAAACCCATCCTCCGCGCCCATACAGGGTCGGTCATTATGTTAAGCCCCTGTATTTGGATCAGAAATGTAGAATGGCCGATCCATGTTATGGCGGTTTCCGTCCGATTGACTGCAACATCACGGACATCCCTTGTGACCGCCTTCGGAATGTTCTCGCTTAAGTCTTTACTTTTTTCTCTTCGTTCTTTCATCCATTTCCACATATCTCTGAATCCATGTTCATTCTTCACGCCATTCAAGTTTTCATATCTTTTTTTCATTATCATTCTCCCTTGAAACGTGTATTCCATTAGATTCATCGGACATTTATACAATGTCTGTAAATACCGCCCCGCTTGCTTCGGCTAAATCTTGAGGCGCTACTTTAAGCTGCATTCCGATTTTCCCCGCACTGACAATCATAAACCCCAGTGTTTCAGCGGATCTATCAATAAAAGTCGGAAACCTTTTTTTCATTCCGATCGGAGAGCAGCCGCCGCGTATATAGCCGGTCACTCCCAAAAGGTCCTTCATGGCAATCATTTCTATTTTCTTCTCACCTGCCGCCTTCGCAGCCTTTTTCAGATTCAGTTCTTTTGCAACGGGAACGACAAAGACGTAATAACGATCAGTTCCTGCAGATGCCACTAAGGTTTTATAAACATATTCGGCAGAGTATCCGATTTTTTGTGAAACGGAAAGACCGTCTGCGGGCTGTCCCCCTTCTGTTTTGTAACCTAATAGCTCATAGGGAATGTTTTGCTGCTCAATGATACGGACAGCATTTGTTTTCACTGTTTTTTTCGCCATGGTTATCCTCCGTTTTCTGTATTTCTTTCTGCTTTATTTTCAACTTCGATTTTAATAAAATGACCGCTCAGTTGCGTCCTTTGTAATACTCAAGTGCAAACTGTTTAAAACGCTCAGCAGCAGGAGAGAGAGCATGGTTTTTTAACTGGGCTAACGCTATGGTGCGTTCGCATTGGTAATCTGCAACCGGGAGAAAAACGACCGGAAAGTATGAATGCTCCGCGGTTTTCGGCAGAACTGCAGCCCCAAGACCCGCGGCGGTCAGCCCTAATATGGTTGACACTTCCTCTCCTTCAAATGCGAGATGCGGGTGTATATTCAAATCCCGGCACATCAGATCAAACATATACCTCAGCCCGTATCCCGGTTTAAATCCGACAAAATCCTCGTCCTGCATCTCTTTCATTTGAATGCTTTTATTTCCTGCAAGCGGGTGGTTCTCAGGAAGCACCGCATAAAGAGGCTCTTTCTCCAGCACTGTCCATTGTAAAAGCTCGCTTGGAAGCGGCGGGGAGCTGAGACAGATATCCGCATCTCCCGTTTCCACCATTTTGCGAAGCGTTTCATTTGCACCTTGATAAAGCCGGAAGGTCACGTTTGGGTATAGCTTTTTAAATTCGGCAATCAGCTGAGGCATCAAGCGCAGCCCGAGCGTATGAAGAAAAGATACAGATATTTCGCCGTGTTCCAGGCTCATATTTTTTTTCACTTGTTCAACGCCTTCATTTAAAGCTCGTCTCGCTTGTTTTGCTTTTATTAAGAACTGCTCTCCGTGCCTTGTCAGCCGGACGGCTTTTGTCTCTCTGTAAAATAACGGCGCGCCTAATTCTTCTTCGAGCCTGATAATCGATCGGCTTAATGCCGGCTGAGAAATCATCCTTTCTTTTGCCGCATTTGTGAAATGCTGATGAGTTGCCGCCGCAATGAAGTTGTCAATTTGATGAAGCTCCATTTTCTCCTTCTCCCCTTTCTTCATAACTTATACGCATTAATTCTATAGTTATTATAAATTAGACACATTGAAATGAAAAGCGTACGATACATATATAACCAACAGTGAGAAAAGAGGGACATTCATGACGTTTATTCAGCCTCATACAAAGGCTTACAGAAAGGCCAGCTTGGCTCTGTTTATCAGCGGCTTTGTGACATTCGCCACGCTTTACACGACACAGCCGCTTATGCCTTTGTTTTCGGAAGAGTTTCATATTTCCGCTGCGGCTGCCAGCTTAACTTTATCCATCTCAACAGCCGTTTTGGCATTTTCATTATTGGCCGCCGCTTCGTTGTCTGACGGATTCGGCAGAAAAAAATTAATGGTGCTGTCGTTAACAGCTACTTCTGTTTTAGGTCTATTAACAGCGTTCAGTCCGGCTTTTCCGGCGCTTTTGGCGATGAGGGGGCTGCTCGGTATTTTTCTGGCGGGCGTTCCTGCTGTCGCTATGACATATGTAGGCGAGGAGTTTGATCCGAAGGGCCTCGGGAAAATGATGGGCTTATATATCAGCGGCACAAGCATCGGGGGAATGAGCGGCAGGCTGTTAACGGGGCTTCTGACTGATGTATTCGGCTGGCGGCCGGCGCTTGCCATTATCGGCATTCTTTCTATTGTATTAAGCTATTTGTTTTGGCGTTTTCTTCCGGCTCCGCGCCATTCATCTCAGCGGCATGCGGGCGTAAAAGCGGCATGTAAGGAATACGGAGCGGTTCTACACCGCAAACGGCTGCTTTTGTTAATATCTCTGGGATTTATATTAATGGGGAGTTTTGTGACATTGTATAATTATATCGGCTTTCATTTAATGGCGGCTCCTTATCATTTGTCACAGACTGTGATCGGTTTTATTTTTATTGTCTATCTCGCGGGAACGTTCAGCTCTGTCTATATGGGGAAAAAAGCGGACCTTTTCGGAAGTGCAAAAATGATTAAGATTGCGATTTTTGTTATGCTGGCCGGTGCAGCGGTGACACTTTTGCCCCAGCTTGCCCTTAAAATTGCGGGGATTGCCGTCTTTACCTTCGGCTTTTTCGGCGCACATTCGATCGCAAGCGCCTGGGTCGGCCACGCAGCCGGTGATCAGCGCGCGCAAGCCTCTTCATTATATCTGCTTGCATACTATATCGGGTCAAGCGTGGCCGGGTCTTGCGGCGGTTTCTTTTGGACGCATTTTCATTGGATCGGTATCATTTCATTTATTTCGGTTTTGATATTGCTGTCTTATCCGGTTTTATTTCTGGCGGAATTCAGAAAAAAGGGACATAGCCGCCTGCATGTAAATCAATAAAAACATTAAAGATTTGTGTCTTTTGTCCGATACTAAAGATAAGGCCGGCACGATACTCCCTATAACTATTCCTTTTGATTCAGTAGATTTCAAATATCGTGCCGGCTTTCTTCAATTAAAACACAATCTTCAATTGCCTTACGCTTCTGTTACACACCTGCCCAAACATCTTTCGCATATCTTCCTTCCGCCTGCAGCTGTTCAAGCCAATTCAAGGAAACTTTTGAATCAGTGTTATGCACCTTTTCATACGCCTGAAGCAGTACATTTTCGACAGCCGGAGCCATTTTGCTTCCGTCTCCGCATATATAGAGATGGCCGCCTTGGTCAAGAAGCGCAATAATCTGTGCAGCCTCGCGAAGCAGGACATCCTGTACGTAAACTTTACAGTCCTGATCTAATCTGGAATACGCCCGATGCACGGTGACAAGGCCGTTTTTCTCCGCATGGTCGAATTCATCTTTGTACAGATCGTCTTCTTCAGGATGTCTGCAGCCGAAGTATAAATGAGCTTCGCCCAGGCTGTTACCGGACATTTTTTCTGCTGCCCGCGCCTGGATAAATCCCCTGAACGGTGCAATTCCGGTGCCTGCTCCGATCATAATGAGAGGCGTTTTCGTATTTTCAGGCAATGCGAAACCCGACTGCGGCGAGCGGATGAAACAGACGGCAGAATCGCCATTTTGTAATCCGGCTAAATAGTTCGAAGCCACGCCCCTGTATTCTCCCCGGCCGCTCCACGCCGGAGCCGTCACAACGCCGACCGTGATACTGAGCTCCCTTTTGTTTGCCTTCGGTGAGCTTGAGATTGAATAATAGCGCGCCTTTAAGGACGGCAGAAGTTCTAAAAAGCGCTCAAACGGCAGTTCACAAGCCGGATAATCTTCCAGCAGGTCCAGCATGGTCATTCGTTTTTTCAGCACGTTTTCTTTATATGCCGCATCGTCAGAATAAAGATGCTCCAATTCTTTTTGGTGCGGCGGGCACACGGTATGGGCGGCAAGTTCGCGAAGCTGGGCTCTCGTTGCCGGTTCCTGCAGCTCTACATATGACGCCAAAAGCTCCGGCGCATTAACCGGCCGGTCCATCGGCAGATGAGGCAGCTGCCGGCCCTTGATCTTAAAGTGCTGGTTCGGATCAAGACCGAATCGGCGAATGACACGGCTGATCAGTTCCCCGCTGTTTTGCGGAAGCACCCCGAGATGGTCTCCTTCCCGATACGTTTCGGTTTTCGGGAGACGCAGCTCAATATGCCGGACTGAACGCTTGCTGCTTTCGGTATGAAGCTCTTTGTTTGTGATGACTTCCGCCTCAAATGCTTTGTACGTTTTGGCAATCGGCGTCTCGGCTGCTTCACTTACGTATTCGATTGATAACTGTGATTTGTTTGCCTGTTTTGGAGCGGCCTCTATATGAAAAGCCTTCATGATGTCCTTCCAGAATGACTCTTCCCAGGCTTCCTGACTGTACTCAAAATCATCGGCATTGTCGCCCTCCCCGATAGAAGTCAGCCGTTTTGCCCCTTTTTCTTCAAGCACTTTGTCTATCAGGCGGGGGATCCTCTGGTAAGTGGCGGCCCAGTTGCGGTCTCCGCAGCCGAAGACAGCGTAAGAAACACCCTTTAATTCCTGATCTTCAAGGGTTTCCATCCATTTCACAAAGCCCGCCGCATTATCAGGCGGCGCCCCGTTATAAGAAGCCGTCACAATAACGACTGCGCCTTTTACAGGCAGTTTCCCCGTATAATCATCGAGCGGGCCGGTTTCAGTTGAAAATCCTTTGCTTCTGCCGATGTCAGCCAGCTCTTCCGCGATTCCTTCCGCAGTTCCCAAATTTGAACCGTAAAGAATGAGAAGCGGCGTTCCGTGGGACGGGATTTCTTTCGTTTCTTCTTTGTGACCGCTGCCTTCAGCTTTATGGTTTTGTGCGGACTGCTGATTGGACACATCCTTGTTTTTCACACGGATTTTAAAATCACCGGGCTTAATGGTTAAAGCTTCTTTAATCGTAAGCTCATAATCAGTATGATCAATCAGTTCAAAGTGTTTAAGGACAAGGCCGAGCACCATTGTCGCTTCCTGCAGGGCAAACTGCATCCCGATGCATGCGCGCTGTCCGTTTCCGAACGGCTTATACGCATCAGCCGGAATTGCCGCGGGATCGCTGAACCTTTCCGGACGGAATAACTCGGCATCTTCTCCCCACGCGCTTTTATCCCGGTGCAGCTGCGGAGTCAGAATCGTCACCGGCTGTCCCTTCGCAATCGGATATTTCCCTCCGAGAACCGTATCTTCTTTCGCGTACAGGGAAAATGCCGGGGCAGTCGGATACAGCCGCAAAGTCTCGTTCAGCACCATGCGGATATATGTCAGCTGCTGAATCTGCTTATATTCAGGTGTCTCTCCCGTCAGCACCCGCTCGGCTTCCTGAACGGCTTTTTTCAATTTATCTTTATTTTTCAGCAGGCAGTATATCGCAAAAGAAAGCAGCCCGCTTGTGGTTTCATGCCCCGCGATCAAAAAGGTAATGATTTGATAACGGATATTTTCATCATCCAGCCTTTCCCCTGTTACAGGATCTTTCGCTTCAAGCATCAATGCTAAAAGATCAGACAGATTCTCATCCGGATTTTCTCTCCGCTCAGCGATGATCCGGTCTACGAGTTCATTCATCACTTCAATATCCTGCTGGAACTGATGTCTCGTTTTGATCATCAGCTTGTCCTGCAGGCTGTGTCTCTGTGATTGGCGCATTGCCTCCTGCAGCGCGCGAAGCATACTTGTGATAAAAGGATGCTGTGTGTCGCGGTAAAAGCTGTTAAAGCGGTAATGAAATCCGCACAGGCCGATTGTATCCAGCGTCAGGCGCGTCATATCTTCGGCAACGTCAATTTCTTCATTCGGATTTAATCTGCTCCACTTCTGCACGAGCTGCATGGCAATATCAAGCATCATTGAATGATAGCCTTTCATCGCCTTCTGGCTGAAGCTCGGCAATAAAATCCGATGCGCTTTCTGCCAATTCTTTTCGTGAGTCCAGCTCGTAAATAGTCCGTCACCGCCAAACTCACGGACTTTCAGCAAGGCTTTACTGAGGTTTTTATCAAATCGCTTTTCATCACAGACTTCTGCCGCGAGCTCGCGGCCTGAGACGAAGACCCCGACAGAGCTCGGAAATTCAAAACGAAAGATCGGGCCGTATTCTTCGGCAATTTTCCAGAGCGATTGTGACAGTTTTTCTTTTTCCAAGTGAGGGAGATTTTTCAGAGGTCCGTATGTTTTCGGCTGCGGTATAGCGCTTAGCTGTTTCATATCGATCTTCCTTCCTTCGGCGAATAATTAATGAGTTCTGATGGCATCCCAAGAACATTGTTCCAATTCTTTCAGAAACGGTTTTGTTATTTCGACGCTTCCCGTCCGGATAAGCTGATAGAGTTTGAGATATGCCCCGAGCAGCAGCGCCATCAGCACATTGGACGGCAGATTGCGGAGCACACCTTCAGACTTGCCGCGCTGAAAAAAGACGTCAAGCATCTGTGTTATTTCATCAAGAAGCTTACGGCTCGTTTCATTCAGAAAGTAGGCGTCCTTATTCGTTTCAAGAAAAAACAATGCATACTCACTTTCCTTCGTAAAATCAATCAGACAATAAAACAGGTGATGAAACCCTTCTCTTACAGAGATACCCTGAAAGTCCGTTTTGACTTTTTTCATAAAACGCTGCGCACTTTCCTGATACAGTACGTTCACAAGTGTCTCTTTACTGTCAAAGTAACGGTAGATTGTGCCGGTTCCGACATCGGCCTGAGCGGCAATCATCGGAATCGTCGTGGCGTCAAATCCTCTATCTGTAAACAAAGTAAGCGACGCTTTCATAATGAGTTCAACCTTGTTTGAAGCTGTCATTTCATCCCCCTTTCTAAACGCGGAATGAATATTCATTCCGTTTGTTCAAAATATTTAAAATGTACGGTCATCTGATTACCATTGTATAAGAAAAAAACTTTTTTTAATATAAAATAGATGTGAAATAACCAAAAATAAGGAAATATGCCCGATTTCACAAAAAGAGCTGCAGTGACTTAAGCAGCTCTTTTTATTTCCCAAGAAATATTCTATTTAATGGCAGTAATAAAATGGAATGAATCTCTGCTGACAACTGAAATGTGTCTGAAATGCTGATCATAGAGCACCTCAATCATATCCTTCTCACTCATCCGCGAAGGTTTCAAAACCATATAGAAACACCCGTCAATTTGAAGAACGCGGTACACTTCTTTACATGCTGTCCTGTAATCGCTGACTGTTTCAGCAGTATGTAATGAAAAAACTTTATGAAAGCTGCGATCGCGGAACGGTAAGTTTTCAGGCCTCCCCTGCTGAATGTTTCCGAGCCCGGCTTTTATAACCGAACGGTTTGCGCGCTGTGTTTTCCGTATTTTACGTTTCGATGTTTCTATGCTTTTAAGACTGCCCTTTTCAAGCTGTCCGATGATTTGTTTAAACATTGAGCCGTTTCCGGTCCCGATTTCCAAAATGCGGTCGTATTCCTGTATGTCCATCAAGATTTGCTGAATGACTGACTCTGCCGGTTCTGATGCAGCAAAGTATTTCGCGCGCATTCGTTTTAATGCTGAAGATGTATGTTGCAACATTGTATAACACCCGCTTTTCCATTCCTGTGATTTATTATTCAGAAATAATATTACCTCGTATTAGTATGAGGTACTAACTAGACGCACTTCTCTTCATGAACGTTTCGATTTATTTGAAATTTATATTTGTTTTCATAAAAAAAAGACGGAAAACGTAGGTTTTCCGCCTGCTCTAGTACCAATAATACGGTGCTGTATATCTTGTCTGCCGGGAAAGCGCCGCCATTCTCTGCCGGCGATACGGGTTGCCGTAGCCGTGTTTAAATGAATGGGGCATTGACGCATACCCGTGCCCGATGGATGGAATTCTGTTCTGACCGCCTTGCATGCTATCACCCGCTTACCAATTTTTCTTTCTTTACCATGGTATGCAGGCCGTCTGCGACGTGACAGCAACATCCTCGCTAAACCTGGTCCTTCTCCATTGTGTAATGATTCAGCAGTTCAATTCTGAACATGATGATCTCCTCCTTCTCCTCCGTTTTAGCCCTTCGTGTCCGTTCAGTTCATATAAAAGTGTTTCAGCTGTCGTTCTTTCGCTTCATTATAAAACTCTTCGACCTGCTGTTCTCGTTCATACTCTTCCGCACTTTTAAAACGCTTTGAAATGGTCAGTGTTAAAAAGAAAAGATTAATGGTCATTATCGCTCACCCCCTTTCAATATCCGCACAAGCGAAAATAACCCGCAGCAAACTTCATATGCGCTGCGGGCAGACTAAATCCGCAGACAAAAGAAGACGGAGCTTCTTTCCCTGCGGGGAGCTGCGAATGTCCTGATACTCCGAAATTAACGTGCTTGACGGGCAGAGGTTAAGGAAGGACACGAACTCTTCCACAGGCTGAATCGGTTCAATTGTAAATTTTGATTGCCGTTTAACGTCGTCATGTGATTCAACCTCCCTTTGCTTTTTTCTTACTTTGTAAGTATATCCATCAGCTTCCATTTTGTAAACATTTTTTTCAAGATTTGGACGGAAAATGTGCTGGCATTCCGCTTCAATTGTCCTTGTTTTCCGGCATCTTTCTTACCTCAGGAAACTCTTTTCATCCCTTGCTTTTTCTGATCTTTTTTTGAATATGCAATAAAATAAATAAGGCCGACAAACACTGCCCCGCCGATTACATTCCCGATAAAGGCCGGAATGAGATTGCCAATCAGATCACCCCACGAAAAAGAGCCTGCAAAAATCGCAGCCGGGATGATAAACATATTGGCTACAACGTGCTGAAAACCAATCGCGACAAACGCCATAATCGGAAACCATATACCCGCGATTTTTCCGGCTCCGTCTTCTGCGCCGAAAGAAAGCCAGACGGCCAAACAGACAAGCCAGTTACAGCCGATCGCCGAAACAATAACTTTTCCAAACGGCATATCCAATTTGCCTTGTGCGACCGCAATCGTTTTTTCCAAGTAAGGTCCTGTTTCGGTTAATCCGACAACATGTCCGAAAAAGTAAGCGACAAACAGTGCGCCGACAAGATTCATCAACGTCACGATCACCCAATTTTTCACTAATGCACCGGCGGATATTCTTCTGGAAAAAAGCGCCATAGATATCGACATCATATTACCCGTAATCAGCTCCGCGCCGGCAAGAACGACGAGCACCAATCCGATGGGAAACACGGACGCCCCGATTAAACTCGACAGGCTTCCCCATTCTTTCGGAAGGTCGCCGATGACACGGATATCAAGCAAATAACCGAGTGCGATAAACGCTCCTCCCAAAAATCCTAATACAATCAGTGCTGAAAGCGGTGAATGCACCTTTTTTACCCCTGATTCGACCGCAAGCTCCGCTATTTCGTCCGGTTTACGAAAAGCCATAATAACCCCTCCATTTATCATTTCAGCCCGCAGTTTCCAAAGACGCCTAACAAAAAAGGCAGCATTCAAACAGCCCGTCTAAAACGGGTTTGAATGCTGCCTAACTTGTATGCATACCCATACAACAATATCAAGCAGAATGAAAATATTAGCTATAGAAAATGTACAGATCATGCACACATTCCATAAAAAAATCGTCCTTAAGCCACTGCTGGCAGTTCATATCATATCAAATGTGACAATTTCGTGTCAATTGAATTTTTTTCAGCTTTTGATTTCTTCACGGCGCTCTTCAATGGTTCGGTCAAAGACAAATACAGACACCGCAATATTCTCTTCGATCTTGATGTCTGAAAACAGATGCACGAGCTTTGCTCCGATGAGCTCTTCCATTCCGTCAGGCGTTTGTTTTGAATACAGTTCCTGAATTAAGCTGGTCCGCGCCGCATGAACCATTTCTCTTCCTTCAGGCGTGCGTGCGATAAACTGCTCACTTGCGCTTAGATTGCCGTAAAGCGTTGATACCGCCATGTTATCCACAAAAACGGTGTGAATTCGTTCCGGCCCCTTTCCAAATAATTCTTTGCGCAATTTCCGGATAATATCGTTAAATTCATGAATTTTTTTAGACATATTGTCCCCTCCGATTTCAGCCTATGAAAGACATTCCCGGTTCCCCTTTTTGACATTTCACCTGGTTAAAGTTTTCCTTTCGTATTGTATTATAATAAATATCACCTTATAATAAAAGCAGTGAAGATGGATTTGTAATAGGAAACGTGTTACGAGTCTATCGTTTTATACAAATAGGATTGGTCTGTTAGTAAGACTTGCTAGTGAACTATTCCGCCATGCGTATTTATACCGTTCTCCGGACAGGAGGCCGGTATCTATGTGCATGGCTTTTTTTCGAGTTTAAAAGATGGAGGGGAATTGGAAGTGACAGACGTTCAGTCTATCCGTGTCAAAATTGACGGCACGGAGTATGAAGCACCAGAGGGGTCAAAAATTTTAGATATTTTAAACCAAAACGGCATTGAGATTCCGCAAATATGCCATGTACCGGAAGTAGATCCGATTCAAACATGTGACACCTGTATTGTTGAAGTAAACGGGAAATTGCAGCGCTCTTGTTCCACGGCTGCAGAAAACGGGATGTCCATCTCGCTTACGTCGGGAAGGGTAAAAGAGGCTCAGACAGAGGCCATGGACCGCCTGCTCGAGAATCACCTGCTTTACTGTACGGTATGCGATAACAACAACGGCAACTGCACACTGCATAATACAGCGGAAATGATGGGAATTGAGCATCAGAAATATCCGTATACGCCGAAAGATGATTCAAAGTGCGCGGTTGATATGTCTCACCCGTTTTACCGCTATGATCCGAACCAATGCATCGCCTGCGGCCAATGTGTGGAAGTGTGTCAAAACCTTCAGGTGAATGAGACCCTTTCAATTGATTGGGAGCGCGACCGCCCGCGGGTCATTTGGGATGAAGGCGTCGCCATTAATGAATCATCCTGCGTCAGCTGCGGCCAGTGTGTCACTGTCTGCCCTTGTAACGCACTGATGGAAAAATCAATGCTCGGCCAAGCCGGATTTATGACAGGAATAAAAGAAGATGTCATGGAACCGATGATTGATTTAGTGAAAAATGTTGAACCCGACTATACAAGCATCTTCGCCGTGTCAGAAGTGGAAGCGGCTATGCGCGATAAACGGACGAAAAAAACAAAAACGGTCTGCACGTTCTGCGGCGTCGGATGCTCTTTTGAAGTATGGACAAAAGGCCGTGACATCCTTAAAATTCAGCCTGTTTCCGATGCTCCGGTTAACGCGATTTCCACTTGTGTGAAAGGGAAATTCGGCTGGGACTTCGTGAATTCGGAAGAACGGATTACAAAACCGCTTATCCGGAAAAACGGCGCATTTGTTGAATCGTCATGGGAAGAAGCTCTTGATCTTGTCGCTTCAAGACTCGGTTCGATCAAGGCCGAACACGGAAATGGTTCTGTCGGTTTTATTTCTTCTTCTAAAATTACGAATGAAGACAACTACGTTATTCAAAAATTAGCGCGTCAAGTATTTGAAACCAACAACGTGGATAACTGTTCACGCTACTGCCAGTCACCGGCAACGGACGGCTTATTCCGCACAGTCGGTATGGGCGGTGACGCCGGCACAATTAAAGATATCGCAAAAGCGGGCCTCGTGCTCATCGTCGGCGCCAATCCGGCAGAAGGACATCCGGTTCTGGCCACACGCGTGAAACGCGCCCATAAGCTGCACGGACAAAAATTAATTGTTGCCGATCTGCGCAGAAATGAAATGGCTGAACGGTCCGACCTCTTTATCAGCCCGAAACAAGGGACTGACCAAGTCTGGCTCATGGCAGTGACAAAATATATGATTGACCAAGGCTGGCACGATCAAGCGTTTATTGATGAGAATGTCAACTACTTTGAAGATTATAAAGAAACGCTGAAAAAGTATACATTAGAATATGCGGAGCGCATCACGGGACTTTCTCAGGATACGATCATCCGCATTGCCGAAATGATTCGTGATGCAGACGGCACTTGTGTTCTTTGGGGCATGGGCGTTACCCAGAATACAGGCGGCTCTGATACATCAGCGGCGATTTCCAATCTGCTGCTTGCCACAGGAAACTACCGCCGTCCGGGCGCCGGAGCCTATCCGCTGCGGGGACATAACAACGTTCAAGGCGCTTGCGATATGGGAACTCTTCCAGGCTGGCTTCCGGGGTATCAGCATATTACCGATGATGCGGCACGCGCTAAATTCGAAAAAGCTTACGGTGTTGAAATTGACGGCAAGCCGGGTCTTGATAATATTGAAATGCTCCATGCGATTGAAGAAGGAAACATGAAAGCCATGTATCTCGTCGGTGAAGATATGGCGCTCGTCGATTCAAACGCCAACCATGTTCATGACATTTTATCCAGCCTTGATTTCTTTGTTGTGCAGGATATTTTCCTTTCAAGAACGGCGCAATACGCGGATGTCATCCTGCCTGCAGTTCCATCTCTTGAAAAAGACGGAACATTTACAAACACAGAGCGTCGTGTGCAAAGATTGTATCAGGCGCTTCCGACACTAGGCGATGCCAAACCCGACTGGTGGATTATTCAGGAAGTC
This sequence comes from Bacillus sp. EKM420B, assembly GCF_011065565.1. Lineage (NCBI taxonomy): Bacteria > Bacillati > Bacillota > Bacilli > Caryophanales > Bacillaceae > Bacillus > Bacillus sp. EKM420B. The sequence continues at coordinate 349,442 of NZ_JAAMNX010000003.1, read as the reverse complement.
GCCAATCGTTTAGGCGCTGATTGGAATTACACGCATCCAAGCGACATTTTCTCAGAAATGGCAAGCCTTTCTCCGCTGTTCGGAAAAGCAAGCTACGACGTTCTTAGCGGCTGGAACAGCTTCCTGTGGGGAAGCTTTACGGGAGAAAGCACTCCGCTTCTTTATGAAGACGGCTTTAACTTCCCGGACAAAAAAGCCCGTTTTGCGCTGAGCGATTGGGTGGAGCCTGCCGTATTCCCTGAAGAATATGACCTGCATATTAACAACGGACGGATGCTTGAACATTTCCACGAAGGAAACATGACAAACAAATCGAAGGGCATTCAGTCTAAAGTGCCGGATGTATTTGTTGAAGTATCGCCGGAGCTCGCGGCTGAACGCGGAATTTGCGACGGAACAATGATCCGGCTCGTCTCTCCTTTTGGGGCGGTTAAATTGAATGCGCTTGTGACAGACCGTGTCCGCGCAAATGAGCTTTATCTGCCGATGAACTCTACAGATAAAGATTCTGCGATTAATTTCCTGACCGGGCCTGCGTATGATTCACGGACACATACACCTGCCTATAAACAGACAAAAGTCCGCATGGAAGTGCTCGGTTCCTGTGATACACCGCCGCTTCCGAAAACGAATCCGCGGAACAAAAAACGTCATCCGCAAAACGGTGTGGAAGCTCAGCGAAAATGGAACCGTCCGGGCTATGTGCACCTAACTGATTAAGGAAAGGAGGAAACATTATGGCAAGCCCAATTACTGAAATTCAAAAAGAAACGAAAACAGAGGAACAGCTGAAAGCTGAAAAACTGGAAGAACTGAAGACGCTTCTCGCAGAAAATGAAGAAGCCGTCGCGAAAACGATGTCTATTATGGCAGAGCTGAATGGCTTGGGCATTTTTGATGCCGCCGGCTATATGCTCCAGGCAAAAGAGGAGATTGCCAAAATCGCACTCGGACAGATTTCCCGGGAACCTGTCACCAATCTTCTGAATACGATGATGGCCGCGGGAGGCGCGCTGTCAAAAGCTGATCCCGAATTTATGGGCAGACTTTTAGAAAGCGCCATGGCCGGGACGGATCAGGCGCAAAGATTTTTAAAAGAGGACAGGAAAGTCAGTATGTTTGAACTGATGAAAGCCGCCGGTGATCCCGATATTAACCGCGCGCTCGGCTTCGGTCTGCAGTTTTTAAAAGGAATGGGAAAAGAATTACGCGAAACCCCGTCTGAATAAGAAATGAAAAAGCCATTGTCAAAAGACAATGGCTTTTTTTTATTCATCGGCCTCTTCCAGCCTCTTTTTATAAATAAGTGAACGGTCAACGCAGAAATAAGCGACCGCTAAAAATGCACAATCCGTTACAAACATCAGCATTTTCTGGCCCGCAGTCAGCCCTTGTCCGGGAAGAACCGCGCCGATATAAATGAAGGTGCTGACTGCAAGCAGAATAAATGCGTAATGCTTAAAATCTTCTATTAATGATTTCAGTCTTTTCTTCTCCATATAAGGTCACCTGCCAGTTTTATAGTCTACCAACATTATAATACAAGCTGACAGCCGACAGAGAATGTAAATCTATCCATTCTTTATAAAAGGGAATCAAGCGCCTGTTTCACATCCGCCGTTAAATCCTCAGTATCCTCAATACCGACTGAGATCCGTACGAGCCCGTCGGTAATGCCAAGCGCAAGACGGCGGTCGCGCGGGATCGAAGCGTGCGTCATTCTGGACGGCACGGAGATTAAGCTTTCAACCGCTCCTAAGCTTTCCGCGATTGTAAACAGGTTCAATTTTTCTAAAAACGCGTCGATGCGTTCACTGCTGCCGATATCAAAGGAAATCATTCCGCCGAAACCGGAGCTTTGCGCTTTTGTCAGCTCATGGCCCGGATGTTTCGCTGATCCCGGATAGTAGAGCGTCTGAACGGCATCATGCGCTTCAAGCAGCTCGGCGATTTTCCCGGCGCTGTGATTGATGGCATCCATTCTGAGTCCCAGTGTTTTAATGCCTCTCATTAAAAGCCATGAATCCTGCGGTCCTAAAACGCCGCCCGTTGAGTTTTGCACGTAATGAAGCTTTTCACCGAGCTCTTTATCAGCCGTCACGACTAAGCCGCCGACGACATCGCTGTGGCCGCCGAGATATTTTGTCGCGCTGTGAAGCACGATGTCCGCGCCGAAGCTGAGCGGCTGCTGGAAATACGGAGTGTAAAACGTATTATCGACGATAAGCAATACGCCCGCTTCTTTTGCGATGTCAGACATCAGTTTGAGGTCAGTCACTTTCAATAGCGGGTTTGTCGGTGTTTCGATATAAATGGCTTTCGTATTCGGGCGAATGGCCTTTTTGACTTTTTCTTCACTGCTCGTATCAACAAAGTCCGCTTCAATACCGAAGCGGTTCAGCACACCTGTCATCACCCGGTAAGTGCCGCCGTATACATCATCCGTCAAAATAACATGATCGCCGCTGTCAAACAGCATCATGACGGCAGTAATCGCAGCCATGCCTGAGCCGAACGCATATCCCGCCGCGCCGCCTTCAAGCTCCGCAATTAAGCTTTCAAGCGCCGTCCGCGTCGGATTGGCCGTTCTTGAATATTCATAACCCGTGTGCTCGCCCGCTTTCGGCTGCCGGTACGTGCTTACTTGATAAATCGGTACGGAAACCGCTCCTGTCTTTTCATCTCCCGTAATTCCTCCGTGCACCATCAGCGTTTTTTTCTTCATCTTACTGACCTCCTTGAAAAATGTTTTTGCTTATATATCGATCGCTGCCGTCAGGGAAAATAGTGACGATATTTGATCCGGCGGGCGCTTTTTTCGCTTCTTCAAGCGCTGCATAAAGAGCCGCCCCTGAAGAGCTTCCGATTAAGAGGCCTTCTTTCTCGGCCGCTTCTCTGACAAGCGAAAACGCCGTATCGTCTTCCACTGTGTAAATGGCGTCAAAATGGTTCTCGTCCATATATTCCGGGATAAACTCCATGCCGATGCCTTCCGTTTTATGGGCATGCGGCTCTCCTCCGTTCAGGATCGAGCCTTCCGGTTCAACGATCACCGTTTTGACGGCAGGATTTTTCTCTTTTAAATAAGCTGCCGTACCGGCAAAGGTGCCGCCGGAACCCGCTCCTGCGACAAAGGTGTGGATATCCCCGCCGAGCGCGTTCCATATTTCGGGTCCAATCGTTTTATAGTAAGTCAATGGATTTACTCGGTTTTTAAATTGCAGAACGGCATAAGAATTATTAATCTCCCTCTCCAGTTCAAGCGCTTTTCGAATGGCTCCCTGCATGCCTTCTTCTCTCGGCGTATGCACGATGTCCGCTCCGAGAGCTTTCATAATTTGCTGCTTTTCTCTGCTGAAATGCTCCGGGACGCAAAAAACGGCGCGAAGCTGATGCTTTCTGGCGCACAGAGCGAGTCCGATCCCGGTGTTTCCGGCAGTCGCTTCGATGATAACGCCGCCCGGTTTCACCTTTCCCGTGCGAAGCGCATCTTCAATGAGCATCCCGCCCAGCCTGTCTTTAATGCTTCCGCCCGGATTCATCATCTCAAGTTTAGCATAAACCGCTGTTCCCTCCGGTATATCAAAATGCTTGAGACGGAGCAGCGGTGTATTTCCGATCAGTTCTGTAATATCTGTTATCACGTTCAATATGTGTCCTCCTCCTGGAAAAGCGGAGGAGAACGAGAATCCCCCGCTTAGTGAATTCGTTTGATGACATTCAGGACAAGCTCAGTTGAATGAACGGCAGCCTGTTCTAAAAATTTATTAAATGAAACGTCAGATTCTTTTCCGGCAATATCAGATAAAGCTCTGATGACAACAAAAGGCGTTTTGAACTGGTGGCACACCTGTGCGACAGCCGCAGCTTCCATTTCAACCGCGTACAAATCCGCAAATTTGGCGCGTACGTCTTCAACCCGCTTCGGATCATTCATAAAAGAATCTCCCGTAGCGATTGTGCCTTTGGCGACTTGAATGCCGTTCAGTTCAGAAACCGCTTCCTCAGTAATACTGATCAGCTTTTCATCAGCTTTGTATGCTGCCGGAAGACCCGGCACCTGTCCGTATTCATAGTCAAACGCCGTCACATCCACGTCATGATGGCGGACATCTGTTGAGATGACGACGTCGCCTACATTCAATGTATGATGAAAACCGCCCGCTGAGCCTGTGTTAATCACATAATCAGGTTTGAAACGGTCAAGCAGAAGCGTCGTGCTGATCGCGGCGTTGACTTTTCCGATCCCCGATTTCAGCAAGATAACTTCGACGCCTTCATAGCTGCCCGTCGTAAACTCACAGTGAGCGATCATCTCTTGTTTTGCGTCTTTCAGTTTGCTTCTTAAAATCGTAACTTCCTCTTCCATTGCTCCGATGACTGCCAGTTTCATTTATACACAATCCCTTCGATTTACCGTTTAATCGCCTCCATTATCCAGACAAAGTCATTTTGCTGCGTAAACCGCGCGGCAAATCCCTCTTCTGAAAAGATGTTTTTCATTGTCCCGAGTGTCGGATAATGTTCCGTCTTTAAATCGTCCGCTAATTGATGATAGCCGTTTCGGATTGCTTTTTTAATTGTTTCATCATAAGCTTCATGATCTTTAAAGACGGTATCGGCAAACACTATTTTATCATGCTTCTGAAGGATTGTGCCATATTGCTTTACAGCCGCTTGCTTTTCTTCATCTGTTAAATGATGAAAGGCGTACGAGCTGACGATGGTATCTATTTGAAAAGGCGGAGCGGGAAACTCCAGAAAATCTCCGTCACTGAACACAGCTTTGTCAGAAAGCTTGTCAGCCGCCAGTTTTCTCATTGACGGAGACGGTTCTACACCAAACACCTTTTTGTTCGCGGCGGCTAATTTCGCCGTTAAATTCCCTGTGCCCGGTCCGAACTCTAAAACGTTTGAACCTGAAAGTGCGACGATGCTGTCAAGAATATTGTCATACCCTTTAAAAACATCAGCATATTGTTTGTCTGCCCCGTGCACTGTGGCATCATAAGTCGCTGCCCAATCTTCAAATAATGGAATAAATTCACGGCCCATATTTTTCACTCTCCATAATTTATAATTCCTATGAGTATAGTATGGATTAATCGTGGAACAGTTCCTATCCTATCACAAAAAAGAATGGAAGGGTACTAAAATACTTTGGGATTATTGCGCAATTACGGCAGAAAGGCTTATACTTTCATTGACTCAGAAGAAAAATCAGGAGGATCTGTACTGATGAATTTTCAATTGGATTTAATCAAAGATAAAGTAGAATTTTTCGAAGCGGCATCTTTGCAGGAGCTTGAAAAGAAAATAAACGTTCAGATTGAAAACAACCAGGCGATTATGCTTCGCGTCCGTTCTGTATCCCATCAGGTGACGGCCGTTGACGGCAGAATCCTTTACAGCGCGTCGGTGCATTTTTCAGCTGACGTATGACAGAAAAAAGCAGCTGAATAATCAGCTGCTTTTTTGCGGTTATTTTAACGTTTCTACTTTTGTCGGCTTCCAGCCTTTTTTGTCTTTCCAAGTGATGGTGACCTGATACTTTTTGCCGTTCGTTTTGTCTAAAACTTTACCCTTCGCATCTTGCGGGCTTCCATTGTTTCCGAGCCACAGCACTGTCATGTGATCTTTTGACACGCCTGTTGCGTAAGAGATGGCGTCAAGCATTTCGGACCAGTCTTCAGAGCTTGAGTCATACGTCGCCGCATGTTCTCCCGTCTGCTTTGTGCCGACCGCTTTCCATTTTGGGTTAACAATTGTTTTCTCGACATCGCTTGATGAGCCGCCCTCTGTTATTTTTGCTCCTTTAAAAGGATCGCTTGAATCAGAGTCTTTTTTGCTGCTGTCATCACTTTTCGATGAATCATCGTCTTTTTTGCTGTCAGAGTCTGAAGATGAATCAGATGTGTCCTTATCCTGTTTATCTTTTTTGTCATCGTCTGATGCCGTATCTTTTTTGCTGTCTTTTATGTCTTCATCCGATGTCTGCTTCGTCTTGCCTGATGCAGGTGTTTCCTGCTTCTGGCTCGTGTCCGCTTTTTCGCTCACGTCGCTCGACGGACTGTTGATGAAGAGGCTGACTGCAACGACGACAATGAGAATAGATACGATAGCAATTAAAATGTTAAGCACCATATTTGCTTTTCTGCGCTTATCACGGTTTTCAAAACGAGATTGTTTATTGCTCAATCATTCTGCACTCCTTTATCCCTCTTGCTCAGCATATATTTTAACATGGGCTGAGCGGTTGTTCTATGTCTGATTTGTTTCATTTTCATGTACCTTTTTAACAATATCATAAAACACTGTATTTGTCAGAGCCTTATCCCCCGGCGTGTCCATGTGCAGCACCACGAGAGCGTATTTCGGCTTGTCCGCGGGAAAGTATCCCGCAAACCATTTGTGGTAAAGCGTCTGTTTTTCTTTTGTGAACATTCCCGTCTGGGCCGTTCCCGATTTGCCTGCTATCTCATACGGCAGATCCTGAAACCTTCGGCCGGTTCCTTTCGGTGAGGTGACGACTTCTCTGAGAATTTGTTGAAGCTGCTGCGCCGTATATTTGTCGATGTTTTCCCCTTTTAACGGCTGATCTTTGAATGACGCCATCGTCGTTTTGTTTTTGTATTCAATTTTGTCCGCGATTTTGACTTGTTTTTTTTCACCGCCGCGCGCGATCGCCGCCATCATATTGGCGACTTCAAGAGGCGTGACTTTCACGTTTTTTTGCCCGATCGCCGTCTGTGCGACGGCTTTTTTTACGGTTTTGTCTTTGTCATCTCCCCAAATGACCCCGCTTTTTTCATTATACAGCTGCCTGAATCCGTCTTCCCGGTACAGCTTGCCTTCCCAGCCCGCCCGCTGTGTGAGACCTAGTTTTTCCGCCATGTTTTCAATAACGGAATCATCTTTTTTGATCAATTTTTCCGCAAGACTTGTAAACGTATAATTGCAGCTTTGGGCAAAGCTTTCTCCAAAACTGAGCGTGCCTTTGTCATCCCCCGGCTCTCCGTACAGGTTGAGATTGCAGTTAAAGGATGTGCCCGGCTTCACTTCGTTTTGTTCTATTGCGGCTGCGGCGATCACCGTTTTAAACACTGATCCCGGATAAATCGGCGTCAGCATGTAATTTTGCAGTGTCTGCTGCTTTGACATGTCGGCGTCAGGCTTTGATACCATTCCGAGCACACTGCTTTTTTCAATGTCTAAAAGGACGGCTCCCCCCTTTTTTAACCCGCGGTCTTTCAATACATCTTCCATTGCTTCTTGAATATTGCGGTCGATGGAGGTTTTGACTTGCAGCGGATAAAACGCGTTTGCTTCAGCCGTATATTTGACGTCCATTCCGAATAAAGGGTTTCCCCTTCCGTCGACATGATACAAAAGTTTTGTATCCTGATCCGCCAGTAAAAACTCATCAAACGTCCGCTCCATCCCGCTTGTCCCGATTTTTGCCGTGATCGGCAGTTCCTTCCTCCCGGGGTATTTCTTTTTCAAAAGCTCAGGGTCCTGGTTTGTCGCGCCCAACAGATGAGCGGCTATGTTTGTTTCTTTGCTGTCTTTCATATATACGCCGTAAATGCCGGGATATTTCAAAGAATTGATATTTGCCACGGATTGTTTCGTCAAATGTTTTATTTTTCTGCTGTTCAGGATCACCGGTTTTTTTGCTTCCGTGAGCAGCTGCCTGAGCTCCCCCTGTTTCATTCCGAGAATGTCTGATACCCGTTCAACCGGCCAATCCTGCGTCACGAGAAAGGGAAACAGTATGACGGCAGGCTGCTTTTTTCCGGTCAGCTCTTTGCCGTTCCGATCAAGAAAAGAGCCGCGTCCGTCTGAAATAAGGACTTCTTCCGTCCGCTGCTTGACGCTTTCCTGAATCAGATTAATATTGGATTTTGAAAAAGATTCTGTAAAAAAAAGCTGAATTTCAGCCAGCCTTGCAAGCAGAAAGAAAAACACGAGCAGAAAACAAATCACGGCCGTTTTCAGCCTTTTTGATACGATCATAAAAAACACCTCATCCACATTTTGGACGAGGTGTTTCATTGTTAAACGGATCTTATGAAATTTTCACAATTTTCACGAGCATTTCTCCGCCCGGCGTCTGAACTGTCACTTCTTCGTCCACTTTTCTGCCGAGCAGGCTTTTTGCGATTGGCGAGTCGTTTGAGATTTTTCCTTCAAACGGATCAGCTTCAGCGCTTCCGACAATCGTGTAAGATTCTTCTTCACCGTCCGGCAATTCGATGAATGATACGGTTTTTCCCAAACCGACTACATTTGAACCGCCGTCATCCTCGATGATTTTCGCATTGCGGATCATGTTTTCAAGCGTCGTGATGCGCCCTTCCACAAATGCCTGTTCTTCTTTTGCGGAATCATACTCAGAGTTCTCTGACAGATCTCCGAAGCTTCTTGCGATTTTAATGCGTTCTACTACTTCTTTACGTTTAACCGTTTTCAATTGCTCTAATTCTTGTTCAAGTTTTTGTTTTCCTTCGTGAGTCATCGGAAAAACTTTTTCTTGTGCCATGTTCCTTCACTCCTTGGTGGTTGTCCCTCAACAATAACGTGTGATTATGTATGAGAGCATAAACGAAAAAATCAAGAATGAGAACACAGGGCAGTCCTCGTTCTTCTCTCCCATATAGGTACTGTTTATCTTAAACTGAATGTGTGTTTTCTGCAAATGTTTCGGTTTATAAACAGGGAAAGAAGGGAACTGTCTCATTCCCTTCCAGCCTATACATAATATGGTCTGAGTTATTTATGTCTATGCTATGGTATTACAAAATTGCATTTTGTTCAAGGATCGTTTGAATCTTCGTGACCATCAGATCAATTGCGACGTGGTTTTGTCCGCCTTCCGGAATAATGATGTCCGCGTAGCGTTTCGTCGGTTCAACAAACTGATTGTGCATCGGTCTGACGACGGACACATACTGCTCAATGACAGAATCGATTGAACGGCCTCTTTCGTTAATATCTCTCATAATCCGTCTGATGATACGGAGATCCGCGTCCGTGTCGACATAAAGTTTCATATCCATGAGGTCGCGAAGTCTTTTATCTTCGAGAACGAGAATGCCTTCCAGAATAATGACATCCTTCGGCTCAACCGGAATGGTTTCCTCAGAACGCGTATGCAGTTTATAATCATAAATCGGCTTTTCTATCGGCCGGTAATTCAAAAGCTCTTGAATATGCTCGATTAAATAGTCATTATCAAATGCGAGCGGGTGATCATAGTTTGTGTTCAGCCTTTCTTCAAACGGAAGATGGCTTTGGTCTTTATAATAAAGGTCTTGCTGGATCATTAAAATCGAGTGTCCTTTAAACTGTTCATATATGGAACGGGTGACGCTTGTTTTTCCTGATCCGGAACCTCCTGCGATGCCTATAACTACAGGACTCTTACCCATTGGTGATTACTTCCCCTTTCTCATCATGTTGCTCGGATAAATCTTTTTGTCTACTTTAAATGTAACGATTTGCAGGGGATGGCGGGCAGCATCAAGCTCGTTTCCGTCTTCGTCCCAAATAGTGCCGATTGTGAATGTGAAATTGTCGATTTCAGGACCGAAAAATTCCACTTCGTCACCTTGTTTAAAGAAATTGCGCTGCTGGAGCGTCACCATTTGAGTTTCCTCGTTATACGCGAGCACGAGACCGGCAAAATCAAATGTTGTTTTCTTTCCGTGTTCGCCGAACATCTGCTCTTCATACCCGGGCGTGCCTTCAAAGAAAGCAGGCGCGGTATCCCGGTTTGCACATTTGTCCAGCTCATCCAGCCATTCTTTTTGAATGACAAAGTTTTCAGGATCAGCGCAGTATGCGTCGATGACTTTACGATACACGCTGACAACCGTCGCAACGTAATGAATCGATTTCATCCGGCCTTCAATTTTCAGGCTGTCGATACCCATCTCGATCATTTGCGGAATGGATTCAATCAATTTTAAATCTTTCGGGCTCATCGCAAACGGAGCGTCTTCTTCGTCATAAAGCGCGACCGCGTTTGCACCGTCTGTCTGATACAGGTCATAATCCCAGCGGCAGGACTGACAGCAGCCGCCGCGGTTGGAATCCCGGGCTGTCATGTGATTGCTCAGCACGCATCGTCCTGAATAAGCGATACACATGGCGCCGTGGATAAAGGTTTCGATTTCAATATCCACCTTTTCCTTCATTTCTTTAATTTCCAGTCCGCTCGTTTCACGGGCAAGCACCACGCGGTCAAGCCCTTCTTCTTTCCAGAACTGCACCGCTTTCCAGTTTGAAAGGGACTGCTGTGTGCTGAGGTGAATTTCTACGTCCGGGGCCACTCTCCGGCATGTTTCAATAATCAGCGGATCAGCGACGATAATTCCGGCAACTTTTGCGTCTCCCAACGCTTTTAAGTATTCTTCCAGACCGTCCATATTTTCATTATGGGCGAAAATGTTTGTTGTCACATATATTTTTGCCCCGTATTTTTTGGCAAATTCTACGCCCTCTGCGATTTCTTCTATTGAGAAGTTATCCGCATTTGAGCGGAGTCCGTATTCCTGTCCTCCGATAAAAACCGCGTCCGCTCCGTAATGAACGGCAATTTTTAATTTTTCAAGGTTTCCTGCCGGAGCAAGGAGTTCAGGTTTTTTCGTAATGACGCGTTTTCCGTTTACGACTTTGGAAATGGTTTGATTTACGGCTGTCATCCGTTGCACCCTCCTTTTTAATAGACCGTTTCTTTAAAGAAGAATCCTGTGTCGATGCTTCTGTTCACAGGCTGAATGCTTTCAATCCGCTCTATCCAGCTCTCTTTTTTCTCTTCGTATGTCTCTCGGCTTTCGAAGCACAGATCGATTGCTTCTCTGTACATGCGGGTCACTTCAGTTAAGTATTCAGGAGACTTCAAAACTCCGTCGATTTTGAAAGAATCGATGCCGGCGTCCATCAGGTCCTCTAATTCATCAATCATGCACACATCGTTCGGGCTCATGATATGCGTGCCGTTTTCATCTTCAAAAATCGGGTATTTATTGCCCCGTTCCTTGTCATGCAGAAACATTCCCGCTTCTTTTTTCTTCTGTTCGATGTCCATGACTTTTCCCTGGTATTCGAAGTAATGGCCCACTAGTGAACGCTTCGATTGGAACATGCACGTCATGCCGTGGATTTGAATTTCAATTTCCACTTCGGCGTTTTCTTTTATGTCAATGATGCTGTCCATATTTAATTCTTTAGCCAGCACTGCCCGCCGTGCGCCTTTGCGTCCCCAGTAATTACAGGAATAGTAGTTGGTACCCGTTGTTTCCGTGCTCCAGTGCAGTTTGAGATCGGGAGCCGCTTCACGCGCCGCCATTAAAACGGCCGGATCACCGAAAACAGCCGCATCAACGCCGGCCTCCTGCAAAAAGGCAAGATAGCCGTTCAGCTCGTCCACTTTTTCGTTGTGAAAAATAGCATTGACGGCGGCATACACTTTCGCGCCTTCCTGATGAGCTGTCTTTACGGCTTCTTTTATATCTTCTCTTGAAAATTCACCGGCCAGTCTCAGGCCGTATCTCTGTTCTCCGACTAACAGGGCCGTTGCGCCCGCTTGAATGAGCGGAAGAATATCCTGTACAGAAGTCGGAGTCACCAAAAGTTCAGGTTTTCTCATGATCCTTCACCTCTTCTTTTTACTGATGGCGATGCCGTCTCCGACCGGCAGTATGACCGTTTGATAGTCAGGCCGGTTCATCAGCCATTGGTTATATTGATCAATTTTTTCAACAAGCTTCCGTCTTCTTTTCGGCTCAATGTCCGAGTGATTTTGTGCCACCAGTCCTTTAAACAGAACATTGTCCGTAAAAATGACTCCATCCGGCGCAAGCATCGGTTCATAGAGCTCAAAAAAGTTCGTGTACTGGCCTTTGGCCGCGTCGATAAAAATGGCATCATAAGGAGCCGTGACACGGACAGACTCAGAAAGTTCCAGCGCATCCCCGTGCATTACGTGAATCCGTTTTTCCATTTCAAAGTCTTTTATATTGTTCACAGCTTCTTCATAGCGTTTGTCGTCCCGTTCAATCGTGTAAATATTCGCATCCGGAAGCTCAAGCGCCATCCGTATGGCGGAATATCCGATTGCCGCGCCGATTTCCAAAATGTTTTTCGCCTGTTGAATCGACAGCATTTGAAGCAGCACTTCAATGCCCGCTTCTTCCATAATCGGAACATGGTGCTCTTTTGCATAGGCTTCAAGCTTTTTCACTTTATCAGGCCGAGGCTTCAGCATCGCGTTTATATACTCGTTTATTTGTTCATACCGATCATTCACGGCAAACAGCCTCCGTTCTAAAAAGGAGTGCCCCTGACGAATCCGCGGGGACACTCTCTTAAGACACTTCTTTATCCATAAGTAAACAACCCGATATATTTTATCATAAAACCTTTCAGAATGGAATAAAAGGAGAGCTTTTGCCCTCCTTTTATTCGCTGTCTTTTTTGGAAATATACTTTTCCTTCGCTTTATTATGGTCTTTTAATGTTTTGGTGAAAACGACCTCGCCGTTTGATTTTGCAAGGAAATAGAGATAATCCGTTTTGTCAGGGCGGAGAGCCGCTTCCCATGATGAATCGCCGGCATTTGCAATCGGTCCCGGCGGCAGCCCCTTATGTTTATACGTATTAAACGGAGAATCAATTTTCAGGTCTTTGTAGTAGACCCGGCTTTTATGCCTGCCGGCCGCATATAATACCGTCGGGTCAGTCTGCAGCGGCATTTTTTCTGCAAGCCTGTTGTAAAAAACGCTGGCAATTTTGTGACGGTCGGCTTTGGCGGTGGCTTCTTCTTCAATAAGCGATGCCATCGTCAGCGCGTTATGGACGGAAAGTTTCTTTTTTTCCAGTTCAGATTTATACGTTTCGATACGGGTGTTTGTTTCCTGAACCATTGCCGTCAAAATCGTGTCAAGCGATGCATCCGGATCATTAAACGGATATGTGGCCGGATACAGATAGCCTTCGAGCGGATGCTTGAGCTTCTTGTTTGAAAGTGCGTCCGTTATTGTATCAGGAAACTGTTTTTTCAGTTTGCCGATGAATGTTTTGTCATCCAGTTTCGCCATAATCTCTTCTTTTGAATATGATGTTTCTTTTGCGATCGCATCCGCAATCTGTGTAAGCTGTTTTCCTTCAGGAACGGAGATCTGAAAGGCATATCCCGTTGATCCCGCGGTCAGTTTTTTGATAATCGCATCCGCATCCATTCCTTTATTCAGGTGGTAAAATCCCGCCTGAAACCCGGAAGCGCCTTTATACTTCACATACAGCTGAAATGCTTTTTTGCTTTTGATGACATGCTGATCCTCAAGAATTTCAGCGATTGCCGAAACGGAAGAACCGCTCGGAACATTAATATTGACTGCCGTTTTGCTGCCTTTGTCAACCGGAGACAGCAGAGATTTTCCATAGAAAAAAGCACCGCAAATGATGATAAGCAGAGCGATCACGGAGGACAGTATTATCGTTGTTTTTTTGTTTTTACGCGGAAATGAATTTTTAGTCTGATTGATATTCATACAAGTATTTTCCTCCCAACAGCTCTTATACTACATGATTCATGTGCATTCGGCAATTTATTACAAAAAAAAGCCGAAGCGCATATGCGCTCCGGCTTTTTCTGTTCATTTTATTCTTCGTCTTCTTCCGCTAAAAACGTGTTCAGCGTTTCTTCGATCATTTCCCACTCTTCATCGGTTTCAATCGGCATCAGTTCGCCGTCTTCACCGTTTTCGTTCGGTTCGAAGCTTGAAGCGTGAATTTCGATTTCATCATCGTCTTGAGCATCAATCGGATAATAAAGTACGTAAGATTTGTTGAATGTGTCGTTTTCAAATGTGAACAGCACTTCGCAAAGCTGTTCGTTGCCTTGATCATCGACAATTGTAATGTGTTTTTCGCCGTGTTCCATTTCTTTCACCTCTTAGTTTAAACTGTCCAGATATCCTTGAAGGATCATGACAGCCGCCATTTTATCAATGACTTTTTTTCGTTTTTGCCTGCTGACGTCAGCCGCGATCAGCATTTTTTCAGCCGCCATCGTCGTCAGACGCTCGTCCCACAGCACAACAGGGACATTGTACGCTGTTTCAAGCAGTTTCGCAAATGTTTGGCTGGCTTCGCCTCTCGGACCGATCGTCCCGTTCATGTTTTTCGGAAAACCGAGCACGATCTTCTCTACATTATAGTCTTTCATCAGCTCGGATAAACGGTCCAGACCGTAATCTCCTTCAGCCTCGTTTATTTTTATCGTCTCAATGCCCTGAGCGGTCCAGCCCATTTCATCGCTTAAAGCTACGCCGAGTGTTTTCGTTCCAAGATCAAGTCCCAATATTCTCATGAATGTATTTACGCCTCTTTATGCTGTTCTAGATAGGATTTTACCAATTCCTCAATTAATTCGTCACGTTCCAGTTTGCGAATTAAGTTCCGGGCGTCGCGATGCCTAGGAATGTATGCAGGATCTCCAGACAGCAAGTATCCGACAATCTGGTTGATAGGATTGTACCCCTTTTCCTGAAGCGCATCATATACCGTATTCAGCACTTCTTCGACGTTTGTTTCAGCAGAATCATCGGAGAAATTAAATTTCATCGTTTTATCAAACGAGCTCACCGTTTTGCACCTCTTTCCCAAATTCGCAGGCAAAGTTCAGCCTGAGGTCCTCATCTTATCATCATTCTACACTAGTTGAAAGGATTATAAAACGGATTTTATCCAATCTTCCGCAGATGCGAGCGCCTCTTCCAATTTTTCAGGCTGCTTTCCGCCGGCCTGCGCCATGTCCGGACGGCCTCCGCCTCCGCCTCCGCAGACTTCAGCCGCTTGTTTGACCATTTTGCCGGCGTGAAGGCCTTTTTCGATCAGGTCTTTTGTCACGCCTGCTGAAAGGTTGACTTTCTCGTTTTGCACGGCGCCGAGAATGATGACCGCAGAACCGAGCTTCGCTTTCAGATCATCCACCATAGTGCGAAGGTGGTTCATGTCTTTCGCATTTACTTTTTCAGCCAGCACTTTTACGCCGCCGATGTCTTTTACTTTAGACAGAATGGCTCCGGCTTCCACATTGCCGAGTTTGCTGAGCAATGATTCATTTTCTCTTTGCGCTTCCTTCAGCTCTGCTTGAAGAGACTGAATTCGCTTCGGTACGTCTTTTACGTTTGATTTCAGCTCGTCCGCAGCGTGCTGCAGAAGGCTGAGCTGGCTGTTCATTTCCTGATAAGCGCCTTTTCCTGTTACGGCTTCGATTCTTCGCGTACCTGCGCCGATCCCTGATTCGGATACGATTTTAAACAGACCGATTTCAGCCGTATTCGTGACATGGCATCCGCCGCAAAGCTCAAGGCTGTAATCTCCGACTTGTACGACGCGGACGATATCGCCGTATTTCTCGCCGAATAAGGCCATTGCGCCCATTTCTTTCGCTTCATTGATCGGTTTCAAATCAATCGCTACCGGAATGCTCTCCCAGATTTTTTCGTTGACGATTCCTTCAATGCGTTCAAGTTCTTCTTTTGTCACTTGACCGAAATGAGAGAAGTCAAAACGCAGACGATTTTCGGTAACGAGTGAACCCGCTTGGTTGACATGTGTGCCGAGAACGTCTTTCAGCGCCTGGTGCAGAAGGTGGGTTGCTGTATGGTTTTTCACCACGCCGCTTCTCATTTGATCTTCAACTTCAGCCGTCACGCTTGCGCCTTTTTGAATCGTGCCGCTATCCACCGTGCCTTCGTGTACATGCTGACCGTTCGGAGCTTTTTTCACGTCCTTAATGGTTACGACAGCCTGCGCGCTTCTCAGCACTCCTCTGTCACCGATCTGTCCGCCGCTTTCAGCATAGAAAGGCGTTTTGTCAAGAAGAATTTGGACGGTATCCCCTTCATGCGCCTCGCTGATTAATTGCCCGTCATGAAGAAGCTCGATCACCTTCGCTTCAGCTTTTACGGCACTGTAGCCGACAAATGTGCTTTCTGCGGTAATGTCGCGCAATGCGCCGCCCTGCACCTGCATGCTTCCTACATCTTGGCGCGCATTTCTCGCCCGTTCACGCTGTTTTTCCATTTCGGCTTCAAAGCCTTTATGGTCAACCTTCATTTGCTCATCTTCCGCGTATTCCTCCGTCAATTCAACCGGGAATCCGTACGTATCGTACAGTTTGAATACGTCTTTTCCGGAGATGATGCCGCTGCCTTTTTCCTTCTCTTTCTTTATCACGTCGGATAAAATGGCCAGACCTTCGTTTAATGTTTCATGAAAGCGCTCTTCCTCCGTTTTGATGACTTTGGCGATAAACTCTTGCTTTTCTTTCACCTCCGGATAGAAAGCGTCCATAATTCCTGCAACAGTCGGAACCAGCTCGTACATAAACGGACGGCTGATACCGATGGTTTTCGCGTATCGCACCGCCCGGCGCAAGAGGCGTCTCAGTACATACCCGCGCCCTTCATTTGACGGCAGAGCTCCGTCGCTTACCGCAAATGCGACCGTTCTGATATGATCGGCGATCACTTTAAAGGCCGTATCCTTCACTGCATCCTTTCCGTAAGTATCTCCGGAAATACGCTCTGTTGCTTCAATAATCGGCATAAACAAATCAGTGTCAAAGTTTGTCGGGACGTCCTGAATCACGGAGACCATCCGTTCAAGCCCCATGCCCGTATCAATGTTTTTCTTCGGAAGCGGTGTGTACGTGCCGTCCGGGTTGTGGTTGAACTCTGAGAATACCAGGTTCCACACTTCAAGATAGCGGTCATTTTCGCCGCCCGGATACAATTCAGAATCTGACGGATCATTGCCGTATTTCTCGCCGCGGTCATAGAAAATTTCTGTGTTCGGTCCGCTCGGGCCTTCGCCGATATCCCAGAAGTTCCCTTCCAGACGGATGATTCTTTCTTCCGGAACGCCGATTTTTTCCGCCCATAGCGTATAAGCTTCTTCATCCTCAGGGTGAACCGTTACAGACAGCAGCTCCGGATCAAAGCCGATCCACTTTTCGCTCGTTAAAAACTCCCATGCCCACGTGATGGCTTCTTCTTTAAAATAATCACCGATGGAAAAGTTTCCGAGCATCTCAAAGAACGTGTGGTGGCGCGCCGTTTTCCCCACATTTTCAATATCATTTGTGCGGATTGATTTTTGCGCGTTTACAATTCTCGGATTCTCCGGCACAACGCGGCCGTCAAAGTATTTTTTCAGCGTCGCAACGCCGCTGTTGATCCATAATAAAGACGGATCTTCATGCGGAACCAATGAGGCGCTCGGTTCAACGGCATGGCCTTTTTCTTTAAAGAAATCTAAAAACATTTGACGCACTTCAGCAGAAGTTAAGTGTTTCATCTATATTCCTCCTTATCACTACCCGAAATTCTCTTTTGCGACAGCAAAAAAGCTCTCTCCCTATGCAAACCATGCGTTCACACAGGGACGAGAGCTGTCTCGCGGTACCACCCTGATTACAGGCCGAAAAAGGCCTGTCACCTTTCATCCCGTAACGCAGGATTGCGGCAGCCTTTAACTGCACTCAGGATTAGCTTCGGCCGATCTTCTGCTGAAGCTCCTTTCAGCGTATCGGAGCTTCTCTCTTAAACAGGGCTTCGGCGTACTCATATCCGTCACTCGAGATTCGTATGTATTCTACTCGAAATTATAGACAAGCAGAACCCGAATGTCAATGTTCCGTCCTGATCCGCAAAAAGTGAATGGCCGTCACTTTTAAAACGGCTGCCGCCGGAACAGCGAGAATCATGCCGGGAATGCCCGCGAGCTCCCCTCCGGCAAGAAGCGCAAGCATGATCACGACGGGGTGCATCCTGAGACTTCGTCCGACAATGAGCGGGCTCAAAATGTTTCCTTCTATAAATTGAAGAATAAAAATCGTGACGATTACGATGATCACAGCCTTGGAGGAAATCGCCAGCGAAAGGAGCAGCGCCGGCACAGCGCCGATAAACGGACCGAAATACGGGATGACATTCGTAATCCCGATGGCAAGGCCCAAAATCAGCGGGTAAGGAAGCCCGAACAGCCAAAATGAAACGCCGGCTATGAACCCGAGCAAAAAACAAACGAGAAGCTGACCGCGGATGTAATCACCGAGAGAGTCGTCCACATCCCGCAGAAATTCACTCCCCCTTTTTCTCCAGGATTTCGGCGTCAAATACCAGACCGTCTTTTTCATAACGTCTATATCCTTCACCATATAGAACACGAGAAAAGGAATCGTCGCCGCGATCAGGATATAATCAAGCACGAAACGGATGCTTCTGATCGTGCTTTCAATCGTGCCGGCAAGAAACGTTTCTGTCTGCTGAATCATTTTGTCCATCCGATGGTGCATGCCGTCAGGCCAATGATCTGTGTGATTATGCAGATGCCTCAGCATGCTGTTGTAGTTTTCGGCCAGACCGGGAATGCTCTCAGACAGATCCTGCAGCTGTTCAATTAAAACAGGAACCCCTTTATAAACCCCCCAGCCGATTCCGCCGAAAAACAGGCAATAAATCAGAAGCAGGCTTAAAGTTCTAGGCATCCCTTTTCTATGAAGCCATTCAGTAATCGGAAGTAAAAGATAAGCAATAAATACTGCGATGAATATAGGAATAAAGAGAGATTTTATAACAAGCCAAATGGGAGACCATAACATATCGAGCATGCAAAAGACATACACTGTTAACAAAACGAGCAGACATACAGCCGTCCACATTAAGAGCTGCAGCGGTTTTTGAAGCATGACGTTTCACCTCTTGCTTTATCTTTTGACAGAAAGCCGGAATTATTCCCGTTTCATAAACTCCGCCTTATGACGCAGACCTCTTGACGGAAATAATTATCAGAAATTACGAAATAGTCTAACTAATATTCATAAAAGTCTGTATAACCATCGTAATGTGTTAAAGGATTTCAAAACTGTCCAGTCAATATGACTCATGTTTTTTAAGGAGGATGGCCATGATTTCATTTCAGGATGTAAATAAGCACTACGGACATTTCCACGTGCTGAAAAACATTAATCTGCACATTAAAAAAGGGGAAGTCGTCGTTATCATCGGACCTTCAGGATCGGGAAAAAGCACGCTTCTCCGCTGCATTAATCAGCTGGAAACAGTTGATGGAGGCGCCTTAACGGTAAACGGCGTCTCCATCCGTGACAAGAAAACGGATATCAATCAGGTCCGCCGGAATATCGGCATGGTGTTTCAGCATTTTCATCTGTACCCGCACAAAACCGTTCTGCAAAATATCATGCTCGCACCGATCAAAGTGCTCAAGCAATCAAAAGAAGAAGCAAAGGAAACGGCTTTATACTATTTGAAAAAAGTCGGTATACCGGACAAAGCGGACGCTTATCCTTCACAGCTTTCCGGCGGCCAGCAGCAGCGTGTCGCCATCGCCAGGGGGCTTGCGATGAAGCCCGAAATTATGCTGTTTGATGAACCCACATCCGCGCTTGATCCGGAAATGATCGGGGAGGTGCTGGATGTCATGAAAACACTCGCAAAGGAAGGCATGACCATGGCAGTCGTCACACATGAAATGGGATTCGCAAAAGAAGTGGCGGACCGCATCGTGTTTATCGACGGCGGATCCATCTTAGAAGAAGCTGCACCGGCTGAATTTTACGAAAGCCCCCGTGAAGAGAGGGCGCGTTTATTCTTAAGCCGTATTTTAAATCACTGAAAAGAAACGGAGGAGCGCTTATGTCACGCGCAACAAAATGGTTGTCATTCGGATTGATATCACTGCTGGCCGTCTTTATGCTGGCAGCCTGCGGAGGGAAAGAAACGTCCGGGGATTCAAAAGGAACGGGAAAAGACACGTTAGCCTCTATTAAAGACAGAGACAAAATCATCTTCGGCGTCAAAACCGATACGAGGTTATTCGGGCTGAAAAACCCAAGCTCCGGTGATATTGAAGGCTTCGATATTGATATCTCAAAACAGCTCGCAAAAGATATTCTGGGGGATGAGAAGAAAGCGGAATTTAAAGAAGTGACGTCAAAAACAAGGATTCCGATGCTGCAAAACGGCGATATCGACGCCATCACCGCCACGATGACGATAACGGATGAGCGGAAAAAAGAAGTTGATTTCTCAGATGTTTATTTTGAAGCCGGGCAATCCCTGCTCGTCAAAAAAGGAAGCAGCATCAAAAGCACCGAAGACCTGGGAAAAGGCTCAAAAGTATTGGCGGTAAAAGGCTCCACTTCCTCACAGAACATCAGAGAAAAAGCGCCTGACGCCTCAGTGCTGGAATTTGAAAATTACGCCGAAGCGTTCACTGCGCTTAAAGCGGGACAGGGAGATGCGCTCACAACCGATAATGCGATTTTATACGGCATGGCGGATGAAAATAAACAATATCAGCTGACGGGCGAAACCTTCACCGATGAACCTTACGGAATCGCCGTCAAAAAAGGCCAATCCGGACTCATCAAGGAAATCAACGCCTCTTTGAAAAAAATGAAAGCCGACGGCAGGTACGAAAAAATCTATAAAAAATGGATTAAAGAAGAACCGGCAAAATAGAAAGGACCGCGGGATGAGCAGCCATGCTCATCCCCGTTTTATAAGGAGTGACATAGATGAACTTTTCAATTTTAACGGAAAACTTTGATATGTATATGGACGGTTTCCTGCACACATTGCTTGCGAGCTTCATCGCGCTGGCAGGCAGTTTTGCGCTGGGCGTTCTGATCGCAGTCATGAGAATCACGGCTTTCATACCCCTTCAATGGATCGGCACTGCGTATGTGGAATTTATCCGGAACATCCCGCTTCTCCTCATCACATTCGTTTTTTATTTCGGACTTCCGAACGCCGGACTGAGACTGGACGGCTTTCAGGCGGGAACGATTGCGCTTACGATTTACACGTCCGCCTTTATCGCAGAAGCCATCAGAGCCGGAATTCAGACTGTCCCCAAAGGGCAGATGGAAGCGGCCAGATCGTCAGGCTTCACCTACAGTCAGGCGATGAGATATATCATTCTTCCTCAGGCCGTAAAAATCGTCATTCCCCCGCTCGGAAACCAATTTCTCAACCTTGTCAAAAACTCATCAATACTCGGAGTGGTGGCGGGACTCGATTTGATGTATCAGGCGGATCTCGTGTCCTCGAGCACTCTTGTCGTGTTTGATGTCTATATTTTCGTCGCGCTTTTTTATTTGATATTAACGATCCCGCTCAGCATCGGGGTTCACTATTTGGAAAGACGTCTCGGAAAGAGTTATTAGAGAAGGAGAGTGAAAAACATGGATTTTAGCGGCGCCTATACACCTGACCATCTGCTGTTTTTATGGGACGGCTTTTTGGTCACACTTTATGTTGCGCTGATCTCCATTGTCCTGAGTTTTATTTTCGGGCTTGCCGCCGGCACTTTGCGCTATGCGAAAATTCCTATCGTCTCGGGCATTATAGCGGCCATTGTGGAAACCATCCGCAACCTGCCGCTGTTATTAATCATTTTCTTTACGTTTTTTGCCCTTCCGGAAATCGGGATCAAACTGGAAATTACCGCGGCCGCCATCACGGCGCTGACGATTTTTGAATCGGCCATGCTGTCAGAAATCATCAGAAGCGGTTTGCAATCCGTTGACAAAGGACAGATTGAAGCGGCGCGTTCTTCAGGACTGACGTACACGCAGACTCTTTTTCTCGTCGTCATGCCGCAGGCGCTCAGGCGTATGGTTCCTCCGATTGTGAGCCAGTTTATCTCCTTATTAAAGGATACGTCACTTGCGGTCGTCATCGCTCTGCCCGAACTGATTCATAACGCGCAGATTTTAAACGGACAAAGCGCTGACGGGGGGTATTTTTTCCCGATCTTTCTGCTGGCGGCCCTGATGTATTTCGCGGTCAATTACAGCCTGTCTCTCGCAGCCAGACGGCTGGAAGCGAGACAAACGTAAAAAGGATACTTCCGGAGAAGTATCCTTTTTTCTGCTTAAAACATTTTCATGACTCGTCTTCTCATCCGTTTCATACCTTTTTTATTCAGCATATCGGACTGAGAAGCCATACGATACATAACGGCTCCAGCTCCTAAAGCCAACAGAGAGGTCATTGTTCTGCCCATCGCGCGTATCTCCTTTCAACTTTAAAAATTGATACTGCGTTCGTCTTCAGAAAACAAATCATCAAGACTGCTTAACGTGCCGTCTTCCTCTACTTGATGTGTCGCAATTTTGCCTTTGGCCACCGTCAGCTCAATGAAGCAGCCCCAGCAATAGTATTGGTTTACGCCGATTTTGCCGATATCTTTACTTTTGCAGTTCGGACATACAAGCACAGACTACACCTCTTATCCGTTCAGGACGATGCCTTCTTTCCCCGCTTCAATAAGCATATCGGCGGCGCGGCGCACTTGGCGTCTGCCAGCCAGATCTGAAAAGAAGCCGTCCGAGAGTTCATATGCTACGATTATGCCCCTGTCCAAACAAAAGTATACATCTTCCAGCAAACCGAACATTTCACCATCAGGCGATTTCACCGGCTGCATTTTAATCTGTTCAAAGGTGAAACAGCTCTTCGGCAAAGGCTGCAAATGAGCATGACCGGCAGCTACGGCTTCTTGATCCATCTCTTTTATATCACTTGCCCCTAAAAAAAGATGGCGGTTGTGAAACAGGCGTTTCTGCTCCAGTACGAAACCGAGAAACCGGCCGTCAAGAGAGAAACATACATCCGATATCATTCCGAGACTGCGCCCGGTGTTTTCGTCATATACTGTTCGTCCTTCAGCTGCATGGCATGTTCTCAAAGTGTGATCAACCACCTTTTGTTGAACACATATAGGTTTTGCCAAGAAGCCGGGCAGCATACTTTGAAATGACTTCCACAGGCGAAAACCCGGCGCATGAACATACGCCGGGTTTTATTTACGCTTTTTCTTCCATAAAGTCAAAAGGCGTGATGCCTTCCATTCCGATGTTCGCATCGTATACACTGAACGGCAGCTCTTTTTGCAGGGCGGCCAGTTCTGCATCCATCTCTTCAGTCTGCTCTGTGAGCCTGTTTTTAAGCGATGTCTGTCTGACGGTGGCATCATT
The DNA here is from genome assembly GCF_011065565.1 of Bacillus sp. EKM420B. Taxonomy (NCBI): domain Bacteria; kingdom Bacillati; phylum Bacillota; class Bacilli; order Caryophanales; family Bacillaceae; genus Bacillus; species Bacillus sp. EKM420B. The sequence goes on along the minus strand of NZ_JAAMNX010000003.1, from coordinate 326,359 downwards.
GTTTTTGACGCCCCATTCAAGCGCTTCTTCTTCTCCGCAAAGAATCAGGAATTTTTTCGCTCTTGTAATGGCGGTATAAAGCAGATTTCTCCTGAGCATTCGATAGTAGCCTTTGACGACAGGCAGGACGACAATCGGGAATTCGCTTCCCTGCGACTTATGAATGGAACAGCAGTAAGCGTGGGTAAACTGGCTGAAATCCTTTTTCGTAAAGGTGATTTCGTTGCCGTCAAACGAGACGACGACCATGTCTTCTTTTTCCGTATTTTCTTTGGCATAAAAAATGGACACGATTTCGCCGATATCGCCGTTAAACACATTGTTTTCCGGCTGGTTGACAAGCTGCAATATTTTATCGCCCGTCCTGTAGACGACATCTCCGAATTTCAGCTCCCGCCTTTTTTCTTTAGGCGGATTCATGATGTCCTGAAGAAGCATGTTCAGCTCGTTAATTCCCGCTTTTCCCCTGTACATCGGGGCAAGCACTTGAATATCTCTGGAGGTATACCCCTTTTTTAACGCATTCGAGACGACCTGATCCACGACTTCTTTAATCTGTGAAGAATTACAGCGGATAAATGAGCGGTCCTTTGTCGGCGCGGTCAGCCCCTTTGGAAGCAGTCCTTTTTTCATATCATGGGCAAGTTCCACAATGGATGATCCTTCAGCCTGACGGTAAATATCTGTCAGGCGCACGGTCGGCAGCACTTCAGAAGCCAAAAGATCTCTGAGCACCTGCCCCGGTCCTACTGAAGGAAGCTGGTCTTCATCACCGACTATAATGAGCTGAATGTGCTTAGGAAGCGCCTTAAACAAATGGCTGGCGAGCCAGATATCAAGCATACTCGCTTCGTCTATAATGATCAGTTTCCCTTCAATCGGCTGATCTTCGTTGTAGGTAAAGCCTTCAGCGCCATTCCAGCCGAGCAGCCTGTGAATCGTAACAGCCGGCAGACCCGTAGATTCGCTCATCCGTTTTGCGGCTCTTCCGGTCGGCGCGGCAAGCAGCACCGGAAACGCCTCGTCTTTTTTATAATCACCGGGGTCAAGGGATACGCCGTGCAGTTCACTGTATAATTCCACGATTCCTTTAATAACGGTCGTTTTCCCCGTTCCCGGTCCTCCGGTCAGTAAAAGCATCGGTGAAGACAGCGCTTTTTGAATGGCATCCTTTTGGCTTGGTGCGTATTGAACATTCATCCGTTCTTCCAGTTCACCGAGTGCAAGCAGAAATTCCGATTCAGGAAACTGATCGGCATACTCCGTCTGGGCCGCAATGTCGAGCACGCGTTTTGCGACGTTTTGTTCCGCATAAAACAAGGACGGAAAATAGCAGCGCTCTCCTTCGATGACGATATCCTTACTCTCCCCGAGGGCGATGATGCCGTCAGCCGCATCCATTTCCGTGACGCGGCCGCCTTCAGCTGACTGATTCAGAAGCGTTTGCGTATTGATAATCAGCTGCTTCGTTTCTATGTACGTATGGCCCTCTGAAAGACAGGTCGATTCAATCGTATATAAGATAGCCGCTTTGATCCGCTCCGGGTGGTTTCCTGACAGACCCATTTTTCCGCCCAGCTCGTCAGCTTTCACAAAGCCGATGCCTTCAACGTCTTTTACAAGCTGATAAGGATTTTCCTGAATTTTCTCCAAGGTTTCCGTTTCGTAGGCCTGATATATTTTCATGGATAGCTGGGGCCCGAAACCGTATTGGTTCAGAGAGATCATAATCTGCTCGAGACCCTGATGCCGCTGCAGCTCTCCCGCCAGTTTGTCCGCTTTCTTTTTTGACATTTTCGGCACATCATAAAGCACCGATGCATCAGCCAGAATTTTATTGAGCGCGCCGTCTCCAAGCTTTTTGACGATTTCTTCCGCCGTTTTTTTTCCGATTCCTTCAAACAGATCACTTGATAAATAGTGAATGATCCCTTCTTTTGTGGTCGGAATTTCTTTTTTAAAGTGTTCAGCCTGAAATTGCAGGCCGAACTTAGGATGCGTGGCGGTTTTTCCGTAAAATGTGTAGGTCTCATCTTCTTGCAGCAGAGGGAAGTAGCCCGTTACGGATACGACCTTGTCTTCGATCGCCTCAGACGTTTCTGCAACCTTGACTTTCAGCACTGTATACAGGTTGGTGTCATTATGATAAATGACCGTATGAATGACGCCTTTTACATACGGCTGTTCTTCGATGTTCAGCTGATCCACGAGCCTTCCCTCCTTTTGTTATGACTGGGTGATAAGCTGTTTCGCATGAAGCGCAAGCATATGGTCAGGCTGTATGCCGATTGCGCCTTCCAGCATCTCAAGCGCCTTTTCACGATTTTCTTTGTACGCGTAAGCGACCCCGGCATTATAAAATGCGTCCGCGTGTCTTGGATCCTGCTCGATCACCGTCTCAAACTGCGCAAGAGCTTCATCCAGCATTTCTTCATTTGCGAGACACATTCCGAACTGGAAGCGCGCTTCCGTGTCATTTTCGTTTAATTCAACGGCACGCTGCAAATACGGCAGTGCAAGCTTCGGCCGCTCTAATTTAACGAGAACGGTCCCCAGCATATAAAACAAATCTCCGTTTTCCATTCCGGAGCGAAGCGCTTTTTCAAACATATCCTTCGCTTCGGAAAACGATTCTTTCATCACATATACGTTTCCCGCACCGTAATAAGCGGCTGCCGCCGAATTGTCCAATTCAAGCGCTCTGTTATAGAATGCAAGCGCCCGTTCGAGTTCGTTCACAGAAGAAAGCAGATTTGCGAAGTTGATGTACGGCACCGGGTCTTGGCCGTTTTCCTCAATCGCTTTCGTAAAAGCCTCTGCCGCTTTTTCAAAATCGCCCTCCTGCATGGCATCAATCCCGATTTTATTATAATCCATTTTTAACTTCCTTTCGCTAAAAAACCCCAACATGCGAGTTGAGGTTTTTTACATGTGTTATACGTACCACAGTTTTGTTCCGTCTTTATAAACGTCATCTATCGTTCCGCCGCCGAGGCACTCTTCTCCGTCATAAAAAACGACGGCTTGTCCCGGCGTAACGGCGCGTACCTGCCCGTCAAAAATGATTTCCGCTTCATCATCACCCGTCATTTTCACCGTTACTTTGTGATCTTCCTGACGGTAGCGGAATTTCGCCGTGCATGTCATTTCGCCGCCGTCCATCAGACCCGGACGCGTCCAGCTGACATTTGTCGCCGTGATCTTATCGGAATACAGAAGCGGATTATGGAACCCTTGATCAACATACAGAATGTTTTTTTCAAGATCTTTACCGACGGCGAACCACGGCTCGCCGCTTCCGCCGATTCCAAGACCGTGGCGCTGTCCGATTGTATAATACATCAGACCGTCATGACGCCCTTTTATTTCTCCGTCCATTGTCATCATATCGCCCGGCTGAGCGGGGAGATATTGGCTGAGAAACGTTTTGAAGTTGCGTTCGCCGATAAAGCAGATTCCCGTGCTGTCTTTTTTCGCAGCTGTCGCAAGTTCCGCTTCTTTGGCGATTTCCCGCACGCGGCTTTTTTGCAGATCACCGATCGGGAACATGACTTTGCTGAGCTGTTCCTGATTGAGCTGATTCAGAAAATAAGTCTGGTCCTTGTTTTCATCCAGACCGCGGAGCATGCGCACTGTACCTGCGCTTCTGTCCACGCGGGCGTAATGGCCCGTCGCAAGATAATCCGCGCCGAGTGACAGAGCATGATCCAAGAAAGCCTTAAACTTAATTTCTTTATTGCACATGACATCCGGATTGGGGGTTCTTCCGGCTTTATATTCATCAAGGAAATATTGAAATACCTTTTCCCAATATTGCTTCTCAAAATTGACGGCATAATACGGAATTCCGATCTGGTTGCAGACCCGGATGACGTCTTCATAATCTTCCGTCGCCGTGCAAAAACCATTTTCGTCCGTATCATCCCAGTTTTTCATAAAGATTCCGATTACATCGTAGCCCTGCTCCTTCAGCAGAAGGGCCGCTACGGAAGAGTCCACGCCGCCGGACATGCCGACTACGACTCTTGTATCCTCCGGCCGTTTTTCCATTTGCATTCACTCCATTAAAAACATAAGTCCGCCGTTTTAAGCAAGCCGTTTAACGACGGCGGCAAGCTTTTCGGCGGCTGTTTCGATTTGTTCCGCCGTATTGCCGAGGCCGAAGCTGAGGCGGATTGACGAAGTCAGCCTGCCGCTCTCACTTCCGAACATGGCCGTAAGCACATGGGACGGAAGAACGGATCCCGCTGTACAAGCAGATCCGCTGGAGACGGCAATGCCTTCCATGTCAAGATTGACCAGCAGCGCTTCCACCGGCACACCGGGAAAGTAAAGGTTTAAAATATGAGGCAGGCATTTCTCGGCATCTCCGTTCACCTCCGCTGTGACGCCGGCTTCTTCCAGCGTGCTCATGATGATGTTCTTAAACTCCTTATACTTCGCTGTTTTCTCTTCCCTCTCACGGTTTGAAAGGACGACCGCTTCTTTTAAGCCGGCGATGCCCGGTACATTTTCCGTCCCCGCGCGGCGCTTTCGTTCCTGCTCTCCCCCGAGAAGAATCGGTGACAGCTTCACCTCTTGATTTACATATAAAAAGCCTGTCCCTTTAGGCCCGTTAAGCTTGTGACCGGAAACAGACAGCATGTCAATTCTGCTTTTTTTCACGTCAATCGGCATATAACCGAATGCCTGGACGGCATCTGTGTGAAAATAGGCCTGATGCCCGCTTAACAGCTCTCCGATTTCGTCAATCGGCTGAATGGTTCCGACTTCGTTATTGCCATACATGACGGTAACAAGGATTGTATCATCACGGAGCGCTTCTTTCACCTGATTTGCACTGATCCGTCCTGAAGGGCCGGGGATGAGGTATGTCACCTCAAAGCCGTCTTCTTCCAGCTTTTCGCAGGCGTGCAATACAGCATGATGCTCAACAGCGGTCGTAATGATATGCTTTCCTTCATTCTTCCGGGCGGCAGCCGTTCCGAAAATCGCTAAATTATCAGCCTCCGTGCCGCCGCTTGTGAAAATAATTTCCTGTTCTTTCGCACTGATTTCGCGCGCGATGTCCGCTCTCGCTTCATCGACCCATTTCCGGGATTCTCTCCCGAATGAATGAATGCTTGACGGGTTGCCGAAACTGCCGAAGAAATGGGGCTTCATTTCTTCGAGCACACGCTCATCCATCGGGGAAGTCGCTGCATGATCTAAATAAATCCGTTCCATTGTCTGTACACCTCTGGTTTAAATATAGAACATATAAGCTTCCTGCTCGCCGTCCGTGTAGCTCGCAAGGTCTTCTAACGTCGTGCTGTCCAGCACGTCTTTTACAGCGTCGCGGATGCGGATCCATAACTCCCGCTTGGCAGGCTCTTCATCCTCAAGCACTTCTACCGGGCTGATCGGCCCTTCCAGCACTCTGATAATATCTCCGGCCGTTATCTCTTCAGGCTGGCCCCCGAGCACGTAGCCCCCGTAAGCGCCTCTGATGCTTTTTACGAGTCCGGCGTTTCTGAGCGGTGATACAAGCTGTTCCAAGTAATGCTCAGAAAGGCTGTTTGTTTGGGCGATGCTTTTGAGCGACGTCGGACCGTCTCCATGCTTTTTCGCCAATTCAATCATAATGGTGAGCCCGTATCTTCCCTTTGTCGATATTTTCAATATGAACACCCCAGTCAATTCTAATTGTTAATTTATACAAGTAAATGGATATGAATAATCTGTTTAGTATCTTATAGACCAACTGTTATTATAACATAACTTATCCTAATTTTCATTGAAACACGGGGCCCGCCGCAATTCGCTTTTCTAATCGTCCGTTTTCCGTTACCCTGTATATGTAAGGAGAGATGTTCATGAAACCATTGGCGTATCGGATGCGGCCTGCCAATATCGAAGACATTATCGGCCAGGAACATTTGGTCAAAGAAGATAAAATCATCGGCAGAATGGTGCGTGCGAAGCACTTATCATCCATGATCCTGTACGGACCGCCGGGCATCGGAAAAACGTCCATCGCCACAGCGATCGCAGGATCGACAAGCATCGCATTCAGGAAATTGAATGCCGTCATTCATAATAAAAAAGACATGGAGATTGTCGTACAGGAAGCGAAAATGTCAGGTCAGGTCATTTTAATCCTTGATGAAGTGCACAGGCTTGATAAGGGAAAGCAGGATTTTCTGCTGCCCTATTTAGAAAACGGCATGATTATTTTAATCGGCGCGACGACCGCCAACCCTTATCATGCCATTAACCCGGCCATCAGAAGCCGAACCCAGATATTTGAGCTTGAACCGTTAACACCCGACCTGATCAAGCAGGCATTGAAAAGAGCGCTCACAGATGAACACCGGGGACTCGGTTCCTACAGCGTTTCGGTGGACGACGACGCGATGGATCATTTCGCACAAGGATGCGGAGGAGACGTCCGCTCCGCTTTGAACGCACTGGAGCTTGCCGTGCTCTCCACAAAGGAATCAAGCGACGGCACGATCCGGATTACACGGGAAACAGCGGAAGAATGTCTGCAGAAAAAAAGCTATACCCATGATAAAAACGGCGATGCGCATTATGACGTCTTATCCGCGTTCCAAAAATCGATCCGGGGCTCGGACGCAAACGCCGCCCTTCATTATCTGGCCCGTCTGATCGAAGCCGGAGACCTTGAAAGCATATCAAGAAGACTTCTCGTGATCGCCTATGAAGATATCGGCCTCGCAAGCCCGCAGGCAGGCCCCCGGGTGCTGAGCGCGATTCAGACCGCAGAACGGATCGGCTTTCCGGAAGCAAGAATTCCGCTGGCCAATGCGGTAATCGAATTATGCCTCTCGCCAAAATCAAACTCCGCCATCTCAGCCGTTGATGAGGCGCTCAAAGACATCAGGACTGGTAAAATCGGCGATGTGCCGAAACATTTAAAAGACGCCCACTATAAAGGGGCCCAAGAGCTCGGACGCGGGATCGGCTATCAATATCCCCACGATTTCGAGAATGGATGGGTCAAACAGCAATATTTGCCCGATCCGTTAAAAAACAAGCAATACTATAAACCGAAACAAACGGGGAAATTTGAAGCCGCCATAAAGCAAGTGTATGAAAAACTGATGAAGCAGAAAAAATAACCGGACAAGATCTTTCGTGTAAACGGCGGATTCAAATAAAAAAACAGCCTTTCCTGAAGAAGGCTGTTTTTCTTTTTACTTATCTTTAACCCGTTTAATGTCGATGTCCTTTAAGAGCTCCATGACAACATGTCCGCCCATAATCAGACCGGCCACTGACGGAACCCAGGCGTTGGAAGACGGCGGCATTTGCGCTTTGCGGATTTTCGCTTCATCATTCCCGACTTCTTTTCTGACGTCTTCACGGATGACGATCGGGCTTTCATCAGAAAAAATGACCTGTACGCCTTTTTTAATGCCCTCTTTGCGAAGTCTTGTGCGGACGACTTTGGCAATCGGATCAGTATGGGTTTTTGAAATATCAGCAATCTGAAAGCGTGTCGGGTCTGTTTTATTCGCCGCTCCCATGCTTGAAATCAGCGGAACATTCCGTTTCAGACATTCTTTCATCAGATGAATTTTATAATGAATCGTATCCGACGCGTCAATGACGTAATCGAGCGGATACTCAAAGAACTGCTCATACGTCTCTTCTGTATAAAACATTTTTAAGGCGACGACGTCACAATCCGGATTAATATCAGCGATCCGCTCTTTCATCAATTCTGTTTTCGGCTGTCCCACCGTCGACAAGAGCGCATGCAGCTGGCGGTTTACGTTTGTAATGTCAACATCATCTTTATCGACAAGCACGATCCGCCCCACTCCGGACCTCGCCAATGCTTCGGCTGCGAATGAACCGACTCCGCCGACGCCGAGAACGGCCGCCGTGCTGTTTTTTAACGTGTCCAGCCCTTCTTTTCCAATCGCTAGCTCATTTCTGGAAAACTGATGTAACAAGAGACTCACTCCACATTCTGGTTTTATAAACTCGGCTTGTCAGAAAGCCGCTGGTTTCAGCGCACAAAAAATAAAGTCCCAATTGTGCCGTTGCAGCTTTCCTTCGTTTTGAACCCGCTCTCAGCAGGTGGGTGCCCTTTTTTAAATCTTGTAAGTCCTCTTAACGAATGAAAAGAGGCATGTACGCCATTTAAAAATACGGGCTCCCAAATCAAAAAAATGTTCGGTCAAAACTAGGTGTACAACTAACACATCAGGACTTTATTTAACTTGTTAAAAATCATATCACAGCAGATTTTGATTTTCAAGAAACAAACTGCTGATCTTTACTGTTTCACTTTTCTTTTGACAGAAAGGTGAAGTTCTTCAAGCTGGGCGTCGCTCACTTCGCCGGGCGCTTCCGTAAGAAGGCAGCTTGCGCTTGCCGTTTTCGGGAAAGCGATCGTATCTCTTAAGTTTGTGCGGCCTGCAAGAAGCATAACCAACCGGTCTAAGCCGAGCGCGATTCCGCCGTGCGGAGGGGCTCCGTATTCAAAGGCTTCAAGAAGGTATCCGAACTCCTCCTCCGCTTCTTCTTTTGTAAAGCCGAGAAGCCCGAACATTTTTTCCTGAACGTCTTTTTCAAAAATACGGATTGAGCCTCCGCCGAGTTCATAGCCGTTTAAGACAAGGTCGTAAGCCTGCGCTTTCATATCTTCAGGCGCCGTTTCAATCAGGTCAAGATCTTCACGGACAGGCATTGTAAACGGATGGTGAGCCGCATAGAAACGGCCTTCTTCCTCGTCATGCTCCAGTAACGGCCAGTCCACAACCCACAGGAAGTTGAAGAGGCTTTCGTCAATCAGACCGCGTTCTTTGCCGAGTTTTAAGCGAAGCGCGCCGAGGGATTGAGCCACAACCTCAAACTTATCAGCGCCGAACAGGAGCAGATCGCCTTCAGAAGCATTAAGCGCTTCAGCCAGTTTTGCCTGCTTCTCTTCATCAAAGAATTTCGCAATCGGGCCTTTTACGCCGTCAGCTTCAACTTTCACCCAAGCGAGACCTTTCGCGCCGTAATTTCCGGCAAAAACGCCGAGCGCATCGATATCTTTTCTGGAATAGTCGCCGGCAGCGCCTTTGACATTGATGGCTTTTACAACGCCGCCGTTTGCCACGGCTGATGAGAACACCTTAAATTCAGTATCTTTCACTATGTCTGACACGTCCGTCAGCAGCATGCCGAAGCGGGTATCGGGTTTGTCGGAACCGTAGCTGTTCATCGCTTCTTCATATGTCATTCGCGGAAGCGGCAGCGGTACTTCAACGTCTTTTGTTTCGAGCATGACTTTCGCCATCATCTCTTCCGCCAGAGCCATGATGTCCTCTTGACTCATAAAGGACATTTCAATATCAATCTGCGTAAATTCCGGCTGGCGGTCGGCACGCAAGTCTTCATCGCGGAAGCAGCGGGCCACTTGATAATACCGTTCAAAGCCCGACACCATCAGAAGCTGTTTAAAAATCTGCGGCGATTGCGGAAGGGCGTAAAATTCCCCTTCATGCACCCGGCTCGGCACTAAGTAATCACGGGCGCCTTCGGGAGAACTTTTTGTTAAAATCGGTGTTTCAATATCAAGAAATCCGTTTTCATCCAAGAAATGGCGGATGGATTTTGTGACTTGATGGCGCATTTGCAATGTTTGAAACATCGCCGGGCGGCGCAAATCCAAATAGCGGTGTTTTAACCGGACGTCTTCAGAAACGTCAGCCGCCTGGTCACTGATCGGAAACGGAGGCGTTTTCGCCGTGCTGAGCACCGTCACCGCTTCAGCTTTGATTTCAATTTTACCGGTTTTCAGGTTGGGATTCACCGTGCCTTCTTCACGGGCAGAAACCGTGCCTTCGATATCAAGCACATATTCGTTTCTGATGGCTTCCGCTGCGGCAAGGGCTTCCTTCGATACGTCAGGGTTGAACACGACTTGCACAATACCCGAGCGGTCACGCAAATCAATGAAAATCAAGCCGCCGAGATCGCGCCGCTTCTGCACCCACCCTTTCAGTTTGACGGTTTCGCCAATCGCTTTTTCAGTTATCTCGCCACAATAATATGTTCTTCCAAACATAGCGTTCCTCTCCTTCACTGCTTTTGATCTGCCTTTAACACTTGTATCAGCTCGTCTAACACCACTTCACGCTGCTCTCCTGTTTCCGCATCTTTTACATTGATTTTATTTTGGGCAAGCTCATCTTCCCCTAAAATCGCAATAAAACGTGCGCCGAGACGGTCAGCCGTTTTGAATTGGCCCTTCATCTTTTTATTTTCATAATCGATTTCACTTGAGATGCCCGCTTCTCTCAGTTTGTACACGAGGGAAACGGAATAATCCTTCGCTTTTTCTCCGAGCGTCACGATGTAGCAGTCAATCCCCTGATTGACGGGAAGGTCTGTTTTCTCAGCGTCAATGGCTGCCAGCAGACGTTCGATGCTCATCGCAAATCCGATACCCGGCGCTTCGGGACCGCCGATCTGTTCAACAAGCCCGTCATAGCGGCCCCCGCCGGCAAGGGTTGTAATCGCTCCGAATCCTTCGGCATTGCTCATAATTTCAAAAGCGGTATGGTTATAATAATCAAGCCCTCTGACAAGGTTCGGATCTATTTCGAACGGGATGCCGAGATCGTTTAAATATTGTTTTACCTTCTCAAAATAAGCGGCTGATTCTTCATTTAAGTAATCAAGAATGGACGGAGCCGTTTTCATCAGTTCATGCTCTCTGTCTTTCTTGCAGTCAAGAATTCTGAGCGGGTTTGTGTGCAGACGCGACTGGCAGTCTGAGCAAAATTCTCCGATGCGCGGTTCAAAATGTTTGACGAGCGCTTCCCGGTAGGATTTGCGGCTCTCCTGGTCACCAAGGCTGTTCAGCACAAGCTTGACATGTTTCAAACCGGCTTTACGGTAAATACTCATCGCAAGCGCAATGACTTCTGCATCCACGGCCGGATCTTTGGAGCCGATCGCTTCAATTCCGAATTGATAAAATTGGCGGAAACGCCCTGTCTGCGGACGTTCGTAACGGAACATCGGTCCGACATAATAAAGCTTCGTCGGCTGCACCGGGTTCGCAAATAATTTATTTTCATTGAACGCGCGGACTGCGGCGGCTGTTCCTTCCGGCCGAAGCGTCAGGCTTCTCCCTTTACGGTCTTCAAACGTGTACATTTCTTTCTGCACGATATCTGTAGACTCACCGACGCCTCTTGCGAATAATTCCGTATGCTCGAAGATCGGCGTGCGGATTTCTTTATATTGATAAGTGCGGCACGTCTCCCTCATAATTTGTTCGACGAACTGCCATCTGTCTGATTCACCCGGCAGTATGTCCTGTGTGCCTCTTGGAATGTGATATGCCATGTTACAGGCCTCCTTAATGTCTTTCTTCAAATAAAAAAACTCCCGCTCCTACTATACATGTATAGTAGGGACGAGAGTTATACCCGTGGTGCCACCCTAGTTGGAATGCCGAAGCATCCCCGCTCTGACCTTTAACGCAGGTTCACGTCCGCTGCCTAATGACTTGCAAAAGCGTTCAGCAGGGAACCTCCGGAGTGTTGTTTCGAGAAAGATGCAGTGCGGATCCGCTTTCAGCCCGGGACGGTTCCTCTCTTCTCCATGCATTCTGACCTACTCTTCTCCATTATCGGTTCAAAATCGTTATCATGACTTATGTACATCAATTTCTATTATAATAATGGGATTGCACTCCCCTGTCAAGTTTTATTCCGTCTGTTTTTCCTTGCGACCGCTTCTTTCGATAAGAGACCGAACTCCGTCGACGTCTCTTCTAGAAAACCCGCCTTTTCTCTATCGCTCTGATCACTGAAGTGCAGATTTCCTTCCGCATCGTGCAGCGCGCGTCCCATTTTTGGTTGATATTTCATGATTTGCACACCTTTTCGCTGTATTTATGACTAGTATAAACAAACCATTTTATTTTTATTTAACATTCAGCAAGGAAAATACGATATTATACAAGAATGTATTTTAGTTAGTTCAGAAAGGAGGACAGCCATGAAGAAGAGAACTCTTGCTCTTATTTTATGCGGCGTCATCATCACAGCGCTTCTTCCGTCATTTCACACCGCAATCGCCGCAGAGGGAGAAGCTGTCATCGCGACAGACAAGATCAATGTCAGAGGCGGTCCCGGCCTGAGCTACGGAATAAAGGCTGAAGTAAAAAAAGGGGAAAGATACCCGATCACTAAAGAAGAGGGAGACTGGGTACAGCTTCAGCTGAGCCCCGGTAAAACCGGATGGGTCGTTTCCTGGCTGATATCAAAAACAGCCGGGGGAGCAGACAATTCATCCGCAACAAGCGGAACGGTCACTTCCACCGATCCTGACCTCCGCATCAGAAAAGGCCCGGGGACATCGTATGAAGTCATCGGCAAACTTCCGCAAGGCGCGCATGCATCCGTGCTGGACAAGAACAGCGGATGGGTGAACATTTCTTATCAAGGCACAACCGGGTGGGTTTCTTCCGAATACGTCACCGCGGACAGCGGCGGATCGAATACGAAAGCAACTTCGGCCCGAAGCGGGTCAAAAAACGGGACGGTCGGCGTTTCTTCATTGAATGTCAGAAGTGCAGCATCACATGATTCAGCGATTATGACTAAATTATCACGCGGAACAAAGGTTTCCATCTTAAGTGAAGACCACGGCTGGCTGAAAATTGAAGCAAACGGGCAAAAAGGCTGGGCAGCAAGCCACTACATCATAAAGGATTCTGACTCATCGGACAGCGCATCGGGCTCAGGAGACGGTTCTGCGGGCTCAGGCTCCTCAAAAAAAGCGTATATTGTTTACGGCGGCACCAACTTAAGGAGCTCGGCCTCGACTTCCGCTTCTATCGTAAAAAGAGCAGATAAAGGCGCAGCCTACCCGATTGTCGGCTCAAGCGGCAAATGGTATGAAGTCCGGCTTGAGAACGGACAAACCGCATATGTGGCAGACTGGGTCGTACAAACGTCAAAAAGCGGTGAGGAAACAGGCGAAGCACCTTCTCCCAACACGTCAGGCGGCAGCGGCTCACTTAAAAACAAAACGATCGTCGTTGATCCCGGACACGGAGGAAAAGACAGCGGAACGATCGGCTACTCCGGAAAGTTTGAAAAAAACGTAACGATTAAAACAGCTAAGCTGCTGGCCCAAAAATTGAGAGCGGCCGGTGCAAATGTGTATATCACCAGACAGGATGATACATTTATCAGCCTGCAGGCCAGGGTTTCAACCTCCCATTACCGGAATGCGGATGCCTTTATCAGCATCCACTATGACAGCTATGCCGATACGTCAACGCGGGGAAGTACGGCTTATTATTACAGTCCGTCTAAGGACCGCCAGCTTGCCTCAGACGTCCATTCTGAAGTAGTGAAGCGTTCCCCTATTCCTGATCGCGGCGTTCTGTTTGGCGATTATTACGTCCTGAGGGAAAATAAACGGCCTGCCATGCTGTATGAGCTCGGCTATCTCAGTCAACCGCAAGAAGAAACAATCATACATAGCGGCTCTTACCAGGAAAAAGTGACAGACGGAATTGAAAGCGGATTGGAACATTATTTTCAATCATAAAAAAAGCTGCCGAACGGCAGCTTTTTTATTGTTTAGAATCCATAATCAATGTAATCGGCCCGGAATTCGTCAGCTGAACATCCATCATGGCTCCGAATATTCCGGTTTCCACTTTGACTCCTTTTTCCCGAAGGAGTTCGTTCCACTTTTCATAAAGGAGCACAGCCTGATCCGGTTTAGCCGCATTCATAAAATTCGGGCGTCTCCCTTTCTTCGTTTCGCCGTAAAGCGTAAACTGGGAAACGGATAAAATCTCCCCGCCCGTATCCAAAAGCGATAAATTCATCTTGCCGCTTTCATCATCAAAAATCCGAAGATTCACGATTTTATCCGCCAAGTAAGCGGCATCTTCTTCTGTATCTTCATGAGTGATGCCGACAAGCGCCATAATACCGGGTCCGATCCGGCCGGCGACAGCGCCGTCAACCGTCACACTCGCTTCTGTTACACGCTGAACAACTAATTTCATAGCAAGCTCCTTTTAGTTCATTACCCGGCGGACTGAATAGATGTCTCTGATCTGTTTAATCCGCTCGACCACTTTGTGCAGATGATTGATGTTTTGAATAAAAATCGCCATATGAATCGTAGCAACTTTATTGCGGTCGGATTTGCCGGAGACAGAGGAGATGTTGGTTTTCGTTTCATTTACGGCTTGGAGCACCTCATTTAAAAGCCCGAGACGGTCATACCCCAAAATCTCAATCTCAACGTTATATTCTTTGCGCCTTTGAACCTGTGATTCATGCTCCCATTCAACGGGGATCAGACGTTCCTGCGCTTCATTCGTTTTGACGTTCGGACAGTCATCCCGGTGAACGGATACACCGCGCCCTTTTGTAATAAAACCGACAATATGGTCGCCAGGCACCGGGTTGCAGCATTTCGACAAGCGGACGAGAAGGTTGTCAATGCCTTTTACGCGCACACCCGCTTCCCGTTTTCTCCCTTGCGGATAATGTTTCGGCTCGGAAGTGACTTCCTGAACGATTTTTTCCTGCTCTTCCTGGTCACGCAGCTTCCGTTCTTTTTCGGTGAGCCTGTTGGCCACCTGAAGAGCGGTAATGCCGTTATACCCGACCGCCGCGTACATATCCTCTTCATTTGAGAAATTGAACTTGTCGGCAACTTTTTGAAGATTTTCAAGCGTTAAAACATCCTTCACTTCAAAATCAAGGTTTTTAATTTCTTTCTCGACAAGTTCACGGCCTTTTTCGACGTTTTCTTCACGGCGCTGTTTCTTAAAGAACTGACGGATTTTGTGTTTGGCCTGCGACGTCTGAGCGAGTTTGACCCAGTCTTGGCTCGGTCCGTACGAATGCTTGGACGTCAGGATTTCAACGATGTCGCCCGTCCGGAGCTTATGGTCAAGCGTCACCATTTTTCCGTTCACTTTCGCCCCGATTGTTTTGTTGCCGATCTCCGAATGGATCCTGTAGGAAAAATCAATCGGCACAGAGCCTGACGGCAGTTCAATGACATCGCCTTTTGGCGTAAATACGTATACCATGTCAGAAAACAGATCGATTTTCAGCGATTCCATAAATTCTTCCGCATCGGTAGACTCGTTTTGGAATTCCAGAATTTCACGGAACCAGGACAGTTTTTTCTCAAATGTCGCTTCTTCGTTTGCAGCCTTGCCTTCTTTATATGCCCAGTGTGCGGCCACCCCGTATTCAGCGATCTCATGCATCTCAAACGTTCTGATCTGCACTTCCAGCGGATCGCCTTTAGGCCCGATTACGGTCGTATGCAGAGACTGATACATATTCGGCTTAGGCATCGCAATATAATCTTTGAATCTGCCCGGCATCGGCTTCCAGCACGTATGAATAATGCCGAGTACGGCGTAGCAGTCTTTAATGCTTCCGACAAGAATACGGACGGCGAGCAGATCATATATTTCATTGAACTGTTTATTTTGCAGCGCCATCTTGCGGTAAATGCTGTAGATGTGCTTCGGACGTCCTGAAAAGTCCGCTTTAATATTCACTTCTTCAACGCGTTTTTTCACTTCATTGACAACCTCTTCGACATAAAGTTCGCGTTCCGCGCGCTTTTTCTTCATGAGGTTGACGATTCTGTAATATTGCTGAGGATTCAAATAACGGAGAGCGGTGTCTTCCAGCTCCCATTTGATCTTAGAAATCCCGAGCCGATGGGCCAGCGGAGCGAAAATCTCCAGCGTCTCATTTGAAATTCTCCGCTGCTTTTCCTGCGGAAGATGCTTTAACGTCCGCATATTGTGAAGGCGATCCGCCAGCTTGATCAATATGACTCTGATATCCTGAGCCATAGCGACAAACATTTTTCGATGGTTTTCCGCCTGCTGCTCCTCTTGAGATTTATACTTAATTTTACCGAGCTTCGTCACGCCGTCGACAAGCATCGCCACTTCTTCAGAAAATGCTTCCTTCAGGTCGTCGAGGGTGACATCCGTGTCCTCCACCACGTCATGCAGAAATCCGCCCGCAATTGTGGAAGGGTCCATTTCCAGATCGACGAGGATCCCCGCCACCTGAATCGGATGAATGATGTACGGCTCACCTGATTTGCGGTACTGTTCGCGATGCGCGTCTTGCGCATACAGGTAAGCTTTCTCAACAAACGCAATCTGCTCCTCCGGCAGATAAGTGCGCGCTTTATCTATTACTTGCTCGGCAGTCAATACTTGTTCGTTCGCCATGGAATCACCTTTTTTAAATGTAAACTGTATTAGTTTATTATCAAGAAAAAAACGAGAGATGTAAAGGGCAGAAGTTCAAAACACCTAAAGAATCTGTCAGGATGATGAAATAATAGGAAAAAAGCACCCTGACACGAGTGCTTTTTTCCATATGCGGTTAATATTTCATTAATGTTAAAATATCGTAATCGTCAAGCTTGTCTCTGCCGTCAAGGTAAGAAAGCTCGATTAAGAATGCAATACCGGCTACGACGCCGCCCAGTTCTTCGACAAGCTTAATCGTTGCTTCGATCGTGCCGCCTGTTGCAAGCAAGTCATCAGTAATCAGCACGCGCTGTCCCGGCAGGATCGCATCTTTATGAATCGTCAGTACGTCTTTTCCGTACTCCAAACCGTAATCGACTTTAATGACCTCACGCGGAAGTTTTCCTTCTTTCCGAACCGGGGCAAAGCCGACTCCGAGCGCGTATGCAACCGGACAGCCGATAATAAAGCCGCGCGCTTCAGGCCCGACAACTAAATCAATTTCTTTTTCTTTTGCATATTCAACAATTTGGTCAGTGGCGTAACGGTATACGTCGCCTTTGTCCATCAATGTCGTAATATCTTTAAATTGTACGCCTTCTTTCGGGTAATCGGGCACAATTGTTACGTATTTTTTAAGATCCATCTGTTCTATGTCCTCCTCGTACTTTCATAAACCTCTGAACCTTGGTTCATCAGCTTATTCAGCCATTCCTTCAGCTCATGGGCTGCGGAATAATTGAGCTTCTGGTCTAATTCCATCAGCTGCTGTTTTACCTGATAGGTTTGCGAATCTGCCAGGTCGCGTTTTTTCGCGCCGCTCACGACAGACAGCACACCATCTTCTATTTTAACAAAACCGAGATCAAAAAACACCTTTGTCATGAAATTGATTGTGTCAATTGACCATCCTCTGTGTCTCGCAAGCTCTGAACCATGCTTGCCGAAGTCAAAAGCGCCCCTTTTCAAGAGAAATGCGTAAAACCACTTGAAATCATTCCGCGATGGAAATGAGGACAGGAAATGTTCTTCATGATTGATAAAAACAAAATAAATCCGTTCCGGCTTCTTTCCGTCAAGCAAATGCTGCAGGCGATCCGCTGACGGCGGCACATCCAGAAAAACGGCATATTTTCCGTCAAGCTGGAGGGCTTCCGCCTCGGATTCCGAAGCGATCTCGGCAAGCTCGCCCGTCAGCTCTTTTTCACGGAGCTTCTGAGCGGTTTTTTCGTTAAAGCTGATAAGCACCCGTTTTTCCTTCGGCAGCGCGGTGACCGTGTCTTCCCACGTCCGCTTGCCCCGGATATCAAAAAGCTGCCATTCCGGCACCGCAGCATCTTTAATCATCAGCTGGGGCTTCTTTCTGTTGTTCCATTCATTAATGGACATCTCGCCGACAATGGAAATCGTTGATCCGGGAACAACTCCGGCTTCCAGCTCTCCTTTGTTAAAGCCGACGCAGTCAAGGACGGCGGAATCACTTTTCACCGTCATTTTTACGTGATTTTTATTCGCTCCGATCAGGCGCACATCATCAAGCACGGCATTTTTCACCATCACATGCGGTTTAGGGTTAAGCATGCCGAACGGCGACAGCATATTCAATTCTGTAATGCTTTCAACGGTTATGTCTTCAACGCCGCAGACAAGATCAACCTCCTGAACGGGAATAAAATCCTCTTCCGTCAGGGTTTCTTCAGCCATTTGATTCAGCCTGTCCCTTAATTCCGCCACATCTTCAGCCTTCAGCGTCATTCCGGCCGCCATCGGATGCCCGCCGAAATGAGGAAGAATGTCTCTGCACTGTGAAAGGCTCGTAAAAAGGTTGAAGCCTCTGATGCTTCGCGCCGACCCTTTGGCGATTCCCTGCTCCTCATCTATCCCGAGCACAACAGCGGGCCGGTAAAAACGTTCAGCCAGCTTCGATGCGACAATACCGACGACGCCCGGATTCCAGCCGGCTTTTGCCACTACAATGGCAGACGGGTTTCCGCCTTGCTGCTGAACCATTTCAACAGCCTCTTCGGTCATGGTTTTCACCATTTTCTGCCGCTCTTTATTCAGCCGGTCAATATCCGAAGCCAGTTCCTCCGCTTCAAACTGATCTTCGGTCATCAGCAGGTGAACGGCGGGATCGGCCTGTTCTATTCTTCCGACGGCATTGAGCCTCGGTGCGACCTGAAATCCGATCGTTTCCTCATCAGCTTGTCCGATATCTCCGCCGGAAAGCTTAATCAGAGCTTTGAGGCCCGGCCGATTTGTCGTCCGAAGCCTTTCAATTCCGAGTGACGCAATTAATCTGTTTTCATCATGAAGAGGCACCAGATCTGCAACCGTACCGATTGCCGCCAAGTCCAGCATAGCTTCCGGCAAAGAACCCGTAAGCGCGTGGGCAAGCTTAAACGCCACACCGACGCCGGCCAATTCTTTAAACGGATAGCCGCATCCCGGCTGCTTCGGGTGGATGATCGCAAATACGTCAGGAAGCTCGGGTCCCGGCTCATGGTGGTCGGTAATAATGACGTCTAAGCCCAGCTCTTTTGCGACTTCAGCTTCATGGACGGCGGCGATTCCCGTATCCACTGTAATGATCAGCGAAAATCCCCGCTCTTTTATGGAGCGGAAAGCTTGTTCATTCGGGCCGTAGCCTTCTGTAAAACGGTCGGGAATATAAAAGTCAACGTCCGCCGACAGCTGTCTGAGTGCCGTCAGCATCACTGACGTGCTTGTAACGCCGTCCGCATCGTAATCTCCGTAAATCATAATCGGTTCCCCTTGAGAAACCGCCAGTTTTATCCGATCAACTGCTTCCCGCATTCCCTTTAATTCATACGGGTCATAAAAGTCTGCATCCTTTGTATGTAAAAACAGCCTTGCGCTTTCGGCAGTATCAAAACCTCTTTTTACAAGCAGTGATGCCACAAGAGGTGTTATGTCCAATTGTTCTGTGAGTGATTTGACTTTTTCCTGATCCGGCTGCTGGATTTCCCAGCGCATTTTTGACGCTAACATAAATTCACCCCTCAACCACCCTATTATACTAGAGCGGACTGAGGGGTTTCAAATGTTATTCTGATCCTTTTTTCTCTTCAAGCATTTCTTCCGGCGGCGCGGCTGTTTTTTGGCCGTCCGATTCAGTCGTCAATTCAGCCGCAGATCTGTTTTCTTTCCGCAGCATTTTAATTTCGCGCTTCAGTTTCATCACTTGAAAGATACCGGCTGAAAACACGATCAGCGCTCCCATTAACACAGAGCCTAAAATGACTAAAATCAGCGGCCACTCAGCGGTTCCGAACAGATAATCAACCTCAACCGCCCGCACGTTAATGACAGCAAAGATGGCGACAATCAAAGTAAATAGTAAAGCGAATATAATAGTCCATTGTTTATTCATGCGTCTGCCCCCAATTGTTCATTCTTATCTTTTCCCCCATTTTCCCGGGAGTAAACCCCGGTCTCAGGAAATCCGGGCCGTTAACTGCTCGCGGACCAGCTTTTTCAGTCCGCTTCTTTCACCCGATATGACGAGGGTGTCCCCTTCTTCAATTACGGTATCAATGCCGGGGCTCAGCTGTTTTTGCCGGTTTTTCTTTACGATCGCAATAATCTGGACGTTGTAATGTTTTTTGATCTCCAAATCTCCGATTGTACGGCTGACAGCCGGTGCATGAGATTCGGCTTTAAACCACTCAATGACGAGGTCATCAAGCGCGACTTCCACAGATTCCAGCGCTTTCGGATTATACGTCATCCCGCCTAAAATAGCGGAAATCTGCCTCGCCTCTTCGTCGTTAAATTCAACGGATGCCAAGCATTCGTCATAATCATTCTCATCGAAGTAATAGAGCTCTTTTCTGCCGTCATCATGAAGAATAATACTGATTTTATCGTGATTTTTCGTAATGACTTCTACTTTCTGGCCGATGCCCGGAAGCTCCGACTCACGAACGTTCATAAGAACCCTCCTACATGTTTTTACAATGATGATTGATTATGTAAGCGTATGTCATTATAGCAAATGCAGGTTTTAAGTTCAATGCGGCCTAAAAAAACAGGCTGCCTTCCGGAAGACAGCCTGTTTCCTTTTACTCTTCGATTGATTTTTTCCCTTTAAATTCTTTTCCTTTCCATACAAGCCACAGCTGCGCGGCGATGTAAAGAGAGGAATAAACGCCCGTCAATAAACCGACCAATAAGGCGACGGAGAAGTTTGTAATTGACGATGAGCCCAAAATGAGCAGCACGACGACCACAATCACAACGGTCAAGACCGTATTGATCGAACGTGTAAAGGTTTGCTGCAAACTCAGATTCACGATGTGTTCCAGATCGGCAAATGACTTCGGCTTGCGTTTTTTCATCTGCTCGCGTATCCGGTCAAATGTAACGATCGTATCATTTATCGAGTAACCGATTATGGTGAGAATAGCGGCGATAAAGGTTACGTCAACCTCCAGCCTTGTAATGCTGAAAAACGCGACGATAAAGAAAGCGTCATACAGCAGGGATACAATCGCGGCGATTGCCATTCTGTACTCGAAACGGATTGACACGTAAATAATGATGCCGATTGATGCAATTGCCACGGCATATAAAGCATTACGGGCCAGTTCTTTTCCGACTGTCGGCGATACCGTGCTGACGTTCGGTTCAGATCCGTATTTGTCCTTAAAGTACGTTTTGATTTCAGCGATCTTTTCTTTAGATGGCTCTCCGACAAACCGGGCTGCGGCAACATGGTTCTCTTTACCCGAGAGCACGATGTTTTCCGGATCCATGCCGAGAGAGTCAAAGTCTTTTTCAACCTGCTGCGCCGTCAATGCATGATTGCTCTGCACGTCAATCCGCGCACCGCTTGCAAAATCGATTCCCAGGTTGAGCTTAAAGACCAGCAAGATGATAATTCCCGCAATGGTTACAGCGCTTGAGAAAATAAAGAAATATTTTCGCTTGCTCGTGAAATCCCATTTTTGGAATGCCGTATGCGGTTCAGTATTTTCATCCGTTTTTTGAATGTCCATAATATGTTTTTTCTTGACGCCGAACCAGCCTTTTTTCCGGTCAAGCCATCTGCTTTCCACAAGAAGGGCGAGCAGGAATCTTGAAAGGAAGACAGCTGTAATAAAGCTTGTCAGTATTGACAGAATCAGCATCGTCGCAAACCCTTTTACAGAGCTTGTCCCGAAAATAAAGAGCACGACCGCTGCGATGATCGTTGTGATGTTCGCATCAAAGATCGTCGCAAATGACCGTCTGTTCCCTGAACGGAAAGCTGAGCGGACGGATTTGCCGAGTTTCAGTTCTTCTTTTATCCGTTCATAGGTGATGATGTTGGCGTCAACCGCCATCCCGACACCCAAAATGAGCGCCGCAATACCCGGAAGCGTCAGCACCGCCTGCATCCAGTCAAACACTTGAAGCGTAATATACACGTATACAGAAAGCGTAATGACCGCTATGAGTCCAGGCAGTCTGTAATAAAGCAGCATAAATAAGAAAACAATTGCAATACCGATGATGCCGGCCTCTACCGTATCATGCAAAGCCTGCTGTCCGAATTGCGCCCCTACTGAAGTAGAGTATTTTTCGGTCAGTTTCACAGGCAGCGCGCCCGCGTTTAAAATATTGGCCAAGTCCTTCGCTTTTTGAACGGTGAACTGACCTTCAATCGTGACATCCTTCGTGTTTAATTCCTGGCTCACATTCGGAGCGGATACATATTTCGGATGTTTTTTGCCGACTTCTTTTTTAAATGAATCGCCCTTTTGGTAATCAAGCCAGATCACAAGCTGATTATTAGGGGCCATTTTCTTGACTTTTTTCGTCACTTCTCCGAACTTATCCGCATCCTTCAGCTTAACGCTGACAATCGGTTCGTTCGTCGTCGGATCAAAGGTTTGCTTCGCGCCGTTTTCCACGAGATCAGAGCCGTTTAACAGCTCTTTATCATTCGTATCCCTGAACGAGAGCTGCGCTTCCGTTGACAGAATTTCGCGCGCCCTGTTCTGATTCGTGACGCCCGCCAGCTGAACGCGTATGCGGTTATTTCCTTCAATCTGAATGTTCGGCTCGCTTACGCCGAGAACGTTAGCCCGGCGGTTCAGCGCCTGCACCGTGCTGACGAGCACGTCTTTTGTGATTTTATCGCCTTTTTTGACGGGCTGCACATCGTACAGAACTTCAAACCCGCCGCGTAAATCCAATCCTAACGTAATATTATCGGCAGCCGGTTTTGTAAAATAACCCAGCCCTGTGCCGATCAATAATACGATCAGGAAAAACGCAATCAAGCGTCCTTTTTTCATTATGTATTTCCTCCTTAAACCTATGCCATCATTATCTCAGCAGTTCATCCAAAGCTTCCTGACCCTCATCGCTTTCCAGCCAATTAGACGACTTAAAAGCTTCAACGGTTGCATAGTTCATAAAATCGCCAATTTTAACTGATAAAATATTACCTGCCAATTCATGCAGCGGCAGTTCCTTTTTCTGTTTCCACTTTTTATGTATTAAGTATGACCATAAACTCTCGTGCTCAACATCATCGTATCCGAGGATTTTGAACTCTTCAAGTTTACTGTACAAGAAAGGCCGCAAATGATCTTTGTACATTTCGGCGGGATGTTTCTCCACTGGGCGCTCGCTCCTTTTTCCATTTTTCTCGAAGACTTGTCATGCTCGGACGACATCGGCGCATATCTTTATTGTATATGATTCCAGGTAGTTTGAGAAGGCAGGGGTTTATAAAATGGCAAAACAGACTTTTTTAAGGGGCACTCTTATTCTCATTGCAGCCGGGATGATTACGAGAATGCTCGGCTTTGTCAACCGGGTGGTTATCGCCCGGTTTATCGGTGAAGAAGGGGTCGGTTTATACATGATGGCTGCCCCGACATTTTTCTTGGCCACCACTTTGACTCAATTCGGCCTCCCCGTTGCCATCAGCAAACTTGTCGCTGAAGCAAGCGCGCGGGGGGACCGGCAGAAAATGAAACACATTTTAGTGATGTCGCTTACCGTCACCGGGATATTAAGTCTCATCTTCACGCCGCTGTTTTTATGCTTTGCGCCGATTATGTCCGAAACGATGCTGACGGATCAGCGTACGGTTTACCCGCTGCTGGCGATTACGCCCGTCGTGCCGATTATCGCGATATCCAGCGTGCTGCGCGGTTACTTTCAGGGCAGGCAGAATATGAACCCGCTGGCGTTTTCCCAAGTGCTTGAGCAGATCGTGCGGATTTCACTTGTCGCAGTCTGCACGACGGTGTTTCTGCCGTACGGGATTGAATATGCCGCAGCAGGAGCCATGATTTCGTCTGTCATCGGGGAGCTTGCCTCTCTTATTTATTTATTCATTTGTTTTAAAGCAAATAAAACAATCAGAATCAGAAAACAATTTTTCAAGTCGATCGCAAATGGAAAAGAAACCTTCCGCCAGCTGATGAGCGTGTCGCTCCCGACAACCGGAAGCCGCTTCATCGGAAATTTATCTTGGTTTTTTGAACCTATTGTCGTCGCGCAGAGCCTTGCGATTGCAGGAGTAGCCACCGCTGCCGCCACCAGCCAGTACGGAGAGCTGACCGGATTTGCCATGACGGTTTTGACGCTGCCCAGCTTTATAACCTATTCTCTGTCAACGGCGCTTGTTCCTGCGATCAGTGAAGGAATGGAGCAAAAAAAGCTGCAAGTTGTCGAATACCGTCTGGAACAGGCGATGAGGCTGTGTCTTTTAAGCGGAGGCATTTCGGTGGTTATTTTATTCTCTTTCGCTGATGAACTGATGTCCGTCATGTACGGATCAACTAATGCGGCGGTATTTGTTAAAGTGATGGCGCCGTTTTTTCTGCTTTACTATTTTCAGGGGCCCCTTCAGGCGGTGCTGCAGGCTCTCAATTTAGCCGGGGCAGCCATGATGAACAGTTTTATCGGCGCCGCTGTCAAAACCGGCCTAATTTTTGTTTTGGCGACCAGGCCTTCCTTGGGCATCATGGGCGCCGCACTTGCGATTGTAACGGGGATGGTCCTTGTCACCCTGCTGCATGCGGCCACCGTAAGCAAGGTGCTTCCGATCAGCATTAAAATAAAAGAATACGCGCTCTGTTTTGCCGTCATATTCATTTGCGGTTATGTCAGCCGCATCATCAAGCACGCCGTTCATTTTTCAGGATCAGAGGCTGTTAATCTCACAGGCTGGATTGCAATGACGGCGGCTTTGTACATTGCGCTTCTTCTGTTATTCAGGCTGATTAAAAGGGAAGAGCTGATCCGTATTCCGGTCATCGGCAAGTTCGTGACGCGGTGAAACCGATTTATGGCTCCCCTTTTTCATCTTTAAGATCAATAAAAAAAGCGCCGTCCGTAAACGTGCAGAATGATATAACCGAAAGATCGCGATATCCTCTTTTTGCTAAATTTTTTTCAAGCCAGTGTTTATCTTTCCCGATTCTGTCCAGATGCTCGTTCTGAATGACCCCGTCAACGATAAGCGATGTTTCCATCTGCTTATCCTTATTGTTTTTCTTTTTGACGATTGACAGTTTGCCCGAAGACTCCAAAATGGCGTACGACACGTCAGAGATTCTATCGATGTTATTCTCCCTCAGCTGCATAAGAAGATCGTCAAAATTGTAGCGCTGCGATCTCATCGCCCGTTCATCAATTTTTCCCTGTTTTATAATAATGGTGGGTTTTCCGTCAAGCAGCTGCCGTATTTTTTGGCTTTTGAGCGAAATAAAAGCAAGGCTTACTTGAATAATCATTAAAACGACAATCGGCACTATTGTGTGCAAAAGCTTATCTTTTACATTTTCAATTGCCAATACGGCAATCTCGGCAATCATAATGGAGACGACAAGGTCTAAAATGCTCAGTTCTCCGATTTCCCGTTTTCCCATCAGTCTGAAAATCACAAGAATGATAAAATAAAGCACAATCGTACGAAACGTAATAATGAAAATATCTTCCATATCGCACCTCCAACGGTCATAGCATTTGCCATCGGCTCTGAATTATGTAATAAACGGGCTGAACATCATGCATTTACGTCTAATTCGAACATTCAGAGAATACATTTAGAAAAAGACGGGCTCCGGCTTGTCATATATCAGGCCGCAGAGCGGAGAGGAGATAAAAATGGAAGAAACGAAACAAGTGGGAAGAGGCGTTTTGTACGGCTTAGTGGCTATTTTTGCGGTGATGCTTCTTACGAGTTTGGCGATTTCGCTTTTACTGACGGTTACCTCAATGGAAGAATCATCTTTCAGCTGGCTGATCACCGCGCTTTCTTTTCTTTCTTTATTTGCGGGAGGTTTTATATCGGGCGGCAAAGCGAAGGAAAAAGGCTGGATGATCGGAGCGTTAACCGCCGTCTGTTTTTCATTAATCATCTTGCTGTTTCAATATTTAGGGTTCGGAAAAACGTTTACATCCGGTCAGCTTTTGTTTCATCTCGGCTTTTTGGGAGTCAGTATGCTGGGCGGCATTTTCGGAGTGAATTTGAAAGGAAGCAGATCAGCGTAATAAAAAAAGAGCGGATTCTCCGCTCTTTTTTTTGTATGTATGAGCTTCGCTGTTATTCAGCGGAAGCTTCTCTGATTGCGCGGCGGTCAAATGTTAAACGGGTGTTATCACCTGTTTTAATGACGACCTTGCTTTCATCAATTGAATCAACAGTGCCGTGCAATCCTCCGATTGTCACCACTGAATCCCCTTTTTTCAGCTCTTCCTGCATCTGGCGGACGGCCTTCTGCTGCTTTTGCTGCGGACGGATGAGCAGGAAATAAAGCACTGCAAACATTAAAATAATAGGAACGATTGTGCCTAAAGTACCCATCTGTTTCCCTCCTTTCAAGAATGGTTTTATTTAGAAGCTTTTCGCATTTGGCTTATTATAGCCGTAACGCTCAAAGAACTCTTCTCGGAAATCACCAAGACGATCCTCCCGGATGGCTTGTCTGACCTGCTCCATTAAGTGTAACAGAAAATGAAGGTTATGGTAAGTTGTTAATCGAATTCCAAACGTTTCATTACAGCGGATCAAATGTCTGATGTAAGCGCGGGAGTAATTTTTGCATGTATGGCAGCTGCACTCTTCGTCAATCGGACGGAAATCACGCTCATATTTGGCGTTTTTCATATTCAGACGCCCTTCATTCGTAAACACCGTGCCGTTTCGGGCAATCCGGGTCGGCAGTACGCAGTCAAACATATCCACGCCGCGGATGGCGCCGTCAATTAAGGCATCCGGTGAACCCACACCCATTAAATATCTCGGCTTGTCCTTCGGTAAGAGCGGAGTTGTAAACTCAAGCACTCGGTTCATGACGTGCTTCGGCTCGCCGACAGATAATCCGCCTATGGCATACCCCGGAAAATCAAGCGAAACCAAGTCTTTTGCACTTTGTGTCCGCAGGTCTTCGTATTCTCCGCCCTGTACGATCCCGAACAGACCCTGCTCATCTGAGCGCCCGTGCGCCTCCAGGCAGCGTTCCGCCCAGCGGCTGGTCCGTTCCACAGAGCGTTTCATGTAATCATACTCTGCCGGATACGGCGGACACTCATCAAACGCCATCATGATATCAGAGCCGAGGGCGTTTTGAATTTCCATCGCTTTTTCCGGAGATAAAAACAGCTTGTCTCCGTTTAAGTGATTGCGGAAATGAACGCCTTCTTCTTCTATATTACGAAACTTGCTCAATGAAAAGACCTGAAAACCGCCGGAATCTGTTAAAATCGCGCGGTCCCAGTTCATAAACTTATGAAGCCCGCCCGCTTCTTTTACAATGTCGTGTCCCGGACGGAGCCATAAATGGTACGTATTGCTTAAAATAATGCCCGCATCCATAGATTTCAGCTCATCCGGAGACATCGTCTTTACCGTAGCAAGCGTGCCGACCGGCATAAATACAGGCGTCTCAAAGGAGCCGTGGGGCGTATGAACTCTGCCCAGCCGTGCTCCCGTTTGTTTGCATTCCTTTATAAATTCATAACGTATCGGTTGTTCAGCCACTTTGTATGAGGCCTCCTGTCATTCAAATTAGATAATCAGCATGGCGTCGCCAAAGCTGAAGAAACGGTATTCCTCTTCTACCGCATGACGGTAGGCGGAAAGAACATGCTCTCTGCCGGCAAGCGCAGAAACGAGCATGATAAGGGAAGATTTCGGCAGATGAAAATTGGTGATCATGCCGTCAATCGCTTTAAATTCATATCCCGGATAAATGAAGATGGACGTCCAGCCGCTCGAAGCGGTAAATACGCCGTCATGCTCGCCGGCAATGGTTTCCAGGGTGCGCGTTGATGTCGTCCCGACCGACACGATGCGCCCTCCCGCCTTTCTGACCTCGTTTAAAGAGGCGGCGGTTTCTTCCGTCATTTCATAAAATTCCGCGTGCATGTTATGCTCTTCCACATCATCCGCGCTGACCGGGCGGAATGTGCCGAGTCCCACATGAAGTGTGATAAATTCAATCCGCACACCCTTTTGCTTCAGCTCGTCCAGAATCTCTTCCGTAAAATGAAGTCCGGCCGTCGGAGCTGCGGCAGATCCGATTTCTTTTGAAAAGACGGTCTGATACCGTTCTTTATCATCAAGCTGCTCTTTAATATAAGGAGGCAGCGGCATTTCACCGAGTGATTCAAGCACTTCGTAAAAAATCCCGTCATACCGGAATTCTATTTTTCTGCCTCCGTGATCAAGCTCCTCCGTGCAGACCGCTGTCAGCCGGCCGTCGCCAAATGTCAGGACCGTTCCTTTTTTTACGCGTTTCGCCGGCTTTACGAGCGTTTCCCATGTGTCATTTTCTTCCTGTTTTAATAACAGAAGCTCCACTTTCGCTCCCGTATCTTCTTTTGTGCCGAATAATCTTGCAGGCAGCACACGGGTATTGTTCAAGACGAGACAATCCCCTTCATTAAAAAAGCTTACAATCTCTTTAAATGAACTGTCCGTCAGCCCGCCCGTCTGTTTGTCGAGCACCATCAGCCGCGATGCGTCACGCTCTTTCAGCGGCACTTGGGCAATGAGGCGTTCAGGCAGTTCAAAATCAAATAAATCGACTTTCATCATTTCACCTTTATTCTGTCTATTGTTATTTCATTCTGCCGAAAAAATTAAGCAGAATGGATAGTATCACACTGATCACAATACAAGTGACAACGGGAAAGAAAAATGTAACATTTCCCTTCTTAACGAAAATATCTCCGGGCAGCCTTCCGACAAAGTGCCAGACTGCGCCGGCAATAAGCAAAACGGCACCGAGAACCATGAGAACCTTCGGAAAGTCAGTCACGGGCGGGCGCCTCCAATCGAAAATGTTCATACACAGCCGGAGTCACGACCCGTCCCCTCGGCGTCCTCTGGAGAAATCCGATCTGCAGCAGATACGGTTCGTACACATCCTCTATTGTATGCGGTTCTTCGCCGATTGTCGCGGAAATCGTATCAAGGCCGACAGGACCGCCGCTGAATTTTTCGATCATGCCCATCAGCAGCTTATGGTCGATATGGTCAAGGCCGAGCGCATCGACTTGAAGACGTTCGAGCGCGTCGTGAGCGATTTCTTCCGTGATGCGGCTGTCGCCGAGCACCTGGGCAAAATCTCTCACCCTTCTGAGAAGCCGGTTTGCAACCCGCGGCGTTCCCCTTGACCGTCTGGCGATCTCCAGAGCCGGAGCTTCTTCGATATCCACTTCAAAAACGTCAGCCGTTCTTGACACGATATCTGTCAGCTCTTCCTGCGTATAGTATTCAAGGCGCGACAGCACCCCGAACCGGTCTCTGAGCGGTGCGGTCAATAACCCGACCCTTGTCGTCGCTCCTACAAGCGTAAAAGGGGGAAGGTCTAGACGGACGGAGCGGGCGGACGGGCCTTTTCCAATGACGATATCAAGGCAGAAATCCTCCATCGCCGGGTACAGCACTTCCTCAATCGAGCGGTTCAGCCTGTGAATTTCGTCTATAAACAGCACATCCCCTGGTTCGAGCGCCGTCAAAATGGCTGCCAAATCTCCCGGTCTTTCGATGGCGGGACCTGACGTCGTCCGCATCTCCACACCCATCTCATTGGCCACGATAGACGCAAGCGTTGTTTTCCCGAGACCCGGAGGCCCGTATAAAAGAACGTGGTCCAGCGTTTCCTGCCTCATTTTCGCCGCATCGATAAACACGCGCAGATTTTCTTTCACCTTCTTTTGGCCGATATACTGGGCGAGATTCTGCGGCCTGAGGCTTTGCTCGATTATTGATTCATGGCTGTCTGCTTCACTTGAAACGAGCCGTTCATCCATGAACATCACCTTACTTTAATAATTTTTGCAATGCTTTTTTCACATATTGATCTGTTGAAAGCGCCGTTTCCTCTTTTAAGTGAGGAAGCACTTTTTTAATTTCTTTTTCGGCGTAGCCGAGAACCCGGAGCGCTTCAAGCGCCTCGTCAAGCGCCGTTTCAGCCTCTTGTTTTTCAATGCGCGCTTCATGATTGAACAGGTTGTCAATCATTTCAGGCACGACGTCGGCCAGTTTGCCTTTCAAATCAAGAATAATCTGCCGCGCCGTTTTTTTGCCCACACCCGGAAATTTCACCAAAAAGGCTTCATCTTCCTGTTCGATCGCTTCGATGACGGCTCCGGGGTCACCGGAACCGAGGATGGCGAGCGCCCCTTTCGGCCCGATGCCGGTGACGTTCAGCAGCTTTGTGAAAAGCGCTTTTTCTTCCCGGGTTGAAAAACCGTACAAAGAAAAGGCGTCTTCTTTTATATGATGATACGTAAAAATGGTCTCTTGATTGCTTACCTTATAAATAAACGGGTTCGGAGTGAAGACCTGATAGCCGATTCCGCCGTTTTCAATCACGATGTATTGGGGAGATACATAATCAATCGTCCCCTTCACGAATTCAATCACACCTATTCACCTCTTTGACTGCTTATCATTGTAACACAAAAACAGCCAAAGTCTTATAGAAAAGTTAACGTATGTTCGCTTTGACACCTTCCGTTCAGAAAAAAAAAGACATGTGTCACATGTCTTGCGTCAATGTCAGCCGCTGTAAGTCTTAATATGATCGATCACGCTCTCAAACTCCGCTTTTGTCCTGTACGGTATGCCGTGTTCCAAGTGCTTTTGCAATCGGCTTTCCAGCCTTTCTATATCAATCTGGAAGAAAGATTGAATCGGCTCGGCCAGCGATCCGGGACGGCCGTGAAAAGTGGAGATGACGCCTCCGTCCGTGACGCCGATATAACCGTTAACCTTACTGAGCGGAGAAATGTCATCAACATGCTTACGGAAAAGGACGAAGCCTTTTTTCTGCTCAACGAGCGTCCAGCCCGCATATGCGGCCCAAAAATCCTCCATCGCCAAAACGGTTTCATCCGTATGTTCGATGCCGACATCACCGTCCAGATAGACCTTTTCCAGCTGGACGTGCACCCGAAGCGGCCCGTAATGCTCAACCTCCGCCCCGTATGCGCCTTTTCCTCCGCAAATCAGGACTGCAGCCGATAAGATAAGCATAAACAATAGACGAGCACCGCAAATTCGTTTCACCAATAACACCTCTTTATTCAATCAAACTCTTGATGCTAGTTTGACCAAAGATGCCGGTGCTTAACCGTTTTCTTTCATTTGTCTGTTTCAGCCGAAAAAAAGCAGCCTCTATATGAGGGCTGCCCCGATGATTATGCCCGGCCGGCTGAAATCAGTTTCATTTGTCCGGGCGTCAGTTTGAGCCGGTATCCCCTTACGGTCAGATACATAGTTTTTTCTCCGCGGCTTTTGTCATGCTCCGTTTTTTTCATTCCGGCCCCTCCGTTACGTTTTATTACTTTTATGTTAACACCGCAACATAAAGAGCGTTTTAAGAATATGTAAAGAAATGATGAAGCTTTATCCATAAAAATACTGCCGGATGAAATCATCCGGCAGTCCCGTTTAACGGCTGTTTCTGTTCATGTCTTGCAGCTTTGTAAAAGTAGCGTTGTCGGTAAACACTTGAATTGTACGGCCGTCCGCAAATTTTTTGGCCGCATGTTTGACATGTTTATCATCATTTTTCGTAAAAGGATGATTTGTTCTGACGGCAATGACGACTCTCGTGTCAGTCACGATGACCTGACTATCCTGTACGCCTTTTACTTTTTTCACGCGGTTTGCAACTTTTGCCGCCAGTCTGATGTTTTCGGCGTTGTCATACCCATTATAAGACATTGCTGCCGGCGGCGTATTGACATTTCGGCCGTTATATGTGCCGTCCGTCGTTAACGGAACCCCGTCATTAGGCGCATACTGGTCGGACACGTTTGTCGTATTATGACGGCCGTTTCGGTTTTCCATCATTTCAGAAACGGGTCCTTGATGATCCATTCCGTACTGGCGTCTGCCGTTATCATTATCATTCGAATAATATCCGACCGGACGTGTTGACTGATTGTAGCGTCCGTCATTCATGGCATTATTTGCTCCGCATGCCGTTAAGCTTGCCGTCACGGCTAAAACGCCTGCGATCGTCATCAGTTTTTTACCCAATGGAAAAACCCCCCGTGGATTCATCGCTGTTTGAGCGTTTTCCGCTCATGTTTAGGATGTGCGGCCGACGGCGGGTTTAAGCTTGTCAGTTATGTCCATTCCTCAGTTGGACATAAAAAAAGGAACGACATACATCGTCCCGAAACATTAATCTTCTTCTTCCTCCGGCCGTCCGAATACTTGATTTGGACTCGGCTGATTCGGCGCGGCATTAGGATTTGCTCCGCCGTAAGGCATAAAATATCCGGCGTTTGCACCCACATTCGGATACGGCTGCACAGGCACATTTGCGTGATGGTGATGTGAACCGTGGTGATGATGGTGGTGGTGATGTGAATCATGGCAGCCGCAATCATCATCCTTATATTTTCCATCATGATGAGGCGCGTTTGTGTAATGTGACGAATATCCGCCGTAATACGGCATTTGACCGTACGGAGCACCGCCGAAACCGGATGCAGAACCATCATAATGCTCTGCATTTTCATGGGCTTGGTTTTCATATTCACCGTAACCCGCTTGCGGCCCAAATCCCGGATGATGGAATCCGTGATGATGGAATCCGTACGGTAACGGCATCGGCATTACCGGAAAGCCTCCATAACCTCCTCCAAAACCGCCGAAACCTCCGCCTACCGGGAAGCACGGATGGCATAGTCCCGAACCCGGCAGCATCGGTGTCACCGGAACCGGACAAGGACAAGGCATGCACGGCATCGGGTAATGCATAAAAGGCGGTTCAACGGCTGGCATATTCGGAAACGGGACATTCGGAATGTTTGGCATGTTCGGCAGATGATAAGCGGCGTTTTCTTCTTCCATCTTACCGGCTTCAGGCGCCTTCGGCATATTCGGGTAATTCGCGTTTTCCATGTTGATCATTTCCTCCTGTTGTGGAATGTTATTGTCATGCTCTTTTTCTTTCGGCTCGACAAAATGTGTCACCGGTTCCTCCGGCTTAGGAGGCGACCACGGCTGAAACAGCTGATTGGACGGATAATATTGGTTCATATCAGCTTCCGGCAGCACATTTTCATGCTTTTCAGGGATTGGCGGCACATACGGAATTGACGGCTTTGGTTCTTCCGGTATGGTGTCTTCAATGTCCACAACTGATTTCGGTTTTTCTTTGGCATATGGATGCTCATGCTTATGCGCAGACGTTCCGAAGCCGGCCTTGGGCTCTTTTCTTACCGGAACGGCTTCTGAAGGCACCTTTATCTTCATTCCAGGCATAATTAAGTCTGGATTGCTAAGCTGATGATTCAGTTTTTTTAACTCTTCAAGATCAACTCCGTATTTTTCAGCTATTTTCCAGAGCGAATCGCCTTTTTGAACGATATGAATTTTCAACGTTTTCCCCTCCTATGCACAAAACGTGAACGGTACATTTGTCATTACAATACGTTTCTTCACACTATATGCCGGTGGAC
The DNA here is from genome assembly GCF_011065565.1 of Bacillus sp. EKM420B. Lineage (NCBI taxonomy): Bacteria > Bacillati > Bacillota > Bacilli > Caryophanales > Bacillaceae > Bacillus > Bacillus sp. EKM420B. Next base: position 293,109 of record NZ_JAAMNX010000003.1, on the reverse strand, counting down.
TGGGCATGATGATAAAAAATTTGGGAAGGAGGGGAAATTTTTATGATTACGTATGACTCAGCATTCTGTTCAAAGCACGAAGCGCTTCTGTCCGAACCGCTTCCGGAACTTTAATGACACCCTTCGGCTCGCCTTTTTCAAGCTGCTCAAGCGACCACAATAAATGCGGCAGGTCGATTCTGTTCATTGTCAGACACGGACACATATCGGGATTCAATGATTCAATCTGTTTATCCGGGTGCGAGTGAATGAGGCGCTGAACAAGATTCATTTCCGTGCCGATCGCCCACTTGCTTCCCGGTTCTGCCTGTTCAATCGTATCAATAATATATTTGGTAGACCCGCTGTCGTCACTGAGCGAGACCACTTCCCGCGAACATTCCGGATGAACGATAATGCGGATGCCGGAATCCCGCTGCCGCAGCTGAGAAATATTTTCCGCTGTAAACTTTTCGTGTACGGAGCAATGTCCTTTCCAAAGGATGACTTTAATGTTTTCCGGATGGTCAGTAAGCAATCGGTTCTGCCCCGGGTCCCATACAGCCATTTCTGTCAGCGGAATGCCGAGGTCATAGGCCGTATTTCTGCCTAAATGCTGATCCGGCAAAAATAAAATTCTTTCTTTTTGTTTAAAAGCCCATTTCAGCACACTCCGGGCATTCGAAGAGGTGACGGTCGCTCCTCCGTGCCGTCCGACGAATGCTTTAATTTCCGCCGTCGAGTTAACATATGTTAACGGAATGATGGTGTTACCGTACAGTTCTTGAAGCTCTTGCCATGCTTTGTCCGTCTGCTGAATATCTGCCATATCAGCCATCGAGCATCCGGCGCGCATGTCAGGCAAAATGACGGTTTGGTTATCATCAGTCAGCATATCAGCGGTTTCCGCCATAAAATGCACGCCGCAAAACACAATATATTCCGCCTCTTTATTTTTTTCTGCCACTTGAGCAAGCTGCAGAGAGTCACCTGCCGTATCAGCGAATTGTATCACTTCGTCTTTTTGATAGTGATGCCCCGGAATGAACAGGCGCTTTCCGAAATCCCGTTTAATGGCGGCGACACGCTTTTCCATTTCTCCGGTGCTCATGTCTTTATAATGGCTCGGCATCATTTCGGCTGATGCAGTTAGTACGTCAAAAATAGACATCTTAAAAATCCCCCTGTTCCGCAGCCTCAACATCCATGCTGATGTCGGCGCTTTTTAGTGAATGAGTCAGAAATCCGAGTGAAATATATTGTACGCCCGTTCCTTTATAAGCGGGCAATGTGTCGAGCGTTATGCCTCCGGATGCTTCCGTTTTGATATGACCCGGTGTCATGCCTGCAAAACGCCGGACGGACTCAGGCGGACAGTTGTCAAACATAATAATGTCTGCGCCCGCTTCTATTGCCTCGAGCAGCTGCTGTTCGGATTCGATTTCGACTTCCACCGCAAGCATCTGCCCCGCCGTTTTTCTTGCCCGCTCCACGGCTGCCTTTATCGATCCGCAGGCGGCAATATGATTATCTTTAATCATGATGCCGTCATATAAGCCGAAGCGATGATTAAAGCCGCCTCCGATGCGAACAGCGTATTTTTCCAGCATTCTGAGCCCGGGTGTCGTTTTTCTCGTATCACAAAGCTTGATGGACGGATCATCAAGACGCCTTTTGGCCTCATCCGTCATGGTCGCAATGCCTGACATTCTTTGTATGAGATTCAAAATGACCCGCTCCCCCGTAAGAAGAGCTGCCGCCCGGCCTTCCATTTCAGCGAGCACGTCTCCTCTTTTCATCCGTTCTCCGTCTTTTTTCAGGGAGCGGATGCGGATATCATCGTGTAAAAGCTTCCATCCTTCACGGATAACGTCTTCTCCGGCAAACACGCCGTCTGTTTTTGCGATGATCCGCGCTTTACATTGCTGATCAGAAAAAATCGCTTGTGACGTCGCATCACCCGTTCCGATATCTTCCTGAAAAAAATGAGTCAGCATTTGTTTCAGCTGCAGAATGTCCATAGTTCCCCAATCCTTTCGTTTTTTCTGATAACTGTTCCAGATGTTGAATGAATGATTTGTTTTCCGTGCCACTCTTTCTCCGTCCCGGGAAAATCAGTGCGAAAATGAGCGCCTCTGCTTTCTTCCCGAATAAGGGCTGAGGTGACAACAAGTTGCGCAGTCTTCCATAGGCAGGATAGCTCGGCTTGTTCCATTGTGATATCCTTCACATTTATATGACGCACAGATACGTTGTTAAGCCAGGATGCCAGCGCCTGCAGGTTTTCTTTTTCCCTGACGATGCCCGCTCCGGTTGTCATTTTGGCTTGAAGCACATGAAGCGTTGTGTCCGGCACTTGTAAGATGACATCGGTTTTCTTCGGGGTTTTTTTATATCTTCCGTTTAACGGTGTTTGAATGATATGTTCAGCACATCGTTGCCCGCTTGCCAGCGCTTCCAGCAGTGAGTTGCTCGCAAGGCGGTTCGCCCCGTGCAAGCCTGTGCAGGCGGTCTCGCCTATAGCGTACAAATCAGGCACGGACGTTTTCCCCCATGTATCGGCTTTTACTCCGCCCATTAAAAAATGCATTCCGGGTGCTACAGGAATCCCGCTTTCAAGATCAACGCCGGCTGTTTGACAAATTTCTGTTATGGTCGGAAAACGTTTGTTAAAATCGGCTATTCGGCTGCAATTTATAAAAACAGGATTTTCTTTCATCATTTCTTCATAAATCGCCCGTGAAACCACATCCCGGGGCGCCAAATCTTCAAGCGCGTGTCTGCCAGCCATGATCCTGCGCCCGAAGCGATCCGCTAAATATCCGCCTTCTCCTCTCACTGCTTCAGAAATCAGACCGTAAACAGTCCCGTTTTTCACAAGGAGGGTCGGGTGGAACTGGGTGAACTCCATATCCGTGATCTCAGCTCCCGCACGGAAGGCAAGAGCGATGCCGTCTCCCGTTATGGCGGAATCATTTGTGTGATATTGGTACAGACTGCCGCAGCCGCCTGAAGCAAGCACTACACAATCCGCTCTTCTGTAAGAAACAGCGCCTGAAGCATCCTTTACGGCAACGCCTGCGCATCGCCCTTGTTCAATCAGCAGATCGACAACCGTCTCGTGTTCAATGATCCGAATGCCGTCTCTCAGCTGCCGAACCAGAAACTCAACCAGCATCCGTCCGGTCGCATCTCCCCCGGCGTGCAGAATCCTCCTTTTGGAATGAGCGCCTTCCCTGCCGAGACAAAAGGTTCCGTCCGACTTCGTATCAAAAGGGAAATGGCCTTCTATCAGCCTCTTTATCATGCTCTGTCCGCTTTGCAGCAAATGCCGCACGGCTGTCACGTCATTGTGTCCGCATCCCGCATACAGTGTATCGTTCACATGGGATTCTATAGAGTCATCTTTTGCGTATGAAACAGCAATCCCGCCTTGAGCATAATGCGAATTGCTGTTCGTAACGTTTCTCTTTGTGATGACGGTTACTTGGTATGACGGAGGAAATGAGGAAGCACAGGCAAGGGCCGCCGTCCCCGAACCAATGACGATAATTGTTTTTTCAGACATACATCACCCTCCTGTTATATTTACACCTGTCTTGACACCTATATTTACACAACGATAAAATAAACTCAAGCTTTTTTTAACATAAACGGATAGGAGACGGGCTGTATGATTTATCTTGATTACGCGGCGGGAACGCCTTTAAGCAAAGAAGCCGCGAAAGTCTTTCAGCATCTCAGCACAGAGGTATACGGCAATGCAAGCAGCCTTCATGACGCCGGAGGAAGAGCGGCGGACGTGCTGGAATATTGCAGACATTCTGCAGGAAAATTGATCGGCGGAGCGGCAGACGGCATTTACTTTACAAGCGGCGGAACGGAAGCGAACATCTTGGCCGTCCAATCATTGCTGCACGGTCTGCCCGACCACAAAAAACATTTTATTACGACCGCAATGGAACACCACTCGATCCATAATGCCGCGGCGTTTTTAGCTGACCGGGGAATTGATGTCACCATCATATATCCCGACGAAAACGGCCTTATAACCGAGGACATACTGGCGGCTCATATCCGACCTGACACGGGGCTCGTTTCCATACAGCACGCCAATTCAGAAACCGGCCTCATCCAGCCTGTGAATCGTCTGGCCGCTTTTCTTCACCAGAGAAACATTTTGCTGCATTGCGATTGTGTTCAAAGTTTCGGCAAACTGCCGATTGATGCGGATCAGGCGGGAATCGACGCCCTTTCCGTCTCCGGTCATAAAGTATACGGCCCGAAAGGCACCGGGGCTGTTTACATTCGGCCCGGTGTCAGCTGGAATCCGGTTTATCCGCATACCGTGCATGAAAACGGGTTCAGGCCCGGTACGGTGAATGTGCCGGCCATCGGCGCTTTTACCGCTGCTGCGGAGTACGCAGTGAAACATATGGAGGAACACCGTGAGCATGCTGACAGGCTGAGGAATTATTTGTATGATCAAATTCGGCGTCAAGGCCTTCCCATTTCATTTTCAGAGGAAGAAACCGGCGGTGAATGCCTGCCCCACATTGTCGGGTGTTTTTTTCACTCCTTTGAAGGACAATATATTATGTTAGAATGTAATCGTAACGATATTTGCATCTCAACCGGGAGCGCATGTTCCGCCGGCAGCCACGGCCCTTCTTCAGCTATGAAGGCGCTGAGAAAAGCCGAACGGGAAGCGCGGCAGTTTTTCCGGATCTCATTCGGAAACGAAACAACATGTGAACAGCTCGATATGCTGATACATACATTTACGGCGCTGTGGGAGCAAAAGAAAGGAGAATCAGCAATTTGACAGAAGGAACGAAGCTTACTGGGGCGAAAAGACGCGACATGCTGCTTCATTGGCTGAAAGAAGCCGGCTCGCCATTAACAGGAGGCGAATTGGCCAAAAAAGCAAATGTTTCAAGACAGGTGATCGTGCAGGACATATCGCTCTTGAAAGCAAAAAGCGAACCGATTATCGCGACGAGCCAAGGCTATTTATACATCAGCATGAATGCCGGCGGCGAAAAAAACGCCGAACGGATTGTCGCCTGTCTGCACGGCCCGGAGCGGACGGAAGAAGAGCTTGAACTCATTGTCGATGAAGGCGTCACCATAAAGGACGTCATTATTGAACACCCCGTATACGGCGATTTAACCGCCGCCATAAGAGTCAGCACACGGAAAGAAGTCAAACAATTCATGGATCACATTAACTCGACAAATGCCGCTTACCTTTCACAGCTGACCGGAGGCGTGCACCTCCATACGTTAAGCGCCCCGACAGAAGAGCGGATTGACCAAGCCTGCCAAGCGCTGGACGACGCGGGTATTTTAATAAAAGATTAAAAAAAAAGCCCCTTGAAGGGCTTTTTTTATATCGAATAGGATTGATATGTTCCCAGAAGCTTGACCCGGCAGCCGAGGGCTTCCATCTCTTGAACGGCACCGGGAATGAGAACCTGATCCATCGCCTGTTCAATATCAATAATAAAGAAATAGTTGCCGAGACCCGTTTTTGTCGGGCGCGATTCAATCTTTGATAAATTCAGGTTTCTCCATGAAAAAGCGGACAGCACCCTGTGCAGCGCGCCTGATTGGTCATCTTGGGGAAGCGTTACCATCATCGTCGTTTTCGGCCGTGAAGACAGTTTCGCATTCACTTCGAATGAGACGTCTTTTTCAGGCGAAAGAATGACAAATCTCGTGTGGTTGTCCTGATAATCCTGAATATCCCGCTTCACGATGCTCAATCCGTATGTAGCGGCCGCCATTTCATTTGCAATCACGCCGATCGGAAGGTCCGAATGCTCACTGACATACTTGGCAGCCGCACCTGTTGACTTCGCATACTCATAAGGAACGGACGAAAAATGCCGGTGAAGAAATTTGTGGCATTGCGCAATCGCATGGGAATGAGAATAAATTTTCTCAAGCTTTTTCCACTCATTTTCTCTCGAAGGGTGAACGAGCAGATGCTGGTGAATTGGCAGCGTCATTTCCCCCACGATCGCAAGAGGCTGCTCATGAATCAAGTAGTCAATCGTTAAGTTAACCGAGCCCTCCAGCGCGTTTTCCAAAGGAACAAATGCAAGATCAACTTCTCCCGCAACCGCCGCATCCATGCATGCCGGTATTGTTTGATAAGGTGCTTGTGTCACGCTGTTTTGAAAGCAGGAACTGACTGCTAGATGTGTAAATGTGGCTTCTGGCCCTAAATAACCGACTTTCATGTCTCTTCTCTCCTTACGCGCCTGACCCTAAGATCTCAACTTTTTCTATAAAATCAAATTTTCTCAGTTTATTCATTAACGTATGAATGTTTTCTTCCATTGCGGACGTACTGATTGAGAGCGTGACATTCGCCCTGCCCTGAAGCGGAATCGTCTGGTGAATGGAAAGCACGTTGCTTCCTGAGTCAGCCACCGCCTGCAAAAGCTGGGATAACGCGCCTGACCGATCCTCCAAATGAAAGAAAAGTGTGATTATTTGTTCTTTAACCATCGTGTAAAAAGGGAAAACCGCATCTCGGTATTTATAAAAAGCGCTTCTGCTTAAATCAACTTTCTGCACGGCATCTGCTACCGATTCAGCCTTTTTTCTGTCCAGCAGTTTTTTGACTTCAAGGGTTTTCCGCATCGCATCAGGCAGAACGTCTTCACGCACTAAATAAAATGTCTCTTCTTTCACCTGCACCCCTCCCTTTTACATCAGAGAGCCTGCATTGCAAGCTCTCCGTCTTTTTAATCAATAAATTCAAATTCAAATTCCAGCAGCCGGATGATATCGCCGTCTTTAGCACCGCGTTCTCTGAGCGCTTCATCAACGCCCATACCGCGCATCTGTCTTGCAAAACGCTTGACGGATTCGTCACGGGAGAAGTCAGTCATTTTAAAGAGACGTTCCAGACTGTCACCTGAAAGCACAAACGCGCCGTCCGGATCACGGGTAATGTCAAATGGAATTTCTTCATCTTCCATCGTGTACATTACGCGGTTTTCCGCCAGTTCTTCTTCATCATACAGCGGGAATTCAGGCGTTGTTTCCAGCTGGTTGGCGACTTCAAACAGAAGATCGCGGAGCCCTTCTCTCGTCACCGCGCTGATCGGGAAGACAGGATGGTCATCCTGAAGCTTTTCTTTAAACGCTTTAAGATTTTCAGCCGCTTCGGGCATGTCCATTTTATTCGCAACGATAATTTGCGGACGCTCCGTCAGCCGCAGATTATATTCACTGAGCTCCTGATTAATGGTCACATAATCCTCATACGGATCACGGCCTTCCATCGCTGACATGTCAATAACGTGAACGATGACGCGCGTCCGTTCGATATGGCGGAGAAATTGGTGGCCTAAGCCGACTCCTTCGTGCGCTCCTTCAATCAAACCGGGCAGATCCGCCATGACGAAGCTTCTTCCGTCATCCGTTTCCACCATGCCCAGATTCGGAACAAGCGTCGTAAAATGATAATCGGCGATTTTCGGCTTTGCCGATGAAACGACAGACAGAAGCGTAGATTTTCCGACGCTCGGGAAGCCGACGAGACCTACGTCTGCAAGCACTTTCAGTTCAAGCACGATATAGCGCTCTTTTCCGGGCTCTCCGTGCTCTGACAGCTGCGGTGCCGGGTTGGCCGGTGTCGCAAAGCGGGTATTTCCGCGTCCGCCGCGTCCGCCTTTTGCGATGACGGCGCGCTGCCCGTGCTCTGTCAGATCGGCAATGACCTGTTTTGTATCGTCATCCGTTACGACTGTGCCGGGCGGAACTTTAACAACCATATCGTCCGCATTTCTGCCGTGCTGGTTTTTAGACATGCCGTGCTCGCCGCGTATCGCTTTGAAATGGCGCTGGTACCGGAAGTCCATAAGCGTGCGCAGTCCTTCATCAACCTCAAAAACGACGTCGCCTCCATTACCTCCGTCACCGCCGGCAGGCCCGCCTTTCGGCACATATTTTTCACGGCGGAACGCAACCATTCCGTTACCGCCGTCGCCGCCTTTTACATATACTTTCACCTGATCTACAAACATAATATCCTCCGTTCTAAACCGTAAAAAACCGCTAGTTCATTCCAATTTCGGCCACACATTCATGGCCGGTCAGCTCAAATTGCATGACATCAAAGTCCTCATACCGCGATTTGCGAAATTCATCAAACACATCTGCATTTGCAATCGTTCCATGAAAATCGAGATATACAATAAGCTGTCTGTCAGGGTGATCTGTCTGCAGCGATACGGTCAGATGATTTTCACTTTCATTGCTTACCGCCAGACCGAACAGATGAAACAGTTTTCTCATCAGATTCGACAGCTTTTGATCATATGCCGATAAATCTTTAATTTCTCCGAGCACTTCGTATTCGAGCCTCATATAACGGGACTTCCAATTAAATGTAAGAAAGTCAAACGCCAAGTGCGGGGTTTTCAGGTTTGAGAGCTTTGACTCGTGTTTTGCATCTATGACCATTTCGTCGATTATTTCAACGACCCTGTCATACTTCTGCAAACTTAAGTTTCCTTTTATCAGCTGCAGCTTATTCATCCAATCATGACGGAAATGGCCCATTAATTGGATCAGTTCATTGATCAGAGCCGCATCGCTTACAGGTTCTTCTTGTTTCTTCGATACATCCTTCATTTTCGCACTCCCAATCGTTTAATTTCTTTTTAGGAGTCTTGATAAGTGTGTACTATGAATTATAACAGAGAAGGCTTTGTTAAAAAAACACTTGTTTTTCCTGGTTCATCATGTTCCTTTTTCGGATCGCATACAATGCGGATGCCAGGCAGAAACATTTTTGGTATCACTGCTTGGGGAACATATCCAGTGGGTATGAGAAGCTGATGTCCTCATTCAAGGCGGGGTTCACTCATGCATCCTCTGCTTTTCATTCTTGATGTTACTCCGCTTACTGCAAAAAAAACTCCAGTCAACGACCGGAGTTTTTTGTGTCATTATTGAGCTACAGGATATACGCTCACTTTTTTGCGGTCACGGCCGAAACGTTCGAATTTAACAGTTCCGTCGATTTTAGCAAAAAGAGTGTCATCTCCTCCGCGGCCCACGTTTTCACCTGGGTAGATTTTCGTTCCGCGTTGACGGTAAAGGATAGATCCGCCTGTTACGAATTGACCGTCTGCACGTTTAGCGCCTAAACGTTTAGATTCAGAGTCACGTCCGTTCTTTGTAGAACCTACACCTTTTTTAGAAGCGAAAAACTGAAGATCTAATCTAAGCATGTAACTCACCTCCTATATTTGGTTTGCAGTCAACCGTAAGTGTTCACTGTAATCCCGCTCGATCGTTTCAAGAGAAACAATCATGCCTTCAATCAGCAGCTGTGCTTTTTGCAAAGCTTCCTGATCAGCGGCTTCAGGGAATTCAAAGTAGAAATAACCCCCGTCCTCGCCTATATCAAGAATCGGTTCGAGAGGAGCCAGCGCGATAACCGCATTGACCGCTCCGAAAACGACAGCCGTGACCCCGGCGCAAACGAGATCTCGTCCATGTTCAGCAAAATCGGCATGTCCCGTCATTTCAAAGGACAAAATGCCCCCGTCATCCTGGGATCTTCGAATTGTTGCCTCAATCATGCTTACGCGTTGATTTTTTCGATTGTCAATTTAGTATAAGGCTGACGATGACCTTGTTTTTTATGAACATTTTTCTTTGGCTTGTAACGGAAAACAGTGATTTTTTTCGCACGGCCTTGTTTTTCAACTTTAGCTGTAACTGTCGCGCCTGCAACTGTTGGGTTGCCGACTTTCACGCTGTCTCCGCCAACAAACAATACGTCTTCAAACGTCACTGTTTCACCTGCTTCAGCAGCAAGTTTTTCGATGTAAACAGTTTGACCTTCTTCAACTTTGATTTGTTTTCCGCCTGTTTTAATGATTGCGTACATTCTCTGCACCTCCTATTAGACTAAGACTCGCCAGCAACAGGGGGCTTTAAAGCTCTTATCACCTGTCCCGAGCGGTTGTAGCATTGGTGCTACATCCATAACATTAAAAAATATATCAGAACCAAAAGGATATGTCAATCTATTTCTAGTAAGGCAGCAGCAGGTCTTCCATAGAGGAATCTGTCCGTTTATCGGCAAAATACGCATGAAGCACTTCATTTTCATCGAGCTGGCTGAGCTTTTCTCCGGCTTTTTCAATGATAATGGGGTGCTTGCATCCCCGTTTGAATTCGGCCATGACATGCTTTACTTTGGCATCGGCCGCGACCGTCAAAGGATGCAGCATGGCGACATCGCGGTTTTTGCCGTAGTATCTCTCCAAAAGAAACCTCAGCTGAATATAATGCCGCTTCCGGTATTCATCCCATAAAGAAGCGGCGAGAAAGACGAACAGCACCCATGCGCTGACCTGAAGGGGGACGGCCAGCACAATCCAGCAGCAGAGCAAAAGAGCGGAAACGGCCGATGTCTGCAGGCTGAGGAGATGCGCTTTTTGAAAAGCCATTTGTTTAGAGAAGTATAAAAACACGAACTTGCCGCCGTCAAGCGGCCAGATCGGCAAAAGATTGATGAAAAGAATGGAGAGATTATAAAAGGTAAACATCTCAAATGTCTGCTCACTTGCAAAGCCTGACATGAAAAAGAGCCAGGCTGCCGCCTGAAGCCACACATGCTGAAGCGGGCCCGCCAAAATGACCGCGAATTCCTCTTTTAGCGGCCGGTTTCCGTGCTCCTCCACCTCAACCGTCCCGCCGAAAGGGAGCAGAAAGATGCGTTTAATGCGCCACGAAAAAAACACAGCCAGAGCAGCATGCCCCAGCTCATGAACGGATACGACCAGCAAAAGACACAGCAGCGCTTTGATGTGCCCCGTCATAAGACCGAGCCCCATAATAATCCAAAGAAAAGGATGGACATGAATTTTAAAAAGGAGGATGAGCCATTTATTCATCAAAAGTGATCACCTGGATCGGATCTATGAATTTATCGCCATCCTGGATCGCGAAATAGTACTGGCCTTTACTTTTATCGTTAAGCTTGATCGAACCGATCTTTTTCCCTTTATCGACAAAGTCGTACAATGAAACGTTAACATCTTTTAGCCGGCCGTAAATGCTGCTTGTATTGTCGGCGTGCTGCACCTTCACCGTCAGCCCTGTTTTTTTATCTTTGCTCACTTCCATAATGTAGCCTTCTTTTACGCTGTCAATGGCTTCACTGGCGGTTTCGACGACGACGCCCTCTCCGTTATTTTGAAAGTCCTGCTGGATTTTCCCCGCGGCAGGAACGGCCATATCCTGACTGACCGCCACCTGACCGTCCTTCTTTTTCGTTCCCGGCGTAAGAAAAGCGAGCGGGTTTCCGAAGGAAGATACGAACCAATTGCTTACGGCAGCAAACTGAAATTCTTTTTGAAAGGTTTGTGCGATTGCCGGTTTGATCTGACTCAGCGGCTGTTTGTCAGTTTTATAGGCAATAGCGGAGATCAGTACGAGACAGGCGGCCAGCAGGCATTTTAAAATAATAGAATGAGCGCTGATCAATGGATGCCGCCCGTTAAATTCGGGCGGGTGTTCCGTTTGATATTCGTAGTCCGGAAGAAGCTTGTGCTTTTCCTGCTCCTTGACCGTCTGCCACGCGGGAAAATTCTGCGTTTGAGCGTTTTGAACGAAAGTCCGTTTTGATTCAGGCCGCTGTTTTCTTCTTTTGGCCAGTCTTTTTCTAATTTCATCAGCTCTGTGACTCATCGCCATCATCCTTTGCAATCGTTGGGTTTGTACATCCTATGTCTTGTCCATTGCAAATATGCGCTCTTAAAAAACAAAAAAGACCTGATAAGCTGGGCTTCATCAGATCTTTGTATTCTGGTATATATTATGAACGCACGCCGAAAAATGACTTGATTTTCGCCATCATCCCTTTTTGCTGCTCTTCAAGCACCTGCAAAGGAACGGATTCTCCTAAAATGCGCCGGGCGATATTGCGGTACGCAATGCTGGCGCGGTTTTTGGAATTCATGGCAATCGGTTCGCCGATATTTGAAGCCCTGATCACTTCATCATCGTCAGCAACGATTCCGAGGAGATCAATAGACAGATGATGAACAACTTCATCCACATCCATCGTGTCACCGTTTTTCACCAGGTGATTTCTGATGCGGTTCACGATAAGGCGCGGCGGTTCGATATCTTCCTGCTCCAAAAGTCCGATAATGCGGTCAGCGTCCCGCACCGCTGATATTTCCGGCGTCGTCACAACAATCGCCTTATCAGCTCCGGAGACGGCATTTTTATAGCCTTGTTCAATTCCGGCCGGACAATCAATAATGACATAATCAAATTCCTGCTTAAGCTCCTGCACAAGCGATTTGATCTGCTCAGGGACAACAGCCGTCTTGTCGCTTGTCTGGGCAGCCGGCATTAAATGAAGCAGATCATCAAAACGTTTGTCTTTGACAAGCGCCTGATGCGTCTTGCATCTGCCTTCAATTACATCTACTAAGTCGTAAATAATTCTGTTTTCAAGACCCATTACGACATCAAGGTTGCGCAGTCCGATATCTGTGTCTACCAAACAGACGCGCTTCCCTAAAATGGCTAAGGCGGTACCGAGGTTTGCAGATGTTGTTGTTTTACCTACTCCGCCTTTTCCCGAAGTTATTACGATAGCCTCACCCAATTTCACATTCCTCCCTCAAGCCTTGTTAGATCAGGTCTTAAATGAGCCAATTGCTGAAGGCGTTCAATGACCATATTTCCGTCAGTATCTAAATAAGCACATTCCATGTCGTTCCCTTTTTGAATGTGGTCTGGGGAGCGATTTAACACGTGATTGATCCTCAATTGTGTCGGCATCATTTCGGATGCGGCGATCACAGCCCGGTTATTTCCGTTATAACCCGCGTGGGCAATCCCTTTTAATGAACCGAGAACAAATATATTTCCTCCGGCTCTGATCGTACCGCCGGGATTCACATCTCCGATTAAAAGCAAATCTCCCGTCACGTGAAGCACCTGGCCCGAACGGACGATTTTGGAAACCGAAACAATTTCCTGCTCCTCTTTCATCCGCTGCGCTTCTTCTTTGGCGATGACTTCACTGTCAATTGAATGCACGACTAAATCTTTCTTTGACGCGATCAGATCAGTCAGCTGCTCTGCCTGTTCCTGATACAGATACCGATGCCCGAGTTTAATATGAACACTGATTTTTTGGCCTTTGCCATCAGTATATTGTTCAATCGACAGCATGTTTTGAAGACCATCGAGAAGCTCATCAAAAGAACACGCATCATCCAGATGCAATGTTAAGCCGTTTTTTGTTCCTTTTATTGTTACATATTGCTGCTTTTTGGTCTTCATCAATGTTCACCTCAACAACATACTCTTTTCGTCAAAAAAAGATAAAATCCTTTTTACTCATCTCTTAATTCTTTCTTCAGACTTATATAAAACAGCCTGAAGGGCAGGACTAATATAACGGCTCCCGCGATATTCAGCAAAGCGGTCGGCAAGAACCGCTGAATGACAAAATCGTTAAACGTCATAGTGCCGCTGCGGATTAACGTCTGAATGCCGTAGACGTAAAATTCAAGCACACATACGCTCAGCACCGCGACCAGAATAACCATCAGGGCGTTTGTCTGCAGCACTTTAAACGCTTTGGCCGCCAGATAGCATAATCCGGCAAAACCAAACATATAAACGCCTAAAACACCCGTATAATTGATGTCATAAAGAAATCCGAAAATGAAACCGTAGATCACCGCATGCTTTTGGTTGATATAAGCCGACATAAAAATCAGCGCAAGCAAAAGAAAATGCGGAACGACCTGCTGCTCGACGGAAACGAAAGGAAAACGCACCAGATCGGTATAGATGCTTTCCGCACAAAAGACCAAAATCATAATCAAAGGGAGAAGGAAACGTTTCACGATCCTTCCTCCCCTGTTGCTACGCTTCGGTTCACGACGATGACATGGTCAAGATCGTACAAGTCGGCAGCCGGTTTCACGTAAGCGATTTTCGTCAGGCCGTAAGCATCTGATTCTACATCGGTCACTTCGCCGACCGTCAGCCCTTGAGGAAATACGCCGCCCGTTCCGGAGGTCTCCACGAGGTCGCCTTTTTTCACTTCACGTTTTTCATCCGGTTCAAGGATGGTCATTTTCAGGGTCTGTTTCTTTTTATCATACCCTTCAATTAAACCGTAGCCTTTGCTTCCCTTTTTGCCGGAGATTTTGGTGGCCACTCTGTTATTGCGGTCAACATCGCTCAGCAGCTGAACGGCGGATGTGAAACTGTTGAGTCCGCTGCTTTTGATCTTCCCGACCAGCGCACCCTTTTCGTTCGTGACAGCCATGTCTTTGGCCACTTTGTGCTTCGTTCCCTTATTGATCATGATCTGCTTGTACCATTGATCAGGGTTTCTGGCGATAACGGTCGCTAAAATCGGATCATAGTCGGAAATTGATTTGACATGCCCGAGTTCATCACGCAGCTTCTTGTTTTCATCTTTGAGTTCTTGGAGCTTCGCTTCATATTGTGTCTGTCCGTCCAGCTTTTGTCTTAAGCGTTCGTTTTCTTTGTACGTGTTTTTCAGGTCTTTTATGTCCCCGAAGAACCCTGCAAAATATTCGGCAGGCGTGTGAAAAATGTTTTGAAATACTCCCGTCGTATCACCGATCAGCTTTTCAGGCCAGGTGGTATTACGGCCGTTCTTCAGCGAGAATCCAATCATAGCCACCAATATGATAATACACAGAAGTAATAGCATTAACCGTTTGTTCGGCATCGTGATACACCTCTTCTATTTAACTCCTGATTATCTTGTTTTTCCTTTGAAAAGATGGATGTGCTCCAGTGCTTTTCCAGTGCCGATCGCAACACAATCCAGCGGATCTTCAGCGATAAGAACAGGCATTTTCGTTTCGTCGCTGATGACTTTGTCGAGATTGCGGAGCAGGGCGCCTCCCCCTGTTAATACAATACCTCTGTCCATAATGTCAGCGGCCAGCTCAGGCGGTGTTTTTTCAAGCGTGCTCTTCACCGCATCAACGATTGAGAGAACTGTATCACGCAGTGCATTTGCAATTTCCGTTCCCGTGATTTCGATCGTTTTCGGCAGACCAGTCAGAAGATCGCGGCCGCGGATTTCCATTGACGCATTTTCTTCACCGGTTTCTGCTGAACCGATTTCCATTTTAATGGCTTCCGCCGTACGGTCACCGATCATCAGATTATATGTTTTTCTGATATAGCTGATGATTGAGTCGTCCATTTCGTCACCGGCTACGCGGATGGACTGGGACGTGACAATCCCGCCTAAAGAAATGATCGCCACTTCAGTTGTTCCGCCGCCGATATCAACGACCATGCTGCCCGTCGGCTCCCATACCGGAAGATTCGCGCCGATTGCTGCCGCAAACGGTTCTTCAATCGGATAAGCGTCACGTGCGCCCGCTTGTCTTGTCGCGTCGATGACCGCCCGTTCTTCAACGGCCGTAATACCTGACGGCACACACACCATAACGTACGGCTTTCTCGCAAACAATCCTTTATTTTTCACAGCCTGATTAATGTAGTATTTCATCATTGTCGCAGTTGTTTCATAGTCAGCGATAACGCCGTCTTTCATCGGACGGAGCGCAACCACGTTGCCCGGAGTTCTTCCGATCATGTTTTTCGCATCGTTACCGACCGCAACGATTGACTTCGTATCCGTTTGCAGAGCAACGACAGACGGCTCTCTCACTACGATTCCTTTACCTTTAACAAACACAAGCGTATTCGCGGTTCCCAAATCTATACCAAGGTCTCTTGTACCAATTCCGAACATATGTATGTATCTTCCTTTCTTAAAGCAAAAATACCCTAAAGGGAAAAACTCATAAAATCTATTATATCTTAAATCAACGAAAAAAAAAGTGTTACAAATATCCTTTTTCCTTTAAACTCACAAATTTTTTATCACCAATGACCAAATGATCCAGCAGCTCGATGCCGATTAAATTTCCGCACTCAAAAAGCCGCCTGGTTACCTCTATATCTTCCCTGCTCGGTGTAGGATCTCCTGAAGGATGATTATGAACGCAAATGAAGGACGCGGCGGATCGTTTGAAAGCTTCTTTAAACACCTCCCGCGGGTGGACAATAGATGAATTCAGACTTCCGATAAAAACGGTGCGTTTATGAATGACTTGATTTTTGGTATTTAAATATAAACAGACAAAATGCTCCTGGGATAAAAAGCGCATATCCTCCATCACATACTTCGCCCCGTCTTCCGGAGAGCGGATGACGCAATGCTCCCCGGCGGATGTCTTATGAATGCGGCTCCCCAGCTCAATTGCGGCAAGAATCTGAACGGCTTTCACCGTGCCGATTCCCGGAATGCTGGAAAGCTCCTGGGCAGAGGCGCCTTTTAACAGGCGCAGCCCGTCAAACGTCCGCAGCAGCCGGTGAGCGAGGTTCATGACGGACTCATGTTTCGTTCCCGTCCGCAGCAGGATGGCGAGCAATTCATTGTTAGAGAGATGTTCGGCTCCGAAGTGCAGAAGCCGCTCTCTCGGTTTTTCTTTTTCGGGGAAATCTCTTAATTTTAACGGCAGATCACGGATGATCAACCCCTCCTTGTTCCCCTTCCCGGTTTGAACATCAAGCTTTTATATTAAATTCTTTCAAGGCTCTCATTGTTTTAGCGACAGGAAGCCCGACGACAGAATAAAAATCACCGTCTATTTTTTTCACTAAAAGCGCGCCTTTTCCTTGGATGCCGTATGCACCTGCTTTATCCATCGGTTCTTTTGTTTCAATGTAGAGCTGTATGTCGTCTTCACTGAGCGGCCAAAACGTCACTTCCGTCGTGTCACAGAATGTTTCTTTCCGGTCATGCGTCTGAATGCTGACCGCCGTAATGACTTGATGGCTTCGGCCGGAAAGCCTTCGCAGCATCTGTGCCGCTTCTTCCCTGTCACGCGGTTTGCCGAGGCACTCGCCGTCTATGCACACCATCGTGTCAGCCCCGATAACGACTGCATCGGGATTTTCGGCCAATACAGCACCGGCTTTTTGCTCGGCCAAACATTGGACGTTTTCTTCCGGCGAAAGGTTTCGATTTAATTTTTCTTCTGTGCGGCTCGCAATAATGCTGTAAGGAATCTGAAGAAGATTAAGGAGTTCTTTTCTTCGCGGAGATTGTGATGCGAGTATTAAGCGTTTTGTCATGGTTGTCATCCTTTCAGGGTTTGCTTAAGAAAAAAAGATACTTGTCTATCCTACCAAATCAAACGGGCAACCACAATTTCAGAAAAATAACTTTTTGATGACAAAATAAAAAATCCCGCCGGATGACGGGAAATGAGATACTATTTTACAACACTTAAAAGCTCTTTTTGGGCTTTCCAGCCGGATTCTGCCCCCGACGTTTCCAGCTCTTTCAGCGCTTGAAGCACGGCCTCTTTCTGCTTTTTGTCAGCGGCGTCTGCACCGTCTGCCGCTTTTGCCGCTTCAGCCACTTCCGTTTTTGAAAGATCTTTGCCGGTAATCGCTTTGGCGGAGAGCTCAGATGCCTGTTTAAAAGAGTCTTCCAGCCCTGAATCGACCGCAAAGCTGAGCTCTTTTCCGCCCCAAGCCTCAAAATCATGGTCTATCAGTGTCTGACCCAATTGCTGTGATAAGCTTTTTTCCGCTGCAAGCCCGGCGATCACGTATGTGTATCCGTCTTCTTTTGCCAGAGAGACGGCCGAGTATCCTTTTTCAGTCAGCTGGTCAACAAGCGTTTGCGCTCCTTTTTCTGATGAAAATTTTCCGGCCTGCACTGCATATGTTTTATAGTTTCCCGCTGAAGATTCCGCATCTCCTGTGCCGGCTGTTTCAGATTTGTCTTTAGAAACATCTCCCGCTTTCACTGTCTGCCCTTGTGAACCTTTGTCAGCTGACGCCGGAGCGGAGGCTTCTTTACTTCCCGACATATTTAAGGCAACAAGGCCGAGTCCGGTGCCTAAAACAGCCGCAACGGCAATTGTCGTGACCGCTTTTTTAACTGGAGAAGACGGCTGCTTTTTTTTCGGAAAATGAGGGCCTGTTTTTTTCTTCTGGTATGGCGGAACGACTTTCGGGTCATCTTCAAATACCTCAGAATTCTTCTCATGATCCCAATTGAAATCTTCTTCTTTCGGATCTTCATGGGAAGCGGCGGTCTCCTGTTCCGCCTTTTTTGTTTCTTCCCAATTGGAAAATGTGACGGTCTTCTCCCCGCCTTCATTCACATCTTCTTGTCCATACATCGTTTCTTCTTGTCCGTTAATGGTTACTTTAAGGGCATTGTTTTTAGCTTTGCTGTTCTTTTTGCTCTTCCTTTTTTTCAACGTCTCTTCCCCCTTGCATTCGTCTTGGCCGTACCTTGAACTGATCATGGTTCACACTTTAGCATAGGCGAAAAAAAAAAGAACAAGACTTTTGTCGTCTTGTCCAAAAAACGTTCGCCAAATTTTTCAAGCCCCGCCTGAAGCGAGCTTGATGTAAAACGAAAACAGCTCTTCTCCGTATAAATAACTCAAAGCGCTCCCGGCTGAGATGGCCGGCGCAAACGGAAATGGCTGCTTTTTACCAAGCCTGCCCCGGGCTGCGGCGCACATACCGTATACGGCTCCGATCATAACGGAAAGAAAGAATGCAATGAGCACGAGCTTCACGCCGAGCGTCAGGCCGATCACCCCAAACAGTTTCACATCACCTGCGCCGATGCCTCCTTTACTGACAAACATGATAAAAACTAGCAGAAAAAATCCGCAAACAGCTCCGGCAAAACCCGCATACCATGAATCCAGCGGAGAAAACATACGGCCGGCGATGAAAAGCGGAAGAAAAAACAGCAGAACTTTGTCAGGAATCAGCATATATTGCAGATCCGTCATAGTAACAATCATGAGCAGAGACAGAAATAACAGCGCGACTAACAGTTCTTTTGAGAAACCGAAATGAATGCCTGCAGCCGTGAATAAACACGCCGTCCAGCATTCCGCCGCCGGATACATAACCGACAGCTTCGCACGGCAGTTTCTGCATCTGCCTCTTTGCAGAATATAGGAGACGACGGGCACAAGCTCCCCCCAGGAGAGCGGCAAGCCGCAGAACGAGCAGGCTGAACGCGGCGAAATAACCGAGATTCGAAGCGGGATACGGCACGCTGCTGTATAAAAAAAAGAACCGAAAATCAAGCCGAGAAAAAACAGAATCAAAAGCACTCAGACCACACCTTTACTATCAATCTGGCTCAGATTATAGCAAAGAAAAACACCATGACTGAAATGGCTGAAAATATATTTTCAGCATAAAAACACCCGGCAAAACCGGAAAATGGTCTGCCGGGCATCCGAGGGGCTGTCAGATAAGCCGCTTTCTCATTTCTGAAATAAAATATAAGGAGCCGGTAATGATGATGACATCATCCGCCCCGTCTTTTTGTTCTATCCATTCTTTCACACTGTCCGGGTTCTCATCGAAGCTCTTAGACGCAAGACTGCTTGCATTGTAAAGAGCTTCGGCGCTTGAAGCACGCGGAAAGTCAAATGATACAAAGTGAATGGAATCTGCTTCGGTTTCAAGCTTTTTAATCATTTCCTGATACGGTTTGTCTTTTAATGCGCTGAATACGACATGGACGTTTTTATCGGCAAAGCGCTGCCTGATCGTTTCTGTCAGCGTTTCAACGCCCTCTTCGTTATGCGCGCCGTCCGCAAACACTAAAGGGCGGCTTTGAAGACGTTCAAACCGGCCCGGCCAGGAAGCTTTTTTCAGGCCGTTTCGCATCGCTTCTTCTGAAATGACTGCGGCTTCCAGGCGATTCAGCCATTCAGCGGCCAATATCGCCAATGCCGCATTCTGCCTTTGGTGAATGCCGATCAGCGACGTTTGAATGTTTTCATAGCATTTCGTTTCTGTTTCCAGCGAAAAGCTTTCGCCGGACGGAAGCGCCGCTTCATTAAACAGTCTGCACGTTTTATAAAGTGACTGATACGGAGCCTGCTTTTTTTCGGCTTCCGCTTCAATAACGCCGAGTGCTTCCGGCTGATTGACGCCCGTAATGACCGGAATGGAATTTTTAATGATACCGGCTTTCTGCCCGGCGATCTCCTCGATGGTATTGCCTAAAATGGCCATATGGTCATGTCCGATACTTGTAATGACCGACAGGAGCGGTTTCACAATATTGGTTGAATCAAATGTGCCGCCGAGCCCCGCTTCAAAAATAACAAAATCGATATCAGCCCGCTTCGCAAAATATAAAAATGCACACGCTGTAATGATTTCAAATTCTGTCACCGTTCCGGCATCAGTCTTATCAAGCTCATCGACTATCGGTTTTATGTCATTAACAAGCGTTCTCCATTCCTCATCGGTAATCGGCGTGCCGTTGACGCTGATACGCTCATTAAACGTAATCATGTAAGGCGATGTGAACGTGCCGACCGTATAACCGGCTTCTTGAAGCACGGAACGGATAAAAGAGACGGTTGATCCTTTGCCGTTTGTGCCCGCCACATGAATGGCGCGAATGTTCTTTTCCGGGTGTTCCAGTTTTTCCATCAGCTTTTCCATACGGAGAAGGCCCGGCTTAACGCCGAACTTGAGTCTGCCGTGAATCCAGCTGATCGCTTCTTTGTACGTATTAAACAATGAAATCCCCTCTTTTATACGACAAGGCGGTTTCTTAGGAAACCGCCCCGCTGTTTTATCAGCCTTTCAGCTCTGCAATCCGCTGCCGGACAGCTTCGCGTTTTGCCGTGTAGTCTTTCTCTTTTCCGCGTTCTTCTTCAATGACATGCTCAGGAGCTTTTTTAATGAATCCTTCGTTGCCGAGTTTTTTCTGAACGCGTTCGACTTCTTTTGTCAGCTTGTCGAATTCTTTTTGCAGACGGGCGATCTCCTCATCAATGTTAATCAGCCCTTCAAGCGGCAGAATGACTTCCGCTCCGGTGACGACCGCTGTCATCGCTTTGTCTGCCGCAGTGATATCCGTCCCGATTTTCAGCGTGCTCGGATTCGTAAAGCGTTCAACGTAAGAACGGTTCTTCTCAAGGCGGCCGGCAATGTCTTCGGTAGATGTTTTAATGTAAAGTTCAACCTGCTTGCTCATCGGCGTGTTGACTTCGCTCCGGATATTGCGGACAGAACGGATTAATTCAACGAGCAGTTTCATATCCGCCGCTGCCTCTTTATCCGTATGTTCCGGCACCGGAACCGGCCAAGAGCTGATCGTGATTGACTCGCCTTCATGAGGAAGGTGCTGCCAGATTTCTTCCGTTAAGAATGGCATAAACGGGTGAAGAAGACGCATCGTCTGGTCAAGCACGTATGCCAGAACAGACCGGGTTGTTTTCTTCGCCGCTTCATCTTCCCCGTACAGCGGAAGCTTCGCCATTTCGATATACCAGTCGCACACATCGTCCCAGATAAAGTTGTACAGGTGGCGTCCGACTTCACCGAATTCATAACGATCCGCAAGCTGTGTTACGTCTTCTATCGTTTCATTCAGTCTTGTCAGGATCCACTTATCAGCAACTGATTTTTCACCGGACAGATCAAGCTCGTCATACGTCATGCCGTCCATGTTCATTAATGCAAAACGGGAGGCGTTCCAAATTTTATTTGCGAAATTCCATGTGGATTCCACTTTTTCATAGCTGAAACGGAGATCCTGTCCCGGTGAACTTCCGGTTGCCAGGAAATAGCGCAGGGAATCCGCTCCGTACTTGTCGATGACATCCATCGGGTCCACGCCGTTCCCAAGGGATTTACTCATTTTTCTGCCCTGCTCGTCACGGATTAAGCCGTGAATCAGCACGTCTTTGAACGGACGCTCGCCGGTAAACTCAAGACCTTGGAAAATCATCCGGGATACCCAGAAGAAAATGATGTCATATCCCGTTACAAGAACATCGGTCGAGTAATACCGCTTAAAGTCTTCAGCGTTTTCATCAGGCCAGCCCATTGTAGAAAACGGCCAAAGCGCGGAGCTGAACCATGTATCAAGCACGTCTGAATCCTGTTCCCAATTTTCGCTGTCCTCAGGCGCCTCAAGGCCGACGTACACTTCTTTTGTTTCTTTATGATACCAAGCCGGGATGCGGTGGCCCCACCACAGCTGACGGGAAATACACCAATCACGGATGTTTTCCATCCAGTGCAGGTACGTTTTCTCGAACCGGTCAGGAACGAAGTGAACTTTCTCTTCTTTTGCCTGAAGGTCAACCGCAGCATCGGCCAGCGGCTGCATTTTGACAAACCATTGTGTGGACAGGTACGGCTCAACAACGGCGCCGCTTCTCTCACTGTGGCCGACGGAATGCATATGGTCTTCGATTTTAAAGAGAACGCCGGATTCCTGAAGATCTTTGACGAGTTTTTTGCGGCATTCAAACCGGTCCATGCCGTTATATTGCAGCGCTTTTTCATTCATTGTTCCGTCTTCATTCATGACGAGAATCCGCTCTAAATTGTGGCGGTTTCCGAGTTCAAAGTCATTCGGGTCATGGGCAGGCGTGATTTTAACGGCGCCTGATCCGAATTCCATATCAACATAATCATCGCCGACGATCGGAATTTCGCGGTTTGTAATCGGCAGAATCACCGTTTTGCCGATTAAGTGCTTGTAGCGCTCATCTTCAGGATGAACCGCGACAGCCGTGTCGCCAAGCATCGTTTCCGGACGGGTGGTCGCGATTTCAATTGAGCCTGAACCGTCTGCTAACGGGTAGCGCAAATGATAAAACGCGCCCTGTACGTCTTTGTAAATCACTTCAATATCGGATAAAGCCGTTTTTGTGGCAGGGTCCCAGTTGATGATATATTCGCCTCTGTAAATCAAGCCTTTTTCGTACAACTTGACGAATACTTCACGCACGGCTTTGTTCAGCCCTTCATCAAGAGTGAAACGTTCGCGTGAATAATCGAGTCCGAGTCCCATCTTGGCCCATTGGCTGCGGATGAAATCAGCATACTCTTCTTTCCACTTCCACGTTTCTTCTAAAAATTTTTCACGGCCGAGGTCGTAACGGCTTGTGCCCTGCTCGCGGAGTTTCGCTTCGACTTTTGCCTGAGTGGCGATGCCGGCGTGATCCATGCCCGGAAGCCAGAGCACGTCATAGCCCTGCATGCGTTTCATACGTGTAACGATATCTTGCAGCGTCGTATCCCACGCATGTCCGAGGTGCAGCCTGCCCGTCACGTTCGGCGGCGGAATGACGACAGAATACGGCTGTTTCGTTTGATCGCCGCCCGCTTCAAAATATTTTCCTTTCAGCCAAAAATCATAGCGGCCTTTTTCAATCGCAGACGGATCATATTTTGTCGGCATTGTTTGTTCGTTTGTATCCATGATAACCCTCCAGCATGTTTAGAAATGGCTGAGCAACTAAAAAAGAGCCTTCATCCTGATAAAGGACGAAAAGCTCTTTCGCGGTACCACCTTTTTTCATGAACAGATTTGTTCATGCACTTAAACGGATAACGGGTGCGGCCCGAATTTCTCTACTGTATGTTCAAGAAATTGTGCTCCCGGGCGACCTTCCAATGAGACGGCATAAGAAGCCTTTCAGCACAGTAGCTTCTCTCTCTTCATGCGTCTTTCTTGTACTCTTCCCGTTCAAAGCAGGTGTATTTATATCAGCTCATGATCTTATTTATTATGTTCTTTATTATAGTAAAAGTGTTTTTGATTCGTCAATCATCTTTTCCAAAAAACGCTGCCGTCATACATAAATGGGCATGCACCCCGCCCTTTCCCTTACATACGATACATAGAAAGGCGAATGTGAGGAGGAATTGCCCGTGAGAAAAAAATTCAATTCTTATTCGCTCCCCCAGTGGGCCAGACAGGTCCGCCTTGTATCCGTGCAAGTCATTATCCCGATTACGATCTTTCAGGGGATCAGGACGATTTTCTTTCCGACGACTTTTGATGTCCTGCTGCTTGCCATCCTGCTGTTTTTAGCGTGCGCCCTGCATTTGGATTGGATATAAAAAAACGAGTCCCGTTATGAAGAGGACTCGTTTTCCGCTTTTATTTTTTTCTCCCGCTCAATCTGATGAACCTTCATGAGAAAAGGTTCAACATTTTTCATCTGCCAAAACGCTCTTAATAATTGCGTGCACTCTTCTTTTTCAGAGCCCCTTTGGCCGGTCTGATACCGTTTCAGCACTTTGTACATGGCGGACGGATAAGCCATATAGCTGAGAAACAGGCTGATTTCCGCTTCACGGAGCGGGAATGATTTGTGATACGTATAAAACCAGTCCAGGCATTCCGGACATGCTTTCGGATAGCTTCTGAACATTCTGGAGTAAAAGCTGAGCAGGTCATTTTGCGGAGGACCCAGCGCAGCTTTCTCGAAATTTGTGAAAAAGCCCGATCCCGCATCATTATACAGAAAGTGGCGGCTCGATAAACTGCCGTGGTTGATCACCGCTCTCGTCTTGTCAT
Organism: Bacillus sp. EKM420B; assembly: GCF_011065565.1. Classification (NCBI taxonomy): domain Bacteria; kingdom Bacillati; phylum Bacillota; class Bacilli; order Caryophanales; family Bacillaceae; genus Bacillus; species Bacillus sp. EKM420B. The sequence continues at coordinate 268,664 of NZ_JAAMNX010000003.1, read as the reverse complement.
GATCCTTTGCCGCGTCAAACCATTCTTCTAGACGTTCGAGAGCAAAATTGACGGCGGAAACCGTTTCTGTAAGATACGTAACAGCCTGCAGTTCAAAAGGTGAAAGGTACCACTCTTTTTCCGCCCGGTCGGCGAATTGTTCATAGACAAGTTTATCATTTTCCCAATCTCTTTTCGTTGCTTCATAAAAGCGGCTGATATCTTCAGTCCGGATTTGGATGTCCCGCACAGTCGCAGAATGGAGCTTCGCGACCTCTTTAAAAAGGTAAACATGTTTTTGGTCCCGTTCTTCTTCCTGATCGTACTGAAGCCAAGGCATTAAATAATAAGAATTCTCCGTCTGTCTTCCCGCAAAAAAATCGCCTGCATACGTGCGGCAGATCGGCACAAATGATCGGTAGCCTTTCTCCTCAATCTCAATCATAAGATCCGTAAATTCACTGCTGCGGGCCGGCTTGAGCTGTTTCAAAGCAAAAATGCCGTAGTTTGAGTAGACCTTCCAAACATGCGGGCTGACAGGCTCAATGTACTCAGCCGTCAGCCCGTATTCCTGAAGCACTGATTGGACTGCTTCCATTCCATTCACCACATTTTTACGGCCTCTTTGTGCTTACACATGGCTGTTATTATATTCAGGTATATACAGAAGCTGACCTTCCTCAAGCTCGTCATCAAACGATAAAGCATTCGTTCGGATGAGCTGCTGGGATGTAATGTCATATCGTTCACACACCCGGTCGATTGTATCTTGCTGCTGTACGATACAAATTTTCATTCTTGAAAACTTTTCTTCTTCCCTTGTAAATAATTTTGTCAAGTAATGAGAGTTGTCATTTTCCTTCTGCTCGGTTCCCGGTGCCGCTTCTTCATTCTTTCTTTCAGGCTTAAGCGGCTCAGGCTGTTCAGCTTGCGCCGGCTCCTCCGGCGGCAGTTTGGAAAACTGAAAAGACAAATCGAGAGGCTTCCCGGTTTCCTCCTCCGGCGGCGCCATCTTCCTTACCTCAATTTCAAACCCTTCTTCATCATGAGCCTCTTCTTCAAGCAGCTTAGGAGCGCTGTAAAACTCCTCTTCCTGCCGTTCCGGAACGAACTCACGATAAACGGGCGCCTGCTCTTCTTGAAAAACCGCAGGCTCACCTTCGTCTTCTGCCGCCTTATGATCGCTCTGACGGAGAAGCGGCTCGGCCTCTGGCTGCTCTTCTTTTTGAAGGAAGGGCTGTTCCGCAATTTTTGGTTTTTCTGCATGCGGAGTCAGAGTGAAAGCAGGGAAAACCGGTTCGATATCATCTTTTGGCTCTTCCTGCGCTTCTGCTGAATCATCCTCAAATACGGGTTCATTCCTCACAGCTGACATGATTGCAGGCTCCTCAGCTTCTTCCGGCTCTTCTTCGTGCTGGAAGGAAACGGGAGGAGGAGGCTCAGTAAAGGAAACAGGTTTCGGCACCTCTTCTTGCTCCCTCAGAAGCGGGGCTGCTTCCTGCTCTTCTTCTTCTTGCTCCCTCAAAATCGGGGCTGCTTCCTGCTCTTCTTCTTGCTCCCTCAGAATCGGAGCTGCTTCCTGCTCTTCTTCCTGCTCCCTCAGAATCGGGGCTGTTTCCTGCTTTTCTTCCTCCTGCCTGAGTAAAGGCGGGATTTCTTCCTCGTTCTTCTCTGTTTCTTGTGCTGCTTCTTCTGATACAGTCAAAGGTATTTCAGGCTCATGGCGTATCATTAATTCTGGTTCATTTTCGTCCTCAGAATGATGTCCGGCAAGATTGATCATTTCTTCTCTGGCAAATTCAGGCGCCACGTACAAAGGGATCTCCGGCTCTTTTGGCTCGGATTCCTCAAGCAGCCCTTCAATTGCCAAATCAGCTTGAATGGTTAAGATCCTTGAATCCGTCAGCTGATAATCAAAGGCATCAATAAATACGAAAACATCATTGAGGTGGCTCACTTTATTTTTCGGAATCGTGATGTCCACCGGGAAACAATGAATGAGCTCGGCCGTACCATCCTCCCTCGCCCTCACTTCCTCTACATGCCTCAGCTCACTATTAAGCTCTTCAAAATGACTGCTGTGATCTATGTTGTACTCGCCAGTAAGTTCTAATGACCCTTTAATTGAGACATAATCATTTACTTCCTGCACCCTGATGTCAGGGTCTAATGAAATCGAAAGTAATTCAGAAACTTCCTGTCCTTTTTGGAAACAGATTGATTCTTCAACAGAAAATTGCAATCGGTGATTATGCGGCAAGTTCATATCCTCCTTTCATCTAATCCATACAATTAGATGTCACTAAAGGTGTATGCCGCAATCCGGGAAAATATGATAATGGAGGCATTGAAAAAAGCCGATACAAGTCTTGCTTGCATCGGCTTTTCGGTATCAGCGGCTGATCGCCTGGAACACTTTCTCAGCGGCTTGAATGGTATTTTCAATATCCTCCATTGTATGCGCAGTGGAGAGAAACAATCCTTCAAATTGAGACGGCGGCAGAAATACGCCTGCGTCGGCCATCCCTTTATAATACTTGGCGAACAGCTTTAAATCAGAAGATTTGGCTGCTTCATAGTTAATGACAGGCTCATTGGTGAAAAAGAAGCCGATCATTGACCCCGCCCGGTTAAACGTGTGCGGAATGCCATGTGCTGCAGCTGCTTTTGAAATGCCTTCTTCAAGCATATCGCCTTTTTTCACAAATTCTTGGTAAGATTCAGGTGTGAGCTGCTGTAATGTCTCAAGTCCCGCTGTCATGGCAAGCGGATTTCCTGACAATGTTCCCGCCTGGTAGATCGGACCGCTCGGCGCGATTCGTTCCATGATTTCGGCTTTGCCGCCATACGCACCGACAGGAAGACCGCCGCCGATGACTTTGCCGAGACACGTTAAATCAGGCGTCACGCCGAAATATCCTTGCGCACAGTTATAGTCCACGCGAAAACCGGTCATGACCTCATCAAAAATGAGCAGCGCACCATACTGTTCCGTAATGTCGCGAAGTCCTTGTAAAAAGCCTTCCTGCGGCGGAACAACACCCATATTGCCTGCTACCGGTTCAACAATGACCCCGGCAATATCTTCACCGTACTCCCGGAATGCGAGTGCAACGCTTTCCAAGTCGTTGTATGGAACGGTAATCGTATTCATTGCTATTCCTTCCGGTACGCCCGGGCTGTCCGGCAGGCCGAGTGTCGCCACTCCGGATCCCGCTTTGATCAGCAGCGAATCACCATGGCCGTGGTAACAGCCTTCAAATTTCAAAATTTTGTTGCGGCCGGTATATCCTCTTGCCAGACGCAGAGCGCTCATTGTCGCCTCTGTGCCGGAGCTGACCATCCGCACGATTTCAACAGACGGCACACGGTCAATGACCAATTTGGCCAGTTCGTTTTCCACTTCAGTAGATGCCCCGAAACTTGTCCCGTTCTCGGCTACTTTTTTCAGGCTTTCAACGACCTGGTCGTTCGTGTGGCCCAAAATGAGCGGCCCCCAGCTCAAGACGTAGTCGATATATTCATTGCCGTCAATATCAAAAATTTTCGATCCTTTTCCGCGCTGCATAAAGATCGGGTCCATATCAACTGATTTAAACGCGCGCACCGGGCTGTTCACTCCGCCCGGCATCAGTTTCTGCGCTTCTTTAAAAGCGGCTTTTGATTTTTCATAGCTTCTCATCTGCCTCAGCTCCCGTCAAATGAAATCGTTACTCAGCAAGCCATTTTGCTGCGTCTTTTGCATGATACGTCATAATCAGATCGGCTCCTGCACGTTTCATGCCCGTTAAAATTTCCAGCACCATTTCTTTTTCTTTAATCCAGCCGTTTTGGGCTGCCGCTTTCACCATGGAATACTCCCCGCTCACATTATATGCGACCAGCGGCAGGTGATGGCGGTTTTTCACATCACGCATAATATCTAAGTATGACATAGACGGTTTGACGATTAAAAAGTCAGCGCCTTCTGCCGCGTCTGATTCAGCCTCACGTAGCGCTTCCAGGCGGTTGGCCGGATCCATCTGATATGTTTTTCGGTCACCGAACTGCGGCGTGCTGTCAGCCGCGTCGCGGAACGGACCGTAAAATTCACTTGAATATTTCACGGCATAAGACATGATCGGAATATTCGTGAAGCCTTCTTTGTCGAGCGCTTCCCTGATCACTGTGACAAAACCGTCCATCATATTTGAAGGAGCGATGATGTCAGCGCCGGCTTTAGCCTGGCTGACGGCTGTCTGCGCCAGCAGTTCAAGCGACTCGTCATTCAGGATTACTCCGTCTTTCACGACGCCGCAATGGCCGTGATCCGTGTATTCACAAAGACATGTATCAGCGATGACGATCATTTCAGGATAATGCTTTTTAATTTCAGCAATCCCTTTCTGCACAATGCCGTGATCGTGAAAAGCCTGGGTACCGCAGGCGTCTTTTTCTTCCGGCACGCCGAAAACGATGACCGACTTAATGCCGAGCGATATCAGCTCAGCCATTTCATCCTTTAACAAATCGAGTGATACATGATAAACCCCCGGCATGGAAGGAACTTCTTTTTTTCCTTCGAGTCCTTCAACGACAAATAACGGGTAAATAAAATCTGAAGGGTGAAGACGTGTTTCTTTTACTAAATCTCTCATCGCAGCGTTCGCGCGCAAACGGCGGTGTCTGTTAAATGTTTGATTCATCATTATCTATCCTTTCCCGACATGCTGCACATGACGTCCAGCATGCCTTCAATCGTATAGGTGTCAGGCACATGGGATGAGATCCCGTATTCCAAGAGCGCTTTCTCTGTCAAAGGGCCGATGCTGATATAGCTCGCACCGCTGTTTTCCCACGCTTTTTCTCCGTCTCCGACCGCATGCATAAACGTATGCACCGCCGATGAGCTGGTAAACGTAATAAAATCAAAATGAGAGCGGGATGCAGCCCGTCTCAGCTCGTCCATGCCTTTTTCATCCTGAATGGTATTGTATAACACCCATTCCCTTATTTGATAGCCAAGCGGCTCAAGCTCCGCTTTTATGACATCGCGTGATAAATTGCCCTTTATCACTGAAATGGGTTCGGCAGCTGATGCGTGCCGTTTTAAAGTATCAGCCAGACATTCCGCCACATACTCGTCAGGCATCGCATCCGTCCGGGCTCCCCGCTCTTTCAGGGCGCGCGCAGTCTTTTCACCGACGGCTGCGATTTTTTTCCGTCCCGGAAGCGCAAGGCCATGCTGACCAAGGTAGGAAAAAAAGAACCGGACACCGTTTACGCTTGTAAACACAAGCCAGCCCGGTTCAGAAAGGTCTTCCCGCAGACTGTCCGCACATTCATCCGGGAGCGCTTCCTGAAAAGCGATCAGAGAGGCGGAAACAGCCGTTCCGCCGAGCGCCTCCACTTTTTTTCGGAACGGTGCTGCCTGTCTTTTGTTCCGGGTGACGAGCACGGTCTTTCCTTGTAAAGGAAGGTCAATTGCCATCCTGATCGAGCTCCTGTTTCACGCTGTCGATTAGTGCTTTGGCTCCTTTTTCAGACATCATCGCCGCACAGCGTTTCCCGATTTCTTCCGGATCATGTCCCGCCGCTGTTTCTTTATAAATCGTCTTTCCGTCCGGAGACGCGACAAGACCGACCAATTCAACCTCATCACGGTCATTGACGGACGCATACCCGGCTATCGGCACTTGGCAGCCGCCTTCCATCGCGTGTAAGAAAGCCCGTTCGGCTGCCACAGTGCGCTGCGTATACTCATCGGTAAATTGCGCAAACAGCTTCAAAAGCTCTTCATCCGACTCTCTGCATTCAATGGCAAGAGCGCCTTGGCCGACCGCAGGCAGACAGCGGTCCGGTTCGAGGAATTCAGATACGACATCATCTTTCCAGCCCATTCTCGAAAGCCCCGCAGCCGCTAAAATAATAGCATCGTAATCTTCCGTTTCAAGCTTTTGAAGTCTCGTATCGATATTGCCTCTGATCCACTTAATTGTAAGATCAGGGCGTTCAGCAAGAATCTGGGCGCTTCTTCTTAAACTGCTGGTGCCGATGATGCCCCCTTCTTTTATGCCGTCCAGCTTTTGATGCCCTTTTGAAATGAGCGCATCACGCGGATCTTCACGTTTCGGTATGCAGCCTATGACAAGACCCTCAGGCAAAACGGCGGGCATGTCTTTCATGCTGTGAACCGCCATATCAATCTCCTGATGCAGCAGTGCCTGTTCAATCTCTTTGACAAACAAACCTTTGCCGCCCACTTTTGACAGTGTAACATCGAGGATGCGGTCGCCTTTTGTGACAATCTCCCGGATTTCAAAGTCATAGGAAGGATTCAATTCCTTCAGTTTGTTAATCACCCATTTTGTCTGGGTCATAGCCAGTTTGCTCCGTCTGGAACCTACCTTAATCGTTCTCATTTTCTTTCCTCCCGAATCTGTTTGGGCGCGTGCGTTAACTGAACCAATGGAATTGTGACAGGCTTCCGAGCAGGAAGTAATTAATCATCAGCACGAGAAAACATGCTGAATTCCATAACGCCGCCACTTTCCCCTGCAGTTCCTTAATCATTCTGATATATAAATAGTAGCTGTATAAAAGCAGCACAATAAACGAGCCGAGCACTTTTGAATCAAACCAGTACAGCGTTTCCAGCGACACATACGCCCAGATCACGCCTAATATCAGGCTCAACAGCAGCATCGGAACCCCGATGACATTTAAAACGTAAGCCATATAATCAAGTTTTGACAAATCTTCAATTCTCAACAGCCATTTTCCCCATTTTTTCTTCTTTAATAAAGAATATTGAAACTGATAAAGAAGCGAAAAGACAAAAGAAAGGGAAAAAGCGCCGTAAGACAGAATCGCCATAGTAATATGAATGACCAAAAGCTCTGAGACCAGCTGGCCGGAAAAGGCGGCCGAATGCTGATCCGTCGGTGAAAACGTATGGATCGCAATCATCGAGAAACCGATGACATTCGTGAAAAACACGATAAAATCAACCCGCAGAATCTGCGTGACCACAAGTGAGAGCGTGACAAGCACCCACGCATAAAAGTAAAGGGCCTCTGTAATATTCAAGACCGGAAATCTGCCCGTCTGCCACATGAAATAAGAAAGATAGACGGTTTGCAGAGTCCAGACAATAGAAAGCAACCAGAAGGCTATTTTTCCAGCCTTCCGGTTGTGTTGAAGAAAATCTATAAAGTAAAAAAGGACGCTTACTGCATAAATAACAATTGTCGCTTCATTAAGTCTTGCCATTGCTGTATCAATCATACAGCCCTCACTCACTTACAAGCGGACGTAAGCCCGTTTTTGCTTCTGCCTTTTGAAACGAATGAACCGTCTGGCGGTTATCCAGGCTTTTGTCCAGCTGGCGGCCGGCCTCTTCCTCAATATCGAAAATCTGCATAAACAGCTTCAGCTTTTCATCTGAATCCGCTTCAGCCGCAAGCTCTTTCGCTTTCAGAATCGGGTCGCGCAGCATTTGGTTAATGATGCTTTTCGTATGTTTGCTGAGAAGTTTTTTCTCTCTTACCGTCAGATGAGGCAGCTTGCGCTCAATGCTCTGCATCGTATCGGACTGGATGGACAGCGCCTTTTCACGCAGCGCCGAAATGACCGGCACGACGCCGAGCGTATTAAGCCACTGCTTAAACTCAACAATTGCCGCTTCAATAAACAGCTCGACTTTTTCAGCGGTTTCGCGGCGTTCTTGTAAGTTGGCTTCAACGATTCCTTCAAGGTCATCAATATCGTACAGAAAAACACCTTCAAGATCGTTAAGCGCCGGATCGAGGTCTCTTGGCACAGCGATATCCACCATAAATAACGGACGGCCTTTCCGCTGTCTGCCCGCTCTCTCCATCATCTCTTTAGACACGACGAAATCACTTGCGCCTGTCGAACTGATTAAAATATCAGCTTCAGCGAGTGCATGTTCAAGCTGGTTTAAGCTGCGCGCTTCTCCGGAGAAACGGTCAGCAAGCGCTTTTGCCTTCAAAAACGTTCTGTTGATGACCGTTACTTTGCCGATACCCTGACCGTGCAGGTTTTCTGCGGCGAGCTCGCCCATTTTTCCCGCACCGAGAATCAAAATGTGCTTATTTGACAATGAGCCGAAGATTTTTTTCGCGAGTTCAACGGCGGCGTAACTGACTGAAACGGCATTGGCGCCGATATCGGTTTCGGCATGCGTGCGTTTGCCGACGGTCACCGCCTGTTTAAACAGCTCATTGAAAATGGTGCCGATCGTCTTTTCTGCCTGCGCCGTTTTAAAGCTCGAGCGGACCTGGCCGAGTATTTGCGTCTCTCCGATGACCATGGAATCCAAACCGCACGCCACACGGAATAAATGCTCGATCGCCGCGTCGCTCTCATAAAATTTCAGAAACGGAGACAGCTCTTCTTTCGGCAGCGAGAACCATTCGGATAAAAATGTCTTTATATAATAACGGCCGGTATGAAGCTGGTCGACCACCGCATATATTTCGGTGCGGTTGCAGGTTGACACGATAATGTTTTCAAGAACGCTTTTTTCTTCTTTTAAACGGAGCATCGCTTCTGCAAGCTCATCCGGCTGAAAACTTATTTTTTCGCGTATTTCAATAGGGGCGGATTTATAATCTACTCCCACAACAAGAATATGCATCGCTTTCATGCACCCCCGTACATCGCAATTTATTTATAATCATTCTAACATAGAATTTATTATTTATAATAATTATAACATAGTTTCTTCGGGAAAATGTGAACAGATTTCAAAAATGTTATGCTATAGTATAAAAAGCTCGTTTCCACTGTAATCATCATACTAAAAATCCTTTACTGCGGGTAGGTGACAGGATGAAAAAAACATCAATTTTATTACCGGGACTTCTGCTAGCCGCTTCATTATTCGCATGGCTTCAGAGCGGACAGGTTCACCTGTTTGCGAATCAGGGGGAATGGCCGGTGCTCCTTATGCTCTTGGGAGCCGTGCTCTTGTATCAGGGCAAAAAGGAAGCGGCCGGGCCTCACGTCCTGATCGGCATGCTTCTTTTCGGCATAGGTTTACACTTTTTCGCCAAACCTGAGCTCTCATGGTGGCCGGGAGATTTTGAAATGATTCTCTTCGTCTTCGGATTCTCCTTATTTGCGGCTGCCAGAAAAGAATATGTATACGAAGCGGCTGCCATGATTGGTTTTTCCCTCTTTTTATACTTCTTTAAACAAATTACGGCGTGGCTGGAGTCCGTCCATATTCCGACGGAACACTTCAAAACATACTGGCCGTATGTTTTCATCGGAATCAGCCTTTTATTATTGTTTATCAAGCGGAACAAAACTATACGATAAAACCCAAAACGCACTGCGTTTTGGGTTTTTCATTACCGGCTGATCATTTTTTTAATGGCTCCCCATGCTTCATCTTTGCCTTTTTTCGTTTCAGAGGAAAATAAGATCAGCTCATCTTCAGGATCCATATCAAGCGTCTGTTTGACAACCTTTAAGTGCTTGTCCCATTTTCCTTTTGGAATCTTATCCGCTTTTGTCGCGATAACGATGACGGGAATGCCGTAATACTTCAGGAATTCATACATGTTCACGTCTTCAGCAGACGGCGCGTGCCTGAGGTCGACAATCTGCACGCAGGCTTTCAGCTCTTCGCGGGTCGTCATATAGGTTTCAATCATTCTCCCCCATGCTTCCCGCTCGCTTTTGGAAACTTTCGCAAATCCGTACCCGGGAACGTCGACAAAATGCAATTCATCATTGATGATGTAAAAGTTTAAAGTCTGTGTTTTCCCCGGTTTTGATGACGTTCTGGCCAAGTTTTTCCGATTGATTAATGAATTGATAAAAGATGACTTTCCTACATTTGATCTTCCCGCCAGCGCGATTTCCGGAAGCCCCCCATCAGGGTACTGTTCGGGTTTGACCGCGCTGATCACGATTTCTGACTTTGTGACTTTCATTTCTTCTCTCCTACTAAGGCATGTTCCAAAACGTCATCCAGGTGAGACACGAATATAAACTTCAGTCCTTCTCTGACGCTTTCTGGAATATCCTCTATATCTTTTTCGTTATCTTTAGGCGCAATAATAGTGGTCAGGCCCGCTCTGTGCGCGCCGAGCGCCTTTTCTTTCAGTCCGCCGATCGGAAGCACGCGGCCCCGCAGCGTGATTTCTCCCGTCATACCGACTTCGCGTTTTACCGCACGGTCCGTTAATGCTGAAACGAGCGCCGTGGCCATCGTAATTCCGGCAGAAGGGCCGTCTTTCGGCACCGCTCCTTCAGGGACATGGATATGAATGTCATACTTCTCATGGAATTTCGGGTCAATTCCGAGCTGCTCCGTTTTCGAGCGGACATAACTGAAAGCGGCCTGCGCGGATTCCCGCATGACATCTCCAAGCTTCCCGGTCAGAATCAGCTTTCCTTTTCCCGGTGACAATGACACTTCGATTGACAGCGTATCTCCGCCGACCGTCGTATACGCGAGCCCCGTGACAACCCCGATTTGATCTTCGGTTTCCGCCTGTCCGTATCTGAATATCCGTTTTCCGAGATAGTCGGCCAGATTTTTCTCTGTAACGGTAATGCGTTTTCTCTCCTCAGACACAATGGCTTTCGCAGCCTTTCGGCAAATGGCGGCAATCTGGCGTTCAAGCGTTCTCACGCCGGCTTCCCTCGTATAGTAGCGGATGATGTCCGTAATCGCCTGATCCCGAATCTGCAGGTTGCTCTTTGTGAGCCCGTGCTCTTTGATTTGTTTCGGCAGCAGGTGATCTTTCACAATCTCCAGCTTTTCGTTTTCAGTGTAGCCTGACAGGCTGATAATCTCCATTCTGTCTCTGAGAGGGCCCGGGATGGAAGCAAGGTTATTCGCAGTCGCGATAAACAGTACTTTCGATAAATCGAACGTCTCTTCAATATAGTGGTCGCTGAATGTGCTGTTTTGTTCCGGATCCAGCACCTCAAGCATCGCCGAAGACGGATCGCCTCTGAAATCAGATGACATTTTGTCGATCTCATCCAGGAGAAAAACCGGATTTTGTTTGCCGGCTTTTTTCATTCCCTGGATAATCCGGCCCGGCATCGCCCCGACGTATGTGCGCCGGTGCCCGCGGATTTCAGACTCATCGCGCACTCCGCCCAGTGAAATTCTCACAAAACGGCGCCCCATGCTCGTACTGATTGATTTTGCAAGAGATGTTTTACCGACTCCCGGAGGTCCGGCGAGACAAAGAATCGGCCCTTTCAGCGTTTTCGTCAGCTGTTTCACGGCCAAATACTCCAAAATCCGCTCTTTCACTTTCTCTAAGCCGTGATGCTCTTTATCTAAGATTTCCCCGGCTTTTTTTATATCAAGTTTATCTTCTGTTTCATCCGACCACGGAAGGGCGATGAGCCAGTCGATATAGTTGCGGATAACAGAGCTTTCCGCTGAGCTTGACGGCACTTTTTCGTAACGGCTTAATTCCTTAAGCGCCGTTTCTTTGACACGCTCAGGCATGCCTGCTTCTTCTATCTTTTCCGTGAGCGACTGAACTTCGCCGGTTTTTCCTTCTTTGTCGCCAAGTTCCTTCTGAATGGCTTTCATCTGTTCACGCAAGTAGTATTCCTTTTGAGTGCGTTCCATCGAACGTTTGACGCGCTGACCGATTTTTTTCTCAATCTCCAGCACTTCTTTTTCATTATGAATGGAACGAATGACCTTATTCAGACGTTCTTTAATATCCGCCGTTTCTAAAATGTCCTGCTTGTCCTTTAATTTCAGCGGGAGATGAGAAGCGACGATATCCGCCATTCTGCCGGGCTCTTCAATATCAGTCACAGCCGCATACGTTTCTGCGGAGATTTTTTTAGAAATTTTTATGTACTGGTCAAAATGGTCCAGCAGCGTCCGCATAAGCGCTTCGTCTTCCACGTCTTTTGAATCATCCTCATGCATCAGCTGTATATCGACCGAAGTATAATCTTCGAGTTCGGTGTATTCAAGGATCTGCGCCCGCTGAATGCCTTCTACAAGCACTCTGATCGTACCGTTGGGCAGCTTCAGCATCTGTTTAATTTTTGTATAAGTGCCGACGGCGAAAATATCCTCTTCACCCGGTTCGTCTATCGAAATATCCTGCTGAGTGGCTAAAAAAATCATATGATCATGCATCATTGCCTGTTCAAGAGCCTGAACCGACTTGTCACGGCCTACATCTAAATGTAAAACCATTGTCGGGTATACCAATAAGCCTCTTAAAGGGAGGAGCGGGATGCTGCGTTTTGTATCTTCTGCCATGTGACTGACACCTCCGTGACTTTAGTATGAACCATTATAATACAACTTTTTCATCGTTGTACAATTCCGGGATCGGGCTTTAATCGGCTTATCCGCCTGCCCTGTATATAAAACAGTCTCTTCGTAGTATACCCTTTCTTTCTGTTCTGAAAAAGGAAAAGATGTCCTCCATAAAAAAACCCCATTATAAAAATGGGGTTTATACAGATTCTTTATTCATTTGGATATCAAACGGTTTTTGTTCTGAAGGAGGGTCAACCAATATGACGTCAAGCACTTCCTGGAACGTTTTTACCGCTTTAATGGTGATTCCGTCTATTCGTTTCAGAATGGACTGCTGATTTTCATATGGGATAATGACCGTTTTTGCTCCGGCCTGTTTTGCGGCTTTAATTTTCGGAATGACGCCGCCGATCGGTTTGACAAGCCCCGTCAGGCTGATTTCTCCCGTCATCGCCACCGTATGGTCGATCGGGATGCGGTGAATCGCGGAAAAAATCCCCGCGGCCATCGCGATACCTGCTGAAGGTCCGTCAATCGGGCCTCCGCCCGGAAAATTGACGTGAATGTCATAGTCTGAAGGTTTGATGCCCATTGTGCGGAGAACCGTCAGAACATTTTCCACAGATCCCTTCGCCATGCTTTTGCGGCGGATCGACTTCGATTGGCTGCCGATGCTTTCTTCCTCTGCAATTCCCGTGATATTCAGGCTTCCTTTGTCCTGCGCAGGTGTGACATTCACTTCGATTTCCAGCAATGCGCCGCTGTTCGGCCCGTAGACGGCGAGTCCGTTCACGATGCCGACTTGCGGTTCATCGGCGATTTTCTGCTCATTTTTAGGTGTGAGCTGACTGGAATGAACAACCCATTCTATATCTTCTGTCGTGATTTCTTTTCTGTCCTCAGTCACCGCCATGCCGGCGGCGATCTGGATCATATTGACGGCTTCACGTCCGTTTCTCGTATATGCGGTCAGCACGCTGAGAGCTTCGTCAGAAATCTCTTTCTGAATTTTGTCGGCTGCTTTCTTCGCAACGATTTTAAGTTCATCCTTTTCCAGCTCGCGGAAAAATACTTCAAGACAGCGCGAACGGATGGCCGGCGGAATTTCAGTCGGCATTCTCGTTGTCGCTCCGATCAAACGGAAATCCGCCGGAAGCCCATTTTGAAAAATATCATGAATGTGATTCGGTATTTGCGTATTTTCTTCACTGTAATACGCACTGTCTAAAAATACTTTTCGGTCTTCAAGCACCTTCAGCATTTTATTCATCTGAATCGGGTGAAGCTCGCCGATTTCATCAATAAACAATACCCCGCCGTGAGCATGGGTCACAGCCCCCTGTTTCGGCTGCGGAATGCCTGCCTGGCCCATCGCACCCGCTCCCTGATAAATCGGATCATGCACTGAACCGATAAGCGGATCGGCAATCCCCCGTTCATCAAACCGCGCGGTCGTCGCATCAAGTTCAACAAAAACAGCCTGCTTTTGAAACGGTGACTGTTTATGTTTTTTCGCTTCTTCCAATACCAGCCGCGCCGCAGCCGTTTTACCGACTCCCGGAGGACCGTAAATAATGACGTGCTGCGGGTTCGGTCCGCAAAGCGCTGCTTTTAACGCTTTAATTCCGTCTTCCTGGCCGACAATGTCCTGAAAGCTTTTCGGCCGCACCTTTTCTGATAAAGGTTCTGTTAAACTGATGGCGCGCATTTTGCGCAGCTGTTCCATTTCCTTTTTTGATTCTTTATCTATCGTCACTTTTTGTGTTCGCTGGTTTTTGAGCAGATTCCAAAAATATAGTCCGATGACTATCCCGAAAAACAGCTGTACAAATAATGCGATCCCTGTCCAACTCATGCTGGTCCCTCCTGAAAAAACGATTTATGTATCCAATTCATTCCTCTGTCCGCTAGTATCTCCCAGCAAAGCCCGGAATAAACATTTTCAGAAGGGTCAGGACAAGAAAAAAAACCTCCTGATTAATTCGAGTCAGGAGGTTTTGTCGTGTTATGCTGATGTTTTATCTTGGCCGACAACAGTACCGTCTTTTAATACAAGACGCGGCGCTTCACCGTCTGCGACTGTCGCTCCGGTAATGACACATTTTTCAATATCATCGCGGGACGGCAGATCAAACATGACGTCAAGCATGATGCCTTCAATGATAGAACGCAGGCCGCGTGCGCCTGTTTTACGCTCGATCGCTTTTTTCGCAATTTCAGATAATGCCTCGCCTTCAAATTCAAGCTCGACATCATCAAGTTCTAACATTTTCTTGTATTGTTTGACGAGTGCGTTTTTCGGTTTAGTCAGAATTTCAACCAGTGCCGTTTCGTCAAGCTGCTCAAGGCTTGCAATGACAGGAAGACGGCCGATGAATTCAGGAATCAGACCGAAACGGAGCAAGTCTTCCGGAAGAACTTTAGAAAGCAGTTCTTCTTTTTCCAGGTCTGCCGCTTTATTATCAGAGCCGAAGCCGATGACTTTTTGTCCGAGACGGCGTTTGATGATTTGTTCGATGCCGTCAAATGCACCGCCGCAAATGAACAGAATGTTCGTCGTATCGATCTGGATGAATTCCTGATGAGGATGTTTGCGTCCTCCTTGAGGCGGCACGCTTGCAACCGTTCCTTCAAGAATTTTCAGCAGCGCCTGCTGAACGCCTTCGCCTGATACGTCGCGTGTAATGGACGGGTTTTCAGATTTCCGCGCTACTTTATCGATTTCATCGATATAAATAATGCCTTTTTCTGCTTTTTCCACATCATAGTCTGCTGCCTGAATCAGCTTGAGGAGGATGTTTTCTACGTCCTCACCGACATATCCGGCTTCAGTCAGAGATGTAGCGTCCGCGATCGCAAACGGAACGTTCAGAATACGCGCAAGCGTCTGGGCAAGAAGTGTTTTCCCGCTTCCAGTCGGTCCGATTAAAGAAATATTACTTTTAGAAAGTTCGACATCATCCACTTTACTGTTGGAATTGATGCGTTTGTAATGGTTGTATACCGCAACCGCAAGTGATTTCTTCGCCTGATCCTGTCCGATGACATATTCATTCAGAATCTCGCGGATTTCCTGCGGCTTCGGAACGTCTTTAAATTCGACTTCTTCTTCCGTACCAAGCTCTTCCTCTACGATTTCTGTACAGAGCTCAATACATTCGTCGCATATATATACACCCGGTCCTGCAACCAGCTTACGAACCTGATCTTGCGTTTTTCCGCAGAACGAGCATTTCAATTGTCCTTTTTCCTCGTTGAATTTAAACATTCTTTCACCCCTTAATCTTGTCTCACTTTTTCTTTTACCTGAAGGGCAAAAGAAAACGGTTCTTGCTACGATCGAGTATGTATTGCATTTTACCATACTTTCCAGTAAGACGGTAACAATGTGTTTCGCACTTGCACATTCTATATGTATGACGAAAAACAGCCCGGCAATGACTATCTTGCCCCAAGAAAAAGAGTTATATCATAATTGTACAAAACAAGGCACGAATTAATCGCGCCCTGTTTTATTATGTCTATTATTATGAACCATATTAACGGTTTTCTACAAGAAAATCAATTGCTTTTCGAACTTTTAAATCTTCTTTCATCGCGTCAGTTGAACCGATTGCCTGCTTGATGTTTTCAACCGGCATGTTGTAAGCTTCAGCCATTTTAGTCAGCTCAGCTTCAACTTCTTCGTCCGTTACTTCAAGGTTTTCTGCTTGAGCGATCGCTTCAAGAGTCAGGTTTGATTTTACGCGTTTTGCGGCATCTTCTTTCATTTGCTCTTTTAACGCGTTTTCGTCTTGGCCTGAGAATTGAGTGTAAAGCTCAAGGTTCATGCCTTGCATTTGCAGACGCTGTTCGAATTCTTTCAGCATGCGGTCAAGCTCAGTGTCGATCATCGCTTGAGGAACATCAGCTTCAGCGTTTTCAGATGCTTTCAGAACAAGCTCTTCACGCAATTTAGCGTCAGCTTCGTTTTCTTTTGCTTCTTCAAGGCGTTTTTTTGTTTTCTCAGTTAATTCAGCAAGCGTTTCAACTTCTTCGTCAATGTCTTTTGCGAATTCGTCGTTAAGCTCAGGAAGCTCTTTCGCTT
Source organism: Bacillus sp. EKM420B (assembly GCF_011065565.1). Classification (NCBI taxonomy): domain Bacteria; kingdom Bacillati; phylum Bacillota; class Bacilli; order Caryophanales; family Bacillaceae; genus Bacillus; species Bacillus sp. EKM420B. The sequence continues at coordinate 252,327 of NZ_JAAMNX010000003.1, read as the reverse complement.
TGATTTCATGAATTTTCACTTTGAAAACAGCTGGTTTTCCGGCAAGCTCTTCAGCGTGGTACTCTTCAGGGAATGTTACTTCAACATCCTTTTCAGCGCCTGCTTCAAGGCCTGTTAACTGCTCTTCGAAGCCCGGGATGAATGAACCTGATCCTACTTCAAGTGAGTAGTTCTCAGCTTTTCCGCCTTCAAACGCTTCGCCGTCAACGAAACCTTCGAAGTCAAGAACGACTGTATCGCCGTTTTCAACAGCGCCTTCTTCTTTCACGACAAGCTCAGCCTGACGCTCTTGAAGCGCTTTAAGTTCGTTTTGTACATCTTCGTCAGTAACGGCAGTGTCATCTTTTTCGATTCCTAAGCCTTTGTAATCGCCAAGTTTCACTTCCGGTTTTACAGTCACTTTTGCAGTGAAAATTAAGCTTTCGCCTTTTTCGATTTTTTCAACATCGATTTCAGGGCGGTCTACAGGCTCAATGCCGGCTTCTTCAACCGCTTTAGGGTATTCTACAGGAAGTAAAATATCTAAAGCATCCTGGTAAAGAGCTTCAACGCCGAAACGCTGTTCGAATAAACCGCGGGGAACTTTCCCTTTGCGGAATCCAGGAATAGAAACCTGTTTTACTACTTTTTTAAATGCATCATCAAGAGCTGTTTTGAACGTATCCGCATCAACTTCAACCGTTAATACGCCTTCGTTGCCTTCTTGTTTTTCCCATTTTACAGACATGTGTTTCCCTCCAAAAATCTATTCAGGTTGTGTCGGTCTTCCATTCTAAAGCAATCCGCGGCTTTGTCAAAGAAAAAACCGCTTTGAATCAGAATCATTATGTAATGAACTGGCAGCCTGTCCAACCGTAATTCTCATTTCAGTTAAACCGCTATACATAAATACAACCACTATATTATAACATAACGCCTACCGCTTTCAACTATATGGTGTGATTTACAAATAAGAAATTTCTTCAATATCCTTAATCATCGTGCAGGCTTCTTCGAGTTCGCGGCTGTCAAACTCGTACATCATATGAAGTTCCTCCGGCTCAATGTCAATGCCGTGCATCTCGTAACCGACCTTATGAAGCGCAGCCGCCCATAAATCCGCGTTCAAAAACTTCGGCATAAAAGGGTGCAGAACGTACAGATGCCTTCTCCACAGCTCCTCGACGGCAGCGTATAATGTAGGGTTTTCATTGCCGAGCGTTTCATCAAGCACCCGGAGAACGCGGTGCAAAATCGGAGCCGCATCAGGCTGAACCGTTTCACTCGGAACCGCGGTCATTGAATCGCCGAATTTTGTAATATGAACCGGCTTGCTGTAGTCATGCTCCGCCATCAGCGTCAAAATCATCGTCTTGATAAGCGGATGCGCGCCCGGATCTTGAAGAATTGTTTTTAAGAGACCCGTGTATTTTGCAATATTGCGGTCTTTAAGAGAATGAATCAGATTCATTTGTTCAGCGGGGCTGTTCAGCACTTTTTCCGCATCAAGAATGTCCTCGTATTCCTCCTCCCACGCCTCATCCTGCTGATCGGGATCGGTCATTTTGCGGCTGAATTCGAGCAGCCGGTAGAATTGCTCCGCACTTTCTGCGGGCAGCTGGTTTTCTTCCAGCACAGCTTCAATTGTGCTTTTGACTTCTTCATATTGTTTCAGCTGAATTAAAATGGTCATGTACACCTGCAGCACGGTGAAATAATGGCCGTACCCTTCATTCAGCATTTTCTCGCAAACTTGTTTTGCTTCTTCCAATTCCCCGAGTTCCAGAAAACAAATCGCCATGCCTAAATGTACGTCGGACTCGGTATCGCCGTGGCTTACCGCCTCTGAAAACAGTTCGAGGGCCTCCTCATACTGTTTATCCTTCATGGCGGCCATCCCTTTATCAACCAAGCGTTCTTTCAGACGGGGGAAAGGAATGATATCAGCTTTTTTCTTGTCATGCGTCATACTTTATTTCCTTTCAGGCGCTATTTTGTTCAAGTGTATCAACACGCGTCATGAAACACAAGAAAGGATGATGCACACGGTAAAAAAAGCCGCCGGACAGATGCCGGGCGGCTTTTTTCAGGCTTGAAGCCATGAACTTCTTTTCGATTCAAACTGCTGAATGTCGTCCTCCAGCAGAAGCGTTAATGAAATTTCATCATAACCGTTAATCAGCATTTCCTTCCAGTGAGGATCGACTTCAAATGAAATCTCTTTTCCTTCACTGTCATGAATGAGCTGGTTTTCCAAATCAACCGTCATGTTAAGAGACTGATTTTCATATTGGCCGGTGAGTTTTTTCCACTGATCATACGGCATACGGATGGGAAGCATACCGTTTTTAAAACAGTTTTGATGAAAAATATCGGCAAATGACGGAGCAATGATGATTTTGAAGCCGTAGTCATCCAGCGCCCAAGGAGCGTGCTCACGGGATGATCCGCAGCCGAAATTCTCTCCGGCAATTAATATGGACGCGCCTTCATAGACTTTGCGGTTTAATTCAAATTCAGGATCAGGCTCACCGTTCTCAAGGTATCTCCAATCAAAAAACGCGAATCTGCCGTATCCGGTTCTTTCAATTCTTTTCAAAAACTGTTTCGGAATAATCTGGTCCGTATCGACGTTGATCCGGTTTAAGACGGCCGCTTTTCCCGTATGCGTTTTTAAAGGTTCCATCTTTTCGCGCACTCCTTACACAACTGTTTTTTCTTGATAAAACTTTCTTACATCGACGAAATGCCCGTGAATGGCCGCCATTGCCGCCATCGCCGGACTGACAAGGTGTGTTCTCGCGCCTTTTCCCTGTCTGCCTTCGAAGTTGCGGTTGGAAGTGGAAGCGCATCGTTCCCCTTCAGGCACGACATCATTATTCATACTGAGGCACATGCTGCAGCCTGATTCTCTCCATTCAAAGCCGGCCTCGAGAAACACGCGGTGCAGCCCTTCTTCCTCGGCCTGCTGTTTCACGCTTTGAGAACCCGGCACCACAATGGCTCTGACGCTGTCGGCGACTTTTCGGCCTTTGATCATATCCGCAGCCTGGCGAAGATCGGTCATCCGCGAATTTGTACAGGAGCCGATAAACACATGCTCGACTTTAATATCTTCAATTTTTTGATTCGGTGAGATTCCCATGTATTCGTACGCGCGGATGGCTTCTTTTTTACCGTCTTCAGAATCAATCGTTTCCGGCGCCGGTATTTGGGCATCGACCGGGAGAACCATGCCGGGATTGACGCCCCATGTTACCATTGGAGAAATCTCGCTGCCGTCTAACACGATGGAATGATCGTATACGGCGCCCGGATCGGTTTTTAACGCTTTCCATTCTGCGGCGGCTTTTTCAAATTCCTCGCCTTTTGGCGCGTATTTACGGTTTTTACAGTATTCGATCGTCGTGTCATCAGGAGCGATCAGTCCCGCACGGGCTCCCGCTTCTATTGACATATTGCAGACGGTCATGCGTTCGTCCATAGACATGTTTCTGAATACTTCCCCGGTGTATTCAATGACATATCCGGTACCGAATCTCACCCCGTATTTTCCGATGACCGACAAGATGACATCCTTCGCTGTCACTCCTTTTTGGAGCGTTCCGTCAACTCGGATTTCAAGCGTTTTCGGCCGCTGCTGCCATAATGTCTGTGTGGAAAGAACATGTTCCACCTCACTTGTGCCGATACCGAAGGCAAGCGCTCCGAACGCGCCGTGAGTCGATGTATGGCTGTCTCCACAAACGATCGTTTTTCCCGGAAGTGTCAGACCAAGCTCAGGCCCGACTACATGAACGATCCCCTGGTCTGCGCTGTGAAGATCCGCAAGACGGACGCCGAACTCCTCGCAATTCCGTTCAAGCGCGGTTACTTGGCGCTTTGCGACTTCATCTTTAATGTCAAAACGGTTGACGGTCGGAATATTGTGGTCCATCGTCGCGAATGTGTTCTGCGGCCGTCTGACCTTTCTTCCCTTCTGCCTTAACCCTTCAAACGCCTGAGGAGACGTCACCTCATGAATGAGGTGCAGATCAATATAGAGAAGGTCGGGTTTTCCTTCACCGCTTTTTACAACATGCCGATCCCAAATCTTTTCGATGATTGTTCGAGGCATCATCTTTGTTTCCTCCCTCTACCTATGAACTAAGACCGCTTTCTTTAAAGCGTCATACTATAGATTTTGTATTCGAGCCGGCTAATGCGGCTTTTACTTTTTCAGTAATGTCATGCGTTCCGGCATATTGGCCGTCCCGGGCGATATCACGTGTACGGCTGCCGTCTGCAAGCACCTTTGCGACCGCTTTTTCCACCGCCTGCGCTTCGTTTTCAAGTCCGAAAGATGTTCTCAAAAGCATCGCCGCTGATAAAATTGCCGCAAACGGATTGGCCATCCCTTTACCGGCGATGTCAGGCGCAGATCCATGCACGGGTTCAAACAAGTGAAGACCTGAACTTGATAAACTGGCTGACGGCAGCATGCCGAGCGAGCCTGTCAGCATTGAGGCTTCATCGCTTAAAATATCGCCGAACATATTCTCAGTTACGATGACGTCAAACTGGCTCGGAGCGTAGATGAGCTGCATCGCGGCATTATCGACAAGCATATGTTCAAGCGTCACATCAGGAAATTCTTTTGCGATTTCATCCGCTGTTTCACGCCACAGCCTGCTTGAAGAAAGCACATTCGCCTTATCAACGGACGTCACTTTTCCTTTTCTGCCGGCAGCCATCTTAAAGGCTTCTCTGACAACGCGTTCGATTTCTTCTTTCTTATAAAAAAGGGTATCGACTGCTTCCTTTTCTCCCGCTTCATTGACATACTGTCTGCTCGGTTCTCCGAAGTAGAGGCCGCCCGTCAGTTCCCTGACGATTACAAAGTCGACGCCGCTGATATATTCTTTTTTCAGCGGAGAAGCCTCAGACAGGCTTTCAAATACGGTCACGGGACGCAGATTGGCAAACAGGCCGAGTTTTTTTCTGATGCCGAGCAGGCCTTTTTCCGGTCTGAGCTCTGGAGGATTTTGGTCCCATTTCGGCCCGCCGACTGCCCCGAGCAGGATGGCGTCGGATCTTTCACAAAGAGCCACCGTCTCCTCAGGAAGGGGGTTTTGATGGGCGTCAATAGCTGCTCCCCCGATCAGCCCGTTTTCAAATTCAAATTCATGTCCGAATTGTTCGGCAACGCTTTTCAATACATCTGCCGCTGATTCCGCCACTTCCGGTCCGATTCCGTCACCGGGTAGCAAAGCAATGCGTTTTTTCAAATCAAACGTTCTCCTTTCTATTACGAGCCGACCGCAGTCTGTCTCTTTAATCCGTCTAAATTGCAATCCAGCACCAACTGCCGGTTCACGGCGTTCAGATAAGCTTTAGCAGAAGCTTCCAGAACATCCTGCGCGATTCCCCGCCCTGATGTTTCTTTTCCGTTCACGGTCACTCTGACGTAAACTTGAGCCAGCGCGTCTTCGCCTTTCCGGTTGGATTGGATGCGGTAGTCTGTCAGTTCAATATTTTTATCGATGCAGCGCCCGAGCGTATTATAAACGGCTTCTACGCTGCCCGCCCCCGTTGCCGCCTCTTGCATCAGCTGTTCGTTTTCCTGATTTTTCAAAGAGACTGTTGCAGTCGGCACCTGAGACGTCCCGTAATGCACTTGCAGAGACAAAAATTCATAGCCGATTTTTTTGTCCGTCACTTTTTCTTCTAAAATAAGAGAAATCAGGTCATCATCGGTGATTTCTTTTTTCTTTTCGGTCAGTTCTTTAAACATCGTAAAATATTTATTGATTTCATCACTATCAAACTGGAATCCAAGCGTATTCAGGCGGTCTTTGAACGCGTGGCGCCCGGAATGCTTTCCGAGTACGAGCGCATCAGCAGTCACGCCGACAAGTTCCGGTGAAATGATTTCATATGTTGATTTTTCTTTCAGGAAACCGTCTTGGTGAATGCCGGACTCATGTGCGAAAGCGTTATCTCCGACGATTGCTTTGTTGCGGGGAACGGCCATGCCCGTCAGTTTGCTGACAAGATCACTCGTCCGCTTCAATTCATGAAGATTGAGAGATGAATCGGCTTGATGCGCGTCATTTCTGACATGAAGCGCAACGGCGATTTCCTCTAGCGCGGCATTCCCGGCTCTTTCTCCTATGCCGTTAATGGCGCATTCAATTTGATCAGCGCCGTTCTCAATTGCCGAAAGTGAGTTGGCAACCGCCATTCCGAGATCATCGTGGCAATGGGCTGAGAGTTTTACCCGGCTGATATTCGGAACGTGTTCCTTCATATATTTAAAGATGTTTCCGTATTCAGCCGGCGTCAGGTAACCTACAGTGTCCGGCAGGTTGATGACGCTCGCGCCGGCATCAATCACTTCTTCTACGATTTCAGCCAGAAACGGAAGTTCGGTGCGGCATGCGTCTTCTGCCGACCATTGAACGATCGGAAAGCGTTCTTTTGCATACTTCACCATTTCAACCGCTTTTTTCTTAACCTCTTCCCGCGTCATTTTCAGCTTATGCTTCAGATGAATGTCAGAGGTGGCGATAAAGATGTGAATGCGCGGGCTGGCCCCGTCTTTCAGCGCTTCCCAGGCTGCGTCGATATCACCTTTGACAGATCGGGCAAGCCCTGTTACCGAACAATTTTTAATCGTTCTTGCGATTTCCTGCACGGCTAAAAAATCACCTCGGGATGAAGCGGGAAATCCCGCTTCAATAATGTCCACCCCGAGTCTTTCAAGCTGCTTGGCTATCGCCAGTTTCTCCCGGGAATTGAGGTTGACCCCGGGAGATTGTTCACCGTCACGAAGGGTCGTGTCGAAAACATTAATTTTGCGCAACGGAGACCACCGCTTCCTTCTTCTTGCCTTGTTTGACAAACGGCATCATTTCACGAAGCTGTCTGCCGACCTTTTCAATCTGATGCTCGTTTTCGCTTGCATTGATCGCATTGAAACGAGGACGGTTCACTTGGTTTTCCACGATCCATTCTTTTGCGAATGTACCGTTTTGAATATCCGTTAATACTTGTTTCATCGATTCTTTTACCTTTGCATCAACTACGCGCGGTCCTGATACAAAGTCTCCCCATTGAGCCGTATCGGAGATAGAGTATCTCATGCCGGCCAACCCTTCTTCATACATCAAGTCTACGATCAGCTTCAGTTCGTGCAGACACTCGAAGTATGCGAGTTCAGGCTGGTAGCCGGCTTCTGTCAGCGTTTCAAAACCCGCTTTGACAAGCGCCGTTAAACCTCCGCACAGAACAGCCTGCTCACCGAACAAATCTGTTTCCGTTTCTTCCTTAAATGTTGTTTCAAGAACCCCCGCACGCGCTCCGCCGATTCCTTTTGCATAAGCAAGAGCCGTATCTTTCGCTTCGCCTGATACATCCTGGTAGATGGCAAACAATGCCGGTACGCCCGCGCCTTGTTCATATGTTCTTCTGACAAGGTGTCCAGGTCCTTTAGGGGCGACAAGGAATACATCCACATCAGCAGGAGGCACGATCTGATGGAAATGGACGTTAAATCCGTGTGCGAATACCAATGACTTGCCCGCCGTCAATTCATCTTTGATTTCAGCTTCATATACTTTTTGCTGCTGTTCATCCGGAAGAAGAACCATAATGATATCAGCCTGGGCAGCCGCTTCTCTTACCGAAAAGACTTGATGACCGTCTTCTTGGGCCTGTGTAAATGATTTGCCTTGTCTGACGCCGACAATGACATCAATTCCGCTTTCTTTTAAGTTCAGCGCGTGTGCATGACCTTGTGAACCGTAACCGATAATCGCTACTTTTTTACCTGCCAATACGTTCTCTTTGATATCACCGTTATAATATACTTTTACCATTTTAATCTCTCCCTTTTTTGTGTTATACAATTGAAATTGTTTTATTGGATGACGCCTTCTGCTGGGTTCCCCTCGCAAAAGCCGTTGTGCCCGTTCTCGCGATTTCTTTAATTCCGTAAGGTTTGAGAAGCTCTATGAGCGCTTCGATTTTATTAGATTCGCCGGTAACCTGAACGACGATGCTGTCTCTTGAGACATCAACGACGGAAGCTCTGAACGGCTCAATGATTCCATTGATTTCCGTTCTGGCCGACGGTGCGGAAACAACTTTGATTAATGCCAGCTCACGCTGTACAATCGATTGGTTTGTAATATCCGTCACTTTCAGGACGTCAATTTGTTTGTTAAGCTGCTTTGTCAGCTGCTCTACGTCATTTTCGCCTTCCACATGGACGACAAATGTAATCCTTGAAACACCGCTTGTTTCCGTGTGGCCTACAGTGATGCTTTCGATATTATAGTGTCTTTTTGTAAACAGGCCGGTGATCCGGTTTAATACTCCCGAGCGGTTGACCACCGTTAATGTGATAATGCGTTTCAAGGTTTCACCCCCACCATTTCATGAAGTCCTTTACCCGGCGCAATCATCGGGAATACTTTCTCGCTTTTGGCGACCCGAACGTCAATAACGGCCGGTTCTTTTGATGAAAGCGCCTTTTTAAGCTCTTCTTCCGCCTCTTCTTCCGATGAAATCCGGACGCCTTTAATGCCGTAGGCTTCTGACAATTTGACAAAGTCAGGCTGCGCCGAGAATTTGGATTCAGAATAGCGTTCTTCATAGAAGATTTCCTGCCACTGTCTGACCATGCCCAGACATTCGTTGTTCAAGATAACCACTTTGACAGGAAGATTCAGCTGCCGGATGACATCTAATTCCTGAAGGGTCATCTGAAAACCGCCGTCTCCGAGGATGGCAACGACCGCGGCGTTACGATCGGCCAGCTGCGCACCGATAGCCGCCGGAAGGCCGAAGCCCATTGTGCCGAGTCCCCCCGAGGTCACCCACTTATCAGCCTTTCGGAAAGGATAAAACTGAGCCGCCCACATCTGGTGCTGGCCGACATCCGTCGCCACAATCGCCTCACCGTTTGTGAATTGGTGAATATACTCAATCAGCTTTTGGGGTTTCAAGCCTTCTTCACTGTCGTCTGTATACCAAAGGGGATATTCTTCTTTCCATTCTGAAAGCTGCTGTTTCCATTCCTCTGTCTGTCCCTGTTTTCCGTTTTGCTTCAATAATTCCTGAAGGACGATTTTACTGTCGCCGACCACCGGAATCTGCGTTTCAATAATTTTTCCGATTTCAGCAGGATCAATATCGATATGCGCTACTTTGGCTGATTTTGCAAAATGCTTCAGATTTCCGGTCACACGGTCATCGAACCGCGCTCCTATGCTGATCAGCAAGTCACAGTGGTAAAGCGCCATATTCGCTGTGTATGTGCCGTGCATCCCCGCCATTCCCAGAAAAAGAGGATGGTCTGCCGGGAAACCGCCCAGACCGAGAAGCGTGTGCGCTACCGGAATTTGCTGCTGTTCGGCATAATTTTTTAAATCTTCTGAAGCTTTACCGTGCAAAACACCCGCTCCGGCTAAAATAACCGGCTTTTTCGCACTGCTGACAGCTTCCACGAGCTTTCGGATCTGCAGATAGTTAGGCTCTTTTACCGGCTGATAACCCGGAAGATTGATCTCGTGATCATATCTGAATTCTCCTTCAAATGCTGCGACATCCTTCGGTATATCAATTAATACCGGGCCCGGTCTTCCCGTCGTGGCGATATGGAACGCCTCTTTAATCACACGGGGGAGATCTTCCGGACGGCGGACTTGGTAGCTGTGTTTCGTAATCGGCATCGTAATTCCTAAAATGTCGGCTTCCTGGAAAGCGTCGCTGCCGATGACCGAAGTGGCAACCTGACCGGTAAACACTACGAGCGGCAGTGAATCAATCATCGCATCCGCAAGACCGGTAACTAAATTTGTCGCTCCGGGTCCGGAGGTAGCAATCACAACCCCCGGCTTTCCGGAGACTCTCGCATACCCTTCTGCCGCATGAATCGCGCCTTGCTCGTGGCGGGGCAGGATGTGAACCAATCCTGATTGATACAGTTTATCGTAAATCGGAAGGACGGCTCCCCCCGGATAGCCGAAGATCATCTCGACATTTTCTTTCTTTAATGATTCAATCAGCATCAGAGCCCCGTTCATTGTTTTTGTACAATCGGCAGACAAAGAATCCGCCTGTACATTTGTGCCCATTTTCAGTTCCTCCTTTTCAATGTTCCCTTCTAAAATCCAATTCATAAAACGCAGCGCCGGCTGACGCAAATAAAAAAGCCTTCCCACCCACATTCAGCCAAGCATTTCATGCGATAGCCAAAAGGGGCGAAAAGGCTTTGCTCTCCGCGGTACCACCCTTGTTTACGGTCATATGCAGACCGTCTCATGGATAATGATTATCCGTTTTGATAACGAGTAAACATTGCGTTCACTCGGCCGAGTCCTACTCTTTACATTTCAGACCGGCACTCTGAGGGGAGTTCACTTTGATTTGTTTTACCGGCTCTCAGCGTTACCGGCTCTCTGTGAAAAACTTCAGCAAAGCTACTTATCCTCTTCTGCGCTTTTTATTATGGCAGCTCTTTTATTAAAAAAGAACCTTCATTTGTTTGTTTTTTTCAGTGTTTTATGATTTTTCTTTTTAGCGTGAATCATTTATTTATTTTTGTTTGAACTCATATTACGCCCGTTTGCAGACAGTGTCAACAGCATTTTTATAATTATTAGACAATTTAGATTAATCAATCTACTTTGTATACGCTTTCATTACTGGTACAAAGGGATCTGTAAATATTAAAAGTTTTTATCATTTTTTTATTAATCTCTCAAGATTACATGAAATTTTTCCGTTCATATACGAATATGTCACATTTTATTACGCGATTTTTCTCTGCCCTTCCGGCATGCTTGTCAGATATTCCGTTCGATTGAACAGGCTCTTTATACAGACATACGCATACACTGTTCTTATCTCGTAAGAAATGAGTGATGTCATGAATAAGATGTTATCAGGCATGCAGGGCCTGCCTCCTGGATTTCCGCCTTTACCGGTCTTACCGCCGCAGTCTTACTATCCTCCGGCCCCGATGCATGCAGCACCATATCAAGGCGGCCCTTCTTTTCAGCAGGGATTTCCGCCATCCGGATACGGACAGCAGACCCCGCAAGGCACGCTGTCATTCGCCGGACAGCAATTCGTTCCGTACCCTTATACATCCGGGTACTACGGCCAAACCTTCAGTGACGTCGGCGGAAGCCTCGGCGCCGGGGCACATCCCGGCGCGCTCGGAGGCGGTTTCAGCGGCCATGCCGGGGGCTTCAGCGCTCCGAGCGGATTCAGATGATACAAAAACCGGTCTCACACGGCCGGTTTCTTTTCTTGTTCACAGAGTATAACGGTCATTCCACTGATTCATTTCCTGCTCCGTATAGTAATCAGCCCTTGAAACCTCAACAATGATTAAACCGCATTGAGTGATTAAAAATTGTTTCAGTTCCTCAAACAGCTCGTCTTTTCCGCAAAAGATCGTTTCTATATTGTGATTTTTATATGCAAATGCGTACTTCAAAAGCTAATTCCTCCTGCTGTCTTTCTAACAATCACCGACAAAACGTATGATAGAAATCAGATAATTTATCACTCAAGGGCGCCTTAAGTATCTTTATACATATATTTATTACGGTAAATATTACATTAAGTTTCATTTATATTAAAATTACTTTACAATTTTCATCAAATACGGAACTTTTGTTTCGTAAAATAAAAATAAAATACAAAAAAACCTCAAACCCATTGTCAGGGCTTGAGGTTTTTTATACGTCCCAGGAGAGATTCGAACTCCCGACCGACGGCTTAGAAGGCCGTTGCTCTATCCGGCTGAGCTACTGGGACATGAAAACAAATATCTGCTGATCATTTTACCATGATATCAGCAAATTGACAATATAGTCATCCGATAAAAAAGGCCAGCGGCATCAGTTTTCACTCTGATGTCACCAGCTCTTTTTTTGTACGTCCCAGGAGAGATTCGAACTCCCGACCGACGGCTTAGAAGGCCGTTGCTCTATCCAGCTGAGCTACTGGGACAGCTTTTGCTTTATGTATCAGCGACAAGATTTATTATATACAGGTTCAAATCATAAGTCAATATTTTTTTAAAAACTTTTGATGGGGAAGAATGAAATCTCCCCCATCACTTGTTAAAAACTGATTGTATTCCCCAAGTCCTTCAATTCCCGACCCGTTTCGTCGTAAAATGTCACGGCGCCTTCTCTTTCTGTAAGAGTAAGAATGGCATAGCTTTTCACATTGCGGACTCTCGGAAGACGAATGCTGCCCGGATTAATCAAAAGCTTGCCCCGAAGCACTTCACTCCCGGCAATATGTGAGTGGCCGAAGCAGACGATATCCGCCCCAAGCTCTTCCGCCCGGTAAAAAACAGTTAAAAGTGACTGTTTAATGCCATGAAGATGCCCGTGAACGGCCAGAATTTTCTTTGAGCCGGCGTCCAGAAGGAGTTCATCCTGAAACCCGCCGCCAAAGTCGCAATTGCCTTTTACCGTGTGATACGGCGTGAGCGCCAGATGTGCGGCGTCAAGCTCTGAATCACCGCAATGAATCATCAGATCCGCTTCGTCTTCGTGCCGCTTTGCAATCGTCTCCAGCTCGTCTTCAAGGCCGTGACTGTCACTTATTATCAGCACTTTCATTGCATACGCTCCCCCTTATGAATCAAGCAGCTTTGACAGTTTCTTGAGCGCCTCAGCCCTGTGGCTGATTTTGTTTTTCTCAGCGCTTGTCAGCTGGGCCATGGTTTTATCTTTATCTTTTACAATAAAAATGGGATCATAGCCGAACCCGTTATCTCCTTCGGGTCCTTCCGCAATATACCCTTCAACATGACCTTCGACCGTTTTTGTTTCCTGCCCCGGCATGCTGACGGCAAGGGCGCAGCGGAAACGGGCCGTGCGCTGCTCTTTTTCGATGCCTTTTAATTCTGACAGCACCTTGTCCATATTCGCCTTATCATCTTTTGCTTCTCCGGCATAACGGGCTGAATAAACGCCCGGTCTGCCTCCAAGGTTGTCCACTGATAAACCGGAGTCGTCTGCAATGACCATTTTGTTGACGGCTTTTGCCACGGCTTCCGCTTTTAAGATGGCGTTTTCTTCAAAGGTATGTCCGGTTTCCTCAATTTCTTCCGTAAATCCGATTTCCGCCAAAGAAGAGACGCTGTAGCCTTTCGGTTCGAGTATTTCCTTGAATTCTTTCACTTTTCCCTGATTGTGTGTCGCAATAATGGCTTCTTTCACGGTGATCAGGCCTCTCTTTCTTATTTCAGTTCAGGCAATGTTTCTCCGAGCACTTCTTTTTGCTTTTGAATAAGCGTCTGGATTCCTTTTTCGGCAAGGCTTAACAGTCCGTTTAAATCTTCACGGGAGAATGTGGCTTCTTCGCCCGTCCCTTGAAGCTCTACAAAACGTCCGCTTCCCGTCATGATGATATTCATGTCGACTTCAGCCGCCGAATCCTCTTCATAATTCAGATCCAAAAGAAGGCCTTCTTCTTTATCCATCCCGACAGAAATGGCCGCGAGATAATCTGTCACGGGAGAGGTTTTGATAACGCCGCTTTTTACGAGTTTGCCGGTCGCAATGGCCATTGCCAAGAATGCGCCCGTAATGGAAGCCGTTCTTGTTCCGCCGTCAGCTTGAATGACGTCACAGTCGATCCAGATCGTCCGTTCGCCGAGCTTCTCCAAATCAACGACGGCCCGGAGCGCGCGCCCGATCAGCCGCTGAATTTCCATCGTTCTGCCGGAGACCTTTCCTTTTGAAGATTCTCTTATCGTTCTTTGATTCGTCGCGCGGGGAAGCATGCTGTATTCCGCTGTGATCCAGCCTTTTCCTCCGCCGCGTAAAAATGGCGGCACCCGGTCTTCCACAGATGCATTACAGATGACCTTTGTATTTCCCGCTGTAATTAAAACAGAGCCTTCCGGGTGAGTGATAAAATCCAAATCAAATGTGATAGGGCGCAGCTCATCGTGCTGTCTTCCGTCGTGTCTCATATTTTACCTCCGATTATATGTACATAAACCTTTTGTTCCGGATTGTGAATAAAGAAAGAGGCAGCCGGAACGCTAACCTCTTTTTTACTAGTATATCAAAAATCGCAAATTAAAAACTACCCGTATTCACTTGTGCCGGCCTCGAAACAGGTTTTGAAAGGGATTCTCCTTTTTCATTCACCAGTTCTGATTTTCCGTTTACTTTTATAGAAACACTTTTAATCGACGGCTGTTCGGTTAACGTGAGAACGATGCTGTCCAGTACGCCCGATGACACCATTTTTGTTTTTTCGTCGGCGCTTCCGTAAATAGAGCTGTTAAAGTCCAGTGTAACCTGGCCGTCTTTCACTTTCGGCTTGCTGAGAAGCTTAACATCGTTATTAAAGTCCGTCAAAAGCCCGCTTGCTTTGCCCGGTCCGTCGGTGAGCTGTTCAACGGCAGCGGTGATGTCATTTGTTTCCGAATTGTCAATCCGCTTTGTAACAGGCACGTAGTATTCGCTTGTCTCTGTTTCCGCCAGATAATATACAGTCAGCGGATGGGTGTCTGTCAGATCATTCACTCCGGCCGTTTCAATATTAATCCCGTCTTTTCTGCTTAAGTCGCCCGTAATCGGCGTGCCGCCCACCGGCATTTCTTTCAATTCGTGCCCGTTGATTCTGATTTTGACTTTATCTATTGAGCTGAATTGGGTAAGCGTCCATGTAATCGATTGCAGGATTTTTTGTTCGTCTTCTTTTTTATAGTTTTTAAATTCCTTCGAAAAATCAGCGACGGCAGTGCCGTCTTTTTTAATATCGACATTTACCGTCGTATCCGCAGGGAGCACCGCTCTGAAGCCGTTCGGCAGGATTTCTGATACAGGCCCTCCCTGAACCAAGTACTCAAGGGCCTGCTTTGCGGTTCCCTCACTGTTCGGAAGAGGCAGTGTCTGTGCTGCGACATAGCCGTTTTTATCAATCAGATACAGCTCTCGCATGACTGTATTGGCCGGCTGGTCGGCTTTAGAAGTGCCGTTTTTCTCTGACTGCTTTGGTTTTGCCTGAATTCCCGCTTCATCCTTTACATATGAAATGTCTTGAGGCGGGTCAATTTCCCCGGCTGTTTTATCGGATTGAAACAAACCGCATCCAGATAACACAAAAGCCGAAGTAAGACATGTTGCAGCAATGACTGCAGGTCCTTTTTTCAGCATACTTTTCCCTCCTAAGGCTGTTTGTACTATGATGTATACGAGCCCTGTCCGGGAAATAGACCGGGAAGCGCAAAAAAACCCGCTGTAAACAGCGGGTTTTTTGATTTATTTTCTGACCGGCTCTTGAAGGGAGATGCACTCGACATGGCCGATTTCGTGGCCGAACCAGTCTTCGGCAATTTTTGCGAAGCCGTTCCGCTCTCCCGTTGTAAGAAATTGATGCTCCGGTGCATGTTTCGATTGGTTTAACAAACCTTTATAAGACAAGATGGTGCTCACTTCTCTCGCCGTCTCGTCTCCGGAGGAAATGATTTTCACATGCTCTCCCATATAATTCTGAATCGGGTCTTTTAAAATCGGATAATGCGTACATCCTAAAATCAAGGTGTCAATTGATGTACCTTTTAAAGGTTCAAGCGATGCTTCAACCGCTTCCTCCGCTGATTCCTGAAGAAACCGTCCGCTTTCCACAAACGGCACGAGCAGCGGACAAGCCGTGTTCTCAACTTGAAGTTCTGCGTTTAACCCGAGCAGCGCCTGCTCATATGCTCTGCTTTTAATGGTATTGACCGTGCCGATGACGCCGATATGCTGGTTTTTCGTGACCTTTATCGCCGTTCTCGCACCCGGCTGAATGACGCCGACAACCGGAATATCCGTTTTGCGCTGAATATCCTCCAAGGCAATGGCCGTGGCCGTATTACAGGCGATCACGAGCATTTTGATATGGTGATTTTCCAGCAGGTAATCGGTCATTTCCCACGTGTATTGAAGAACTTCTTCTTCAGGACGCGGGCCGTACGGGCAGCGTTTTGTATCTCCCACATAGATGATATTTTCCTTCGGTAGCTGTCTCATGATTTCCTTAGCAACGGTTAACCCGCCAACCCCGGAATCAATGACTCCTATCGGCTGTTCCAACAAAATCGCCTCATTTTCTTTTCATTTCATGCTGCAGTTTCAATAATGATTTTTCGAAAGCGGCTGTTTCTTCTTCGGAAAATGTCGCAAACATATCCCGCAAATAAGCCTGTCTTTTCAAAATCACTTCTTGGATAATGCGCTCTCCTTCAGCGAGAAGATGAATTCTGACGACCCGTCTGTCAGCCGGGTCTTTGACCCGCTCGACAAGCTTATTTTTTTCCATGCGGTCTATCAGATCCGTCGTCGTGCTGCAAGCCAAATACATTTTGCCTGATAATTCGCCTATTGTCATATCCCCCAATTCATAAAGCCATTGAAGCCCCACGAATTGCGGCGGTGTAATTGCATATTGGTTAAGGATTTCTCTTCCTTTTTGTTTAATGATCGCAGCGATATGGCGGAGTGATTTTTCGATATCCGCAACATGCTCTACAGATTTTGATGTCATTTGTCCATCCCTCACTCAAGGATCTTTCTGGGCTATGCGCTCCGTGTCTATTTTCCTTCTTTTTTTAAGAAAATGCAAGACTGACGGAGAAAAAGGAAAAACCGGGATTTTCACCGCATGCCCATCAGCCCGGGGCCAACGCAAATAACCGGCTCCTTCTCGAAAAGAAGGAAAACCGGCAAGAATCAGAGCTCTAGCTCACCCATTCTAAGAAGCTCGACAACAGCTTGCGAACGCCCTTTCACACCTAACTTCTGCATGGCATTTGAAATGTGATTCCGTACAGTTTTTTCACTGATAAATAGCTCGCTTGCAATTTCCTTTGTTGTCTTGTCTTGAACGAGCAATTCGAATACTTCTCTTTCTCTTTTGGTCAGCAGCGGCTTTGATTGAAAATCTTTCTCCTTCAAGTATTGTAACCCTCCTTGCTAAGGTGAGAGCGAATCTGAAACGAATGGGTTTATATAGTCAAGATATCATATGTAAAGGGCGCTTCGGAGGTGACGTCTCTTAGAGAAATAGTTATCCGTTCAGGCGAGCAGAATGCCTTTCTCCCGCTCCGTCCAGCTGACCGCTTTGCCGCTTTTCTTCGACACTTGAACCATAACGACGGAACCTGTAAAGCACGGCAGGCCCGACTCATTTTCTCCAAGGTAATGAAGGGTGACGGACGCATTTCCGGCAGCGCTTGCTTTCACATAAATCCGCAGATTTTCATACGGCATCACCTGACGCATATAGTCGCACTGCTGGCTTGCGACGACCGTCATCGTTTCCGAGTTTTGCGCCGTTATGCCCCGCTGTTTAAAATAAGCGATCCGTGCTTCTTCAAAATAGATGAAAGGGGTTACATTATTCATATGGCCGAACATATCCGTTTCTGAAAAACGAACCGATACTTCAGTAAAGAAAGAAAACGACTGTCTCCATTCTTCAAACGGAATATCAATATATTGCGGTTGTTTCATCATCTTCAGCTCCTTATAAAAAAACCTCTCCCGTGCGGAAGAGGCTCTTTTTCTCTTTCTTATACTCTGTCGCTTCCGAAGAAATTACGGAATGCTTGTAAATTGGTATCTCTGTTCAAAGCAGCGATTGAAGTCGTAAGCGGAATGCCTTTCGGGCAGGATTGCACACAGTTTTGTGAATTCCCGCAATCTCCGAGACCGCCGTCTGTCATTAACGCTTCTAAACGTTCTGCTTTGTTCATCGCGCCCGTCGGATGGGCGTTAAACAGACGGACTTGCGACATCGGGGCAGGCCCCATGAATTTCGACTTGCTGTTGACGTTCGGGCAGGCTTCGAGGCAGACGCCGCATGTCATGCATTTAGACAATTCATATGCCCACTGGCGGCGTTTTTCCGGCATTCTCGGCCCCGGCCCCAAATCGTAAGTTCCGTCAATCGGCACCCATGCTTTCACTTTTTTCAGTGAATCAAACATTCTGCTGCGGTCAACCTGAAGGTCACGGACAACCGGGAATGTTTTCATCGGCTTCAGACGGATCGGCTGTTCCAGCTTATCAATCAGCGCCGTACACGACTGGCGCGGTCTCCCGTTGATGACCATGGAGCAGGCGCCGCATACTTCTTCAAGACAGTTCATGTCCCATGCGACCGGAGTGGTTTTCTCTCCTTTTGCATTCACGGGATTTCTGCGGATTTCCATCAGGGCGGAAATCACGTTCAGATTCGGGCGGTAATTGATTTCGAATTCTTCATCGTATGGCGCGCTTTCGGGCGTATCCTGACGTGTAATGATAAACCGTATCTTTTTCTCACTCATGATTATTTCGCCACCTTCTTCTTCGAGTAGTCGCGTTTACGGGGCGCAATCAGTGATACATCGACATCCTGATATTCAAATTCCGGAGCTTCAAACGGACCGGCATGTTTAGCCATCGTCGTTTTGAGCCACTCATCGTCATTTCTTTCAGGGAAATCCGGTTTATAGTGCGCTCCCCGGCTTTCATTTCGGTTATATGCGCCGAGCGTGATGACTCTGGCAAGCTGAAGCATATTGGAGAACTGGCGGGTGAACATCGCCCCTTGGTTGCTCCATTTTGTCGTATCGTTGATATTGATTTTCTTAAAGCGTTCCATCAGCTCTTGGATTTTGTCATCCGTTTTCAAAAGCTTGTCGTTGTGGCGGACCACCGTGACGTTGGCCGTCATCCATTCTCCGAGCTCACGGTGAAGCACGTAGGCATTTTCGTCGCCGTCCATCTTCATGATATCGGCCCATTTTTCTTCTTCTTTTTTCACATAGGAATCAAATAATGAAGAAGACAGGTCTTCCGCTGATGTTTCAAGTCCGGAAACATATTTCACCGCATTCGGTCCGGCCACCATTCCTCCGTAGATGGCGGAAAGCAGAGAGTTCGCCCCTAAACGGTTTCCACCGTGCATTGAATAATCACATTCACCCGCTGCGAACAGTCCGCGGATGCTTGTCATCTGATCATAATCAACCCACAGTCCGCCCATTGAATAGTGAACGGCAGGGAAAATTTTCATCGGAAGCTTGCGCGGATCATCGCCCATGAATTTTTCATAGATCTCGATAATGCCGCCAAGCTTAACGTCAAGCTCTTTCGGATCTTTGTGCGACAGATCGAGATACACCATGTTTTCTCCGTTGATGCCGAGTTTCTGATTCACGCACACGTCAAAGATTTCACGTGTCGCAATATCCCGCGGCACGAGGTTTCCGTAAGCCGGATATTTTTCCTCGAGGAAGTACCAAGGTTTTCCGTCTTTGTACGTCCAGACTCTTCCGCCCTCGCCGCGCGCCGATTCACTCATCAGACGCAGTTTATCGTCCCCCGGGATTGCTGTCGGGTGAATTTGGATAAATTCGCCGTTTGCATAATAAGCGCCCTGCTGATAGACGATTGATGCGGCAGATCCCGTGTTGATCATGCTGTTTGTTGATTTTCCGAATACGATTCCGGGTCCTCCCGTCGCCATAATAACGGCGTCAGAACGGAATGACTCGATTTGCATATTGGTCAGATTTTGGGCTACGATACCGCGGCACGTGCGCTCATCGTCAAGAACGGCGCCGAGGAATTCCCAGCCTTCGTATTTTGTGACGAGACCCGCCACTTCATATCTGCGCACCTGCTCGTCCAGTGCGTAAAGAAGCTGCTGACCCGTCGTCGCTCCCGCGTAAGCGGTTCTGTGATGCTGTGTACCCCCGAAACGGCGGAAGTCCAAGAGCCCTTCCGGCGTTCTGTTAAACATAACCCCCATGCGGTCCAATAAGTGGATAATGGACGGCGCCGCTTCACACATCGCTTTTACAGGAGGCTGGTTTGCCAAAAAGTCGCCTCCGTATACCGTGTCATCAAAATGCTCAAACGGAGAGTCTCCTTCCCCTTTTGTGTTGACAGCTCCGTTTATCCCGCCCTGCGCGCAGACCGAGTGAGAGCGTTTGACAGGAACGATGGAAAACAATTTCACGGCCGTGCCTGATTCCGCTGCTTTAATTGTCGCCATGAGGCCGGCTAGACCCCCGCCGACTACGATAATGCTTGATTGACTCATGATAGCCCCTCTCCCTCTAGTAATCTAGTTCTCTTACACAAACGCAAAAATCGCTTTTAAACCTACGTATGAAAGCGCTAAAAATATAATCAGCGTCACGTAAGTCGAAATTCTTTGAGAACGCGGCGTAACCGTGATCCCCCATGTGACCGCAAAAGACCATAAGCCGTTTGAAAAGTGGAAAATGACCGATAAAACGCCTACAATGTAAAAACCGAGCATAAACGGCGAGCTCAGAATATTCGCC
Organism: Bacillus sp. EKM420B; assembly: GCF_011065565.1. NCBI lineage: Bacteria > Bacillati > Bacillota > Bacilli > Caryophanales > Bacillaceae > Bacillus > Bacillus sp. EKM420B. The sequence goes on along the minus strand of NZ_JAAMNX010000003.1, from coordinate 231,992 downwards.
ATCATATCGAAGTTGACTTCAGCGCCCATCTGCGCGGCAATCCGCGTCTGCCACACATGCCAGCTGACGAAAATAAGGGTGAGAATACCAGTGACACGCTGAAGCACAAACATCCAGTTTCTGAAATAACTGTAGTGGCCAGCGTTGTTTTTCGCAGTAAATGCTATGTACACACCGTAAACCGCATGATAAATTAAAGGTAAGAAAATAATAAAAATTTCTAACGCATACCTGAACGGCAGACTGTCCATAAAGCCGGCCGCCTTGTTAAACGCATCCGCTCCCCTTGCGGCAAATTGGTTGACGACTAAATGCTGGATCAAAAAGATGCCGACCGGAATAACACCGAGCAAGGAATGCAATCTTCGAAAATAAAACTCTCTGTTCCCAGACATTACTTTACCCCCTGTTTGATTTAAGTGCGAAATGTACTAAAATCTCTGCCCCCACTTCGTTTCAATTGTAAGCACTTTATTAAAATTTATTGACAATTTCATTTTACTCCTCCCTCAAAAGGGCGTCAAGAAAACGTGTACATAAATTATAATTTTCGGAATTGATTATCTCGAGGGAAAATTTTATTTTCCTGCGATATCTTTCTCACATTTTTTCGCGTGTTTTATAGGATCATCCTGTAATCCTCCCCCCTGTTTAAGCTATAATAAACGAAGGAGAGAGGGGAATACATAATATGAAGAATAATTATGAAGCAGCTTTAGAACCTTTAACTGAACTCGACGTCAGCGCATACGGCTACGAATTAATCCGGGAAATCGTGCTTCCGGATATCCTCGGCCCGGATCATTCATCGATGATGTATTGGGCGGGAAAACGCCTCGCCCGCAAATTCCCTCTTCAATCGTGGGAAGAAATCCCCGCCTTTTTTGAAAAAGCCGGATGGGGAACTTTGACAAACGCAGGATCAAAAAAACAAGAATTGGAATTTGAACTGGAAGGACCGCTCGTGTCCAGCAGGCTCAAACATCAGAAAGAGCCTTGTTTCCAGCTTGAAGCCGGTTTTATAGCCGAACAGATTCAATTGATGAACGATCAGATTGCAGAATCTTATGAACAGGTAAAAAAGAGAGCGGATAAAGTCGTCCTGACCGTAAAATGGGATATGAAGGACCCTGTATAATTGAAAAAAGGCGGTGACTCCAAGTCCCGCCTTTTTGCCTGCCCGTTTATACGGCAGACGGCTGTTTAGAAAGCTCAAACGCGTCATGAAGCGCTTCGACCGCTTTCACCATATCATTTTCGCTGACAACCGCTGATACTTTTATTTCGGATGTGCTTACCATTTTGACTTGTACATTTTTTTCCGCCAGTACGGCAAACATGTCCGCGGCGACGCCGGGATTTGAAACCATGCCCGACCCGACAATGGAGACTTTCGCCAGTTTTCTTTCGGTTTCAATTTTTTCATAGTCAAGCGCGTTTTTATATTCTTCAAGCACGGCGACCGTTTGCGCGGCATCTTCCGTTTTCACCGAGAAAGAAATATCCGCTTCCCCATCGTCCGACTGTGTCTGAATAATGATGTCAACGTTGATGTTTCGTTTTGCCAGCGCGGTGAAGATTGTTGAAAGTGTTGTCAGTCCGCTTGCAAGGCCCGTAACGGACACCCTCGTGATCTGGTCTTCAAATGCAATTCCTCTGACGATTAAATTCTGCTCCATTGATGATTCCTCCTCAATTAATGTTCCGGCTTCATGCTCCGTGCTTGACCGCACTTCTAAAGGCACTTGGTAGTTTTTCGCGAACTCAACCGCCCGCGGGTGAAGAACACCCGCTCCGAGATTTGCAAGTTCCAGCATTTCATCATAAGAAATCCCCGCCAGTTTTCTCGCTGACCGGACATACCGCGGATCTGTCGTAAATACGCCCGGAACATCTGTATAAATGTCACATTTATCCGCATCCAGCGCTGCTGCAAGAGCGACCGCCGTCGTATCGGAACCGCCTCGTCCGAGCGTCGTGATGCCGCCGTCTTCCGTTACGCCCTGAAAACCGGCAACGACTGTAATTTTGCCTTCTGCAAGCTGCGAACGAATCGCCGTGATATCAATATCCGTAATTCTCGCATTGCCGTGAACGGCTTCCGTGCGGACACCCGCCTGCCAGCCCGTATAAGAGACGGCGTCATATCCTTTTTCCTGAAGCGCCATGGCCAAAAGCGAAATCGTGACCTGCTCCCCCGTAGACAAAAGCATATCCATCTCGCGCCTGCTTGGTTCAGATGTGATTTCAGCCGCGAGGTTAACGAGCGCGTCGGTTGATTTTCCCATTGCCGAAACGACGACTACGACATCATGGCCTTTTTGCTTTTCAGCAATGGCGCGATTTGCGGCATTTTGAATTTTTTCGGCAGAGCCGACGGAAGTGCCTCCGAATTTTTGTACGATAAGACCCATACTAGACCACCCTTTACATTTTGGTTCGTGCGGGTGAGGAGAAAAGAGCGTTTTGTCCACAATAAAAAAAGCAATGAGAGGAATAGCTCTCATTGCTTTTTCATATCAGTACGATTGATTATGAACAACGAGATAGCCCTCCAAGAAAATGAATTCTTGACAGCCTTACATTTATTTAATGCAAGGCCAGCAAATCACACCGATGGGATGTGATACACTTCGGCGACGCTCCCCTTTCAGCCTTTTTCGCAGAATCCATCATTCTCCAAAGGCTTACTATTGAAGTTCGCACCTCTATCTTCACCATATAACACGATCTTATGAAATTAGTTCACATTCTAGCAGATTTTTCAGGAAAGCACAATACTATTTTTTTAATTTTTCAAACAGCAGCTGGGCCGCCGCGGCCGGGACACCGGCTTTTTTGATATCGTCAAGGCTTGCTTCCTTCATCTTTTTGACAGATCCGAAATGTTTTAAGAGCATTTTTTTGCGTTTTTCGCCGATTCCGGGGATATCATCCAGAACGGATTGAAAGACGCTTTTTCCCCGGATCTGTCTGTGAAAGCTGATCGCAAAACGGTGAACTTCGTCCTGAATGCGCTGAAGCAGGTAAAACTCTTGGCTGTTCCGCTCCAGAAACACCGGTTCAAGCGGGTCGCCGATCAACAGGTTCGATGTCCGGTGTTTATCATCTTTCGCCAATCCCGCTACCGGGACATCAAGGCCGAGTTCATTCTCGAGCACGTCGCGCGCCGCGTTAATCTGCCCTTTTCCGCCGTCAATGATGATTAAATCCGGCAGCGGAAGGTTTTCGCGGAGCACCCTCGTGTATCTTCTTCTGACGACTTCCCTCATTGAGCCGTAATCATCAGGCCCTGTTACGGTTTTAATTTTATATTTGCGGTATTCCTTTTTATTCGGTTTTCCGTCTATAAAGACAATCATGGCCGATACGGGGTTTGTGCCTTGAATATTGGAGTTGTCAAACGCTTCAATCCGATGCGGCGTGTAAATATTCAGTGCGTCGCCAAGCCGTTCGGCTGCACCGATTGACCGTTCCTCATCCCGCTCGATTAACGAGAATTTTTCCCGCAGGGCGATTTTCGCATTTTTGTGCGCAAGCAAAAGCAGCTCTTTTTTCGGGCCTTTTTTCGGCTGATGCACGGCGGTTTCCAACAGCTCGCTGATCATGTCCCTGTCAACGCTGTCAGGCACCAGAATTTCCTTAGGCAGAAAGTGATTGTTTTTGGAATAGAACTGGCCGATGAAGGTCAGAAACTCTTCATCCGCTTCCTGATACATCGGAAACATGCTGACATCGCGTTCGATCAGTTTTCCTTGGCGTATAAAAAAGACTTGGACGCACATCCAGCCTTTATCGTAGGCATATGCAAACACATCGCGGTCCAGAAGGTCATTCATGGTCATTTTCTGCTTCTCCATCGTCGATTCAATGTGAGCAAGCTGGTCGCGGAATTCTTTAGCCCGTTCAAATTCAAGCTTTTCGGCCGCTTCTGCCATTTTCGCTTCAAGCTCTTTTTTGATTTCGTTATGCCCTCCCTTTAAAAAACGGGTGATGTCTTCAACAATCTCCCGGTTTGTCTCCTCAGATATATCCTTTACACATGGGGCGAGGCATTGTCCGAGATGATAATAAAGACAGACGCGGTCCGGAAGCTTTGAGCATTTCCTGAGCGGGTAAAGGCGGTCCAGCAGTTTTTTCGTTTCCCGCGCCGCCTGCACATTCGGATACGGGCCGAAATAGCGTCCTTTGTCTTTTTTGACATTCCGGGTGACAATCAGCCGAGGATGGCGTTCATGGGTGATTTTAATAAAAGGATAGGTTTTATCATCTTTCAGCATGACATTGTATTTCGGATCGTATTTTTTAATCAGATTCATTTCCAAAATAAGCGCTTCAAGATTGGAGGAAGTCACGATATATTCAAAGTCCTCAATCTCCGTCACAAGCCGTTGGGTTTTTGCGTCGTGAGAACCGGTGAAATAAGACCGCACCCTGTTTTTCAAGACTTTCGCTTTCCCCACGTAGATGACTGTTTTTTGACGGTCTTTCATTAAATAACAGCCCGGCTGATCGGGAAGGAGGGCCAGCTTTTCTTTCAGTTGTTTATTCATACGTTACCCTTCCTTACATTCATTTCTCGTGTCCATTCAGTGTATCACGAACATTTGTTTTTCTCCATTCTCAGCTTTTGGAAGATCAAAAAAGGCGATTCCCTTTCAAAGGAATCGCCCTGCCGTAACGGAAGCTTTCGGCTTACAGATGTTTGTTTACAAGCTCTTCAAGAGCTTCTTTCGGTTTGAAGCCGACAGATGTTTCAACGACTTCTCCGTCTTTTAGCACGAGAAGTGTCGGGATGCTCATGACGCCGTATTTACCGGCAGTTTCTTGGTTTTCATCCACGTCGATTTTGACGATTTTCAGTTTGTCTCCCATTTCTTGATCAAGCTCTTCAAGAACGGGCGCGATCATTTTACAAGGTCCGCACCAAGGAGCCCAGAAATCAGCCAATACGACACCTTCACTTGTTTCAGCTGAGAACGATTGATCAGTTGCTTTTACGATAGCCATTTGTTATTCCTCCAATTGTCAAATGATGATTTTTAGTATAGCATCTCCCATTCGTTCATGCTAATTTAATGCTTATATTATTTTCTCCCGAACCCGCCGGAAATAATCTTATTTATACAGTGTATTATAACCGGGCGGCGGGCGTTCAAAACTTAAGATGGATCCGCAGGCAGCGTGATTAATACAATCGCCATCGGAGGAAGCTCCGCCTCAAGTTTTCCTCCCTTTTGAGCAAACCCGGAAAACGGCTTCGGTTTGACGTTTTCCGGACTGCTGAATGTATTGTGGGCATTCATTTTTTCCGCGTGCAGAATCGTTCCCGAAGGCGTCCCTGTCTTTTTCATGCCCCGCAGTTCAATCTTCACGTCAGCTTTGTGCAGATGATCGATATTGCAAATGCTGATATGTATGTCTCCGTTTTGCTGTTTGGACGCTGAAATGCTGACTTGCGGGAGCCGGCCGTCATTCCATTCGTACCCGGCTGCATTAGTTTCTGCCGCCAAAAGAGATGCGTCCTGGTGCACCTTAAACATATCAAACACATGATACGTCGGCGTCAACAGCATTTCTTTCCCTTCTGTCAGGATCATTGCCTGAAGCACGTTGACGGTTTGCGCGATATTGGCCATCTGTACGCGGTCTGCGTGCTGATGAAAAATGTGAAAATGCGCGGCGGCGACAAGGGCGTCGCGGATCGTATTCTGCTGATACAGAAAGCCCGGATTCGTGCCCGGCTCAGGGTCAAGCCACGTGCCCCATTCATCAATGATCAGCCCGACTCTTTTTTCGGGATCGTACTGATCCATGATGGCGCTGTGCCTTGTGATCAATTCATCCATATGCGCCGCTTTTTTCATCGTGATGAACCATTCATCTTCCGTAAACTCCGTCGCTGATCCTTTCCCCTTCCAGAAGTCGCCCGGTATTGTGTAATAATGCAGGCTCAGCCCGTCCATGAGATCCGCGGCTTTTTTCATTAAAGTTTCAGTCCAGCGGTAATCGTCGACATTCGCGCCGCCGGCAATTTTATAGATTTCATTACCGCTGTAATTGCGGACATAGGTTTGGAAGTTTCGGTAAAGGTCGGCATAATACTCAGGATGCATGTTTCCGCCGCAGCCCCAGTTCTCATTTCCTATTCCGAAATATTTCAGCTTCCATGGTTTTTCCCGCCCGTTTTCTTTTCTCCAGTCGGACATCGGCGTGCCCGCTTCAAACGTCATGTATTCAATCCAATCAGCCATTTCTTTAACCGTTCCGCTGCCGACGTTTCCGGCGATGTACGGTTCGCATCCGAGCAGTTCACAAAGCATCATAAACTCGTGCGTGCCGAATTCATTGGAATCAATCGTCCCGCCCCAATGGGTATTCAGCATTGTTTTTCGTTTCCCTACGCCGTTTGCCCAATGATATTCATCAGCAAAACAGCCGCCCGGCCATCTGAGGACGGGAATCTGAAGCTGCTTGAGGGCGGCGGCGACATCCGTCCTGACCCCTCCGGTATTCGGAATATCGGAATCTTTTCCGACCCAGATGCCCTCATATATGCCTCTTCCCAGGTGTTCCGCGAAATGTCCGTATATGTTTTTATTAATGGTTCCCCGTGTGATATCAGTTTGAATGACTGCCGTATTGTGAGACAAACTTGATCATTCCTTCCCCTTAATAAGAATGAAAGCACTACAGCCGATCTATCTGGGATGTATGCTGTATGGATAAGTTTGTAAGCGCTTTACAAAAGCTTATTACATTGGTTCGTACATGTCAATCTGTTGTTTTATTAATCTATAATTTGTACGAATCAATTAACGCAAACCAAAACCCTCTGACAAATAAGCCAGAGGGTTTTGATTATGAATGAATATTGGCATTTTTAAATTCCTGGGTCAGAAGCGGAACCACTTCGAACAAATCGCCGACAATTCCGTAGTCCGCTATTTTAAATATTTCCGCTTCCGGGTCTTTGTTAATGGCAACGATGACCTTACTGTTTGACATGCCCGCCAAGTGCTGAATCGCTCCGGAAATGCCGCAGGCTATATACAAATCCGGCGTGACGACTTTTCCCGTCTGGCCGATTTGAAGAGAATAGTCGCAGTAGTCCGCGTCACACGCGCCGCGCGAAGCGCCCACCGCTGCTCCGAGCACCTCGGCAAGTTCTTTTAACGGTTCAAATCCATCTTTGCTTTTTACACCGCGGCCGCCTGCTACGATAATTTTCGCTTCTGATAAATCCACGCCGTCCGCCGTTTTTTTGACTACTTCTTCAATGACCGTCCGCAAATCTGCCGGAGGCGCCGCAAGCTCTTCAATATCACCCGTCCGGTTCGCGTCTTTTTCTAATGCCTGAATATTATTCGGACGAATTGTCGCCAGAATGAAAGGATCGGTTGAAATCACCTGTTCAAAGGCTTTGCCGGAATAGATCGGTCTTGTAAAAACGATGTTATCTCCGGTAACGCTTACATCCGTGCTGTCTGAAATCAGCCCCGTTTCAAACCGGGCCGCAAGCTTAGGTGACAAATCTTTTCCCATAGAAGTGTGGCCGAAAATGACCGCATCAGGCTTTTCATTTTCAATCAAATCCCCGAGAACCGCGGCATATCCGTCCGCCGTATACTGAGAAAGCCCCGGCGAATCGGCCGTAAATACTTTGTCGGCGCCGTACTGAATGAGTTCTGATGCTGCATCAGCCGCGCCCTTTCCCATCAGCACGCCGATGACAACTCCTCCGCCGGAAATGGTTTTGCCTGCGGCTATGGCTTCAAAGGTGACGTTCCGTAAGGCGCCGTCACGAATTTCTCCGAGTACGATCACTTTTTTTCCCATTCTGACATCCCCCAGTTTCTTTAATATCAGTTTATACGACTTTGGCTTCTTTTCTCAGCAGTGATACAAGCTCCTTCGCCTGCTCAGCGGCTTCTCCTTCGATCAGTCTGCCCGCTTCTTTTTGCGGCGGCAGAAAACGTTCGATCGTTTTGAGCTTCGGTGCGGCATCATCTTCATCAATGCCGAGATCATCGAGCTCAAGTTCTTCCAGCGGTTTTTTCTTCGCCTTCATAATGCCCGGAAGCGACGGATAGCGCGGCTCGTTTAAGCCTTGCTGTGCCGTGATGACTAAAGGAAGTGAGGTTTTAATGATTTCGGTATCCCCTTCGTTGTCTTTCTCTGCCACAGCTTCATCGCCGCTGATTGTCAGTTTTGTAATCGTTGTGACGCAAGGAATGTTAAGCAGTTCGGCAAGCCTTGGAGCCACTTGGCCGGAACCGCCGTCAATCGCGACATTTCCGCCGAGAATCAGATCATATTCCCGGTCCTTGAAATAATGATATAAGATAGTTGAAATGGAGTATTGGTCAGGATCGCTCAAATCATCTTCAATATTGATTAACACCGCCTGGTCACAGCCCATCGCAAGGGCGGTTCTCAGTTCTTTCTCCGCATCTTCTCCGCCGACGGTTACGGCGGTCACGGTTCCGCCGTGCTCTTCCTTCAGCTGAATGGCTTCTTCAATGGCGTATTCATCATACGGATTAATGATAAATTCGGCCCCGTCCTCCTGAATCTTTCCTGCTTCAATGACGATTTTCTCTTCTGTGTCAAACGTCCGTTTCATCAGTACAAATAGATTCATATTCTTATCCCCTTTATCTTCGCCCACCGAATTGAGGCTTTCTTTTTTCGAGAAATGCCTGAATGCCTTCTTTTGCGTCATCTGATGCAAATGCTTCCCCAAATCGCTTTGCTTCAAGCTTTAAGCCGCCGTCATAAGAATAGACCTTGTTTGAATAAAGGAGCTCAAGCAGAGAAGCCATCGACTGCGGGCTTTTTTCCGCAAACTTGCCCGCGAGCGTTTTCGCTTTTTGCAGCAGCTCTTCCTCATGTTCGGCGCCTATCGTGACAAGACCGAGGCTGAGCGCTTCTTCTCCGGTCACAGGTTCTGAAGTGCCGATCATTTCAAGCGCTTTCGCCGTACCGACGTACCGGGGAAGCCGCTGCGTCCCGGCAAAGCCCGGAATAATGCCGAGATTCAGCTCGGGCAGGCCGAGCTTTGCATCCAATGTTGCGATTCTGATATGGCAGGCCATGGCAAGCTCAAGGCCGCCGCCGAGCGCAGCGCCGTGAATCGCCGCGATAACGGGCTTCGGAAACCCTTCAATTCTTTCCATCAGCTGCTGGCCTTTATCCGCCATGGCAGAAGATTGCTCAAGATTTTCAAGCGACGTAAATTCCTTTATATCGGCGCCCGCCGAGAAAAATTTCCCCTCTCCGCGAATGATGATGCTTCTGACGCTGTCATCTGTTTCACAGCGGTCGAACAGACCGGACAACTCATCTAAAACCGCACCGGACAGCGCGTTGGCCGGCTGATGATTAATGGTGATCACCGCAACAGATTGTTCTACCGCCATCGAAAGGCTGTTCATCCGTCAACCCCCTTTAGTTTTGATGAATCCCTGACACCAACAGCTCCAATACCTTGTCTGACAAATCCGGAAGATCATATTTCTGATCGTTCATCACCCATGTTGTCACTGTTTCATCTATCGTCCCGAATATCATCTGCCGGGCGAGGCGGACGTCGAGATTATCTTTCCATTCGCCCGACTCGATTCCTTCGGTCAAAATGGTGTCCAGCATGTTTAAATAACCTTTTAAAATATCATTGATTTTCAGGCGCAGCTTGATATTCGACTGTCTGAGCTCAAGCTGGGTCACAATCGCGAGGTGGCGGTCATTGCCGAGCAGTGTGAAATGCTGCTTAATAACGAGAGCGAGTTTTTCTTTTGCCGTCGTTTTTTCTTTCACTTCTTCTTCCATGCGTTCAATGAACTGGCCCATCTTTTCTTTAAAAAGAGAAATGAGTATATCCTCTTTGTTTTTGAAATATAAATAGATGGTGCCGTCCGCAACGCCGGCCTGCTTGGCGATTTTGGACACCTGTGATTGGTGATAGCCGTTTTCCGCTATGACTTCTACTGCTGCATCAATAATCTGCATATACTTTGGCCGTTTTTGGTTCAATGTCATCGTTCCTTCCTTCGATAAATGAATGACTATTCATTCATAACTTCATAATAAAAAGGAATCCGGATTTTGTCAAGTTTTTCTTTTAAGGCACCTTGTTTTCATGGGAAGCATCTTCCTCTTCGACTAAACGCCTTCTTAATATTTTTCCGACGGCCGTTTTCGGAAGCTCTTTTCTGAATTCGTACAGCTTCGGGACTTTGTACGGCGCAAGCCGCTCTCTTGCAAACGCATCAAGCTCATCGGGATCTGCCTCAGCGCCTTTTTTCAAAACGATAAATGCTTTCACCGTTTCCCCCCTGTAGGAATCAGGAACGCCCGCTACGACGATTTCCTGAACGGCTTCATGCTCATAAAGCGCCTCTTCCACCTCCCGGGGGTAGATGTTGTATCCGCCGGCAATGATGATGTCTTTTTTCCTGTCGGCGATGTAGAAAAATCCTTCCTCATCCATATATCCCATATCTCCGGTAAACAGCCAGCCGTCTCTGATGACACGCGCCGTCTCCTCCTGTTTATTCCAGTAGCCTTTCATGACCTGAGGGCCTTTTACGATCAGCTCGCCGTGTTCATACGGCTCCGCAAGCCCGCCTTTTTCTTCTGAATAGATTCCGGCATCGGTATTGGGCCAGGGACAGCCGATGCTGCCGGGTTTATTTTTTCCCCAGATGAAGTTTGAATGGGTAACCGGTGATGCTTCGGATAATCCGTAGCCTTCCACAAGCTTTCCTCCGGTCACTTTTTCAAATTTCTGTTTGACCTCAACCGGAAGCGCCGCTGAACCGCTCGGACAGCTTTCAATGGAGGACAGATCATACTTATTCAGCTCCGGGTGATGCAGCAGCCCGATGTAAATCGTCGGTGCCCCGGGGAAAACCGTCGGCTTCAGCCTGTCGATTGTTTTCAGGGTATCAAGAGGATTGAATTTGGGAAGAAGGATCATTTCACATCCCTGCATAATGGAAAAATTGAGCACGGCGGTCAATCCGTACACATGAAAAAAAGGCACGATGCCGAGCACCTTTTCGGCTCCCTTTTTCATTTTGTACATCCAGGCGGCGCACATTTCTGTATTGGCCTGAATGTTTCGGTGTGTGAGCATGACGCCTTTCGGATAGCCGGTTGTTCCGCCCGTGTATTGAAGCACTGCGATGTCATGCGCAGGGTCAATATCAAATGGCTCTGCTTCCTCCGCTTTTTCGTTTTTTAAAATATCCGCTAATTTGTGAATTTGTTCGCAGCCGTCATAATCAATATGCACCTGTTGTTTTTGCGTGAGCGTATAAAGCATATTTTTCGGAAACGGCAAAAAGTCTTTTATACTTGTTGTAATAATGCGTTCGACGAGTGATAACGTTTTCATTTTTATCACTTTCGGAAACAGCATATCGAGGGTGATGATCACGCGCGGCGCACTGTCTTTGAGCTGATACTCAAGCTCGTGTTCCGTGTAGAGAGGATTGGTCTGAACGACAATGCCGCCGGCAAACAATACGCCGTAAAAAGCGATGACCGACTGCGGACAATTGGGCAGCATAATGGCGGCTCTGTCACCTTTTTTCAGGCCTGTTTTACGTAAAAAAGCGGCTAGCTTTAATGAATCTGTGAGAACGTCTTGGAATGTGAGTTTTTTTCCTAGAAAATAAATGGCGGTATGGTTCGGGAATTGAGCTGCGGAGTTTGTCAGATTGGATGGCAGGGTTTGATCGGTAAATTCAAGCTCATGCGGAATCTCTTCGGGATATTGAGAAAGCCATGGCTTTTCAGACTGCATAATACCTCTCCCTTCTGTTTTCCTATACGCTATTATTATAGCAGAAGGGTGATTGGAATGGGAAAGCGTTTCATGTGAAATTTCGAGTTTCGGGAGGTGTTGAGTTTGCTGGAAACGCTGCATTTTGAAGAGGGAGTTCCTATCCTGCGCCAGCTGCCGAAGCCGTTTACATCGGCCGCCTTTTTGCTCCATCCCTTTGTCCGGATGCCGGATGGGCGGGAAGAGCAAAAGCGCAAACGGCCTTATGAACATATGTATCCGAGTGATGAGGAGATCATCGCGATGGGCAGACCCGTTTCCTGGCAAACCGTCATGAGCATTTGCGGCCTGCGTTCTGAAAAAGAAACGGCGCTTGCGCTTATGACTGCTGTCACGGCATTGCGGGAGGAATATGCACATCCTGAATCCGCCGAGCGGTTAAATCGGCTCCATCCCGATCTGTACTTGCCGAGCGATGATGTCACTTCGCCATTTTTGATTCCGGGACTTTTGGATGTGTTCCGTTCAAAAGGCATAAAGCGCTGCACTTATTATGAGCCTGTCGAAGAGAAAGGCATATTTTCACTCAATCAAACGGCGGCTTCGGATGTATGCGGACTGCTGCGGGCTGACATGATCATTGCCGATGAAAAACGGCGCGCCGCTTTTATGAGCATATATGATTCTTTTACGACACTCTTTCTCATGGAAGAACAAGACATTCAGTCTGTCGTCCGCGCCATGAATTGGGAGTCCGTCATTTGCTCTGATACGGCCTGCATCAACTGGTATTCTCAATAAAAAAGGCCGCCGATTTGAGTTCGGCAGCCTTTTTTCAGTATTAAGATGTCATGACCAGATAAATAAGTCCGATGAACAGAAAAATCCCCGCTGCCGACAGCAGCACTTTCGCAAGCTTCTCCATTTTTCCCCGTCCCCTTAAATCCCGGCGGCCACCACAAATGACAGGCCGACTGAGATGACAAATGAAATAAAGCCGACAGCTCTGTTATCTTTTTCAATTTCTTTATCAATTTTAAACCGGGGCGTCAGAAATTCAAAGATAAAATAGCTGATTAAAAGCATAATAAATCCGTATACGCCCCAGCCGATCATTTGCAAAAGCGAATTATGCTGGGCGATGCTGTGCTGAAAGACATTCGCGATACCGAGAATTTTCCCTCCGGTCGCCATTGCCACCGCAAGATTGCCTTTTTGGATTTCCACCCAGTTTTTATAGGATGTCACCAATTCAAACACGGTCAGAAAAATGACGAGACACAAGACGGCCACACTGTAATAAGCCGCGATTTCAACAAGCTCATTTTCCCAAAAAGCATTCATGACGTTTTCTCCCTTTTTATTTTAGTTCGACAATCGTTACGCCTGATCCTCCTTCTCCCGCTTCCCCGAACCGCGCGCTTTTCACGCTGCGGTGGTTTTTCAGAAGATCCTGCACCCCTTTGCGGAGGGCGCCCGTGCCTTTTCCGTGAATGATGGACACTCTCGGATAGCCGGCAAGCACCGCGTCATCTAAATATTTTTCGACGCGGCTGAGGGCGTTTTCGTAACGCTCTCCCCTGAGGTCAAGTTCAAGGGATACGTGATAATCCTTCCCTTTTACGGCGGTGATTGCTTTTTCTTTTTTCGGTTCAGTAGCCGATTTGAGAAACTCAAGATCTTTTTCCTTCACCTTCATTTTGAGGATGCCGATTTGGACGTTCCATTCTTTCTCGCCGGTTTTTTCAAGCAGCGCCCCTTTTTGTCCGAATGTGAGCACCTTTACTTCGTCGCCCGGCTTCAGCTCGCGTTTTTTCTCTGTTTTTCTTTCCGGCTGCTTTGATTTTTCAAAAGCCGGCATCGCGTCTCCGAGACGTTTTTTGGCGTCAATCAGCTCGTGTTCCTTAAAGGATCTGTGTTCTTGCTTGATGGACCTGAGCTCGCGGATAATCTGTTCGGCTTCATTTGCGGCGGCTTCCAGTTTTTCCGCAGCTTTCCGCTCGGCTTCTTCCATCATTTTATCTTTTTGGGCATTCAGCTCAATGATTTGCTGCTGAAGCTCTTTGTGCAGTTTTTCTGCTTCTTTTCTGAGTGATTCGGTTTCAGAAAGCTCTTCATCCGCTCTTTTTTTGCTTTTTTCAAGCGATGCGATCATCAAATCGATTTCGTTATGTTCGGCGGTCATTTCTGACTTCGCCTGGCCGATGATATGCTCCGGAAGCCCAAGGCGTCTTGAGATTTCAAATGCGTTGCTTCGGCCCGGCACTCCGATCAGAAGTTTATAGGTAGGCGAAAGCGTTTCAATGTCAAATTCAACGCTGGCATTCATGACGCCTTGTCTGTTATATCCGTATGCTTTCAGTTCCGGATAATGGGTTGTCGCAAGCACTCTGGCGTTTGTCCGGTGAACTTCGTCAAGGATGCTCATGGCAAGCGCCGCCCCTTCCTGCGGATCTGTTCCGGCACCGAGTTCGTCAAACAGCACAAGACTGTTTTCAGACACGTCTTTTAAAATATTGACGATATTGACCATGTGGGATGAGAACGTACTCAGACTTTGTTCGATCGACTGTTCATCGCCGATATCGGCAAACACATTGTCAAATACGGCTGCTTCTGATCCCTCGTCAGCCGGTATGTGCAGTCCTGCCTGCGCCATTATCGTCAGCAGCCCGAGTGTTTTTAACGTAACGGTTTTACCGCCCGTATTCGGTCCCGTGATGACGATCGTTGAATAATCTCCGCCCAGTTCAATATCGTTGGCCACGACTTGATCTTGGGGCAGCAGCGGATGGCGCGCTTTTTTCAGACGGATAAAGCCGTCTCCGTTCATGAATGGTTTTGTCGCCTTAATTGCTTTTGCGTATCTCGCTTTGGCGAAAATGAAATCCAGTGTCTGCAGCACTTCCACATTTTGAGCGATTTCTTGTGTGTGTTCAGCCGTATGCTCCGTCAGCATCCGGAGAATCCGTTCGATTTCCTGTTTTTCTTTTACTTTCGCCTGCTGAAGCGAGTTGTTCATATCTACGATCGCCTGCGGTTCAATAAACAGTGTCGCACCGGATGAAGATGTATCGTGGACAATTCCGCCGTAGCTTGATCTGTACTCCTGTTTGACCGGGATGACAAAGCGGTCATTCCGAATCGTAACGATGGTGTCAGACAGCATTTTAGAAGCGGAAGATGAACGCAGCATCGATTCAAGCCGGTCTCTGACTCTTGATTCAAGCGTCCTGAGCTGTGTGCGGATTCCCCTTAAAGCGGGAGACGCATGATCAAGTACTTCACCATGGTCATCGATGCAGGAGTTAATCTCCCTTTCCAAATCGCCTAATGTAATCAGCTCTTCTGCATGGGCCTGTATCAGCGGAATGCCGACGCCGTCTTCTGTCATTTGGCTGATAAAATGCTTCATTTGTTTAACGGCATACAGCAGCCCGGACAATTCGGTGAATTCCGCCGGCGTCAGCACACTGCCGATTTCCGCCCGCCGTAAAGCGGATCTTATGTCGGTCAGGCCGCCGAACGGAGCATGGCCTCTCAAGCGCATGATTGCGGATGCTTCTTCGACTTCATCCAGCTGTTTTTGGATGTCGGTTAGATCCGTCAAAGGTTTCAGCTGCAGAAGTTTCTCCCGGCCGAGCGATGAGGCGGCATGTGCGGTAATCTGTTCTTTTACTTTATGAAATTCAAGTGATGATAACACTTTTTGCTGCACGGTTTTATGGTCCTCCTTACTTAATCATTGCGCGTCAGAAATGCTTTGACCTCATGTAGCGGCCGGGCGTTTAACACATGTTTTGTCTCCGTCCAGCCTTTGCGCGCAGCGGTCACGCCCGTTTTCATATCATCGAGCATCTCGATATTATGGGCATCGGTATTAATGACCAAAGTCACACCTTTTTCATTTGCTTTGATCAGATGCTCAGTACGTAAATCGAGGCGCGCGGGGTTTGCATTCAGTTCAAGCGCCGTATTTGTTTTGGCGGCGAGCTCAATCAGCATATCGATGTCGACTTCATAGCCGGCCCGTCTGCCGATCAGGCGGCCCGTCGGGTGGGCGATAATGTCCACGTGCTTATTCGTCAGCGCCTGTTCAAGCCGTTTCATAATGACATGCTCCGGCTGGCTGAAACTTGAATGAATAGATGCGATGACAAGATCCATTTCAGACAGAACACTGTCATCATAATCAAGCGAACCGTCGGGGAGAATGTCCATTTCTACGCCTTTAAAAATATGAAAATGTTCAAATTCAGCATTTAACGCGTCAATTTCTTCCGCCTGTTTTTTGAGCCGTTCGGCCGTTAACCCGTTGGCTACCTTTAAATATTGGGAATGATCGGTGATCGCCATGTACTGGTAGCCTTTTGCCATACATGCTTCTGCCATTTCTCTGATGGAAAAAGCGCCGTCACTCCAGGCTGAGTGCATGTGGAGATCGCCTTTTATCGCTTTATGCTCCACAAGGTCCGTTTCTTCCCGGTACGTGTCGACCTCCTGCCCGCTTTCTCTGAGCTCAGGAGGAATAAACGGCAGACCGAAGTGGGCGTAAAACGCTTCTTCGCTCGGGAATGTTTTGACGTCTCCCGTTTCTATGGTTTCTACTCCGTATTCACTGATCCGTTCACCGCGCTCTTTCGCCAGCTGGCGCATTTTAATGTTGTGATCTTTAGAACCGGTAAAATGATGCAGTGTAGTGGCAAACTGTTCCTCTGTCACAAGCCGGAAATCCACACTCGTCTCATATTCAAATGTGAGGATAACCGATACTTTTGTATCCCCGCTCGCTATCACGTCTTTTACGTTCGGGAGGGAAAGAAGCTGTTCTCTGACAGCCTCCGGATGATCTGTAGCGATAATGTAATCCAGATCTTTTACGGTTTCCCGCGCTCTTCTGAGACTGCCGGCCCGGGAATATTTCTGAATATCCGTCAGCCGGGCCAAATGTTCTTCAATGACTGAAGCAATGCTGAGCGCATAGCCGATCGGAAACCGTTCCGGCTGTTTTCCGGCTTCTCCGAGAGCCTGAAGGATTTTCTCCTCCGTTTTTTTGCCGAAACCGGCGAGCCCCTGTACTTTTTGCTGCTCGCATGCTTCTTTCAGCGATTCCGCGTCATGAACACCCAGTTCCTGGTACAGCTTGGCGATTTTTTTGCCGCCGAGGCCCGGAAGCTTCAAAAGAGGAACCAAGCCTTCCGGGACTTCTTTCTGCAATTGGAGAAGCGTGCCGGACACACCTTCCTGCATATATTCACGAATGACGCCGTAGGTGCCTTTTCCGATTCCGGATAAAGACATCATGTCGTCGATTTCCGACAGGCTGCGGTCATCCTGCTCAAGCGCCGCTGCCGCTTTTCGGAAGGCTGATATTTTAAACGGGTTGTCCCCTTTCAGTTCCATATAGACCGCAATCGTTTCAAGCAGCCTGATGATATCTTTTTTATGCATACTGTTAACCCCCAGTCGTTTCCTGCTTTTCATCATACAAATTTTTCTCCTCCGGCACAACTGACGCAGAGCTTGAAAAAAACTTCTCCGGTCAAGAGAAGTTTTTTATGCCCCGTACTGGGCCCACAGTTCTTGCAGGAGCCCTGACAGATACGGCGTATGATGTGTGATGATATTTGCAAGCGTCGATTGTGCGAGCATATCCTGAAGCGCGCTTACCGGCAGTACGGATGCGACGTATAACAGGATAAACGCAAATAAATAGACTTCCAGAAATCCAAGCACCCCGCCCAGCAGTTTGTTGATCTGTTTAATGACCGGAATGCCGGCGATGATATTAAGCGCCGCTCCGATAATCCGGAGCAGAATCTTTGCGATGATAAACAAAATGACAAACGCGATCGCGTTGTAATAAGCCGTCTCCACGTTTCCTTTAATAAACGACAGAGCCGCCTGCCCGCCGGAAAAATCAGGCGCGGGTATAAAACTCAGATGCGGGGCCAGATTTTTGTAAAAAAGCGCCGCAAACGCAATCGAGAGGATGAAGCTCGTTAAATATATAAATTGGAGGATAAACCCTCTTTTTAATCCAAGCAATGTGCCCATTAAGAGCAGAACTAAGATGATGATATCTATCATATGGTGTTCATTCCTTTTCTTTAAGCTGCCGCTCCAGTATTTCATATTTTTCTTGCAGTTTCATATAATCATGCACGACATTGACCGCAGTCAATACAGCGAGCTTATTTATATCAAGATATGGATTTTTCTCGTTGATTTCTCTCATTTTATCATCAACCATTCCGGCCACATGGCGCATGTGCGCTTTGCTTTCTTCTCCGATAATGGTGAAGTGCTGGCCGTAAATGTTTACTGTCGTTTTGGTTTTTTTGCCGTCAGACAACGTTTCTCCTCCATTCCGCGAGAATCCTAGTTCCTATCATACCACGATTATCGTTTGAATGGAAAGACGAGCCTCGGGCTGTTATGATACACTGGTATATACAGTGAAAAGTGCCAAAAAAGGAGATTATATCGTGTCCCATTCTGTTATAAAAGTATCCGCTTCCGCTATGGAACAAATGAAACAATCCTATGCCGGCTCCCTAACTCCCGCCGTTCCGCAGGGCGCCGTCTTCCAGGCCAAGCCTCCGGGCTGTACCATTACAGCCTACCGCTCGGGCAAGGTTCTCTTTCAAGGAAAAAACGCCGGCACAGAAGCGGCCCGCTGGGGAACGGCTGAGGCGCCGAAAGCAAAGAAAACCGTCAAAAAAGCGGCCGACCCGCTTTACGCTCCCCCGGCGGGCATTGCCTCCATGTCAGTGATCGGCTCTGATGAAGTCGGAACAGGCGATTACTTCGGGCCGATAACGGTTGCCTGCGCTTACGCAGACAAAACCAAGCTTTCTTTAATGAAAGAACTCGGTGTGAAGGATTCGAAGGATTTAAAAGATCCGCAGATTATTGAAATCGCCAAACTGTTAATTAAAACCATTCCTTACAGCCTGCTTGTGTTAAAAAACGAAAAATATAATCAGATGCAGGAAAAAGGCATGAGCCAAGGAAAAATGAAGGCGCTCCTTCATAATCAGGCGATTTCCAATCTGCTGAGAAAAATGAACGGCGTTAAACCGGAAGCG
Organism: Bacillus sp. EKM420B; assembly: GCF_011065565.1. NCBI lineage: Bacteria > Bacillati > Bacillota > Bacilli > Caryophanales > Bacillaceae > Bacillus > Bacillus sp. EKM420B. The sequence continues at coordinate 213,110 of NZ_JAAMNX010000003.1, read as the reverse complement.
ATTCTGATTGACCAATTCGCAGAGCCCGGCATTTATTTTAAGCATCTTTCCGGACGGGATATCGTAAAAGAAAAAACGTTTTTCAGCACGAAAGCGGAAAGCATACATCTTTCCGTCGCCGCAGCCTCTATCATTGCGCGATATTCTTTCTTAATTGAAATGGATAAGCTTTCCCGTGAGGCTGGGATGACGATTCCAAAGGGCGCGGGGCCGCACGTCGATGAAGCTGCCGCCAAGCTGATCATCAATAAGGGAGAAGGTGCGCTCAGAACGTTCACCAAACTTCATTTTGCCAATACGCAAAAAGCGAAACGCCTTGTAGAACGGAAACGGTCATAATAAAAAAGCTTGCAGAATGATCTGCAAGCTTTTTCTTTATCCTCTTAATACCGCCTGATACGTTTCTTCCAGCGCTTTCAGCACGTTTTCATGTACTTTTGTCACTTCTTCTTCTGTCAATGTTTGTTCAGGGTTAACATATTGGAGCGAGAAGGCGACGGATTTTTTGCCCTCTTCCATATGCTCACCTTCGTACACATCAAATACGGTGACTTCTTTCAGCAGCGCGCCGCCGGCTTCTTTGATCACGGCTTCGAGCTGTCCGCTTGTAACGGTTTTATCTGCCACAAGCGCAATGTCGCGCGTGACGGACGGGTACTTCGGAATCGGCGTATACACGACAGGTTCTGTTTCCTCGGTCAGAAGCGCGTGCAGATCAAGCTCGAACACATACGTTTCTTTGATATCCAGCTCTTTTTCCATTGCCGGATGCACCTGGCCGATAAATCCGGCAAGCGAACCGTTCAATAGAATGTTTGCCGTCCGGCCGGGATGCATGTTTTTGCGTTCAGACTGGACAAATTCAACCCGGTCTGACACATTCAATTGATGCAGCAGGCCTTCAACGATTCCTTTGGCGACGAAGAAATCAACCGGCTTTTTCTCACCCTGCCATAAATTTTTGCGCCACAATCCGGTTACAGCTCCGGCAACCCGTTCTTTTTCAACCGGTTTTGTGTTTTCTTCTTTCGTCAGAAAAACAGAACCCGTTTCATATAAAGCAACGGAATCAGTCTGTCTGGCCAGATTGTATGAAACGGCTTCAAGAAGATTCGGCACGAGGCTGTGTCTGAGAATGCTTCTTTCTTCGCTCATTGGCAGAGCAAGCATCGTGTTGAATGATTTTTCAATCGCAAAAGCGGCCGCTTTTTTATCATTCGTTAATGAATAAGTGGTCGCTTGTGAAAGACCCGCTCCTTCAAGAAAACGTCTCACTTTCCGGCGTTTTGCCTGATACGGTGTCAAGCCGCCTGTCGTGCCGGCCGTTTCCGGAAGCGTGGACGGAATATTGTCATATCCGTACAATCTCGCCGCTTCTTCAATCAGGTCTTCTTCTATTCTAATATCTCCGCGGCGCGACGGCACCGTTACGACAAGAACGTCTTCAGCTTCACCGACTGCAAACCCGAGGCGCTTGTAAATGCTGATGATTTCTTCTTTAGCGATTGCCATGCCGAGCACGGCGTTCACTTTTTCAACAGACACGTGAATGTTGTTTGCTTCGATTTTCAGATGGTTTTCTTCAACCGTGCCTGAGAGCACTTCTCCGCCGGCATACGCCTGAATGAGACTGCAGGCCCGTTCAGCCGCCAGCAAAACGCGGGCCGGATCAATGCCTTTTTCATATCTGGCGCTCGCTTCGCTTCTCAGTCCGAGGTCTCTCGACGCTTTGCGGACGGTCTGTCCGTCGAAATAAGCGGCTTCCAGTAAAATCGCAGTGGTGTCTTCACGGACTTCAGACTCGGCTCCGCCCATGACTCCCGCAACGGCTTGCGCTTTTTTTCCGTTTGTGATGACCAAATGGCTGCTTGACAGCTTGCGCTCTTGTTCATCCAGCGTCACGATGGTTTCGTTTTCCGCCGCTTTTCTGACGACGACCTCTTTTGAACCGAACCGGTCGTAATCGAAAGCGTGAAGCGGCTGTCCGTACTCAAGGAGGACGAAGTTTGTAATGTCCACGACGTTATTATGCGGGCGGATGCCTGCATTCATCAGCTTCGTCTGCATCCAAAGCGGTGACGGGCCGATTTTGACGTTTTTAATGATTTTTGCGGCATAATGCGGATTGGCCTGCGTATCTTCAATCTTGACGGAAACAGCATCCGCCGCTTTTTCTGCCGCTTTTTCATATGAAGCCGCCGGAAGCTTTACCTCTGCGCCGAGGATAGCCGCCACTTCATAAGCCACGCCAAGCATGTTCATCGCGTCGGCGCGGTTCGGCGTTAAGCCCAATTCTAAAATCGCATCATCAAGCTGAAGGGCCGCCATTGCGTCAGCTCCCGTTTCAGCATCATTCGGAAAAACGAAAATGCCTTCCGCATATTCTTTCGCCACGAGCTTGCTTTCAATGCCGAGCTCCTGAAGGGAACAGATCATGCCGTGAGACGCTTCGCCGCGCAGCTTGGCTTTTTTAATTTTGAAATTGCCGGGAAGCACGGCTCCGACCGTTGCAACGGCAACCTTCTGTCCTTTATCAACATTCGGGGCGCCGCAGATAATCTGCACGGGTTCCTCCGCACCGATATCAACAAGGCATTTGTTGAGTTTGTCGGCATTCGGGTGCTGTTCACGCTCAAGCACGTGTCCGATGACAACGCCTTTTACGCCTTCCCCTTTATACTCAATACCCTCAACTTCAATACCGGCTCTTGTAATTTTTTCTGCAAGCACGGCCGGGTCGATTCCCTGCAAGTCAACGTAATCTTCTAACCATTTATATGAAACAAACATGTGTATCCTCCTCTTACGCCTGTTTAAACTGCGAAATGAATCTGACATCATTGGTATAGAAATGGCGGATATCTTCAATGCCGTATTTCAGCATCGCGATACGTTCAACACCCATTCCGAAAGCGAAACCCTGGTATTCCTCAGGATTGAATCCGGCCATCTTCAGCACGTTCGGGTGAACCATGCCGGCGCCGAGAATTTCGATCCAACCTGTTTTTTTGCAGACGGAGCAGCCTTGGCCGCCGCACTTAAAGCAGGTTACATCCACCTCGACAGAAGGCTCTGTGAATGGGAAAAAGCTCGGACGGAGCCTGATTTCACGGTCTTGGCCGAACATTTTTTTGGCGACCAATTCAAGCGTGCCTTTCAGGTCGCTCATGCTGATTTTGCGGTCCACGACGAGACCCTCGATCTGCATGAACTGATGGGAATGTGTCGCGTCATCGTTGTCGCGGCGATACACTTTACCGGGACAAATGATTTTGACGGGGCCTTTTCCTTTATGCTTTTCCATCGTGCGCGTCTGCACCGGTGACGTCTGCGTTCTCATCAGCATTTCTTCTGTAATGTAAAAGCTGTCCTGCATGTCGCGGGCCGGATGTTCCTTCGGCAGGTTCAGCGCCTCAAAGTTGTAATAATCCGTTTCCACTTCAGGGCCTTCTTCGACGGTATATCCCATGCCGATAAATAAATCTTCAATTTCTTCAATAACGACCGTCAGCGGATGGCGCCCGCCGATGTTTACCTGACTGCCCGGCAATGTGACGTCAATCGTCTGGCTGCTGAGTTTTTTATTCATCTCTTCTTGTTCAAGCTGTTCATTTTTCGCCGTAATGGCTGCTGCAATGCGCTCTCTCACTTCATTGGCGAGCGCTCCCATTTTCGGGCGCTCTTCGGCGGACAGTTTGCCCATGCCGCGGAGAACTTCTGTAATCGGCCCTTTTTTTCCGAGATATTGCACCCGAATGTCGTTAACTTCTTTTAATGAACCCGCCGCTTCTACTTTTTCTGCAGCTTCCAGTTCAAGCTGTTTAAGCTTCTCTTCCATCATGCATCCTCCTTTTATGTAAACCAAACCGTTCTATGCCTTTTTCAGAAAACAAAAAAACCCGCCCCTTGAGAGAAGGGACGAGTTGTGGCCGCGGTACCACCCTTTTTAAGGCAGACTTCATCTGCCGACAGCTTCATTGACATAACGGAAACGATCGTTCCGGTTCACCTTTACGCGCGTTTGGCGCGGTCCCGGTGACAACTCGAGAGGTGAAAATCAATTTCTGTGCTGCGATAAAAATGCTCTCAGTCAGCGGCATTTTCTCCCTGGAAGGCAGCGTGTGCAAAAATTGACGTCCTCTGTCACGGTTTTTACATTATTGCTATCTATTATAGTGAAATCCAAGGCTTTTCGCAACCTATCCTCTGAGATGATAAACAAGGATGGCGGCCGCTACCGCCACATTCAGCGATTCCGCCTGTCCGTACAGCGGAACGTACAGGTTGAGATCGGTTTTTTGCAGAAGGCCGGCGTCCACTCCCGCCCCCTCGTTCCCGACGATTAACGCGAACGTTTCTTCAGGCTTCACGCTTTGATAAGCGGCACCGTTTTCAAGCGCCGTGCCGTAGATCGCGACGCCTTGTGATTTCAGCTCAGCGGTAAACTCATCAAGCGGACGTTTCAAAATGGGAATATGAAAATGAGAACCTTGTGCTGAACGCAGCGTTTTTCCGTTGTACGGGTCTGCTGTCCCCTCACCAAGGACAACGGCGTCGATCCCCGCCGCATCTGCCGTTCTGATCATTGTTCCTAAATTCCCCGGGTCCTGCACGGCATCAATCAGAAGCAGCCGTTTCAGCTGATCAGGCTGCTTATCCGGCATATGGCAGACCGCGGCGATCCGCTGCGGCGTTTCCGTTTCCGTCACGGCTGAAAACGCGTCTTCGCTCAGCACGTAGCACGGAATGCTCATGTCCAGATCGGCCGGGATGGCGCTCTCATCGTTTACGAGAATTTCTTTTACCGTTCCCTTTGATTTGAGCGCTTCTTCTGCCAGATGCTCTCCTTCTATCAGAAATGTATTCGTTTTAAGTCTCTCTTTTTTTGTGTGAAGTTTTTTCCAGTCCTTCACTTTTTGGTTTTTTGCAGAGTCGATTCGTTTCACTTTATGTCTGTGCTCTCCTTTTTTCATGCATGTTGTTATTATATCTCAAGAACAGCACATAATAAACCGCGTGCGCGGTAAGAATATGCGTATCACATTCAGGAAAAAGGAGCGGTTGTAATGGATCTTAATTTACGCAACGCCGTTATTGCCAATGTAACCGGCAATAACCAGGATCAGCTGGAGCATACTATCGTTGACGCCATCCAAAGCGGTGAAGAAAAAATGCTTCCGGGCCTCGGCGTCTTATTCGAAGTTCTTTGGCAGCATGCGTCAGACTCAGAAAAAAATGAAATGCTCAAAACACTTGAAGGCGGATTAAAACCTGCGCAATAAGCATGAACCGGGTGATGGCACACCCGGTTTTTTTGTATAATAATGGCGAGGGGGATCGCCATGCAGTTACAGCCGGAACTGGCAAAGAAATTGATTGCCGAAGTCAAACATATGTACAGCCGCGAAGTGATTATTGCCGATACAAAAGGGATGATCATCGCAGGCACCAACGAGGCGCGCGCCGGATGGTTTCATGAAGGCGCACTGATCTGCGCCCGCGAAAAACGGAATGTCATCATTACGAAAGAAGATGAAAAACGCCTCCAGGGCGTAAAAGCAGGACTGAACCTCCCCGTTTTTTCAGGCCATGAGGTGATCGGAGTGTTCGGTCTGACAGGAGACCCTGACGATATCCTGCCTTTCGGAGAATTGCTCAGGAAAATGACGGAGCTGTTTATTAAAGAAACGCGCCATATGGAAGAAGCGCAGTGGCGTGCGAGAATGCTTGAATCCTTTATCGTTGATTGGCTGCAGCTGAAAGAATGGTCTCCGGGCTTTTTAGAAAAAGCAAAGCTCATCGGCGCAGACCTTCACGCATACCGCCGGATCATACTCATTCAAGGACGTTATGAGCAATATAAAGCGGAGGAGCTCCGGCGGCTCTGGCAGAACGAATGCCCTGAAGACCTGTTTGTCCGCTGGGGAAATGAACGCATTCTCATTAATCATGAAGCAAATTCGGCTTCCAAAACACAGCTCATCAAAAAGATCGGCGCCGTTTTTGGGCAGCCTGTCACCGCCGGCATCGGACGGATCGTTCCGGGAGAGCGCCTCGCGGAATCATACGAACAGGCGGATAAAGCACTTTCAGCCGGAATCGGTGACAAGCAGGCCGTCTTTGAAGAAGATTTAAAACTGGATATGTGTATTGCCGATATCGCACCCGGCACGCGGTCGGAATTTTCACGGCGGGTTCTCAAGCATGTACTCGGCCGGGAAGAACTTCTGGATACGCTGCGCGCCTTTTTCGACCGGCAATTATCGTTAAAGCGCACCGCCGACGACATGCATATTCATATCAATACATTGCGCTACCGTCTTTCCAAACTGGAATCACTGACAAATATGAAGCTTGACCGTCCCGAAGACATAACGGCTTTTTATTTGGCGCTCCGCTTTTTAGATCAACATACAAAAAGTACGTAATCATATCATCATTTTTCATATGTTTCTCCATAGTGTGCGGAATCGTTTTTCTTTACAATGAAATGAAAACGCTTTTCTTATCAGGGAGGTTGGAGAACATGATTTCACGAGAGGCAAAAGAAGCGTTCATCCGGACGGTCGGGAAGGAGAATTATGATGATTCGGCGGCGGGCCGTCTTGTGTATTCTTATGATGCGGCTCCTCAGCTGCAAGCCATGCCGGATGCGGTAATCGCCCCCCGCAGCGCGGATGACGTGTCCCGTATATTAACGATTTGCAGCAGGCATGACATTCCGATCGTGCCGAGGGGTTCAGGCACAAACTTATGCGGCGGCACATGTCCCTCTGAAGGCGGGCTTGTGCTTTTATTCAAACATATGAACCGCATTCTTGAAATCGATGAAGAAAATTTGACGGCAACCGTCCAGCCGGGCGTGATTACGCAAGATATGATCCGTGCGGTTGAGCAAAAAGGTTTATTTTATCCGCCTGATCCGAGCAGCATGAAAATATCGACGATCGGCGGGAATATTAATGAAAATTCCGGCGGACTGCGCGGTTTGAAGTACGGCGTCACCCGGGATTATGTCCTCGGCCTTGAAGCCGTCTTGGCTTCAGGCGATATCATCCGCACAGGAGGGAAGCTGACAAAGGATGTCGCCGGTTATGATCTGACCCGGCTTTTCGTCGGATCAGAAGGGACGCTCGGCGTTGTGACGGAAGCGACTTTAAAGCTGGTTCCGAAGCCGGAAACGAAAAAAACGCTGCTTGCACTCTATGAACATATTGAAGCGGCTGCGGAATCTGTTTCTGCCATCATCGCTGAAAAAATCATTCCGGCGACACTCGAATTTCTGGATCAGCCGACACTGCAGGTCATTGAAGATTACGCCAAGATCGGGCTTCCGACCGATGCAAAAGCGGTGCTGCTGATCGAACAGGACGGTGACATCGAAACGGTCAGACGAGATATGGAAAAAATCGAAGCCATCTGTAAAAACGGAGCAGCCGTATCCGTCCAAACGGCCGAAACCGAGGAAGAGGCATTCGCGCTTACAGAGGCCAGACGGTCCGCATTATCAGCCCTTGCCCGGCTGAAACCGACGACGATTCTGGAAGACGCGACCGTGCCGAGATCACAAATTGCCGGCATGGTCAAAGCCATTAACGAGATTGCAGAAACATACGGCCTGTCCATCTGCACATTCGGCCATGCCGGAGACGGCAACCTCCATCCGACGTGCACCACCGATATCCGAAATACAGAGGAGATGGAACGTGTCGAAAAAGCTTTTGCCGCCATTTTTGAAAAAGCGATTGAGCTGGGCGGGACGATAACGGGTGAACACGGGGTCGGCATCGTAAAAGCGCCGTATTTAGAAATGAAGCTGAAAACAGAAGGCATTACCGCCATGAAAGCGATCAAACAAGCGCTTGATCCCCAAAATCTGCTGAATCCGGGAAAAATATTCGCCAATTCATCAAGGAAACGCGTGGTGGTGATGAAATGACAACGGCTAAAGAGCAGCAACACATTCAAACAGAATTCAAAACCCGCATGGATGAAGGTGAATTGCTGAACTGTATGCGCTGCGGCTTCTGCCTTCCTTCCTGTCCGACCTATATCGAATCGGGATTTCAAGAATCCCATTCGCCGCGCGGCCGGATCGCCCTGATGAAAGCCGTCACAGACGGACTGATCGAGCCGGATGAAGATGTCGAACGCTCACTTTCGCTGTGTCTCGGATGCCGGGCATGCGAGCCCGTTTGTCCGGCAGGGGTCAATTACGGACAGCTGCTTGAAGAAGCGAGGGATATCATTCATCAAAATAAAAAACATAAGCCGGGCGTGCGCCTCTTGCGGAAAGCCGCCTTCACCGGGCTTTTCCCTCACCAAAACCGCATGCAGACAGCCGTGAATCTTCTCGGAATATACCAAAGATCGGGACTGCAGACCGCCATCAGAAAAACCGGTATGCTGCGCGTTTTGCCTGAACATCTGCGCACCATGGAACAAGTGCTCCCGCCCGCCCCGAAACGGAAAGACATGAAGGAAAGGCCGCGTTTTCTTCCTGCCGCGGGTCCCGTCCAAAAACGGGCCGCTTTTTTCTCGGGCTGCTTAATGGATACGATGTTTTTAGCAACAAATCATGCGACAACGGCGCTTTTACAGGCGGCCGGGTGTGAAATCGCGGTTCCGGACGGCCAGGCGTGCTGCGGCGCGCTTCACGGGCACAGCGGAGAAAAAGAGATGGGAAAAGAACTGGCCAAGCGGAATATCGCCGCTTTTGAAGCGCTTGACGCTGATTATATCATTACAAACGCCGGCGGATGCGGCGCCTTTCTTCAGGAATATCCGCATTTACTGAAAGATGAACCTGGATGGGCGGAACGTGCCGAACAATTCGTCCGGAAGCTCAAAGACTTTTCATCCGTACTGGTTGATCTGAAGTTCCATCAAAAAAACCTGCGGGCGCAGTCTCCTCATATCGTCACATATCAGGACTCCTGCCATCTCCGCAATGTGATGCATACGTCAGAGGAACCGCGAACGCTTTTGAAAAGCATTAAAGGGGCTGAGTACAGAGAAATGGAAAAGGCCGACAGCTGCTGCGGGTCGGCGGGAATTTATAATATAACAGAGTCAGAGATGTCTATGAAAATATTAGACAGCAAGATGAAAGCCGCCGGAAAAACGGAGGCGGCCGTCATCGTGACAGCCAATCCCGGATGCCTTCTGCAAATGCAGCTCGGCATTTTACGCGAAGGATTAACAGACCGTGTCCGCGCGGTTCATTTGGCGGATTACCTTTTGGAAGCGGCGGATTTGTCATAAGCCGAAAGCAGAGAGACCGATCGGCTCTCTGCTTTTATGATGCTGCAATGTTCGGGTCGGCCGCGGATTTATCCGGGTATTGAAGCTTCCAGTCTGGCACTCGGATCACGCCATACATTCGCCCATTTTTTCACAGCCGCAATGATAATTACAAGGCCGAGAATGAGCATGATAATGGATAAAACGCCATTCAGCACGTTGTATCCCGCCGCTTCGGGGTTCAAATACACATACCGCACCATCCAATAACCCGCATAGTTGACGGTCACGTACAAATAAGCGAGAGGAATCAGGCATGTCAGCATATAGCGCCGCTTATCCGCTATTTTCAATACGACGGTCGCACCGATAATTAAGCCGACAGACGCCATAAGCTGATTGGATACGCCGAACAGCGCCCAAATGGAGCTGATGTCGCCCGAATACAGAAGATAGCCCCACAGCAGGCAGGCGAGCGCGCTTGAGAAAATCGAGCCCGGCAGCCAGTCTGTTTTTTTCAGCGGCTTATAGACCTCTCCGAAAAACTCTTGAATCAAGTACCTGGCGACACGGGTTCCCGCATCAATCGCCGTTAAAATAAACACCGCTTCAAACATAATGACGAATTGAAAAAAGTATGAAGCCAAATGACTGAAAAACGGAATCTCCGTAAAGATATACGTCATTCCGACGGCAAGCGTAACAGCGCCGCCCGTTCTTCCCTCCAGACTGAGCCCGATTTCTTTGCTCAATTCAGGCAGATGGACGACATTCATCCCGAGGGCGCGGAATATTTCAGGCGTGCTGTTAATAGCAAAATAGTCGGCGGGCTCAAGAGCGGCAGCTGCAATGAGCGCCATAATTCCGACGAGACATTCCACAAGCATCGCTCCGAAAGCAACCGGTTTTATATCACTCCATTTATCCAGCATTTTCGGCGTTGTGCCGGAACCGACAAATGCATGAAAGCCCGAAATGGCGCCGCAGGCAATCGTTATTGAAATAAACGGCCAGACAGGACCCGCGATCACCGGCCCTCCGCCGTGAATAAACTCAGTTACGGCCGGGAATTTAATGGCGGGATTGACGAAAAAGACGCCTGCGATCAAAGCGGCAAAAACCCCGATTTTCATAAAACTGCTTAAATAGTCACGCGGAGCCAGCAAAAGCCAAACCGGAAGCGCCGCGGCGAAAAACGCATAGACGGGAAGCGCCACTGCAAGCGTTTTCGCATCCAGTGTCAGCATGTCCCCGAGAGCCGTTGTCTGCAGCCGCGGTCCGATTACAACACCGGCCATTAACAAAAGAAACCCGACAGTTGATGCGAGTTTGAGATTGCCCGTTTTTTTATAGTAGAGGCCGACCCCCATCGCGATCGGAATCGTAATCCCCACCGCAAACGTTCCCCACGGGTTTTTCTCAAGCGCGTGCAGCACAACCATAGACAGCCCCGCCATCGTGATCGTAATGATAAACAGCATCGAAAGACCGGTGCAAAATCCCGCCACCGGGCCGAGCTCTTCTTTGGCGACTTCAGAAAGCGTTTTCCCGTTTTTCCGCATTGATGCAAACAATACGACAATATCGTGCACGGCTCCCCCGATCACCGCCCCGATTAACAGCCATAAAAGCCCGGGCAGATAGCCGAACTGAGCTGCCAGAATCGGTCCCACAAGCGGGCCGGCAGCGGCGATTGCCGCGAAGTGGTGGCCGAATGACACCCACTTATTCGTCGGCACATAATCTTTCCCATCCTCAAGCACATGGGCCGGAGTCGGTGTCTGATCATTGATTTTTAATACTTTGACCATCATAAAGGTACCGTAAAGCCGATAGGCGATCGCCAAAATACATATAGACGCTATGACGATTGTAATCGCATTCATTTAATCCCAGCCCCTTTTCTCTTTTTCTAAATATTATCACAATTATCAGATAACAGGAGATGATTTTTGCGTGAAAAAAAAGCCGGCAGCGGCAGCCCGGCTTTTCGGAACATTATTTTCCTGATAAACGGATGACATTCCAGGACAGCGGAGTAAAATGTGCCGTTATCCCTTCAGCGTTTGCCGAAGACGTTCCGTTGGAGTGAGGAATGACTTCTTTTCTGTTTTTTTGATTGGTTGCTTTCATATCCTGATGCTCCAGCACGATATGCTCAATGATGCGGTAATCTTCAAACCCTCTCAGTTTGATCTCCGTTTCCATCAGTTCCTTGCTTTTGTTGACGGCAAAAATGGTCAGGGCTTCATCCTCTTCATGGTAAACGGCCGCGGCATCAACATACGGCACATCCGTAAAGTCCGCCGAGTCGTATTTCGGGGAGGTGACCAGCAGTTTCATTGAAGCCCCTCTCCCGTAGACTGAGGCGTGCATGTAAGGGTAAAAGATCGGCTGCCTCCATGCTTCTCCGCCCTTTTCAGTCATGATAGGCGCAATCACGTTGACAAGCTGGGCGAGACAGGCGATCTTCAGTCTGTCCGCATGCTGCAGCATCGTAATCAGCAGTGAACCGATCAACAGCGCATCTTCAAAATTGTAGATGTCTTCGAGAATCGGCCGGGCCGTAATCCATGGCTCCACTTTTTTATCCGCTTCATTTGAGTGATACCACACATTCCATTCATCTAAAGAAAGGTGAATCGTTTTTTTGCTGCGTTTTTTCGCTTTCATATAATCACATACGGCTTTGACGGATTTAATAAAATGGTCTAAATCCATAGACTTCGCCAAATAGTTCTCAAGATCATTTTCATGGTTGCCGTAATACGTATGCAGTGAAATGTAATCCACATGCTCGTACGTATGCTCAAGCACCTCGGCCTCCCACTCGATGAAGGACGGCATGCCGCTGTTTGAGCTTCCGCAAGCCACCAATTCGATCGTCGGGTCCGTCCATTTCATCACCTTTGCTGTTTCAGCGGCAAGCCGTCCGTATTCATGCGCCGTTTTATGACCGATCTGCCAAGGGCCGTCCATCTCATTTCCTAAGCACCATGTTTTGATGCCGTAAGGTTTTTCATATCCGTGCGATTTTCGTAAGTCGCTCCAGTATGACCCTTCAGGATGGTTGCAGTATTCGACGAGGTTCCGGGCGGCATCGATCCCTCTCGTCCCGAGATTGACCGCCATATTCACTTCGGCGTTCACTTTTTTCGCCCACGTTAAAAATTCATTCGTCCCCACTTCGTTCGTTTCTGTCGTCTGCCATGCCAAATCAAGCCTCCGCGGGCGGTCCTTCACCGGCCCGACGCCGTCCTCCCAATTGTAGCCTGAGAGAAAATTCCCTCCAGGATAGCGGATGAACGGCACTTGCAATTCTTTGATTAACTCCTGCACGTCTGTTCTGAAGCCGTCCTTGTCGGCTTTCGGGTGTCCGGGCTCATAAATGCCTTCATACACCGCCCGGCCCATATGTTCTATAAAAGATCCGTACATCCGTTTGTCCACTTCACCGATGATATATTCTTTATCTGCTGTAATCCCCGCTTTTTTCATTACATTTTCTCCCTCTCTCTATCCCTTCACTCCGCCTACTGTAAGGCCGGAAATGAAGTATTTTTGGAAAAACAAGAATATGATGATCACCGGCAGTATCGCAAAAACGGACCCGGAAATCAGCATGTCATAGTTGTTGCCGTACGGACTCAGCAGCCCTGAAAGTCCGATTGGAAGCGTAAACATTTCTTTCGACCGAAGCACGATCAGCGGCCATAAAAAGTTATTCCAGCTGTTTAAAGATTGAAGAATGATCATTGCTCCGAATGCCGGTTTCATGAGCGGCGCCATAATTCTGAAGAAAATGCCGAATTCGGTGCAGCCGTCCATTCTCGCTGAATCAAGCAGATCCTTCGGAAGTCCGAGCGCATATTGCCGGAAAAAGAACACGGCGACAGGCGACACAATAAACGGCAGAATCACCCCCGTATAAGAATCGATCAAATGAAGACCCACCGTCAATTTGAACAACGGAAGCATCATCACTTCAAGAGGCACCATCATAATGATCAGCACAAGAACGAAAATAATATTTCTGCCTTTAAACTCGTAGACACCGAGTCCGTAGCCGATCAAAGAGGAAAAAAACAGCGTGAGAACCGTGGTGAGGACGCCGAGCAGCAGGCTGTTAAAAAACCATTTGAAATAAATGCTCCCCCCGTTGAACAAATAGGTGTAGTTATCAAGGCTCATCACATCCGGATCAAGACGCAGATTCAGCCCGATGCGCATCAGCTCAGATGACGGCTTTAAAGAACCGAGCAATAGACAGATCATCGGAAAGATATACAGCAGGCTCAGCATGATAAAAAACAAGGTAAACGCGACTCTGTACACGGAAAACATGTGATTGTTACGCAACGCTTATCCCTCCCCTTTAAACGAACCGGACAGTTTCAGTGAAACAAGGCTGACTAGTAAGATGACAAGCAAAAGGACAATTCCGATTGCTGCCCCGTACCCCATTTCGTTGTATGCAAGCCCCTGCTGATATAAATAACCGACAAGCGTGAGGCCGATATTGCCCGGGGAATTATTCTGCCAAAGCACATAGCTTTCCTCAAACATTCTGAAACCGCCGATCATACTGATCGTTAACACATAAACGGACACCGGCTTTAAAAATGGAAGGGTGATATGCCGGAACTTTTTCCACGTACTCGCCCCGTCAATTTCAGCCGCCTCATACAATTCTTTCGGCACGTTTTGCAATCCGGCCAGAAAGTAAAGAATGTTAATGCCCATCCACCTCCATGACGCAAGCAGCACCATTAAAAACATGCCGGTACCTTTGTTGTTGAGCCAGTTTTGGGGTGATGCGCCAAGCTTCATCATCAGCTCGTTTGCAAGCGACGTATTCATTTCTCCGAACATCAGCCGGAAAATAATCCCCGCTACGATCGTCGATGTTAAAGCCGGTACAAACAGAGCCGATTTAAACACATTTCTGAACCTGACGAGCTTCGAATTCAGAATCACCGCCAAAAGAAGCGGCACCGGAATCAGCACGATCAGCGTCCAGAAAGTATATTCCAATGTGTTAAATAATGCCGTATAAAAGGTTGGATTAAGAAGAGCGATATAATTGGAAAACCCGACAAATGTAATTTCTCCCGGCAGTATCCGCTGAAAGCTCATGATAAACACGCTGATGATCGGATACAAAAAGAAAACGAGAAACGAAATGATAAATGGCGCCGTAAAAAGATAAGGCGCCGCTTTTTTTGAATACAGCACATTGCGCCGGCGCGGCTTCTTCCGGACTGCAGAAACGGTTTGCGCTGTCTCTGTCTTTACAGGTCTCATAAAAGCTCCCCCGCTTTCACTGTTAAATAGGGCGGCTTCTCCTATTTTTCCAATTGCTCTGCCGCCTCGTCCAAGGCTTCCTCAGGTGTTTTTTCCTGCGTCTTCAGCGCATCGAACAGCACCTGTCTGACGACGAGATCAGCCGCTTTAGAGAAGTCTTCATGCAGATAAATCGGATTGATCTCATCTTTTATTTCAAGAAGCGAGGAAAAAATTGACGTACCGTTCCGGAAGAAATCCGTGTACTTGTTTTTCTCCTTCAATTCTTTTGAATCCCACACGTCCCAGCGGAGCGGGTCAAAGCCGAGCACCGTCCACAGCTTTATGTTCCCTTCCTTTGAACCTTTCGCAAATCCGAGAAATTCTTTCGCGAGCTCCAGATGTTCAGCCTGCTTCGGCACGACGGTGGCTGTTCCGCCTAAACCCGCTGATCTGTCACCGCCTTCTTTCCAGGCCGGCATAGGGTAAATCGCCATTTTTCCTTTTAAATCAGGCATATAATCGATAAACCGTCCCATGTACCAAATGGGCATCAGCACTGAGGCTGCTCCGCCCTGATTCATAAAACCGTAGTATTCTTCGCTGTGATGGCCGCCGCCGGGAGCCGGCAGAAGGGTTTTATCATTTACCATGTCCTTTACATCATTCAGTGTATCTGTATTCTTCTTGCTGTTCAGAATCAATTTTCCATTTTTGCTGTAGTAGCCTGACCCTTGCTGCGAAATCATGGATAGGAATGTGGCGGAATCGTTTGTTTCAACCGTTCCCATCGGTTTCCCAGCGGCTTCACGCACTTTTTTCCCTGCCCGCCGGTAATCTTCCCATGTCTTAATGGAGGCGGGATCAACGCCCGCTTTTTTCATGATATCCATGTTGTAAAACATGACGGTCGTCCCCACATGTGTATCAAGGCCGTACAATTTTCCGTTTTTGCTGTATAAGGCCAGACGCGCTTCCACAAACTTATCGCGGTCTTTTTCAATCAGCGGCGTCAGATCGGCAAGCGGGATATCCTTCCCCTTCAGAAAGTTCGAGAACCGGCTTAATTCCACGTCGGCTATATCGGGAAGCCCTTCACCCGCGATCAGCGAAACCGATAAATTATCATGCATTTGTCCATAAGGATAAACAACGGTATTCAGCTTGATTTTGCGATCCGGATACTTCTGATTCCATTCTTTGACCATTTCCTGATAAAACTGTTCGTGCAGACCGTTAAACGTCCAAAACGTCAGCTCCGTTTCTCCCGGCCGGCCGGCAGTCCGTTCTTGTGAACAGCCGGCGGTAAACAAGAAGAGCATCATCAGCACCAAACATACAGCGGTCGTTTTTTTCATGTCATTACCCCTTCCACTTTAGGCCGTGCGGCTATTGATGCAAATGATGTGCAAAGAGCGCTGCATTTTCATTTATGATGGTTAAACCGGTATAACGGTCTCGCAGTGTGTGCGCATGCTTAAGCGCATCGCTGACAAGGTCCTTTTTTACACCGATCTCATCGAAACAGGCGGGACCTCCCGCAGATGAGAGCCACCCGGCAATTGTTTTGCCGTCGGGAAGCCCTTCATATGCGGACTGAATCGCCTCGCGAAAGTGCGGCGGCAGTTCAGCAAGCTTTTCGTGACAAGCCAGTTCTTTGTAAATATCACTCAGCACCGCGCACGCACAGCCGACCTTCGCACCGTGGAGAATCGGAGGCTGTTTTGCCTTCAGCATTTCCATCTCAATCCAATGCGAGATGTGATGCTCTCCTCCTGAGGCGGGGCGGGAGTGGTCGAGAGCAAGCATGACAAGACCCGAAACGATCAGCGCTTCCATCAGTATCTGAATGCCGGCCTCCGTTCCCATGGCAATGTCAGCGCGGTGATCAATGCACTGCCAAAGCGCGTCTTTCACAAGCTTCGCCCCTGCTTCTGAGTACGGCTCACCCGCAAGCCTGCGGGAAATCTCCCAATCTGCCAGCGATGTTATTTTTCCGAGCATGTCTCCGAAGCCCGCGGCTGTCATTGAACGGGGCGCTTCTTTTAATACATTCGTATCGGCAAATAAGGCGATCGGTGCTTTCGTTTGGATCGTCGTTTTGATTCCGTTTAATATGAGCGGCGCTCCCGCCGATGTAAAACCGTCGACTGACGGAGCGGTGGGGAATGAGATAAACGGCAAACCGCGCTGATAAGCGGCAAACCGCGTAATGTCGTGAATCGTTCCTGAACCAGCCGCAATGATGACATCCGTCTCTTCCGCGAGATTGATCAGCGTATAGACCAATGTCCTCTCATCAGCCGCGGCGGCCCCGGCTTCATGCTCCGGAATGATGACTTTTGACGCTTTGATTCCGCCTGCCCTTAATTCGTCCGCAAGCAGACGTCCCGCCGCCTCGTACGTGTTCCGGTCACAGACGAGGACCGGATGATTCCAGCATTTTTTTTGCAGAAATCTGAGAAGCTCTTCTTTTGCATTCGCCCCGATCACGATATCTTCTATTTGAATCGGTGAGCGGCTGGCCCCTTCCTTGTCAAACTCGGATTGAATGTCCTCAGGAGAACGTTTCATAAAAGGATTCCCTCCTTCGCTAATTCTGTCAGGTCTTTAATAGAATCAAGGACGATGTCAGGTTCATATAGACGGGGCTCCCCAAGTTTGGCCGACCCCGTCAGAACCAATATGCTTTTCATTCCGTACAGCCTGCCCATTGCGATATCAGATTCGAGGCTGTCTCCGATAATGGCGCATTCCTCAGGGGGAAGTCCGAGCGCTTCACATGCCGCCTCAGCCATCAGCCAAGACGGTTTGCCGACGACAAGCTCCGTTTTTGCTCCGGCGGTTGCTTCAATGGCCCCGATCATTCCCGCGACATCCATGGCATGGCCGCCTTCATTCGGAAAGGAGCGGTCCCGGTTCGTGGCGATGATGCGCGCGCCGGAGGAAGCCGCCTTAAAAGCGAGATTCAGATCCTCATAGGTGACGGTTTCATGCAGGGAAATGACAAGCCAGTCTGCCGCCTGCGGATTTTGCGCCAGGGTGACACCCGCTAAAGCGAGTTCATCAGTCAGCCCTTTCTCTCCTAACACCCAGACCTTTGACAAAGGATAATGCTTCTTTAAAAATGATGCCGTCACACTGGAGGACAGCACGATGCTCCGTTCATCCGTGCGGATACCTGCACCCAGCAGTTTCTTTCGGCACATTGCTCTTGATAGATTGCCGCGGTTGCTTAAAAAGACAACGGCTTTGCCCAGTGACTGAAGGGTATGAACGGCTTCTTTTGCACCCTCAATCAGCTCCCGCCCCCTGAATACGGTTCCGTCTAAATCAATCAGAAACCCGGCTGCGTCAAGTTTGGCCATAATAAGCATTCGCCCCGTGTTTTCTGTAAAAATGCTTATCATGCAGCACTCTGTCGATCGGACTGAGCTGTTTGTTCAGCATAAGCGAATGGTAGGCCATTTCCGCTACCGTTTCGAGCACAACGGCGTTATGCAGGGCATTCAGCGCGTCCGTTCCCCAGCAGAACGGGCCGTGGCTGTGGACGAGGATACCCGGATTTTGTTCATACGGTTCGTTTTGAAAGGTTTCGGCTATGACCTTCCCTGTATGATATTCGTAATCTTTGACAATTTCTTCTTCATACATTTCCCTCGTGCAGGGTATAGCGCTTTCAAAGTAATCCGCGTGAGTCGTTCCGAGAGCGGGTATGTCTCTTCCGGACTGCGCCCAGCTCGTCGCCCAGCGGGAGTGAGTATGAACGATTCCGCCGATAGCCGGAAACGCTTTATACAGATAAAGATGGGTCGGCGTGTCAGAAGACGGTTTCAGCGAGCCTTCGAGAATGTCTCCGTCCTCATTCAGGACGACCAGTTTGTCAGCGGTCAGCTCACTGTAATCGACACCGCTCGGTTTAATGACGATTCTCCCGCTCTCTCTGTCAATGCCGCTGACATTCCCCCATGTAAACGTGACAAGGTTATGTTCCTCGAGCTTCAGATTGGCCGCGAGCACTTCTTCTTTTAACGCTTCAAGCATGGCGGCTCCCCCCTTTCGCAAAATCGCGGTTTTTAATGGCTTTCAGGCGTTTCATGACATTGTTTTCTTTGCCGAAGTAGTGTACGAGCTCTTTATATTCCGCATATAAGCTGTCATAAATCTCAGCTCTTTCCCGGTTCGGGGCATAAAAGCCGTCTTTTAATTTCCCCATATGTGCGCATGCTTCAGCAATATTGGAGAATCCCCCGTTTTCCCGTCCCGCGGCGAGCGCTCCGAAAATCGCGGAGCCCAGTGCAGGCGCCTGCGGAGATCCGGATAATTGAATGTCCATATTTGTGACATCTGCGTAAATCTGCATGACAAACGGGTTTTTTTCGGCGATTCCTCCGGCTGCGTAAAGCTCTTCGACCGGAACACCGTTTTCCCGGAACGTTTCGATAATCATCCTCGTTCCGAACGCCGTCGCTTCAATCAATGCCCTGTAGATTTCTTCCGGCTTCGTGTGCAGCGTCATGCCGAGCATCATGCCCGTCAAATCGGCGTCCACCAAGGTTGAGCGGTTTCCGTTCCACCAGTCAAGCGCGAGAAGGCCGCTTTCCCCCGGAACAAGTTCAGCTGCTTTTTTGCTGAGCAGCTCGTGAATGTCTATGTGTTTATCCTCAGCTTCCTTCACATAGTCTCTCGGAACACACGTTTTGACGAACCATTCAAAGTGGTCGCCGACACAGGACTGTCCCGCTTCATATCCCGCATATCCGGGCAAGATGCCGTTATTGACGACCCCGCACATACCGGGGACGATATGTTCTTCGTCGCCGAGCAGCACATGGCAGGTAGACGTTCCCATGATCATCAGCATTTTCCCCGGCTCTGTAATACCGACCGCGGGCACTGACACGTGAGCGTCGACATTGGCGACGGCAACGGCCGTCCCCGGCAGAAGCCCGGTCAGCTCCGCCATTTTTTCGGTCAAACCTCCTGCTTTTTCCCCGACTGAATAAATCGTGCCGCTTAATTTATCCTTTGTAATCGTTTTCATTAACGGGTGGAGCTTTTCGAAAAAATGATCCGGCGGATATCCCGTCTCCTCATTCCAGATTGCTTTGTAGCCGGCCGTGCAGTTGCTTCGCTTCAATGAACCGCACAATTGATAGACGATCCAGTCTGCCGCTTCCACAATCCGATCTGCCGCCTTGTATATATGCGGCGCTTCTTCCGCGATTTGCATGATTTTCGGGATCATCCATTCAGAAGAAATTTTACCGCCGTATCTTTTAAGGAATGGTTCCTTTGTGTCTTCGGCAATCGTGTTCAAACGGTCTGCATGTTTTTGAGCCGCATGATGCTTCCACAGCTTCACATAACTGTGGGGCTCCCGTTCAAATTCCGGCAGCATACAAAGCGGCTGCCCCGCGCCGTCTATCGGTAAAATCGTGCAGGCGGTAAAATCAATTCCTATGCCGATCACGTCTTTTGGATCAGCACCCGCCTGCTCAAGCAGGTTCGGAATCGCCGTTTCCAGAACTTCGATATAATCGGCAGGATGCTGAAGCGCCCAGTCCCGAGGGAGTTTTTCACCCGTCTTCGGCAGCTTGCGGTCGATGACGGCATGAGTGTATTCTTTTACCGCAGAGGCGATTTCTTCGCCCGTGCGGACATTGACAAGCACCGCCCGGCCGGACAATGTGCCGAAATCAACACCAATCGTATACGCCATATCAATTCCCTCCCAGCCGGTATAATACGTCATTCCATTTCAGCTCTTTTTTCAGCTCATGTATTTCGGTATTGCGGGAAATAAAGATGCTTTCAATGCCTGCCATCTCAGCCCAGTCAAGCATCTGTTCAGCCGTAAGCCGGAAAGACATACAGGTATGGTGGGCGCCCCCCGCCAAAATCCATGCTTCCGCAGCTGTTTTCAGTGATGGCTCCGGCTTCCACAGCACCCGCGCCACAGGGAGATTCGGCATATCATGATCAATTTCCCTGCCTTCCGCTTCATTCAGAATGAGACGGAATCGCCCGCCGATATCAATGATGCTGGCGATGATGGCTGAACCGCCGATTCCGTTAAAGACCAGCCGGGCCGGATCTTCCTTCCCTCCGATTGAGAGAGGATGGACTTCGATTTTCGGCTGATCAAGGGCGATCGTCGGACATACTTCAAGCATATGTGATCCGAGAATCATCGCACGCCCCGGTTCAAAATGGTACGTATAATCTTCCATGAAGGAGGTTTGTTCTCCGTCCGCCATTATTTTCATCATTCGCACAAGGGCAGCCGTTTTCCAATCGCCTTCTCCGGCAAATCCGTACCCTTTTTCCATGAGACGCTGAACGGCAAGACCCGGAAGCTGCTTCATTCCGTGCAAAACTTCAAAGGAGGTCGAAAACGCTGTATATCCGCCCCGTTCGAGAAAGGCCGTTAATCCGAGTTCAATTTTCGCCTGTTCTTTAATGGAAGCAACTTTTGCTTCATCCCGCTTCGTTTCGTCGCTGATGACATACAATTTGTCGTATTCCTCATAAAGCGCCTCAATTTCTGCGTCGGTGACGTTGTTCATCACCTCGGTAAGATCGCCGATTCCGTACCCGTCAACCTGCCAGCCGAATTGGATGTGGGCGCCGACTTTGTCTCCGTCAGTAACCGCCACATTCCGCATATTGTCGCCGAACCGGGCTACTTTAATATTCCTGCTTTCATTCCAAGCGGCAGCCGTGTTCATCCATTGCGAAATGTCATGTTTGACTTCCTCATCATCCCAATAGCCTGCGATGACTTTTCTCGTCTGCCCCATTCTTGACTGGATATATCCGTATTCCCGGTCTCCGTGAGCGGATTGGTTGCTGTTCATAAAGTCCATATCAATCGTTTCCCACGGGATGTCGCGGTGATATTGGGTATGCAGATGAAGCATCGGCTTTTGAAAAGCGGAAAGACCTTCAATCCACATTTTCGCAGGGGAAAATGTATGCATCCATGTCACGACCCCGGCACAGTTTTCTTGATACTGCGCTTCCCGCAAAACCTCTCTGATCGTTTCAGATGACGTGACAACCGGTTTATGCCTGATCTTGTATCTTGATGACACCCCGCTGAGACCGTCACATATTCCCTTTGCGTGTTTATCGACAAGCTGCAGCGTTTCCTCTCCGTATAAGTGCTGGCTTCCCGTTACAAACCAAAATTCATATTCTTTGTTCTGAAGCACATTCATTTCCCCTTCCCATCAAAATAAAGCGCTTGCATTTTTAAATAAATATACGTACGAATATAAATAATAAAACTTTTATTCTTTCATTTGTACGAACAACTTTATTATAGTTAAGGAGGAATCAAACTGTCAATCTTTTATTGCAAGTAAAAAAGCCGGACACACATGCCCGGCTGATCAATTAATAGGAAGGCCAGCCTGAACTCCAATCGATATCATTGATGAGCATCTTCGGAATTCCGCTGTTTTCGGCATCATACGCATGACGCACTAAAATATTCCCGTTCACAATGTCCTGACCGCCCGGGCCTTTCCAGCGGTCATTGCCGGAATCAAGAATCGTCCCTCCGCCTTCAGACATGCTTTTCCCGCTTTTATCGAGATATGGGCCGGTGATGCTTTTGGATCTTCCATAAGCGATTTTGTACGTACTATTCACGCCTGAACAGCATTTATCAAACGACACCATTAAGTAATAGTAGCCGTTCTGGTAGGTGATGGCCGGCGCTTCCAAAGCTCCGCCGTTATTCGGCCTGGCAGCGATGGAATAAAGTGATCCCGTCGGTTTCATTGTATTTTTATCAAGCTTTGTCAGCTTAATGCCGCTCCAAAAAGAACCGAAGGCAAGCCAAGGGTTTCCGTCTTTATCAATTGTCAGCTCCGGATCAATTGCATTGTAGTTATCGGCGCTTGTCGAACGGATGACAAGCCCTTCGTCCTTCCAGTTTCCCGAACTGAGGCTTGTAGATGATGCAAGACCGATCGCGGAGGTATTTTTGCCGAATGAAGAAACGGCATAATACAGCCAATACTTTCCGTTAAAATATTGAACATCGGGGGCCCATTGATTCAGCCCGTAATTCGGCACATAATTGCCCCACCATGACAGCGGGGAAGTAAAGATTGATTTCTGAACGGTCCATACGCCGCCGCTGCCCGCCTTTAAGACGCGAAGCCCCCTCTCCCCTTCCAAACCGGTTCCGAAAGCGTACCACGTGTTTCCTTCCTTCGCCATTGTCGGATCATGAAGCAATTCATTTGATGCCCCCCAAAACGCGGCAGATGCCGGAGATGAAGACATCAGAAGCAGACCGGCTGTAACGGCTGCGCATGAAAAGCGGATCATGCGTCTGAATCTGTTTTTCATTTGTAAACCTCCCTTTTTTAAAGCGCTTTCAAAAAAACATGTTGTCAGATTTTTCTATGTCTTTTCTTATTGTAGACGCAAGGCTCATATTTGTACAGACAAAAAAAAGAATCTGCTTAAAAAAGCAGATTCTTCCGTATCTTTATTGATAAGTAATACGGTCAACCGTTTCCCGGTCTAATTTTTTAATCACTTCTGTGATCAATTTTACCGTATTCTCATAATCATCCCGATGCAAAATAGCGGCATGAGTGTGAATGTAGCGCGTCGCGATCGTAATGGACAGCGCCGGCACTCCGTTTGCGGTTAAATGAATGGAACCTGAATCCGTGCCCCCTCCGGCAATGGAATCGAATTGATACGGAATTCCCGCTTCTTCCGCCGTGTTCACGACAAGGTCGCGCAGCCCTTTGTGAGATACCATTGACGCGTCATACAGAATAATTTGCGGCCCTTCGCCGATTTTGCTTTGCGCCTCTTTTTCAGAAATTCCCGGTGTATCTCCGGCAATTCCGACATCCACACCGAACGCGATATCAGGCTGGATCGTATGTGCCGCTGTTTTCGCCCCGCGCAGCCCGACTTCTTCTTGAACCGTTCCGACCCCGTATACTTCATTCGGGTGATCACTGTTTTTCAGATTTTTTAATACATCGATGGCAATCGCACAGCCGATACGGTTGTCCCATGCTTTCGCCAATAAATGCTTTTCATTGTTCATCACTGTAAATTCAAAATACGGCACAATCTGGTCACCCGGAAGAACGCCCCATTCCATTGCTTCTTCACGGCTGGACGCCCCGATATCGATGAACATCTCTTTAATATCGGCGGCTTTTTTTCTGGCGTCAGGAGGCAGAATGTGAGGCGGTTTCGAACCGATGATCCCCGTGATGTCCCCTTTTTTTGTCACGACGGTGACGCGCTGGGCCAGCATGACCTGAGACCACCAGCCGCCGACGGTTTGAAAGCGGAGAAAGCCTTTATCAGTGATTTGCGTCACCATAAAACCGACTTCGTCTAAATGCCCTGAGATCATGATTTTCGGACCGTTTTCTTTGCCGGTTTTTTTGGCGATTAAACTTCCCAGCCGGTCTGTTGTGACATCATCGGCAAATGGTTCTATGTATGATTTCATCACTTGTCTTACTTCTCTCTCATTTCCCGGTATCCCTTTTGCATCCGTTAACGCTTTCAGCATGGTGAGCGTTTCATCTAATTTTGTCATCAATAAACCTCCTTTTTTTCACTACCCTTCTTATTATACAAAACCAATGCTGAAGCATACGATTAATTCGCCTGAAAAACGGGTAAATGTTTTTATCTATTTCTTTTAAAAAAATGAAACTTTTTGTTTTGTTTTTCGTATTACATCAGATCATGACAAAGGTGAGGAGGTGCCTTCACACATATGGCCATTACAGTATTAAGGATTGTCTTGCTTGCACTTCTTATTTATTTTATTTACATGTGCGTCAAATTTTACGCAAACCCGAAAAGAAGGCTCAGACTGGCGCAATCAAAAGAGAATTTTTATTTTATTGACGAACAGAAAAACACGCGAAAAAATCTCCAGCTTACTTATAAAGGAGTGCTCTTTGAAGGAGAAAAGCATATCCCTTCCAAAGATCATCCGCTGTTTATTCATACGATATTTGTATGGACCGAAAATCCGGAAAAGCTGAACCGCTTTTCTGCAGGTGATTTTGAAGAAGTCGAAAAAAAGGTATTGGAGCGTTACCCGAATTGCAAGATTGATTGGGACCAGCCCATCAAAAAAGCGAAAAAAGCAGGCGAGCGATAAGCTCTCCTGCTTTTTATTTTTTATACATCAAATACATGAGCACAAGGGCGGCTTCAGTGAGAAAAAGCAGCGGCACCCCGTATAAAAAGGATTTGTGCTTCGTCTTATGCCTGAAGGTGCGCATGCCGATCCATACGCCGAGTGAGCCGAACATGGCGGCTGTGAGCCATATTCGTTTCTCTGATATTCTCCACCTGTGCGCCTTTGCTCTTCTTTTATCAGCGCCCATGATCCAAAAGCCGTATCCGTTTATCAATACGGCGTAAATGAAGAGAGCCATTGATTGTCACCCTTTACGTAAAAAAACCGCTCCCGGAAAGAGAGCGGCTTTTTCAACTTACTTGTCTAACTGAGCTTTAGCAGCATCAGCAAGCTGATTGAAAGCAGTAAGATCGTTTACAGCAAGATCAGCAAGCATTTTGCGGTTTACTTCGATGCCTGAAAGCTTAAGACCGTGCATTAAACGGCTGTAAGAAAGACCGTTCATACGTGCAGCAGCGTTGATACGAGTGATCCAAAGCTTACGGAAATCACGTTTTTTCTGACGGCGGTCACGGAATGCATAGTTTCCTGATTTCATGACCTGCTGGTTTGCTACTTTGTATAATGTATGTTTTGAACCGAAATAACCTTTTGCTAATTTAAGAACCTTTTTACGACGCTTACGTGTAACAGTTCCGCCTTTTACTCTTGGCATTAGATTTCCCTCCTAATTGTTCCTTGTCCGATTACTTGATGTTGGCAAGCTGTTGTTTGATGCGTTTGAAGTCTCCTGCGCTCACAATAGCACCCTTGCGAAGCTTACGCTTTTGCTTTTGGGATTTGTTGGCGAATAAGTGACTTGTGTATGCATGAGAACGTTTTAACTTCCCAGAACCTGTCTTTTTAAAACGTTTAGCAGATCCGCGGTGAGTTTTCATTTTTGGCATGGGATTTCCTCCTTATTGCTTTTCGTTTTTCGGCGCGAGCATTAAGAACATGCTGCGGCCGTCCATTTTTGGTTTTGTTTCGACTGTCGCAACTTCCGCACATGCTTCAGAGAAACGGTCCAATACGCGCTGGCCGATTTCTTTATGAGTGATTGCGCGCCCTTTAAAGCGGATAGAAGCTTTCACTTTATCGCCTTTTTCAAGGAATTTAATCGCATTGCGCAATTTCGTGTTAAAGTCATGCTCATCGATCGTCGGACTTAATCTAACTTCTTTTAAGTTAATGATTTTTTGATTTTTGCGTGCTTCTTTGTCCTTTTTCTGCTGCTCGAATCGGAACTTACCGTAGTCCATAATGCGGCAGACAGGCGGTTTTGCATTTGCTGCAACTAACACAAGGTCAAGATTTGCGCGGCCGGCGATTTCAAGTGCTTCCTGACGGGACTTGATGCCGAGCTGATCGCCATTTTGTCCGATCAGACGAACTTCACGTGCACGGATACCCTCATTAACCAATTGATCTTTGCTAATAATGAGCCACCTCCATAGTTTCTTCGAATTGATTCACAACGCTTTTTGACTGCATTCTGCAGGCAAACAAAAAGTGTGGGCATGACAACACACCCACACTACGAACATCTGCATAAATAAAAATGTACGGTCAACCTGCCAACTACATGAATGTGTCAATCAGGTGAGAAGCGGGTGCCTCTGCTTGTGATTTATATTCAATTCAATAACTATTCTACACAATACCGGATCATTAGTCAAGAATGACTTCTCCGGATCAACTTTTTCATTTTAACACGATGCCGGGGCGAGCGCAAGGAAAAATGTGAAATTTCGTTCTTTGCCGCACACGGATGCTGCCGGACAATAAAAAACCCGGGTCTATGACCCGGGTTTATCCTCCGATGAGCTGAACGAATACCGGAATGACCAGCACCGTCACCACTCCTACGACGACAACCGCGATACTTGCCATTGCCGCTTCTACTTCCCCCATCTCAATGCCGACCGCAACACCGAGTGCGTGTCCTGATGTGCCGAGAGCCAGTCCCTTAGAGATTGGGTGCTTTACTTTAAACAGTTTTAAGAATAAAGCGCCAAGAGCATAGACGATAACGGCATTGAAAATAACAGCGAAAGCGGTGATGTCGGTGATGCCGCCGATCCCTTTTGACAGCGGAAGGGCAATTGCCGTTGTCGCCGCCTGCGGAAGCATGCTTTTCATAACGGCCGCGTCGAGATGAATGCCTTTTGCGATCAAATAGACAATCGTGACTGAGCAGATAGATCCGACAATGATGGAAGACATGATCTGCCACCAGTATTTTTTCAGCTTGTCACGCTGTTTGTATAAAGGGATGGCAAAAGCGATCGTCGCGGGCTCCAGGAAGAATTTAATAATGTCTCCCCCGCTTTTATAATCTTCATATGAAAAACCGCCGAGCTTCAGAAAAAGGATTCCAAGCACCATCGCGACAAACAGCGGGGTGAAGAGGAAAAAGCCTCTTGTTTTTTTAAATAAATACGTGCCGATGCCAAAGGCCGCAAGTGAAACGACAATACCGAAATATGGACTCATCCGTTTTCCCTCCTAATGCTGCACAAGTTCGTTTTCCTGATTGGAACGGCGCACCGTTTGTTTATCAGCCGGAGCAGCCTTCTGACGTTTTTGGCTGACAGACAAGATCAGCTGAGAAAAAAGGCCCGTCGCCCCTAACAGAATGATGGTGGCGAGTAAGATGACGAGTGCGATCTGCACGCCGTACTGCTGCATGACGCCAAGTGAATTCATCACGGAGATGCCCGACGGGACAAATAAAAATCCGATCAGTGACGTTAATGATGTTCCCAGCGTTTCTACTTGTTCAAGCTTAATCACTTTCAGGCATAAGAGGACAAATAATAACACCAAACCTACTACGGAAGCGGGTATAGGAATGGGGACAATCGCTGCAATCCCATTAGATATGAGCATAATTACGGCAAAAATAAATGCTTGTGTCAGAAATCCGTACACTTTTTTCGCACTCATTTTCTTCACCTCTTTCTCTTTGTTAGGTCCATTATAAAAGAGAAATTGATTTTTAAAGCGCTTTCATAACAAACGGCTGAATATTCATTCTGAAATGCAAAAAACGGCTGCTGAAATGCAAAAGCCGCCTCATATAATATGAAGCAGCTTTTTTAAGTCCTTGGCGTATGTACGGCTGACGGGAATTTTAGAGCCGTCTTTTAAGATCAGATTGTAAGTCGAATTAAACCACGGATGAATTTCCGTAATATGCTCCGTATTCACGATGAATGCGCGGTGCACTCTCAAGAAACCCGTATCAGGCAGTTTTTTCTCAATGACCGCCAAAGTTTCATGAACGGAATAAGACGCGGCAAACGTTTTGACGGAAACGTGTCCGTCCTCCATGCCGGCGTAAATAATGTCCTTCGTATCTAAAATGACAATAGATTCACCGGCTGATACAGCCAGTTTATGCGCTCCGGCTGCGGACGGCTGCTCCGAGACGGCTCCTGCCCTGTCCTGCTTCACTCTTTTAAACTTTCTGATCGTCTGGCGCACTCTTTCTTCATCAAAAGGCTTCGTTAAATAATCGAGCGCGTCGACTTCAAAAGCTTTTAAAGCAAATTGGTCATACGCTGTCGCAAAAACGACGGCCGGCGGATTTTTCATGTTTTTCAGCCGTTTGGCAATGTCAAATCCGTTTTCTCCTGACAAATCAACGTCCAAAAACAGCAGATCCGGTTTTTGATCCATCATACTGTCAAAAGCGGATTCAATATTTTCAGCTTCGTTTATGTCACTTACTTCATTCGTCCGTTTCAGCAAATAAGCTAATTCATCTCTTGCCAGCATTTCATCATCAACGATTAACACCTTCAGCATGTTCTTCTCCTTTAGTCATCAGTTTCAAAGGCAGCTCAAATGATACGTCCGTACCTTTGCCGGCCTCACTTTCCAATCGCAGGGCTGCTTGTGGGCCGAACAGCCCGATCAGCCGCTGATTTAAATTGTAAAGCGCGGTTCCCGTCCCTTCTTTAGACGGGAGCGGACGGTTTCCGAGCACGGACAGCAATTCCGGATCAATTCCCCTACCGTTATCTCCAACCCGCATTAAAACCGACTGACCGGCGGATACCACGCTGACATTGACGGCACAGCTGTCCTGCTTTCTTGAAAATGCATGGCGAAGCGCATTTTCGACGAGAATCTGCAGCACAAAAGGAGGAATTTCGATGTCCTCCAAACCGCGTTCGATTTCAAGACTGATTTTATATTTCCCGGGAAAACGGGCCTGCTCCAATGATAAATACGCCTGCAGATGGTTCAGTTCTTTAGAAAGCGGGATGAGCAGCTGCCTTGCCCCCTGCAGATTGGAACGGAAATAGACGCTGAGCTGCAGCAGAAGCTTTCGGGTTTTTTCCACATCCGTACGGCAAAGAGCAGAAATCGTATTGATCGCATTAAACAGAAAATGCGGATTGACCTGTGCTTGAAGCGCCTTTATTTCTGCGTCTTTCAGCAATTTGCTCTGCAGTTCCGCCTCGCCGAGTTCAAGCTGGGTGGAGAACAGCATGGCGAGTCCTTCTGCAAGCTCTTCTTCAACCCGGCTTAATCCTGACGGGCTTTTAAAGTACATTTTCAGCGTCCCGATCGTTTTGCCGTTTGACGTCAGCGGCAATACGATCGCCGCATGCAGCGGACAGGGATCGTGCGTGCATTCAATTTCTTCCTTTGATGTCGCTTTCATAATATGACCCGTTTTAATGACGCGTTTTGACAATCCGGTGATCAGGCTTTCAGACGGAATATGATGGTCGGCACCCGCGCCGACGTGCGCCAAAATCTTTTCGTTATCCGTAAGCGATACTGCGTCCGTTCCTGTTTGCCTGTGAATGATGGCGGCGACGCTTTTGCATGAGCTTTCATTCAGTCCCTGGCGGAAAAACGGAAGCGTCTGATCGGCAATCATCAGCACCCTGTGGGTTTCAAGGGCTCTCGCCCGTTCTTCCTTTCGGATAATCGACTGAATGATCGAAAGAAAAATGAAAGTCCCTGACCCGTTTACCAATATCATCGGGATGCCGATGATGCTCACAAGCGTCCAAGCATCAGAAAACGGCTTGGCCATCAAGAGGATGAGCAGCATTTGCAGCGATTCCATTCCGAGTCCGACAAGCGCGGCCACACGCGGTGTCGGCATCGCATAGCGTTTTCTGAAATACCGTCCGATCCAGCCGGACAAAATGCCCGCTAAAACGGATGAGACGGCACAGCTGACTGCCGTCGCGCCGCCGAGTGATAAACGATGCAGGCCGGCCAGTATGCCGACGCCGATTCCCACATACGGGCCGCCTAAGAGTCCGCCGATTTCAACGCCCATAATTCTTGTATTGGCAATTGAACCGGACGGATTAATTTGAAACACCCAGTCATTATTCATGATTGTATTCCGCTGAATTTCTATTCCCGTATAGTTGCTGATGATACTGAACAGCGAGAAAATTGAAATCAGCACCGCTTTGCCTTTATAGCTCTCAGGCTGCTGGAGCGCCTGTCTGAACAATCTGGTATGAGCCAGAACAAATCCCAATATGACGATAATTCCGACTCTTTCCAGCATCATGATGATCAAATGCAGCATACTTTTCACCTGTTCTTTCAAATTGTATTTTATCACGTTTTAGAGCCTGAGACAGAATCTGACACAAACCTGCCTGTTTTTTTCAAATCATCTGAAAACATCTTTCACAGTCTATGTATCTATTGTAGAATAAACGGGAGCCTTGCGGCAGAGAGTTTCAGAATATAACAAAGAGGAGAAGATCATGAAAGCCGTATTTTTTGATTTGGACGATACACTGTTATGGGATGAAAAAAGCGTCAGAACAACATTCAGGGAAACATGTTTACAAGCGGAAAAAAAATATGGCCTTGACCCGAATACATTTGAAGAGGCGGTTCGGAAAGCGGCACGGGAATTGTATATGTCATACGAAACCTATCCTTATACGGTCATGATCGGCATTAATCCGTTTGAAGGATTGTGGGCGAATTTTTCCGAGCCGGTCAGCGAAGGATTTAAACAGCTGAATCGGATTGCGCCGGAATACAGACGAAACGCCTGGACGAACGGCTTAAAAAGCGTCGGTATAGACGATGCGGCTTACGGCGAATATTTGGCGGAGTTTTTCGCGGCGGAACGCAGACAGCGTCCGTATGTGTATGATGAAACGTTTGCGGTGCTTGATAAGCTGAAAGGTGTTTATGAATTGCTTCTGCTGACAAACGGCGATCCCAGCCTGCAGAAAGAAAAACTCGCCGGCGTTCCTGAGCTCGCGCCTTATTTTAATGAAATCGTCATCTCAGGCGCTTTCGGAAAAGGGAAACCCGATGCCTCCATATTCGAACATTGCCTCGGCCTCCTGAACCTGAAAAAAGAAGACGCCATGATGGTCGGAGATAACCTCAATACTGATATATTGGGAGCGAAACGGGCAGGCATTACGACAGTCTGGGTAAACCGGACGCAAAAGAAAAATGATACGGACATTGCGCCTGATTACGTGATCAGCGATCTTCACGAGCTGTTTGCGATTATAGAGAAACAAAAAGAAAGATAATTTTATACGCAAAAAAACCCCATTCTGAATGAACGGGGTTTTTGTATTTCCGGTTATTTTTTCGCTTCGGCTACAGCCTTTTTCACAAAATCGTCCAATGAGACGGTTTCTGATTTCTGCTCGCCGTATTTCCGGACGTTTACCGCGCCGTTTTCCGCTTCTTGGTCACCGACCACAAGCATGTACGGGATTTTTTGCATTTGCGCTTCACGGATTTTATAGCCGATTTTTTCGTCCCGGCTGTCAAGCTCGACACGCAGGCCTTCGCGCTGCAGGCGCTCCTGCACTTTTTTCGCATAGTCAAGATGCACGGACGGTGATACAGGAATGACTTGGAATTGCACCGGCGCAAGCCATGTCGGAAGGGCGCCCTTGTGCTCTTCGATTAAGAAAGCAACGAAACGCTCCATCGTTGACACGACGCCGCGGTGAATAACGACAGGGCGGTGCTGTTTGCCGTCTTCTCCGACGTAAGTGAGATCAAAGCGTTCCGGAAGAAGGAAGTCAAGCTGTACAGTTGACAATGTCTCTTCTTTGCCGATCGCCGTTTTCACCTGCACGTCAAGCTTAGGGCCGTAAAACGCCGCTTCGCCTTCCGCTTCATAATAGTCGTGCCCCATCTCATCCATTGCCGCCTTCAGCATGGATTGCGCTTTGTTCCACATCTCATCATCATCAAAATATTTTTCCGTGTCTTCAGGATCGCGGTAAGACAGGCGGAATGTGTAATCATTCAGGCCGAAGTCTTCGTATACGTCTTGAATCAAACGGACGGTGCGGATGAATTCTTCTTTAATCTGATCAGGGCGTACGAAAATGTGCGCGTCATTTAACGTCATGCCGCGTACGCGCTGAAGACCTGAAAGCGCCCCGGACATTTCGTATCGGTGCATCGTTCCCAGCTCTGCAATCCGGATCGGAAGCTCGCGGTAGCTGTGAATGTCCTGTTTGTAAATCATCATATGGTGAGGACAATTCATCGGACGGAGCACGAGTGTTTCATTGTCCATTTCCATCGGCGGGAACATTGTATCCTGATAATGATCCCAGTGGCCCGATGTTTCGTACAGGTCTTTGCTTCCGAGAACAGGCGTATAGACGTGCTCATAACCGAGGCTCAGCTCTTTATCCACAATGTAGCGCTCGATCACGCGGCGGATGGTCGCGCCTTTCGGCAGCCAGAGCGGCAGACCTTGTCCGACTTTTTGAGAGTTGGCAAACAATTTTAATTCTTTGCCCAGTTTTCGGTGGTCACGCTCTTTCGCTTCTTCAAGCATGCGCAAATGCTCTTTTAAGTCATCCTTTTTAAAGAAGGCCGTGCCGTAAATGCGCTGAAGCATTTGGTTTTTGCTGTCGCCGCGCCAGTATGCGCCCGCAAGGCTCAGCAGCTTAAATTCTTTAATTTTGCCTGTAGACGGCACGTGCACGCCGCGGCACAGGTCAAAAAATTCGCCCTGCTCATAAATGGAGACCGTTTCGTCTTCTGGGATGGCATCCAGCAGTTCAAGCTTCAGATTATCGCCGATTTCCGCAAACATGGCTTTTGCTTCATCACGGCTCACTTCTTTTCGGATGATCGGCAGATTTTCACCAATGATGCGTTTCATTTCTTTTTCAATCTTCGGAAGGTCATCCGGCGTCAGCGCCTGCTCCATTTCAACGTCATAATAGAACCCGTTTTCAATGACGGGGCCGACTCCGAATTTCACATCTTTATAAATGCGTTTAATCGCCTGGGCCAATAAATGCGCCGTGCTGTGCCGCATGATGTTCAAGCCTTCTTCTGTGCCTTCTGTAATGATTTCTACGGCACCGTCCTCTTGAATCGGCGTTCTTAAATCAATTTCCTGTCCGTTCAGTTTTCCGGCTAAAGACTTTTTCTTTAATCCCGGACTGATGGATGCCGCGATATCTTCTGTTGTTGTTCCTTTCGGAAATTCCTTTACCGCTCCGTCCGGAAATGTGATGTTGATCATATCTGACATCTTCGTCACTCCTTTTTTTATGCAAATCAAAAACCCCGCCCCCTATGAAAGGGACGAGGTTAAATAAACGGAATCGTGGTTCCACCCTTTTTTCCGCGCGGCCGATTGTTTCGGCACCTGCGGCTCTAAACTCTGTAACGGGAGTTCCCGTCAGCTATTACTGGCGCTTATTCCGGCGTTCACAGCTGAAGTTCAAAGGCGGTAAAGACAATGATCCATAGCTGGAAAGCTTTCAGCCTGGGCTCTCCTCTCTTATAAAGCCGGTATCAATGCTTCATGTCCTTATCAATACGTGTAGCAATCATTAATCTTTTATGTATTATAAAATGTCTGTGAGAAAAATGCAACTCGGTTTTCCGTCTGATTTCGCACAGACAGCCCTGCCGCTTACGCAAGGCCGTCCGAGCGGCTATCCTTCCGTCTTCTCGGCTGCAAACGCGCCCAGCGGAAAAAGGCGCACCCTCTCCTGAAACACGTTTTGAATCGTTCTGGACATCATATGTTCCGGTTTGTCCGTATACAGTTCTACCGTCTCAGGCGCAATGGAGATCAGCGGCGCAAGGAGATGGGAATCAATATACATCGGGTGCTCCCGCACAAACCGTCTGTCTATGTATTTTTTCTGTTCCCGTTCTGACACATAGCGCAGCTCCCACAGCGTAAAAGCCCGGTCATGTACGATGCGGACTTTCTTCATCCGCGGCGGATTGGATGTCACATAATCTCTCAGAGACTGGATAAAGTTTTGATATTCCTGTTCCATCCGGTATTCATCTATCGCAGCCTCCGCGTATTCTCTGAGCCTCTCATAATACCTGCCGAGCCGGAACGTCTGAAACGAACGCACGGAAAAAACACCCGCATCAAGTGAAATCGTCCGGAGCGCATCTGAAATAAACTGTGTGCGCGGCTCTTTCTTCGGCTCAAACGGATGATCCTCAAGCTCTCCTTCCATAATGCTGTGTGCAAGCTGAAGGATTTGCTGCTGTTCATCCTGATCGGTGAAGCAGTATGCGTCCTCAATAAGCGAAAGCATATGCTCGTCTTCTTTGCATTCCAAAAAAAACCTGACAAGTATCGGCTCAATAAAGCGCTGAACGCAAAAAGCCGTTTCAGACCTTGCGATTCCGACTTTTTTTATGCCTTCACGGACAATAAAATGTCTCCGGTCGTCCGATTGCTGAATGAGATGTAAAAAAGCGGCGGTATCGTGGTCATCTTCAAAGATCACTTCAAGCATATTTGTCCCCCCTTACGGCATCTGTTACAAGTATATGGGGGATGTTTTTAAAATAGACGTAAAGGTTAGCTTTCACCGCCGAACAAATGACGCACCTTCTTTTTAAATATAACGGGAAGCGATAAAAATACGACGTAAAGACAGATCACGCAGAGTACGGTCAGCACATTGCCGGACATAAAGCTCGCGCCGAGCACATTCAGGACGATCGTCCCCGGAATGATGCCCGCTGCGGTCGCCAAAAAATACGTTACCGGCCTGACTTTCGATAGGCCCGCGGCATAGCTGATCACATCAAAGTTAACAGGCAGAATGCGCAAGATAAAAATATAAAAGAAGCCATTGGTTTTCATCTGCTTTTGAATGGCTTCCATTTTTCCATGACGGCTTTTCTCATTAAAGGCAAACAGCCCCGCCGCAAAAAAAGACGCGGCGGCAGCGCCCATTGAGCCCGCCAGCGTATACATGGTGCCGAAAAACGGGCCGAACGCCAATCCTCCGGCGACGGAAACGATTGATACGGGAAACAGCACAAAAGGCCTGACGATGGAAATTCCGATAAACACAAGCGGCGCAAAAACACCGAACGATAACACCCACAGCCGGATCTCCTTAGGCGACAGATTCAGATATTTGCGGTTTGCCCACAGCAAAAGACCCGCTCCCGCCGCAGCCGCAGCCCAAGTGACAGCCTTCTTATTCCTCATTCCCTCAAATCCTTCCCATTGGACGCCGGCATCATGAACGGCGGCGGTTTTCCCCGTCAAGACGGACGGGCGAAGCCAAATATAAAATCCGCTCCATCAGTCTTGCCGCTTTTACTTCTTCCTTTTCTCCCCGCTGTGAATACGTAAAATGATGCTTCAGCTCGTCTGGTGAAAAATTAGACGAGAAGAAAGTGGGAAGCTGCTGGCTCATTCTGTGCTGAAGCACGGTGCCGATGACTTCATCCCTGACCCAGCTTGTCATTGATTCCGCTCCGATGTCATCAAGCATCAGTACGGGCGTCGTTTTCACCATATTCAGTTTCGCCTCCAACGACTGATCCTGGAGCGAGTTTTTCAGCTCTCTGACAAATTCGGGAACATATACGATCATTGATGAATACTCTTTTTCCGCCAGTTCGTTGGCAATGGCGGCTAAAATAAATGTCTTTCCGATTCCGAATTTTCCGTACAGATACAGGCCTTTGCCTTTTCCCGTTTCATTATAGCTCTTCAGAAAATCCGTCACATGCTGGAAAATGCCGAGTCTGCTCGGATCGGTAATGTCGATCTGCTGAAACGTCGCGCCGAGAAGATCCTGCTGGATATACATGCTCTTCATCAGGGACTTTTGCCTTTTCTGGCGGTCGAGCTTTCTCTTTTCCGGACATTCGTAATATTCAATATCAATGGAACGCCCGTTGATCACAAGCTTCGGATGGTAGCCTTCAAGCAGGCTGTTCGTCCGGCTGTCTTTCGAACAGAAGGCGCACTGTTTGCTTTGCTGAACGAATTCGTACAGTTTATTTAACCCTCTGTCAATCATGCTTTGATTGATAACATCTTTCTGTTCCTTCAAAAAAGCCTGGACGTCTTCGTCGGCCATGACTTGCTGCTGCATTCGTTCCAGGCGTTTTTGAAAGTCAGGTCTTTTCGTCACGCCTTCTAAGGATCGGCTGATCGGTTCCATTCAATATCACCCCGCTTCTCTGTCTCAATAGGCAGAGTATTTTTTCAGTTTTTTCATTTCTTCCATCATTTTTTTCTTCTGTTCTTCAAGATCCTGTGCGGAAAGAGCCGGCTGTTCTTGTTTCTTCCCGGTTTCTTCTTTCATCCAATCAGGGCGCTTTTCTTCCCGGACGGTTTTTTTGCTGCGCGCCGCGCCGTTTGTTTTGCCGTCCGCCCAATCAAGATATTGTCTGTGCTCTTCGATTGCGAGCTTCATTGCTTCCCGTACCGTTTTGACTTTCTTTCTGGCCCAGTGGGCGGCGATTTTTTGGATATAGTTTTTGGACAGCTTCATATCCGTTTTCAGCATGACATAATAAATCAGCACATTGGTGACGCCGGGCTCAAGCTTTTGTTCGAACATAATATCGGCGATAATCTGCAGGTCGGCTTTAGACGGCTCGGTCCCGTCCGCAATGTCCTGAAGAAGCTTTCTCGGTGATATGGTCTCAAGCTGTGCGATGAGTTCGCCGTTCAATGAATCGTCCTTTTCCGTCCGGTTTTCTCTCAAGGTGACAGGCTGTGTTTTATCAATCAGTTCCGGAAGCTTGCCGCTTCTTTCAATTTGGTACCAGTCGCTGGCCGCTTTCCTCAGCGCTTCTGCCGTTATCGTATCCTGTTCATTAATTGCGGTCATGACGACGTGCTGCATGGAGATAGGATCTATTCCGTATAAATATGAAAGCTTTTTAATGCTCTCCCGTACGTCCTGCGTGATTGATTTACGCGGTATCATCGTTTCTGATAACCCCGCCATGAAAAGCTCAAAATCAAACACTTCCTCCGTCACCGTATAGGAAGGCGCTTGTCCGACAGACGCCGTCTCATAGTCCTCGGGGAGCTTCATCGCCTCTTCCATATCAGGCGTCATTTTCCATTCACTCGGCTGAAAAGAGGCAAAGGCGTGATTAAACGGACGGGTAATTTCCCTTGCGCCCGCGCCGACGGAAGGGTGCGTGTAAAATTGTCTCAGCTGCTGGTATTTCGTTTTACCGACTCTGTTATAAAGAAAGACATTCAGCATGCCGTCTTCAAAAAAATCATTCGGCCTGAGCGGGGGCAGCAGCTCATAAATAAACATCCGCTCTTTTTGCTCGGACTCCCGGATATACACTTTCAGCAGCCCGATTCCTTCAAGCTTTCCCTGTTCATGATGAATCTTTTTTAAATTTGACTGCATCATGCCCATCAGCTGCCTGTGCGTGGATTCCGCTCCCCACAAGCGGTTCTGCTCAAGCTCCCCCCATAAGGTCATATAAAGGGAGAATGCAAAAGAACCGATCAGCGGCTGGTACAGATGTGTCAAAACCTGTCTGTCGACATCCTGAAGAAGCGAACGGCTTTTGACCGTATAAGGATCTACAGGCAATACGTCATTCCAATAGTCAGCCATGATTCTCAAACCTTCCGATATGTTTCTACTCTCATTTTACACCGTTTCTGCGATCTATCAAATGCCAATTTTGCTCATGAGAAAAGAGCCAGACACAATCTCTTAGCTCTCTCAGCGTTCTTTCTTTATTAAATCTTTCAATTCATCGATAAACACGTTTATATCCTTAAACTGCCGGTAGACGGAGGCAAAGCGGACATAAGACACCTCATCGACTTTCGCCAGGCGGTCCATTACCATTTCTCCGACAAGTTCGCTTTTGACTTCAGATACGCCTTGGTTTCTCAGCTCTTTTTCAATGTTAAAGCACATGTCTTCCAATGTTTTTAAAGGAACGGGCCTTTTTTCACAAGCTTTAATTAACCCGCGCAGCATTTTTTCACGGCTGAATTCTTCCCGGACGCCTTCTTTTTTCACGACGATCAGAGGCATCTCTTCAAACTTCTCAAATGTAGTGAAGCGGTAATGGCAGGCTTCGCATTCCCGCCTTCTGCGGATTGATTTCCCTTCGTCCGCAGGCCGTGAATCAAGTACGCGGGAACCGTTATGCTGGCATGAAGGACATTTCAAATTGGATCAGCTCCCATCTGTTTCGTTGCTGTAATGCGGTTCGCAAGCTTCCGGTAAATGCCCGCCAACGTTT
Source organism: Bacillus sp. EKM420B (assembly GCF_011065565.1). Classification (NCBI taxonomy): domain Bacteria; kingdom Bacillati; phylum Bacillota; class Bacilli; order Caryophanales; family Bacillaceae; genus Bacillus; species Bacillus sp. EKM420B. The sequence goes on along the minus strand of NZ_JAAMNX010000003.1, from coordinate 174,868 downwards.
CTAGGATGAGCCTATTTGTTGGGAGAGCCGATAGACCGGCCTTATCTTTTCTATTTTACAAAAAAAATGCTTAAAGAAAAAGCAATGCTGTTTTTTTACATTAGAAAAGGAGCATCAGCTTCAAAGCGCGTAATGGCTTTTTCAGCTTAGCTCCCTTGTGTTTGCGTTTTGAAAATTACAGTACTTTCGCTTGTGCCTGTTTAATCTGTACAGGCCCCATTCCTCTCGGTATTTCAATGTTTTCTCTTGTATCTGCATGTAATGCGTCCGCAATGTAATCCGCAGCCACATTAGGATCCAGGTCTCCACAAGTATAAACATCAATGCTTGCATATCCGTGTTCAGGAAAACTGTGAATCGTTAAATGTGACTCAGAGATAATAACGACTCCGCTTACGCCTTGCGGTGCAAATTTGTGAAATGCGACCTCGCGCACCTCAGCTCCTGATTTCAAAGCAGCATTTACAAACGTTTTTTCAATAAAATCCATGTCATTGAGCTTATCAAAATCGCATCCCCACAGCTCGGAGATGACGTGACGCCCCATTGTTTCCATAATCATGGACCCCCCTTAACAAGAATTAAAAAAGTGAATTTCCGAGAACTGACCCGGCCATTTACCACGGGGGAAAGTTAGTCCGGAGAGGTCCTAACCCTTTAAGTAATTCCGAAGCAGTCACGAGCAAGAAGTTCACGAAAGATAGTATACTGTGTTTAAGTTTATTTTGCAAGGTGTGTTTTTTGCGAATATGCCGTTAAGGGTTTTTTTCTAACAAATGTCCATGATCTTTAGTCTACACAGCTGACGGGTGTTTCATTCGCGCGGCGACGTGACGGATAAGATCAACGACCCGGCAGGAATATCCCCATTCATTGTCATACCAGGCGAGCACCTTTACTTTTCGGTCTTCCATCACCATCGTTGTCAGTCCGTCGATGATCGCAGAGTGTGAATTCGTATTATAATCCGAAGAAACGAGCGGCTCATCCGAATAATCAAGAATTCCGTACATCGACGTTTTTGCGGCTCTTTGGAAAGCGGCGTTCACTTGCTCGGCAGACACATCTGTTTTCAGATCGCAGACAAGGTCCACTAATGACACATTCGGAACGGGAACACGCAAAGCAAGACCGTGAAGTTTTCCTTTCAAATGAGGCAGCACGAGCGACAGCGCTTTGGCGGCGCCTGTAGAAGTCGGAATGATGGACTCTCCGCACGCTCTAGCCCTCCGCAGATCTTTATGCGGATTGTCGATATTTTTTTGATCATTCGTGTAAGCGTGAACAGTCGTCATCAGGCCGCTTTCAATCCCGAATTCCTGATCAAGCACTTTGACGACCGGCGCAAGGCAGTTTGTCGTGCAGGATGCATTTGAAATAATGACATGTTCATCGGGATTGAACTGCTCTTCATTTACTCCCATGACAATGGTAACGTCTTCATTTTTGCCCGGAGCCGTTAAAATGACTTTTTTCGCCCCTGCTTCAATATGGCTCATCGCTTTTTCTTTTGAATTAAATTTCCCCGTTGCTTCTACGACGATGTCTATTCCGCATTCTTTCCACGGAAGCTCTCTCGGGTCCCGGCGATTGAACAGCATAATATGTTTTCCGTTGACGATCAGGCTGTCGCCGGCGGTCTCAACTTCTTGATCGTATTTGCCGTGAATTGTGTCATACTTTATCAAATGAGCAAGCGTTTCCGGGGGATAGCTTGCATTAATGGCTGTTATTTGAATTTGATCATCTTCCATTGCTTTTCTGAACACCATTCTTCCGATTCTTCCAAACCCGTTGATTGCTACTTTTACCTTCATGCTCAGGTCACCCCTTTTTAATATGCTACTCTAATTTACCTTTATTTATATATAGTATAACACATTAAAAGAAATCCGCCAGTACAACTTGATAAAAATCCACCCTTATACCGATCAATATGTTGTTCAATCGGTTTTTTTGCATATAAAATGATCTTTCTTCCATAAAAAAAGCAGGATCAGCGTCTCAGGCTGCCTGCTTTTTTCTTATATTTGTCCCGGTTCTTTAAATTTGTCATTTAAAATGCTGTCTTCTAAAACGGAAGACACCTCGCCGTACCGTTTAGCAATATGCATCGCGCCCCAGTCACACAGCGCGTTTAAAATTCTTTCCAGACTGTGCCCGTATTCACTCAGCTCGTATTCCACTTTCGGCGGCACCTGATTGTACACGATCCGGTTGATGACGCCGTCAGCTTCCAACTCCCGCAATTGCTGTGTCAGCATCTTCTGGGTGATGTCCGGCATAAGCCGCTTCAATTCGCTTGTCCGTTTTTTCCCGCGCATGAGGTGGCAGAGGATCACACACTTCCATTTTCCGCCGATCACTTCAAGCGCCGCCTCTACGGATATATTGTATTTTTTCTTCAGCAACGGTAATTCCTCCTCATCTATAGGAACTAAAAAGTGCCTATGGCACTTAAAAGTACGTTCTTTTCAATGACACTTCTATCAATCATAATGACATTTGCCGGCTGAAAAGGAATGTACTCTTATACTTATATCGTTTACCCGGCATCATTTCAACCATACATTATCGTTCAAGGAGGAAAACAGATGTCTTCACATCGCCAAAGCTATTTACCAGCGCTGCTGGCATTAGCCGTCAGCGCTTTTGCGATCGGCACAACCGAATTTATCAGCGTCGGACTGCTGCCGCTTATATCTCAAGATCTGCATATACCTGTGACAACGGCGGGACTTACCGTTTCCATGTATGCTCTGGGCGTGACATTCGGCGCGCCGGTTTTAACGTCTCTCACATCCGGCATGTCGCGGAAAACGCTGCTGCTCTGGGTAATGTTGATTTTTATCGCCGGAAATACACTCGCAGCGAGCGCTTCCTCAATCGGCGTCTTACTGGCGGCACGGGTCATTTCGGCTTTTTCCCACGGCATTTTCATGTCAATCGGGGCAACGATCGCCGCCAATATCGTACCGGAGCATAAAAGAGCAAGCGCGATTTCTATCATGTTCACGGGGCTGACGGTGGCTACGGTGACCGGCGTTCCGTTCGGCACCTATCTCGGCCAGCAATTCGGATGGAGGATTGCCTTTGCCGTGATTGTGGCGGTAGGAATCATCGCATTCCTCACAAACGCGCTTCTCGTTCCGTCACATTTGCGAAAAGGGACGAAAACCGCATTTTCCGAGCAGGTCAAACTCGTCACAAACGGCCGGTTATTGCTTTTATTTATTATTACGGCGTTAGGCTACGGCGGAACGTTTGTCGTGTTTACGTATTTATCTCCGCTTCTTCAGGAGGTAACGGGTTTTCAGAAAGAAACCGTCGCGGCCATCCTGCTCATTTACGGAATTGCGATTGCCATCGGAAACATGATTGGCGGCCGTTTATCAAACCGTAACCCGCTGAAAGCCTTGTTTTATATGTTCATTGTCCAGGCTGCTGTGCTGTTTGTCCTGACTTTTACCGCACCGTTTAAAACAGCCGGGCTGATCACCATTATTTTCATGGGGCTGTTGGCGTTTATGAATGTGCCGGGCCTTCAGGTATATGTCGTGATGCTGAGTGAACGTTTTGCGCCAAGCGCCGTTGATACAGCATCAGCCTTAAATATCGCAGCATTTAATGCCGGAATCGCGATCGGCTCGTTTGCCGGCGGAATCATTACAGACTCAATCGGAATCATTCATACCGCTTGGATCGGGGCGCTGATGGTGCTCAGCGCGGTCGTATTAACCGGATGGAGCAGGAAGCTTGAAAAGCGGGATCGCACTGCCCTTGAAAGGAGGTGAGTTTTTCTTCAGCGCATTTTGATTTTTTCAACAGACAACAAATAGGAGGAATATATACATGACAACACATTTACAAGCAAAAGCAACATTGCATAACGGAGTAGAGATGCCTTGGTTCGGCATCGGAGTTTTCAAAGTAGAGGAAGGCGCGGAACTCGTCAACGCGGTGAAAACGGCATTGGTGCACGGCTATCGCAGCGTTGATACCGCCGCGATTTACGGAAATGAAGAAGGTGTCGGCGAAGGCATCCGCCAAGGGCTGCAAGAAGCGGGATTAAAACGTGAAGACATTTTTGTCACGTCAAAAGTATGGAATGCCGATTTAGGATATGAAGAAACGTTAAAAGCGTTTGACACAAGCTTAGAAAAACTCGGTTTAGATTATTTAGATTTATATTTGATCCATTGGCCTGTCGAAGGAAAGTACATCGATGCGTGGCGGGCGCTCGAAACCCTCTACCGGGATGGACGCATTAAGGCGATCGGGGTCAGCAATTTCCAAATTCACCATCTGAAACATCTCATGAAAGAAACGGAAATCAAGCCGATGATCAACCAGGTGGAGTACCACCCGCGCCTGACACAGAAAGAACTGCTTGCTTTCTGCACTGAACAGGGCATTCAGCTTGAAGCGTGGTCGCCATTGATGCAAGGGCAGCTGCTTGATCACCCCGTCTTACAGGAGATTGCTGAGAAATACGGCAAATCAGCCGCTCAAGTGATTTTGCGCTGGGATTTGCAAAACGGTGTCATCACCATTCCGAAATCAACTAAAAAACACCGTATTGAAGAAAATGCAAATGTCTTTGATTTCGAACTGTCAGCTGACGATATGAAGCGGATTGATGATCTGAACGAAAATCTCCGTGTCGGTCCGGACCCTGACAATTTTGATTTTTAACCAGAAAAACACCGTTCGGCTTTCCGAACGGTGTTTGTTTATGCCCAGCCGCTCAATACTTCCTCAAGCTGGTGCTTTGTATATTCAAGACTGCCGCTGTTATCAATGACGGCGTCAGCTTTTTTTGCTTTGTCCGCTAAAGGCATTTGCGACGTTATCCGGCTCATCGCTTCTTCTTCTGTCAGGGAATTCCGCTCCATCAGCCGTTTGAGCTGAATGTCTGCCGGTACGGTGACGACGAGCACCTTGCCGACTAGATAATCAAGCCCGCTTTCATACAAAAGCGGTATATCCAAAACGACGAACTGCTCTTTTCTCGCAACGGCTTCATCCCGCTGTTTCAGCATTTCCGCACGCACTGCCGGATGAACGATCTGATTCAGCTTCAGACGCTTCTGTTCGTCAGTGAAAACGATAGAACCGAGTTTTTTTCTGTCAATGCCGCCGTTTTCCAGCAGGATGTCTTTTCCGAATGCTTCCACAATTTGTCCGTAAGCCGGCATTCCTTTTTCCACCGCCTGTTTCGCGATGACATCCGCATCAATGACTGTTATTTTTTTGTCGATCAGCATACGCGCTACCGTGCTTTTGCCGCTTGCGATGCCTCCCGTTAAACCGATGACCAAGCTCAAAAAGCCCACTCCTTCTTACATTTTCCAAATCCCGATGATAATCAGCAGGACTCCCGGCAAAAATGTCATTTTATCTATCCAATTCCATCTTGAGAGCAAATGCCCAGCGTTTATGCCGAGTGAAACAAACAGCGAGCTCATCACCCCGACAGTCACGCTCATCATAACCGGAGAAAAGCCGAGAATGGCCGCTCCCAGCCCGGCGCCAAACGCGTCAATGGATAAGGCGATACCGAGCAGAAGCGCCTCGACTCCGTTAATGGTTCCGGATTGATCAATATCGGCGCTGGTCGGTTTTTTCAAAATATGAATGACGATGCCGAGCGATTTCACTTCAAGATTAAGCAGCGTTTTTTCATGCAATAAGTAATCCGGCTCTTTAGCCGGTTTAAAAAATTGCCAGATGACCCATGCCCCGATTCCGATTAAGATCAGCCCGCCCAGTTTCTCCGTGACGGATACGGGAAAAATCTTTGTCAGAAAATGGCCGATCAGCATGGATATAAACATCACAGAGGCTGAACAGCAGGCGATCACGGCAATCGCTTTGAACGGGATTTTCATTTTTCTCAAACCGTACGTAAACCCGACTGAAAAACTGTCCAAGCTGACAGCAAAAGCCAAAAGCAGCAAAGAAACAATCTCCATATCCGTTTCTCCCTTTCTCTTGATCGGCAATTGTGGCATATGCCTATTGGGTGAATCACAATATATATATGGAGAAAGGTCATCAACTGTGTTAGAAAAAAGTCATTCTGCTGCCGCCTGCTTGAACAGCTTCAGTTTATGATTTTTTTTGGCAGCGGGCGCAAAAATGCGTTCCCCTTCCGCCGACCACGATTTTAGAAATCATCGTGCCGCACGTTTTGCACGGTTCATCCTTTTTGCCGTAGACGTAATGTTTGAGCTGAAACATTCCGATTTCCCCTTGAGAATTGATATAAGACCGGACGGTGCTCCCGCCCGCGTCAATCGCTTCCTGAAGGGTGTCTTTAATTTCTGTATGAAGCGTTTTTATCTGCCCGTCCGACAGGCTGTTCGCTTTTGTCTCAGGGTGAATCCGCGCCCGGAATAAAGCTTCATCGACATAAATGTTGCCGAGGCCGACGACCGCTTTTTGGTCGAGCAGGGCGGTTTTCACCGCGCGGTTCGTTTTTGCAAGCCGCTCTTTTAAATAAGCGGCGGTAAATGCTTCATCATCTGGTTCGGGCCCGAGCTGTGAAAGCGGCAATGCAATCCGTTCCTCTCCCGGCGCAAATAAATGCATCGTGCCGAATTTCCGGACATCCCGGTAGCGGAGCTGTGTTCCGTCCGTCATGTGAAACACGACGTGCACATGTTTATCGTCAGGCTCATCGGCCTGATGAAGACCGTATTTCCCCTCCATCCGCAGGTGGGACACCATGACATAATGATCCAGATGGAAAAGCAAAAACTTTCCCCTTCTTCCGATGGATCGGATCGTTTCTCCTGCAATCTGCCGCGCGAATTCCTCCGGCTCGGCGGGTTTTTTGATGATATTCGGCCATCTGATATCCGCCGATTCAATCGTTTTCCCCTTCACAAGACCGGTCAGAGTGCGCCGGACCGTTTCAACTTCTGGTAATTCCGGCACAATCATCACTTCCTTTTTTTCTGTTTATTTTGCATCGTACCAAGACGGCCCTGAAGCATAATCAGCCTTCAGCGGCACGTCTAATGCCAAAGCATGCTCCATCACTTCAGGCACCAGCTTCTCTAATATTTCAATTTCTTCCTTAGGCGCTTCAAAAATCAATTCATCGTGCACCTGAAGCAGCAGCCGCGCCTTCAGGTTTTTCTCTTTCAGCTCAGCTGCCATGTCAATCATGGCTTTTTTAATAATATCGGCGGCGCTTCCCTGAATCGGCGTATTCATGGCCGTCCGTTCCGCAAAGCTCCGCAGGTTGAAGTTGCGGCTGGTCAGCTCAGGGATATAGCGGCGGCGCTGCATAAGTGTCGTCACATATCCTTTTTGCTTCGCTTCCTGCACCGATTCTTCCATATATGCCTTGACGCCCGGGAAGCTCTCCAAATAGCGGTCAATAAAAGCGCCCGCTTCTTTCCGGGTGATGCCGAGGTTTTGCGAAAGCCCGTAATCGCTGATGCCGTAAACGATCCCGAAATTGACGGCCTTTGCCTGGCGGCGCATCGCTTGTGTCACTTCATCTTCACTGACATGAAACACGTCCATGGCGGTTTTTGTGTGAATGTCCATGTCATTCGTAAACGCTTCGATCAGATTTTCATCTTTTGAAATATGCGCAAGCACCCTTAATTCAATTTGTGAATAATCGGCGGCGAAAATAAGCCAGTCCGGTTCGGACGGTACGAAAGCCTGACGGATTTTCCGCCCTTCCTCCAGCCGGATCGGAATATTTTGCAGGTTCGGATCCGTTGAGCTCAGGCGTCCGGTTTGCGTCAATGCCTGATTGAATCGTGTATGCACCTTATGAGAATCCTTGCGCGTGACTTTCAGCAGCCCTTCAATATAAGTCGATTGGAGTTTGCCGATTTGTCTGTATTGCAGAATGTACGCGACGATATCATGTTTGTCTGCAAGCTTCTCAAGCACATCAGCTGAAGTGGAATAGCCTGTTTTTGTTTTCTTTACTGGCGGCAGGCCGAGTTTTTCAAACAGAATGACGCCGAGCTGTTTTGGTGAATTGATGTTAAACGGCTCACCGGCGATGTCATGGATTTTTTCTTCATATTCTTTCAGTTTTGCCTTGAGCTCTTCTCCCATTCGCTTCAGTCTTTCAACATCCACTTTGACGCCCATTGATTCCATTTCTCCGAGAATTAGCGCAAGCGGGAGTTCAAGATCTTCATAAAGCTCAAGCTGATTATTTTCTTCCAAAGCGTCAAGCAGTTTGTCACGGAGGCTGTTAACGGCAGACGCTTTCCGCGCGAGATGATCGGCAAGCTCTTTTTCAGCCGGAACGGCGCGTTTTGCGCCTTTTCCGTATACCGCTTCATCTTTTGAAACGATATTCAGCCCGTATTCTTTCGCTACGCTCGCGACATCGTCGTACGAATTGCCCGGGTTTATAATGTAGGCAGCAAGAAGCGCGTCAAATTCCGTTCCCTTCAGCTCAATTCCCTGCCAGCGCAAAGCGACGACGGAACGTTTGCTGTCGAACACCCATTTTTTCATCGACTCATCTTCAGCCCAAGATTTAAAAGCTTCAGACTGAATGGCGATTTCTTTCGGAATATAATAAAGACCTGTTTCATTCACGATGGAAAAGCCGAGGATCGGTTCTTCGTGATAGTTATCACCGATTTGTTCGACGACCAAAGCGGACGGCGAAACGAGCATATCTTCGGTGATTTCTTCTGCCGTTTCGACATTGATGTCTTCAAAATTTTCTTCCGCCGTTTCCCCGCTTTCTTCTCCGAGCCGCTCAAGAAGCGTATTAAAACCGAGGTCTTTAAAAATGGCAACAACTTGTTCACGGTCAAACCCTTGGTAATCTAAATCTTCGGGCTTGACTTCAATCGGCGCATTTGTCATAATCGTCGCCAGCTCTTTGCTCATCAGGGCTTGTTCCTTATATTCTTCAAGCTTTTCTTTTAATTTTTTTCCGCTGACTTCATCAATGGAATCAAGCAGTTTCTCAACCGAATGGAACTGCTTTAAGAGCTTAATCGCGGTTTTTTCTCCGACGCCGGGGACGCCCGGTATGTTATCGGATGAATCCCCCATTAATCCCTTCATATCAATGATTTGCAAAGGGGTCAGACCGTACTTTTCCTGCACGTGCTCCGGCGTGTAATCTTCTACGTCGGTAATGCCTTTTCTCGTAATGGCAACGGTCGTTTTCCCGGTGGCAAGCTGGGTTAAGTCCTTGTCCCCCGAAACGACCTTCACTTCGAAGCCGTCTTTTTCAGCAGATACGGCAAGCGTGCCGATAATATCGTCCGCTTCATATTCAGGAAGCTCGTAGCGGCTGATGTTGTAGGCATCGAGGAGCTCGCGGATGAACGGCATCTGTTCTGAAAGCTCCGGCGGCGTTTTTTGTCTTCCGCCTTTATATTCTTTAAACGTGCTGTGGCGGAAAGTGGTTTTTCCCGCATCAAAAGCCACCAGCATATGGGTCGGTTTTTCATCTTCCAGCATTTTCATTAAAATCATCGCAAACCCGTATACGGCATTTGTATGAATGCCTTTTTCATTGCTTAAAAGCGGCAATGCAAAAAACGCCCGGTACGCCAGACTGTTTCCGTCGACAAGCACTAATTTTTTTCGTTCCGTCATTCAATATCCTCCTAAGAGCAAAAGCTCGTCATTCCTCTGTTTTTTAATCTCACAGCTTCTCTTATTTTAACAAAGTTCAATTTGAAAGGAAAATGAGCGGACCCCGTGAAAACGCAAAAAAGGACGGGAACAAGAAAACGCGTTCCCGCCGTCAAAATTGGCTCCTTGGATGAAGGGGTTCTGTTATATCCTAACAAGATAGGTTTAACAGGTCATGAAGAAATTGTTAATCCTTTGTAAAGCTGATCACGCTGCCGGCGGCCGCTTCAGCGTCACAGTGAACACAGTTCCCTGTCCAGGCTCGCTTGTGACCTCGATTTTACCTTCATGGGCTTCTATTAAGTGCTTCACGATGGCGAGGCCGAGGCCGGTTCCTCCCGAGTTGCGGCTTCTGTCTTTATCCACGCGGTAGAATCTCTCAAATATCCGCGGGATCTCTTCTTTCTGAATGCCGATTCCCGTATCGGACACTTTGATATCGACAACGGTTTCTTTCACATGTACCGAAATCCCCACCGTCCCTTTTTCAGGCGTGTAGGTCAGGGCATTGTTCGCCAGATTCAAAAATACCTGCTTCAGCCTGTGCGCATCACCCGTCACAAAAATCGGCTCTTCCGGGAGATCGAGCTGAAAGCTGATGCCTTTTTCCTCAGCCTTATGCTGCAAAAGCGCCTCAATTTCATGCAGAATTTTTGCAGCATCAAAGGACTCTACGCGCATCGTAAAGTTTTGCTGCTCCATCTTGGATAAATCCAATAAATCCTGCACGAGAGATTGGAGCCGCTCACTTTCTTTCAGAATGATAGACAGAAAGTCTGAAAGCGCCTTTTCGTCTTTCATCGCTCCGTCTAACAGTGTTTCCGTAAATCCTTTAATCGAGGTGATCGGTGTTTTCAGTTCATGGGAGACATTGGCGACGAAGTCCTTTCTCATCTGCTCCAATTTTTTAATTTCTGTCATATCGTGAAAAACGAGGACGATGCCCTTCCATTCATCATCAGGGCCCATGATCGGAACGCCGTCAACTTCAAAGTAGCGCCGCTCAATGTTGATGGGAAGTCTGAGCAGCTGGCATTTTTTCGTCTCCGTCATAAAAATGTCTTCGACAAGCCGAATGATCTCCTCATGTTCAAACGCATCGTGGTAAAGGCGCCGAAGCAGACGTTCAGGCTTTGTATGAAACTGCTTCGTGTATGACCGGTTCACGAGATTGATAAAACCTCTCCCGTCTATTAAAATCAAACCGGATCCGATATTTTCAATGACGGTTAACAGACGATCGCGCTGCATATCCTGCGTTCTTGTCATTTCCATTAAATCGACCGCCAGGCTGTTCATCGCACGCCCGAGACGGTCCGACCGCCTTGCGTAACCGCTGTAGGAGCGGGCGTCATAATTCCCCTTGGAGAGCTCCGTCGCCACCTTTGTCGCGGCGTCGATTGATTTTTTGTAACGGGACGTCATGTTTGTATAAAAGAAAACGATAATGATAAAAGCGGTACAAAGACTTGCTACCAGCATGCCCCACATTTCTCCGGTAACGCTTGAACCGCCGTTGATCTCCGAGGAAACGAGTACATACCCCGCAATTTTCCCTGCGTCATTTTTTACGGCAGTGCCGCGGATGACTCTGCTTTTCGACTGTACGGCTTCCTCGCTTTTATTGTGAGAAATGAATTCCTTTACGGCTGAATCATCAGCACGACTGCCGGAATGATATACGGCGTCACCCTTCTCGTTGAGCAAGGAGACGTTTATACCGAGGGTGCGGCCGGCGTCACGGATTACCGTTTCATTGCTTTTATTGCCGATTCGGCCGGTGTCAAGAAGGCCCGCTATGTATACCGATTCCTTTTTCAGCTGATCCGCCGTTCTTTCTTCAGCGGATGAAGAAATAAGCTGCTGTAAAAAAAGGCCGAGAACACTGAAAACCAATATGATACATACAACGAGTAAAGCGAACAGACGCACACGGACTTTATTCATTCATTTTTGGCTCCTCCAGTTTATACCCCAAACCTCTGATTGTTTTAATATAGATCGGTTTTTTGGTATTTGATTCGATTTTGTCGCGCAGATGGCTGATATGAACGTCAACAATCCGGGTATCCCCGGCAAAATCATAGTTCCAGACCGCGCTCAGCAGAAGATCTCTCGTCAGCACTCTTCCCTTGTGTTTTCCCAAATACAGAAGCAGTTCAAATTCTTTAGGCGTCAATTCCAGCTGTTCTGACTTAAAATACGCTTCGTAATGCTCAGGAAGAATTTTCAGCTCGCCGATGAGGATCTGCCCGTCCTTTTCCTCTTCTCTGCCTTGTGACAGCGAAGAAATGTCAGCCCTTCTTAAAATGGCTTTCACCCGCGCAGTGACTTCCCGCGGACTGAACGGCTTTGTCATGTAATCATCCGCTCCGAGCTCCAGTCCCAGCACCTTATCAAATTCCTCATCTTTTGCTGTCAGCATCAAGATCGGAACCATCATTTTCTGCTGTCTGAGCTGTTTACAGACATCGATTCCGTCCACTTTCGGCAGCATGACATCCAGTACGATTAAATCCGGATTTTCATTCTCTGCCAGCTCCAGAGCCTCTTCGCCGTCTGATGCGGTTATGACATCATAGCCGGACCGTTCCAGATTATACTGTAAAAGAGTAACGATAGATTGTTCATCATCTACAACTAAAATTTTTTTGTTCATGCTGCGCCCTCCGCTGTCTATTTTCCCCGACATCCAATTTTCTCTATTTTATGTGCTGCATATCACTTTATGATTTCATTTTATCCAATACTGCCCGTTCAGACAATTCGCCTTTTTGATCATTTTCAGAGAAAGGATCGCTCAGGGAAAAAAGAAAACGCTTTCATTAATTGTAAAAAGAGGAAGGCTTCTGATTCGGAAGCCTTCCCTTTTTTCTTATGACAATACTTTCATCACGTTTTTGACAGATTCAACTGATTTACTCAGCTGCGCTTTTTCATAGTCTGTCAGTTCAAGCTCGATGATTTGCTCTAGGCCGTTTCCTCCGATAATCGTAGGTACGCCTAAGTAAATGCCTTCATGACCGTATTCGCCTTCTAAGTAAGCGATGGTCGGAAGCACGCGGCGCTGATCTTTCAAAATGGCTTCTACCATTTCAGTCAATGATGCAGCAGGCGCGTAGTAGGCGCTTCCGTTTCCGAGAAGGTTGACGATTTCCCCGCCGCCTTTTCTTGTGCGTTCTACAATCGCATCAAGACGGTCTTTCGGGATAAGCGTTTCAAGCGGAATGCCGCCCGCATAGGAATAACGGACGAGAGGAACCATGTCGTCACCGTGTCCGCCAAGAACAAAACCGGTCACATCTTTTACAGACAGGTTTAATTCTTCAGCGACGAATGTTCTGAATCGCGCAGTGTCAAGCACTCCGGATTGTCCGATGACGCGTTCTTTCGGGAAGCCTGATTCTTTGTACACCGCATATGTCATCGCATCAACAGGGTTTGTCAATACAACGATAATGCAGTCAGGAGAATATTTCACGATCTCACGTGTGACGCTTCTCATGATTTTTTCGTTTGTAGATACGAGATCATCACGGCTCATGCCTGGTTTTCTCGCAATTCCGGCTGTGATGACGACGATATCAGAACCGGCTGTGTCCTCGTAGTTGGACGTGCCTGTGATTTTCGCGTCAAATCCTTGAACCGGACTTGCTTCGAGCATGTCTAGCGCTTTTCCTTTTGTCGGGTTTTCTAATTGCGGAATATCAACGAGCACAACGTCCGCAAGCTCTTTTTGAGCTGTAAGAAAGGCTGTTGTCGCTCCCGTAAATCCTGCTCCGATAACAGAAACTTTACTGCGTGTTTTTCCCATGATTCTCTTCTCCTTTTTTGGCTTCATTAGAAGTCTGCTTTAGGTTCAGTCCATGTTTTTGATGAGCTCTTCACCGAACTCTGAACATTTCACTTCGGTTGCACCGTCCATTAATCTAGCAAAATCGTACGTTACTACTTTTGAAGCAATCGTTTTTTCCATAGATTTAATGATCAAGTCAGCAGCCTCATTCCAGTTCAGGTGTTCAAGAAGAAGCACTCCTGAAAGGATGACGGATGACGGGTTGACCTTGTCAAGGCCGGCATATTTAGGAGCCGTTCCGTGAGTCGCTTCAAAAATCGCATGCCCTGTTTCATAGTTGATGTTCGCTCCAGGGGCGATCCCGATTCCGCCTACCTGAGCGGCAAGCGCATCAGAGATATAGTCTCCGTTTAAGTTCATTGTCGCTACGACGTCGAATTCGCTCGGACGGGTCAAGATCTGCTGAAGGAAAATATCAGCGATGCTGTCTTTGACGATGATTTTCCCTGCCGCTTCCGCTTCGCTCTGCGCTTTATCAGCCGCTTCTTTTCCGTCTTTTTCGACAATGCGGTCATATTCAGCCCAAGTGAATACTTTATCTCCGTATTCTCTTTCGGCAAGCTCGTAGCCCCAGTTTTTAAATGCCCCTTCAGTGAACTTCATGATGTTCCCTTTGTGGACAAGCGTGACAGACTTACGGCCGTTTTCGATCGCATACTCAATGGCAGCTCTGACTAAGCGGCTTGTGCCTTCTTCAGAAACAGGCTTGATCCCGATTCCTGACGTTTCAGGGAAACGGATTTTGTTAACGCCCATTTCATTTTGCAGGAAGCTGATCAGCTTTTCAACTTCTTCAGAACCTTTCGCATACTCAATTCCGGCGTAAATATCTTCCGTATTCTCGCGGAAAATGACCATATCCGTATCTTCAGGACGTTTGACCGGAGAAGGCACTCCCGTGAAATATCTGACCGGGCGCAGGCACGTAAACAAATCAAGCTCCTGTCTCAGCGCCACGTTCAGAGAACGGATACCGCCGCCGACCGGCGTCGTCAGAGGACCTTTGATGGCGATGAAGTACTCTCTGATGTCTTCCAGTGTTTCGGCAGGAAGCCACTCACCTGTTTTATTATAAGCCTTTTCACCGGCATAAACTTCTTTCCACGTGATTTTTTTCTCGCCTTTATATGCTTTTTCAACAGCGGCTTCCAATACTTTAGAAGCGGCGTTCCAAATATCAGGGCCTGTGCCGTCGCCTTCAATAAACGGGATAATCGGATTATTTGGTACGTTTAATACTCCATTAGAGACTGTAATTTTTTCACCTTGTGACACAATATTACCTCCCAGTATGTAATTCATATTTAGAAAACATTTTATTTTTCTTGTATAAAAAATAAAATGACTTTTCTCAAGATTCTATCAAAATTGTAAACCAATCCGGGCTTGATTAACAAGAGGCTAACGACATGAAAATCACCAGCCTCCCGTTTGATCAGGCTCTTTCATCAATCGGAACAAAAGTCTGCTTATCCGGACCCGTGTAATCAGCGCGCGGGCGGATGAGGCGGTTGTTATCGTACTGTTCAAGAATATGGGCGATCCATCCTGACATTCTGCTGACTGCAAAGATCGGCGTGAACAGATCGTGATCAATGCCGAGACTGTGGTATACAGATGCGGAATAGAAATCAACGTTAGGCGGGAGTTTTTTCTCCGACGTCACGATTTCTTCGACACGGATTGACATCTCGTACCATTTGCTTTCACCCGTCAGATTCGTCAGGCGTTTGCTCATTTCTTTTAAGTGTTTGGCCCGCGGGTCCCCATGCTTATACACACGGTGTCCGAAGCCCATTACTTTTTCCTTTTTCTCCATTTTGCTGCGGATATAAGGCTCGGCGTTTTCCACTTCGCCGATTTCTGTCAGCATTTTCATGACGGCTTCATTGGCTCCGCCGTGAAGCGGTCCTTTTAAAGCGCCGATGGCGGCAGTGATGCCTGAGTAAATATCAGATAAGGTGGCGACACATACTCTCGCCGTAAATGTTGATGCGTTCAGCTCATGATCCGCATGAAGAATGAGCGCTTTGTTAAACGCTTCCACTTCGATCGGAGAAGGCTCTTCACCGTTTAAGGTGTAAAGGAAGTTCTCCGCGATTCCGTACTCTTCCTTCGGTTCAACAGGATCAAGTCCTTTGCGGATTCTTGAGAAAGCGGCGACAATGCCCGGCACTTTCGCCTGCAGACGGATGGCTTTTCTGTAGTTCGCTTCCGGATTCATGACATCGGCTTCACTGTCAGTCAGACCGAGTAATGAAATCGCCGTCCGGAGCGCAGCCATTGGATGTACGTTATTGAGGGGATAGGATTTGAAGTGCTCAATGATTTCTTGTGGAACGGCTGCTTCTTTCGCAAGCTGTTTTTTCAGTTCAGCAAGTTCCGTTTTATTCGGCAGGCGCAGATGCCACAGCAAATAAATGATTTCTTCAAAACTTGCATTCTCTGTCAAGTCGTCAATATCGTACCCTACATATGTAAGGGTATCGTCGATAATAGAGCTTACAGATGATGTTGTTGCTACAACCCCTTCAAGACCGCGTGTTGCTGTCATATTCAACCTCTCCTTTTCAATCAAAATTCCCCTTTAAAGAGTATATAAAACATACGGCTTACTTAAAATGAGTCATGCAAACAATCCCTTTCCCCTTTAAGAAAATGCTTACATTTCACTGGTTGCGGTTACATAACCGGTATGCTTATAGAGGAACATAACAAATTCTTATAAGCTTATTTAAGTTTAAGCCTATTCTTATTATAAACAATAATCTGATTAATTTGTAGACTTTTAACTAAAAATGTTTTAAAAGCCCTATATATCAAGGCTTGGCGTTGATAAATTTAATCACTTGCTTTCAGATGCTTTGTAAAACCATGTATTCTCATGTTTTCATTTGGGGGGGCTTTGGGGAACATTAAAAGGACAGGCGCAACAACTTCACCGCAAATTTCCCCCCCTTCTTTACCGGAGAAGGGGGGATTTTGTTTACTCGACTGAATTAATGTTCGGATCAGCTTCGGAAATCCATGTTTTGGTTTTAGTTGGTTCAAATTTTCTTATAAATATCTTTGTTGTTACTTCGTATTTCGCTTTTGTGTATATAACGATTCTTTTGTATGTTTCTGCGGACTTCAAACGAATATCACCCTTTGAAGCAACATAACCTGTTACCATACTTGTAAATGCAACAGCCGAAGCCCCCGCCTAAATTAAAAGTTGCAGTCAAATATCTTGTAATATGGTACATACCTATACCACCTGATGCCGCCGAAGCAACTGCATAAGCCGGTATCGTATAATCTGGTTTCAATTGCCCGTCCCATTTCGCCTGAACATAAGCTGCATTTTTCAAGACATTGCTTGAGGCATATTAATTTAATCCAGCAGTATGATAAACCATCAAATTTTCAATACTCACATTAGGGTCTAAATCGGAGGTAACAATATATCCTCTATTACCCCCTTCCTTTTCTGTGGCAAAAGCCAAAGTAACCCCACTAAACACCAGTGACCAGGAAATAATACCGATCACCAAAGACTTGTTGGTTCTTAAAAACCCACAGGTCTTTCTCCTTTCAAATACACGTTTAAGTTTGTTTTTGAAAACGCTGCCTTTTTTTAAGTTATTTAAGCTATGATTTGAAATAGGGGGGTGGAAAATGAGGGAATTGATTTTGACAATAATAAACGCAATAATTTGTGGTGTCATCGTTTATTATGTTAGTTCCTTAGGTTTTCTGCTGCTAGTCATTTGTTTGTTTATCCCCACCTATATTATTATGAAAATTAATGTTTTTTTAATAAGAGAAAAAACAAAAATACTTGACAATAAAAAAAGATGCAACCTTTTAAAAGGCCACATCTTTTTTAGTTTTGAAATCATGTTTGCAGTCGCGCAGCTAGTTGTATTACCTCGTTATCAGTTTTGGCTGCATTATGATGAAGATGAGTCGTGTTTCCTACAAAAGCAATTATACCGAACGTAATAGCGAAAGCAGAGACATAGAAACAAATTGCTTTTTTAATATTCATACAAACAATCCCCCGCTGTATTTGAAGTTGAGACTCCACCATCTTATCATAAAAAATTGTAGCCATTTCAAAGTCCTTCATTTCTTTGAAAAAATTTGCTGTTAAAAGTGTCAACTCTTCGACATACGAATACATATGAATATTTTCAAGCTTACTTAAAATTTCCTCAAGGCTTTCTTTGTTAATGGGTTCAGCAAATAAAACGTATAAAAACTCTGTTAATAAGCAAAACAAATTGTCGTCATATTTTACTGCTGTTTTTAAACCTTCTTTTAAAGCTTGGCCTGCCGCGGCTGTTTTCTTTTGTTTAAATAATACTATGGAAAGTGAATAATATGAATGGGGCAGAGTTCTCAATTTCATTTCTTCACCAATCTCAATTGCTTGTCTCAAATACGCTTCGGCCTTTTCTTCTTGTCCCATGTAGTGATAACTTTCACCCAAATTATAAAGAGCAGAGGAAATCAACCTTTTATGACCAAATTCTTGCGAAAGCTTCAAGGCTTCCTTAAGATGCTGTAATCCTTTTTCGTAATGTTTAAAATCAAGATAATTACCCACAATTACAAATAAACTTTGAATTTTTCGGACGGTATAAAGCGGATTTCGATCATAAATTTCTAACGCTTTTAAAATATGATGCATGGATAGAGTGCGTTTGTTTCATATTATAATAAGCCTCTGCCAACTTAAAATGAAACTCAGCTTGTTCTATTTCATCAGAGACATGATGAATTTCCATCTCTGCTTTACGATAAAAATTAATTGCTTCTACATATTGCTTCTGATCAAATTCGTACATTCCGCGAAAAAAATGCGAGTAATATTTTAAGAGGCCGGTAAGTGTTTTTTGTGGTTTCTCAATCTTCTCAAGTAGTTCTGTGGTGGTTGGCCTATCAGACCTATACTTTATTTCTGGGTTTAGATAATCCAGCATAAGTTGATGACGAAAAGTCATGAGCGAGTAATAAATAAGTAAATACTCGTCTTCTTCCATTTCTTTTATTTCGTTTTCCACTTCGGCTTTTAAAATTTCCGCGTCTGGCACACTAAATTGACGAATCATCTTGTACCACTCGTTAATTTTAACGCCTACATGTGAAGACGGTAATACTTGGTCCATGCATTCCCCTCCTCCTCTTTTGATTTATTTTCCACTAATTTCTTATTTTCTGTAAACGAAAAAATACCGAAATTTTCCTAATTAACCGAAAATAACAAAAATTGATAGCGATTTTGGAAATAGAACATCCATGAATAAAGCTTATATACACCCTTGCGGATGCTGAACTTACGATTTTCGTCAAGTATATTTATGCTATCAAGAGAAACTAGAAGTCTATATTTTGCCTTAAAAAGGAGTACAGAAATTATATTCTGTACTCCAATATCTAAATAAAAAATCAATCTTGAGATAAATAAATCCAATTTATATCGTCAAATTCTTTGATAACATAATCTGATCCTATACTACGTAAAATTCTATTAAAGAAAATGATGTCATCTTCATCATCGTAATCATATAAATTCTTTTGAACATATTCTTTAATAATAAAATTCGTTAAATTTGTATGATTAACAAATTCGGAAAAGTAAGATCTTATAAAAATTGAATCATCTTCATTTAATTTTTCATCATTAACAATTGAAATCTTAAAAACATTTAAAATCGCATTAATATCTTCTTCATCCATATAACACAATGGTGCTATTTTTTTGTCTTCTTCTGTAAATGGCTTTCGAGTATCTTCAATTATTACGTAAGATAAAATGTTACCATCTTTCAGCACACGAAAAACTTCTAAATCACGTAATTTTAAAGCTCTATTAAGAGATAGCATTATTTCCCCCTACTCAAATATTAAAACCCAAACCTACTGTTACACCTATTTAAAGCTGCTATTGTTATCACATATGCAGGATTCAATAATATATCAATCCAACTATATTTAGTA
Source organism: Bacillus sp. EKM420B (assembly GCF_011065565.1). NCBI lineage: Bacteria > Bacillati > Bacillota > Bacilli > Caryophanales > Bacillaceae > Bacillus > Bacillus sp. EKM420B. Next base: position 155,379 of record NZ_JAAMNX010000003.1, on the reverse strand, counting down.
ATTTTTTTCGTTCTTTATCTAATTTTTCTTGTTTCTTTAACGCTGATTTTCATCTTTGTCTTTGGTCCATAAATGCCGTCAGCAGTCATGCCGTACATGGACTGGAATCGTTTGACTGCATTTGCGCTGTTGTCGGCCCGTAAATATCCTCATCAAACCGTTCATCAATTGAAACTGACTCATTTACTGATGTAAGTGAAGTTAAATAAATGCAGAAAAACCCTCCTCATCTCGAGAAGGGCTCGATTTCTGCTTCTTTTTTCTAAATCAGTCCGAAGAAAAAACTGATGCCGCTCAACTTTTCAATCGAAGGGCTTCATCGGGTTCTCCAATTATTTGCCCCTATGCTTTTCTTTTGCTTTTTGTTTTCTGATTAAATATTTTTGTTCCTTTATTTTTTCTCTTTGTTTTCTATTCAGTTGTTTTTTCTTTTCTTTTCTTGCTTCAAGCTCCTGTTTTATCGCTTTTTGCGCCTTAGTTGATATCCCGATATTTTTCATCTCTTTAGAAGCTTGTCGTTGCAATCTTTTTGGATTTAATTTCTTAGATTTTGCTTTAACACAAACCCCTTCTTGTCCAGTGCGGGAGAGAGTCTGTAAAAGTTGATTATGAACAAAATGCATGATTTCTGAATCCTTGGGCTCTTGTCCAAACAAATGACGAACTGCTCTTAATTTCCCATTATTCACAACTTCAATGACTCCTACCCAAAACTGACCATCGTAGTAAACCGTTAATTTCATAACGATTCCCTCCTCCTAAATTTACTGAAGAATGATGGACATCCCGAGGAGGGGAAGGTTACTGACATTTTAAATCATGCATCCGGACTACCAACCGAATTGTGTTTTTTCATTCTCATTATAAATTTAACAAACTTTCAAATTGAAGGAAAGGGTCTCCGCTTATTTTAACAACACTTCAAGTTTTGATTTGGTTCAAGTGCATAAATTCCATCAGCTTTTAATCCATTCATCAATTGGAACCGCCTTACTGCATCGCTGTCATCGCAAAATATGCGCCGGCGATTCCGAAGTTCTTTGTTACATGGTAAGCCACTTCATTCCTCGGAATAATGCAAATGGCATTTGTCTGAACTACAAAATGCGCTGCAAACTCTTATTTTCACCCGCAAAAAAAAGCAGCTTTACGCCGCTTTTTTACTTTATGAAGTGAATATTTTAACGATTTGCATGGCCAAGTAGGCGATTCCGGCGCCGATTAACGGGCCGACGGCGACGCCTCCGAAAAGCGCGACGGCAAGTATCGTGCCGATGACCAGCGCCGTTGTAATATGAGGGTCGTTTTCCAATAAGGTAAGACCGTTTTTGGCGATTAAGGCAACCGCGATCCCGGCACCGAGAGCGATCCACGCATAATATGATTTCATCGCTTCTCCGAGCTGTTTAAAACCGATATCACCTGTGGCAATCGGCACTAAAACGGCGATTGTAATGACGGTGACCCCCCAGTTGATGCCTTTTGACTGAATAACCGGAAATAGTTTCTGATCAAGACCGACAGCTTTTATCACAATGAGAAAGCCGACGGCAAAAAGCAATGACTGATTTTTGGCTACCAATGCGATGGCCAGCAATAATAGTAAAAATAAATTCGCCTGTGTAAACATCCTGAAAGCACCCTCTTTCATCATATCTGTAATCATATCCTTTTTTTTGACGAATAAACTAATGTAATAGGACGTGCCGACCGAGAGGAGGATCGATGTGAATCCGCACTATGCAACTGTTTTTTTCCGCACGCTGTTTGTACTCGCTGCGGCCGGCGGCGCTTTAGCGGCCGGTTACGCCTCATTTCCGTTAACTTATCCGTTTCTGATCGCCCTTATTCTGTCATCAGCGATCATTCCCGTTGTTGACTGGCTGGACAAACTGACGGGGCTGCCCCGGTCAGTCAATACAGTCATTGTCCTGGTCTTCTTTTTGCTTATTCTTCTCGGCGCGGCGACATTTCTCGTTGCGGAAATCATTTCGGGAACCGCCTATCTGGCCAAAACGCTCCCTCCCCATATCAGCGCCTTTATGACGTATTGCGAAGAGCTGTTCACTTCCCGCATTCAGCCATTGTATCACGAGCTGACCGTCTTATTTAACGGGCTGGAAACCAATCAGCAGGCTTCCATCGTGACACATATTCAGACCCTCGGTGATACAGCCGCTAAAAATGCAGGGCTCATGCTTTCACATCTTTTGGAGCTGGTGCCGAAATGGATTGCCTTCCTTCCCAATACAGCTGCCGTCTTCATTTTCGCAATGCTGGCGACTTTTTTTATGACAAAGGACTGGCATAAGCTGAAGGCGCTGCTTTATTCCATTTTTCCGGAACGGGTTTCGGCAAACGCCAAGGCCGTATCGGGAGAGCTGAAAAAAGCGATGGCAGGTTTCATTAAGGCGCAGGCCGTGCTCATACTTTTCACGATGATCATTGTCTTTATCGGACTTTTTCTTTTAGGGATTGAGCATGCGGCAACCATCGCCTTTTTTATCGGCCTGGTTGATCTGCTCCCGTATCTCGGCGCCGGGTCGGTCTTTGTTCCCTGGATTATGTATTCGGCCATTGCCGGTCAGCTTCCTCAAGCGATCGGTCTCGGTGTTTTATATATTGTGGTTCTCATTCAGCGCCAGCTGACGGAGCCGAAAATTTTAAGCAAGTCAATCGGACTTGATCCGCTTGCGACCTTAATCGCCCTGTTTGCCGGCTTTAAATTGTTCGGAATTTTAGGACTGGCTGCGGGGCCCGCGCTGCTCGTTTTCATTCAGGCCTGTATCACAACGGGCGCTTTAAAAGAAATATGGGCCTATATTACTGTTCAATCCAAATAAAAACAGCAGCCCTGTAAGAAGGCTGCCGTTTTTATTTGATAATGATCCGCTTGTTTTTTGACATTCCTCTCAGCCATTTGAACAAAAGCGGCTTCATGCGGTTCCGAGTGAACGGAATCAGAAGACAGGCCCCTGCAATATCGGACAGAAAACCCGGAAGCATCAAAAGCAGGCCTCCGAAAAAGACGCATATCCCGTCAAGAAGCGCTTCCCCCGGCATTTTGCCGTGCTGCAGGTCGCGCATCACCCGATGATACACATCGGTTCCCTGTCTTTTTGCCACCAAAGCGCCTAACACGCCTGTCAAAATGATGAGAAGGAAGGTCGGAAAAATACCGAGCCATTTTCCCGCCAGCAGAAACAAACCGATTTCAATTGCCGGACATACGATAAACAGTAAGAATAACACTCTCATTTTTCTGCCCTCCTGCCCTTCTAAAAGCGCGTCACCGCCCGCATGGGAATAGGAAAATCAGCCTAAAGACAAAAGAGAAGGGAGAACCCCCCTCTCTTTTTTAAAGCTGTTTAAAGAACGCTTGCGCGGCCTTCATACACAGCGCCGCGGGCAGCGTCAACTGTGATAACCTGTCCTTCTGTTAAAACTGAAGTTGCGTTCTCAAGGCCGACGATAACCGGAATGCCCAAGCTTAAACCGACAACGGCTGCATGGCTTGTCAGACCGCCTTCTTCAGTGATGAGCGCTGATGCTTTTTCAAGTGAAGCGATCATGTCGCGGTCAGTGCTTGAAGCAACCAATACTGCGCCGTGTGTCATTTTTTGTTCAGCTTCTTTCGCATTTTTTGCAACAACGACCGGACCGAATGCAGATTTGCGTCCGATGCCTTGCCCTTTCGCGATAATGCTGCCGACAGTGTGGACTTTCATCAGATTCGTCGTGCCTGATTCACCGACAGAACCTGCTGTAATGACAATCAGATCACCGCGTTTCACGATGCCGCTGTCAAGTGATTTTTGAACCGCGTCTTCAAGCATTTCATCGGTAGAATTTGCGTTTTGGCCGCTTGACGGGAATACACCGAATACAAGGCCGAGTTTGCGTGATACAGACTCATTAACCGTAACGGCTACAATCGGAGCCTGCGGACGGTATTTCGCGATCATACGCGCCGTATGGCCGCTTTCTGTAGGCGTCACGATAGCTGCCGCACTCAGATTGATCGCCGTGTGCGCAACTGATTGGCCGATCGCATCGGTAATCGTCATGCCGACCTGATCTCTGCGTTTAGACAGAATTTCTTTGTAGTTCAGAGATTCTTCCGTGCGTGTGGCGATGTTAAACATTGTTTGAACCGCCTCAACAGGATATTGTCCCGCAGCCGTCTCACCGGAAAGCATGATCGCGTCTGTGCCGTCGAAAATAGCGTTGGCAACGTCACTTGCTTCAGCGCGTGTCGGACGAGGGTTGCGCTGCATGCTGTCAAGCATTTGTGTCGCTGTAATAACCGGTTTGCCGAGCGCGTTGCATTTTTTGATCATTTCTTTTTGCACGAGCGGCACTTCTTCGGCCGGAATCTCTACGCCGAGGTCTCCGCGCGCTACCATTAGGCCGTCAGATACTTCCAGGATCGCATCCAGGTTGTCCACGCCTTCCTGGTTCTCGATCTTAGGAATGATTTGAATGTCAGACGCGTTATGCTCTTCAAGCAGTTCGCGGATTTCCAGGACATCCGTAGAACGGCGTACAAATGACGCAGCGATAAAATCAACGCCTTGCTCGATACCGAATACGATGTCTTTGGCGTCTTTTTCAGTAATTCCGGGAAGGTTGACGCTGACGCCGGGAACGTTTACGCCTTTTTTATTTTTCAGCGTGCCGCTGTTTAAGATTTTTGTTTTGATTTCGTGTTTTTCCGGATTTGATTCCAGCACTTCCAATCCGATTAAACCGTCATCCAGCAGGATGATAGACCCTGCTGACACGTCGTCTGCCAGGCCTTCATAAGAAACTGAGAATTTTTCAAGCGTTCCCAGCACCTGTTTCGTAGAAACGATAATTTCATTTCCCGCCTGAAGCTCAAGCGCGCCGTTTTCCATATCGTGCGTGCGGATTTCCGGACCTTTCGTATCGAGGAGAATCCCCACGTTTTTGCCGAGCTTTTTGCTGGCTTCTCTGATGTTTTTGATTCTTGCGCCGTGCTCTTCGAAATCACCGTGTGAAAAATTCAGACGAGCAACGTTCATACCCGCTTCCATCAATTTTGTCAGCATTTCTACACTTTCACTGGCCGGACCGATTGTACAAACGATTTTTGTTTTTTTCAACTCGTTCACTTCCTTCTGAAATCTTCAGCTTCTTCCGCCTTAAATAGACAGTTCTTTTGAAAGCTGATACATGTTTGGTTCAACAGTATGTTTTGATTCTAAAATTTCTATAATATCATGGTCTACAAGCTTGTTGTTTTGTATACCTACGCAGCGTCCGCCTTTTCCTTTAAGCAGAAGCTCAACCGCGTAAGCGCCGAGGCGGCTTGCAAGAACCCGGTCAGAAGCGCTTGGAGATCCGCCGCGCTGGATGTGCCCTAAAACGGATACCCGTGTTTCAAGGTTCGTTTCTTCTTCGATGCGTTTTCCGAATTCAACCCCGCTGCCTACCCCTTCTGCAACGATGATGATACTGTGTTTTTTGCCGCGGTCGTGCCCTCTCTTCAAACGGCCGATAATTTCCTCCATATCGTAGTCCGCTTCAGGAATTAAAATTGATTCCGCTCCGCCTGCAAGACCTGCCCATAAAGCAATGTCGCCCGCATGGCGCCCCATCACTTCAATAACGTATGTACGCTCATGAGACGTAGCGGTGTCACGGATTTTATCAATCGCATCAATTACGGTGTTTAACGCCGTATCAAATCCGATCGTAAAATCAGTTCCCGGGATGTCATTATCTATCGTACCCGGTACACCCACACACGGAAACCCGTGTTCCGTTAATTTTTTCGCACCCATGTATGAACCGTCTCCGCCGATGACGACAAGACCTTCAATGCCGAGTTTCTTTAAATTTTCGATTCCTTTTTCACGGCCTTCAACTGTTTTGAATTCAGGACATCTGGCCGTATACAGCTTTGTTCCGCCGCGGTGGATGATGTCACCGACCGAACCCAGCTCCAGTTTTTCTATTTTTCCGCTGATTAATCCTGAATAACCGTTATAAATTCCGTACACTTCGACGTCGTGGTAGATAGCTTTCCGCACAACCGCGCGCACCGCAGCGTTCATACCCGGGGAATCCCCGCCGCTCGTTAGTACTCCTATACGCTTCATTTCCTATTCACCTCAGCAACATATATATGTTAAACATATCATGATCATTGCCCTAAAACAATGAAAAGGGACGCCTGAGCTCCCATGAAACCTTACCTATTATACAATTAAATAAATTGTTTTTAAATAAAATTTAAGGAATATCACAAAAATCACAAAAAATAAACGTGAGCCATAGGCTTCACGTCTATTCAGTTTACCCCGATATATTGATCCTCAACCGAAACTTTCCCGATTGCTTTATATTTTTCATAGCGCTGTGAGATCAATTCTTCGGCGTTCAATTGAAGAAGAGATTTTAACGTTTCTTTAAGAATACCGTCAATGTAGCCCGCCTGCTGCTTGATATCATGGTGAGCTCCGCCCTTCACTTCTTTAATCATATCATCAATAATTCCTAATTCTAATAAATCGGGCGCAGTAATCTTCATGGTTTCGGCCGCTTTTTTCGCAAGGCTGGAGTCTTTCCACAAAATGGACGCGGCTCCTTCAGGAGAAATAACGGAATACGTCGAGTTCTCAAGCATCAGCATGCGGTTGCCCACACCTAACGCAAGCGCGCCTCCGCTGCCGCCTTCCCCGATGACGATACAAACGACAGGCACAGTCAGGCCGGCCATCTCGAACAGGTTCTTGGCGATGGCTTCACTTTGTCCCCGTTCCTCCGCCGCTTTACCCGGGTACGCTCCCTTCGTGTCGATGAAGCAGATAATCGGGCGGTTGAACTTATCCGCCTGCTTCATGAGACGAAGCGCTTTGCGGTAGCCCTCAGGGTGAGGCATCCCGAAATTGCGGACAAGGTTTTCTTTCGTGTCTTTTCCGCGCTGATGTCCGATGACGGTGACCGGCATGCCGTGATATTTGGCGACTCCGCCGACAATCGCAGCATCATCTCCGTATGTTCTGTCTCCGTGGCACTCAAAAAAGTCGGTAAACAGGTATTGAATGTAATCAAGCGTCGTCGGCCGGTCGGGAAGGCGTGCGATCTGCACTCTGTCCCACGGCTTCAGGTTTTTATAAATCTCATCCTGGAGCTTGCTGAGCCGGTCTTCAAGCCTTTCGATTTCAGCGCTTAAATCCATCTCCGAATCTTGGGTGAATTTTTTCAGTTCGGCGATTTTCGTCTGCAGTTCAATCACCGGTTTTTCAAATTCTAATCTTGCAGCCACTCATGCTCACCTCCTGTTTGGTGCATGTCCAGCAGAAATGCGAGTTTGTCTTTCATGTCGTTTCGGTGAATCACCGCATCAAGCTGGCCGTGCTTTAATAAAAATTCCGCCGTCTGGAAATCTTCCGGCAGTTTTTCCCCGATCGTCTGTTCAATAATACGTCTTCCTGCAAATCCGATCAAGGCGCCCGGTTCAGCGAAATTATAATCACCGAGAGACGCGAAACTGGCCGATACGCCGCCTGTCGTCGGATGGGTCATGACAGAAATAATCAGTCCCTGCTCCTCACTGAACAGTTTTAATGCAGAGCTTGTCTTTGCCATTTGCATAAGACTTAAGACCCCCTCCTGCATACGTGCGCCGCCGGAAGCGGTAAAGATGATAAACGGGACTTTTTCCTCTTTTGCTTTTTCAATTGCAAGCGTGATTTTTTCGCCGACAACCGAACCCATGCTGCCCATTCGGAATGTTGAATCCATGATCGCGATCACGGCAGGGAAACCGCTGATGGTTCCTTTTCCGGTAACCACCGCTTCATTCAGCGATGTTTTCTCACGGTCTTTTTCGATTTTTTCTAAGTATTCCGGGAAACCGAGCGGGTTTTCAGATATCATTCCCTGGTTGAATTCTTCGAATGAATCTTCATCCAGGAGGCTTTCAATGCGCTGCTTTGCATTCATCGGGAAATGGTGCCCGCAGTTCATGCAGACGCGCAGGTTTTTATCTAACTCTTTTGTGAGCATGATTTTTTTACATTTGGGGCACTTTGTCATAATGCCTTCCGGAACATCATGTTTTGCCTGCTCAGACGGCACGGAAGCATATTTTTTCTTTTTTGTGAATATATCCTTTAACAAATGATTACCTCCCTTTTGTGAAGGGTTCTCTTCACTGCATGTCTTCCGATTAGATAGACTTAATAATAACTTTACCGAAACTATTGTACTTTTTTTGTCAAACGGTGTCATCCTCCATTCGACATTTTTTGCTGCAAAACAGACGGAAACGGACGGATTTCATACCGTAAAAAGCGTTGTTCAGCCTTATCTGTCAGCGTTTTCAAAAGAAATAAGGATTCTGCTGAAATTTTTTTAAGACCTGCCCTTAAAAAAATGCCGGCAGTCCGTATATTGAACAGCAGCGCGTTGTTTTTTCCAACGCGCTGCCATTTCATTTTTGTGTTATTATTCACCGATGACTGTGAGCTGTCTTGTTTTTTCAGCCACTTCTTCAGGATCGACCGTAATTCTTGCGACGCCCGTTTCCATCGCTGCTTTCGCAACAGCTTTCGCAACGGCAGGAGCCACGCGTTTGTCAAACGGAGCCGGGATGACGTAATCAGCGCTTAATTCTTCCTCTGAAACAAGGGAAGCAATCGCTTCAACCGCAGCAATTTTCATTTCTTCGTTGATGTGAGTCGCGCGAACGTCAAGCGCCCCGCGGAAAATTCCAGGGAATGCCAGTACGTTGTTAACCTGGTTCGGGAAATCAGAACGGCCTGTTCCGATGACGCTAGCGCCGGCTGCGCGCGCGTCTTCAGGCATGATTTCCGGATTCGGGTTGGCCATTGCGAAGATAATCGGATCTTTCGCCATGCTCTCCACCATTTCTTTCGTCAGCGCGCCTTCGACTGATACGCCGATAAAGACGTCTGCATCTTTAATGACATCCTGCAGCGAACCGTCGTTGCGGTCTTGGTTTGTAAACTTGGCCACTTCGTTTTTCACCGCGTTCATGCCGGCCGGACGCCCTTCGTAAATCGCTCCTTTAGAGTCGCACATCACGATGTCGCGTACGCCGAAATGGTAAAGAAGCTTAATGATCGCGATGCCTGCGGCTCCCGCTCCGTTTGCCACAACTTTAATGGATGACATGGATTTTCCTGATAATTTCAGCGCATTTACAAGTCCGGCAACGGTTACGATGGCAGTGCCGTGCTGATCATCGTGGAAAACCGGAATGTTTGTTTCTTTTTTCAGGCGCTCTTCGATAATGAAGCAGTTCGGCGCCGCAATATCTTCAAGGTTGACACCTCCGAATGTCGGTTCAAGCAGCTTCACAGTGTCAATGATTTTGTCCACATCGTTTGTGTCAAGCGCGATCGGGAATGCATCCACGCCCGCGAAACTTTTGAACAGCACCGCTTTCCCTTCCATGACCGGAAGTGAAGCTTCAGGCCCGATATTACCGAGACCGAGAACGGCTGATCCGTCTGTTACGACTGCTACCATGTTCCCCTTCATTGTATAATCATATACTTTATTTTTATCGTCATAAATCTCTTTACAAGGCTCAGCTACTCCGGGAGAGTAAGCAAGGCTTAAGTCGTCCGCGTTTCTGACTTCTACCTTTGCTTTTGATTCCAGCTTTCCTTGATTTACTTTGTGTAAATGTAACGCTTCTTCTCTTAATGACATTCTAAACACTCCTTTTAAGTACTTTGTTACATATTCTGCCGCATAGACTGGTACAATCGCTGGAGGTGAAAAATTTCAGAATCTTTAAATAAGATAGCACAATTGTTTCAATTGTATAACAAAACGATTATTGTTACCACTATTTTAACACGACGTTTTCGCGGCCCAGCAGCTCTTTTAAACGGTATAACGCCTGATGGTCCGCCTGAATATGAAAAGTATCCGGCAGCCTGATCGTCTGCTTGTCTTTTTCATAATATAGATAAACGCCGGTTTCCCCTTTATGCTCCAGTAAAATACGCTTCATCTTTTCCAAAAACTCCTGATTGTGCCGGCTGCCTTCGATTTTGATGTAAACAGACGGCGCTCTGTCTGCCTCCGTCTGCTCAAGAAGAGAGGCGGATGACATGATGAATTGTGTCTTCTCCTGACGCTCTTCCATTTTTCCGGCGGCGAATAAAAGCGCGCCTTCTTTTAACAGCGGAGACAGCCTTCTATATTGGTCAGGAAACACGACGGCTTCCATTTCTCCCGTTTCATCGCTTAATGTGAGAAACGCCATATGCTGACCTGTCTTTGTCCGAATCGTTTTGATGCCCGCGAGCAAAGCGCCGATTGACAGCTGTCCCTTCGGCATCTGCCGCGCTGCTGTGATCGCTTGCGCCCCCCGTTTGTTCAGGAGATCCCTGAAAGCAGACAAAGGATGGCTTGAGAAATAAACACCGAGAGCTTCTTTTTCGAACCGAAGCTTGTCCACGAGCGGAAATTCCTCAGCCTCTACATATTTTGGCTTAATGGAAAACGATTCTTCCAAAAACAATCCCATTTGGTCATCGTCTGCACGAAAAAGTTCAGCGTGCTCTAAAGCCACATCAACGGAAGCCAGCAAGGCGGCGCGATTTTGATTGAATTCGTCCATGGCGCCAGAAAATATAAGGGCTTCGATGGTTTTCCGATTTACGCTTTTTGCAGGTACGCGAAAGCAGAAATCGAAAAGATCCTCGAACGGTTTATGTGTTCTTGCTTTATAAATATCTTTCACTGCCGAGACGCCTACGTTTTTAACGGCCCGCAAACTGTATCTGACGGCTCCGTTTTCCGGCGCAAACGGAAAACCGCTTTTGTTTATTGACGGCGGAAGGACTTGAATCCCGCTCCCCTTCGCTTCATGCAGATATTGCGATATTTTGTCCTCATTGCCGATGACGCTCGTCAACAGCCCGCACATAAAATATAACGGATAATGCGCCTTTAAATAGGCGAGCTGATAGCCGATCATGCTGTATGCGACAGCATGGCTTCTGTTGAATCCGTAGTTAGCGAATTTTACAATCAGATCGTAGACCTCGTTTGCAGTGACTACAGAATACTCCTTTTTTAAGCACCCTTCAACAAAATGGCTTCGCTCTCTGTCCAGAATGTCCTTTTGCTTTTTGCTGACAGCCCGTCTGAGCAGATCCGCTTCACCTAATGAAAACCCTGCCATGCGCGAGGCGATCATCATTATCTGCTCTTGATAGACGATGACGCCGTAAGTGTCACTGAGAATATTTCTTACGTCCTCGTGCGGCACTTCCACACGCGCGCGGCCGTGCTTCCGATCGATAAATAACGGAATATTTTCCATCGGTCCCGGCCTGTAAAGCGCGTTAACCGCGACAATGTCTTCCAGTCTTGACGGCTTCAGGCGCTTCAGCACGTTCCTCATTCCTGATGATTCCAGCTGGAAAATACCCGTCGTATCACCGTTTGACAATAACGAGAACGTTTTTTCATCCTGATAAGAAATCTCGGAAAAATCAATTTTCGTATTCGTCTCTTTTTCAATCATCGTTTTAATGGATTCAATAATCGTCAGGTTGCGCAAACCTAAAAAGTCCATTTTCAAAAGACCGAGATCTTCCAGGTGATCCATCGCATACTGCGTTAAATACACGCCGTCATGCCCTTCTTGAAGAGGGACAACTTCCGAAAGCGGCTCTTTACTGAGAACGACCCCGGCCGCGTGTGTTGACGTGTGTCTCGGAAGACCTTCGATTTTCCTTGCAATCTGAAACACTTTATGAAGAACGGAGGATTCGGACAGCCGCCTGTTCAGCTGAGCGGACTGCCGCCTCGCCTCTTCAAGCGTCATTCCCGGTTTTGAGGGGATCAGGCGGGCAAGCTGGTCGGCTTCTTTCGGACTGACTCCGAACACTCTCCCGGTATCCCTTAACGCCGCCTTTGCGGCCAATGTCCCGAAGGTGATAATCTGGGCGACGTGCATGGCCCCGTACTTATTTTGTACATACTGAATGACCTCATCCCTTCTCGTATCAGGGAAATCGATATCAATATCCGGCATGCTGATCCGCTCGGGATTAAGAAATCTCTCAAACAGCAGAGAATGTTTAAGCGGATCCACGTTGGTAATGAAAAGCGAGTAAGCGACAAGCGAGCCTGCCGCGGACCCCCTTCCCGGGCCTGTCACAATGCCCTTTTCATGCGCGTACTTCATAAAGTCCCATACGATGAGAAAATAATCACTGAATTTCATGCGCCTGATGACGTCCAGCTCATATTCAAGCCGGCGGACAGCCCGCTCATCAGGAGTGCCGAAACGGAGACGCAGCCCCTCGTGACAGATCTCCGCCAAATAGTCATCGGCTGATTTGCCGTCCGGCGCCGGAAAAGACGGAAGCTGTGTCTGTCCGAGGCTGACATCGACCCGGCATTGCCGGGCGATACGCGCGGCTGCTTCAATCGCCTCCGGATGCCGCGTGTAAAGCTCTGCCATTTCTTCAGGCGTCCTCAAGTATAAGTCCGGCAGATTCCCGCTCTGATCCTCCCATTTCTCTCCGGCTTTAATAGCGCACAGACAGCGGTACGCATCTTGATCTTCTTTCTTGATATAGCGGACATCTCCCGCAGCGCAGACAGCGATTTCCGTCTCGGCTGACAGGCGGAGAATCTCTTCTGATAACGTCTCATGTCCTTTAAACGGCTGGTACCCTAAATAAAAACGGCCGTCTCCGAACAGCTCCCGGAATCCTTCGGCAGCCCGGACCGCTTCTTCAAACTTCCCGCCTTGAAGCAGGCTTTCAATGTACCCGTTTTCACCGGGCGTAATGGCGATCAGCCCCTCATGATAGCTCTTCATCCATTTTCGCTTCATGCCGCCCTTTGCCATGGATTGCAGCGCACTTGAGATTTTCACCAGGTTCTGATAACCGGTGTTTGTCTCCGCTAAAAGAATGAGCGGGTGCGCTTCAAGCTCCGTATCGTCCGTGTATATAGAAGCCGTCAGACCGATAATCGGCTTAATTCCGTTTGATTTGCATGCTTTATAAAACTCAATGGCGCCGTACATCACATTTTCGTCCGTCAGCGCCAATGATGAATATCCGAGTTCCTTCGCTTGTGTAACAAGCTCTTTTACAGAAGCGGCGCTGTTTAACAGGCTGTAGCCGCTATGTACTTGCAGGTGAACAAAAGACAATGCCGCCACTCCTTTCCATACGTTCATTTTGCCTTTCTACATTATAAGACGGGTTTTCTTAAGAAACAAATGTTCTTTTTTGACTCATCATCATACTTGTCCGTTTCGCTCAATATGATAGAAAAGTGAGGTGGTGTATATATGGATCAGGAAGCCGGCTTTATGGCGAATTTCATCAGCAGTTATTTTATCGCTCTCGGTGTGTTGCTCGGCGGCGCGCTGATCGGCGGCCTCGGAGCTTATTTATCAGGCGAGCCTCCGCTGACGGCGATCACAAAATTGGCGAACAGGCTGAAGATCTGGGCGCTTGTCGCGGCCATCGGGGGAACATTTGACGCGGTATACAGTTTCGAGCGGGGGCTGTTTGAAGGCAACACGCGCGACATCTTCAAACAGCTTCTTTTAATTATTTCAGCAATGGGCGGCGCGCAGACCGGCTGGCTGATTATTTCATGGCTGACCCAGGAGAATATGTCATCATGAGAATTCCAGAGTATTATAAAAAACCGGGATGGCAGCGTTTTTTTGCGGGAATGATGTGCGGAGCCATCGTCAGCTGGCTGTTCTTTCTGTTTACATACGGAACGTTTCAGGAAGAACAGGTGACGTTAATTGAAAAGCAGCGGGAGCACGCGCGGGATTTAAAAAACCAAATCTCCATCTATCAGAAAGATCTTCATAAATTAAATGAGGATAATAAGCAAAGACTTCTCATCCAAAGTGTTGATGTGAAGCTGATTAATTGGGAAAAATACAGAATTGCCCAGCCTGACAAGATGAAATTTGAGGAGCAGGTGAAAGATAATATTTCTGAAGTCATCACAAAGGATATTGAAAGCGTGTATAAAACAAAGGAACTTTTAAAACGGACGATCGAAAACAAAATATACACCATAAATGAGAAGGAATTTAAAGCTGAAGTAAAGGAACTGACGATTTATACGAGATTGTCTGTCGAAATTCATATTTCTTTTGCGACGTAATTATGTCATTTTTAAAAATTTTCCATAGATCTGTCGCTTTTTTCTCCGCTTTTTTATAAACTGTAGATGAGACATTTTCAACGATTCTGAAGGGAGGAAGGGAAAATGGAGGTTTTTAGTGAACGCCGCTTGGCAAAAGATCATGCAGCCCGAATCAGACAAGGCTATTCCGCATATGCAGAAACAGACACACTCGCTTCCCTCATAAAAAAAGAACTCCAAATCTGTAATCTCCGCGTCTACGAAGACCTGACTGAATTCGGCTGCTGGTTCATCCCCGTGACAGATGAACACTAAGAAAGAGGGTCTCCCCTCTACTTGTGTTCGTTACATACCTCTTCCAGATCAGCAAGAATCTGATCGGTTTCATCCCAGCTGAAGATGGATGCGCCGGCCGCAAGCGGATGTCCGCCGCCATTGTATTTCCGGGCAATTCCGTTGATGACCGGACCTTTTGAACGGAACCGGACTCTGATTTGATCGTCTTCTTCTACGAAAAACACCCAAGCGCGGATACCCGAAATATTTCCGAGTGTTCCGACAAGCTGCGACGCTTCAGAAGCGGTGGTTCCATATGTCTCCAAAATGTCTTTTTTAATGAAAACGGAAGCGACGCCGTTTTCAGACAGTGACACATTTTGATAAATAAAGCCGTTAAGCTTCACCACATTTAACTTTGTTTCATACAATTGATTGAACAGCTCTGACGATGAAAATGGGAACTCAATGAGCTCTCCCGCGTATTTTAATGTCTTTTTTGTGGTGTTCGGGAACAAGAAGCGCCCCGTATCACCGACGATACCCGCGTAGATCAGCTCAGCTGCTTTCGTATTCAGTTTCCAGCCGTGCTGCTTTCCTTCCAGGTACAGCTCATAGATCATTTCGCTTACGGAGCTTGCATTCGTATCGACCCATAACAGATCGCCATACGGATCTTCATTTGGATGGTGGTCTATTTTCATGAGCTTTGCGCCGGAATGGTAGCGCTGATCGTCGACCCTGCCTTGGTTTGCGGTGTCGCACACGATGACAAGAGCATCTTTATAGGTTTCATCATCCACCTCATCGAGGGAATATAAAAAAGACAAGGACGGTTCAGGCTGTCCGACGGCAAAAATATTTTTTTCGGGATACGTTTCCCGCAGGATTTCCGTAAGGCCGCACTGCGAACCGTAGGCGTCCGGGTCAGGCCTCACATGTCTATGTAAGATAATGGTGTCATATAATGATATGGTTCTGATCAGTTCGGATTTCATCGTTTTCTCCTTTTCGTTTTTATTCATTTAATCATACTCTTTATCCATGGAAAAGGAAAATCTTTCAGCAACGGTATAAACGGTTTTGCAAACTCATATAATGGAGGATTTCATTTATGCTGGTTTTTGTTTTTCTCATCGGGCTTTCTGCCTGCTTTTACGTGTATTACAAAGTAAAAGGAATCCAGACGAAACGGGCGCTGGAGAAGGAATGTTTTTCGGCTAAATCAAGTATGGCATTAGGCGCGCTGGTGCTTTTGTACGGAGTAAACCAAATGATTCTGTTTCACTCCGTCCTGACCCTGATCATCGGCGGCGTCTTCATTTTAATCGGAGCAGGCAGCGCATGGGCCGGGTATAAAGCCTATAAGCATTATGAGCCCATCCATGCAAAGGAAGCGGAGAGGGACCACGCATAATGAATGCCAAGGGACCCGGGTGCGTCCCTTAACTTCTCTCCATCAGCTGCACCATGAGCATCGCTTTTGAAACGATGCCGCTTTGGCTTGACACTTCCACTTCCATTTTCCCGAATTTCCGGCCCGCCTCTAAAATGCGCGGTTTCACTTCAATGACCGACTCCATCTGTACGGGCTTCAGGAAGAAAATCGTAATGCTTTCAATGACCAGCTCGCCGCGTTTGCGGGAGCGTAAAAATCGGCTGGCGGCCTGGGTTAAAATCGTGGTAAACACCCCGTAAGAAATCGTGCCGAGCTGATTGGTCATTTGCGGCGTGACTTCATATTGATAAACGGCCGGCGTTTTGTTATCTTCCTCTTCTTTAAATCCCCTTGAAACAATATCATCCAGCTTTTCCCCGACCTGAGGCTGCTTTTGAACCATTTGAAGCGCTTTTAAGACATCCTGGCGGCTGATCATTCCGATCAGTTTGTGATGCCCGTCTGTCACCGGAAGCACTTCAATTCCTTCCCAAACCATCATTTGAGCCGCTGAGGCGACAGATGTTTTCCCGATCACCGTGACAGGGTTTTTGGTCATTACTTTTTCAATCGGAACTGACCGGTCATGCCCCGCGATATCTTTCGGCGTGAGGATTCCGTGGATTTTCATCTGCTGATCGATAACCGGAAAGCGGCCGTGTCCGGTTTCATAGTTCTTTTCGTACCATTTCTCCAGTTTATCCTTAGGGAACAGCGTCACTGTCCGATCTGCGGGCGTCAAAATATCTTCCACGAGCACAATCTCTTTTTTTATGAGCTGATCATAGATCGCCCGGTTGATCATCGCGGCGACCGTAAAGGTATCGTAGCTCGTGGAGAGAATCGGAAGCTCAAGCATATCGGCCAGCTCGATAATGCTGTCATCGGTATTAAACCCTCCTGTTACCAAAACGGCCGCGCCCGCTTCAAGCGCCTGGCGGTGGGCGTTGATTCGGTTCCCGACGATTAACAGGTTCCCCGCCGCCGTATAACGCATCATCGCGTCAAGCTCCATCGCCCCGATCACAAACTTATTCAACGTTTTATGCAGACCGGCTTTTCCGCCGAGCACCTGGCCGTCTATCACATTGACGACCTCGGCGTATGTCAGCTTTTCAATATTTTCTTTTTTCTTCTGTTCAATCCGGATGGTCCCCACACGTTCAATAGTGGAAACGAATCCTTTGTTTTCGGCTTCCTTAATGGCTCTGTAAGCCGTTCCTTCACTGACTTTCATTTCTTTCGCAATTCTTCTGACCGAAATTTTTTCACCGACAGGAAGCGAATCTATGTATGATAGGATTTGTTCATGCTTTGTTGCCAAGCGTTTCACCTCTAAGGACAGTCTTCTGCTTTTATTATAAGGGTACGGGGGATTCATTCGCAATGAGACGCCCGAAAAAAGGCGGCATCACAAAAAAGACCTTCTGAATGCTTGATTCAGAAGGTCTTCGACACATATGTCAGGCAAGCTCAATGGTCTCGCCGACCGCCATGACTTTGCCGACGCCTCCGGGCAGACTTTCTGCGAAAGCGTCAGGGTCCTGTTCAATGACGGGGAACGTATTGTAATGAACGGGGACGACCTGTTTCGCTCTCAGCCATTCAGCCGCGAGTTTCGCATCTTCAGGCCCCATGGTGAAGTTATCACCGATCGGCAGAAACGCCAGGTCAATGTGATTCAGTTCCCCGATCAGTTTCATATCTGAAAACAGCGCCGTATCGCCGGCGTGGAAAATTGTTTTGCCGTCAATCGTTAATAAAATCCCGGCCGGCATCCCGGTGTATGTGATGGTTTTGTTTTCTTCATCAGTGACCGCCGATCCGTGGAACGCCTGTGTCAGTTTTACTTTTCCGAAATCAAATTGGTGCGCCCCGCCGATATGCATCGGGTGGACCTTTAAACCTTTAAAGCCGAGATAAACGGCCAGCTCGTTCGGCGCAATGACGAGCGCATCGTTTTGTTTGGCGATCTGCTCTGTATCTCCGACATGGTCATTGTGTCCGTGAGTAAGCAGGATGACATCCGCTTTCACTTCTTCCGGTTTCAAATTTGTCAGACTGTTTCCGGTCAGAAACGGATCAAAAATAATGTTATGGGTTTTCGTTTCCACTTGAATGACAGAATGTCCGTGATAAGTCACTTTCATCGTTTTCACCTCATAAAAAATTAATATTTATCAAGTTCCCTTTTTGACAAACGAAAAAACTTACAGGGATTGATGCCTGTTAATCACATTCAGCCCGCCTGTTGCTTCAATGACCGTTCCGGTTACAAGATCGGAATCTTCTTCACATAAAAAGGCGATGATTCTCGCAATGTCCTCTCCGGTTCCGGACCTGCCGATCGGCGTCTTTTCTTTGCCGATTTTCCGTCTTGCTTCCTCTATAGACGCTTCTTTCATATCTCCTACAATATCACCCGGGCAGACCATATTGGCTGTAATGCCTGATTCGGCTTCTTCAATCGCAATGGTTTTCGTTAACGAAGCCAATCCGACTTTAGCCGCTCCGAAAGCGGAACGGTGAAGCCAGCCGGGGGCATGGTCCGCTCCTTGAAAACCGTATGTAATAATCCGGCCGAACCGCTGCTGTCTCATGACCGGGATAACCGCTTTAAACAGATGGAAAACGGCGCTTAAATTCCCTTCAAGCATGCCATACCATTCGTCATCGGAGTAATCGGCAAGCTTTTTGCGCTCAAATATGTACGGCCCGGCATTGTTAATCAGTATGTCAATCCTTCCAAACCGCTGAAGGGCTGCATCGGCGATCCGCATGAGATCTTCTTTCCGGGTTACATCGCCCTTAACGAATTGCAATCTGTCATGGCACCCGGGATAATCCGCCTTCAGACAAGCGACCGCTTCTTCGTCCTGTCTGTAATTCACTGTGACAGAAAAGCCTTTTTCCAGAAGCATTTCAGTCACTTTTCGGCCCAATCCCTTTGTACCGGCAGTGATTAGAGCATGTCGCACATTGAATACCCTCCCCAGGCAACGTAGCCGCTTCAATAAAATCAAGACGTTTCTCCCTCTACTTTACTATAAACCAACGGCAATATCACTTTTTTGCACTTCGTCCGCACGAAAAAAAAGCCGTCTTTACAGACAGCTTAATTTTCTGAAGGAGCAGAGGCTTCCTCCATGCCGACATAACCGCTTTGGTATGCCTCTGAGATGAGCCTGGCCGTTTCTTCACTTTCTTTTTCATCATAGATGTAACGGTCTTGTTCTTTGCGCATTCCTTCTACCTCCCATCTTTTATAGATGTAGGGTGTCTGATATGACGGGAAAATATGAAGGAAATTTCAGCAAATTAAATGCCGGCGCAGGCTTTTGCTTTTACGAGCGCCTGTTCTACCTGCTGAAAACCCGTTCCGCCGGCGCTCATTCTTTTTTCAACCGCATGATGCGGATCGAGCACTGTATAGATATCTTCTTCAAAGAGACTGCTGGCTTGAAGGAATTCTTCAAATGCCATATTACTTAAATAGATTCCTTTTTCAATACAGCTGTACACAAGCTTGCCGACCACTTCATGCGCTTCTCTGAACGGCATGCCTTTTTTAGCTAAATAATCGGCAAGTTCCGTCGCGTTTGAAAAATCTTGTTTTGTCGCTTGTTTCATGATGTCTTTGTTTACTTTCATCGTTTCAATCATGCCCGTGAAAATCTGAAGGCTTCCTTCTACGGTTTTCACCGTGTCAAAC
Source organism: Bacillus sp. EKM420B (assembly GCF_011065565.1). Classification (NCBI taxonomy): domain Bacteria; kingdom Bacillati; phylum Bacillota; class Bacilli; order Caryophanales; family Bacillaceae; genus Bacillus; species Bacillus sp. EKM420B. Next base: position 135,799 of record NZ_JAAMNX010000003.1, on the reverse strand, counting down.
ATGCCCTCTTTATCTTCCTGCAGGTCTTTGTTGTAAGCGAGCGGGAGCCCTTTCATAATCGTGAAAAGCCCCATCATATCACCGTATACGCGTCCGGTTTTACCGCGGATCAGCTCCGCCATGTCGGGGTTTTTCTTCTGCGGCATCATGCTGCTTCCCGTCGCGTACGTATCATCCAGTTCAATGAATCTGAATTCCTGCGAGCACCATAGAATGATTTCTTCTGATAAACGTGAAAGGTGCATCATCAGCATGCTGCTGCCGCTTAAAAACTCGAGAATAAAATCTCTGTCACTGACTCCGTCAAGACTGTTCTCATAAATGGAGTCAAAACCGAGCAGCTCCGCCGAATAGTTACGGTCTATCGGAAACGTGGTTCCGGCAAGCGCCCCGCATCCGAGCGGCGATATGTTAATCCGCTTCATAGCATCCCGAAAACGCTCTTTATCCCGTTCAAGCATCCAAAAATAAGCAAGCAGATGGTGGGCGAAAGAAATCGGCTGAGCCCGCTGCAAATGGGTGTACCCCGGCAGAATGGTCTCGACATTGGCCTCCGCTTTTTCGATCAGCGCTTTTTGGAACTGTTCAATCAGCACGATGATATGAGAGACATGATCTTTCAAATATAGATGCATGTCAGTCGCCACCTGGTCGTTCCGGCTTCTTCCGGTATGGAGTTTGCCGCCTAGCGGTCCGATTTCTTCAATCAGCATTTTTTCAATATTCAAATGGATATCTTCATAATCAACAGAGAATTCAAGCGTTCCTTCTTCTGCTTTTTGCAGGAGGGTCTGCAGCCCCTGTCGGATGGCGCCTTCTTCTTCTTCCGTCAGAATGCCGCATTTTTTCAGCATTGCCGCATGAGCGAGAGACCCTGTAATATCCTCTTTGACTAAGTTTTGGTCGAATGTGATGGATGCGCCGAACTCATCGACCCACTTTTCCGGTGTTTTTTGAAAACGGCCTCCCCAAAGCTTCTTCATGCTTCAATCTGCTCCTTCTTTTTCACAATGCTGTTTACTTTTGTCGGCAGTCCCCAAAGCTCGATAAAGCCGATTGCCGCATGATGGTCAAACGCATCGTCTTTTGTATATGTCGCAAGTTTTTCATCGTAGAGTGAATATTCCGACTTACGCCCTTCTACAATGGCATGGCCTTTAAACAGCTTGACTCGCACAACGCCGATGACGTGCTTTTGGGTTTCTTTCAGGAATGCAAGCAGCGCGTCTTTTAACGGCGAGAACCATAAACCGTTATAGATGATTTCAGACAGTTTTTGTTCAATTGCCGGTTTGAAATGGGCCACTTCTTTCACTAAAGTCAGATCCTCAAGCTCTTTGTGAGCCGTAATTAAAGTCATGGCGCCCGGGCACTCATAAACTTCACGGGACTTAATGCCGACCAGGCGGTTTTCCACATGGTCAATCCGGCCGATGCCGTGTTTTCCGGCAGTCTCGTTCAGCTTGAGAATTAAATCAGCGAGCGGGTAGGTTACGCCGTCGATTGAAACCGGAACACCGGCTTCAAATGCGATTTCGATGATTTCCGGAACGTCCGGCGTGTTTTCAAGAGATGCTGTCAGGTCATATGCCCCTTCAGGCGGCGCCGCCCACGGATCTTCTAATATACCGCATTCATTGGCGCGTCCCCATAGATTCTGGTCGATGGAATACGGGCTGTCAAGATTGATCGGAATCGGTATGCCGCGGCTTGCAGCGTATTCAATTTCTTCTTCACGCGACCATTGCCACTCACGGACCGGAGCAATGACCTCCAGATCAGGATTTAATGATTTAATGGATACTTCGAAACGAACCTGATCGTTGCCTTTTCCCGTGCAGCCGTGCGCTACGGCCACCGCGTTTTCCTTTTCCGCCACTTCAACGAGTTTTTTCGCGATTAACGGACGGGATAGTGCAGATACGAGCGGATACTTGCCTTCATACATTGTATGGGCCTGCATAGAAATGAGCGCGTACTCCCGGGCGAATTCTTCTTTCGCATCAATCACATACGAATTTACGGCGCCAACTTCCAGCGCTTTTTGCTGAACGAATGCCAAATCCTTTCCTTCCCCAACATCTAAGCAGCAGGCAACAACATCGTATCCCTGTTCTTGCAGCCATTTTATCGCTACAGAAGTATCAAGACCTCCTGAGTATGCCAATACAACCTTTTTTTGTTCTGCCATGTTAAAAGCTCCCTTTGTATAAAAATTAGTTTTAATTAATAAAAATGCATTTTGTATGTATACACTGTAACAAGTAAATTCTGTTTTTTCAAGCCTTTTATAAAAAAAACCCCACCCAATTTTTTGAGCGGAGCAAAGCCTTTTTATACATTTATAAATCTTTTCGGATTTCCCGGAGCACATGGGGCAGTTCAGGAATAATCAGTTTACTCATTGCAAGCTTTACGGCGCCTGAGGAGCCGGGCGTGCAGAAGACTGCTGTATTTCGGATCACACCCGCTGCCGCTCTGGACAAAATGGCGGCGGAACCGATGTCCTCCGTATAGCTCAGCATGCGGAACAGCTCGCCGAATCCCGGGAGTTCTTTTGAAAACAGCGGCGTGACCGCTTCAATTGTGACATCCCTTTCGGCAATGCCCGTCCCTCCGTTTAACAGCACCGCATCTGTATATTCATCCATACAGCCGGATAAAACGGCTTTCTGCAATTCATCTTTTTCATCTTTTACAATGTCATAAGCGACCGTTTCAAATCCCGCTTCTCTGATGAAATCCATCATGACGCGCCCGCTTTTGTCGGTTTCTTTCGTTCTCGTGTCGCTGACTGTAATCACCTTGCAGCGCACGGCTGACGGGGCTTCTTGTTTATGTTCATGCACACTCATTGCTTCACCTCATCGTTTATGTATTAAACATATCGTAACGTTTGACTCTGGGGCATTCAATAAAAAAGCACACCCTAAAGGATGTGCTTTTTTCGATCATTACTGTGCAAGGCGGACAACGTCGCGTGCGATCATGACCTCTTCGTCAGTCGGAATGATGATGACTTTGACAGGAGAGTGAGGGTAGCTGATAAACGCTTCCTCGCCGCGCACGTTGTTCAGCGCAGGATCCCAATATACACCCATGAATTCTAAGCCGCGAAGCACGCGTTCTCTGACTTCAACGCTGTTTTCACCGATACCCGCAGTGAAAATAATCGCGTCAACGCCGCTCATTCTCGCAGCGTAAGAACCGATATATTTATGGATTCTGCTTGCAAACACTTCAAGAGCCGTTTCCGCTCTTTCGTTTCCTTCTTTTGAAGCTTCTACGATATCGCGAAGGTCGCTGGAGAAACCGGATATGCCAAGCAGTCCGCTCTTTTTATTTAACGTATTTAATACTTCATCTGCCGTCTGATCCGTTTTTTCCATAATGTACGGGATCAATGCAGGGTCGATGTTTCCTGAACGTGTTCCCATCGCAACACCCGCAAGCGGTGTGAAGCCCATTGACGTATCAATGGATTTTCCGCCTTCTACGGCCGCGATACTTGCGCCGTTACCGAGGTGGCAGGAAATCAGACGCAAATCTTCAAGCGGGCGGCCGAGAAGCTCAGCTGCGCGCTGTGTCACGTATTTATGAGAAGTGCCGTGGAAACCGTATTTGCGGATGCCGTATTTCTCGTAGTATTCGTACGGAAGGCTGTACAGGTAAGATTGCTCAGGCATCGTTTGGTGGAACGCCGTATCAAACACTGCAACCGCAGGCACATCCGGAAGCACTTCTTTAAAGGCTTTAATGCCGACGATGTTAGCCGGGTTATGAAGCGGCGCAAGTTCTGAAATCTCTTCAATCTCACGGATTGTTTCATCCGTAAGCAAAACAGAATCGCTGAATTTTTCTCCGCCGTGAACCACACGGTGGCCGATTCCGTCAATTTCGTTTAAATCCTTTATAATACCGAATTCAGTCAGCTTGTGAAGCAGCATCTTCACCGCAACCGCATGATCCGGAATATCTGTCACTTCTGTATTTTTTTCGCCGTTAACAGAGATAGTGAAAACGCTGTCGGCGATACCGATCCGTTCTACTAAACCTTTTGTTAGCACCTTTTCTGAAGGCATTTCGAATAACTGAAATTTTAAAGATGAGCTTCCTGCGTTAATTGCAATAATTTTAGACATAAATGACGCTCCTATCAAAATTCTTCTTCGTTTGTTCGTTCTTTTTTCCCAGACCATAACTGCGGTCCAAAAAATATCTGACTTTTCCATTTAAACATTGTCAACTCAGCATTTCAAGTCAACATCCACATTGGTACCGCTTACAATATGAAGTCGATATTTTCTGATAAATCTCATTTGTGCCAAATGGACGGCACGGCCTTACGGAATGTTATTTTCTTTCCTTAATTTGTGTTTTCGCCCTGATTTCCATTCATTTTAAAAAGCGAAAAGCAGCGCGGGATTTTGCGTCTCACACTGCTTTTTCGCCATTATTTTTCTTTTTGAATCCACTGATCCAATTTTGCCATCATCTCCCGCATCGCCTGCTGGTTCGCAAAAGAAGGAAGATTCGCCAAAAGCGCTTGTTTCGGCGGCTTTGCGTCTTCGCCTTTTTTCTGCAAGATTAAAATGCTCTTTGCCTGCGCTTCGTCTTTAAACATAGTAGCCGGCAGCTGGAGAAGGGCGTTGATATACACTTTTTCCGCAAAAAACCGCTTCAGTTTATCGCTTTGCGCGCTGTCAAACAGATGGTTCGGAATCATAAAAAATAAGTATCCGCCCGGTTTTGTATGTTTGACGCTCTGCTCAATAAATAAGTGGTGGGCAAATGAGTGGCCTTCATCCGCTTTCAGCTCAAACGCTTCAGCGCCTTCGTCATTCGGATAGTAGCCGACCGGCAAATCGCAGATAACCGCATCGGCCGGTTCGATAAATAACGGCTGAAGACTGTCCTGGCAGAACAGCTCCATTTCTTTTTCCTGCAGATTCGCCTGAGCATAAGCGATCTTCAGAAGGACATCGTCGATTTCAATGCCGAAGCTTTTTGCCGCTTTGTCAGAAAGCTGGTTTACCGCGGTCAGCAGAAGATTTCCGGTGCCGCAGGCAGGGTCCAGCAATGTCAGGCCTTTTCGGCCGCCCGTAAATTTATTCACGAGGTAACTGATGAAAAGGCCGATCGTATCAGGCGTCATCTGTCTGTTCGGATGGGACTTATCTTTCAGTCCTTTTAAAATGGCGAGCTGGAACGCCTTGCGGATCCATTCATGCTCCCATTTTCTGAAGTCTGCTTTCGCAAGCAGGCTTTTAAGCTCGCCGGTTTGCTTTTCCTGAAGCGGAAGCTGGTCGGCCGTTTCAAGAAAATACATCTCTCCCGCCTCCGCAAGCCCCTCAATATAAGAAATCTCAAGGCCTTCTGCTATCACTTGAGCGGCTTCATCTAAAAGTTCATAAATCTGACCGACATGGTCGTGTTGCATGCTGTTTCCTCCTTGCCATGAAAAGAGCTCCGCGGCAGCACCCGGAGCTCTTTTTCTCTCTTTACTTGATTAACGCTTTTGCAGCTTCGATAGGCTTTTCATAATTCGGGTGGTTTGTCGCTTCGCTTACGTATTCCGCGTAAACGACTTTTCCGTCCTGATCAAGGACGAATACGGAACGTGCCAAAAGACGAAGTTCTTTGATGTAAACACCGAATGCTTCACCAAATGACATCTCTTTATGATCCGATAATGTTTCCACTTTATCAATTCCGTTCGCTCCGCACCAGCGCGCTTGTGCAAACGGAAGGTCGGCGCTGATTGTATAAACGTTCACATCACCGAGTTTTGCGGCTTCTTCGTTGAAGCGGCGTGTCTGCGCGTCACATACGCCTGTGTCAATGGAAGGAATAACGGATATGATCGTTACTTTCCCTTTCATATCTGCTAATGTCTTCTCTTCTAATCCGTTTGTCAAAACCGTGAAGTCAGGAGCTTGGTCACCCGGTTTCACTTCTTGTCCGATCAGCGTCACGGCTCCGCCTTTAAATGTAATTTCAGCCATTCTGATTCCTCCCTTTATCTATGTATAGCTCTATCATAGTCGAGTTTTATGCAAACTGCAAAGGTTATGCCGCATCGTAAAAAAAGCTAACTGCGGGCGGCAGTTAACTTTTCTGTTATAAATCGATATCCGTTCTTTTTTGGTTCCGGCCTTTTTCATTCTTTTTAAACATATGCTGGATGCGTTCAATCGTTTGAGGCGCGGAGTCTAACAGTTTATCAATCAGATGGGTGTTTTCGTCTAAATGAAGCATACGCACGCCGTTTGTTCCGACAATCAGAAACGCAATCGGCGTAATGGATACTCCGCCGCCGCTTCCGCCGCCGAACGGGAGCTTCTGCTCTTTTCTTTCATCATCATCGGTTCTTTTTTCAGCCGGCTTTCCTCCAAACTCGCTTCCGCCCGCCGCAAATCCGAATCCGACCTTTGAAACCGTTAAGATTACGCTGCCGTCAGGCGTTTCAACAGGATCGCCGATGATTGTATTCACGTCAATCATTTCTTTTAAATTTTCCATAGCGGTTTTCATTAAACCTTGAATGGGGTGGTCTGCCATATGCGCTCCTCCTTAAACTGATGAATCATTCTTTGAAGCAACCGGAACCGGCTGTTTCTTTCGTATGATAGAAAGTCCGTTCCGCCCGTATTTGAGCAATTTGAAAGCTGCACCTATAAGATGTCCAAAACGAAAAAAGAATATACACTGCAAATGCGTCTTGGATGCAGGCACTTGAAAAGACGGAATGACTTCGCACACCGGTTTATGTATGAAACGCAGATGATCATACAGCATCGCCGTAAGGCCTCCCTTTACGGCCCACAATCCGCCGGCGGCGATTCCCGTAACGGCGGCGTCTTTTATTCCGATAACCGTCACCCATTCAAACTTCGTAACACGGACTCCCGCAAGAAATGAGGCGGCGATTTGGCGCATCTGAAAGACTTGGTGCAGAATCATTTCTATTCTGTGAATGCTCTGTTTGACATCTTCATATGTGATTTTTTTCTTCTCTTTTTTCTGACCTTTCATTTCTGATTTCGTGTCCTGTTTGACATCAATAGACGCGTCTTCGCTGTTTACTTTAATGACGGGCAGCGTTTTTTTAAAACGGACCAGCCCGTATAAGGCCGAGAGTTTAAACGTCAGTTTGTCGTTATCTTTATCGTGAAGATATTCGAAAGTCAGATGGATTTTCATCCTCATGAGCAGCCAGACCAAAATGAGAATGAGAATAACAGCTGCTGCGGCATATCCCATAAGCTTCACTTCCTTAGCAGCATTATCGCCAAAACCAAAAAAAATAAACCCGGACGTTTATTCCGGGTTTACTGCTTTTATTTGCGGTACAGCGCTTCGTGAATCACCGTTGTGTCGGCGATCAGATCGTGAATGCCCTGCTTTTTGGGCGTAAACGCAATGACGATATAGAGAATCCAGATTTTATCGATATATCGCCCCACCGCTTCTCTGAAAATGACGGTGCTCCAAGTCAGCGGCTTTCCGGGCGTCAAAGAAGTGACCTTTAACCCGAAGACCATTTTGCCGAGTGTCTGATGAAACCATTTCGTCATGAACACAAAATAGGCGAGGTAGACGATCAGGGTTGTGACGGAATAAGCTGAGATTGTAAACATTCCGCTTGTTGCCGGGAGCTTCATCAGCGTGAAAATCGGTGAAACGATGAGGTGGTTAAGTCCCCAGACCACCAGCCAATCAAGAAGAAACGCCCAAAACCTGATCCAAAAGCCCGCATATGCCTGCTCGGGCGCCCTCTGTTGTTCGGCTTCCTCTTCTTTGCCGTGAAAGCCTTCGTAAGTCGCGTCCATTCTTTCTCCCCCCCTACTTTGCATAGAGATACATCATCCGCGGCGAACCGGATTGCGAAATGAGTTCTTTCATATTCAGAAAATCAATTTCGCTTTTAAACATTTTCGCTGCGCTCATGGAAAAGAGCGAGCCTAATCCGAATCCTTCCTCGTATGTGATGACTGAAGCGTTTTTCATATTTTTATGGTCCTTTTTCATCGCGCTGATCGTATCATCGTAAAAACCCAGCTCATCAACGAGGCCGATTTTTTTCGCTTGTCTGCCGTCGTAAACACGGCCGTCGGCAATTTTTTTCACATCCGCTTTTGACATGTGCCGGCCTTTTGAAATGACATTGACAAATCCTTCATAAGAATCGTTGACCATTGTCTGCATGATCTTTCTTTCTTCCTTCGTCATGTCGCGGGTCGGGGACATGATGTCTTTATGCGCGCCGCTTTTAATGGTTTCAAACTTGATGCCGAGTTCATCGGCGAGCTTGGAATAATTGACGCTTTCCATGATGACGCCCAGTGAACCCGTGAGCGTTTCCGGTGAAGCATAGATTTTATCGGCGGCCGTTGAAATATAGTAGCCTCCCGATGCCGCCATGGAGCCCATGGATACATAAATCGGTTTCTTCGTTTCTTTCTTTAGTTCTTCCAGTTTTTTATGTATTTCCGCGCTTTCGTAAACGCCTCCGCCGGGGGAATTGATTTTCAGTACAATTCCTTTGACGCTTTTATCTTCTTTCGCACGCTCAACCTGTTTTAAAAATGATCTGTGATCATACCCGCCTGAGCTGAGCAGGCCAGCGGACCCGCCGTTATCCTCAATCGTGCCGTCCACTTCAAGCACGGCGATTTTACTGCCGGGGCTGCCCTTATCCAGCGTCACTTCCTCTGTGTCATCTGTCAGTGATGCAAAGTCAGACCCTGTATCTCCGATATTCTTCAGCACCCCGACGGTCACACTTGCAATGACTGATACGCCGAAAATGCCGAGCGCGATGACGAGCGCAATCCATCTTTTTGCATTCATTTGTTCTCCTCCTTTTCTGTCAATATTCGTACGTTCCCCCGTAAAAAAAGATTCATTTTTTTCATGAAACGCTTTCTCTTAACGGATAAACAGGAAACATGTTACACTATTGCCACAGGTATTTTAACACAATACCTGCTGGGAGAAAAACGTAAATATGACAGCAAAGGGGAATGGGGATATGACCGATCTTCGCCGCAATGTTTATTTTTTTCACAAACAAAACAACGAAACAAAAGAACAAGTCAGCTCTTTGAAGCAGCTTGCTGAATCGCACGGTTTTACAGTTGCGGCTCACCCGGAGGATGCCGGTATTATCGCCAGCATCGGCAGCGACGGCTCATTTCTGCAAGCCGTCAGAAAAACCGGATTCCGTGATGACTGCCTGTATGTCGGCATCGCTAAAAAAGGGAAAGCCCATTTGTACTGTGATTTTCACAGCGATGAGCCTGAAAAAATGGCGGCCAGCATGACCGCGGAACAGCTTGAGGTCAGAAAATACCCGCTCATTCACGTAACGGTGGACGGCAGCAATCATTTTCACTGTTTAAACGAGGTTTCCATCCGTTCAAGCATTATTAAAACGTTTGTGATGGATGTGTTAATTGATGATCTTCATTTTGAGACGTTCAGAGGAGACGGGATGATCATTTCCACCCCGACTGGCAGCACCGCCTACAATAAATCTGTCTCAGGCGCCGTTGTTGATCCTTTGATTTCCTGCATGCAGGTATCCGAACTGGCGTCGTTGAACAACAACACATACCGTACACTCGGATCCCCGTTTATTTTAAGCTCAGACCGGAAGCTGACACTGCAGGTGGTGCAGGACGGCAATGAGCATCCGATTATCGGGCTTGATAATGAAGCGCTCAGCACGCGGAATGTCAAAAAGGTTGAGATTACACTATCCGATAAAAAAATCAAAACGGTGAAACTGAAAGACAACTCTTTCTGGGAAAAAGTAAAGCGCTCATTTTTATCATAAAAAAGAGGACGGGCATTAACGCCTGTCCTCTTTTTCATATACGATACGGCCGCCGACGACGGTTTTGACCGCTTCCAATTCATGAAGCTTTTTCGGATCCGTCCCGAACGGATCACCGCTGAGTACGGTAAAGTCGGCATCATAGCCGGGGGCGATCCGTCCGCGGCTATATTCTTTATGGATGATGGCCGCGCTTCCCTCCGTGTAAAGCTGAATGGCTTCGTACACGGTCAGGCACTCTTTTTCATAATAGGCCGGACCTTCCGGATGCTGCTTGCTTGTACGGAGCACAGCCGATTGAATGCCCAGAAGCGGATCGGCCGGCTCAATCGGGGCGTCTGAGCCTCCGGCGCACAGCAGCCCTTTTGACAGCAGTGTTTTCCAGGCGAAAGCCGTTTTCATCCGCTCTTCTCCGAGCCGGTCAATCACCCACGGAAAATCACTGGCCACAAAATGCGGCTGAAGATCAAGTCCGATCGGCAGCCGGGCGGCTCTTTCAATCAATCCGTCATCTAATACTTGCGCATGAATGAGCCGGTCAAGCTGTCCGGGCTTTGCCGGGTATCTTTCGATAACATCGAGCACCTTTTCAAATGCAAGGTCGCCAATCGCGTGCACGGCGATCTCCATTCCTTTCTCTCTCGCTTTATAAACAAGAGCGGCAAGGGTCTCGTCATCGTGCACCTGAACGCCGGAAACTGACGGATCATCATGATAAGGCTTTTTCAACAGAGCGGTTCTGCCTCCGAGCGCGCCGTCAGCAAAAATTTTCATCGCTCCGTATTCCAGATAAGGTCCGGTCGATTTATCCAGAGCACTCCAGCTGTCGACGGCTTCGTGATGAACGAGCAGATGGGCGCGAAAAGGATAAAGGCCGCTGCCGGTTAAAGACTCGTACGCGGCAACGGGAACGGACGCGTCTCCGTAGTATGCCAGATCTTCTGAATGCCCGCCTGTCAGGCCTTTTGACCAGCAGTCCGTAATCGCCGTTTGAAGCGCGCGTTTGACATAGTGAAGTGAGACGGGCGGCAGGGCCTGTGTCACAAGCTCTTGGGCTTTATCCAGCAGAAGGCCTGTCGGACCGGTGCCGTCCCGGACGATAATCCCGCCGTTTGGATCAGGGGTTTCGTTTGTAATCCCCGCCGCGCGCAATGCGGCCGAATTAACCGCAACGGCGTGCCGGCATACCCGCTTCAGCAGGACGGGGCGGTCGGGAAAGAGCGGGTCAAGATCATGCTTTGTGACGTAATCCGGCCGTTCAAACAGGTTTTCATCCCAGCCTTCGCCGATCAGCCATTCGCCATCTTCCAATTCACGCTCTGCTTCTTTTGCGGCCCGCAGGATCGCTTCTTTTGACGTCAGCTGCGACAAATCGAGGCGAAGCTGTTTTTCCCCGTGTCCGATTAAATGCATATGACTGTCCGTAAACCCCGGGAACATGACAGCTCCATGTAAATCGATTTCCTCCGTGTCAGGCGAACCGTATGTTCCTTGGAGCTCCCGGTAGCTGCCCGTCTGCCTGACGACGCCTTCTTCGGTATAAACGGCTTCAGTGACATGGTTCTCGTCAAGCATTGTATAGATGGTGCCGCCGTGCCAAATCGCTTTCATCCCCGCTCACCCTTTATCCTGTATTATGCTTTTTTATCAGCCTTCAGCCGTTCTTCACGCTGTCTCAGCTCCACACGTCTGATTTTTGCGGACGCCGTTTTCGGCAGGCTTTCGACAAATTCAATTTCTCTCGGATATTTGTAAGGCGCCGTAATCGTTTTTACGTGGTTTTGCAGTTCTTTGACAAGTTCGTCACTGCGCTTTTCATCGTCTTGTAAAACGACATAAGCTTTTACGATTGAACCTCTGATTTCATCCGGGCTCGCCACGACGGCACATTCTTTCACTTCCGGATGCTTCACGAGCGCGTCCTCTACTTCAAAAGGCCCGATTGTATATCCGGAGCTGACGATAATGTCATCATTGCGGCTCTCAAACCAAAAGTAGCCGTCCTCGTCTTTTTTCGCGCGGTCTCCTGTAAGAAAGTAATCTCCGCGAATCTGCTTTTTCGTTCTTTCGGGATCTTTATAATATTCCTTGAATAAAGCCGGTGTGCTCAAATGTACGGCGATATCGCCCGTTTCGCCTGTTTCGCATATTTCGCCTTTATCGTTTATAATCTCTACTTGATTTCCGGGGGTCGGTTTGCCCATGCTTCCCGGCTTAATATCCATATCCTTCAGAACGCCGACTAACAGGGTGCTCTCCGTTTGGCCGTATCCGTCTCTCACTTTAATGCCGAAATGGTTCCGGAATACGTCAATGACTTCCCGGTTTAATGGCTCACCCGCAGAAACTGCGCTGTGAATAGCAGAAAGATCATATTTGTCCAGCTCCTCCACTTTTGCCATCAGGCGGTATTCCGTCGGGGTACAGCAGAAGACATTTACTTGATGGCGCTCCAGCAGCTCTAAATACGTCTTGGCGTTGAATCTGCCGTGATAAATGAATCCTGTCGCGCCGCTTCCCAGAACGGCGAGCAGCGGGCTCCACACCCATTTCTGCCAGCCGGGCGCCGCGGTGGCCCACACTGTATCGTCTTCAGAAATATCCAGCCATGCACCGGCTGATGTTTTTAAATGGGCAAAGGCCCAGCCGTGTGTATGTACAACGCCTTTAGGCTGGCCGGTCGTGCCTGAAGTATAGGACAAAAACGCCATGTCCTCTCTTGTTGTATCAGCTGTTTGAAAACTGTCTCCGTCCGCTTCAATCGTTAAGAGGTTTTTCCAGCCGGCATCATTTTCACCGATTGACAATGTCACCAGCTGCTCGGTATTCACCTCGTCAAATGCGTTTATAAATGAAGGATAAACGATAGCGCCTTTCACTTCGGCGTGTTTGATCCGGTATTCAAGGTCTTTGGCGCGCAGCATTTCCGAGCAAGGAATGACGACCATCCCCGCTTTTAAGATCGCTAAATAAACGGCATACGCTTCAAGCACTCTCGGAACCATGACAATCAGCTTATCGCCTTTTTCAAATCCGAGACCTTTCAGGCGGGCTCCGATTTTATTCGTTTCTTCCATCAATTTTTCATACGTCCAGACTTTCTTGCCGCCTGTTTGATCTTCCCAAATAAGCGCGTTCTTCTCTTTGGAACGGCTGAACTTTTCGATTTCATTTACAAGGTTATAGTTCTTTGGGGCGATTAAATCTTCTCGTTTTAACACGAACAACTCCTCACTTTCTTTCCCCATTATACATAAACATAGGCCATTACAATAAAAATATGCATAAATTGCTTCCCGCCTTCTATCTATACTCATGAAAAAAGAGCGGGGAATTCCCCGCTCTCTTAGCCATTATGTGAAGTTGTGATTAAAACTGCTGCTGGCTGCTTCCGCCCATGCTTTGCTGAGCAAAAGAGACAAGACGTTTTGTGATTTCTCCACCGACAGAACCGTTGGCGCGAGAAGTTGTTTCCGGTCCAAGGTTTACACCGAATTCAGAAGCGATTTCGTACTTCATTTGGTCGATAGCTTGAGCAGCGCCTGGCACTAAAAGCTGGTTGCTGTTTCCGCTGTTTGATTGTGACATGTGTATCACCTCCTTGTGAGTATAGAATGTGATAAAACACATGCCTTCATTCAAAAAAACTTTGGTAATTGTATACAGTTTTAAAACAGGCCGGCAAACTTATCGTGAGCTTCCTGCTCTGAGTAAACAGTGATGGTTTCGATGCCGGCAGCGGCCTCTGCAATCAGCGGTTCAAAATCAACGAAGCTTTCGAAGTGCTCGATTTTTTCTTTTTTCGGACGTGTTTTCGGACTTGGCGGCGTAAAGATGGTGCAGCAGTCCTCAAACGGCTGAATGCTTGTTTCATAAGTGCCGATTTCTTTTGATTTCTCGATGATTTCTGTTTTGTCCATTCCGATTAAAGGGCGCAAAACCGGTGTTGCCGTCACGGCATTGATCGCATACATGCTTTCAAGGGTCTGGCTCGCTACCTGCCCGAGGCTTTCTCCCGTAATGATCGCGAGCGCTTTTCGTTCTTCTCTGATTCTGTCCGCGATTTGCAGCATAAGACGCCGCGTCGCCGTCATCGTATAGTTTTCCGGGATTTGTTTTTGAATGAGTTCCTGCGTCTTTGTAAACGGCACGATATGAAGCGTCATACTGCCGCCGAACTTCGCGAGGCATCCCGCGAGATCCATAACTTTCTGCTTTGCCCGTTCGCTCGTATACGGCGGACTGAAGAAATGTACGGCTTCAACTGATAATCCCCGTTTCATCGCGTAAAAACCGGCGACCGGACTGTCAAAACCGCCGGAAAGCATCAGCATCGCTTTACCCGCGGAACCGACAGGAAGGCCTCCGGCGCCTTTTTCGTTACGAATGGTCAGGAATGTCGCTTCCTCCCTGATTTCAATCCGAAGCGGAATATCAGGATTTTTCACATCGACGGTTAATCCATCCGTGTTTTTCAAAATATGGCCGCCGATTTCAGCGTTCATCGCATTCGTATCTAATTCAAACTGCTTGTAAGCCCGTTTGGTCTCGACCTTAAACGTATTCCCCGGTTTATATTCGCCTTCTATCGCGGCTAAAGCCGTTTTTTTAATGTCTTCCAGCTTGCTTTCGCATTTAATTGCGAGACTGAAACTTTGAATGCCGAATATATTCTTTAATAAGGAACAAATTTCCTCCGGGTTTTCTCCATTAAGTGTAATTGACATCCGGTCCCGGTTTGAAAAGTATTTTACTTTTTTATAATCCTTTAATACCAGGCGGATATTCTGTTTTAATCTTTCAATAAAACTGCGTCTGTTTTTTCCTTTTGTGGATATTTCACCAAAACGGATTAAAATATGATCGTAATTCATATGCTACCTCATCATTTTTTTTAGTTTTTGAACAGCCGGCGCCAGCGCGGCCATAAACGGCTCCGTGATGTCAGCCGTATGGCTGAAGTTCAGGCTGACTCTGATGCTGCTTGATGCAATCTGTTCGCCTTTATTCATTTGCAGAAGAACACGGCTCGGTTTGTGCTCTCTTGCCGAACATGCCGCGGTTGTGGAGACATATATTCCTTTTTCCTCAAGCATGTGCAGCAGCACTTCCGCCTTCACGCCCGGAACGGAAAAATTAATGATATGCGGCGCGCTGTTTTCGGCGGGAGTGTTGATGACGACCCCGTCCGTCCCGCTCAGCCTTTCCATGAGCGCATTCTTGGCAGCCTCCACGGAAGAAAGCCGCTCATTCATGTCACGCGCGGAAAGATTGATCGCTTTCGCAAGGGAAACGGCGCCTGCCGTGTGTTCTGTTCCGGCGCGGACGCCTTTTTGCTGCGAGCCGCCCGTTATAAGCGGAATGAGCCGCGTTCCTTTTTTGACGATAAGCGCTCCGGTCCCTTTTAAGCCGTGAAACTTATGCCCTGAAACGGTGCAAAGGTCAATGCCCGCTTCTTCTATAGACAGAGGAACTTTATGAATGCCCTGCACATGATCAACATGAAACAGAATATTCCGGTGCTGCTTCAAAAACCCGCCGATTTCCTTTACGGGCTGAATGGAGCCGACTTCGTTATTGACATGCATGACGCTGACGATTATCGTATCCGGCCTGATAGCCGATTTGACGTCTTTCAAAGAAACGAAGCCGTTTTGATCGGCCGGAAGATATGTGACTTCAAAGCCGAACAGCTCTGTCAGCTGATCAAGCGTCTCCGCCACAGAAGGATGCTCAATCGCCGAAGCAATGATATGCCTTCCTTTACTCATGTTTGCCCAGGCCGCTCCCTTTAACGCAGCGTTATTCGCTTCAGTCGCGCCTGATGTAAATACAATATCATAATTTTTTAAACGTAAGGTTCTTTTTATTTGCTGAGCGGCCGCTTCAAGGAGCTGTTCCGTCTCAGTTCCTAACTGGTGCAGAGACGAAGGATTGCCGAAATAACGGCTGCTCGTCTGTTTATACACTTCCAAAACCTCTTCATACGGCTCGGTCGTTGAGCTGTTGTCTAAATATATCATTTTTTTTACTCCTTTTATGAAAACGGTACATCGTATGATATTTATGCTACCATAACAAAAGTAAATATAAATTCGCAATAAATCGAGTATTGACTTCTCTGTACATTGCCATATAATAAGTAATGTTCGTTTTGTTATATTATCTGACAATTAATTGACAGAATATTTCAACATAGTATTTAGGAGGACTTTTATGAAACACTCACTACCTGTCAAAGATACCGTTATTATCGGTTTCATGCTCTTCGCACTTTTTTTCGGGGCAGGAAATATGATATATCCGCCGGAGCTTGGGCAAGCGGCGGGGCATAATGTCTGGAAAGCGATGGGCGGTTTCTTACTGACCGGCGTAGGACTGCCGCTTTTAGGTATTATCGCCATCGCATTAACGGGCAAAGACGCGAAAGGACTTGCCGATAAGGCTCACCCGGTATTCGGGACTATTTTCACCGTTGTGCTTTATTTATCAATCGGGCCGCTTTTCGCGATTCCGAGAACCGGAACCGTTTCATATGAAATCGGTGCAGTTCCGTTTTTAAGCGGCATTCCGGAAAGATTATCTTTATTTGTTTTCACGTTGATCTTTTTTTCTATTACGTATTATTTAGCTCTTAACCCGTCCAAAATCGTGGACAGAGTCGGAAAGATTTTGACTCCCATTAAATTCGGTATTATTTTAATCATCGTCGTAAAAGCCATTGTCACTCCGATGGGCGGACTGGGTGCCGTACATCAGGCATATTCCGGAACGCCGGTGTTCAAAGGATTTTTGGAAGGCTATAAAACAATGGATGCGCTCGCCTCAATCGTCTTCGGCGTCGTTGTCGTCAACGCTGTTAAAAGCAGGGGCGTCACCCAGCGTAAAGCGCTCGCGGCCGCTTGTATTAAAGCGGGTCTGATTGCAGCGGCGGGTTTGACATTCATTTATTTATCTTTGGCCTATCTGGGAGCGACAAGCACGGACGCTGTCGGGCCGCTCGGCGAAGGCGCAAAGATTTTATCAGCTTCATCTGATTACCTGTTCGGTTCACTGGGAAACATCGTTCTCGGCGCCGCCATCACCGTTGCGTGTTTAACGACAAGCATCGGGCTTGTCACATCTTGCGGCGAATATTTTTCAAAATTGATTCCCGCTTTATCATACAAAATGGTGGTTACGATTGTCACGCTGTTCAGTCTGGCGATTTCAAATTTCGGACTTGCTGAGATTATTGCATTTTCAGTTCCTATTTTATCAGCCATTTACCCGCTGGCGATTGTCATTATCGTCCTTTCCTTTATTGATAAAATCTTTAAGGAAAGACGCGAAGTCTATATCGCCTGCCTGATCGGAACGGGGCTGTTCAGTATCCTGGACGGTTTGAAGGCAGCCGGCATTCCGCTCGGATCATTAGATTCATTCTTAAACGCAAATCTTCCGCTTTACAGCATGGGAATCGGCTGGGTGCTTCCGGGCATTGCCGGAGCGATCATCGGCTGCATCATCACGTTTTTTATCAGCCCGCCCATCGAATTAAATAAAGCAAAATCGTAACATTCAGCGCCTGCGGTTTGATGTATATCAGCCATAGGCGCTTTTTATATTCCGTGAGAAACAAAAAAACTGCACCTCTGATTTCCATCAGGGTGCAGTTTTTGCTTGTGCGTCTATGAAGCAGATTGATCAGCTTTAATTTTTTTCACGGCGCCGGGAGCTGCTTTTTCAACAGCAGCTGCCGCCATCTCATAAGCTTCATTATAGCTGTAAGCGTAAAACAGCCGTTCCGCTTCTTTCAGCTGTTCGGATAAAATATGATTCTGGCTTCGGAAGCGGTTGCCGTACTGGATGATCCGCTCAATCAGCTTCACCTGAATCACAAGTTCTTCCGCCTCTTCGCTGACTTCCGCAACCACCTTTTCAGCTTCGGTCAGATGTTTGGCGGCTTCCTCCATGTTTAACGGCAGCTCTTCCAATTGGCTGACGGTTTCTTCTATATGATGATCTGCCGTCTCGAGCTTGTCCTTGACTTGTTCAGGAATTCCCGGCACGTTGCTTTTTTGCAGCATTCGGGCCGTGTCAGAAATGGTTTTCCGAAGATTCATCAGCGTTTCCCGCGCCTGCAGTTCTTCTTTTCTGAGCGCCTGCAGATTTTCACGGTATTCGGCATGTTCTTTCTGAGCCTCTTCCATCTGCTTTTCGATGGCCTCGACTTCTTCAATCAGCAGCGAGTAAGCGACATGCTCGCCGTCAAGCTTTTCTCTCGCCTGCTCAAGGAGCCGGCCGATCGTTTCCAGCTGTTTTTCGAAAGCATGCTGTCTGCCGATTTCTCCCGCCGTCAGCTGATAGCTTTCCTTGACGAGCTCCGTTTCGGTTTTTGTGCGGTCTTTTTCTTCCTCAAGCTTCTCATACGCGATGATCAGCTCAGGCATTTTGCTTAATACGGACTGTCCGGCTTCCACTTCGCCTTCCAGCTGTTCATACATGGATTGAATGGTTTCATCAATCAGCTGAAGAATGGCGGACGCTTCGTCGACATCTAATTCTTCCAAAAGCGCGCTTTCGGCCCGTTTCAATTGATTTGTGAGTGTCTCCAGCTCTTTTTCGATTTGAATATGCTCCAATTTGTAGCCTTTTTCCGTCATTTCCCGGTAGCCGTCTTTCAGCTTGGCAATCTGGTTCGGCACGGTCTGTTTACAGTCCGCGAGCAGTTTCGGAACGTCATCTATGTATGTTTGAAGCTGATCCAGTCTGCGGTCCTGTTCAAGCAGCACTTTTCTCGCTTTGATGTAATTGCCGCTTTCCGTCTCTTCTTCGAACTTTTTTATGCCGCTCCAGATTTCGTCGAGATCCGTCTCCAGGCTGTTATATAGCTCTCCGTAGAGATGGCTGTACGCCAGAAGGTTTTTTCGCGCTTTTGAATACCGCTCACGCACCTGTTCAATCTCTCCGCGGCTTTTTTCCTCGCTCGTCACAAGGTCGCTGATCTCACGCAGTATGCCTTCTATATTTGATTCGGCTGCAGTGAGGAGGTCGTCGATGTGGACAAGCACCTGATTCGCTTTTTTGAACCGGTATTTGTCGGCGTTCTCTTCGGCATCATAAAGGAGCTCTTCTACTTTCGGCAGATGGGCTGTGACAATTTCATCCCACTCTTCGCGCCATCTTTCAAAGAACTCTTCCGTCTCTCCGGTCATTTTCAGATGTTTGATCTTGGACATTTCTTCCACTATCGAACGGTTTAAAATTTCAATCTTCCATGACTCCAGCCGGTCAATTTCCGTATAAATTTTTTTCCTGAAAAAGTAGCCCGCCGCAAAGAGCGCGAGCAGTATAACCAATAATCCGATGACTAACTCCATAATGAGCCCCCTTGTTGTTCTCTTAATCTGTCAGGGTGTTTTATGTATTCAGAAAGATTTCAATATATGTATTGAGAAAATCTGTCGTTTTCATTGTTATTATGATACCATGTAACCAACATTTTTTGACCAGAAATCAAAAACTTTTTGCATAATTTCGGCAGGATTCTGCAATTTTTTAATGGAGTGACACAAATGGAAAAACGAGACGCTCATATCCACACGCCTTTTTGCCCTCACGGCTCGAAGGATGCGCTGAAACAATATGTCGAAAAGGCCCTGGAAAGAGGCTTTGACTCGATCACATTTACAGAGCACGCCCCCCTTCCTCCGTCATTTCAAGATCCCGTACCGCTTCAGGACAGCGCGATGGATCTCAGACAGATGGAGGTTTATTTGGAGCGGCTGTCACAGCTGAAAAAGGAATACAATGGACAAATCAGCATCCTGACCGGGCTAGAAACTGATTTTATCACAGGGTATGAAGAGGAAACCGCGGCGTTTCTGAACACGTACGGCCCCTCACTGGATGACGGCATTTTATCCGTTCATTTTTTGAAGACCGGTCCGTCTTATATATGCCTCGATTTTGACGAGCATGCGTTTCAGCAGCTTGCCGCGCACTTCGGAAGCGTTGAAGCCGTATATGAACAATACTATGAAACTGTGTATTCTTCCATTGTAACACCTCTCGGCCCTTTTAAGCCAAAACGGGTCGGCCATATCACGCTCGTCAAAAAATTCGCACGCCTTTTCCCTTACAGCATGTCACCTCAAATAAGAGAGCTTGCGGCCCGCTGTCTTGACGCCGTGAAAGAACACGGAATGGAGCTGGATGTGAATACATCCGGGCTCAGAAAGAAGTTTGCCGGGGAAGTATACATGGAGGATTGGATGGCTGAGACGGCGAAGCAAAAAAAAATCCCGCTCATATTCGGGTCGGACGCCCATCAAGCGGAAGATGTCGGCAGTTCCTATGAAACGTACAAAAGCATCATTACTTCATAAGCGCCGCATCAGGCCGTCGGAACACGCTTTCGATCCATATCTTCACCTCTTCAAAATACCTTTTATAAAAGTACGGTTCATGAGGCTGCATATAGAGCACCTCCGTAATGTATTGAGGCTGAAGATACGGCATCATCAAGAGGGATTTCAACTGCAGAATAAAATGCGGCACGGGCAGCGTCAGCCGTCTGTGGCGTGACTGCCCTTCTTCAATCATCAGCTGGAAAATATATTTTTCTTTCATTAAGTAAGTAGACATAATTTCCCTGATAAGCACGGAATCAATCGTCACTTCCCGGTACACAAACCGCGTTAATTGACGGTTATCGTGCTGATAGGATAAAATATCGAAAATCACCCGCAGGATGCGTTCCTGCGCGTCTTCACCGTTCATACTGACGGCGGCTTTTTCCAGCGCTTCAGTATAGCCTTCGTAAAACTCGGAAACTAAATGTTCCATTAATCCGCCTTTCCCTTTAAAATAGTAGGAGATGTGCGCAACATTTACATCAGCTGACTTTGCGATTTCACGGACGGACGTGCCGGAATAACCTTTTTGGTTAAACAGCTGGACAGCGGCGTTAATAATTTTGTCTTTGGTGCTTACTTTCATACGGCTCACCCCTTTATGTGTAACAATTCAAGCAGAAAGGCGCCGTTCCTGTAAGAACTTCTCGACAAATGCCGGCAGAACGGCCGGAACTTTGTTTGATATTATAGAAAAAGTGAGGGTTTTCCATGTTTCATGTCGAAAAACAATCCGGAGATAAAGAAAAAAGTTATCAGCTTCTGCTTAAACAGCTCGAAGCCATGACAGAAGATGAAACGGATGCGATCGCAAATTACGCGAATGCATCAGCGCTTTTATACCATTCATTACATGAAGTCAACTGGGCGGGGTTTTACTTTGCGAAAGAGGGCGAGCTCGTGCTCGGACCGTTTCAAGGACTTCCTGCCTGTGTGCGCATCCCGTTCGGCAGAGGCGTATGCGGCACTGCCTACTCTAACGGCGCCGTGCAGCGGATTGCCGATGTGAATGCGTTCCCGGGACATATCGCCTGTGACGCGGCTTCCCAGTCAGAAATCGTCCTCCCGATCCGCGTAAACGGTGAAGTGATCGGTGTGCTGGACATTGACAGCCCTGTGAAAAACCGTTTTGATGAAACGGACGAAGCCTATTTAGCAAAGTTTGTTGAAACGCTTGAAAAACGATTAGGATAAAAAAAGGAGCCCGGCCGGCAGGCCGGCTCCTTTTTTATGTCGTCGTGCTGTTTTGATGGATGATCAGCCGGTTTTTGCCGTTCCGTTTGGCGATATAAAGCGCCTCGTCCGCTTGCTGAACGAGCATTTTCAACGGCATCGGGCCTGTCTTTGACCAGCAGGAAACGCCGCAGGAAATCGTCACGCGCGGCTCGGTGTTTTCCCGGATGGCGCGAACAAGCCTTTTAGCGATGCGTTCTCCGGATGACACGTTGATATTCGGCAGATAGACAGCCAGCTCCTCGCCCCCCCACCTTGCAGCGACATCGTGCTCACGAATATGGTTTTTCATAACGGAGGCCACCTGAATCAGGATCGAATCTCCCGTTTGATGACCGTATGTATCATTAATGGTTTTGAAATTATCGATATCAACGAGGATGAATACACCCCGTTTATGAATTTTCATGCTGTATTGAATTTTCTCATCCAAATAGGTTCTTGAATACAGCTCCGTCAGCTGGTCTGTCTGAACAAGATGCTCAAGCCTGTCGCGCAGCATGGAGTTCGTGACCGCCAATGTCGCATGGTGAATGAGCGCTTGAAAAAGCTTATACATTTCAAACGTAAAAGCATACAAATCCTTTTTCAATAAAATCGCGAACCCGAAGACGGTGTCATTTTCGATCATCGGCACCGCCATCAGCGAGCCGAAGCCATTTTCGCCGAATACAGTCTTTCCGCTGCCGATAAACACGCCCTTTTCTCCCTCGAACAGCTTTTCTTTCACAATGCTGATATAGGGGTTCGCACGTTCTGTCTTAAAAAAAGCGGTATGTCCCGGAAGCAGATTTTGCGTCTCAAAATGATCAATATGAAAAAAAGCCACTTCTTCCGCATGAAATGATTGGGTCATAATGGCGGCGAGTTCCCGCATCGTGTCAGTGAGTCTGAGGCGCTGATTCAGCTGGCGCGATGTTTCATTAATGAGCTCCAGATTCGCAATGCTTTTTTTCGATTGCTCATAGAGCTGCGCATTTTCAAATGCTTTTCCCGCTGCGCCCGCAAGCAGCAGCATTTCACTGAGAGTACTGCACGAAAGAACGGCATCCTGCAGCCCCTCCGTCTTCAGAACCCCGTAAGTCCCCTGCTGGCCTTTGATCGGCAGGTAAGCAGATGACCTGCCTTTTCTGAGCAGTCTCCCCGATAAATAAACCTTCAGGGCAGACGGATCGGCATCTTTTCCATCCATATGTAATTCTTTTGCGGGAAGCTGTCTGTCCGTATCCTGATCCTGCGTGATAAACAGTGAAAAGCGGAAAGACCGGAAAGCCGTACTCAAACTTGCCTGCAGTTTTTCCAAAACCTCATTTTGATCCAAAAGCGAATGGAACATTTCTGTCATTCTGTGAATTTTCCGCTGATGCTTCGTTTTGTCAAACAGCCCGCTTTGTCTCACAGATTGATTGATAAACTGAGTAACGATCTCAGGCAATGATTCTGGGATCGGCAGCCCGCCTTCCGAGCGCAGATAAAAGGATCTGCCGGACGTCTGATTCCTGATCATAAAACGGCCGTCACTCTCTTTCAGCGGAGCATAATGCGGTTCATCTTCTGTTTTTATGGTGAAACGTGTTGATTCTGCCGGTGAAAGGGTCAATGAAAGAGATGTAAAGCAGGATTCTAGAGCTGAGGCCAGCCATAACAGCGAGTCGGATAATGAGACGGATTCAGATTTCGTTAAGAAAAAAGAAAGCATTTTCTGATGAAAGGCCGTCACTTCATCAATTGTTTGTTTTTTCATTTTTATCACCTAAACATGTACTACTCATTTTTGTACATTATATCATAAACCGGCACTCTTCATGGAGAAATGGTTGACGGCGGCGGGGAAAAATCATATAATGTTCTTTGTGTGAAATATTGCAGCCTTTTTGTTCAGCTTCTGTGTTTGCATTTTGTTCCTTAGCTGTAAGGTGTATCGTGTAACTCTCTGCTGCTGGAGCGAGGATACATGAAAACAAAATGTGCACGGTCGGATCGAACAGACGGTTTTTATTTTCCACAAAATAAAACCAAAGGAGGAGTCACATTATGGCTCGCTATACAGGTCCATCTTGGAAACTGTCCCGCCGTTTAGGAATCTCTCTTAGCGGTACAGGTAAAGAATTAGAAAAACGCCCTTACGCACCAGGTCCCCACGGTCCGGGACAGCGTAAAAAACTATCAGAATACGGTTTGCAATTGCAAGAAAAGCAAAAACTTCGTCACATGTACGGTGTAAACGAACGTCAATTCCGCACATTGTTTGACAAAGCTGCAAAAATGACTGGTAAACACGGCGAAAACTTCATGATTCTTTTAGATGCACGTCTTGATAACGTTGTGTACAAGCTCGGTCTTGCACGCACTCGCCGTCAAGCTCGCCAATTAGTTAACCACGGTCACATCCTTGTTGACGGAAGCCGCGTTGACATTCCGTCTTACCAAGTAAAACCTGGTCAAACAATCGGTGTTCGCGAAAAATCAAGAAACCTTTCTATCATCAAAGAATCTGTAGAAGTAAACAACTTCGTTCCTGAGTACCTTACTTTCGACGCTGAAAAGCTTGAAGGTACATTCACTCGTCTTCCAGAGCGCTCTGAGCTTGCTCCGGAAATTAACGAAGCGCTTATCGTTGAGTTCTACTCCCGTTAATTGAAATGCTCTTTAAAGAGCATTGGATTAAACCCTAGAAACGTTGTTATATCAACATTTCTAGGGTTTTTCTTTTGGATTCAGCTATGCAGAATATTGTATTTCCCCTTATTTATTTGGGGGGAGATTGGGGGAGATTTTGGGGGATTAAAAATGGTGGACAGATGCTCCCTCTCTTTATTAAAAAAAGCCCTGTCAGGGGCTTTTGTTTTTTTATGTGCCTACTGGCCGCTCTGCTAATTTTAGAGTACCCACCGGTCGCTCTGTTATCTTAACATCCGATGATGCATGATTAATTTTGACTACAGCTAAACCACTTAACGCAACGAAGGTTAGAGCTGCACAAAGAATAATTTTTTTCAATTATAATCCCTCCAGGTGCCTCATTTTCTCCTCGGCTAAAATAGCATGCTTAGAAAATTCAAGCGCCTCTTTATAGAGTCCATGCTTCTCACAGTGTTCTGAAATAACCAAAGAAAGATCAAAGACGCTATCAAGGTCATTTACTTCATATAAGTAAGAAATACCACCTCGACAAGTTTCAATGCTTTTCCTCTGATCCTGCTGCAGAAGTCCGCAAATAATATTTATTTTAGCCTCATACACCTTATTCTCTTTTCGTTTAAAATATTCCTTTGTCTTTTTATAATAATATGGCATTTTATTTACATCCCCTATTTTATAAAGCTCTTTCAGAAACATATACAGGGAATTTATATAATAAACCGAGTCCCTCCAATCTTTATTTCTGATGGCTTTTTTCAAGGCATTTATACAGTCTTGGGAACGATTTGCTGCAGAATATGTAATACCTAAATTATGATGTATTAATGCGGTAAATAGTGAATCGTGTAGAACTCTCGAAATTCTGATTGCTTCTAAAAAACTTTCCTCCGCTTTTTCGTAAAGCCCTAAATCAGTGTAGTTTTGCCCGACAATCATAAGAGACGTGGCAAGCTTTCGTTTATAGCCTTCGTTCTCTCTATAAATTTGTACAGAGTCATTGATATAATTCAAAGAAATTAGACTCTGCCGCAGCATCATATACATAGACGCCACTTTCGAATAAAATTCAGCCCGCTCTATACAATCGGGTATATCTTTCAATTTTTTCTCGGCTATTTTGAACAAAGTAATTGCTTTCTCAAAATTCCTTTTGTGCGACTCATATAACGCTTCAAATAGAAAGAAATAATATTCAATCATATGGTCTGTTTTTTTTATTTCCTCAGCGTGGTTTTCATTAAAATATGAATGAGGCGGAAGCTCCTCCCCTTTCACCTGATACAAAAGCATTTTATGCCTTTCCTCCAACAAAGAATAATACATCAAAACTTCCTGATCCTCTTCCATCTCATCAAACAATGGTTTGACCTCTTCAAAATATTTCTCAGCAGACTCAGCGTCTTGTTGTTTTATCGCGATATACCAATCATTTAATATATTTGCAACACATTCAGAAGCCAGTTTACTCATAAGATAAACCCCTCTTTCTACAAATATTCTAAATTTTCTCAAACAATATTCTAGCATACCTTTAACATAAAATGTAATTAATAGGATTTTTTTCGACATCACGCAATTTTCTCTTTCGACATCGCGCAATTACAAAAAAAGGCTATTTACCCACTTTTTCAGAACGGTATTATAGCGGACTATTTATCTCCATTGTCGAATTTACACTTCGCTGTCCCTATTCTTAAAAAATAACAATACCGGTATAATTTGGGTCGTAACGAATATACAATAGGGAGTGTGATTGTTTGAAGAAATTCAGGTCAGCTTTACTTTTGTTTTTGGTCACTGCATTGGTTGTAGGTATTATGCCCAACTTTAAAGCCAAAGCAGAAAGCAATGAAATGTTGAACATCCCTGCATCAATGTCAAATGATACTGTAGGTGAGAATGTTTTTGAGATTGATGGGGAAAAGTATGTCTATTCTTACGACTTTACTGACCCAGCTGTGAATAAAGCTAAAGTTACTGAGGAAAATGGGGCAGTTACAAAATTTGAATACAACAACGAAACAAACACACTTTATAAAAACGGTGAGGTCGATTTTAACCTTACTATGGAGGAAGATGGGGTATTTTCTTCTTCTAATATGTCAACTATGAAGATACCGCCCGGTGGAAAATACATGGGGAAATACAATTATAAATACAATTTGAAAGGCGTTTCTGTCGGTGTGGCAGCCACAGCTATTTCAACAATAACAAAAACACCTTACAACGTAGTATTCGCTATTGTAGGGTTTTTAGCAGGTACCCAAACAACTGCATACTATACAGTATTCCAATATCGTTATGCCTTTAAATGCAGCGCATACCCTTATGCTAATAGAACAAAATTCTACGAAGACTCTAAAAGAAAGAAAGTCCTTAAAACGGCAGACAGTCCCAAATTCTTTGGAAGCAGGCCAATCCCATCAACTTGCCGACCATAAAAACGAGGTGAAAAAATATGCAACAAGAAAAAACAACGTCTAATATTAACAGGATATTAAAAAGATATATCCTACTGTTCCTTGTTTTATGTGCATGTTATTTTGTTTACATGGGCGTTTTGGGTAATAAATTCACTCCAGTCCCATTGATTATTTTCATCGCTGGATCAATTATTGGGGAGTTAATCAGAATAGGAAGAATGAGAAGATAGGGGGTTACATCCTCCTATCTTTTTTAAAACACACAAGCTTCACAAATTTGTTTTTACCCATCTTTCTTTTATGCTCGGTATATGACAGTGAAGACAATAACATCGAAACAGATGAAGTTAAGTGTACGCAAAAGAATTTAATTTTTAGTCTTGGGGAATTTGTACATTCTTTCATTTGATGTTCTGTTCCCAAATCCTCCATCCTCCGTCGTTGTCTACCGGCCATGACACGAGGCGCATAAGGGCCCATTTACTTGAGGTTCATACCGCCTTTATGCGGAACGATATGATTGATAACTGTCGCCAGGGTTCTTCTTCCTTGCATTAAGCAGACAGCACATAACGGATGCTTGGACAGGTAACCAGCGCACGACGGCCTCCACTTGCTGTTATACCCCCGTTTGGCAGCTGATGATTCCCGGTATTGGTCATAGGCCGGTTTGGTTCGTTTGTGCTGTTCTCTGTGCTGTTCGCAGTAGTCCTCTCGTGTCAGGATAGGACATCCGGGTTTATTGCAAGGCTTCAAAGCTTTCTTCATTCCAATCCCTCCAATCATATTCTTCTTATACTGCTCCCCGCACTCAGAGCGTTCACCGCCGATAGTCATCCTGAGATTTAGCAGACACAGTTTACAGAGAATATAAAAAAAGGTGATTATGACTATTTCAGAGCTTTCCCTCTACCCTGAAACGATCCTTTCCTTCAATGTTCATTTGCACTCGAACCTGCACTACTCAAATAAAAAAGCGTCATCCCTAAAATAAAAACGCCTTCCCGTTTGGGAAGGCGCCTAATATAATTTCAACTGTCTAACCTGGAAGACTTTTCTTAAAAACGAACCAAAAGATATAATCACCATTATTTTTTTTTATTTATTTTCCGGTTTTTTTTCGCTAGTTTCTTTAGGTTTTTCTTTTTATTTTTATTTTGATTGGTTTTCCTTTTAGGATTAGTTCTTTTTTTCTCAGATGAAGGAAAGTAATGATTAAAAGGCCTAGCCTCAATACCTTTATTTATATAACTAAACTTACGAGTTTGATAAACAATTTCGGCTAATCCTATACAAGTCCTCATTAATTTAAAACATTCTTGAATAAACTCTGTTAAATATAAACTTTCCGTACTACCTCTACTTACATCACCTGAAGGGTAATATTTCAACTTCTGCGTATCAACATTATAGATGTAACTTCTATGTGCTATTGCATTTCGTAATCGATTATCAACTTTTGAGACAAATATTTTATCAAAGCTTTCTTGTCCATTTATAAATTCCAGCTTTCTCCCCTTTTTTTGCATTTTTTGATAATCCTTAATTTCTTGGATACTATCAATTACATTACTTTTCATTTCTTTAAAATCACCACGATGTTTCAAATTATTGTAAGCAACGATTAAATTTAAAACATCGCTTATATCTTCAAAAGTGTCTGTATAAAAATCCTTGATATCCTCAAAATCAACCGTTGTCAATCCAAGTTGTTTTATTGATTCCTCTCTGTGTTTTATGTCTGAATAAAAATCCAATCCAAAAATAGGAATAAACATATGGAATTTTTGGACAAACTTATCAAGAGTATTGAATAATTTTTTCTCGTAAGATCCTAAATTATTTTCAAAATGATTTGCAAGTAATAACAATTGTGTCGAGTTTATATTTTTAAGTTCATTAAATATATGATCTGTTATTTTCTTGAAATATCCTCCCGCAAAAATTTGAATAAACCGAGTATTTAAAAAATGGACTGCTCTCAACAATTCTAATTCGTTATCTACAGGAAACGGTGTTTTATCTAAGACATTATGAAGTTCTTTTCTCAAATATCCATGGCTCTCATTGAACCATAATTCATTAATCCGTTTAACTATAGGCCATTCATTATCAATTTTATAAAGGAATAAAAGAGTGCTTCGCTTGAAATGTTCTATATTCTCCCCCATAACAAAAACACCATTTTTAAAAAAGGGACTGAAAACGTCACTCTTCGATTCAGTATATATACGTATCTTATCTGTTAAAAGCTCACCTGAAACTTCCACTATAAAATCAGGCAATTGACCTGGATCAAGAGGATTGACATTTTTTAATTTAATAGAATACCCTGCATTTTTCTGGTCTAAATATACATTTCCATATATAGAAATTTTGCAATTTCCACATCTGATTCTAACTGGATATTTATCTAGCCAACCCAGCTGAACCTTTATACGAGTAATACCTTTACATACATTACACTGATAGTCTCCTGTAACAACCATAAACTTCACCACTCTTTAATATATGCCTACCATCTCTCTTAGACAATCAGTTAAACTTTAAACATAAGCGTTTTATTGATTTTTCTTATTTTATGTTTCGATAATGCTTTTTTGGCTTCACATATTATTATCGGTTAAAAACTAATTTATTTGGTACTATTTACGAAAAATGCCGAAAGATTTTTTCGGTGTTCGAATAAAAAAATGATCGTATTCGTATATATTCTTTCTAAACCGATTCCGTACTCAACCGTTACCAGCCAATCTTTTATCCCGGGAATTACCGGGAGCAGTTTACAGAGAAATATAAAAAAGGGACCCCGCTCATCAGCAGTGCCGCTTCCTTTACCATAATACTATATCTAAAACAAAATGGTGTGCCGTTATCCTGCCAAGTTTGTGCCAAAATTAATTCGAGTTGCTACTGTCTTTCATAATGATCGGCGCAAAAATCGCACCAGTAACCTTCAAACAACCATTTACCTTCATGGTTTATACTTATACGTTGTCCACATTTAAAGCACTCCTTGATTTCGTGTTCCGCAAAACAAATCGCACAGACTCCAGGATCTACTCCTAACCTATTGTCTGCAGCTACCGACTGTTCTGAGCATTCGTCGCATACCCAATCTAAAACTATTTGGGGAGCCCCATTCTTAACTGTATCGTACTCATACCAATAAATGTCGTTTCTGATCATTTCCTTTCTAGCTTCTTCAGCCCTTTCTTGAACTATTACATAATAATCAGTGCCTTCAATATAACTAAAATAAAACTCATGATAATTGGCTAAGACATCTTCTAACTCCACACTAAGTTCTAAATCAATAAAGCGTCCGATGTAATGTAACAGAAACAGCATATTTTCTTCTTTTTCTTGTCCAAATGCAAACTCATAATGAACGGCTGAATCTCTAAGTAGCTTTAAAATGTCGTAAGCACTCTGCTCATCATCAGTTATTGGGTTTTGTAATACTGCTTTTATTCTTCTGTATGCGTTCCCCACGTGAACTGTGGCTCTATAGCCTGTATCATAATCCTCCTTTTTATTATTATTTGATGCAAAAATTGCTTCTTCTCCTTCAACTTGTCGAAGTTTTTCTAATACAAATAAATCTAATGAATTTATTAGATTGATAATAGATTGCTTTATATCTGAAATTGAAAGCCTTTCCTCATATTCCTGTAAATGATGTAATCCGTGCTGTAAATAATCTATTGCATTATCTAGCAAGCCTAGGTTTCCCATTTAAAGAAGCCCCCTAATAAATTATGATTTGAATTATAACATGAGACGTCAGTTCCGAATTACCCATATGTTATATACTGTGCAACTGCCCGAAGCCCGTCAGCCCTCGCCACCCTTGTTTTCAAGCAATATGACTAAAATGAATTCCACATATGCTTTTTGAAGGGAATCAATAAAAATATGCAAAAAAAAGGCTCATCTTGTTTATGAGATGAGCCTGCTTATATCTTGAATTTCTTCATAGCGTTGTTCATGGCATCCTGATTGATTCCAATGAATCGAAGGGTTGTCCGTCCTGCAGCATGGCAACATCTTTTGTTTGCTTGTAAAAATGGTACCCGAATATTTTCCTCAGCGTGTGCGTGCCTATATCATCCAAACCGACATACTCAGCGGCAGCCATCGACGGGACAACCCGCTCTAATTCCCTGTTCGTTCTGTTATCTAGAATAAAAAAGCACCCAACCCGGGTGCTTCATACATTAAAATCATCGTCCTTCCTTCTTCAATCACACCATACTCAGCTGCGGTTCGAATAATTCATAGTGAATGGATTCCGGCGGTGTATTGAATTCAGAAATCAGCTTTTTCATTTCTTTAATGAACGACGGTGATCCGCACATGTAAAAATCAGCATCTTTATCTGTCATCACTTCTTCTAACAGCTGTTTGTCAATCCGGCCTTCCCGAAAACGAATGTTTTCTGAACGGTCTTGTTCGGACGGCTCGCTGTAAATAAAGAGGGTGTCAACGGATGAGTGTTCCGCGGCTTCTTCAGCTTCATGCCGCAACGCATGATACTCTCCGCTCCTTGCCGCATGGATAAAGAGAACATTTCGCTGCGGCTGGGTTTTGGCAACCGTCTTTAACATGCTGATCATCGGGGTAATTCCGACACCGGCACTGATCAGAACCAGATTCTTTTTGGAATCAGGGTCTAATACGAAATCCCCGGCCGGAGCGCTGATCTCAATTGAATCCTTTTCGTGTAATTGGTCATGCAGATATGAAGAAACAATTCCGTCTTTTTTCACGGAAATCCGGTAATAATCCTTACCGGATACATCCGACAAACTGTACTGGCGGATATGCGTATAACCCGTGTCCGGAATGTATACTTTTACACTGATATACTGTCCCGCTTTGAATTCGGGGAGAACTTGTCCGTCTTCCGGTTTTAAATAAAACGACGTTATCTCTTTGCTTTCTTTTACCTTTTTATCAATTTTAAATGCCTTATCGTCTTTCCAGCCGCCTTTTTGCGTTTCCGCTTGTTCATACATGTCCTTCTCAATTCCGATAAAAGCATCTGCAATGACGCCGTATGCTTTTTCCCATGCCTGAATGACCTCAGGAGCAGCCCCGTCTTTTAGCACATCCTTTATCGAGATTAACAAGCACTTTCCAACGATTGGATAATGCTCGGGCTTAACACCGATACTCCGGTGCTTATGGCTGATTTGTTTGACGACGGGTACTATGTTTTCCAGCCGGTCAATATTGGCTGCGGCCGCAATCACAGCATTCGACAAGGCCGTACGCTGTGTTTTTTTCTTTTGATTCGTCTGATTAAAGATATTCAGCAGCTCAGGGTGATGCTGAAAAAGCAGGTCATAAAATCGGCCTGTGATTTCTTCACCATGCTCTTCTAAGACCGGCACTGTGCTTTTAATGATTTCAATCGTTTTTTCATCGAGCATTCTGAAATCCCCCTAAAGATGTATGCATCTCGATTGACCTGAGAAAAGAATCGTTTTTGAATTCTTTTTTATAGATTTCCCCGTTCAAAAAGGGTTAGCCATACCAATTTGAGACGGATTCAGGAAAAACCAGAAAAACGAAATTGCAGCTGAAAAATTGTGGACTTGCCATGGTGTACTTGTCCGATGCAAAATCCTCCTTTTCAGCATTTAATAAAGTACGGGAGGTGAGATGAATGGGTAAAAAATCGAAAGTGTATTACTGTGACCCTAAGTATATTGTGACTGACAAGTATACTGACAAAGAAGTGGTTTACGTCCATCCCATCAAACACATTAACAGAGAACATATCCGTTATGTTCCCCGCCACGTTTATCAGGAAGAAACAATTCACGAAGTCATTGATCCGGGCGATCCGGGGAAATGCGGGTGTAAAAAGGATAAAAAAAGACGCAAAAAGTAATTGGTTCGATTTCTTGCCTCAGCAGACCTCCGTACCTTTTGGCTCCTCTTTTTCAGAGGGGTCTTTTTTCATGCCGTATCTTCAAGCAAATACGTTGTGAGGCGGCAATCCGCCTGATATTCTTGTCATATACAAATTCACAGGAGGCATGATGATGAGCAAAAAAATCGCAGTTCTGATGACAGATCAATTTGAGGATATTGAATATACAAGCCCGGCGGAAGCATTTAAAGAAGCGGGCCACAGTGTGGTGACAATAGATTTAGAAGCAGGGAAAGAAGTGACGGGCAAGCACGGTGAGAAAGTAAAGATCGATCAAGCGATCTCAGACGCAGACCCAAAAGAATTCGATGCGTTATTGATTCCCGGAGGCTTTTCACCGGATCTTCTGCGCGGAGATGACCGCCCGGGTGAATTCACTAAAGCATTCGTGGAAAATCAGAAACCCGTTTTCGCGATCTGCCACGGCCCGCAGCTGCTGATTGATACCGACCTTCTTAAAGGAAAAGATATCACGGGATTCCGCAGCATCCGCAAAGACTTAATCAATGCCGGCGCACATTATAAAGATGAAGAAGTCGTCGTGAGCCATAACATCGTAACGAGCAGAACGCCTGACGATTTGGAAGCCTTTAATCGTGAATCATTGAACCTGCTGAAATAAGCGAATAAAAATGCACAGACCCGTTCAGTCTGTGCATTTTTTTATGGATTGATAAAGAAACACCAATAGTTAGACCTATTCTCTTCCCCATCCATAATAAGTAAAATAAAGAGTGGGTTTTTCAACACTCGACGGGAGGTTCACTTATGTGGATGATCATTTTGCTGCTGATCATTTTAATCGGTTTTACCGGTAATATCATCTCGCTTTTGAGAGCGCAAAAACACGCATCTCAAAGAATAATTGAGCTTTTAGAAAAGCAAGGCCGAAAATAATCTGTTAGCGTTGTGTTACCCGTAATAGTAATAATAATTCCGGCAGATTTCCTGAAATATGATTTGATGCCCTTTCTCGTTCGGATGAAGACCTTCTGACATGCACATGCTGCGGAAAGCGGGATTATACGGGTCGATGAGATCTGTATCAAACAGGTCGGCATACGGTACAGAGAGGAGTGTGCAGGCTTCTTTTTGGGCTTTCACATAGTCAGCCAGCTTCAGACCCAGTTTATTTTTATCAGTATCACGGCGGACGATTTTTCCTTTTGATATTTTTGCTTGTCTCGTTGGGGTCACCACAATGATGCTCGCGCCTTTATTTCCGCTTCGCAGCTGCTGAATCACTTGACAGAAGCCTCCGTAAAATGTGGTGATATCCTTTTCATCTGTGCCGATGGGAATGTGGTTGCACCAATCATCATCTGTTCCCTGGACAATGATGACATCATGTCCCTTTGTTTTAAGCGCCTGCTGATAAATGTTATCGCTTCCGTTGTTGCTCATGTTAACGCCGCTGACAGACAGATTGGTTATATCAGCGTTTGTCCGGTCTTTCAGAATGTCACCAAAGCCGTATTCCGCACGCAGCCCCCGGGCGACGCTGTCACCTAAGATCGCGATTTTTGAAGCCTTCCGCAGCCTGCTTATACTGATGAAGTCAACGCTGATATGCCCGCTGTCCGTGATATGCAAAAGCTTGCTGCTTATGTTTTGCGAAGAGACTGTCTTTCCTTCAGAGTTATAAAAATCCTCATTCAGCTTCATTCGGCGTCATCCCTTCCTTTTTATCCTCCGGCATCTTTTTTTGACATGAAAAACGGACACGAACAAACAGCGCCATGTTGTCAGTTCAGTGTCCGCAGATGATGATACCGGATCTTTTATGCAGTTCTCTTGCCATTATAGCAGATCTCCGTTACTTGTAATAGAGTCTGCAGTCAGCATTTAAAACAGCGCTTGCGGGTACGTTTTTGATGGGACCGTCTGCTGCGTGAACGGTGTGTCCGGTGATGGCTCCGTCTTCTGCTGCGGGAGCGGTGTGTCCGGTGATGGCTCCGTCTTCTGCTGCGGGAGCGGTGTGTCCGGTGATGACTCCGTCTTCTGCTGCGGGAACGGTGTGTCCGTTTTCTGCTGCGGGAACGGCCCGAACATTTTTTAGAAACCGGTTCTTGGTATAAATACTCCCCTAAACCTTCTCTTTCCGCAACGGCAACTCCATGTTCAATTTCTTTAACAGAAATAGCGTTCAATTCTGTTCACCTCCCTTTTTCTTTACAACATAACGTATGAAATGAACCCCTCACGTGTATAAGCTTCTCTCTCATATGAGCGAGAAATAGTCATTTATACAACAAAAAGACCCGTGGGAACGGGCCTTTTGCAGGCATTTTGCCGGGAACAAACGCAAACATAAGATCGATTTATTTCTTCCTCTCGCTCTCCGGCTCGGGGTGAATCATTACCTGTGCTTGTTTGAATTCATTCGTAATATCTCTTTCAATGCGGTCACACAGGTCGTGCACGTCTTTAATCGTCACGTGAGAGGCTACGACCAGGTGAAAATCAATATACTCCTGCGGGCCGGAGCGTCTTGTACGAAAATAGTGAATTTCAATAAATTCCTGTTGAAATGTTTCAATAATCTTTAAAATTGTTTTTTCTTCCTCTTCCGACAAACGGGTATCAATCAGCGGCGGGAATGCTTCTTTCATTAACTTAAACGCTTCATATATGATATACATCGCCAGCACCATACCTATAATGGGATCAAGTATGTACCACTCCGTTACGGTAACGACCAAAAGGCTTGCCGCTACGCCTAATGATGTGTACACGTCAGTCAGTAAATGCAGGGCATTTGATTTCATTGCCACGGAATTAACCTTTTCGGCTTCTCTTTTTACGAACTTCGAAACGATCAAATTAATGAGAGCCCCCGCAAGCATCACAACAATGCCCAATACGGGCAGATGAACCGGCGCCGGGTTGACCAGTTTTTGAACGCATTCATATATCATCCAAATCCCTGCCGCAAAAATCAGAATCGTCTCGATAGTCCCCGACAGATTCTCGACTTTTCCATGACCGTACGGATGCCCTGTATCAGCCGGCTTTTTTGAAATCCTGACGGAGATAAAGGCGATGAAGGCGGCGATCAAATCTAAAAAAGAATGAATGGCTTCCGAAAGTATCGCGACAGATCCGGTTATTATCCCCACCACTATTTTTAGCATGACGACCAGGGAATTGCTTATAACCGATAAAAAAGCGATTTTAGAGGTGTTTTCCACCGTGATCCTCCTCTTTTTGACTTCTTGTATTTATCGTATCAAACGGCATTCGTGTGGGTCTACGGCAACGTTTTTCACAAAAGCCATACATGTAACTCATCATAAACTAAGTTGGAAAGCGACAAAACAGGCGAACCTTTCTTTCAGCACTCAAGTCCCATTGACAAGATATAACCGCTTACATTATAGTAGTTTCATGAATAACCACTACGGAGGATGTTTATGGACGATGTTCTGAAAGAATTACAGAAGTTTGGATTTTCTCAATATGAATGTAAAGCATATATCGGCTTGTTGAAACACTCGCCTGTTACCGGATATGAAATCAGCAAAAGGTCAGGCGTCCCCCGCTCAATGATCTATGAGGTATTGGGGAAATTAGTTGATAAAGGCGCTGTCCATATTGTGCCGTCTGATCCGGTTACATATGCCCCGCTGGCC
This sequence comes from Bacillus sp. EKM420B, assembly GCF_011065565.1. Classification (NCBI taxonomy): domain Bacteria; kingdom Bacillati; phylum Bacillota; class Bacilli; order Caryophanales; family Bacillaceae; genus Bacillus; species Bacillus sp. EKM420B. The sequence continues at coordinate 99,686 of NZ_JAAMNX010000003.1, read as the reverse complement.
GGAAAGGAATTAATCGACCGGCTCCGGCACGATTTCGAGAGCTCATTCGGCTACCTTGAGGAAAAGTTATTGGCGCTGGAAAGCGAGCAGGAGATGAATGTCATCCGCCGCATCAGCACGAATGATCATGTCATCAATGAGATGAAGGAAATGATTGAAAAAGCCGAGGAAGAGTTGTGGCTGTCTGTCTGGGAACAGCAGATTCCCTTTATTCAAGAAGCCGCTAATAAACGCGCCGCCGAACAATTGCCCGTCTTTTCGATTGTGTTCGGCCCTCCGGAAGTGAAGCTCGGAAATACGACAAATCATAATATGTCTCCTGAAGTGGCGGAGAAACGGATGGGCGGAAGATTAACGATAGCTGCCCGAGATAATAAAGAAGTCTTAATCGCCAATTTTTCTCCGCAGACGAATGCCTGGGCTATTAAATCAGAAGATCCCGCTCTCGTTCTCGTGGCCATGGAATATATGAGGCACGATCTGATGTTCGCGGAGCTTGTGAAAGAAGTCGGGGCTGAAAAAGTTGAAGGCCTGATGAAACAAAACCATTCGTTATTTCATGTCGTCACCGGAAATCGGTTCATATAAATGTGAACCGTATTTTCTTTGATTTTTTCATTAGTCGTTATCATTATAATCTCTATGAAAGGAGTATAAAAAATGATTAACACAGAAGTGCAAAAAACCGCCGTTTCCCGGGAAATGAACGATACGTTTTTACAGGGGGTGCGGGATTGTGTGCCTACGCTGCTGGGCTATATGAGCATCGGTTTTGCTTTCGGCATCGTCGGGGTTGCCTCTCATCTAAGCATTCTTGAAATCTGTTTGTTATCCTTGTGTGTCTATGCCGGCGCCGCCCAATTTATTATTTGCTCGCTCCTTGTTTCCGGGAGTCCGATTTCCGCCATTATTTTAACGACGTTTATCGTCAATCTGCGTCACCTTCTGCTGAGCCTGACCATCGCGCCGTATTTCACGAAATACTCTCTGGCGAAAAATATCGGCTTCGGGGCTCTGCTTACTGACGAATCTTTCGGAGTAGCGGTGAACAAAGCGGCTCAGAACGGCAGGTTATACGATAAGTGGATGAACGGCCTCAATATAACCGCTTACATGTGCTGGGTTATTTCCTGCGTGATGGGCGGGCTTCTCGGGCAATGGATATCTGATCCTTACGCGCTCGGCCTGGACTTTGCTTTGCCCGCTATGTTTGCGGCGCTGCTTGTGCTGCAATTACAGTCGTCCGCTTCGGAAAAGCTGAAGCACAGCCTCTCCTTAATTCTCTATATGATCATTTTTATGGTCTTGTTATCGTATTTCGTCCCGTCACACATCGCGGTCATCGTCTCAACCGTAATTGTGGCAACGATCGGGGTGGTGACGGACAAATGAGCATCAGCACACAAATGATCTGGATTATACTCGGCTGCATGATTGTTACACTTGTGCCGCGCATTGTTCCGTTTATATTTGTCCGGAACATTCAGATGCCTGAATTGGCTTTAAAATGGCTCTCCTTTATTCCGCTTTGCATTTTGACTGCTCTGGTAACGGAAAGCATGATTGTGAAAACAAACAGCGCTTTGACCTTTGATTGGAAAGCAATGATCGTTCTCATCCCGACATTGCTTTGCGCGATGCTGACAAAAAGCTTATCCATCACGGTCATCACAGGAGTCGTGCTGATGGCCGCCGTCAGGCTGATATGGTGACAATCAAAAGCCTCCATTCCGCAGAATGGAGGCTTTACCTTTATGATGTCGGATTTTCTTCTTCCGTCTCTGATTCCTCGGCTTCGGCGTTTATGCTTTGCTGCTGTTCCCAATGATCCCGCTGCAATCTTTCTTTGGCGATGGTAAACATGAAATTCACGGCGCAAGCACCCCTTCCCTGTTTTGCTTATACCATGTACTGTACTCATTTCCCCGTGCAGTATTCACAAAACATAAAAAAGCAGCCTGCCGCATGGAGCGGCCGGACTGCTTTTTATTTTCAGTACGTGATCAGGAAGTATTTTTTCTTTCCGCGGCGCAGTACGGTAAATTGATCTTCAATGCGGTCTTCCGCAGTCAGAAGATGCCCGATGTCCGTCTGGCGCTCGCCGTTAATGTAAACAGCTCCGTTTTGAATGTCTTCGCGGGCCTGCCGTTTTGAAGGCGATAATTTAGATTCCACTAGCACGTCTACTAAAGACAGTTCTTCAGAGCGGTCTTTTTCAAACGAAGGTACATCTTTGAATCCTACCTTGACGTCTTGAGCGGAAAGCTCTTTAATATTGCCGCTGAACAGCGCCTGGGAGATATGAACGGCCTGCTCAAGCGCTTCGCGGCCGTGTACAAGAACCGTCACCTCTTCAGCGAGACGTTTCTGCGCTTCTCTTTTCTCAGGAGCCGTCTCCGTTTTTTCAGCATAAGCTTCAATTTCCTCTTTTGACAAGAAAGTAAAGTATTTTAAGTATTTGACGACGTCGCGGTCATCTGTATTGATCCAGAACTGGTAGAATTCGTACGGCGATGTTTTTTCTTTATCAAGCCAAATGGCGCCGCCTTCCGTTTTGCCGAATTTCGTGCCGTCAGCTTTTGTGACGAGCGGAATGGTAAGACCGAAAGCTTTCGCCCCTTCTTCTTCTGATTTTCTGATCAGTTCAAGACCGGCCGTGATGTTGCCCCACTGGTCACTGCCTCCGATTTGGAGTTTGCAGTTCTTTTCTCTGTACAGATTCAGAAAATCGTAGGATTGCAGGATCATGTAGCTGAATTCCGTGTAAGAAATTCCGGTTTCAATTCTTGAGCTTACAGTATCTTTCGCAAGCATGTAGTTAATTCCGAAGTTCTTTCCGACGTCGCGGAGAAATTCAATGATGCTCAGCTTTCCGATCCAATCAAAGTTGTTCGCTATGACAGCGGGGTTTTCTCCCGCCTCGAAATCTAAAAATCGGGAAAGCTGATTTTTAATTTTTTGCGACCATTCGACAACGATATCCTGAGTATTTAACGTACGCTCCGCTTTTTTGCCGCTCGGATCGCCGATCAGTCCCGTCGCGCCGCCTACAAGCGCAATCGGATGGTGGCCTGCAAGCTGGAAACGGCGCAGTGTCAATATCGGCAGAAGGTGTCCGATGTGCAGGCTGTCAGCCGTCGGGTCAAACCCTGAGTATAAACGGATTTTTTCTTCGTTCAGCTGTTTATTCAGTCCTTCTTCATCCGTCATTTGCTGGATTAAGCCGCGGAATGATAAATCCTCTAATAAGTTAGTCATTTTGTCTGCTCCTTTGTTTATGAAAATAAAAAACGCCCCTTCGTTTAAAACGAAGGGACGATATAATCGCGGTACCACCCTACTAATAAAAGCATAAAAAAGCTTTTATCACTCTTTTTGATAACGGACCGTGTCCGTTCTTTCACTACTGAAAGCCTTGGAATGACTTTGTTCGCAAAAGCGGTTCATGAGTGTATTCGGCATATCTTATGTGCTGATTTTCACCGGCCATCAGCTCTCTGGAACAATCAGATATCCTACTTGTCTCAATCCAAACCTTTTCGTATGAAGCTTACTCATTTTTAACATAAATAAAATACGATGTCAACGCCGTCTTTAATCTTCCATTGTGGACAGGTCGCCTGCCGGCAGGTTCAGCTCCCACGCCTTCAGCACACGTCTCATGATTTTTCCGCTCCGTGTTTTCGGAAGTTTATCTTTGAATTCAATTTCCCGCGGTGCGGCATGCGCGGCAAGCCCCTGTTTTACAAAGAGGCGAATGTCCTCCTTCAGCTGATCGGATGGCTCATGCCCTTCTCTGAGCGCGATAAACGCTTTAATAATTTCTCCCCGGACAGGGTCCGGCTTTCCGATGACCCCGGCTTCGGCAATCGCCGGATGTTCAACAAGTTTGCTTTCGACTTCAAACGGGCCGACGCGCTCGCCGGATGTCATAATGACATCATCGACTCTGCCTTGGAACCAGAAATAACCGTCTTCATCCATATAAGCAGAATCTCCGGAAACATACCAGCCGCCCGGCATGAAATAAGAATCATATTTCTCTTTGTTGTTCCAAATGGAATCCATCATCGACGGCCAGCCCTTTTTAATGGCGAGATTTCCCATCCGGTACGGCGGAAGCTCATTTCCCTGATTGTCAACGATCGCCGCTTCCACTCCCGGAATCGGTTTCCCCATTGAACCCGGCTTGATCTCCATGCAAGGATAATTGCAGATGAGCTGTCCGCCCGTTTCTGTCATCCACCACGTGTCGTGGATGCGCTTGCCGAATACTTTATGTCCCCACTTGATGACCTCGGGGTTCAGAGGTTCTCCGACACTCAGGACGTGACGAAGTGAAGTAAGGTCAAATTTGGATGCCATTTCATCTCCGGCGCCCATAAGCATTCTGAAAGCCGTCGGAGCGCTGTACCAGACGCTGACACCGAGCTTCTCAATCGTGCCGTACCAGTTTTCCGGACTGAATCTGCCGCCGACGATCACGTTCGCCGCTCCGTTCAGCCACGGCGCAAATATCCCGTACACCGTCCCGGTCACCCAGCCCGGGTCCGCAGTGCACCAGTAAATATCGTCTTCTTTAAGATCAAGCACCCACTTGCCGGTCTGGTATTGCTGAATCATGGCTTCATGAACATGGAGCACACCTTTGGGCGTTCCGGTAGATCCTGATGTGTAGTGAAGCAGGTAGCCGTCTCTTCTGTCCATCCATTCAATATCAAGTCTCGTGCTTTCTCCCTCAGCCGCTTTATCATAATGGATGATTTTATCTCCCGCTTCTTTGCTGCCGCCGACAATGAAAATATGCTCGAGGTCGGGCAGGCTGTCCGCCGGAATCCGTTCGGCCAGTTCAGGTGTCGTCACGACAACCTTTGCCTGGCTGTTCAACAGGCGGTCTTTGACGGCGCCTTCCATAAACGCTTCAAATAAAGGGCCGGCGATCGCACCGATTTTAATTGCGCCGAGCAGGATAAAGTAAAGCTCCGGCGAACGCGGCATGAAAATAAAAACGCGGTCCCCTTTTTCCACGTTTCCATACCGTCTCAGTACATTTCCCGCCCGGTTCGATTCCTCCATCATTTCTTTAAATGTATATTTTTCATTCCGGTTTGCGTCCTTGTAATACAGCGCTACTTTGTTTTTTCGAAATGATTCGGCATGACGGTCAATCGCTTCGTACGCCGCATTCAGCTTCCCCGTCTGATGCCAGGAAAACTCCGCTTCGACCTCTTTCCAATCGAAGCTGCGGTACGTTTCCTCATAATTTCGCAGATGATAATTCCCCTTTTCCGCCGGCAACGCTTTCAAATTCATGCAACATCCCCCTTTGCTTATCTATAGACTAATTATAGTAGATGTTCACAGTTTTCTCAATTTTTAAAATATAAATTACAACACTATTGAAAACGCTTTATATTTTGTTATGCTTAAGAGAGATGTGTTTTTATTAAGAACCGACAGGCGGTGAATCAGTGAAACATCATAAAACGTACCATTCTTCATCAATTCAGACAGCAGCCGGCCCTCTATTGGTAGAAGGGCCCGTTCCTCCAGAGGACCTAGCACAGTATGAGTTTCATGAAGGCCTGACAGCCTTTCGCCTTCCTCATGAACAGCACAAAGCGTTAATCGAGATCGCCGGGCTTCCTGAAGGTCGGATCATTATCGCCAGGGACGGACAGACGATTATCGGCTATGTGACGTATTTATATCCTGATCCGCTTGAACGGTGGTCTGACGGAAATATGGAAGACCTCCTTGAACTCGGTGCGATCGAGGTCGCTCCCGGCTACAGGGGCTGTTCTGTCGGAAAAACGTTGCTGACAGTCAGCATGATGGATGAACAGATGGAACGGTACATCATCATGACGACGGAATATTACTGGCATTGGGATTTAAAAGGAATGAAAAAAGATGTGTGGGAATACAGAAAGATCATGGAAAAGATGATGAATGCCGGGGGTCTTGTCTGGTTTGCAACGGATGAACCGGAAATCAGCTCTCATCCAGCCAATTGTCTGATGGCCCGCATCGGCAGGCACGTCAGTCAGGAGTCAATTGAACAGTTCGACAGGCTTCGTTTTTATCAGCGATTTATGTATTGACTGACATACAAAGGGGATAAAAAGATGATTGCAGAACAAATCATGAAACGGGACGTCATCACCGTCTCAAAACACGACTCCATTGAAACAGCCGTCCGGAAAATGAAGATATATCATATCCGCCATCTCCCTGTCATCGACGACGAGCTGCACGTCACCGGTATTGTCACAGACAGAGACATTAAACAGGCCGGCCCCGGCAGCTTTGAACAAAAGGAACGCGGCGCGTTTCTGACAAACAAAGTGGAGACCATTATGAAGCGGGATGTCATCTGCGCCCATCCGCTTGACTTTGTGGAAGAAATATCCGCCTCCTTTTATGAGCACGGCATCGGCTGTCTGCCGATTACGGTAAATCATAAGCTGACGGGCATTTTAACGAAAACCGACGTGCTCCGGACTTTCGTCAGCCTGACAGGCGCGGCCCAGCCGGGATCCCAGGTGGAAATCCTGGTGACGGATATGACAAAAAGCCTTGCTGATCTCAGCTGCATGTGCCGTGATCTTCAGCTGCAAATCCTGAGTGTGCTCGTCTATCCCCATGATTCCGCCGGGTCGAACATTCTCGTCTTCCGGGTGAAGACGATGAATCCGCTCCCTTTTATCCGTGCCGTTCATGAAGCCGGATACAATGTCTTATGGCCGAAACATTTGAGGGATCAGCCATGAGAGACAGCGTTTTTGTTTACTCGCCTTCTTATCAGACGTATCAATTTCATCAGGATCATCCGTTCAATCAGCAGCGCGTGCTTTTAACATACGATCTGCTTCAGGCGGCGGAAGCGTTTGACGAAGGAGACATCGTCACTCCGCGCACGGCCTCTAAAGAAGAGCTGGCTCTCGTTCATACAGAGGATTATATACAGGCGGTGGAACTTGCGGGTGCGGGCCGGCTCCCTGCCGCAGAAGGAGAAAGCTACGGTCTCGGAACGGAAGACACCCCCGTTTTTGCCGGCATGCATGAAGCTGCGTCGCTTCTGGTGGGCGGCACCTTAACGGCGGCTGATTACGTCATGACGGGACAAGCTAGGCACGCCTGCAATTTAGGAGGCGGCCTTCACCACGGCTTCCGCGGCAGGGCGTCAGGCTTTTGTATCTATAATGACAGCGCCGTGGCCATCCAATACATCCAGAAGAACTACGGGGCAAAAGTGTTATACATTGATACAGACGCCCACCACGGCGACGGCGTTCAATTTACGTTTTACGACAGGTCTGATGTCTGCACTGTTTCTTTTCACGAGACCGGGCGTTATTTATTTCCCGGGACGGGGCAGGTACTGGAAAAAGGAAGCGGGCAAGGCTACGGCTATTCTTTTAACATTCCGCTGGACGCTTTCACAGAGGACGATTCCTTTCTCCACGCTTACAAAACGGCCGCCTCAGAAATCGCGGCTTTTTTTAAGCCGGATGTCATACTTACCCAAAACGGTGCGGACGCCCATTATTACGACCCGTTGACACACCTGTCCAATACAATCTCCATTTATCAGGAGATCCCGCGGCTCGCTCATTCATTAGCCCATCAATATTGCAGCGGCAGATGGGTCGCGGTCGGCGGCGGCGGATACGATATTTGGAGAGTCGTCCCGAGAGCATGGAGCCGCATTTGGCTTGAGATGAAAGGGATTGATCCCGGGGAGCGCATACCGCAGAAATGGATTGATAAATGGCAGAAGCACTCCCCCTGCACGTTGCCCGCTTTTTGGAGTGATCCTGAACAATTATATCCTCCGATTCCCCGCAAAGAAGAAATTTCAGAAAAAAATGCCCAAACCGTGGAAAAAGCACTTTTTGCCATCCGGTCTGAGCAGCGGTATAAAACAAAATAAAAACGACCTTATGAGGAGGTCGTTTTTTTGATCACAATTTCTACACGGCGGTTTTCTTTCATATGTCCGGGACTTTTGTTGTCCTTCACAGGTTTCGTATCCGCATACCCGGCAGAGATAAACCGTTTGGCGGAAAAGTCTTCATTCGCGGTAAAATACCGGATCACACTCGCCGCTCTTGCAGAAGACAGCTCCCAGTTCGATGGGAATTGATAGGTGGAAATCCGGCGGCTGTCCGTATGGCCCTCTACCTGTATGTCATTCGGAATTGTTTTTAAAAGCACCGCGATCTGATGCAGAACCGGCTCGGCGTTTTTCAGCACATCCGCTTTTCCCGTCTGAAACAGAACGGCCTCCTGCAGCACAAGAACCACTCCGCGCTCATCGCGCTTCGCCGTCAATTTGGAACTCAAATGATGCGCTTTTATGTATGTCTTCACGTTTTGTAACAGCAAATCCTGTTCTTTATTTTCGTTTGCTTTGTCTGATGACGCCGGTCCACCCCCGCCGCCGTTTGTATGAATCGATGAAACGGCAGATTGAAATTTTTCCGCGTCTATTTGCGACATCGAAAAAAGCAAGATAAAGAACACGAGAATGAGCGTGATCAAGTCAGCGAACGTCACCATCCATCTTGGTGAACCGCCGGAATTTTCCGGTTTGTTTCTTCTTTCAAAACGCTCTTTTCTAAGCTTCATGGACAGCGCCCTTTTTCTTGTTCGCAGGCTGTCCTTTACGCCAGTCTTCTCTTGAGCTGAAGACGACGAGCTGACTTTCGAGGTTGCGGGGATTTTTGCCCGATTGGATGCCGACAACCCCTTCGATCATGACCTGTTTGATGAAAATTTCACTTTCCGTTTTTTCTTCAAGCTTTGCCGCGATTGGGATAAACACCAAATTGGCAAGCAGCGCTCCGTACAGCGTCGTCAATAGCGCAACGGCCATGTTCGGTCCGAGGGTATGCGGATCATTTAAGTTTTTGAGCATGAGAACGAGTCCGACGAGCGTCCCGATCATTCCCCAGGCGGGTGCGAAATCACCGGCTTTTTCAAAAACGCGTCTTCCTTTTCTGTGTCTTTCTTCCATTGCGGCGATCTCAGAATCCATCACCAGCCGTATCGTTTCCTCGTCCCAGCCGTCAATCGCAAGCAAAAGCCCTTTTTTTAAAAACGGATCATTGATCTCCCGCGCCTGGTCATCCAGAGACAGCAGCCCCTGCCTGCGCGCCTGCTCCGAAAGGCTGACAAATACTCTGACAAGCTCTTTCACATTGTCATCCTGACGGGAGAATACCTGTTTCAGAACAGAAGGGGTTTTCTTTAAATCCCTCGGCGGAAAGCTGATAAAGATCGCCGCAGCAAGGCCGCCAGTGACGATTAAAAAAGAAGTCAGATCCAAAAATGAACTGATTCCCGCCAGTCCCGTCCCTGACAGAATACCGATTGCGACGATAATACAGCCTAACATAAAGCCAACGGGCGTCAGATAATCAAAACGTTTCATATCTTCTCCTTACTCAAGTAAAAAAGCAAGATTCCACCCCTCAGAGTGAAGCTTGCTTTTCCGTTTTTTTATGACTTGGTTGATTGTCTTAATTCGATGCGGTGAGGCAATTCGACGATATGCTCTTCAACCGGCTCTTTGTTCATCAGTTTTGTCAAAAGTCTCATCGCCACGGCGCCGATATCGTACGTAGGCTGCACGACTGTTGAAAGCTGAGGGCGGACCATCAGGCTCAATCTCGTATTGTCAAAACCGATAATATCAAGATCATCAGGTATCGAAAGACCTTGATCTTGGGCCGCATGGATAATGCCGAGGGCCATTTCATCCGTCGCAGAAAGAATCGCCGTCGGTTTCCGGTCAAGGCCCATCAAACTTTGAAGCGCCTCCATACCGGAATCATAAGTGTAATCGCCTTCCGCTACGAATTGCTCGTTAAACGGAATCGCCGCTTCTTCAAGCGCCCGTTTGTACCCTTGCAGTTTTTTCGAACGGTTGATCGGCTCTTGCATCGGTCCGGAGACGAAAGCAATATCGCGATGCCCTTTATCAATGAAAAGCTTAACGGCATCATAAATCGCCTGTTCATAATCAATGGCGACAGAAGGCGTCTCGCCCTGTTCTTCCACTGATGCCGCCAAGACGATCGGCACAGGAGAGCGCTTAAATTCTTCGACATGCTCGTCCGTAATGTTGCCGCCCATAAATACGATACCGTCCACTTGTTTGCCGAGCATCGTATTTAACAGATGCAGTTCTTTCTCAAGATTTTGGTCCGAGTTGCTTAAAATAATATTATATTTGTACATCGTCGCGATATCTTCAATTCCACGCGCAAGTTCCGAGTAGAAAATGCTTGAGATATCAGGGATGATGACGCCGACCGTTGTCGTTTTTTTGCTTGCAAGCCCTCTTGCCACCGCGTTCGGGCGGTAGCCGAGCCGGTCAATGGCTTCCAATACTTTTTTTCTGGTCGTCGGTTTTACATTCGGGTTGCCGTTCACGACGCGGGAAACAGTCGCCATACTGACATTTGCTTCTCTGGCCACATCGTATATCGTAATGTTGCTCACTGAAACCACTCCTTTTACTGGATACACTTATCCTTATCTATAGCATAAACACTTTATGTAAAGAAATGTCGTACGATTTCGCATTCTGTCGTTTATGATTGTAAGCGTAAGTCAGTAGTGTACATTATTTTTCATTATTCATCAAATTTAAATATCTCTCATGAAATTATACACGTTTTTCCCAGTGATGAAAACGTTCACTTTCATTTTATAATTAAATAAAATGAAGAAACGAAAAAAAGCCGCGCAAGGCGGCCTTTAAAGAGCGGAACATTGTATTATGCTTTTACTTTCAGCATCGGCTTTAATTCGTTCAGCCATTTCTCGAATTCAGGGATATCCATCTGCTGCGCAGAGTCTGAAAGTGCAACGGAAGGATCAGGGTGAACTTCGGCCATCACGCCGTCAGCGCCGATCGCAAGCGCCGCTTTTGCTGTCGGAAGCAGGAGATCGCGGCGGCCTGTTGAGTGTGTGACGTCAACAAACACCGGCAAGTGAGTTTCCTGTTTCAAAATCGGCACGGCAGAGATGTCGAGCGTGTTTCTCGTTGCCGTTTCGTACGTTCTGATTCCGCGCTCACAAAGAATGATTTGGTCGTTTCCTTGTGACATGATGTATTCAGCTGCATTGATGAACTCTGAAATTGTTGCGGCAAGACCGCGTTTTAACAATACCGGCTTTTTAACGGAGCCGGCGGCTTTCAGCAATTCAAAGTTTTGCATGTTCCGCGCGCCGATCTGAATGACGTCAATGTAATCAATCGCTTGCTCAATGTGGGCGGGCGTTACGATTTCACTGATCACCGCGAGGTCATATTCATCAGCGACGCGTTTGAGAATTTGCAGGCCTTCTACGCCGAGACCTTGGAAATCATACGGACTTGTGCGGGGTTTAAACGCGCCCCCGCGCAGGATTTTAATGCCTTGTTTTTTCGCTGCGGCCGCGACTTCGGCAACCTGCTCATAGCTTTCTACGGCACAAGGTCCGACGATGAATCTCTGATCGCCGTCACCGATTTTTTCGCCTTTAATGTCAACGATCGTATCTTCTGCTTTTTTCTTCCGGGAGACGAGCAACGCTTTGCTGTGATCCTCTTCTTGAAGTTCAAGTCCGGCTTTGAAAATTTCTTTGAAAATATGCTGGATCGTTGAGTTTTCAAATGGGCCGTCATTGCTTTCAATAATGCGGTTAAGCATTGTACGCTCTCTGACAGGGTCAAATCGGTTGACACCCTGTGCTTCCTTTGCTTTACCGATTTCTTTTACAACGGCTCCGCGTTCATTGATTAATTTAAGGATTTCTAAGTTTAGTGCGTCTGCCTGCTGTCTTAGGCTCTCTAATTCCTTGTTGCTCATCTTTTTCATCCCTTCTATGCTATGTTTTATTTTAATGGTTAACATGCATCTTACTACAGTTATGCGAAAATAGGAATATGAAATAATAAATTTTTTCACATTCGACTTTATCACCAAAACGCTTTTAAGCTTTTATGCGTTGAAGCAGTATATATTGATATCCTACATGATCCGGCTGAAATGATCAATAGTTTTTTTCAAAAAAAAACCGCCGGTATCAACCGGCGGCCAGCAATTATGAAAGGTGCTGCTCTATTGCGTTTTTTGTGATTTGTGAATGAGACGCGTGCCATTTCACTTCGCCGTTTGTAATGACGAATACTTGCGGGCTTTCATGTTTCACGCCGTATGTCTCGGCGATATAGTTCGAAAGCGGCCGGCTGTCCTGCACATGCAGGTAATAAGAAGGTACTTCTGAATGCTCCGATGCAAAGGCGTCAAACTCCTGAAACGCGGCTTGGCTGATCGGGCAGGTTGTGCTGTGTTTTAAAAACACGAGCGTGTTTTCTTTCTCAGCGGCATTTTTGAACTCTTCTTCAGACGATATCAGCTGTTTTGTCATGTCGGTTATCTCTCCTTATTGAAGATCAGCGATTTGCCTGACCGGCTTTTTCCCCGGCGTCTTCCGCTTCGGCCTTGATGCTTTGGGCCGTGTCCTGCATTTCGCTTCTCGTCTCTTCGGCTTTCTCGGTTAGTGTGCTCTTAGAACGGTCTTTTAAATCCTTCACTTTATTCATAATCTGGCCTGACTGATCAGCTACCAGCTGGGTGATATTAGATGTTTTGTCCTTGGCGATGCTGACATATTGAGAGCCTTTTTCTTTCGCGTCGGCCGTCATTCTGTCCGTCTTATCCTTTAACGCAGAAGCCTGACTGCCGAGATCGTCGCGCAGCTCCTTACCTGATTTAGGCGCCAGAAACAACGCCGTTGTCGCGCCGATAATTCCCCCGATCAGCGTTCCGATTAAAAAATCCTTACTATTGATTCCATCTTTGCTCATTATGATTCCTCCTTAGTGGATTTTTCTTATGATTAAAGCGATGTTTTTTTCTTTTGCTTCCACTTGTCCCATATTTCCATAGCGGCCTGGCTCCAGGTGACAACCTGACTGATCTTATCCTGATTCTCTCTTACAGAGGCCGTAACGGAACCTGCTGCCTGCTTTATGGATGTATTAAACTGCTGGACGGAAGTTCCCACTTCCTGAACAGCATGGACAACCGTATTTAATTTCTCTGATTTTTCCTGAATGTCTTCCGCGAGACGGTTTGTCTTATGTAACAGCTCGGCTGTCTCTGCGGTAATGCCTTTCATCTGTCCTTCAAGGCCGTCTAAAGTCGAGGCTACGTTTGTTAAAGTCATCTGTACGGACTTTAATGTTTTGGACAGATAGATGACGAGGATGAGAAATGCAACGGCAATGAGTGCGACGCTTAAGTAAAGAATGATGATCATCTAATACCTCCTTATAATGCAGGATATAGTGGTATATACCCAATTCTTAAAATGATAAACATATATGAAAGGTCTGTATGTATACTATTTCTCCGTTTATCGGTAAATCCCTTTTGCAGCACGTGCAAAAAAGCAGTGAGAGCCCCACTGCTTTTTTGTTACGCTATGACGTTTTCATAGGCTCTCATATATTTTTGAATGTCTCCGGCGCCCATGAAGATCAGCACTGCGCCTTCATGCGCTTTTAACACGGATGTGTCATTTTCTTCAATGAGTTCTGCGTTATCGATTTTTTCCTGAAGATCCGTGATCGTGAGCTTGCCGACGTTCTCACGGGCAGAGCCGAAAATGTCGCACAGATACACGCGGTCGGCCGCGCTTAAGCTTTCTGCGAATTCATCCAGGAATGATTGCGTCCGTGTAAACGTATGCGGCTGAAATACCGCGATGATTTCACGTTCGGGATATTTTTGGCGCGCCGCCTCAATCGTGACTTTGATTTCAGTCGGATGGTGTGCGTAGTCGTCGATCAGCACCTGGCTGCCGATCACTTTTTCATTGAATCTGCGTTTGACGCCGCCGAATGATTCAAGTCCGAGCTTAATCATGTTCACGTCTATCTCTTCATAGTGGCAGAGCGCAATGACCGCTAAGGAATTGAGGACATTGTGATGGCCGTATGCCGGGATGTAGAACGTATCGTAAAACGTATTGCGGACAAAGACGTCAAATGTCGTGCCTTCCGTATTTTTTACGATGTTTCTCGCTTGAAAATCGTTTTCTTCTCCCGTGCCGTAATAAACGACAGGCACATTGGCGTGAATTTTCGGCAGGTACTCGTCATCACCACAGGCAATGATGCCTTTGTTGACTTGAAGCGCCATGTTTTGGAAAGCATCAAACACATCGTCAATGTTGGCGAAATAATCAGGGTGGTCAAAATCAATATTCGTCATAATCGCATAATCAGGCTGATAGCTTAAGAAATGACGGCGGTACTCGCAAGCTTCAAATACAAAGTATTCGCTGCTTTCATTTCCTCTGCCCGTCCCGTCCCCGATAAGAAACGAAGTCGGCTTCGCCTGCTGCATCACGTGTGCCAAGAGGCCCGTTGTGGACGTCTTGCCGTGTGCGCCCGTTACCGCGACACTTGTGTATTTTTTCATATATTCAGCTAAAAATTTATGATATCTGATGACAGGAATCCCTTCATCGAGCGCCTTTGCGATTTCCGGATGAGAATCAGGAAATGCGTTTCCGGCGATTACCGTTAAGCCGGGTTTGATGTTATCGGCGCTGAACGGATAGATCGGGATATTTCTTTTTTCAAGGGCAGCCTGAGTGAAAATCTGCTTCTCGATATCCGATCCCTGCACCTGATACCCTGTATCATGCAGGATTTGAGCAAGCGGGCTCATACCTGTCCCTTTTATTCCAACAAAATGATAAACAGTCATAATCGTACCTCCAACAAACGTCTATCTGTTCCCCAGTATATGACGCTCATTTCATTTTGCGACCGCAGCGGGCGAAAAGCCCGCACAGCGGCGCTTCCATTTATTTTTACGTTATCGTCAGTATCTGTAACTTTCTTTTTGATTAAACCTGCCGCATGATATTTCAGCGCGTGACAGTGATGCAGTTTTGATGGTCCATCCACTATCATACCATGTTTGTGAGAAAAATGAACGATATTCTTATTCTTGAGAAATGTCAGCGGCCGTAATCAGCACTTCACGGGGTTTGCTGCCCTTCGCTTCTGAGATCATGCCTTCGGCTTCCATCATGTCAATCAGCCTCGCGGCGCGGTTATAACCGATTCTGAACCTTCTTTGAAGGCTTGAGGTGCTGGCGCTGTTTTGCTCCACGACGAATTGGCACGCCTCAGGAAACAGTTCGTCTTCTTCCTTAAGGGCGGTTCCCTGCCTGATCAGTTCTTCCTGTTCAAACAAATAAGAAGGCGGCAGCTGTTTTCTGACATGAGAGACGACGCGGTCAATTTCTCTGTCGGACACAAAGTTGCCCTGCAGGCGCACCGGTTTTCCGGTACCGTTTTCCCAGTACAGCATGTCGCCTTTTCCGAGCAGCTTTTCCGCTCCCGCCATGTCGATGATCGTTCTGGAATCTACCTGGCTTGAGACGGAGAATGCAATCCTCGTCGGTATGTTCGCCTTGATCATTCCGGTAATGACATCGACAGACGGACGCTGTGTCGCGACAAGCAGATGAATGCCGCAGGCTCTCGCTTTCTGGGCGATTCTGGCGATGCTTTCTTCCACATCGTTCGGCGCGACCATCATTAAATCGGCAAGCTCATCAATGACCACTACGAGGTACGGGAGCTTTTCGCCTGTCTTATGATCGGCCGTTAATTCATTAAAGCGGCCGATATCTCTCACACCCGAATGGGCAAACAGTTCATACCGCCGTTCCATCTCTTCCACAACCCATTTTAACGCGGCGGTCGCGGCTTTGGCGTCCGTGATGACGGGGCTGACCAAATGCGGAATTTGGTTATAAGGCGCAAGCTCGACCATTTTCGGATCAATCAGAAGCATTTTGACATCACTCGGATCCGCCTTATAAAGCAGACTGACCAAAATGGTATTGATGCAGACGCTTTTTCCCGATCCTGTCGCACCCGCTATCAACCCGTGCGGCATCTTTTTCAAATCAATGACGACCGGGTTTCCGGAAATATCGACACCGAGCGCGGCTGTAAGCGGAGACGGATTCGTCCTGAAAGCGGCGCTTCTGATCATCTGCCTTAAATCGACGACTTTGCTTACGCGGTTCGGAACTTCAATGCCGATCGTGTTTTTACCGGGAATCGGCGCCTCAATCCGAATATCCTTGGCAGATAGGCTCAGTTTAATATCATCTGCTAAGTTTGTAATTTTGTTCACTTTCACTCCGGGCTCAGGATGCACTTCAAAACGTGTGACGGACGGGCCTTGTGTGACATGAACGACTTGGGCGCGCACATTAAAGTTTTTCAGCGTAACGTTTAAAAGCTCGCGCTGTTCTTCAATCCACAATTGGTCGTCATGTCTTTGCGCCGGCGGTACGTCCAGAAGCGACAGATTCGGAAAGACATAGCTCGCTCCGCCCTCTGGCGTCTTCGTCTGCTTGTGTTTATCGCTTTTAAGCATCATGACGTTAAACGGAACATTGCGCTCTTTCGGCCGCTCCGCTTTTCTCACAGTCTGAGGCTGTCCGTGATGCTCCGTTTTTTCTTCGGCAGGCCGGGACGGGGCATCGGCCGTCTCAATGCTTACAGGTTCGGGCGCGGGGTCTGAATGCCGCTCTGCTTCATTGTACTCAGGCTGAGAGTCTGCTTCCTGTTTCGCGTCGGTTTCAGCTGATTCGGGCTTGTCTTCAGGCTGCGGCTGAACTTCCTCATCGTATCCGGGTTCTGTGTATGTATACACCGGTTCTTCTGCGGTTTCAAAAGGCGGTGCTTTTTCCGGCTCAGGCTCCTGATATTCCCCCTGCAGCGCCGCTTGTTCCTCTGTGTTTTCAGCCGTTCGGGATGCTTCATACTCAGGCTCTCTTATAGGCTGCGGGCGGGTTTGTTCATGCTCTTGTTCTTCTGTAAAGCCGGCAGACTCCGCGCTTTCGGTGTGCTCCCGCTCTTCAGCCTGCTGCGGTTCTGGTGCTGCAAACACTTGCTCTTTTGCATTCTCAGCCTCGGTGTGAAGCTCCTCTTTTTTAACGGCCTGGATTTCTTCCGTTTCTTGTTTCGCAAACGGGTCTGGCCGGTCATTCGTCTGTTTTGTTATGCCGGATGTTGTGAAGACGGGCTCTTTTTCCGTTTCCTGACCGGATTTTGGCGGAACAAATTGCTCCTCTGACAGCAATGTTACGTTCTCTTCACGCCGCTTTTCGGAAATAGGCGCTTTTTTGATGCTATGCTGAGATTGAAAGCCGTAAACCGGTGAAGGAATGGATGACGGTTTAAAGGGCTTTTTCACGGCATCAGGCTCTTTATGTGTATGCTGTTTCCGCTCGGTTTGCTCCTTCCCGGCGGCATAACCCCGGGACGGCTGGCGGCGTTCGTGCCTTTCCCGCTGTCTTTGGTTTTGCTCCGTTCGCTTATAGCCGTCCGGAACGACAGGGAAGCGGAAATTCCCTTTCGGATATTCGTAATATATTTTAGGATCTTCCATGCGCGTTAATTTGCCTTCTGGCTGATCCGGTATGTGCTGTTTCGGGATTTGGGCATGCGTGTTCGGTTCACGTTCATGCTCTTCTTCTTTTTCACCTAAAAATAAGTCAAAAAATTTATTCAGCCAACTCATGTTTAATCACTCTCTAACTCCCTTTTTAGTAGTCTGGGACGATATTTAGTATACCATTGCCGGGCGGCTCAGAAAAGATTAAGCTCCCAACTGAAGAAAGCCGTTAAGCAGGCCTGCTTAACGGCTTTCTCTCACATCATTCGATTCTGTGCGCTTATTTATGGGAGTTAGAATTGAAATGCTTCGCCGGCCTCGCGGCTGTCTTCAAGAACAAGAATCCCTTTTTCCGCCGGCGCATCCGGCAAAGCGAGTTCTTTCGCGGAGCAGATCATGCCGCTTGACGGAACGCCTCTTAATTCAGCGTCTTTAATCACAAGTCCGCTCGGCATTACCGCGCCGACTTTAGCGACGACGACTTTTTGCCCTTTGTCCACGTTCGGCGCGCCGCAAACGATTTGAAGGGTTTCCTCTCCCACATTCACTTGGCAGATATTCAGTTTATCCGCATTCGGATGTTTTTCTTTCGATTCAACGTGACCGACAACAAATTTCGGAGAAAGGTCAACCGTCAGCGTTTCTGAAACGCCGTTTCTGTTCAGTATTTCATTCACATCCTGAACGAATGTCTCAGACAAAGCGACGGGGCCGTTGTCCTCAATCTGTAAGTAAGAAGACACGTTAAAAATGTTAAAGCCCGTCGTTTCTTTTGTTTCTTTGTTAAAGATTCTGACGACATCGCCTTCTCTTTCATAGCCGATTTCTTCGCGTGCTGCATCTTTAAGAGAGATCAGAAGCGTATCTCCCACACCTTCTTTATTGTAAAAAGCGTTCATAAGAAAAATCCTTTCTAATCCTTTTTCGGCCGGCTTTTCGCCATGATAAACACAGGTTCCAGTCTGCCTTCATTATACAGAAATGAAAGGGCCGTAATCGGCACCGTGCCGCTTGCAAAGAAGCTCATGGACATTTGCCCTAAAATATCATACCCCGATTCATTTCGAATGTCAGCAAGTATTAATACATCCTGATGCGGAACGGAAATCGCCAATTCGCCTTCAGCGGCCTGCTTGTATTCATGAAGAATCGAATCATTGAGAATCCGGCTGGCGTCATAGCCGTCATTCGCCCTGAAAAAATAAAAATAATTGTCCGCAACCGTATCCTGTTTCACGACCGAAGGAAGAGAGCGGAGATTGAATGACGCCGTCTCCCTGATGCGTTCTTTTGTCCAGTTTTCTTTCTCGAGCATACGGCTGTCAATTAAGCGGTACGTCTTACCGAGATCAAGCGCGTAGTAGATTCTCGTTTCGGCCGTATGGTCATCATACACGAGCGGAATGCCGTCGCTCGTTTGATCGGGAAATGACGTGGAGCGGATGACCGGGTAGATTCCGGCTTCCTTTCCGGACATCTCCTGTCCGCTGCCTTCCATCGCCTCCATCGCTTCTGACACATAGTAGACGATTTCGTCGATCGCTTCTTCTTTTTTTGTCTCCCACTTCGCAATGATCGGCGGGAGCTCCAATGTGATGCCTTTTTTGGTCGTTTGATCCTCAACACGGAGGGTGTCTTTTTCTCTGTCAAAAAAGAAGGATCGGTTCTCGTGCTGCAGGCGCTGTTTTAATAAATCCGCCAGCTTCCTTGACGTCATTTTCAAAGCCCGTGGCCTCCTTTATGCTTTAGCAAGGGAATCGGTTAAAAATTGCTCAATTTCTTCTTTTGTTTTACGGTCTTTGCTGACGAAGCGGTTCACTTCTTTTCCGCCGTTAAACACAACAAAGCTCGGAATGCCGTAAATTTCCCATTCCGCGCATGTATCAATAAATTGATCGCGGTCTACGTAGTAATAAGTGAATTCAGGAAAGTCCGCTTCCAGCTCAGGAAGAAACGGCTCCACAAAGCGGCAGTCCGGGCACCAATCCGCTGAAAACATAAATACCGCCCAATCGTCTTGTACCGCTTTTTGCAATTCTTCCGTGCTTTCAATCTTTTTCATTGTCATTCCTCCATCTGGATTATGAGTTTTTTATATGCTGATGTTTGTCCAATTGGATCATACCAGACTGTTTACGGCAAGACCAACTATATGCAATATCATTATCATATTTCATTTGCATTATCAAGCAAGTTTCGTTTACCATTTTGCTTGTAGCCGTACGAAATTCTGAATATGCACATAAGGAGGGGCAAAAGATGCAGTTTGTCGTGTATTTAGCGGGTGAAATCCACAGTGATTGGCGGGATGAAATCAAACAAAAAGCAAAAGCGTTGAACCTGCCGATTACGTTTGTCGGTCCGATGGAAAACCATGAACGCTCAGACAATATCGGAGAAGAGATTATGGGCGTGCAGCCCGATTCTGTTTTAAAAGACGCCAGAGCTTCTGATATCAACAATTTCCGTACAGAGGTGCTGATGGAAAAAGCCGATTTTGTGATCGCCCTGTTTGGCGAGAAATATAAACAGTGGAATACCGCGATGGATGCTTCTTATGCCATCGCAAAAGGAAAGCCGCTCATTCTCATCCGCCCGAAAGAACTTCATCATCCGCTGAAAGAGCTTTCCGGAAAAGCGAATATTACGGTCGAAACCGTAAATCAAGCGATGAAAGCACTCTCTTATTTATTTGAAACAGAATAAGCAGGCCGCCTTTATGCGGTCCTGCTTACCTAAACTCACCACTTCAGTATGAATCAGTTCAAGAGGAAATTTTATGTTTGTCTTTTTTGTCATAATCATACCTCCTTGCAGAACAAATAAAAAATGCAAATGACTCGACTTTTGTGAAATCGCTGCTCATCTCAATGCTTGCAGCATGTTTTTGATTTAAAAACGTTTATCATTGCAATAAAGATTCGTGGTTGTTTATTTGGATTGGAACCATTTTGATAATAATATTGAAAAATAATATGTGTTACCTAATTCTATTTTCAATACGCTTTAATGAACTGTCTCGATCATGCGGCTTAAAACAGAATGTAAAAACAGCAGTCAATAAGTATTCAAAGGGACTTATTGACTGCTTATTTTTTTATACATTTTCTCTGATCGTTTCGACCGTCTGTTTGTCACTCGCCATGACAAGCTTAATGAGCATTTCTTTCGCCGCTGCATAATCATCGACATGGATGATAGCGGCATTTGTATGAATGTATCTTGAACAAATGCCGATGACGGCAGACGGAACCCCGCTGTTTGATATGTGGACCCGTCCGGCATCCGTTCCTCCGCCTGAAGCGAAATATTGATAAGGGATATTGTGCGTTTCCGCCATATCAAGGACGAACTCTCTCATCCCGCGGTGCATGACCGTCGTTCTGTCGAGAATGCGGAGCAGCACCCCCTCGCCGAGACGGCCGAACAGCTCCTTATCGCCGCTCATATCATTTGCCGGGCTGGCATCAAGCGCGAAGAAGAGATCAGGCTGAATCATGTTGGCCGCTGTCTGCGCCCCTCTCAAGCCGACTTCCTCCTGAACGGTGGCCCCGGCGTACAGATTGTTCGGCAGGTCTTTTCCGTGCAGCTCTTTTAATAGTTCAATGCTTAACCCGCAGCCGTAGCGGTTATCCCACGCTTTGGACAATATTTTCTTCTCGTTGGCCATCGGGGTGAACGGGCAGACCGGCACGACCTGCTGTCCCGGTCTGATCCCCATTTTGACCGCGTCCTCTCTGTCATCGGCACCGATATCAATCATCATATTTTTGATCTCCATCGGCTTTGCGCGCTGGGCATCCGTTAAAATGTGGGGCGGGATGCTTGAGATGACGCCGATAATCGGTCCGTTATCCGTCTGCACCTCGACGCGCTGGGCAAGCAGCACCTGGCTCCACCAGCCGCCGAGCGTCTGAAATCTCAGCATGCCGTTATCCGTAATCTGTGTCACCATAAACCCGACTTCGTCCATATGCCCGGCTACCATAACGGTCGGCGCGTCTTCAGCGCCGCGCCTTACTCCGAAAACACTTCCGAGTCTGTCCTGCACGATGTCATCCGCATATTTCGCAAGCTCCCGTTTCATAAAGGAGCGGACCTGATGTTCATTCCCCGGTGCGCCGGGAAGCTGCGTCAGCGTCCGGAAAAGCGTTTTCGTTTCCTCATTCATATTTTCCCCTCATTTCTATGTAATGCTTTTATTTTATTAGAAAAACAACTGTTTTCCAAGCGCTCAGATTGAATGGGCTGTAAAACCGCCGCTTTACTTAACACCGTCTGGCATCTTCTGTATAATAAAAACTACGACATAATTGGAGGTGCTTCATATTGAAATTACGTCATTTTCTCTTAGGTGCAGGAGTCGGATTATGCGCTGCCATCGCAGTGAAAAAGTATGCGATGAAACCTTATATCTCTTCAGAAAAAGCGCTCCGTATCGTGAAAGCGGCTTTTAAACAGCGCGGGCCGATAGACGGATCATGGATTTACACAGAGCCCGAGCCCTACCAGGTAAACGGAGAAACCATCCAGGTATACAAAACCGGCGTGACACGTTCGGCATTCGGCGAACTGGAGCAATATGAAGTTATGGTCAATGCAAAAACAGGCCAGATTGTCGATGTCATTGATTCTGTCGCCTCATAATTCGGACAAGCAAAAAATAAAGCCCAAAACCATCAGCGTTTTGGGCTTTATTCGGTTACATCGGCCGAATTCGTTTATATACAGGGTTCCACATCGCGTCCTGCACCGCTTGGATCAGATCCTCGGGTTCCGTTTCCGCTACACCGTCCTGAATCGCAGCTTTAGCTACGGCTACCGCCACTGTTGCCGATACCGTCCTGAGGTCCTCCACTTTCGGAAGCATCGGCGCTCCCGGCTTGCCGACGTCCACCATACCGGCGATGGCATTCGCGCAGGCAACGAACATATTGTCCGTAATGAGCCTTGCTTTTGTCACAATCGTGCCGAGCCCGAGTCCCGGGAATACGAGCGCGTTGTTCGCCTGTCCGATATGGTAGGTAACGCCGTTATACGCAACAGGCGGAAACGGACTTCCCGTTGTGACAAGCGCGCGGCCTTCCGTCCATTTAATTAAATCTTCAGGTTTTGCTTCTGATAATGTCGTCGGATTTGACATCGGCAAAATAGCCGGCCGTTTGACATGTGAGGCCATTTCTTTGACGATTTCTTCCGTAAATGCGCCTGAGACGGTGGATGTGCCGATCAGGATCGTCGGCTTGGCCTGACGCACCGTCTCCGCCAGATCAATTGATCCGCCTTCACCGCTGCGGCCGTACTCTTTCACTTCATCAGCAGGGCGGGCGTACGGAACCTGAAAATCACGCAAGTCCTTCATATCATCCGTCAACAATCCGTTTCTATCGATACACCAAAAGCGGCTGTATGATTCTTCTTCGCTTAATCCGTCATGCACCATAGCTTCGCGCAGCTGCTCAGCAATTCCGATACCGGCCGTTCCCGCGCCGAAGACGACGACTTTATGCTCTTTTAAAGGCACTTTTGACGCTTTCGCACACGCTAAAACAGCTGCAAGTGACACCGCGCCCGTTCCTTGAATGTCATCGTTAAACGTACAGACTTTATCTTTATACCGTTTTAATATGCCGCGGGCGTTAGCCGTACCGAAATCCTCCCAATGAAGCAGCGCATTCGGGAATGTTTCCCGGGCAAGCGAGACATACTCATCAATAAAGCGGTCATATTTCTCGCCGCGCACTCTTGAATGCTGGTTTCCGACGTACAGCGGGTCATTTAAGAGGCTTTCCTGATTTGTCCCGGCATCTAATACGACCGCAAGCACTCGTGACGGATCAATTCCGGCGGCTGCCGTATACACCGCGAGTTTTCCGACAGAAATGGCGATGCCGCCGACGCCCCAGTCACCGATTCCCAGAATACCCTCCGCATCTGTGGCAACGATTAAGTCAATGTTTTCATTTTTTCCGAACTGCTGAAATGCGGCGCGCATTCCTTCAGGATCATCTATTGACAAATACAGACCGCGGGGTTTTCTGTACTCGTGGCTGTAACGCTGGATCGCGGTGCCGACGGTCGGCGTATATACGATCGGCAGCATTTCGCCTAAATGATCATTTAACAGCCTGTAAAATAACGTTTCATTCCGATCATGGAGAGCGGTCAAGTAGACATTTTTGCTCAGCTCATCAGGCTGCGAACTGAATTGTTCGTAGGCCCGCCTCGCCTGCTCTTCGATTGTCAATACTTTCGGCGGCAGAAATCCCTCGAGCCCGAGTTCCTTTCTTTCCTCCTGTGTAAAGGCCACCCCTTTATTTAAAAAAGGCGTAGAAAGCACTTCTAATCCGCGCAAAGTTGTTTTGATTTCTCCATCTTTCGTCACTTGAAATTGATTCACCTGTCTCTTCCTTTCAAAGCAATTTGTCTTAGGTTTGCTTTTATTCCCGAAATTCATACAGGTAAATCATCGATCCGCCTATTTTTTCTCCCGTCTGACAGATGCAGCCACTTCGCCGTCTTCTCCCCATTTTACCGCTCTGTAAATCGCATCGTGATAGAAGATCAGCCAGGCGTCTTTTTCTGCCGCGAACGTCTGCCATTTCTGCTTTTCTGGAATGGAGGTCATCGGATAATCATCGTATGCCAGCACCCATAGCGGATTTTTATGCGCATTCGTCGGCATCAGGTCGGCAAAATGCACAGCCGTCTCCCCGCCGTCTTCTAAGACGATGACGCTGTGGCCGTCGCTGTGGCCGCCGGTGTGGTGCATCGTAATGCCTTCTGTCAGCTGATACTCGTTCTCAAAGGTTTCGACCTGATCTTGTACCGCCTCCCAATTTTCTCTCCAATATGTATTTTTCGATCTGATATTAGGGTTTCTCATTTCGCGCCACTCTGTTGCAGAAGTGATAATGCGGGCATTCGGGAAAACAGAGACAAGCTCCTCTCCGCTGTATTCCGTCAAGCCGCATGCATGGTCAAAATGAAGATGGGTCATCGCCGCAATATGAATGTCCTCACAGGAAAGCCCGAGTTCACGAAGAGAGTGTTTTAAATTGGATTCCTGTGTTACACCGTAATTCCTTTTTTGTTTATCAGAAAATTTCCCTCTGCCGATACCCGCGTCAACCAATATATTCAGGCCGTTTGTTCTGATCAGAATCGGGTCTGTTCTTAATTCAATCTGGTTTTTGTCATTTACGGGGTATTTTCTCGACCATAAAGGCTTCGGGACAACGCCGAACATCGCTCCGCCGTCCATATGCGTTACACCGCCGTCCAGCCATGTTAATGAAATATTCCCAATATTCAATGTCTCCATCTTGATCCCTCCTGATGTAATGGTAGCAAATGGCGGCATAAAAAAACAGACTCCCGCATCAGAGTCTGTCTTTTGTTCTCCATTCAACTTCGGCCCGGTAAATCGGCTGGCCGAGCGCGGAGAATTTTTCTTCGTATTCTGTCATAATATTGCCCTTCGGATCGCTGTTGTGCAGATCAAGACTGACTTCCGTCAGAAGCAGGCCGTATTCGGAAAAGCTTTTCAGAGAGTATTCGAATAAACCGCGGTTATCGGTTTTAAAATGAATCTCACCTGTTTCGCCCATCACTTCTTCGTATTTTTTCAAGAACGTTTTAAATGTTAAACGGCGCTTTTCGTGACGGTTTTTCGGCCACGGGTCAGAAAAGTTTAAATATACGCGCTTGATTTCGCCCCGTTCAAATACGTCATTCAGTGTTTCCGCGTCTATATTTAACAAACGGACATTGTGAGCCCCGCTGTCCTTTACTTTTTGGACGGCAGTGACGATGACGCTTTTAAACAGTTCGATCCCGATATAGTTGATATCCGGATTCTGCTTGGCCATTCCTGAAATGAACTGCCCTTTTCCCGTACCGACTTCAATATGGATCGGGTTGTCATTGCCAAAGACCGTGTTCCACCGCCCTTTATACTGGGCCGGATCACTGATGGCGATGTCAGCGTTTTCTGCCAGAAAATCATTCGCCCAAGGTTTATGGCGCATTCTCATATGATTGACACCTCTATCTATAATTTCGAGTAACAACATACCATGAAACATAAAGAGCCGCAAGCGCCTTTTAAAGGCGCCGGCTGCATAAAAAAAGAGGCTCCCCCGGTCCGGAACACTCATGTGATGCATAAAACCGCACCGCTTTGCACAATGTATGACACAGAAAGGATGTGTATATGAATCATGGGCTTAACAAGCGAACATCAGGTCCGGTTATTAAAGGACATATTGGCCGACCATCAATTGGATTGCTGCGGCACGGTTGCCGAGTATGAACAGCTGGAGCGCGTCATCAAATCACTGATGGCCAACACCGGGCTTGATTCAAATATAAAAAACGTGCTCGAGGACGTCTACCGCTACAGCCAGTCCGGCATCACGGCCGATTCCATCGACACGCATATTCAGGAGCACCAAAACCATTTGTCCCAATGGGTGGAGCAGATGGATTCGTACTCCTGACTACTTGACAATCCGCTTCATCAGGGCATGAAGCTCTTCCATGGCATCATGATACGCTTTGTCGTTTCCTTTTGATTTGTGCCAGGCGATGAAGGTGATGGTCTCCGATAACATGTACCACGCCATCCGCAGCCGAAGCCCTTCCGTGAGCTTCATGCCGTACATCCCAAGCCAGCTGTCCCACGCTGGCTCTTCGACGTAATGATACAATAAAGGGCCGAGATCCATGGCCGGATCGGCTATCATAGCGCCGTCCCAATCTATTAAATACAGCTGGTTGTCTTCTGACAGAAGCCAGTTATTATGATTCACATCACAATGGCAAACGACTTTTTCACCGAATTGCACCTGATCCACATGAGCTTCCAAATAAGCAAGGCCTTCCTGAATAAGCGGCGAAAATTGCCGCACGGCAAAGACGGCCTGCTTCAGCTGCGTCAAAAGGGCGCCCGGATCAAGCGGTTCTTTTCCCAATCTTTTCAGCATGTCGAGCAAAGCTTTTGATGTGTGGATTTTGCGGAGCAGCTCAGCCACCGGGCGTCCGCTCATATCCTTTGCCTTCAGCTCCCTGCCCGCCATCCAATGCTGAGCCGTAATGACGTCTCCGTTTTCCATCCGTTTTGTCCAAACCAGCTTCGGAACAATGCCTTCGGCGGATAACACGGCTAAAAAGGGCGAGCTATTACGTTTTAAAAAAAGCTGTTGGCCGTTATGTTTCGCATAATATGCATCTCCTGTAGCTCCTCCGGCGGGGAAGATCTCCCAATCGCTACCTAGTAATTGTCCCAACCAGTTCATATCAATGTTCAACCCATCATTTCTTAAAATATTTTAGAATAGGCCTCCAGCCTTTCTCTATTGGCGGAGCGGCCTGTCATAAACAATTTCATGAGAATAAAAAAGACAGCTATTGAGAGTCTCATATGCTAATCAATAGCCGTCCTATAAATTTTAGCGCTACAGCACAAACTTCGTCAAGCAAAACTAGCAAGAACACCTGTGAATTCTGAAGATTTATGCCGCGAACCGCTCTTTGCCGTGAAACATTTGACGGGTTTCATTTGTTTATTATGTTTTTATTTTCAACGGCGCGCCGCCCGGCATAAGCCGAAACGGCGTCGTTCCGATCAGCTCGCCGTCAGCGTGAAACGGAATTTTCCCATCTGTTTCAAAAACGAATTCCTTCCCCTTTATCATCGTCACTCCGTCCATTTTGATATGCCGGCCGAAGCTCATCGCCCATAAAAAACGATACAGCGAGAAAAAGGACAGGTTTTCTGCAATGACAATATCAAAATGGTTTTGACGGGGATTTGCTGAAGGCGCCGCTTTCATGCCGCCTCCGTAATAAGGATGATTAGCCGCAATGACAAACCAGACATTGCGGAATTCACGCCTCTGGCCGTCTGCCGTGCAAACAAATCTGAACGGCTGAAACCCCGAGGCCGTATGTAAATGCGCGAGCGGGTAAATCACAAAACCGAGACGCAAAAACCGAAGAACGCGCGATAACGGAAAATTCGCGGCTGCCTTCAAAACTGAGGCATCGAAACCGACAGACAGGTGGTTAATAAAATAAA
Organism: Bacillus sp. EKM420B; assembly: GCF_011065565.1. Taxonomy (NCBI): domain Bacteria; kingdom Bacillati; phylum Bacillota; class Bacilli; order Caryophanales; family Bacillaceae; genus Bacillus; species Bacillus sp. EKM420B. The sequence continues at coordinate 72,107 of NZ_JAAMNX010000003.1, read as the reverse complement.
GTGATTGCGCTTTGTCATGAAAAAAGTTGATGTTTCCCGCAAAAAATTTCCGTGTGAGCGGGCGGTGCAGACTTTTGATTTCTTGGAGGAGCGCCGACTTCTTAATACCGAGCCCTTTGGAAAAGTCATTGTACGAACCGGCGGGCACAAAGGTCAGCTCAATCTGATCCGTTCCTTTCAGTCCGTTAATGACTTCATGCATCGTCCCGTCACCGCCGATGACGAACAGCCGCTTAAGCTTATGATCCTGCATCATTGAAATCTGTCTCGCCAGCACCTCCGCATGTCCGGGATGCCCGGTCAAAAAAGAGCGGTGGCTGACCCCGCGCCTGGTCAGCTCTTTTTGAACTGATTTCCAGACACGCCGGCCCCGCCCGCCTCCTGAGACCGGATTAATAATAAAAAACCATTGACTCATCGTTTGTTTCACCTGCTTCATAGATGAAGAGACAGCCGGCAAACGTCCGCTTTAATCAAGCCATTCCTGTCTCCGGCTTGAATCGCTCAACCCGTAAGACAAAAGAGCCTTCGCCGCCTTCAGCTGGTGGTGCTTGATCGGCGCCGTATTTTTCTGCTGCTTTTCCAGCCACCCTGCGGCAGTCCGTTTATCAGCTATTTCCAGCCCGTACGGCGGCTCCGGGTAATCAATATAAGACGTTCTGCTGAGCAAAAGCTTCCGCACGGGAATGTCGGCCTGCTTTTCTTTTATGATTTGCGAAACGACCGAGCCCGTCCGGTGCAGGCTGAGAGACGGATTCAATACTTGGCGCGTGCTGCCGGAGCCTCTTTCTTCCCAAAAACGGTGTTTTGATCCGATATATACGCTGTCCTCTTCTGCTTCCATAAAAGCGGCGCAGAAAATCTCCAGCGGCGAGATGATGATAATGCTCAGTTCGACGGACGCCTGCTGAATTTGCAGAACCGGATGATACATCACAAAATAGGAATCGGGCAGCTTTTGAGCCAGCATTTTTAACATCCTGTCCCTTTTGACCGCCTGCGAAAGCTCAGACTTTTGAGAAAGCGTGGAGCTCGCCCATTTTAATTGAAAGTCATACAGCTGATCTTTGAAAAAAGGCGCGAGCTCAGACTTTTGAGACGGAAGATTCCCGAACAGCGCCTCTTCTCCCTCCGGTTCATCAAACCATTGGTGCCTCTTTTCATTTATATCGGCCGTATTTTCTTCTTTTCTCTTTTTTAAGGAAAATTTTTTCCTGGCCGGCGCTTGATCGGTTTCCCCGCCGGCAGCCGTTTCCGTTTCCGTTTCTTCCGTTATCCGGTCAAACGCTTCAAGAAGCGCCTCCCAGCGTTCTTTCTTCAGCCGGATAAACTGGTTCATATAATGGTATGGATCAAGTTCATATCTGGATATGCAGTCGTGAATTTTGATGATCTGTGCCATGTGATTTCTCCACTCCGAATATTTGTTTATGTCAATTGAAACTGTGCGATTTCTTCGTATTTAGGCGACCGGTCAAGATGGGTCTGAAACAGGGAAAACCGGCTGACGGCACTTTGCACCCTGCCGCTTTCAAACGGCACATCGTCAGGAAACGGCCGGTCTCCCGCCCACTTCCGCGCCATCGTCATATGAGGGTGATACGGCCGTTTTTCCACTTGAAAACCGGCTTTCAAAACAGCCTGTTTTGTTTTTTCCCGCAAATCAAAGAGCAGTTCATTCCGTTCGGGCTCAAGGTGAAGCACTCTCGGCTGTCTGCGGTCGCCGAAAATATCCAGATGCTGAAACTGTACGGTAAACGGCTGCGCTGCCGACGCAGCATCTGCGAGCAGAGACGATAATTTCGCAAGCCGTTCTTCATCCGCGGCTCCGAGAAAAATGAGCGTAATATGATAGTCATGCGGGTGCACCCATTTTTTGAATGATAACGCCGGCTCCTTTTTGGCTGCTTCCCAAATCGGTTCAGCAATGTCAGCCGGAATCGGAATGCCGATAAAATAATGCGGCAATGAAGCTTTCATACGAGGATCTCCCCCTCTTTGGTTATGGTGTTATTATAAAACGGATAAGCGGAGAGGAGAACCCTGTCCGCTCATTATGATAGGATATTATGTACCGAACGTTTTATACAGAAAGGAATGAGCCGGCCTTGAAAATCGCAAACAGCACGGCGGAGCTGATCGGCGGCACACCGATCGTAAAGCTCAATCGCCTTCAGCCAGAACATGCAGCACAGGTCTATTTAAAATTAGAATCGTTTAACCCGAGCGGCAGTGTCAAAGACAGAGCGGCTTACAATATGATCATTGAAGGGGAAAACAGCGGGCATTTAAAACCCGGCTCTGTCATCATCGAACCGACAAGCGGCAACACAGGCATCGGCCTGGCGATGAACGCGGCGGCGCGCGGCTACAAGGCAATTCTCGTCATGCCTGACACGATGACGAAAGAACGCATCAACCTCCTGAAAGCGTACGGCGCGGAGGTTGTGTTAACATCGGGGGCGGAAAGAATGCCCGGCAGCATCAAAAAAGCGAAAGAACTCGCCGAACAGATTCCGGGAAGTTTTATCCCGATGCAATTCGATAACGGCGCAAATCCAGATGCCCACCGAAAAACGACCGCCATTGAAATCTATCAGGCCGTTCAGCAGCTCAACAGACCGCTCGGTGCTTTTGTGGCAACGGCGGGAACGGGCGGAACCATTACCGGAACCGGAGAAACGCTTAAAGAGCTTTTTCCGGATATGCTTGTTCATGTCGCCGAGCCTGCGGGATCCCCCGTCCTGTCTGGCGGAAAACCCGGCGCTCATAAGCTTGTCGGGACAAGCCCCGGATTTATTCCCGGCATACTGAATCAGGACGTTTACGATGAAATCATGAAAATATCTGATGAAGATGCGTATACGACAACACGGCGTCTGGCCCGGGAAGAAGGCATACTCGTCGGCCCGTCTTCAGGCGCCGCCTGCTTCGCCGCCATTGAAACCGCCAAACGCCTCCCTTCCGAACAGATCGTCATCTGTATGACGGCCGATACGGGAGAACGTTATTTATCAACGGATTTATGGTCATTTGAATGATAAAAAGGGATGCCGCTTTCGGCGTCCCTTTTTATTATCACTTGGCAAGCTCATAAATGGCTTCGGCATATAAAGCCGTTGACCTGAGAAGGTCATCGATTTCAATGTACTCATCCTTTTGATGCGCGCTGTCAGGCCGGCCGGGGAACAGCGGCCCGAACGCGACGCCCGCCGAAAGGGATCTCGCATACGTTCCTCCGCCGATTGAAATCAGATCCGCTTTCTTTCCCGTTTGTCCTTCGTAAACCTTTTGAAGCGTCTTTACGAGCGGATGATCGGCAGAAACGTGGTGCGGTTTGCTGTCTTTAAATTCTTCAAGCCGGAATTCTTCAGCAGACGTAAAAGCATCACGGATGACTTTGCTGTCTGAAGTGACGGGATAACGGATGTTGATGCCGAGTTCTCCTTCCTCACCCTTTCTGTATGTAAAGGTGCCGACATTCAATGTAAGCTCTCCGCTGATGTCATCCCTGCAATCAATTTTCAGCTTTTTGCCTCGTGTATCATTTGAAAAATAGTCACTGACGGTTTTGACAAAGCGCTTTCCGGCTCCATCCAGCTCTGTTCCGTTAAGGCATTCAGCAAGCTTTAAGCCGGCATTGACACCATTATCCGGTTCCATCGCGTGGCATGATTTTCCGTACACCCGAAGCGTCAGTTTTCCATTTTCCGAAACTGCTTCACCTTGTGTTTTTGACTGCTCAAGCCATTTGCTGAAATACGCGTGCACGGCATCAAGACCGTTCCCTTCAATAACCGCTTCAGCCGCATCCGGCACCATGTTCAAACGCAGTCCTGAACGGAATGACAGAAGCACGTTTTTTGCGTCTTTGTCAGAAGCGCTTTTTACAATGCGCAGTGACGCATCTATAATTCCTTTTTCCGCGTTAATGATCGGAAAATCTGCGTCAGGAGCAAAGCCGATGTCAGGCATTTTTTCGTGTTTGAAGTAGTGATCCACGCATCTCCAATCACTTTCTTCATCCGTTCCGATGATGATTCTCACGCGTTTGGATAAAGAGAGCTGCATGTCTTTGACGATTTTCAGCGCATAAAACGCCGCCATTGTCGGCCCTTTATCATCAATGGCGCCTCTGGCATATATCCGGCCGTCCCTGATATCGGCTGAAAACGGATCGCTCGTCCAGCCGTCTCCGGGCGGAACGACATCGACGTGGCACAAAACGCCGACGATTTCGTCACCCGTTCCCCATTCAATATGGCCCGCATAGCCGTCAAGATTCTTTACGGTGAAGCCTTCTTTTTTACCGAATTCCAGCAGTGACGTCAGGCTGGCATTGACGCCTTCTCCAAACGGCCGGCCGGGACCGGCTGTTGATTCGTCCATTACGCTGTTGATCTGCAAAAACTTCTGCGTGTCACGGATCAGATCTTCTTTGTTTCTGATGACTTCAACTTCCCAGTTCATCACAAATCCCCTTTCTTGATAAAGACTTGCAAAATGTCGATAAAACGAATAATATAGATGATGTTTTGAAAAAATGTTCGTCATTGGAGGTACTTATGTTTCATCTCGACAAGCATCAAACGACAATAAAAAGAGAAATTACCGCGGGTTTGACCACCTTTTTCACAATGGTGTATATCATTGTCGTCAATCCGGTGATCCTTTCCAATGCGGGAATTCCGTTTGACCAGGTGTTCACCGCGACGATTATCGCTTCCATTGTCGGAACTTTATGGATGGCTCTCGCTGCGAATTTTCCGATCGCCATTGCCCCCGGCATGGGCTTAAACGCGTATCTCGCCTTTCACGTTGTCGGCACAGGCAGCGGCATTACGTATCAGACGGCTTTCAGCGCCGTTTTTATCGCGGGAGTCATCTTTATTATTTTATCGTTAACGCCTTTAAGAAAACAACTTATAGAAGCGATTCCGGACAATTTAAAATACGGAATTACGACCGGCATCGGCTTATTTATCGCTTTTATCGGCTTACGCCAATCCGGAATCATCACGGCTGATAAATCCAATCTGGTCGCACTCGGCGATCTTCATTCGCCCGCCGTCATTTTAACGCTTATCGGACTTATCATCAGTATCGTGCTGATGGTGCTGAATGTAAACGGGGCTCTGTTCATCGGAATGGCGCTGACCGCCGTCATTGCCTTTTTGACCGGACAGATCCATTTTGCGAAAGGGTTCGTTTCATTCCCGCGCCTGCCGGAGGGGCTTTTGATCACAAATCCGTTCGGAGCCCTCGGGGATGTCGTGCATCACGGTCTGTACGCCGTTGTGTTTTCTTTTCTTCTCGTTACGATTTTTGACACGACCGGCACCATGATCGGTGTCGCCGAACAAGCGGGATTGATCAAAAACAATCAGCTGCCGAATGCCAGAAGAGCGCTGTTGGCTGATTCGACCGCTACGACGGTCGGAAGCATCTTCGGCACCAGCCCGACGACCGCGTTCGTTGAATCTTCAGCAGGTGTGGCCGCCGGCGGAAGAACGGGTCTGACGGCGCTGACGATTGCCGTTATGTTTGCCGTTTCCATGTTTTTCAGCCCGCTTGTCAGCGTCTTATCGGAAGTGTCCGCGATTACGTCACCGGCTCTGATTATTGTCGGCAGCCTGATGATGGGTGCTGTGTCGAATATCCGCTGGAATGAGCTTGACGAAGCGTTCCCGGCCTTTCTCGTCATTTTGGCGATGCCTTTAACGTCCAGTATTTCAACCGGAATCGCACTCGGCTTCATTTCATATCCGCTTGTTAAAGCAGCTAAGAAAAAATGGCGCGAAATCCATCCTCTAGTCCTCATCTTCGCCGTGCTGTTTTTTATTCAGCTTTTTATTTTGAACGGACATTAAGAAAAATCCCTTTCCTTTTCGGAAAGGGATTTTTACATATAAAGAACGGAAAGAATCGCGGCAATGAGACACCAGGCGGAACAGATGATTTGGATGACGGTTAATGCGCTGTTTCGCGCCCGGAAATAGTCATCGCTGTCTCTCTTGATACCGCTTAAAACCGGTTTATCCGTGATCCGGTCAAATAAAAGTGACGCGGCATAGCGGCTGACGATCGCAAATAAAATAAGGACTGCCGGCTTCACTAAGAGCGGAAGAACGAGAATAAGAGCCGTAAAAGCCGCGGTTAAAAGGTAAAGCTGCCGGAGATACCCGCCGTTTCGGATCAGCACTTTAAAAAACAATTCTTTCCACGCCGTATACGCCGACCGTTTTGTAAAGATGTGCTTTGAGCCGGGATATAAAAACGGCTTGTTCCGCCCTTTATTTTTACCATTCGGGAGCTGCACATCATGGCTGAGCATCAAAACTGAGGCGGCGAGTGAAAGCTTCCGCCTGTTCTCCTCAAGCACTTCTTCCTCAAAGGCTGATAATGTCTCCGTCCCTTTCCAAGTCAAAAAAGCGGAACAGATGAACAATATACATCCCGCCGGCCAAAGCCAATACCATTCGGCGGCAAAGGTGATCATAAAAAATGCACCCGCCGTCAGAACCATCACTTTCAGCCAGCCCGCCGCCTGATTCCCGAATGTCCGCCTGCTGTTTTTTCTGTGCCGGTGCACCGCTAATATCGCGGTATGGAAGCCGAACAGACAGCAAAACATACCTGAATATGCCGGTAAGGTACAGTCACCGTACTGGCGCCATAAGGGAAATAATAATACGGCAAGCGCACCCCATTTGATAAGGGAAAGGAACATCGAATACAAAAGCGCGTACCGTTTCAGCTTTTGCATCAGATGTTTTGCATGCACCAAAAACACGTGATCCGCTTCCAGCAAAAAGGTATGAATAAAACCCGTGCACAACAGCAGGGCACTGAATACATACAGCCAGCCCCATCCCAATACTCCTGCAGCTCCACTAAGAAGCCCCCTGCCGTTCAGCCATTCAGCATATTGATAAACAGCAAATGCGGCAGCGGGAAGAACGATATACAGCGCGACCGTCCAATCAATGACCGTCTGAAACACCTTCCATTGATACCGCCAATAATGAAACAGCCTTTGAAAAAACAAAGCCCGCCCGGTCATCGCTGACTGCTCCGAACCGCTGAATAAAAGCAATCCAGCAGTGAACGGCTCCCCGTTTTTTCCTGAAGCTCCTCTAACGTGCCTTGAAGAAGCAGAGCGCCCTGATCCAGCAAATAAAATCGGTCGCAGATTTTTTCCGCCGTATCCAGAACATGCGTGCACATCAAAATCCCCGCGCCCCTTTCTTTCTCAGCAATCAGCATGTCGGTAAACAGCTTTGTTGAGATCGGATCAAGTCCGATAAAAGGCTCATCAATGATGTAAATATCCGGCTTCGCCAAAAATGCCTGTATGAGCATCAGCTTTTGCTGCATCCCTTTTGAAAAACCGGAAGGCAAATCATGTTTTACAGACGTCAGCGAAAACTCTTCAAGCAGCCGCCCTGCCCGCTCACGGCACTCTTCCCCTTCTATACCCCGCAATGACCCGGTCAGCTCGAGGTGCTCCCAAAGCGTCAGTTCATCGTAAAAACTCGGACGCTCCGGTATGTAAGCATAAGATGAATCATTCCACTCAATACCGCCTTCTATATCCCGGGACAGCCCGAGAACCGCCTTTATCACTGTACTTTTCCCCGCGCCGTTCGCTCCGATTAAACCGGAAATTTCACCAGCGTTGACTGACAGAGATACATTCGAAATCACCTTCGGCCTGTCAGCATAACCGGCGCAGACAATGTTTGCATTCAATAATTCTCCCAAACTTCTCACTCCCCCGTTTTCATACGGACATGTATAAAAAAAGTTTCAGTTTCCATAATAATAAAAGCGGGCCGGACATAGTAATGCACCAAGGCTGTACCCATTTGAAAAAATTACCTGCGCTTATTCCTAGATTCATGTCGTCCATATCGTGTATAATGGAGGCAGTTAAAAGAGAAAAAACAGAATGTCATCCTTTGTTGCTTATTCGTACGAAGTTTTAGAGTCGAAAGTTGTGGTATATCAAGTCCATCCGATCTTATGATAGGGAGTGGTTTTTTGAAACCTTCAACAAATCGTATGCTGACTCGGATTAAATCAGTTTACATGTTCATCCAGGAAAAAGGCCTTGTGACAACACAGGAACTGGTTGATGAATTCGGCATTACACCTAGAACTATTCAGCGAGACTTAAATGTGTTAGCATACAATGATCTTGTTCATAGTCCTAGCCGAGGCAAGTGGGAGACAACACGAAAAAAAGTGAAAATTACATCTTAAGCGAACAATTACATAAGGCCCTTTTCGGCCTGACATGCTGCAAGGCAAAGCAGCGTCTTTGCCTTGTTTTTTGTTCCTCTATTTGCCTTGTTTTTTGTTCCTCTATATAAAAAGCCCAAAACAAATCTGTTTTGGGCTTTTCTGATATCGATTACACTTCTGCGCCTCTCAGCGTTTCGAGCTCCTCTTCAGTCAGCTCGCGGAATTCTCCCGGTTTAAGATCCGGGTCAAGAGAAACAGCCCCCATCGAAAGCCGCTTCAAATAAGCCACTTCATTTCCGACAGCCTTTGCCATCAGCTTCACCTGATGATATTTGCCTTCTGTAATGGTCAAGTGAATCACCGTTTCATCCGGGCTTTCTGTAATGATTTCAACGGCTGCCGGCTTCGTCTTATAGCCTCCTTCAATGACGACGCCTCTTTCCAGATGAACGATGTCTTCCGGTGACAGAGGTGAAGTTAACCGGACCTCATATGTTTTAGGCACATGCTTTTTCGGAGAAAGCAGGCGATGAGCGAGCTGCCCGTCATTGGTCAGAAGCAAAAAGCCTTCCGTATCCTTATCAAGACGTCCCGCCGGAAACGGTTCAAATCGCTGTTCTTCAGGCGTCAGCAGATCAACCACCGTTTGCTGGCGGCTGTCTTCTGTAGCGGACAGCACTCCTTGCGGCTTATTCATCATGACATAAATAAATTCACGATAGTCTGCCGGCTCTCCGTATACCGTGATGTCCTGTTTTTCCGGATCGACATGGGTTTTCACATCTTTCGCCGGCTCTCCGTCAATCATGACAGCCCCGGCCTTGACGATTTTTTTCACATCTTTTCTTGAGCCGAATCCGCTGTTGGCAAGCAGCTTATCAAGTCTCATCCTGATCCTCTCCTTTAAAAAGAAAAGCCCGCGATAAGCGGACTATTCATTATTTCTCAATGGGCGGAATGCCTGCCTCTCCTCAAAACGCGGGGCAGACGGTTTCCAAACATTTTCTGTAAAAATCCGATTCGGTATGCGGCAAACATGTACACCACACCGCCGACAGCGGCGCAGACAAAGACGACAATCGCCGCATGCACCTGGCCGCTTTGGTATGTTACAAAGAAGCTGAGCAGCCATTGAGTCAGCTTGACCGCGACTCCCATCACGGCGGACAGGACTGCGATTAAAATGACCCGTTTTATAAGTACCGTATACGAATAGCCCGCATGGCGCTTAATCATGATAAAACCGTACAGAAGAGAAGCGATATAACCGAGCGCCGTTGCCAAGATGGCCCCGTCTCCCTGAAACAGCTTGATCAGCGGCACGTTCAGCACCACTTTGATAATGACGCCGATGAAAAGGCTCACGACAGCAAATTTCTGCTTATTAATCCCTTGCAGGATCGCGGCGTTTACGGTAAACAGAGAAAACAGAATCGCGACAGGCGCGTACCAGAACAATATATCCTGTCCGATATCCGGGCGAAGACTTTCAGAGCCGTAGAAGAACGTATAGGCCGGACCCGATAACACGGACATCCCGACAACGGCGGGAATAACCAAAAACAGAATGATTTGCATCGTCTGGTTAATCTGCTGATTCAAAAGCTTATAATTCCTGCTCGTAAACGATTCAGTAATCGTCGGAATCAGCGTCAGACCGAAAGCGGTCGCCAGAGAAACCGGGATCATCACAAGCTTCGGCACATAAAGGGTGACAATCGCAAGCATGTCCTGGCTGATATCCTTATGGCCCGCCGCAATCATCGCTTTATTAAACGTATTCGTATCGATATATGAATACAAAGGAATCGCCAGTCCGACAAATACATAAGGAGCGGCATAACTGAAAAGCTCAATGAACATTTTTTTATAACTTAAGTTCGCAGACGGGACGAGATTCGGCTTCATCGCCAGAAGATCGCCCTTCCGCTTATTCCAGTAAATATAAAGGACAACAAGCCCTCCGAATGATCCGATCAGCGCCGCGAAAGTCGCGTATCCGACTGCGATGACAAGGCCTCCGTTGATCACTCTTAAAATCAAATACGTTGCGCCCAATAAAAAGATGATCCGGGCAAGCTGCTCCACAACCTGTGAAACGGCTGTCGGCCCCATCATCTGATGACCTTGGAAAAAACCGCGTACAAGGCTCATAATCGGCACGACCAAAAGTGCCAGACTGACCATCCGGATGACATAAACGACGTGGTCAATCGTAAGTCCGTTGTTACTCGTGCCGCCGAGAGATGTTTCCGCAAAAAACGGCGCCGAAATATAAAGAATTGAAAAAGCGATCATCCCGGTTACGAGCATAACCGACATTCCCGCTCTCAGCATCCGCCTGCTCGTCTCATAGTCTCCTTTGGAGTTATATTTCGAGACAAATTTTGAAACCGCGGCGGGAAATCCCATCGTGGCAATGTTTAAAAACAGTGTATATTGATTATATCCGTATTGAAACAAAGCTCCGCCCGTCGCTCCGACCATCGCTCCGAACGGGATCAGATAAATCATCCCTAAAATCCGCGATATATAGGTGCCGAGCGTCAGCACGAACGTGCCCCTTAACAATTTGCTTGACATGTTTCCTCATCACCATTTTCTACGAAGATTCAACTTTTCTATTTTAACACAACTGGGCAATTAGACGGTAATAATTACAGCGGGAAACTTTTTGGGAAAGCTCTTTAAAAAACAAAATACGTTTAAGGATTCCCTTTCTTTCGCTATAATAGCAGAAAGCGGACATTTCCGCCTATTATACGTGAAAAAGAAAGTTGTTGATGAAATATGAAACATTATGACGTCATTGTGATCGGCGGCGGTCCCTCCGGTTTAATGGCTGCGATTGCCGCAGGCGAAGAAGGGGCGGACGTATTATTAATCGATAAAGGAAACAAGCTGGGACGGAAGCTGGCGATTTCCGGCGGCGGACGCTGCAACGTGACCAACCGCCTCCCCGTTGAAGAAATCATCAAACACATCCCCGGCAACGGCCGCTTTTTATACAGCGCGTTTTCCGAATTTAATAATGAAGATATCATCGCCTTTTTTGAAAAACTCGGCATTCAGCTGAAAGAAGAAGACCACGGGCGCATGTTCCCGGTGACGGACAAAGCGCAAAGCGTTGTCGATGCGCTTTTGAACCGATTAAAACAACTGAATGTCACCATCCGCACAAATGAAAAAATCAAAGAGGTGCGGTACGAGAACGGCAGGACAGCGGGCATTACGACAAACAATGACGAACACATTAACGCAGACGCCGTCATTATCGCGGTCGGCGGAAAATCAGTCCCGCATACCGGCAGCACCGGAGACGGCTATGCATGGGCGGAAGCGGCCGGTCATACCGTGACCGAACTCTTTCCGACGGAAGTGCCGGTTACGTCGTCAGAACCGTTTATTAAACAAAAAACACTTCAGGGGCTGTCCCTTAGAAACACGGCCGTCAGCGTCCTGAATAAAAAAGGCAAACCTATCGTCACACACGTGATGGACATGCTGTTTACCCATTTCGGCTTGTCAGGCCCCGCCATTCTCCGCTGCAGCCAGTTTGTCGTCAAAGAACTGAAAAAGCAGCCCGATGTCAAACTACGCATCGATCTGTTTCCCGGCATCAACGAGGAAGAGTTATTTCAAAAGATGCACAAGGAACTGAAAGACGCACCGAAAAAAGCGCTCAAAAACGCGCTGAAGCCGTGGATGCAGGAACGGTATCTGCTTTTTCTTCTGGAACGGAATGGTCTTGATCCGCAGACAAGCTTTACGGAACTGCCGAAGGATCAATTCAGGGCTTTTGTCAAAGACTGCAAACAATTTACGGTTGCCGCTGACGGAACGCTTTCTTTGGACAAAGCGTTTGTCACAGGCGGAGGTGTTTCCGTAAAAGAGATTGAGCCGAAACAAATGGCGTCTAAAAAAATGGAAGGCTTATATTTTTGCGGAGAAATACTCGACATTCACGGCTATACCGGGGGCTACAATATCACTTCAGCCTTTGTCACGGGGCGTCTCGCCGGTTTGAATGCAGGACGTTTCTCACGCTCGCTGTAAATGGTTTAAAGCGCATTTACCTGAGCGTCCCCGTTGATAATTGACCAAAAACATGATACAGTTTTCTGCGTTTTGTTTCACCTGATTGAGGGAACAGGAAGAAAGGACTGATCTGCAATCGTGCGACCATACTAAAAAGTGGCGTATTGAAAAAAATAGTCAGAGGGTGAGAACGTTTGAAGAAGAACATCTCCAGTGTTTTTTGGATTGTGATTGTCATCACAGCCGCTGCGGTTTTATGGGGGGCCATTTCTCCTGACAGCCTGCAGCAAGTCACTGATACGGCACAAAAATTTATTACGGATTCTTTCGGCTGGTATTATCTGCTGGTCGTTTCTATATTTGTCGGTTTCTGTCTCTTTCTCATTGTGAGTCCGATCGGCACAATAAAACTCGGAAAACCCGGGGAAAAACCGGAATTCGGCTTATTATCATGGTTTGCCATGCTTTTCAGCGCGGGCATGGGAATCGGTTTGGTATTTTACGGGGCTGCGGAACCGATCAGCCATTACGCCATCAGCTCTCCCTCAGGTGAAACAGAAACACCCCAAGCATTTCGTGATGCGCTCCGGTACACGTTTTTCCACTGGGGGCTGCACGCTTGGGCCATCTATGCGGTCGTCGCTTTATGTATCGCTTATTTTCAATTCAGAAAAGACGCGCCCGGTTTGATCAGCAGCACACTGACACCGCTTTTGGGCGATAAAGTAAACGGGCCGATCGGCAAAGCAATTGACTGTATCGCGGTGTTTGCGACCGTTGTCGGTGTGGCGACAAGCTTAGGGCTCGGAGCGACTCAGATCAACGGCGGTCTGCATTATTTATTCGGCATTCCGAAAACATTTTCCATTCAGCTGATCCTGATCGCTGTCGTGACCGTGTTATTTTTGATTTCTGCGTGGAGCGGAATCGGCAAAGGGATTAAATACTTAAGCAATACCAACATGGCGCTCGCGGCTATTTTAATGATCTTTATGCTCATTGCAGGCCCGACGGTGCTGATTATGAACTCATTTACCGATTCTATCGGCCAATACATCCAAAATATCGTGCAGATGAGCTTTCGCTTGTCTCCGAATGATCCCCAAAAACGCGAATGGATTAACAGCTGGACCATTTTCTATTGGGCCTGGTGGATATCCTGGTCGCCGTTTGTCGGCATTTTTATCGCCCGTGTATCAAGGGGCCGGACGATCCGGGAATTTTTAATCGGGGTGTTGGTGACACCTTGTATATTGGCTTTCTTATGGTTTGCGATTTTCGGTGTATCCGCGATGGATCTTCAGCAGAAAGGCGTATTCAATGTCGCGGGTATGTCAACGGATACGATGCTGTTCGGCGCACTCAGCAACTATCCGCTGACAATGGTGACATCCGTATTAACGCTTGTTCTGATCGCTGTATTCTTTATTACATCAGCGGATTCAGCGACATTTGTGCTTGGAATGCAAACGTCTTACGGCTCTTTGGACCCGTCAAACCGGGTGAAAATCATCTGGGGCGTCATCCAGTCCGCCGTGGCAGCTGTATTATTATATTCCGGCGGTCTGGCCGCACTGCAAAACACGGCCATTCTCGCCGCGGTTCCGTTTTCAGTCGTGATCCTTCTGATGATCGTGTCTCTGTACAAGTCATTAGCGAGCGAAAGAAAAGGAATCAAACAAGCGGAGAAATACCAAAAACCGAGAAGTCCCCGCGTCAAAAAAGCATAATGCATAAAAAAGCCCGGTATTTCATCCGGGCTTTTTTATTTTCGGTATAAAATGAGAGCGGAAAAACAATAAAGCTGCTCACCTTCAGGATCACAGGCCGCCGCTACCGTATATTTAATATCAACGAGCTGTTCATCAGAAATCCCCTTTAAAAATGTATTGACTTCAGTCTGCAGATCCTTTTCATGCTCCTCATCAAAAACAGCTATCTTCAGCACATCACCCTCTCCTTTCTCTATCAATTTATTCCGGTTCAATTGAAATATGATAGAGAAAAACAGATTTTCTTTTTTACTGATTTTTACTAAAAGTAACCAAAAATAGTTATTGAAAACGCTTACTAACATATGATAATATCATTTTAACAATAACCAGGTCATTTCTGTTTAGTAAATATTTAGTAAAAAGGAGATGCGAAATGGTCCGTCTCAAAGATATTGCCTTACAGGCATCTGTATCCAGCGCGACAGTATCGAGAATTTTGAATAAGGATGACTCTTTGGCCGTGACTGATGAAACAAGAGAAAAAGTTCTGAGGATCGCCGATGAGCTGGGCTATCAGCCGTCGGCAAAAAAACGGAAGAACCGCAGCCGCAGCGATTCTGCGCCCCTGATCGGCGTTGTCAGCTGCCTGTCACCGGAAGAAGAACGGCAGGATCCTTATTTTTCAGCGATTCGAAAAGGTATTGAGGAAGAATGCTTTCGGCAAAAAGTTTTTATCACATCTTCTATCCATCTCGGTTCTTTTCAAGAGCATATGTTTCACGAACTGGACGGCGTGATCGTAATCGGCAGCCTGCAAGACGAGGCGCTTACGAATATCAGCGCCGCTTTCAGGCACGCGGTATTTGTTAACGGCACCCCCGATCCCGCCCGCTACGATTCTGTCAGCGTGGATTTTTATGCCGCAGCGCAAAAGGCGATAGAACATCTTCTGTCGCTCGGTTATCAGCGGCTCGGTTATATCGGCGGCCGGGAGCGGGAGCATACCGTCATAGACGGTGTAAACAGCAATAAAACGATTGAGGATAAGCGTCTGACCGCTTTCTTACAAATGGCCGGCGCCGGGCCGGAGCATGTACTGATCGGCGAATACAGCATGCACGAAGGGTTCCGGCTGATGAATGAAGCCATCAAAGGCGGAAGTCTCCCCGATGCCTTTTTTATCGCAAGTGATTCGATGGCTGTCGGCGCTTTAAAAGCCTTGCAGGAAGCCGGCCTTCAAGTCCCGCGCGATACGGCAATTGTCAGCTTCAACGGAATTGATGAGGCAGAATACGCCAGCACGCCGTTATCAACGGTAAAAGTATACACGGAAGAGATGGGCCGGACGGGTGTCAAATTGCTTCTCGACCGTTTAAACGGAAGAACCGTCCCGCTGGCCGTGACGCTCCCCACTTCATTGATTGTCAGACAAAGCTGCGGCTCACAAGAAAGGAGGTGACATGTCCCGCAGCGTTTATATCATATTTAAAGGAGGAAAAGATGAAACGCTTACTGGCTTTGTTTCTTTCTTTTACTTGCATGATACTACCCGGCTGCTCGGCAGAACAGAGCGGCGCCGGAGAAAAGCAGAAAACATTGACAGTCTATTCCACAATATCCTCAGACAGCGAACGCGCCGTATTCAGAAAGTTGGCTGATTCATTCCAAAAAGAACATCCGGACATTCAAGTAAACGTTCATTTCCCAGGCAATGACTACGAAAATATGATGAGGGTCAGAATGGCGGCCGGTGACATGCCCGATCTTTTCGACACACACGGCTGGGCCAAAATCCGCTACGGAGAATATACCGCCGACCTCAGCGGCATGTCTTGGACGAAGCGGCTCGATCCGAATTTAAACAGCATGCTCAAAGACGCCAAAGGCAGAATATACGCCTTCCCTCTGAATCAGGCAAAGGACGGACTGGCCTACAACCGTACAATGTTGAAAAAATACGGAATCAAACCGCCGGGAACAATGGATGATTTTATGAAGGCACTGAGACAGATTAAAGAAAAAAGCGGCGGAACAGTCACCCCCTTTTGGTTTGCCGGCTATGAGAAAAGCTCATTTGCCCAATATTACGATCAATTCGCCGCACCGCTTCTCATCACAGATCCCGTACACCGTTTCAAAAAACAGCTGTTAAACGGAACCTTCCGCTGGACACACTTCACCTATTTATCTGACAAACTGAAAGAGATGCAAAAGGAAAACCTGCTCAATATAGATGCCGTGACGGCAAAACGGTCCCAGCTCATTGAACTGATGGCGCAAAACAAAATCGCCTTTACGCTGCAGGGCGGCACCCTCGGCCAAGACGTCGCTCAAATCAATCCGAAGGTAAAAGTCGGCATCATACCGACCCCGGCCGTCCACAAGGGAGACGCGCCGGTTTGGATCGGAGGCGAACGTTACACGCTGGCGGCATTCAAGGATTCCCCGCGGCTTGAAGAAGCGAAACAGTTCATCGCATTTATGGCCCGTCCCGAGCATGCGAAATCAATTGCCGAAGCGACCTCGCTTCCGGCCGGATTAGTGAATGTGCAAACGGACATTTTCTACGCAAATGACTATAAGCGCTATCAGCATATTAAGGTGCAGCCTTATTTTGACCGCCTTTATTTGCCGAACGGAATGTGGGATGTGATGGGGACAGCCGGGCAGGAGCTGATGGCCGATATCTTAACCCCCGCGGAAATTTCGGCGAAACTCGGCAGGGAATATAAGCGGCTCCGTCTTCAATCTGATTCACAAGGAGCTGAAAAAGAATGAGTGATCTTGCAAGAGAAACCCAAGGATTTCAGCATCAAAAGCCGGTAAAACCCGCGTCACTGTGGTGGATGTACGTTCCCGCTCTTGCCACGGTTTTTATTTTTATGATTTTTCCGTTTGTCAAAGGCGCTTTTATCACATTTACAAACTGGAACGGCTTCTCACAGACGTATCAATGGGTGGGGGTCACTCAATATAAAAGGCTTTTTACAGATCCGGACACGTGGCTTGTTGTGAAAAACACTTTGCTTTACGGCATCGGAAGCACTTTTTTTCAGAATATGCTCGGACTTTTATATGCGCTGCTTTTGAATCAGAGCTTAAAAATGAAGGCGCTCACAAGAACGATCGTCTACCTGCCCGTCATTATCAGTCCGCTGATTATGGGATACATTTGGTATTTTATTTTCTCATATGACGGGGGTGCGCTGAATGATGTACTTGGCGCACTGGGAATCGGTCCTGTCAACGCCTTGGCAAGCCCTGCGGCAAACCCTTGGATTATCGTCATGATTAACACGTATCAATACGCAGGCATTGCGATGATTGTATATTTGGCGGGGCTGCAAAGCATTCCGAAAGATTATTACGAAGCCGCAAAAATGGATGGCGCGGGAGGTCTTCAGCCGTTTTTCACCATCACCCTGCCATTATTGATGCCGGCTGTCACCATCAACATGGTCATCAATATCATCGGAGGGCTGAAGCTGTTTGATGTCATTTTCGCGCTGACCGCAGGCGGGCCGGGCAATTCCTCTCAATCGATGTCGACGTTTATGTATGATTTATATTTTAAACGGCAGGATGCGGGATATGCCGCCGCCCAAGGCGTGTTTATGTCCGTTATTATTCTTGTCATCAGCTTTTCGGCTCTCGTGTATTTCAAGCGAAAGGAGACGGAAATGTCATGAAAACATCCCGAATGCGGATCTTTACGCTGTTGGCTGCCGTTATCTCGTGCGTTCATATTGTCCCCTTTTATATTTTGCTGACCACGTCATTAAAAGCAAAAGGAGACTACAGTTCAAAATGGTCGCTGCCATCCGCCTTTTCATTTCAGAATTTTCGTGAAGCATGGGAGCGCGCCTCTCTCGGGCAATCCTTTCTGAACACGATCATCATTACAGCCGTTTCCGCCGCCTTGCTAATTTTCATGGGTTCGCTTGCCGCATACCCGCTCGCAAGAAGAAATACAAAGCTGAACAAAATCGTCTTCGGCCTTTTGATTTCAATCATGATCATCCCGCCTTTGACTTCCATGGTTCCTTTATACAAGATGGTCGCTGATGCGGGGCTGGTCAATACGCATGCCGCAGCCATTCTCATTAATACGGCTGCATATATGCCGCTGACCGTTTTCTTATATTCAGGGTTTATCCGCTCCTCTATTCCGAAAGAACTTGAGGAAGCCGCCAGGATGGACGGCGCGGGATTGATCAGGACTTTTTATACGATCGTGTTTCCTTTGTTGAAACCGATTACCGCAACGGTCTGCATTATTTCCTGCGTGTTTATCTGGAACGATTACCAATTTGCGATTTTCTTTTTACAAGATCAAAAGGTGCAGACATTGACCGTGGCCATGGCGGGATTCTTCGGCGAAAACGCGAACAATCTTCACTTAGTCGCCGCAGCCGCAATTATGGCGATGCTGCCGATGGTCGTATTGTTTTTGGCGCTTCAAAAATATTTTATCTCAGGGCTGTCCTCCGGGGCGGTCAAAGGCTGAGAAGAAAAGGGAGGAATTTCTGTTGAAGAAAATTACATTTATCGGAGCGGGAAGCACGATTTTCGCAAAAAATGTATTGGGGGACTGTTTACTGACTGAAGCATTAAACGGATTTGAATTCGCGCTTTATGATATTGACGCTGTACGGCTGAAAGAATCCCAGCTCATGCTGGAAAACATGAGAGACCGCTACAATACGAGTATATCCATCATCTCTTACGATGACCGAAAACAGGCGCTTACACAGGCCAGATATGTGATAAACGCCATTCAGGTCGGAGGCTATAAACCCGCGACGGTCATTGACTTTGACATCCCGAAGCGGTACGGTCTCCGCCAGACGATTGCCGATACCGTCGGAATAGGCGGCATTTTCCGTTCCCTCCGCACCATCCCCGTTTTATTTGACATCGCAAAAGACATGGAAGAGGTCTGCCCGGATGCGTGGCTGTTAAACTATACAAATCCGATGGCCTCTCTGACCGGAGCGATGCTCAGACATACAAATGTCAAAACGGTCGGCCTGTGCCACAGCGTCCAGGTCTGTACCAAAGATCTGTTCGACTCACTCGGCATGGATCACGAAGGTACGGAAGAACGCATTGCCGGCATCAACCATATGGCTTGGCTTTTGGAGATTAAAAAAGACGGAATTGATTTATATCCGGAAATTAAAAGACGGGCACGCGAAAAACAAAAGACGAAACATAAGGACATGGTGCGGTTTGAGCTGATGGATAAATTCGGCTGCTACGTGACGGAATCATCTGAGCATAATGCCGAATATCACCCGTATTTTATAAAAAGCCGGTATCCGGAGCTGATAGATGAACTCCAAATTCCGCTTGATGAATATCCGAGGAGATGCGCGGATCAAATCAAAAATTGGGAAACGATGAGAGACGGCATCATCAACAACCAAAACCTGACGCATGAACGCTCGAAAGAATACGGTTCGAGAATTATAGAAGCGATGGAGACGGGCCGTCCGTTCACATTCGGCGGCAATGTGCTGAATACGGGGCTGATACCGAATCTGCCGGCGAAAGCGGTCGTTGAAGTGCCGTGCGCCGCCGTCAAAAACCAAATTATGCCGTGCTATTCCGGCGAACTTCCGGAGCAGCTCGCGGCGCTCAACAGAACAAACATTAACACACAGCTTTTAACCATCGAAGCGGCCGTTACATTAAAAAAGGAAGCCGTATATCAAGCGGCCATGCTTGATCCGCATACGAGCGCCGAGCTTTCCATGAATGACATCATAGCTTTGTGCAATGACTTATTTGAAGCGCACAAAGACCGGCTTCCGGCTTATCATTGATCATTCGCGATCCGGTCCTGGGCGGGCCGGACGCTTTTATATGTTCAGCACCAGTTTGACCGTCTGTAAGGTGTGTCCTTTAAAATCTTCTTCAAATTCACATACCCTTTGAAACCCTTTCGCTTGATAAAAGGACAAGGCGATGCGGTTCTCTTTTTCTGCATGGACATAAAGCTTTTTTACCCCGCCGGACTGCCTGATGCATTCTTTAAGAAGTGCCGTGCCTATCCCGCTTCCCTGGCAATCCGGGTCAATATAGATGGCGGTCAGCTCCGCATTTCCGTCTTTTTGAACCGGGGTGACATTTGCAAAACCGAGCACTCGCCCCTCTTCTTCTGCCACAAAGAACAAAGAATGCAAGAGCCGGCGTTCCATCATCTCATCCTGATAGGCGGATTCGAGAAACTGATCCTGAATGTGTCTGGGAATAATCCCTTCATATGTATGATGCCAGCTTCGTTCTGCGACTTGCCGGACCTGTTTGATATCGTTTGTTTTCATCGCGCGGATCATCGGTTTCACCTGATTCGCCTCCCGTTTTTTTATAAAAAAAGAAGAAAAAGACGCACGTCCCTTTTCTTCTTTCACTTCAAAGCGTTATTTCTTCGGCTTTGTTTCGCCTTCCCACTCCAGCATGCCGCCTTCAACATTAACTGTACGGAAGCCCTGCTCATGTAAATACATACAAACGTTCATGCTTCTTTTTCCGGAACGGCAGATAAATACATATTCCTTGTCCTTGTCTAACGCATCCATCTTCTCAGGGATGTCCCCCATGCGGATATGAACGGCCTCCGGAATCATTCCTTCGGCAACTTCTTCGTCTTCTCTGACATCAATCAGATACAGCTCTTCTCCCGCTTTTAATTTTTCTTCCAGTGCGGCTGTGCTGATTTCATTTATTTTCAATGCGTGACACTCCCATTCATCTTTATGGTGTTAAGTATACCAAAGCCCGCGGTGCAATTTCTATGATAGAGGCCTGATAAAAAAGCCCCTCTCTGTAGGAGAGGGGCTTCGTCCGGTCAGTTTGCCACGATATTGACAAGCTTGCCCGGTACGGCAATGATTTTTCGGATCGTTTTTCCTTCAAGCTGCTCTTTTACTTTTTCGTCAGCTTGTGCGAGCTGTTCTAACGCTGCTTTATCAGCATCAGCCGGAACCATTAATTTCGCTTTTACTTTTCCGTTCAGCTGGACGACGATTTCCACTTCATCGTCCACCAGTTTTGATTCATCATAAGCAGGCCAAGCCTCGTATGCAATCGAACCTTCGTGGCCGAGTTTTTCCCACAGTTCTTCCGCCAAATGCGGCGCAACAGGAGAAAGCAGCTTCACAAAACCTTCGATATATTCTCTCGGCAGTTCATTCGCTTTGTAAGCTTCATTAATGAAGACCATCAGCTGAGAAATGCCCGTGTTAAAACGAAGGGCTTCGAAGTTTTCTGTCACTTTCATAACCGTTTCATGATAGACGCGCTCAAGAGTTTCGCCCGCGCCTTCTGTCACTTTACCCGTCAGCTCGCCGTTTTCCTCGATAAACAAACGCCATACGCGGTCAAGGAAGCGGCGCGCTCCGTCAAGACCTGATTCAGACCAGGCGATAGATGCGTCAAGCGGCCCCATAAACATTTCGTACAGGCGAAGCGTATCTGCTCCGTGAGACGCCACAATTTCATCCGGATTGACGACGTTTCCGCGGGATTTACTCATTTTTTCATTGTTTTCCCCGAGAATCATCCCTTGGTTATACAGCTTTTGGAACGGTTCTTTCGTCGGCACGACACCGATATCATAGAGGAATTTATGCCAGAAACGAGCGTACAGAAGGTGAAGCACGGCATGCTCCGCTCCTCCGATGTAAATATCGACGGGCAGCCATTTATCCAATTTCTCAGGTGAAGCGAGCTGATCCGGATTTTTCGGGTCGATAAAGCGGAGGAAATACCAGCAGCTTCCCGCCCATTGCGGCATCGTGTTCGTTTCTCTTCTGCCTTTTCTGCCCGTTTCAGGATCAGTGACTTCCACCCACTCTTTAATGTTGGCAAGCGGTGATTCACCTGTTCCGCTCGGTTTGATCTCATCGGTTTTCGGCAGAATCAGCGGCAGCTCTTCCGCCGGAACGGCTGTTGACGTGCCGTCTTCCCAATGAATGACCGGAATCGGCTCGCCCCAATAGCGCTGGCGGCTGAACAGCCAATCACGCAGACGGTATGTCACTTTTTTCTCACCGTTTTTCGTTTCTTCAAGCCAGGCGATCATTTTTTCAATCGCTTCCGCTTTATTCAGTCCGTTCAGAAAGCCGGAATTGACATGTTCTCCGTCTCCCGTGTACGCTTCCTCTTCCGTGTTTCCGCCTTTTACGACTTCTTTGACAGGCAGGCTGAACACTTTGGCGAATTCAAAATCACGTTCGTCATGCGCCGGCACGGCCATTACAGCGCCCGTTCCGTAAGAGGCGAGGACATAATCCGCTATCCAGATCGGCAGCTTTTCCCCGTTTGCAGGGTTTACGGCATATGCACCTGTGAAGACGCCCGTTTTTGTTTTCGCAAGATCCGTCCGTTCCAGGTCACTTTTCGCCTGAACTTCTTTAACATAAGCGTCTACCGCTTCTTTTTGTTCAGGTGTCGTGATGGCCTCCACAAGCTCATGCTCAGGAGCCAGTACGGCATAAGCCGCGCCGAACAGCGTATCCGGTCTTGTCGTAAAAACCGTAAACGTGTCATCAGTGCCGTCGATCGCGAAATGCACGTTTGCGCCTTCTGAGCGTCCGATCCAGTTGCGCTGCATGTCTTTAATGCTTTCCGGCCAGTCAAGTTCTTCTAAATCTTCAAGAAGCCTGTCCGCATAAGCGGTGATTTTCAGCATCCATTGTCTCATCGGGCGGCGTTCAACCGGATGGCCGCCCCGCTCGCTTTTGCCGTCAATAACTTCTTCGTTCGCAAGCACCGTTCCGAGCGCCGGGCACCAGTTGACCGGCACTTCGTCTACGTAAGCGAGCCCTTTTTCGTACAGCTTGGTGAAGATCCACTGCGTCCACTTGTAATAGTCCGGATCAGTCGTATTGATTTCACGATCCCAATCATAAGAAAATCCGAGTGATTGGATCTGGCGGCGGAAATTATCTATATTTTGTTTTGTGAACTCAGCCGGATCATTCCCCGTGTCAAGCGCGTATTGCTCGGCAGGAAGCCCGAACGCGTCCCATCCCATCGGATGAAGCACATTGTACCCTTGCATGCGTCTCATGCGTGAAAGAATATCGGTTGCCGTATAGCCCTCCGGATGTCCGACATGAAGGCCGGCTCCTGAAGGATACGGAAACATGTCAAGCGCGTAAAACTTCGGCTTGTCATTCTCTTCACTGACGGCGAACGTTTTATGATCCAACCAGTAATTCTGCCATTTCTTTTCTATTTTTTCGTGCTGAAAACTCAACGTAAAAACCTCCTTCTGATTGAATACGGCGTATGTAGTCCAAGTATTGACGGGATGAGGAAGAATATATTCAGATTATTCTAAAACTAAAAAAAACTCCCTCATCCCTAAAAGGGACGAGAGATTTTTGTTTCCCGCGGTACCACCCTCGTTAGCGCGGTTTTAAGCCGCACTCACTTGATACTTTTAACGCAGTTATGCGTCAGCGGTTTTGCCGCTGCAACTCTGAGGCGAGTTCGGAAACAGACTTGATTGACTTGCACCGGCCGTCAACTCTCTGAGTGCGAAATCTGCTTCTTACTGCTCCTCTTCACTGTTCTTATCGCTACCGTAATCTTACCTGTATTTTATAGAATTCTGTTCATAAGTGCAAGCAGGTTTGTATACAATGGGAATGTACCCGGAACGGGTCGTGAGCGGGGATATTATTTTGATGGAGGATTTTTTTGCTGGTGTGGTTTTGCTTCGGCCGAATCACTGTTTTGTTCTCTGACAAAATCAAAGCTCCTGAGAACAGCTTCTCCGCCGTAGCCTGCGATTATGGATAAGATGACGAGTTGAATTCCTGAATCGGGGTCAGCGGATAAGACAAGTAAGATGGAAGCAGCCATTCCGATAAAACCATCTTCCAAAAAACCGAGATAGATAAACCGCTTTGTCATTCTGGGTTTCTCCAGCCTGCCTCTCTTTTTCACATGACCGAGAACCCCCATGATGCCTCCAATTACACAAGCAATTATTACCTGATGCAGCATCTTCATCACCTTCCTAAAGCCCTTATTTAGTAAAGCGACTTCAGGCCATCCAGCCCCCTTACGAATACGATGATTTTCGATATCTACATACCGGCGATTGAGCAGGAAAGTAAAAAGCTTGTTTCTTCCATTATATGTGAACACATGATCGGTAAGCTTGATGCATTAGATTCATTTTTCACCCAGTGACAA
The DNA here is from genome assembly GCF_011065565.1 of Bacillus sp. EKM420B. Classification (NCBI taxonomy): domain Bacteria; kingdom Bacillati; phylum Bacillota; class Bacilli; order Caryophanales; family Bacillaceae; genus Bacillus; species Bacillus sp. EKM420B. The sequence goes on along the minus strand of NZ_JAAMNX010000003.1, from coordinate 47,892 downwards.
TGACCTAGTCACTTACTTAGCGATGATGTGCCTTCCCCTTATATATTCAGTGTATATGAGGACAAGCCCGAATGACAAATTGCAAACTTCGGCTGCTTGAATCAGAACATATGTTATGCTACGGTTACTGTAGATTCATTTAAAAAGGGGAGAAACAACGGCTGAAAAAAGCGCGCAGCTTTACGGCCAAAAGGGGGTTTTACATGGCTGACTCAAATGTATCCGGAAAACTGGAGCAGCTGGAGCTTATCAAAAAGGCGCTTGATCACGCACGCATCGGCGTGGTGATTACAGACCCCTCTCTTGAGGACAATCCCATCATATATACAAATCAGGGATTTATGGATATGACAGGCTACTCTTCCGAAGAGATATTAGGTAAGAACTGCAGATTTCTGCAAAGCAAAGAAACCGACCGTCAACAAGTCGCGAAAATAAGAAAGAGCTTAAACCAGAAAGAAAAGATCACGGTGCGGCTGAAAAATATCAAAAAAGACGGCACCCCGTTTTGGAATGAACTCAACATTGATCCTCTGTATGTTGAAGACAAGCTCTATTTTGTCGGTTTTCAAAAAGACATTACAGAGCAGAAAGAATACGAAAAGCTCCTTGAGGATTCCCTCACAGAAATCACGACGCTTTCAACACCGATTGTTCCGATCCGAAACGGCATCTCCGCCTTGCCGTTAGTGGGAAACTTAACGGAAGAACGATTTGATTCAATTGTGACAACTTTGACGGACATATTAACCGCATCTAAAGATGATTACTTAATTATAGACTTATCAGGTTTGGCCGAGGTAAACGAACAGACCGCAGACCGGATTTTCAAATTGCACCACCTGCTTAAATTAATCGGCACAGAACTGATTATCACGGGTATCAAGCCTTCCCTCGCCATGAGAATGAATCAGCTTGATGCCAGCTTTTCTTCATTAAAGACATATTTAAACGTTAAGGACGCCGTCAACGTGCTTCCGGTCGTATAAACAAAAAAATCCCGCCGAAACAGCGGGATTTTTTTGTCGTCATCGCACTTGGACGTTTTGTTTATTAACGGTTTTCAGGCGTTTGTCGTACAGCACCGTCGCTGCGATGCTGACAACAAGAAGCACCATCAGGATCAACAGCAGCACGCTCATGCCGTACTGATCAACCATCACACCGCCAAGGAGCGGCCCGATCATTCTGCCGCCCGTCGCCGCACTGTTGACGAATCCTTGGTAAAACCCTTCTTTCCCCTTAGGCGCAAGCTGATTGGCAATGGTAGGCACGGCAGGCCAGACAAGCATTTCTCCGACGGTTAAAATCACCATTGCGGTGAGGTACATCGGAAATTGCCTGGCGCTAAGAAGCACGCCGAACGAAACGATAAAAATACAAAAGCCGATGACCATCTGCGTTTTTAACGCGCCGGACCATTTTTTCAGAACAGCGCCTACGAGGGGCTGTCCGGCGACAATTAATATTCCGTTTACGGTCCAGAGCACACTGTATAATGAAAGCGGCATACCGATGCTTTGAGTATGTGACGCAACGGTTGTGGACCACTGCGAATAGGCAATCCACCCGAGAACATACCCGCCGCTCAATATGAGAAGCGCCGTAAATTTCGTTCTGCTGCTGACAGGCTCGTAGTCCAGAACAGAAACCTGGCTCGCATTTCCGGTTTTGATATTTCGAAACCCGAAAAATACGATAAGGAAAAACAGCACATACAGCAAAGCATTGGCTAAAAACACGTACGTAAACGAGTACGCCGCAACCATCCCGCCGAGTGCCGAGCCCACGGCGACACCTGCGTTCTGAGCTACATAAATCGCATTAAAAGCTCTCCGCCCGCCTTCTTTCCATACCGCTCCCGCCATGGCGTAACTGGCCGGAAACACGATACCGGAACCGAAGCCGACAATGATGAGCAGCCAAATATAAACGGGCCATTGGTGAAACAGAACGAGTCCCAGAAGACTTGCCAATGTGATCATAATGCCCAGCATAATGGATTTGAATCCGCCGATTTTATCAAACAAAAATCCGCCGCATAAATTCCCCGCCACACTGGCCCCGGAATTCAGCATCAGAACAATCCCCGCAACAGTCAGCGATTTCCCTAAATGATTATGAATATAGATCGTATTCAGCGGCCACAAAAAAGATGCGCCCGTCACATTGATAAACATTCCGATGATTAATATCTTCAAAGCGCGCGGCATACCGATCCCCCTCTCTCTATAAAAAACCCCATGAAAAAACGGAAACCGCAAGCCGCGGCTCCGTATCGATCACGTTATCATAGCACATTCATTCTATCGCCGCGGACGTCTTTTTTCAACATCAGAATCTGAAAAAAATAATGCCGGAATGTTGAAAAAATTACAAATGATTGGATTCGCAAAAACAGACCGGCTTCATGCTCTTTTCCTCAGCAGCCAAAACGGAATATACAGAATGAAAAAGCTCAATATCACCGCCGCTTCCATTGATAGAAGATACCACGGCCAAGGTCCGAAAACATTCAGAAGCGAAGCGGTCTTCGGTTTTTTCATTAAATATAGGTAATTTGCATTCAGCACACGATCAATAAAAAAGACACACGCCCCGTACAGATTTACGATCAGCACCGACACCCACAGCCCGCGCGCAGACGGTCTGTACTTTTCTGCAGCGGCCATGAATAGACAGGTAAGAAAAACACAGCCGTGGGAGACGAAAAACACGATGTACCGAAAATGCGGGAAAGAATACGCCCCTAAATCAGGTGTTGCCATCGCCTGTACGGCGCTGCCCAAACCGGCAAAATAGAGGAAGGCGAACAGCTTTTTGCTTTTTGTCATAACCATCAGCATCGCCAAATAGACGGAAAGGTCGCTCAGCTGCAGCGGCAGAGCTGTTTTCAGCGACCAGGCATGATGACAAAGCAGCCATATATGATAGCTGATCTGCGACACGGCAAGGAGAATGAATAGTACATAGCGGATCATGCGACTCTGGTTGAGCTTTTTCCGGAATACGATCACGCCCGCCCCCAGCAATCCGATGATCAACAGCGTGAAAATGTGTTCCTTGGAAAAAAGATGAAAGGCCCCTGTTTCAGATTTCAATTGAAAATACTTCTGCATAAGGCTCCCCCGCGCGAAAAAATGACGTATGTCTATTCTTTTAAAAATCGCTTTCTTCTATTCATACAAAAAAAGCCTCCGCTTATGCGGAGGCTCCTCAACTTGTTTTACAAGGCGGATTGAATGACCTTTTTATAATACAGCACCGACAGCATGCCGAAGATGGAGTACAGCAGCGTATACAGCGCCATGACGATGATCATCGGCGTCCACACTTCCGTTCCGAATAAAAACCATCCTGATTGAACGGCAAAATAGCTGTGGAACAGCCCGAGAACGAGCGGAATGCCGAAATGATACGCCTGCTTCCGGCGGATGCCTTTCAGCAGATCTCCCGTTGTGAAGCCGAGCTTCCGCAATATCGTATAATCAGCCTTCTCATCCTCACACTCGCCCATTTGTTTAAAATAAAGGATACAGCCTGAGGTGATCAGAAAGGTTAATCCTAAAAAGCCGACAATAAACATGATCAGCCCCATGTTTTTCTTTTGCGTGTCAGCCGTTTCAAATTGTGAAAGCGCGCCGTCTGAATAGTGCTGCGCCTGAAACAGACCATCAGCTTTTTGGATGTCCTCTTCTCGTTTGAGTGTAATGCCGAAAAACCGATTTGATTTTCCCTGGATGGACGGGTCGATATCTTTCTCGATCCGGTCGAATACCTGCTGCGTGACGATAACGGTCGGCAGCCCTCCGCTTGTAAATGTATATGACAGGAGGAAGTCGTTCTTCAAGCCCTTATACGCCAGCGGTATTTTATCCGTTTTGCCGTTTATATCAATGGAACCTGACGTTTTCAGGTCGAGAAATCTTTTCATCATATCATTATATCCGGTAAACACGGCTTCTCCGTCAGAAAGCTCCGTCCCTTCTGCGTCTTTCTCGCTTATAATCGGCAGCGCCAGGCTGGACGGGTCTTGTTGAAAGCTTTTCATGTCGCCGTTTATGATGTTCTTCATATTGACACCGGCTTGAATGGTCTTGATTGTTTTTACTTTGTGTTCAATTCCGTTTTTCTTCAATAAAGCGGTAAATGAGTCAGTCTCCTTTTGGTTATCAAACGCAAAGTCCGCGGCTGTATTTTGCTCAGCCGATTTTTCCGCGGAGTAGTACGAGATATAGCTTAAAGACAGTAAACCGATTGCCAGCGCCGAAAGAGTCGTAATAATCGTCAGCAATACGGCGTTTGACTTCATCCGGAACATGATGGATGACAAAGACAGCACTTCACTGACATTCAGATACCCGCCTTTTGATTTCCGGATGAGATTTGCCAGAAAGCTGACCGAACCTTTATAAAACAGATAGGTTCCGATAATGACCGAGCCGAGAATAAACACCATTGCCGAAAACAGTTCATTCATGCTCGTAAAACTGCCTCCGAATAAATCCGCGGACACGGCATAGCCGGCGATAATGGCCGCAATACCGACAACGCCGATCAACATCTGCACCCAAGAAAGCCGTCTTATGCCGCTTTCTGACGATGACGCGGTTTTAAATAAAGACAAAATGCTTTGCCGTTTAATAAATAAGTAATTCATCATCATAATCAGCACGTAAATTGCCCCGAACACAATTAACGTCTGAACGAGCGCCTTGCTTGAAAAAAACAGTGAGACAGAGGCTTTCACACCGACTGTATGAAACAGCATCATCATACATAATTTCGAGAGGGAAAAGCCGGCGAAAATACCGATCCAAATCGATCCGAAATACAAAATGAAATTTTCTGCGCTGAGTATGCGGAAAATGTGCATTTTCGTCATGCCGATTAATCGGAATAAGCCGATTTCCCGGCCGCGCCGTTTAATAAAAATGGTATTGGCGTATAAAAGAAATACCGACACGATCGCCACAAGCAGTACAGAGGCGGCCCGGATTGCCGCCGCTCCTTTTATGGAGCTTTTCATTTCATCAAGCGCCGGATCGTATTGCATCGTGACAAACGCGAAATAAAGGGCGGCGCTGAACACCAGCGCAAAAACGTAAAGATAATAGTTTTTCATATTCTTTTTCAGGTTCTGGAAGATCAAATGATGAATACTCATGCCTGAACCCCGCCCAATACACTTTGCGTTTTCATAATATCCTGAAAAAAGTCCGGTCTGTCCTGACCGCCTTTATTCAGCTGCGTATACACACGGCCGTCTTTAATGAAAACCACACGTCCGGAATAGCTGGCGGCAACCGGATCATGCGTCACCATCACAATGGTGGCGCGGCGTTTTTGATTCAGGCGGCTGAGTTTATTCAATAAATCCGTGGCAGCCTTTGAATCGAGCGCTCCGGTCGGCTCATCAGCAAAAATAATGCCCGGCTCGTGAATAACAGCTCTTGCGGCAGACGTCCGCTGTTTTTGTCCGCCGGAAATTTCACTCGGATACTTATGTCTCAAATCATAGATCCCAAGCTCCTCTGCCGTCTCGGCAAATCGCAGGTCCGCCTCTTTCTTAGACATTTTCGTAATGGATAACGGCAGGAGTATGTTTTCCTTCACGGTCAGCGTGTCCAATAAATTATAATCCTGAAAAATAAAGCCGAGATGCCGTTTTCTGAATTCGGCAAGCTTTTTTTCTTTCATGGATGTAATCTCCGTCTCGTTCAGTTTAATGGTGCCCGCGCTCACTTTATCAATGGAGGAAAGCACATTCAAAAGGGTCGTTTTCCCTGATCCTGACGGACCCATAATGCTGACGAATTCCCCTTTGTGAATCTGAAGATCAATTCCTTTCAGCACCTCTTGTTTATTCAGCTTGTTTCCGTAGCTTTTTTGGATATTGCCTGCTTCTAAAATCATCACGTTATGATTCTCCTTTTACATTGGTTATCTTTATTTTAAAAACAGAAACCGTTTTTTTCGTTTGATTAAGCGAACAAAAGAGAAAAGCATGTGACACTTTTGTCACACGCTGAACATGCTGACGGCATCGTTCTGTTTCGGAAACACCAAGGTAAAAACCGTGCCGCTTTCCGGCTCAGAGCGCACGCTGATCTGGATGAGAAGCGGAGCCGCGGCTTTTTGTGCCAAATACAGGCCCATCCCCGTTGACGCGTGATCTCGCCTCATTCGCGTCGAGGTAAATCCTTTTTCAAAAATGCGCGGAAGATCTTTGGGCTCGATGCCGATGCCGCGGTCTTCGATATCGACATGCACCCGGCCGTTTTGTTCATAGCTTTTTACGGTAATGTCATCCGCTTCACTGTATTTTACCGCATTGCTTAACAGCTGCCTGATGATGAAGGAAAGCCATTTTCCGTCACTGTGAACGTCCGGTGAATCAAGCTGAATGTCAAACCCGATCCCTTTTTGTATGCACCATGATTGCAGATTTTTAATTTCTTTGAAAACGAGCGGTCTGAGCTGAATGCGCTGGAATGATAAATCATTTTCAATAAAGGACAATCGTTTCTGATGAAGCTGCTGGTCCAGGAGATGGTGAATCCGCAGCCATTCATACAGCAAAGGGGCTTTCAGCGGCTGTTCATCAAGGCGCTCGATCATGAGATGCATCGCTGTCAACGGTGTTTTGACCTCGTGAATCCATGACATCAGGTCATCCTTTTCATGCTCTGACGCCGCCTGAAGATCAAGTGAGCTTTTTCGTAATTGCTCTGTCTGCCCTTCAATGCTTTCTTCAACGATAGACTCAAACGGACTGTCAGGCGCTTTAAGATAAGACATGTCTAAATTGGCGTCCCACTCTCTTAAGCTTTTATAATAGGCGGTCTCTTTCCGATAGCGGAACAAGAGAAATACAAGAAACACAAGAAGCGACAGATAAACAAAATACAGCACTGAAAGAAACGGAATAGACGGATCAATATATGCCGCAAAAAGGAGCACAGCCTGCTGCAAAAGAAACATCGCGATCCAGCTTTTTCTTTCGAGCAGAAATGATTTAATCATAAAGACCGTCTTCTTCCTTTGCGATGTATCCCTGCCCCACCTTGGTTTCAATCATTTTCCCGATGCCTAATTGATCGAGTTTTTTCCGCAGCCGGTTGACATTCACCGTCAGCGTATTATCACTGACGAAACGCTCATCATTCCATAGGCTTCTGATGAGTTCTTCCCGGCTGACGATTTTATTTTTCTGCTCAGCCAGCAGTTTTAAGATCAGCATTTCGTTTTTGGTCAGTTCGACCGAACCGTTTTTACGGCTGACCGTGTTGGTTTCTGTGTCAATAACCGCCCCGCACCATCTTTTCATCAGCGCCGGTTCTGTGCCGTATTGGTGCACACGGCGGAACACGGCCTGTATTTTCGCGATTAACACATCAAAGTGAAAAGGCTTCTGAATAAAATCATCTGCCCCGAGCTGCATCGACATGACCATATCCGCGGGATGATCGCGCGAGGACAAAAAGAGAATCGGCACGTTTGATTGGGAGCGTATCATTCTGCACCAATGAAAGCCGTCAAATTTCGGCAGCTGTACGTCAATGATCACCAAATCAGGCTTAATTTCGGTAAACTCCCGGATGACCCGGCTGAAATCCTTTATTCCGTGCACCGCAAATGACCAGCCCGTTAATCTCTCTTTCATCTCGTGAAACAAAGTGTTATCGTCTTCTATTAACAAAATGTGAAACATGGTATCCGCCCTTTTCTGATAGATAGAGGAAAAACCGGCTGATGTCCAGCCGGCTTTTTTCCTTTACAGTTCTCTTCTTAATGCGGTCAGAACGTTGGTTTTTGTCGCTTTGCGGGCCGGATTCATACCGGAAATCACCGCGACCCCCGCACAAATGACAACTGCGATCACAACGAGGCTGAGCGGGATATAGGAGAAGGTATAATGAAGATCTTCAGCTCCGGTGTTTCCCCCTACCGCTTTCAAGATAACCGGCACAGCCAGATTGACGGCAAAACTCACTCCGTAAGAAATGATAATCCCGATGACAGAACCTAATATCCCGATATAGGCGCTTTCCATCAGGAACATTCTGCGGATGATGGACGGGCTTGCGCCGATCGCTTTCATAATCCCGATTTCCTGCGTTCGTTCCGTCACCGCCATCGTCATCGTATTGAAAATACCGATGGCAGAAATCACGACGGCGATAAAGCCGACAAAGATCAGACCGATTTTAAAGACGAGGAAAAACGTGTTGACGCCCTTCAGCTCGGTTGTGACAGATCTGACATAAAAGCCGTCATCCGTGAGGTCATGGGTAAGCTGATCGACATGATCGAATTTGTCCGCATACACATTGATGCTTTTTTCCGCATTTCCATTCTTCAGATCCAAGAATGTCGAGAAGTCTTTCTTGAATTGATCACTCACAAAAATATTTGTATCCTCCATCCAATCTTGGGACGGTTTTTTTGTAATTCCGACTACTTTGAAGTCGTACGTTTTCGTTTTTTCAACGTCTCCGTCTTTGTTTGTTTTGGAGATGCTCAGCTGTATCGTTTTATTAAGCAGGTCTTTCGTATAGCCTTTTGGTTTTTTCACCTCCGACATGTCGCCTTGGTGATCCTTTAACTCTTTGTCGTAAGCGTCAGCCTCTTTTTTCGTCAATAGGTTCTTCGCAAAATCATAGCCGACCACGATTTCATTCTCTGTGCGGGCGACTCTTCCTTGATCAAGCTCCATATTGGCTTTGACTTCATCTTTCATGTTTGTCAGCACAATGGCTGAATCTTCATTTGTTCGATTTCCCAATGACGCTTTGTTCGGTTCATACACTTGTGTTCTTTCAACGACAGACTTTACATTTTTATACTTTTCCAAGTCTGATTTCTTCACGGCTTTTCCGTTTTCTTGGCCGAGCACATTGATTTCCGTAACAATCTGCTGGCTCATCGTAATGTCTGTAATCGTTTTTTGGATGCCGAATCCGACGGAAGCCAGCACCACTAAAAACGCGCACGCCATTGTCGTCGCCAGCACCGTCATGAAAACACGCAGCCGGTTTTTCTTCATATTTCTTCTGATAAAGTGAATCTGATCCTTAAATCTCAACAGTAACGCCCCCTTTTAATACACCGTCATGCAGCTGGAATTTTGAATGCGCGATCGAAGCGACTTCATCGTCATGCGTAATGATGACAAATGTAATCCCGCGCTCCCGGTTCAGCTGCTGAATTAATGCAAGCACCTCAAGTTCCGTTTCTGAATCGAGGCTTCCCGTCGGCTCATCGGCTAAAATAATTGACGGATTTAAAATGAGGGCTCTTGCGATACTGACACGCTGCTGCTGGCCGCCTGACAGCTCATTCGGATAATGATTCGCATGATTCTCAAGTCCGACCCGTTTCAGCATATCCGCGACTTTCTGCTTGCGTTCAGACGGTTTGACGCCTTTTAAGGCAAGCGGCATTTCAACATTTTCATAGGTTGTCAGACTCGGAATGAGCTGAAAGCTTTGAAAAATAAAGCCGAAATGCCCGAGGCGGAACTGCGCCCACTCTTTTTCATTGAAACCCGTCACATCAGTGCCGTTAATGACGATACGGCCCTTTGTCGGCGCTATGTATCCCGAAATTAAATTCAGAAGCGTTGATTTTCCGGAACCGCTCCGCCCGACGATACAGGCAATTTCCCCTTTTTCAACGGTCAAAGAGACATCCTTCAGCACCGGAACCTCACTCTCTCTGCCTTTCCTGCCGATTTTAAATGAATGATCGATATGCTGTACCTCTATCACGTACACCACTCCCCCTTATATCTGTTTCGTTTTTTTATAGATGAAGTAATAACTGATGAAAAACCCGATAACCGCACCGATGAGCATGCCGAATATGTAACCGGTATACGAACCGTTATAAGCATATCCGCATACCCCCGCACTTCCCATCATACTGAGCGACATGACGAGCACTTGAATGGTGCGTTCAATGTGTTTGCTCAGGATAAAATGTCCGCTTCGTTCATTCGGCATTTTCAGGAAATTCACATAGCCGAATAGATAGAAACAAAATCCCATTAATGCGGAGATGAACAATGCGTGTTTCATGTAATACATCCATGATGTATGGATGTAAGCCGCAGGCATGAAATAGATCAGAAATCCGCTCCAAGGGAAATCAATATCCGGCACAGCCTGCCTGCCAAAAAGGAACTCAGCGTTTAACAGGTAAATCGTCATAACCACGATCGGAAAGACGGAAACCGTGAACGCTGTGATCAGCTGCGCCGCTAAATTGCCCGTTATCGTGCCGGCAGCTGTCACTAATGCGTAAATCATCAAGCTGATGACCAGCATCCCTGCGCTGAATGATTGAAAATGATGGACAGCGTCAGGTTTAAGCGCTAGAAACAATATGTCGGATACTCCGTAAGAAACAAACTGCGAGCCGGCTAACACGGCTGCTCCCAAGAAAAACTTCGTATGAAATATCCGGCTTCTCGAATACGGAAGACTCAGTGTAAACATCCTTTCAGCCCGGCCTGCTCTTATCAGAAAAAGCCCCATAACAACCGGCGGAATGAAATGAAGCCCAATCAAATTCCGATAATTGCTGTAATCGATGCTGAATGTACAAACTGACCCCGGGTACAGCTGAAGTGCACGTAAACAATCCTTATAGTGAAAATACTCATTTATAATTGCCAAAGGGCCTAAGATAGATAAGAACCCCGCTGTAAGCAGCAGCAGCGTCTGCCGCTGCTTACATTCTTTATAAAGCAAACCGCTAATCGGCACCTTGCCTTCCTCCAAACTGCTCATTTTCAAACGGATCTACATATGCTTTGACTGCCTGTAAACCGTAAAATAACTGATGAAAAACCCGATAACCGCGCCGAAGATAATGCCGGCTAAATAGCCGAACATCGTGTCTGTGACCCCATATCCGAAAACGCCGAAACCCATAACGGCAAACGCAATCACCAAAATCTGCACCGGACGGTCCAATTTTCCCCATAGAAAGAATCTGCCGTTCCGTTCATTCGGATGTTTCAGAAAGCTGACGTAACCGATCAGATAAAAGACAAGACTCATCATCATCGGAATGATTAAAACCAAATCCCTTTCTCTGATCCACTCGTTAAACACATATCCAATAGGGGTTACAAATATAAAAAGACGGGATTCGATATAACTGCTGATAAAAGAAAATTGATCTCCGACACTAAAACCGAAAACGACCTCCAAATTCGCGGCCGGCAGACCGATGAGTAAAAAAGGCAGAATCGTTACGGTAAACGCCGTTAACAGCTGGGCGAATATATGTCCCGTTATTGCTCCGGATGCCATTAACAAGGCGTAAGCCATAAAACTGATGACAATCATTCCGATTGAAAAATGATCAAAATCGTACGTATGGCTCGGTTTCAGCAAAGATATCAGCAATGACGCCGCTCCATAGCCTATCGCCTGAGGAACAACAATGACTGCCCCGCCGAGCCAGAATTTAGTCTGAAAGATTTGGCCTCTGCTGTAAGGCATGCTTAACAAAGCATCCATCGTTCCCTTTGTCCGTTCCAAGCCTAATAAGAAGACGGCAATGATGACACTCACAATCCAGCTGAAGGAAAGAAGCGACCCATTCGTATAATTGACAACGAATTCACAATCTTGAAGAGCTTGGTTATTCAAACATTCTTGATATGTTGAGTAGTTGTTATAAATCAAAAAAGGGTTTGCCGCCATTAAAAGAATGCCGCTGCATATAAACAACCACTGATTTTTCTTCCATTCTGTGTACAACAATCCCTGCGGTATCATTCCGGTCCTCCTTTCTTACACATGCTTCGTTTTTTTATATATGGCAAAATAACTGACCAAAAATCCGACCGCTCCTCCGACCAGCATCCCGGCCACATACCCTGTCATCGTCTGTCCCGTCGAGTACCCCGCCAGGCCAAAACCGAGAACGGCGATGATGATCACCACAACCTGAATGGGCCGGTCAAGCTGTCTCCAGAGAAAAAAACGGCCGTTCCGTTCCACCGGCTGCCTGACATAGCAAAAGTACCCGATGGCATAAAATACAATGCTCATCACTGCCGGAATGATTAATATATACTTGCTGGCAGATACCCAATCTGTATCCATGTACATGATCGGATTCAAATATTGAAAAAGATTGTATACTTTGATATAAGCATCCACTGACGGCATCAGCTCATACATGCCGGCTCCGAAGATGACTTCCGCATTGGACAGCGGCAACGTAATGATCAGGTATGGTGATATCGACACGGCAAACGCCGTTAACAGCTGGGCGAACGTATTCCCCGTTAAGCAGCCTGCGCTCGCGACCAATGTAAAAGCCAAAATACTCACAATAATCTCTCCGACGCTGTAATGGTGGAAGAAATATACGCGCTCAGGCTTTAACAGAAGAATGAGCAGCTCAGCCAGCCCGTAGCCGATCACCTGAGCGCCGGTAATGACCGCCGCTCCGAGCCAAAATTTAGTGCGGAACACCTGAGCGCGGGAATAAGGCAGACTGAAAAGCGCATCAATCGTACCTTTCGTACGCTCCAGTCCGAATAAGCAAACCGCCAAAATCACAGCGGGCGCCCAGTTTAAGTTCAGCATTCCGCTATCCAAAGAATTCACATAAAACTTACAATATGCTCCGTGGGTGTCCAGACAGCCTTGGTAGACCAGATAGGTATTTAGCACTTCAAATGGATTGACCGCCGCTAAAAAAATGCCGACCATCACAAGAACAGTTCGATTCTGCACCCATTCCCTGTACAGCAATCCCCTGTCTACCATCTCCGGTTCCCTCCAAACTTCGCGATAAAGACTTCTTCTAAGTTCACAGGAAGCTCGTTCCATACTTTAGGCTGCAGCTCTTGCAGAAAGTTCTTTTTCTTCTCATCGTTCTTTTGAATCAGCACCGTATAAAACACACCGGCATGGTCGAGAATCGGTATGTTTTGTTCTCTGATCATCAAGTTGACATCCTCTTCAAATGCCATTTGGATTTTCATGTATTCTTCCTTCATATCATCCAAGTCCATCACATTCGTCAGCTGATTTCCTTCCAAAAACCCGATCCGGTTGCACATTCGCTCAATATCTTCTAAACGGTGTGAGGTAATCAGAATGCTCGTTTCCCGTTCAGCCACTTCATCCACCATAAGCTGAAGCACGTCATGACGCGTTACGGCGTCAATTCCGTCCGTCGGTTCATCCAAAAGGATAAGAGCCGGCCGTGAAGCAAAGGCAAGGACGAGCGCAAGCTGTTTTTTCAGGCCTGTGGATAATTCACGGTATTTCTTCGTTTCCGGAATGCCGTACCTGTTCATCAGCTCATTGGCGTAAGTCACATCAAAATTCGGATAGATTCTGCTTACAATCGCAACAAGCTGTTTATATGTATACTTGTCATAAAAAGGATTTTCAACAGGCATATAAATGATATTCTGTTTGACTTTCGGATGACGCTTTATTTCCACCTGATTAAATAAAACCGTCCCTTGATCCGGCAGCAGAATCTGCTGAATGAGCCGGAGCAGTGTTGTTTTCCCTGATCCGTTCCGCCCGAGCAGCCCGAAAATTTCCCCTTTTCCGATGGTGAGCGAAATATCTTTGAGCACTTCTTTACCGTCTATCGTTTTTGAGAGATTCCGCAATTCAATCATGATCCTTGCCTCCTTTCACATCAGCGCTGATTTCCTTTATCCATTCCTGCAGCTTCTCCAGCTCAACTCCCGCGTAATGGGCATCGATGATGAGCTGTTTCAATTGCTCTTTTATCATCGTCATCTTCCCTTCAACCAATGTCGTTTTTGCATTCTCCGATATATACGTTCCTCTTCCCCTCAGCGTTTCAATGACACCATCGCGTTCGAGCTCCTTGTACGCTTTGCTGACTGTGTTCGGATTGGCGATAATAATCGTTGCCAATTCCCTGACAGAAGGAAGTTTATCCCCCGGCTTCATGATCCCTTTTAAACAAAGCTCTTTCAATTGCTGTATGATCTGCTCATAAATCGGAGTTGAGCTTCTCGGATCGATTTGAATCATTTACTTCCCTTCTTTCTTTTACGAGCTGCTCTCTTTCTTTAAATGTTCTGCCATTGAAAACCGATGACGACAAGAACGACAAACAGACTGCTGGCCAAAACCGAGGCGGCGATAATAAGAGGCACATCTTGTTTTACGGATCTTTTGTTTTTCATGAAAGTTCCCCTTCCCTATGCTTAACATTTATATGTCGATTTCATTTTTTGAGTGTTTTATGTGTATTACATCAAGTAGTACACATAATACAATAAACACACTCAGGCCTATTGTCAATTCTTTTTTAAAAGAAATACAAAAAACCCGCCGGGATTCCGGCAGGTTTGCTGAACCATTTGAAACGGCGCGGTCAGTAATCAAAATTACGCTGCAAAATCATATTGTTTTGCAAAGTCTGCAGCTGCAATCTCATTCTGTAAAGCTGCTCTCTTTGCTGATCATTCGCAGATAATGACAGCTTGTTTAATTCATTCACCGCGTTTTCAAGCATCATTTGCGCTTCACTGTATTCATTATCATTATAATGCTCTTGTTTTGAAGCGGTCATAAATTGCTCATTCGCAAATTCATACGCCTGTTCGCTTCTTTGGAGATGTTCATCTACTGATTGTCTTGTTGCCAACGAAACCCCTCCTCAGTGAATGGGAAATCAAACTTAGTTTGAGCGGACCAAAAATAATAACACCCGAAGGTTGCAGGAAAGAGAACCAAATTTTCCGCGTTTTAGCTAAAAGAATGAGAATCCTGCCTGGAGTCATAATAAACAAAAGAAAGCCCCATCCTGTTTTCAGATTGTGAACCCCCATCATTCATGCTACAATTTTAGGATGCATCTGATGTGAGGGAGGCTTTTTGAACATTGAACGAGAATAACCCTTTTCCTTATTCAAATACGGAAAAACGGTACCATACATTAAATTATCACCTGCGGGAGCATTTCGGGCATAAAGTGTTTAAAGTCGCGCTTGACGGCGGTTTTGACTGCCCGAATCGGGACGGCACGGTTGCACACGGCGGCTGCACATTCTGCAGCGCGGCGGGCTCCGGCGATTTTGCCGGCAACCGGGCCGATGACTTACACACGCAATTTCACGATATCAAAAACCGTATGCACGAAAAGTGGAAAGACGGCAAGTATATCGCATATTTCCAGGCGTTCACGAATACGCATGCCCCGGTAGAGGAGCTGCGTGAAAAATTTGAATCCGTCCTCGAGCTTGACGGCGTTGTCGGCATGTCTATCGCGACCCGTCCGGACTGCCTGCCGGACGATGTCGTGGAATATTTGGCCGAACTGAATGAGCGGACCTATTTGTGGGTTGAACTCGGGCTGCAGACCGTGCATGAGCGGACCGCCCTTCTGATCAACCGCGCCCATGATTTTGACTGCTATGTTGAGGGTGTCAATAAACTGAGAAAACACGGCATCCGCGTTTGTTCCCATATCATTAACGGGCTTCCGCTTGAAAACAGGGACATGATGATGGAGACGGCCAAAGCCGTCGCTGATTTGGATGTGCAAGGCATTAAAATTCACCTGCTTCACTTATTAAAAGGCACACCGATGGTGAAGCAATATGAAAAAGGAAAGCTGGAGTTCCTTTCTCAAGAAGAATATGTAAGTCTTGTATGTGATCAGCTCGAAATCATTCCCCCGGAAATGATCGTTCACCGCATTACGGGAGACGGGCCGATCGAATTAATGGTCGGGCCGATGTGGAGCGTCAATAAGTGGGAAGTACTGGGCGCCATTCAAAAAGAGCTGGAAACACGGGGAAGCTATCAAGGAAAGCTCTTCAGAAAGATCGGGGAGGAGACCGCCCTATGACCTTGATGCACATCCTCCCTTTCAGTAAAGAATTGCTGAAGTCCGCCGCACAGGAAGGTGATATCACGGTTGACGCGACGATGGGCAACGGACATGATACATATTTTCTGGCCGGCCTTGTCGGTGAGACAGGGCATGTCCATGCCTTTGATATTCAAGCGGACGCACTCGCTAAAACGAAGGAGCGGCTCGGTGCCGACTTCGGCCCGCGCGTCACGCTTCACCATAAGAGCCATGATCAAATAAAGGCATCGCTGCCTGAAGATGCGCACGGTCGTGTGGCTTGCGCCGTCTTTAATCTCGGCTATCTGCCCGGCGGCGATAAAAGCATTACGACAAACGGTCACTCAACCATTTCCGCGATCGAACAGCTCCTTGATCTGCTGAAGGAGAACGGGCTGATCGTTCTCGTTGTGTACCACGGGCATCCTGAAGGCAAGACGGAAAAAAGTGCATTACTGGAATACTGCAGCAATCTTGATCAGGAAAAAGCCCGCGTGCTGAGCTACGGCTTTCTCAACCAGCGGAACGACCCGCCGTTTATTATAGCGATTGAAAAGAAATCTGCCGGCAAATAAAGAATCGGCCTGTCATAAGCGGGCCGATTCTTTTTGTGTTTACTTTTCAAGAAAAATCAATTACTATGAAATAATGGAAAAAAGTTCACCTTTTAAGTGTAACGTCTGGGAGGAGCGGCAGTTTGAATATTCTTCGCATCATATTTTCAAGTGTTCCCTATGTGATGTTTGTCATCATTTTATCAAGACATTTAGGATTTGAGTTCGCGAAAACCTATTACTGGTGGTTTGCTGCATTTTTTGTCATCGGGCTGATCGGCAAATTCGCAATGCACCTTGCGGCAAAAAAGAAACCGTTAAAAAAAGAGACAGCGTAAAATGCGCATGTCTCTTTTTATTTACTGTTTTGCAGCACGCTGCGTGTATAAGCGGGATTGTTCGTAAAGACACCATCTGCTTTTTGTTTCAGCATAATAGGCGTCAGCGTATGCTCGTCTTCCTTATCAAAAAACACGTGCACTTTCATCTTATTGTGATGAATGCGCTTCACGACTGCTTCATTTGCCAATTTGGCGTTGATCCCGATTGTATCAGCATACGTTCTGATGGTTTGCAGCTGCTTATCATTTATCTCCTCAGCCTCGTTATCTTTTAATAATCGAACAAGAGGAACTTTTTTATTCATAGAACGAACTTTCTTTAAGCTCTTCCCGCTAAAAGACTCAATGACTGCTTTATGGCTGGAAATCAGCTTATGTTTTTGTAATATGTCAATCAGTTTCTTTTCCATCACCAGGCTGCCGTTGCTTTCTCTTGTCTCAATATAGTAATTGGCAGTTTGTCCGAATTTCTGGATGATTTCTTCTAATGTTAAAATCTTTTCTCCTTTTCCCGCATTCAGTTTCTTAATCTGAGCCAAAGACAGATCATCTGTCATCCCTTTACCATCTGTTGTCCGATCTACCGTTTTATCGTGAATCGCAATCAGACGGCCGTCCTTTGTCTCCCGTAAGTCTATCTCAATATAATCTGCTTTGTCTTTAATCGCACGTGCATAAGACAAAGCGGTATGTTCCGGCTCAATCGCAGAAGAGCCCCTGTGCGCTATCAAGACAGGATGATAGCCGGCGGAAGCATGGATGACGGAGCAGCCTCCGGAAATGGAAAGTAATGCTATGACCGCTAAATACTTTAATTTTTTCATAAAATTAAAGTATCATATTCTGCAGGCGCACACAATGTTTCATTCTTCACATCATAAATAAAAAACTGCGCCGTCATGATGTACACGAGAGGCGCAGTTCACCCATTACGAACTTTTCGTCCAAGCCATCTTCTGAAATTTGCGGTAGGCTCTTCCGTTGATATAAAAGAAAAATGACGTTTTTCCGCTTGCCCTGATCAGCTTTCGGGCGAGGCGGCCCATTTCTTTTTGGCCGGCGACTTTGTCATCGGATAAATAGACGCCGAGCAGCCCCCTGTTGATCAGCCGGTGAAAATTTTCATGCGGAATGCCTTGCAAATGTTCATCCGCTTTTTCAATAAAATGCTGCAGTCTCTGCATCATTTCTTCATGAGACTGATAATACGTACAGAAATTCAGATCGCCTTCAAGCAGATCCTCTTCCTGGTCAATTAAATAATCGAGCAGTATATGCAGCCCTTGTATGTACGGAAAATAACTGCTGCGGATTTTCTCAGCGGTATGTTCGTTAAAATCAGGCTGGAATGAGTAAGCAACGAGACAGAAAATGCCTAACGTCGATCCGGCGCAGGCCGAGAATTCAAACCACTCCATTTCCGGAAGCTGTGACCGGTACTGCTCAAACCAGGCTTTAAGCCTCGGAACGCGTTCATGCTCAACGACATGCTTATGAACCTGAAGATCGCAATAATAATCACACAGCTCAAGCAAATAAGGTTTAATGATACCGTAATGTTCTATTGACCCGAGCACCCGCTGGCATGTTCTGACCAGCTCATGAAGATAACCGCCGTCATCCCGCTCCTCTCTGTACTGATAGTACGGCCGCACCTCGGCACCGACCGTCAGCGCGTCACGCATGGAAAGATGAAGCATGCGGAAGTCCTCCGGATCAAGCGAGGTGCTGCGGTCGCACAGATTGTCCAGATAATCACTGATTGTCTGATACGCGATGATAAATTGCACGCATTTCTGTTTTTGTTCTCCCGAAAGCAAGGCTAAAATGCCGCCGCCTTCACAATGAAACGATTTATCGCGGATACTTGCGGCCGCCTGCTGCCGCAGTTCGGTATTTTTAATGGAATCTGATTTTTCCCGCCACATGTTCAATTCCTGATGAACGAGCGGAAAAATTTCCCGATACACTTTTGCCATAAGGTTAAAAGGATGTTCCGGTACTGTCAACATATGCACCCCCAGCGAATTCAAATATACTGATCTGTAAAGGCTTTTGCCGCCTTAAACACAGTTTCTCTTTCCGGTTCATTAAAAATTTCATGATAAAGCCCTTCCCATTCCCGGTACGATTTATTATGAGAAGCCACACCGGAAAACCATTTGCGGACCTTCATTTTATCGACGATTTTGTCATCACCGCCCTGCATAAGCAAAAGCGGCACCTTTAAGAACGCATCAGTCGGCACCATAGCGGCATCAATGGTTTTTAAAAGCTCTCTGTACCATCTTACGGATACCTTCGTGACATATAAAGAATCGTTTTGATCCGCTTCAATCATATCCGCATTCCTCGTTGCCATATCAGGTGATAAGCCGGAATCCACTCTGAGGGACGGAGCGAGGACGTTCAGTCCTTTAGACGCAAAATCAAGGACTTTATTGACTTTTATTTGCAGACCCAGACAAGGTGATGATAAAATGAGTGCCGTAATGCGGGGATTTCTCTGCTGCTTAAACCATTCTATCGCAATCAGTCCGCCCATGCTGTGGCCTAAAAGGAAAACGGGCGCTTCAAGCGTTCTCGCTTTATCAATCCATATATCTACTTCACCAATGTATTCTTGGAAAGAGCGAATATGCCCTCTGGCGCGGGTCGACGTTCCCTGACCGGGCAAATCGCCCATCACCACGTTATATCCGGAAGATCTCCACATTTCAACGAGCCATTTATAACGCCCGTGGTATTCGCTTGCCCCGTGGATAATGACAATGGTACCGACGGGCCTGTCTGCTTTCCAAGTCCACATGCAGTTCACCTCTTACATAAATTTAGAGAAAGAAGGATGAGACATGATAATCTACCCTTATAAACAATTTACGCCTGACATACATCCTGAAGCGTTCATTGCGGATAACGCCGTCATAACGGGCGACGTCGTGATCGGAGAACAATCGAGCATCTGGTTCTCGGCAGTCATCCGGGGAGATGTTGCGCCGACAAGGATCGGAAAAAGAGTCAGCATACAAGACTTGAGCTGTCTGCATCAAAGCCCGAACCGCCCGCTTCTTATTGAAGATGACGTCACGATCGGCCATCAGGTTACACTGCACAGCGCAATCATCAGAAAGAATGCTTTAATCGGTATGGGCTCCGTCATTCTTGACGGGGCGGAAATCGGAGAAGGCGCGTTTATCGGCGCCGGAAGTCTCGTTCCTCCGGGCAAAACCATTCCTCCCGGCTGTCTTGCGTTCGGCCGGCCCGCAAAGGTTATCCGCCGGCTGACAGAAGAAGACATACGGGACATGGAAAGAATCAGAACGGAATATGTTGAAAAAGGCCGATACTATAAAACACTGCAAGAGAAATAAAAAAGATCAGCTTTGTTTTACTACTGTACCATTTTTCAAAATATTATTTAAGTAAAAACCATTTGCATTCTCCCGATTGTCAGGAAACAGAAGCAAAATGTTCAGGAATTTGTTTTATTCTTCCCCCGCCGGCCCGATCCTATGAAAAAAAAGAGCCCATGTCCCGGGCTCTTTTTTTACGCTTTTTCGGCGAATGTCTGTCCGTTTTCCAGATCTATGTCTTTTCTTTTATGGAAACCTTTCCCGTAATAGGCGGCTAATAATATGCCGAACCAGACAGGACCGATGATGACGGCCACCCTGGTCTCTGCATCAAAAGCCATCAGCACAACGACAAAAGCCAGAAATGCCAGCGAGATATATGAGGAAAAGGGGTATAAAGGCATTTTATATTTGAGTTTTTTCCGTTCTTCCGGCTGTAAGCTTTTACGGTATTTCATTTGGGAAAGCAAAATAATCGACCATGTCCAAATCGCCCCGAACGTCGCAATGCTCGTCACCCACGTAAACACTTTCGCCGGCACCACGTAGTTCAGCAGGACGCCGATGCATAACGCGCCCGCTGAAACCAATACCGCTTTTCCCGGCACACCGCCTTTTGTGACCGTTCCGTATGCTTTAGGCGCTTCATTTTGCTCCGCCAGATTGAACAGCATACGCCCCGTGCTGAAGATCCCGCTGTTGCAGGAAGAAAGAGCCGCCGTCAATACGACAAAATTAATGATTCCGGCTGCAGCGGGTATTCCGATTTTTTCAAATGTCAAAACAAACGGGCTCCCGCCTGAACCGATTTCCTGCCACGGATAAATTGACATAATGACAAACAAAGCTCCGACGTAAAAAATGAGAATGCGCCAAAAAACAGTATCTATGGCCCGCGCCAGTGATTTTTCCGGATTTTTGACCTCACCGGCTGTGACACCGATCAGTTCAATCCCGAGATAGGCAAACATGACCATCTGAAGCGACAGCAGCACCCCTTTAATCCCATTCGGGAAAAAGCCGCCGTGGCTCCACAAATTGCTGATTCCGAGCGCAACGCCTCCGTTTCCGAGACCGAATACGATCATCACCAGACCGATCGCGATCATTGACAGAATCGCCAATACTTTAATGAGCGCAAACCAGAATTCAAGCTCACCGTACGCTTTGACCGCCAGAAAGTTGACAGCCGTCATAATGACGAGTGCACAAAGCGCCCAGATCCATGACGGCACGTCAGGGAACCAGTAGCCCATATAAATGCCGACCGCGGTGATTTCCGCCATGCAGGTAACGACCCATAAAAACCAATAATTCCAGCCTGTTAAAAACCCGGCAAGCGGACCGAGATAATCTCTGGCATACCGGCTGAATGAGCCGGCTACAGGCTTTTGAATCGCCATTTCACCCAATGCCCGCATAATAAAAAACATAATCAGTCCGCTGCAGGCGTAAGCGGCTAAAATCCCTGGCCCGGCAAGCTTTATGGCAGAAGCTGACCCGAGAAACAGCCCGACTCCAATCGCGGCGCCCAACGACATAAGCGAGATATGCCGCTCTTCCAAGCCGCGGTGAAGCGTTTTTTCTTTGTTTTGCATAACTCTCCCTCCCCCTGATTTTGACAAAGAAACAACAAACCGAGACGAAATAGCCAGAAAACTCTTTCCGGAATCTACCCGATTAGTCCTATTATAACCTTTTTCTGAATATTGCGTAATACTTTGTCGAAAACAGAGCGGAATAGACGGTTTACAAAAAACAATAAAAAAAAGGCTTTCGATAACATCGAAAGCCTTTTGGATTAAACGAAAATGACTTCTTTCGGCTGATGATTCAGCTCTTCCGGCACCAATCTTTTCTCGACATTGATGCTGTGCCAGATCATGAAGATCAGCACGGTCCAGATTTTGCGGCTGTTGTCCGCTCTGTCGGCACAATGATCTTCCAGAAGCTGAAGGACATAATCCTTTTCAATATAAGCATCTGTTTCACTTTCACGAATGATGTTGCGAACCCATTCGTTCATTTCATTTTTCAGCCAGTGGCGGATCGGCACAGGGAAGCCGAGTTTTTTGCGGTTAAGCACATGATCAGGCACTACCCCTTCAGCAGCTTTGCGCAGAAGGTATTTCGTCGTGCCGTTTTTCGTTTTCAGTTCATCCGGAATTTTAGAGGCCACGTCAAACACGACTTTATCAAGGAACGGCACGCGCAGTTCCAATGAGTTGGCCATCGTCATTTTGTCAGCCTTTAACAGGATGTCGCCGCGCATCCAAGTATGGATATCAACATACTGCATTTTATTAATGTCGCTGTATGAACGGCTTTCCGTAAAGTACGGCTTCGTGACATCACGGTATGAAAGCTCTGGATTGTAATGTTTGAGCAGCTGTTTTTTCACGGGCTCTTCAAAAATCTTCGCATTACCGATATAGCGCTCCTCAAGCGGTGTGCAGCCGCGGACTAAGAGGCTTTTCCCTCTCATTCCTTCAGGCATGACGGACGCCACATGAAGAAGCATTTTTTTCAGACCGGACGGAATGCGTTCAAACGGTTTAAGCGACAGCGGTTCGCGGTAAATATTGTACCCGCCGAACAGCTCGTCCGCGCCTTCCCCGGATAATGCAACCGTTACATGCTTTTTCGCTTCTTTCGCGACAAAGTACAAAGGAATCGCCGCCGGATCTGCAAGCGGGTCATCAAAGTGCCAGACGATTTTCGGAAGCTCACTCATATACTCCTCAGGAGAAATGACTTTGCTTATATTTTCAATCCCGAGCGCGGCAGCCGTTTCCTTCGCTACGTCAACTTCACTGAAGCCCTGCTGCTCAAAACCGACGGAAAATGTTTTAAGGCTCGGGTGAAATTCTTTCGCAACTGAGACGATAAAAGAAGAGTCAATACCGCCGGATAGAAACGAACCGACAGGAACGTCACTTCTCATGTGAACTTTGACAGAGTCAAAGATTGCGTCTCTGACTTCTTTCACCAATTTATCTTCATCAGACTGAACAGGCTTAAAGTTCGCTTTGAAATATGTTTTAAACGCGATGTCGCCTTCCGGGCGGATCGTAAACTGGCTGCCCGGCTCGACTTTTTTCACTTCAGCGTCAAGCGTGCTCGGTTCAGGAACGAATTGGAAAGACATATATTGCTGTAAAGAAGCTGTATCAAGATCAATACCGTTTTGAGCGGCCATTAAACTCTTTCTTTCAGATGCAAAATATACTTTGTCCCCGATGGTTGTGTAATACAGCGGTTTAATTCCGAACGGGTCTCTCGCGCCGTACATGACGCGGTCAGCCTTGTTCCAGATTAAAAACGCAAACATTCCGCGAAGCTTTGAAGCGGCTTCTTCTTTATAATGACGGTATGTCGCAAGGAGCACTTCGGTATCGGAATCTGTATTGAAAGTGTAGCCTTTCGCTTCAAGCTCTTCTCTCAATTCAATGTAGTTATAGATTTCGCCGTTAAAAATGATCCAATATTTTTCGTCTTCATATGATAAAGGCTGTCCGCCGTTTTCTACGTCAATAATACTGAGCCGTCTGAAGCCGAATCCGACGTGCTCATCATGATAATACCCATCGCTGTCAGGACCGCGGTGAACGATCATTTGGTTCATTTGTTTGATTAGCTCTTCTTGATCTGCGGTTTGAGTTAATGGATGCTTATTAAAAACACCGACAAATCCACACATAGTATAGCCTCCATAAGTGTAATTTTCTAATTGGACCCCCTTTTTATAGACGCTTTGTTACGCCATTGGTTTCACGCTATGTAAAAAATAAGCATGGCAGCATCTACAAAAAGGGAAAGCCGCTTAAGTAAGCGGCTATAAAATTATTCTCCTAGTGCTTCTTTGCGAAGCGCATCCGCCTTGTCAGTACGCTCCCAAGGAAGATCCACATCATGACGTCCGAAGTGGCCGTAAGCAGCTGTCTGCTTATAGATCGGGCGGCGCAGATCAAGCATTTTAATAATGCCGGCAGGTCTCAGGTCGAAGTTATTCCGTACGACTTCGATCAGTTTTTCTTCAGAAGCTTTTCCTGTATCAAATGTATTGATGGAAATAGAAACAGGCTGTGCCACGCCGATCGCGTATGCAAGCTGCACTTCACAAGAATCAGCAAGACCTGCTGCCACGATGTTTTTCGCTACGTATCTCGCAGCGTATGCCGCAGAACGGTCTACCTTCGTCGCATCCTTACCGGAGAATGCGCCGCCGCCGTGACGTGCATATCCGCCGTATGTGTCAACGATGATTTTACGGCCGGTAAGACCCGCATCACCTTGAGGTCCGCCGATTACGAAACGTCCCGTAGGGTTGATGAAGTATTTTGTTTCTTCATCGATCAGTTCCTCAGGCACAACAGGGTTAATGACATGCTCTTTCAGATTGCGCTGAATCTGCTCAAGCGTAATTTCCGGGTGGTGCTGAGTTGAAATGACGATCGCGTCGATGCGGACCGGCTTGTTGTTTTCATCATATTCAACGGTAACTTGCGTTTTGCCGTCAGGGCGAAGGTACGGAAGAATGTCTTCTTTGCGGACTTCGCTCAAACGGCGGGCTAATTTATGCGCCAAAGAGATCGGAAGCGGCATAAGCTCTTTCGTTTCGTTACACGCATAACCGAACATCAGGCCTTGGTCTCCCGCTCCGATTGCTTCGATTTCAGCATCGCTCATTGTGCCTTCACGCGCTTCAAGAGCCTGATCGACACCCATTGCGATATCCGCAGACTGTTCATCAATTGATGTTAAAACAGCGCAAGTCTCCGCATCAAATCCGTATTTGGCGCGTGTGTAGCCGATTTCTTTAATCGTTTCACGGACTGTTTTCGGAATGTCAACGTATGTTGATGTAGTAATCTCTCCGCTTACCAGCACAAGTCCTGTCGTTACAGATGTTTCGCAGGCCACGCGCGCGTTCGGGTCATTTTTTAAAATCTCATCTAAGATACTGTCAGAAATTTGGTCACAGATTTTGTCCGGATGACCCTCAGTAACAGATTCAGATGTAAATAGTCGACGGTTTTTACTCATTCACTTTTCCTCCTGAAAAAAGATCTTTTGCAAGACCTTCTCATATGATACGGAACTCGCTCCCTCTTAATACAATGTCATACTATATCAGAGAATGTTAATTGGCATATTTTATGAAATAAAAAAACCTTTTCCACTCGAGGAAAGGGTTTGGTCTGTGTGCCTTTCACTCTTATCGCTCAAGGAAAATATTAAACCTTGCATCAGGTTAGCACCTTGGTTTCCCACAGTGTTTTCACCTGCTTTTTTACAGAGAAACCGGTTGCTGGGCTTCATCGGGCCTGTCCCTCCGCCAGCTCGGGATAAGAGTATCCGCTCAATGAAATATCTTATCGTAAAAGGGCGGAAAGTGTCAATATGAATTAAAGCGATTGCGCGCCTTTATTTCGGGAAGCAATGGAAAAACACAAACAAAAAACCGTAAATAGTATAGACTATTTTCAGATATATGTTATACTAATTCCACATTCAGCGAAATACAAATAAACCGGCAAAGGAAGGTTTTTATGAAATTAGTTGATTTAACCGCAGATCTTCAAGCATTACTTGCAAGTCCGAATGTGCATCATAATTTATCGGCTCCAAAACTTACCGAAAAAGTGATCAGCCGAGATGAAGGAACGCTGACATCAACGGGCGCCGTACGCGCCACCACCGGCGCATATACAGGCCGGTCACCTAAAGATAAATTTATCGTCCGTGAACAAAGCACAGAAAATCAAATTGATTGGGGCGCGGTGAATCAGCCCATTTCTGAAGAGGCGTTTGAAAAGCTGTACGCCAAAGTCGTCAGCTACTTAAAACAGCGGGATGAACTGTTTGTGTTTGAAGGATTCGCGGGAGCGGATGAAAAATACAGACTGCCGATTACGGTCGTAAATGAATTTGCGTGGCACAATTTATTCGCGCGCCAGCTGTTTATCAGACCGGAAACGGATGAAAGAGACCCGCAAGCGCAGCCTTTCACCATTCTCTCAGCTCCGCATTTTAAAGCAGACCCGGAGACGGACGGCACGCATTCGGAAACATTTATCATTGTCTCTTTCGAAAAGCGCGTCATTTTAATCGGCGGCACCGAATACGCCGGAGAAATGAAAAAATCAATATTCTCCATTATGAACTTCCTGCTTCCGCAGCAGGATATACTGCCGATGCACTGCTCAGCCAACGTCGGTGAAAAAGGCGATGTCGCCCTGTTTTTCGGCCTTTCCGGCACAGGGAAAACGACGCTTTCAGCCGATGCGGACCGCAAACTGATCGGAGATGACGAGCACGGCTGGTCAGATTCCGGCGTTTTCAACATTGAAGGCGGATGTTACGCTAAATGTATCAATCTGAGCGAGGAAAAAGAACCGCAGATTTTTCGTGCGATCCGCTTCGGGTCTGTTCTTGAGAATGTCGTGCTTGATGAAAAAACGGGTGAAGCGGATTACGACAATTCCTTCTACACGGAAAACACAAGAGCCGCATATCCGATTGAGATGATCGGCAATATCGTGCAGCCGAGCATTGCCGGCCATCCGCAGGCGATTGTCTTTCTAACGGCGGACGCATTCGGCGTGCTTCCTCCGATCAGCAAACTGACGAAGGAACAGGCGATGTATCACTTCTTAAGCGGATACACCAGTAAACTCGCGGGAACCGAACGCGGCGTGACATCTCCGCAAACGACTTTCTCGACGTGCTTCGGTTCACCGTTCCTTCCGCTTCCGGCACATGTATATGCCGAAATGCTCGGGCGTAAAATCGACGAACACGGCGTTCAAGTCTTCCTGGTCAACACAGGCTGGACCGGCGGAGGGTACGGAGTCGGAGAACGGATGAAACTTTCGTATACAAGAGCGATGGTCAAAGCCGCTATTGACGGCAGACTGAACCAGACTGACATGACGGCAGACAGCATTTTCGGCCTGCACAGTCCCGTTCATGTTCCGGGCGTGCCGGATGAAGTTCTTCAGCCTGAAAACACATGGAGCGATAAACAAGCATACAACGAAAAAGCGCTGTTTTTAGCCAATGAGTTTAAAGAAAACTTTAAAAAGTTTTCCCATGCAGACTCGATTGCCAAAGCCGGCGGACCTCTCGTGTAATCAAAAAAGCCAAGGGCGTTTATGCCCTCGGCTTTTGTTTTTTCAGTTTGTCGAATGAAGCGAAGTGAGTCTGTATGTAATGCTTGTCCGGCCGTTCGCCCATTCGAGCTTTTGGACCTCGCCGGTGCCGGATTTCTCTCCGGTTTTCGTTTTGCGCACGTCCATCGGAATATCAAGAGGATAGACGCGGTAGCCCTCTTTCTCCAATAAAAAGATATTTTCCTCTATCCGTTTTTCATTGCCTTTTGTCACAATCATGGTATTAAATTCAACAGGCATTCCCAAAATGAAAATCCCCTTTCATTCTCTTATTCTTTATTATCATATCATAAATCAGGCATCTTACCGTGTCTTCATCCATTCCGCCAGCCGCCGGACAATGCGTCTGTTTTCCTGCGGCGGAAAATAATGCGTAAAACCGCTGTAATACCAAGTTTCCACCGGTTTCCCCGCCTCTTTCAGCTTGTCCTCGATCATCCGGGCGTGTTCGATCGAAACATTCTCATCATTCTCTCCATGGATGAGCAGCACAGGGGCCTGAATGCGGTCTGCTTTTTCAAACGGCGAACGCCATCTGTATTCATCCGGCACCTTTTTCGGCGTGCCGCCGATCACCCGCTTCATCATCCGCCGCATATCCTTCCGCTCTTCATAAGTAAGCACCATATCGCTCACACCGCCCCATGAAACGAGTGAAGCCGCTTGATGCCCCATTTCAATCGCGGTCAAAAGCCCCATGATTCCGCCCCGGGAAAAACCGAAAATATGCACCCGCCCTTCCCTGACATTCGGATGCTCCCGAAGAAGGCGGAAAGCGGAAAACGCGTCCTCTCTGTCCTCTCCCGCAAAATCTTCATTTCCCTCGCCGCCCTGGTTGCCTCTGTAATAAGGCGCAAACACGACAAAGCCTTGGGAAGCGAATTGAACGATTCTGCCGGGGCGTACCATGCCGACATTTTTTATGCCGCCGCGCAAATATAAAAAACCGTCATATGTTCCCGGCGCCGCAGGTTCGGCAAGGAGCCCCTTTACCTTCAGACCTTCTGACTCATAGCATACCGCAAAGAGGCGGACATGCGGACTCGGAGACGGGAACCTTTTCTTTTCTACCAGCAAAACAATGCGCCTCCTTATATCATCAGTTTTTTTATTCTTTCCCAACGTGAATATGGGCACTCACACATTTTTTATACCCATCATACGATATGTAAAGCAGAAAAGGTTATTTTAACGCTTAAAACAAGGAGGTTACACCGTGAACAAATGGCTCAAAGCGGGCTGCGTTTTTGTCATATGCGCCTTTTTCCTGCTCATTCTTCCGGCTTGCAGACAGGAAGAAAGTCTGACGAAGGTAAAGGTGGCGGAAGTCACACACTCCATCTTCTATACGCCTCTGTATGTCGCTGAAGCAAAAGGTTTTTTTAAAAAAGAAGGGCTCCAAGTGTCATTTCAAACAACATGGGGCGGAGACAAAACGATGACATCGCTTTTGTCAAACGGGTCAGACATCGCGCTGGTCGGTTCTGAAACATCCATTTACGTGGAGGCGCAGGGAGCAAAAGATCCGGTCATCAACTTCGCGCAGCTGACACAGACGGACGGCACATTTCTCGTGTCGCGGAAAGATGAGAAATCATTCAAATGGAGCAATTTAAAAGGAAAAACATTTCTCGGCCAGCGAAAAGGCGGCATGCCCCAAATGGCCGGTGAGTACGTCCTGAAAAAGAATCACATAGAGCCGAAAAAAGACATTAACCTCGTTCAAAACATTGATTTCGCCAATATTTCCAACGCATTCGCATCCGGAACGGGTGATTATGTGCAGCTGTTTGAACCGACGGCATCCCAATTTGAAAAAGAAGGCATCGGCCATATCGTCGCATCCTTCGGAGAAGCTTCCGGCCAAGTGCCATACACAACCTTTATGGCAAAAGAAAGTTATTTGAAAAACAATGAAAAGACGGCGGAAAAATTCACCCGCGCCATCTATCGCGCCCAGCAATGGGTGGAAAGCCATCCGGCCAAAGACATCGCAAAAACGATTCAGAAGGAATTTGCCGATACAGACCCGGCCATTATCGAAACATCGATAGAGCGCTATAAAAAACAAAAGTCATTCTCTGCAGACCCAGTTCTGCAAAAGGATGAATGGGAACAGCTTCAATCTATTATGGATGAAGCCGGAGAGCTCCCGAAACACATTCCGTACAGCAAACTCGTCAACACAAAAATCGCCAAAAAAGTCACCTCAGAACAATAGGAGGAACATGAATGTCTTTTTTACATGTGGATCATGTAACACATACTTATTTCTCGCTGAAAGAAAAGACAACCGCCGTGAAAGATATACATTTTCAGATTGAAAAAGGGGATTTCATCTCCTTTCTCGGGCCGAGCGGATGCGGAAAAACAACACTCCTGTCCATTCTGGCCGGCCTTATCACCCCTGCGCAAGGCCGGGTGCTGATCGAAGGAAGCGTGCCGAACCATAAAGAACACCAAATCGGTTATATGCTTCAGCAGGATTATTTATTTCCTTGGAAATCAATTGAGGAAAACGTGCTGCTCGGTTTACACATTTCAAAAACATTAACAGAAGAAAAAAGAGCTGAAGTTCTCAGCCTTCTGCCTAAGCTCGGATTAATCGGCGTTGAAAAGAAATATCCGAAAGAGCTCTCAGGCGGAATGCGGCAGCGGGCGGCACTTGCCAGAACTCTTGCGCCGGACCCGGGACTGCTGCTCCTTGATGAACCGTTTTCCGCGCTGGACTTTCAAACGAAGCTTTCTTTGGAAAACCTTGTCTTCAGAACATTAAAGGATTTTCAAAAAACCGCCGTGCTCGTCACCCACGATATCGGTGAAGCCATCGCCATGAGCGATACGATCTATTTATTTTCGAATCAGCCGGGCACCATCCATCAAATATTCACCGTGCCTAAGGAGCTCGCGGCTTTAGATCCGTTTGACGCGCGTCAGGATCCGGCCTTTCAGCCGCTGTTTCAAACCATATGGAAGGAGCTGAATTCCCTTGAAAAACAGCAGCGGCACGATTGAACAGCTTCATCAGCAGTTTAAGAAAAGACACCAAAAAGAAAAGCTCCGGATCCGTGCGTATCAGGCCGCCATTTTCATCGTATTTTTTGCCGGGTGGGAAATATCGAGCAGGGCGGGCTGGATCGATCCGTTAATCTTCAGCTCACCCTCCGCCGTTTGCAGGCTTTTAGTTGAAAAGATTGCGGACGGATCCCTTGCGGCGCACATCGGCGTAACCTTAGGAGAAACCGTTCTCGGCTTTTTGCTCGGCACGCTTCTCGGCACATGCCTCGCCGCTCTGTTATGGTGGTCAAACAGGCTCGCCCGGGTTTTAGACCCGTACCTCGTCATTTTAAACGCGATGCCGAAGGTCGCACTCGGACCGATTCTCATCGTGGCACTCGGACCGAATTTCACAAGCATTGTCGCCATGGGAGCAGTCATCAGTGTCATTATCACGACAATCGTCGTCTTTACGGCTTTTCAGGAAGTGGATGAAAACTATATTAAGGTGATGAAAACATTCGGAGCGAAAAGAAGCATCATGTTTAAAGAAGTCATTCTGCCGGCATGCGCCCCCGCGATTATTTCCGCGCTTAAAGTGAACGTCGGTTTATCCTGGGTCGGCGTCATCGTCGGCGAGTTTCTCGTTTCCGAAAAAGGTCTGGGCTACATGATCATTTACGGTTTCCAGGTCTTCAATTTCACTCTTGTGTTCTTAAGCCTTCTGATCATCGCGATTTTTGCGACATTGATGTATCAGGGAGTCGAACTGTTAGAAAGAAAATGGACGAAAGGAAAAATATAAAAAAGACCCGTGCGTAAGCGCCGGGTCTCCGTTTTTTATGATTGAAATACGCCGTCCTCTTTCAGCTTTTTCAGACTGATCGGAAGCACCGAATCTTTCATAATGAAACTGAATTTTTTATTTCGGGGGAGATTCTCCGGCAGTTCGCTGAACAGCACCGGCCCTTTTGTTTCAAAATAGTCAGCCTGTTTTTCAAGCTTTTCAATATCGGCAAAATAAATATTCTTCACGATTACCTTTTCCCTGCCGAGAACTTTATACTGTCCGACGTACTTCAGATGTCTTACCGCGGCGCCGGTTTCTTCTTTCACCTCGCGCAGGGCCGCTTCCTCCGCACATTCCATCGGCTCCACTTTTCCGCCCGGAAATTCAAACCCCCGGTCTTCGTGCTCAGTCAAAAGCCACTTATCTCCATATCGGCATATGACCCATACATGCTTCGGGCTGTCTGAAAAAGGCTGGTGTTCAAAGGAGAGCTGAACAGTATTCTGATAATAGTCTTTAAACTCGTACATGTTTATCCCTCTAATCCGTTCCTTCATATCTTCCATACATCATACCACAGTTGCGTTTGTTCGGAAGCCCTTTATCAAAAATTCAGAGGAAAACCATCATACCCGCTAGTATAGCCTCCTTTGAAGCAAATGTTACGGTTTGCGCTTGAATTTATTTTTCAGGGTATCCAATAGGTCGACGAGCACCTGCGGAACCGGGATGCCCAGCGAGCTTGCCGTAATCACGATCTGAACCGATTCGTATAAGATATAAAACATAATAGCCAAATTGCGGATGGCGCCTTCTGAATGAAGCAGCTGATCAAAAAAATGGCAAACTGAGACTAATGCCAGGGTCACGATTTTTTTGACCAGCCGCGCAAAAAGCTTTCTTGCGCTCAGCTGCTGCAAAAGAGATTCTTTTAAGCTTGTACTGATAAACTCAATCGCCATGACCGATAGCAAAATCAGAAAGGAATACTGAAAACCGCCAAAGAAAAACCCCGCTGCCGACACGATCACTGCAAAAAACGAAAAGATGCCAAAGTCTTTGCCCACTTGATCCAACATCCTTTCACAGAAACGGCCTTACATTATTCTATGAAAAGTGAATGGAACGGACTGGATTTTTCAGAAAAATGGACAACACCTCTCTTCGGCAGCCAAATAAAAGACCGAGTGCTTTATAGCCCCGGTCTTCCCTTGTTGATTATCCTAAATACGCTTTCAGCATCCAGTTATGTTTTTCGATATTCTGGTGAATGGCAAGCAGCATATCTCCGGTCGTTTCGTCTCCGACCTCATCTGCGAGATCCATGCCGCTTTTCAGCTCTTCCGCAATGACAGTGAAATCATCATAAATGTTCTGTACCATTTGTTCTGCGCTCTCATTGCCTTCCGCCTCTTTTATAGAAGCAGTCTTCAATGATTCCGTCATTGTGCCGATCGGCTTGCCGTTCAATGCCAGCAGACGTTCTGCCAGATCATCAATATATGTAGCCGTTTCGTTATACAGCTCCTCGAACTTTTCGTGCAATGTGAAAAAGTCCTTCCCTTTGACGTACCAATGATAGTTATGTAATTTCACATACATGACCGTCCAGTTTGCAACTTGTTTATTGACCGCTTCCAATAGTTTTTCTGACATGCCTATCTTCCTCCTTTGATTTACTATTGATATACCCTATATATCGTGTGTTAAAACATAAATTTTTAGCCCTTGATTTTACGTATGGAAAATATGTTATGATTTGTTAAAAAGGAGGGATTTTATGCTGCTTCTTCTGGGCTTCGGCTTTCTTATCGTGCTCGCCGTGCTGCTTTTATCCATCTGGTCGACTGTAAGAGCTTATAACGTAAAACATACGATTGACCCGCCGGAGGACGCATCAAAAGGCTTGACGGATAAAAACAATCCTTAATGATGATGCGTCTGTTCCTCATGGCCGGAGGAATCATCGGCAGCTTCAGCATCCCCGACACGCACTTTTACAGTCGGCATATTATGCTGCTGTTTTGCCGTTACGTGGGATTGAACGGTATACACACCCTCTTCATCAAATTCAGTCCGCAGGTGATACGCCCCTTTTTCCTCCTTGGCCTTGCTTGTTTTGCTGCTGCCTTTTTTTCCTTCTTTCCATACTTCAAACATGACTTCATCCGCATCCGTGACACGCTTGCCGCCGTAAAAAACCTCCGCCTTGTATTCCGTTTTTTCATGCGGTGCTGCCTTTTCCGGTCCTGTAAGCTTGACCTCAAGCGCTTTAGGCTCCTCATCCGCGGCGGTTTTGTCCGAATTGCCCCCGCAGGAAGATAATAGAAATACCATACCGCACATACCTGCCAATACAGCCCGTTTCATCCCATCACTCCTTCATGTTTGCTTCTATTTTAGCAAACGCTTACACATAAGGTGTGACATTTTTTAGAAATATGTAAAAAAGCCTTTTTGCATATCAGCAAAAAGGCCTGTTTTTTATCCGAACACTTTCAGCAAATCTTCTTTATCTTGTGACAGCCAGAAACGCATCAGCCGTTTCGCGCCTTCTAAATCATGAAGTTTCGCCTGGCCGCACTGTTTTTCATTGGCCGCCGGAATCTCCGTAATATCGATGGCTTCTTTCAGCGTAGCGTCAAGCAGGTCTACAATTTCTTCCGCTGTCGGCTCGCCGCTGACAACAAGATAATAGCCTGTCTGGCAGCCCATCGGTGAGATATCTATGATGTCGAAGTGATCGTATTTCTCAGAATGTGTGCGAATCGTAAACGCAAGCAAGTGCTCAAGCGTATGAATCGTATCCGGCTTCATCGCCTGTTTGTTCGGCTGGCAGAAGCGAATGTCAAACTTATTCACGACGCCGTCTGTTCCGACTTTATGCACTCCGCAATGTCTTACATACGGAGCCACAACCGCATTATGGTCTAGCTCAAAACTTTCTACTGAAGGCATAATGGCACTCCCTTTTTTTCAGAATATGCATCCATTATAACACAGTTTTCCGATAAGAATTGTGGCGGAAGCTTTTCAATCTGAAATTTTTTTTCTATACTAGCATCAGAAAGGTGGTTTTTTGATGAAAACCATAATGATTGCGTTAATCCGCGGGTACCAGAAGTTCATCTCTCCGCTGACGCCGCCGTCATGCCGCTTTTATCCGACGTGTTCGCAGTACGGAATCGAAGCCGTCAAGACTCACGGCGCATTAAAAGGCGGATGGCTGACACTGAAGCGGATTTTAAAGTGCCACCCTTTTCATCCGGGCGGTGTTGATCCCGTACCGGACAAAAAGCAAAAACATTAGTCCATATGCTGGTAGCCGTCGATCACCAGATCCAGTTTACCGGTTTCAGGATCAATCACCAGACCGTGCACCGGGACATTGTCAGGGAATAGCGGATGGTGTTTAATGACGTTTACGCTGTCTGTAACACTCGCTTCTACTGAATCAAAGCTTTTCAGCCATTGATCAAGATCAACACCTGAGTGCTTCAGCATGTCAATCCGCTCTTTCGGAATACCGCGGTCGATAATTTTATCAAGCATATCCTCGCTGTTGATTTTGCTCATGCCGCAATCATGGTGGCCGATAACGCAGACTTCATCAGCGTTTAATTCGTATACGGCCACTAAAAGGCTGCGCATGATGCTTCCGAACGGGTGGGCGACAAGCGCGCCGGCACTTTTAATAATTTTCACATCGCCGTTTCGCATGTTCATCGCATGCGGAAGCAATTCTACAAGACGTGTGTCCATACAGGACAAAATCGCCATCTTTTTATCCGGGAATTTAGATGTTTGGTATTTTTCATAATCTTTGTTTTTAGTGAACTGCTCATTAAATTGCATGATATCGTTTAGAAGACTCATCTTGGTGTTTCCTTTCTGCCTTTTTATTCACAATATAACATAAGGCGGGTCATTTCGTCACTCCCCGCACAAGATGACAAAGTGCTCAATAAATAAGACAAACCCCATTGGGCTTGTCTTATTTCCCCATATTGTATTTTTTGTTGAACTGTTCGACTCTCCCGCCTTTTTCGTTGAATTTTTGGCGGCCTGTATAAAACGGATGCGTATCTGAGCTGACTTCTACTTTAATCAGCGGGTATGTTTTTCCGTCTTCCCACTCTGCCGTTTCCTCTGACGTTTTCGTAGAATGGCTTAAAAAGCGGTAGCCGCTGTTCACATCTTGAAAAATCACTTGATGGTTATCCGGATGAATATCTTTTTTCATGGTGATCTCCCTTTCTTAAATCGTAATAATTACGTTTTATTCTAAACCTTAAATAGGCTCTTGTCAATCATATATGCCCTGATCCCTTGATTTCTAAACCCTGCACATATATGGAATCGGAAGAATAATCTAATCGCTTCAGCAAATAATATAACCACATTACATAAAACGGTAATTTAGAAAGGCGGTTTATGATCGTGGATGATTTAGTATTAGCCAGAAGTCTGTTCGGGACAACCATGGGCTTTCATATTATTTTTGCGACGCTTGGTGTCGGCTTGCCTCTGATGATTTTAATGGCTGAATTGATTTATCAAAAAACAAAAGATCCGCATTATGCCATTATGGCGAAAAGGTGGACGAAGGCGCAGGCTGTTCTGCTCGGCGTGGCGATACCGACCGGAACGATCGCGGGTACACAGCTTGCCCTTTTGTGGCCCGGATTCATGGAGGTCATCGGCAGGGTGATGTCACTTCCGTTTCAGATTGAAATTTATGCTTTCTTTATCGAAGCGCTGTTTATGTCCATTTATGTCTACGCCGCTGATCGGCTGACTCCGGCGATGCGCATCATTGCCGTTATTTTCGTTTTGATCGGCGCCGCGGCATCAGCCGTCTTAATCACAAATGTTCACGCATTTGAAGGAACGCCGGCCGGTTTTAAAATTTTAAACGGCAAAATCACTGACGTCGAACCGTGGGCAGCGTTTTTTAATCCAAGCTTTTTCACCACCGCGGGCCATGTCGTACTGACGGCTTTCATGACCGGTGCATTTATCGTCGCGTCAGTTGCTGCTTATAAAATGCTGAGAACGAGAAAACAGGAGCAGGTATACCGCTTTCACCGAAAAGCGCTGCTGCTCGCCTTAACGATCGGCGGGATATTCTCCATTCTTGCCTCTTTAAACGGTCACGAGTCAGCCCAGCTTCTTTACGAATACCAGCCTGAGAAGCTTGCGGGCGCAGAAGGGCTGTTTGAAACTAGATCACACGCTCCGCTTGCGATCGGGGGTTTTACTGATGCAAAAGAAGAAAAAGTAAAATGGGCGATAGAAGTGCCGTGGGCTTTAAGCTTTTTGGCCGCAAACAGCTTTGATACCGTCGTCAAAGGACTGAACGCGTTTCCGAAAGACGAGTGGCCGCCTTTATTCATCCATACACTGTTTAACGGAATGGTCGGCATCGGGATGCTGCTCATTTTGTACTCCATCATCGGCATCGTGTGGAGAAAAATTTTAAAGAAAGACAGCTTTCCGACTTGGCTTTTGATTTTATTTTTAACCGCAGGACCGCTCAGTCTGATCGGAATTGAATTCGGGTGGATATTCGCTTGTACGGGGCGGCAGCCATGGGTGATTTACCATCTCCTGAAAACGTCTGATGTCGTCACGACAACCGGTTCAATCGGTTTCCTGTTCATCCTGTTCACAGTGGTTTACGCCATTTTGGCAGCCGCAGTCATTTATGTGCTGCTTTATTATTTCCGCAAACATCCTGTTGAGGAGGATGTAAAAGCGGCGGAATCCTAACAATAGAAAGGGCTGAATTGAAATGGACATTACCATGGATGCTCTCATTGCGATATCAATCGTATGGGGCTTCGTGTTTATCTACGCGGTC
The DNA here is from genome assembly GCF_011065565.1 of Bacillus sp. EKM420B. Taxonomy (NCBI): domain Bacteria; kingdom Bacillati; phylum Bacillota; class Bacilli; order Caryophanales; family Bacillaceae; genus Bacillus; species Bacillus sp. EKM420B. The sequence continues at coordinate 10,937 of NZ_JAAMNX010000003.1, read as the reverse complement.
ATGGCAACGATGGACTTCGGAGCCGGCTTTTGGTCGATGATATATTTAAATAAAGAACAAACAAAGGCGACAAACATCGCCAACCGTTATTTGTCCCCGACATGGGAAGTGACCAACGTCTTTATCGTCGCGATCGTTGTCGCCCTATTCAGCTTCTTTCCAGGGGCAACCTTCGTGCTGGGAACCGTTTTATTGATTCCGGGAAGTATTATTTTGCTGCTCTTAGCCATCCGCAGCGGCTTTCTCGTCTTCTCCAATACCGCGAAGGAAAGAAAAATCATGAGATATATCTCTGGAATTTCAGGCTTCATTATTCCCGCTGTGCTGATTTTGGTCCTTCCGGTCACACACGGAGGGTTTATTGAGAAGACGGGCGGAGTGTATCAACTGAATTTGGCAAATGTCTTTACAAGCCTTAATGCGTATGCGTTTATCGGCTTTGCCATTTTAAGCACTTTATTTTTATCTTCACTGCTTCTGGCCGATTTTTCAAATGTTGCGGAAGAGGAGCATGCGTACCGCATCTACAGACGGAGCTCTTTAATAACAGGGCCGCTGTCGCTTCTGTTTGCCTTCTTCATTATGCTGACATTACGCTCTGAAGCCGGCTGGCTGTATACGGGGATGATGAAAGACAAGACTTGGCTCATTCTGTCTGTCATTACATTTATCATTGCCGGCGTGGCTCTGTTTTTGCCGAATAAGCGCTTCGGCCGCAACCTCGGCAAACCGAGAATCGCCATGATCGCCATTGCGCTTCAATACTTTTTGGCAAGCTATGCATACGGACGGGCTCATCTTCCTTATATGATTTATCCGGATATTACGGTCATGTCAGGATTTACGGAGCCGGCAACCTTCAGGGCGCTGTTTATGACGTATATCGTCGCTTTCATCATTTTGTTCCCCGGGTTTTATTTCTTCTGGAAGCTCTTTATGAAAGACAGACGTTATATCCGCCAGGAGGAATAACAAAAATCAGGGCGGCTCATACTAATGGCGTACCTTTTATCTTGGAGGGGAGCCAGCATGGACCAAAAAATTCTGTGTGAAGTCAATAACTGTTCATATTGGGGCAGAGGAAACAAATGCACGGCCGACGCTATTTATGTGGTCAGCCATACAGGCGAAACCGCTGAAAAAAGTGAAGAAACGGATTGCAAAACCTTTAAACCGCATGATTTGTAAAAGAAAAGAGCTGTTTTATACAGCTCTTTTTCATTTCCGCGCCGCAAGCCTTTTTGATATCAGCCCCTGAGCCGGGGAAAACCGCGCGGATGAGAAGCATGGCAGAAGGCGGTTCGCCGGCAAATATAGGCGGCGGCATGCGATACAATCAGTATCGTATTCATGACAAGCACAGAATTTTTTATCAAGATGTACATGTTTGCCCCAGCCGGAAAGCAGCACCTGCGATGTAAAGCCGACACTGTTTGAAGAATAAAAAAATCATCGCATTCGCCTATTAAAAAAACCGGCTGATACAGCCGGTTCAAACGGGGGAAGGGGTGATAATGAACAGTTTCAATATAACAGCAGCATACAGGCAGCTCAACTCGCTGAAATGTCTTTTTATCAGTTGTTTGTCGTAAAAACGTCCATTTGGGTGACGTATTTTCTCATTATTTCCTGATTGACTTCAACACCCAGTCCGGGACCGTCCGGGACAGAGATGAATCCCTCTTCGATACGGATGTCGGGAGTGACAATATCCTCCTCCCAGTATCGGTCTGATGAGGAAATATCACCCGGTATCGTAAATTGCGGCAGCGAAGCAAGCGCGACTGTCTGCGCTCTCGAAATGCCGGTTTCAAACATTCCGCCGCACCAAACCGGCATGTGATGCTCTCTGCATAAGTCATGTATTTTTAAGGCCTCTGTCAGGCCTCCTACACGCGCCGGTTTTATGTTAATGATTTTACAGCTCCCAAGCTCAATGGCCCGCCTTGCATCATCATATGAGCATATGCTTTCATCAAGGCATACCGCGGTTCTCAAGTGTTTCTGCAGGTGGCGGTGATCGACAATATCATCTGCCTGAAGCGGCTGTTCTATCATCATGAGCTGGAATTCATCCAACTCTTTCAGCCTGCTGATGTCTTTCAGTTCATAAGCCGAGTTGGCATCCGCCATCAGCGGTACGTTCGGAAAACGGCTGCGGATGGCTCTGACCAAATCAACGTCATGGCCAGGCTTAATTTTTATTTTTATACGTTGATAACCTTCTTTTACGTATTGCTCAATTTCCCGAAGCATCTCATCAGCCGAAGCCAGACCCACCGCCACGCCGGCGGGCACTTTATCTCTTTTGCCCCCTAAGGCTTCTGCGAGAGATATCCCCTTTTTCTTGGCATATAGATCCCACACGGCTGATTCAAGCCCCGCTTTTGCCATGCGGTTTCCTTTGAAACGCGCGAGACTGTCAGGCACTTCTGACGGATGGAAAAACTCGCGGCCTACGACATTTGGGATGAAAAAATCTCTCAGCATATGCGCGCATGTCTGAATCGTTTCTTCTGTATACCACGGAGAAGAAAACGCCGATACCTCCCCCCAGCCGGTTCTCCCGGTTTCATCGATCGCTTCCACGATCAAAAATTTACGATCCTGCAGCGTTTCAATACTTGTTTTAAACGGTTTTTTCAGCCTCATACTTACATGATAAAGGGTGATTTTTTCAATCTTAATCATGACAATTCTCCTTTACGAAGCTCATTCAGCCGATGCCTCATCAGTTTATTGGACGCATTCCGCGGGAGCTCATCAACCGTGAAAAAAGCAGCCGGTATTTTATATTTTGCAAGCCGCTCACGGCAAAAGGCGGTCAGCTCCTCAGAACTGACAGAAGAAGTCAGCACGAGAAAAGCATGCGGCACTTTCCCCCACTTCGGATCTTCGGCTCCCGAAACACCAACCTCCGCTACAGCCGGATGGGCAAGCAGCGCCGCTTCCACTTCTGCGGGGTAGATGTTCTCTCCGCCTGAAATGATGAGGTCCGACCGTCTGTCCAGCACGTATAAAAACCCTTCATCATCCAAATAGCCAAGATCGCCCGTTTTAAACCATCCATTATGAAAAGCGGCCTGGTTCGCGGCGTCACGATGATAATACCCTTTCATTACATTCGGGCCTTTCACCGTAATTTCACCATGTTCAAACGGCGCACAAGGGTTTCCGTCTTTTTCAATTCTAATTTCGCATGAAAACAGCGGTTTACCGGCCGAGCCGAGCTTGTCCATGCTGAATTCCGGAGAAAGCGTGACAATCTGTGAGCAGGTTTCAGTCAAGCCGTAAGATTGGAATACCGGAAATTGTTTCCTGCGGCATTCTTCAAGGAGCGGCAGCGGTGCCGGACCCCCGCCAAGCAGAATGCAGCGCAGTGATTCAGGACATTGTTCAGTTTCCGCAAGCAGGCCCGAGAGCATGGTCTGCACCGCTGAAATGATCGTGGCCTGATGGGAGCTGATGCTGTCCAGCACATCAGTGACAGAAAATTTTTGATGAAGCACGACAGGCATGCCGTAAATGACCGACTTAAACAGCGCAGACAGACCGCTGATATGAAACAGCGGCAGCGCAATAAGCCAGCGGTCCCGCTCTGTGACCCCCAGATTCAGCGCAGACGATACAGCGCTGGAATAATGATTACCGAAAGTCTGCTGCACCCCCTTCGGCCTTCCCGTTGTTCCTGACGTATACATAAGAGTCGCCGTATCATCAAGTGTTACATAAGCTTCCGGCTCCATGTCACCCGCCTCTTCAGCCTGCAGCTCGTCCACATCTGCGGTGGCGACCGCAGATTCATATTCTTCGCGGCAAAAACCGTCCTCCGTCAATAAAAGCTTTGCCTGTGAATCTTCGAGCTGAAACAACCGTTCCTGTTTTGAGAGCTTCGTATTCAACAGCACAGCTTCCGCCCCTAATAAGAAGCAGGCGTGAACGGCATAAACCATTTCCGGTCTGTTAGAAAGCAAAATCGCGGCGCGGTCTCCTTTTTTAAGCGAGCAGTATTTGGACAGCCGCGCGGCCATTTGTTTAGAAGCATGATATAATTCTCTGAATGTCATCTGTTTGTTTTCAAATATGAGAGCGATTCTCTCCGGTGTCAGCTGAGCCCTTTGAATGAGCCAATTCGGCTGTTCTGTCAGCATGTTATCATCTCCGAGGTAAAAGTACTGTTTTTGAAAAGAAAACAGCTTGGACCAGAGCGGCTCAAGCTGTTTCGTAGTGTCATCTGATCACGGAAAACGAGGGAATTGACCGAAATCGGGACTGCGTTTCTCTTTAAAGGAATCACGGCCTTCTTTCGCTTCGTCAGTCGTGTAATAAAGAAGCGTTGCATCTCCTGCAAATTGCTGAATTCCGGCGAGGCCGTCTGTATCAGCGTTAAATGCCGCTTTAAGGAAACGAAGGGCTGTAGGGCTTTTCTCAAGCATTTCTTCACACCATTTAATTGTTTCCTCTTCAAGTTTCTCTAATGGGACAACCGTATTGACAAGCCCCATGTCGAGCGCTTCCTGCGCGTTGTATTGACGGCACAGGTACCAGATTTCACGGGCTTTCTTATGTCCGACGATACGCGCCAGGTAACCTGAGCCGTAACCGGCATCAAAGCTTCCCACTTTCGGGCCGGTTTGGCCGAAAATCGCGTTATCGGCCGCAATCGTTAAATCACAGACGATATGAAGCACATGGCCTCCGCCGATGGCATAGCCTGATACCATCGCCACGACCGGTTTAGGAATCACGCGGATCAAACGCTGAAGATCAAGCACATTCAGACGCGGGATCTGATCGTCTCCGACATATCCGCCGTGACCGCGGACTTTTTGGTCTCCGCCTGAACAGAATGCTTTATCTCCCGCTCCCGCAAGAACGATGACACCAATATTGGAGTCATCACGCGCACAAGCAAACGCGTCAATCATTTCTGATACCGTCTTAGGAGTAAATGCGTTATGTACCTCCGGGCGGTTAATTGTTATTTTTGCAATACCGTTATACGTCTCGTACAGGATTTCATCGTACTGACGTTCACTTTTCCATTCTGCAGCCATTGATATGACCTCCTTCATTTTTGCCTGAGTCCGGCCGAAAAGCTATTTTCTTTATACTTTACAAGCCGTATAAAAACTCACTTACTATCTTACCAAAAATTCGCGGCTGTTCCACATGTACCGTGTGCCCCGCCTGTTTGACAACCTCTATTTTACTTGATGGGAGCAGGTTATGCACCTTTTGATTAATAGCGCAAAACTTTTCATCCCGTTCACCGCATATGAGCAGGACGGGCGCCTTGATGCGGTGTAATGCCTCCCACCAGGAAGGCTGTGAGCCTGTCCCCATTCCGAGCAGGCTTCCTGCAAGTCCGGACGGATTATTCTTCAGCCTGCCGGCACGGATGGACGCCTTTACGCTGTCCGGCAGAGAAAGCTGCGTGGCAAACAACGGAATGCTCTCCCAATAATCAACAAACGATGTTATACCTTCCCGCAATATAAAGTCAGCAAGCTTCCGATCTGACTGAATCCGTTTTTTGCGTTCCTGAAGCGTGCTGAGGCCCGGGGTTGTACTTTCCAAAACAAGCGCTGACACCCGATGCGGAAATGCCTGTGCAAAGGAATACGCAAGTCTTCCCCCCATAGAATAACCAATAAGTTTCACTTTGTGAAGTTTTAATTGATCAAAAACGGCGGCAAGGTCCGCAACCTGCCTGCTCGCACTATACCTTGCCGCTTGCACAGGCGCGTCTGTCTCCCCGTGACCCAGGCAGTCAATCATCACCATTCGCTCGCCGGGAAACATGCCGCGTAAAAACATCCATGATTCTTTGCTGCCCGTAAATCCATGCAGACAAACAATAGCTTCAGACGATTCGTGTCCGTGTCCGCTATCAGCAGCACGATAGCATACGCCGTCGGCCGTTTTAACTGTTACAGTTTCCATTCTTTTTTCACTTCCCGCACTGCGGCCTGCAGCAGATCGCGATGGAATTGAACTCTTGATGTCCGATCTGTTTTCAGCTCGATTATATGAAGTCCGGGCTTGTCCGCCTGCGGCTGATACGCATCCTTAAATGCTTCCCATGTCTCAGGGCAAGTATACGTCCCGCCATACAGTGCGGCGGCATGCCGGAAATCAAGACCCGTCGGCGTACCGAACAGTTCTTCAAAATGAGTCTTATCAGATGCCTGCGGCAAAAACGAGAAAATCCCGCCGCCATCATTGTTTATTAAAATAACCGTAAGCGGAATTCCAAGTTTTTTAGCCGCTAACAGCCCGTTTAAATCATGGTAAAACGATAAATCTCCAATGACAAGCGTGACAGGAGCTTTTGTACCTTCACACAGCCCCATAGCCGAGGAGACAACTCCGTCAATGCCGTTAGCGCCGCGGTTGGCATAGACACGGAAGGAACGATCTTGTTTTTCAAAGAAAGTATCCACGTCGCGGATCGGCATGCTGTTGCCGACAAAAATCGAACTGCCTTCAGGGACAAGGTGCTGAAGCTGACGATATACATTTCCTTCAAATGATAAATCATCCATGCTCGCGGCCTGTAAATGACTCCGGAACCGGTCATTGACAAATTGCCATTTCTCAAGCCATCCGGACGGCCGTTTTCCGGTTTCAGCTGAACGGACCGCTTCCAAAAACACAGACGGATGGCAATGAATCATATGCGCGCCGGCCTGGGTGGGATCTCTCCATCCTCCGTCTTCATCGACGATAAACTGCTCAATGGCAGGATCATCTCTGAGCCATAAAAAGAGCGGTTTGGAAACCGGCATCGGGCCGAAGCGGATCACAGCCTCAGGGCGCAGCGCCTCTTTTATTTCTTCATCTTTTAAGAACGAGTCGTAAGCATCAATAATCAGCGTCTTATCATGCTCCCCGTTTCGGAGGTTTGAAAGCGGATCAGCCAAAATCGGGAACTGAAGCATCTCGGCAAGCGCGATGATTTGCTGCTTTTCTGCTTCACCGTGAATTTCGCCGCAGACGATCATACCTCTTTCGGTACCCGCGAGACGCTCTGTAATATGACAGAGAGAATCTTGATCAGCTGACTGCATCCCTGTTGTGACTGAGACGTGCTTCCCCTTTCTCATTCTTTCAAAAGGTCCGGCTGATAAATCCGGCATCAAAGGCTCTCTGAGCGGCACATTGATATGGACTGGCCCCATCGGGCGCTTCCCGGCTTCACTTACGGCTCTGCCGGCCAATGTTCTGATATAGCTCAGCATTTGAGGATTTTCTTCAGGCAGAGCCGAGTCTGTGAAAAACTTAACAAAGTTACCGAACAGAAAATGCTGGTTAATCGCCTGAGGCGCCCCCACTTCCCTCAATTCATGAGGCCGGTCAGCAGTCAGGACAATAAGAGGCACTCTTGAATAATGAGCTTCAATCACGGCCGGATAGAAGTTAGCCGCTGCCGTTCCTGACGTACAAATCAGCATGACCGGACGCTGACGGGCTTTTGCAAGACCGAGTGCGAAAAAACCTGCGGACCGTTCATCAATCTGTATATGGACTTGAATATCCGGATGGGCCGCCGCCAAAACCGCCAAGGGAGTTGACCTCGACCCCGGGCAAACAACCGCGTCGGTGACACCCGATAGAGCGAATTCATCAATAAAGCTTCCGATATAATGTGTAATCGGGTTTGTCAAAGCCTTTCACCTCCTAAAGCAGAGATCATCGGCTTTAGTTTAATTTGTGTTTCTTCATATTCTGATTGCGGATCTGAATCTTCAACAATACCGCAGCCTGCGAAAAGCCGCGCACTTTTGCCTTCAATCAGCCCTGATCGGATAGCCACGACAAATTCTCCGTTTTCCCTGCCGTCCATCCAGCCGATCGGAGCCGCGTACCATCCGCGTGTCATCGGTTCAATATCAGCGATAACTTCAACAGCTTTCTGCTGGGGAGCTCCGCCCAATGCCGGTGTGGGATGCAGCTTTTCAATTAAATCAAACAGCGAAGCGGACGTTTTAAGATGGCCTGTGATCGGCGTATATAGATGCTGAACACTTTTTGTTTTATATAATTGCGGACCTGCAGGCTTTTTCACATCGCTGCAGCTCGACAAGAATGAATCGTGTATCATCTGAACCACAAAATCATGTTCCGCGAGATTTTTTTCGTCATGCAGCAATTCATTGCCGAGACGGTCATCTTCTTGTTGATTTTCTCCGCGCTTAATTGAACCTGCCAGACAGGTGGACATGACGTCTTTGCCGGATTTTTTGATCAGCCGTTCCGGTGAAGCGCCGACAAAGCATTTATCTCCCTGCTCAATCGCAAAAACATAGCTTGTCGTTTGGTCTTTCAAAAGCTTACGGACAACGCTCTCTGCCGGAATAGGCCCATCATATGACAAAACGACTTCCCTTGCCAGCACGACTTTATCATATTGATTTGCTTTCATATCATTTGTTGCTGTTTTAATGGCTTCAAGCCAGTTTTGCACATCAAGTTCTTCCGCTTTTGTTAAAACAGGATATTCTTCATACTCGATTGAAGAAACTGCAAAAGCTTCCGAAAAAGATTTCAGACGTTTCAGCGTATCTTCTGCCTGATTACCGTCTGCCGCCCATTGATTGACGGTTAAATAATCACCATCTGCCGTCTTTGTCAGCATGAGTGAGGGAATAAAGAACAGTCCTTCTTCGAACCCGTTCCATTCGTCTCCTCTCTCTTCAGCGGGATTAAATGAAAAACCGCCGAATAAGACAGGGCCGACCGCGGTATGCGCCGCCTCTTCTTCTTCATGAATATGAAAAGCCGTCTTTTTAAAGCGCTCCCATTGTTCAAAAACGTCGTGATAACGTTTTCCATTTTTTTCATTCGATTGGAACAGCGCTTCTGTGCCAAGACCGACTATTGTTAATTCACTACCGGGTTCTGACCAAAAAAATCGTTTGCCTTTATATTTTTTTGCTCCGTCTTTGAAAAATGATAGAGGGTCTAAAGACGCAATACGTCTTGAATAGCTCAATAAGACAGCATGGTTGACTTGTTTGGCTTTATGTAATGCATGATCTGCTTCCTCTCGGAACGTATGCTGCACCGTTGTCACCATGAGACATTCCTCCATAATCCGTTAAATGCTTTTAATACAATACACCTGTGATGAATTTGTGTCAAACACACAGATTTGAGCACGACAAAATGCCTGCATTTCTTATTATAAACCTTTTTGCGCAAATGAATAAAGAAACAAACTTGAATTTTCTTTCCCCACTCTCGGCAATCACTGTATCCTTTTACTTCCCCGTGGGAAAATGACTATTTTTATCCACCATTTTTCTGGGCAAAAACGTTCATACTAACAGTAAGCATCACATAGAAACGAGGGATTGATGTGCTTACAAACGAACAGATCACACACTTAAAAAAAGAATTGGAAGAAGCCAGACATGATATTTTAAGTCGCTTTAAAGAAAATGATCAATTTCAGTTAACTGATGAATTCCCGTATCAATCATCCGGTGAATTGTCTTCCTATGACAATCATCCCGGCGATCAGGCGACCGAATTATACGAGCGGGAAAAAGACCTGGCCCTGCTCGACCATGAACGGGAGCACCTTCGCGATATTGATTACTCTCTGAAACAAATTGAAAACGGCACATACGGCACATGTGAAGTCAGCGGCAAGGACATTCCTTATGACAGACTCGAAGCTCTGCCGACGGCTACGACATTGGCGGAATATTCCTCGCAGGATGCCGTTTCCAAAGACAGGCCGATTGAAGAGGAAACACCGTTCGGACAGTTTGAATTTGATGATGATGAATCAATCCGGGCGGCTTACGATAGTGAAGATGCTTATCAGGATGTTGAGGAATACGGAAACTCAGAAACGCCTCAGGATTTAGAAGATCCGCCGCTCAGCTATGGGGATATGACAATGAACTCAGAAGAAAACATCGGCTATGCTGAGGATTATGAAAACTTTATCGCGACAGATATTACCGGAAAAAACATTTCCGTGTATCCAAGCAAATCACACGAAAAATATGAGCAGGAACTGGACGAAGAAGGAATTATGACGACCTTTGGCGATCTTCATGCTGATTAAAACCCCGGCCTGCCGGGGTTTTTGAATAAAAATAATTGGTTTGCTGCATTTTCACACTGAAAACTCATACACTTAATGGTGCATGGATCTTTAAAAGGTTTGATCTTTCCAAAAGAGGGAACTAACGTATTGACATTGAATGGCGGAGGGAACAAATGAAAAAGAAGTATATCGGTGCAATTATTGTATTTATCATTACATATGTCTTGTTTTCTTTAGCAGGGTTTCTCTTTCCTATCGACCGGGAATGGTACGATGCGCTGCAAAAACCTGACTGGACGCCGGGCGGATCAGTGATCGGCATCATATGGGCGGTTTTGTTTGCGCTCATTTCGCTCTCAGCAGCCTTGATATACGCAAAGTTTTCATGTAAAGAATCCAAAGCTTTTTGGGTGATGCTTCTCATCAATTATATCGTGAATCAAGGATTCAGCTATTTTCAATTCACACAGAAAAATTTGCTTGCTGCATCTATCGATTGCCTGCTTGTGACTGTGACAACACTCATTCTGTTGCTCATTGCCGGTAAATACAGTAAAGCTTCAGCCTGGCTTCTGGTTCCTTATTTATTATGGAGCGCTTTTGCCACATACCTGTCTTTTACCATTTACGCTATGAACGCATAATAAAAAAACCTTGCATAGTATGCAAGGTTTTTTAATGACCCGTACGGGATTCGAACCCGTGTTACCGCCGTGAAAGGGCGGTGTCTTAACCGCTTGACCAACGGGCCTTATGGCGGAGAAGGAGGGATTTGAACCCTCGCGCCGCTTACACGACCTACACCCTTAGCAGGGGCGCCTCTTCAGCCACTTGAGTACTTCTCCATATGGCTCCACAGGCAGGATTCGAA
>NZ_JAAMNX010000029.1:0-292 GCF_011065565.1 Bacillus sp. EKM420B | reverse complement strand
GAGGATTAGCTCAGCTGGGAGAGCATCTGCCTTACAAGCAGAGGGTCGGCGGTTCGAGCCCGTCATCCTCCACCATTCCTATCATACATAAGTTGGCGTATTAGGCCGGTGTAGCTCAATTGGTAGAGCAACTGACTTGTAATCAGTAGGTTGGGGGTTCAAGTCCTCTTGCCGGCACCACTTTTATATGTTATACTATATAAGTCTCTTGTAATAAGAGCCATTAGCTCAGTTGGTAGAGCATCTGACTTTTAATCAGAGGGTCGAAGGTTCGAGTCCTTCATGGCTCACC
>NZ_JAAMNX010000028.1:0-302 GCF_011065565.1 Bacillus sp. EKM420B | reverse complement strand
GAAAGAAATTAAAGACATTCTCGCATACCTGCGCCTTGTGTCAAACCCGGACGACGACATCAGTTTTACGCGGATCGTCAATGTGCCGAAGCGGGGCGTCGGCGCAACTTCACTAGAAAAAATCGCTTCATATGCGGCGATGAACGGAATGTCAATGTTCCAGGCGATCAAACAGGTTGATTTCATCGGCGTCAGCGCGAAAGCGGCAAACGCGCTTGACGGCTTTGGCGCGATGATTGAAAATCTGACGAATATGCAGGATTACCTGTCCATTACGGAACTCACGGAAGAAATTCTCGTGA
>NZ_JAAMNX010000027.1:0-328 GCF_011065565.1 Bacillus sp. EKM420B | reverse complement strand
CCCGGCGAGCGCATGTACCGGACCGGCGACCTCGTCAAATGGAACGCGCAGAGCGGCATCGAATACATCGGGCGTATTGACCAGCAGGTCAAAGTGCGGGGCTACCGGATCGAGCTTTCAGAAATCGAAGTCCGCCTCGCCCAGCTTGCGGACGTTCATGACGCAGCGGTGACGGCTGTGGAAGACAAAGCGGGCAATACCGCGCTTTGCGCCTATGTCGCGCCTCAACAGGACGATATTGAAGTGCTCAGAGCCGCGCTGAAAGACACGCTGCCTGACTACATGGTGCCGGCGTTCTGGGTGGAGATGGACGAGCTTCCGGTCACCG
>NZ_JAAMNX010000026.1:0-331 GCF_011065565.1 Bacillus sp. EKM420B | reverse complement strand
TGGATAAACGGGCTGAACCGCTTTGTCGGCGGTAATCCGATTATTCTTGTCGGTAATAAGGCCGATATCCTTCCGAAATCCGTAAAACGGGAACGCCTCGTTCAATGGATGAAACGCGAAGCGAAAGAATACGGCTTAAAACCCCTTGATGTCTTTTTAATCAGCGCTTCCCGCGGACAAGGGATGAAGGAAGTCATTGACGCCATTGAACATTACCGCGAAGGCCGCGATGTGTATGTGGTGGGCTGTACCAATGTCGGCAAATCCACATTTATCAACCGGATTATTAAAGAGGTCTCAGGGGAAGAGAATATTATTACCACCTCTCAAT
>NZ_JAAMNX010000025.1:0-347 GCF_011065565.1 Bacillus sp. EKM420B | reverse complement strand
GCCATTAGCTCAGTTGGTAGAGCATCTGACTTTTAATCAGAGGGTCGAAGGTTCGAGTCCTTCATGGCTCACCATGTTTTTCTTGCGGATGTGGCGGAATTGGCAGACGCGCTAGAATCAGGCTCTAGTGTCTTTACAGACGTGGGGGTTCAAGTCCCTTCATCCGCATTGCCAAACGCGGAAGTAGTTCAGTGGTAGAACATCACCTTGCCAAGGTGGGGGTCGCGGGTTCGAATCCCGTCTTCCGCTCCAACTATACTATACCATCCATGCCGGGGTGGTGGAATTGGCAGACACACAGGACTTAAAATCCTGCGGTAGGTGACTACCGTGCCGGTTCAAGTCCG
>NZ_JAAMNX010000024.1:0-352 GCF_011065565.1 Bacillus sp. EKM420B | reverse complement strand
CCGGACTTGAACCGGCACGGTAGTCACCTACCGCAGGATTTTAAGTCCTGTGTGTCTGCCAATTCCACCACCCCGGCGTGGATGGTATAGTTGGAGCGGAAGACGGGATTCGAACCCGCGACCCCCACCTTGGCAAGGTGGTGTTCTACCACTGAACTACTTCCGCATACAGGATAACTATCCTGTATAATGCGGGTGAAGGGACTTGAACCCCCACGTCATAAGACACTAGATCCTAAGTCTAGCGCGTCTGCCAATTCCGCCACACCCGCGTTACATGGTGAGCCATGAAGGACTCGAACCTTCGACCCTCTGATTAAAAGTCAGATGCTCTACCAACTGAGCTAATGGC
>NZ_JAAMNX010000023.1:0-359 GCF_011065565.1 Bacillus sp. EKM420B | reverse complement strand
ACCGCCCAGCGCTTTACTTCTGTTTTTTCAGGGCATGAACCGTTTTTTGCCGATCACATCGTCAATGGAAAACCGGTGCTTCCGGGCGCGGCTGCTTTAGAAATGGCCCGGGCCGCCGTTACACTTGCCGCTGAGGGCTTGCCGGGCGGGAAAGCGGGTGTCCGGCTCAAACAGATCGTTTGGCTCCGTCCGGTGACGGTGCTTTCTGAGGGAGTGACGCTTCATGTAAAGCTTCAGCCGGAAGAAAACGGAGACATCGCTTTTGAAGCGTATGCCGAAGGGGAAGAGCCGCTTGTCTTTTTCCAGGGAAAGGCCGTGCTCGAAGAGACGGAGCGTGCTCCGGTACTCGATGTGGAGGC
>NZ_JAAMNX010000022.1:0-368 GCF_011065565.1 Bacillus sp. EKM420B | reverse complement strand
TCAGCAATGGTTTCGGGTATGCAGACTCCATAGCGGGTGCTGCTCTTGCTGCAAAGAAAAAACAATCTATCATTCTGACAAACGGCAGCAATCTTTCAAAAGAAACAAGAGTCTTTATCGGGAGAAAAAAATTAAGCAGCTTTACCATTATTGGGAATACCCCGGCTGTCAGCTCAAATGTTGCAAACCAGCTGAAAAATCCGGCAGCGGGAAAAACAATTTTAATTGATCCGGGTCATGGAGGGAAAGATTCCGGTTCTATAGGTAACGGCATTTTAGAAAAAGACGTCAATCTTGATATCGCTAAAAGGCTGAATACAAAATTAAATGCTTCAGGTGCTCTGCCGGTCATGACGAGGTCTAATGAT
>NZ_JAAMNX010000021.1:0-380 GCF_011065565.1 Bacillus sp. EKM420B | reverse complement strand
GCGGAGCTTCACGTCATTGACGAGGCGATCCGGCTGGATATCACCCGCTTAAATCACTATTTCGAGGAGAACGGCGTGACCATCACCTTCCTGCCGACGCAGCTGGCCGAACAATTTATGGAGCTGGAAAATACCTCTCTCCGCATGCTTCTCGTCGGAGGTGACAAGCTGAAGCGGGCGGTGAAACAGCCGTACACGATCGTCAACAACTACGGCCCGACGGAAAACACCGTCGTCGCGACAAGCGGCGTCATCAATCCTGAGGAAGGATCGCTTTCGATCGGACGGGCGATTGCCAATACGAGAGCTTATATTCTCGGCGACGGCGATCAGGTGCAGCCGGAAGGCATTGCCGGTGAATTGTGCGTGGCCGGCCGCGG
>NZ_JAAMNX010000020.1:0-440 GCF_011065565.1 Bacillus sp. EKM420B | reverse complement strand
TCCTGAATAACCGAAGCGAGCTCTTCCACCGTCGGCCGGGCGAAGATGTCCTGTAACGGCACCTGAACACCGAACTCTTTGGCGATGCGGGAGACGAGAGCCGTCGCTTTTAACGAATGGCCTCCCCGCTCAAAAAAGTGATCCCGGATGCCGACGGGGCCGTTTTTCAGCACCTCTTCCCAAAGGGCGCAAAGCTTCATTTCCGTGACGTTCCGCGGTGCGGTGTACGCTTGTCTGCCTGCCGCTCCGTCAGGAGCCGGCAGCGCGCGGCGGTCAAGCTTTCCGCTCGGCGTGACCGGCCACTCGCTCATCTCTATAAACTGAGCCGGCATCATGTAGGCCGGAAGACGTTTCGCAAGCTCCGCCCGCACGTCATCGCTTTTTCGTCCTTCAATATAGGCGTAAAGTGCGGTTTCGCCGTGTTCGGTCCGGGCGGTGAC
>NZ_JAAMNX010000002.1:0-996284 GCF_011065565.1 Bacillus sp. EKM420B | reverse complement strand
GACTACGCACATTGCTGTGCGATTTATTTAAAACTTTGAATTAACAGGTACGTTTTGTCTTGTTTAGTTTTCAAAGATCATTACCGCTTGTTGAAGCAGCTTTATTATCTTACCACTCAGCTCCCTTTATGTCAACAACTTTTTTAAGTTATTTCCGAAGCTTTTTGTTGTCTGCTGTCCATCAGCGACGTTTAATAATATAACACCCTTTTGAAAATATGACAATAGTTTTTTAAAAAAATCATTAATTATTTTCTTTCATACCTTATTTCAGTTTCTCTTCTATAGAAAGATAAGCTGTCTTGTGGTTTGGCCTATTTTCTTGTATAGTAAGATTGAACTAAATACTTGATGACCACAAGGGGAGCATTAAAGCTGAGAGTGAACGTTTTGTTCTGACCCTTTGAACCTGTTAGTTAACGCTGGCGTAGGGATGTGGCAAAGCCAAATGATTTGCAGTTTATGTAAGCAGCGCGCGGACCTTTTCCCATCCTTCCCCGCGCTGCTTTTTTGCTTATCCTTGATACGGTTGTCTGACCAGGGGGAAAACTATGAATCATTCAACACAGCTTGTGCGCTTAATTGAAATAGCGATTATGACCGGGGCGGCTGTCATTCTGGACATTGTCTCAGGTATGTTTCTCCGGATGCCCCAAGGCGGTTCGGTCTCTATTATGATGATTCCGATTTTTTTGATTTCATTCCGCTGGGGAGTGAAGGCCGGGCTTACGACAGGCTTTTTAACAGGGATTGTCCAGATCGCCATCGGCAATTTGTTTTTGCAGCACCCGGTGCAGCTATTTCTTGATTACATCGCGGCATTTGCAGTTCTCGGTTTCAGCGGCTTGTTCGCTTCCGGTGTACGAGCATCGGCATTGAATAAAAAAAGAGGCGCTTTAACGATGTATGTTATAAGCGGTGTTTTCATCGGCAGTGTGCTGCGGTATGCGGCGCATGTGGTCTCCGGAGCGGTCTTTTTCGGAAGCTATGCTCCGAAGGGTACGCCGGTCTGGATTTATTCGTCCGTCTATAACGCGACTTACATGATTCCTTCTTTTATCCTTTCGGCTATTGTCCTTATCTTATTATTCATGACTGCGCCGCGGCTTCTTGAAGCTAAGCGGACGAACTGAAACAGCAGGCGGTTTACGCCTGCTGTTTTTTATTCCGGGCTGTGCCGTTCGTTAGAATCAATCAGTTCTTTTGTAAGTTCATTTATGCTTTGTTTTATGTTTCCTTTGCCTGAAAAATTCTCAATCAGCTCTTTTACATTGATTCCGGAAGATGCTTTTAAGCTTTCCTGGAGACCGGCCATTAAATTGGTTGCGTAGCCTGTGACTTTATTGGCTCCGCCGTTTTCACCGCTTCCTCCCGTATCCACGACGGTAATTTTATCAATGTTTGAAAGAGGCGCTGAGACTTGTTTTGCGTATTCAGGCAGCATTTTCACAATCATATCAAGGATTGCAGCCTGCCCGTATTTTTCGAATGCGTCGGCGATTTTTTCTTTAGCTTCCGCTTCTGCGAGACCTTTCAGGCGGATGACTTCCGCTGCGGTTTCTCCTCTCGCCTTTTCAGCCTCCGCTTTAGCAAGACCGTCAATTCTCACGCGTTCCGCTTCCGCCTTGGCCATCGCTTCGATGCTGTACTGCTCGGCATCCGCTTCGGCGAGCTGCTTCGCTTTTGCGGCCGCGGCCGCTTGTTCCACCGAGTAACGGTCAGCATCGGCTTTTTTCTTCACTTCAGAGTCATATTGGCGCTCACGGCGCAGAATTTCTTTTTCCTCCAATTCAATCTGCTTTTGCCGCTCAATAATTTTAATTTGCATTTCCTGCTCTGTCACCTGCTGGCGCGCTTTTGCGGTTTCAAGATCATATGCCTGGTCGGCATTGGCTTTTGCTGTATCCTGCTCTCTTCTGTATTCCGCCATTTTCAGCTGATTGATTTTTTCCGCTTCAGCTATTTCCGTCGCCCGCTCCAGCTCTGATTTTTTTGCGTCTTTATCAGCGGCCGCGCGTTTAATCCTCGTCTCTTTATCCGCTTCTGCCGTGGCAATGTCCGCATCCCGCTTGACTTGGGCGATTCTCGGCTTACCTAATGATTCAAGATAGCCGTTTTTATCTCGGACGTCTTTAATCGTAAAAGAAACGATCATCAGCCCCATTTTAGCAAGATCCTGAGACGCGACCCGCTGGACTTCCTGAGAAAACTTTTCCCTGTTTTTATAAATCTCTTCAACGGTCATGGAGCCGAGGATGGAGCGCAGATGGCCTTCCAGCACCTCCCGCGCCTCCTGCTCACGGTCGTCCTTGGATTTCCCCAAAAATTGTTCAGCTGCTGTGGCGATTTCACCGATGGAGCCTCCGATTTTAATAATGGCGGTTCCGTCGGCCATTACCGGCACGCCTTGCTCTGTATAGACTTCAGGTGTAGAGACATCAAGTTTGCTTGACAGTAAACTGAGAGGTTCTGCCTGCTGGAATACCGGGAGCACAAACGTTCCCCCGCCCCGGACGATTTTCAGACGATTTCCGCCTTCATCAATGTGGACGTTCTTATTTCCCAAATAACTTCCGGTCACGATAAGGGCTTCATCCGGTCCCGCTGTCCGGTACTTCGTAATAAATACAGCAATAAGTGCGATGAGTAAAAAGAATACGATTCCGATAACAATGATAATCGGCATAGTCATAACAGTTCCCCCTTAGATATCAGATTGGTTCATGCGGCGTCACAAAAAGCACTCCGTCTTTCACGTCAATCACTAATACAGCCGTTCCGTACTTGATCTGTTCTTGATCAAAGCTGACGGCTGATTTAGAAATGGCGCCCCCTATTCCCTCTATGATCACTTCCCCATAGCCGTCTTTCGGGACGGAAGTAATGACCCTGCCGACTCTGCCCTTTAAATCTGTCTCCCGATATGCGAGCGATTCTTCCGCTGATGAAAGCGGGACAAGGACGAAGAAGTGAAGCAGGCTGACCAAAAGAACCGAAAGAACAAATGAAATTAATGCAATGACAGGACTTGATAGCGGAGCGGCGATTTCGCCGATATAACCTGAGGCTGAAAAGATTGTTAAAAAAGACAGAATCAATGCAGGGTTTAAAAATGAAACAGGAATGGCTTCCGAGAGGCCGTGAAACACATCTTGAAAAAACAGAATCAAAAGCGTGAGACTTCCCGAAATAATCAATGTGTAAAGATAGACCGTTTCAAGCGGCAGATGAAATATGTCCACATTCTATCCTCCTTTCGGCTTGGTGTCGGAGTGTTACTTTATATACGGATGTAAAGGCAAATGGTTTCAATTTTCTGATAAGTAAGGCTGATTACATGATTATCCAATCCGGATATGATATGTTTACTCTAAAGGAGGAGATAGGATGAGCATTTTTAATGAAGCCAGACAGCAGACCTGGGAAGTACTGAAAGGACTCTCTGATGAGGAATTCAACCGAAAGCCCGCGGCTGATGAGTGGAGCGTGCGGGAAGTCCTTGACCATTTAAAGAAAATTGACGAAACAGCGCAGACCCTTTTATCAAAGCAGGCAAAAGACGCACCGTTTAAAAAAATCGAAGACAAACCGATGGAGTTTATAGAGGACAGATCAAATAAACGGCCGGCGCCGTCACACCTCGAACCTGAGCAAAACCGAATATCAGTCATTGAGGCAAAACAAGAATTAGATACGGCAAGACAGCAGCTGACCGCAGTTATTTCATCATTAAACGAGGAAGACTTTGAACGTGTGCTTCCGCATCCTGTTTTTCAAGAACTGACGATCCGCCAGTGGATTGATTTTATCGGCCATCATGAAAAGCGTCACATCGATCAAATAGAAGAAATCAAACAAAAAATCGAGAAGGTCTGACTCAGACCTTCTCGATTTTTTTCTTGGCGCGTTTCGGTTCATAAGAATGGATGGTGACCGCATCGCCCGTGCATATATCACCCGGGCGTTCAACAATACAGACAATTCCTCTTCTGCCCATCGCGTGCCTCACAAACGCCGCGGCGAGTTTTGGCTGATCCGGATAAAAGGATTGAATGACTTCTCCCGGCTGAATGCACGGATCATTTTCTCCTTCGCACAACAGAGACGCACCGCTTGGAAATATCAATCTGCTTCCTTCTTTAAGCGGCGTCAGCGCAGAAAAACCGCTGATTGCAATGTTAGCGCCGAGCCATTCGGGAAAGATATGAGAAATCCCCATCTTCTCCGCAATGTCATCACATTCCTCCATGGACACGATTGAAATTTGTCTCCGGTTAAAAATTTCCGTTCCTCTTTCATACATCGGCTCACGCGCGCCGGCCTTTTTTGTCAGTCCGAAATGCAGGTCACCGGGAAACCCGCCGTATTCCGCGCGAAGCTTGTCCATCTTTTTAGTAACAAATTGTTCGGTATCCGCTATATATACGCCTTCCGACTTTGCTGTTATGCGTTTCCACATCAGCCACCACCGCCTTTTTCTTGACATTATCCTTAAAAAACCCCGCTCTGTAAAGGAGCGGGGTTCATTTATTATACCGTTTTCGGCGTTAAGTCAAAGCAGCGTTTGTAAATCCAGTTGTATGCTTTCTCATTCAAATCTCTTGGATTTCCGAATGTTTGCGGATCTTTCATGGCTTCTTTTGATAAACGTTCAATCATGTCCGGAGACACACCTTGTTCTTCTAAACTCGGCACCTCTAAATCTTTTACAAGATCATACATCCAGTTGACGGACGCTTTGGCCGCTTCTTCGGTTGTCATGTTGCTTGTATCGATTCCGAATGCTTTGGCGATGCGGGCGAATTTTTCCGGATAGCCTTTCCAGTTGTATTCCATTACCGGTCCCATCATAGCTGCGACGCATTGTCCGTGAGCGACAGGGATGATGCCGCCGAGCGTCTGGCTCATCGCATGCGCCGCGCCTGCTGATTCACTGCCGTATGAAAGGCCGGCAAGCATCGCCGCCTGCGCCATGCCGTATCTTGCTTCCAAATCCTCTCCGTCCGCAAACGCGCGCTTAATATAATGCGCCGCATATTCAATGGCCATTAAAGCGACGGCATCAGTGATCGGCTGCGCGAATTTCATCGTATAGCACTCGATGGCGTGCGCAAGTGCATCAATACCTGTCATGGCCGTCACATGCGGAGGCATGGACGTGTGCAGCTCAGGGTCAATGACCGTTAGATGCGCAGCGATAAGCGGTCCGCCCGTATTGAATTTAAATTCTCTTTCCTCATCTGTAATGACCGCCCATTGTGTGACCTCTGAACCTGTTCCCGCAGTCGTCGGGATCGTTGTCAGCGGAGGAATGCGGTTTTCCAGCGGCTTTTTGCCTTCCGCGGCTTCATAATCAAGCACGCTTCCTTCGTGTGTCGCTTCTACCCCGACCGCTTTCGCCGTATCCATGGAGCTTCCGCCGCCGACAGCCACAAGACCGTTGCAGTTTTCTTTTTTATACAGTTCTGATCCTTCGTTTACAAGACGTACAGGCGGGTTCGGCTCCACTTTGTTAAACAGGACGACTTCGATGCCCGCTTCCTGCAAAGATTCAATGACCGGGTTTGCCACTCCCGCGTTATAAATTCCCGGGTCTGTTACGAGCAGCGCTTTTGTGACGCCAAGCGCTCTGACTTCACTTCCCGCGTGCTGAATCGCGCCGATTCCGTGTTTAATGACTGTCGGGATTTCGAATGTATGGAATTTATGCATGCTTTCTACTTTCATATTTAATGTCATATTGTATCTCCTCCTAATTATGCTTGAAACCAGTTCACAGCCGCAGGTTTCGTATTGCGGTAAATATGTTTGATTTCCGTGTATTCTTCCAGGCCGATTTTGCCGAGTTCGCGGCCGAAGCCCGATTGTTTGTACCCGCCCCATGGCGCTTGCGCGAAATACGGGTGGAAATCATTGATCCATACCGTTCCCATCCGCAGTTTGGCGGCTACGCGTTCGCATTTTTCAATATCCTTTGACCATACCGCTCCGGCCAGCCCGTAAATGGTATCGTTGGCAAGCCTGATCACTTCTTCTTCTGAAGAGAATGACTCGACTGTTAAAACGGGGCCGAAGATTTCCTCTTGGACTATTCGCATATCAGACTTGCAGTTTGAGAAAATAGTAGGTTCATAGAAGAAACCGTTTTGAAGGGCGGGATCATCAGGACGTTTGCCGCCTGTTTCCAGTTTTGCCCCTTCTTCAATACCGATTTCTACGTATTTTTCGACTTTGGCCCGATGCTCGGCGGAAATCAGCGGACCACTTTCCGTATCTTCATGAAAACCGTTTCCTAATTTGATGCGTTTCGTGCGCTTGATCAGCTCGGCTAAAAATTCATCATGAATGGCTTCGTCCACCAAAAGACGTGACCCTGCCGAACAAACTTGGCCGGCATGGAAGAACACGGCGTTCAGCGCTTGATCTGCAGCTGTTTCGAGATCTGCATCTTGAAATACGATATTCGGATTTTTGCCGCCAAGCTCCAGGGCAATCTTTTTCACGTTGCCGCTTGCCGCCTGCATGATCTTTTTGCCTGTTTCAATTCCGCCCGTAAAAGAGACCAAATCGACGTCGAGGTTTCTCGCCAGCTCATCGCCGACAGAGGCGCCCGGCCCCAGCACGAGATTGGCGGCCCCTTTCGGAATACCGGCTTCTTCTATTAATTGAAAGACTTTAATGGTTGTCAGCGGAGTAATCTCGCTCGGCTTTAAAACGATCGTGTTTCCGGCCGCAAGAGCGGGAGCGATTTTCCAGCTCGCCTGAAGGAGCGGATAGTTCCACGGCGTAATTTGTCCGCATACGCCAATTGGCTCTCTGACGATTTTACTTACTGAATCGGGAATCGGAGATGAAATGACTTCGCCTCCGTCTTTATCCGCCAAACCGGCATAATATTGAAATACATTTGCGATATCATCCATATCGGCTTTACTTTCTTCAATCGTTTTTCCTGTGTCAAGCGATTCCAGCTCAGCTAATTCGTTCAGATCGCGTCTGATTAATTCCGCAATTTTCAGAACAAATTGTCCGCGCTCGAGCCCGGAAAGCACCGGCCATTCCCCTTCATCAAATGCTTTTCTGGCTGCGGCGATGGCTTTCACCGCATCATCCCGGTCTCCTTCGCATACCGTTGCAATTTCTTCTTGATTAAATGGATTAATGATACGGCGGGTCTGTTTTTTTTCTGCACTGGTCCATTCGCCGCCGATATAAAGCGTTTTGCTCATAAGAGTCCTCCTTACCGAGAAGTAAGTTTGTTAAATAAAAATTTAATGTTTTTAACAATGTTAATTTAACACATGTTTTTTTGCCTGTCAAAACCCGGTCAGTCCGTTTAGATTTTGACATTTTGTCATGATTCGTTAAGATTAAGAACATAAAGAAATGACTTAACAAATTTAAACTTCAAGAGGAAAAGAGGGACAGTATGGATGAGAATCCAGAATTCGCAGCTATAGAACAAGCCAGGGATCTTGTCATTGATTCCATTGCAGAGACGATGGATCTTTACGGAATCACCCGGAGTGTCGGGATTTTATACGGAACAATGTATATGAGGGATGAAATGACGCTTGACGAAATGCGTGAGGAACTGCAGATGAGCAAACCGAGTATGAGCACAGGCGTCAAAAAGCTGCAGGATTTAAATGTGGTCAAAAAAACCTTTCACCGCGGCACACGGAAGCATACGTTTGTAGCGGAAAAGGATTTCTTTACGTTTTTCACGAATTTCTTTCCGCCGAAATGGGACCGTGAAGTTCAGGTGAATTTGTCCGCCATCGTACAGGCTCAGGCGGATTTGCAGTCCGTTTTGCTGGCCGAGGAAGGCAGCGCGGAATTACAGGAAGAGGCGCGGCAGTTATATGATCAGCTTGAAAGCTCGAAAGCTTATTATCATTGGCTGAAGCGGCTCGCCGACTCGGTTCAGAGCGGGGAGATTTTTAAATTTATTCCGGTAGAAACGGACGAAAAAAACGCCTGATTTTGATTCAGGCGTTTTTTGTCGTGATTTGATTATTTTTGAGAAAATATAGGAACATAACCCCATTTACTTCCATTAAAATTGATGGTAAATTTTTATAGGTATGGTCGTTCTTTTTTAAGAACAATCAGCAAATTTTTTTTAGGGGGATTTATAAAAATGAAACACAAGTTTTTCTCAACTGTCATGGCAAGTTTATTCGGCCTGGTTTTGCTTCTTTCTCTGCCGACAGCGTCATTCGCCGCTGAGTCAGGCTCAACCGTTCACGAGCCGGAAATGTCCGCGAAAGCGACTGCTACCTTATTTGCAAAATATACAGGTGCCAGCCAGCAGGAATGGTCATTTTCTGATATCGAATTGACGTACCGTCCGAACACGATCCTGAGCTTAGGCGTTATGGAATTTACCCTTCCTAGCGGATTTGCGGCTACTACAAAAGATACAGTCAACGGACACGCTTTGCGTGAAAGACAGATTCTCAATAACGGCAAAACAGTCAGACTTCCGTTAAACATTGATTTGCTCGGCGCAGCGGAATTCAAGCTTTCTCTTAATAATAAAACATTGCCTGCTGCAGGTACATATAAGTTCCGTGCAGAAAATAAATCATTAAGCATCGGCTCTAAATTCTATGCTGAGGACACAATTGTTGTTCAAAAACGCAGCACACCGCCGACACAGCCATGCAACTGCAAATAATTGCGAAAAACGGACCGGCACAAGCTCATCGCTTGTCAGCCGGTCTTTTTTTGTGCTGTTTTCTTTCTTCCGGCCCTCGCATTGACAAACCCCTGAAACAGGAGTACATTCTTGTTTGTTGTATTTGGAGTGACGAAAACAGTTTCTTAAGGAGTTATGAGGATTGGGAAAAATCAAAAATAAACAATTTGCCGTCATCGGACTCGGCCGTTTCGGCGGAAGCATCTGTAAAGAGCTTTTTAAAATGGGGCATGAGGTGCTTGCGATCGATATCAGCGAAGAGCGGGTCAACGCATACTCCTCTTATGCCACGCATGCCGTGCGGGCAAATTCAACGGAAGAAAGCGAGCTTCAGTCGCTCGGCATCAGAAATTTTGAATATGTCATCGTAGCAATCGGCGCCAACATTCAGGCAAGCACGCTGACGACGCTGTTATTGAAGGAGCTGAACATCCCTAATATTTGGGTGAAAGCGCAAAACTATTATCATCACAAAGTGCTTGAAAAGATCGGTGCTGATCGTATTATCCATCCCGAAAAGGATATGGGCGTTCGGATTGCGCAAAGCCTTTCAGATGAAAACGTCTTAAATTACATCGATTTGTCAGATGAATACAGCATTGTGGAGCTTTCAGCCACGAAAAAGCTGCATTTAAAATCCATTCTTGATCTCGGCGTCCGGGCCAGATTCGGCTGCACCATTCTCGCCGTGAAACATAATGGAGACATTCAGCTGTCCCCTTCTCCGGAGACTGTCATTCATGAATGTGACTGCCTTGTGCTGATGGGGCATAAACGTGATATTAAAAGGTTTGAAACTGAAGGAATGTAAAAAAGCCGGCAAGCTGCCGGCTTTTTTTGATGCTTATGTTTCTTCACTTAACTGGACGGCGGTTTGGTCAACCCAGCCGATCAGCTCATCTTTCACTTGAATTTGGTACCAGACGGATTCTCCGTTTTGTTTTTCAGATACGACTTTAATATGCTGGCCGGTAAACTTTTGCGCCGATGCCAGTTTAATAGAATGCCGCTCTTTCGACGGCTTGGACCACACGTCTTCAATGGCGTGGTCTTTGATGGCGCCTTTCTTATCAACTGCTTTAAGAGAGGCATTGATTTTGTCATATTCATTCAGGTTATAGGTTTCTATGACATCTTTAATTTTTTCAGCATAGCCGGGGTCTGTGGCGTAGCCGGATTTTTGAAGGGCAGCCGCCGCTGTTTTATAATTGTCCGCTTCAATGACGGGCTTGTACTTCTTTTTATTCCAAGACGTTCCGTTGACAAATAATTTGGCATGGTCATCCATTGATTCAAAAAACGTGCTGTATTTACGGAATTTTGCCCGAATCGTTTTTCGTTTTCCTTTTTCAAATTCATCCGTTTTCATCGTGACGTGTTTTCCTTTATAATCACCTTTTACACCGAACAGGTTGCGCGCTTTCCCCGCAAGCTCACTGTTCCCCCAGTCCGATTCGAGAATGGCCTGTGCGAGGGTGATGCTCGGAAGGACATGATATTTCTCATATAAAATCTGAGCATGCCCGGAAAGGCTGTCAATAAAGACCTGCTGCTCGTCCACCTCTTCAGGCGGTTTTTCTTCCGTCACTATGAATTTCGAAAATACCATTGATACCAGAAATAATCCGAATATAAGAGATACAGCAAAAAGGCACCCAAGCACCCTTTTGGTCTTTGCTTTCTTTTTCATATCAACCTTCCTTTAATTCCGGAATCACTAGATTTATAATTTTACTGGTCATTGATGAAAATTTCAATAAAATAGGGAAAAAGACGGAGAAAGAACACATTGTGCAAATAAAAAAGACTCCTCTTTGAGGAGTCTTTTTTTGTTATGCCATGCTCAGCTGAGGGCCGAACAATTCATATTGAACAGAATCAGAGTCAAACCCGAGTGCAAGAATCATATCTTTCATTTGCGTCATAAACTGCGCTGACCCGCACAAGTAACATTCAGCATCTTGATTCAGATGAAGCTGCTCCAAGAAGGTTTGATCAATCCGGCCGCTGTAAAAAGGCTTGTCTCCTGAGCGGTCTTGTTCTGCCGGTTCACTGTATACATAAATGACGTTAATATTCGGACGATTCTCCGCAGCTTGTTCAGCCTCTTTGCCGAACGCGGCGTACTCTCCGTTTTTCGCGGCATGAATAAAAGTAACGGAACGCTCCGGCTGTTTTTCGGCGGCTGTTTTCAGCATGCTCATCATCGGCGTGATTCCGGAACCGGCACTGATAAGAACAACCGGTTTTTCGGCAGCAGACAGCTTGAAATCTCCGGCGGGTGCGCTGACTTCAAGTTTATCTCCCTCTTGAACTTCATTGTGGAGATGAGAAGAAACCGCTCCGTCCTTTTTCACAGAAATCCGATATGCGCCTTTTCGAGAAGCATCAGACAGGCTGTACTGGCGAATGTGCGTATAAGGAGAATCCGCGATCCTCACTTTAATGCTGATATATTGTCCCGCTTCAAATCCAGGAAGCGAAGAGCCGTCACTCGGTTTGATATAAAATGATGTGATATCTTTGCTTTCTTTTGTTTTCTGTATAACCGTAAATTCTTTATACCCCTGCCATCCGGCTTCATTGTACATGTCTTTTTCAATGCCGATAAAAGCCTCCGCAATAACACCGTAAGCTTTTTCCCATGCCTGCATAATTTCAGGAGTTGCGGCATCCTGCAGCACATCCTTAATCGCCAGAAGCAGATACTTTCCGACAATCGGATAATGTTCCGGTTTTACACCGATGCTTGTGTGTTTATGGCCGATCTGTCTGACCGCCGGAATGATTTGTTCTAATTGATCAATATTCGCCGCAGCCGCAATGACTGTATTTGCCAATGCTGCGCGCTGAGTCTGTTTCTTTTGGTTCGTTTGGTTAAACATATTTAACAGTTCGGGATGATCTTGAAACATCAGGTTATAAAAGCGTCCGGTGATGTTTTCTCCATGTGTTTTTAATACGGGTACTGTGCTTTTGATGATGTCTACTGTTCTCTCATCCAGCATGTTCATCCTCAACCCTTCTAAAGATGTATTTTTAATATATCTTTATAGTAAGAGATATTTCGAATAAAAGATATATATAAAATGAATCTTTAAAAAAGTCGTCACAATATTGTGTTGGATTTGGAATTTATGGATTTCACCTCCTTTTTTATCACCCGGTGAAACAGGGACACATATATTTGGGAATATACGTTTAAAGATGAAAGCGGGGGATTGCATGGTTTCCGATATCGATTACACGTCTCCGAATACACAGTTCACTTATGATGTAAATGAGAGCCGTTTTTTTACGAAAGATGCTCGGAACTTTATCAATGTATTGGGGATTAAACAGTTAAACACGCTTGAAAATATTTCATTATTAGATATCTTTCTGAGTAAAACAAATGTGATTGAACCGCATACCCATCAAAACGCCGCTGAATTGGTGTACTGTATTTCGGGTTCCGCGGTGGTGTCGATGCTGAATCCGTTCACCCAGAAAATACGGAATTATCCGATCTCTCCAGGGCAAGTGGCGAATATTCCGCAGGGGTGGTGGCATTATGAAGTCGCCACTTCAGACAAAACCCATCTTTTGGCCATATTTGACGCCCCTTCGCCTGAAGTGATATACGGCTCGGATATTCTCCGTCTGACGCCGCCGGAGATCATGGCGCATACGTACTGTCTGAATGAGCATGAGTGGGAAAAAGCCGTTTCACCGATCCGGCAATCAACTGTGATAGGCCCCGATAAATACTGCGGACAGTCTGAAAACACGGGTATTCATGATATGAATAAGCCTTATCAGCCAAATACGCATTATCCCAATGATCCGTATCGGCATTATGTTCAGCCGTTCTATCGGGGGTATTAAATGGGAAACGGAGCGGCATTCAAGCTTTGACGAAAAAAGCCCCTCATTGGAGAGGGGCTTTTGATCATTACGGTCCGGTTCCGCAGCTTACTTTGTACTCGCCTTCGGACGATTTTTTTGAATAACATACGTGCGGCGTCTGTCCGGTTTCATCTTTCCAATTGAACCAATTTACATAATAAAGGTTCCCGGCCTCTCCGCCTCCTTCTTCTTTTTGAAGAATCGCAAAGTAGCTTTGATACGGATATCCTTTTTTATAAATGTCATGCCTGATGGCTCCTTTTTCTGAAGCAGACGTGAAGATGACAGGAGAAAGAGCCGGGAGCGCCGTTAAAAGAAGTGCCAGTGCAGCTGACAGAGATAATATAAGATAGATTTTCTTTTTCATTTTCTCTCTTTCCTTTATTTTGAGTTGTTAGAAATGAAGCGGAACACAGAGGCTGCTGCAGAGGATGAAAAAACAAAAAAACCCTTATTTATAGAATAAGGGTTTAAAGGTATGGAGCCAAGGGGGCTCGAACCCCTGACCTCTCGCTGCCGGTGTGGAGATGCTTTTCTGATAGGAACAGACGTTTTGTTTCAAACCCTAATCTTTTATTTGGCTAAAAATGAATAAGCTGGTCCCCAAATAGGATAATAAATTAAAGGTTAATTTTCCACTAGATCTGCCATCAAAACGCCCATCCAATCAATAATAATAGTAAAAGTAAACAAAGTGCTAGGATAACAAAAGAAATATTCTTTGCAATTCCTTTAGGCGATTTGATTGCTAGAATACTCCCCACGACAATTCCTAGCATTCCAAGCGCCCAATGAATATGAGGCAGAAAGCACAATACGAATAAAAGAATGATAAGCGACACGATCCCAAAATACTTTCTCATTTCTCTCCTTTCTATTTTCCCTCCATTAAATTGAAAAGAAAATTGAACTTATAAATATTGAGTGCCATATTTTTTAAATATTAGCATAGAATTATCGTTCGAGCTTTATGACGACGGATACATACGCGAGGTTATCTGCGCAGTTCATTACGGGACCACCTACGGAAGGAATTTCGTGTGAAGAACTTAAAGGGGGATACATTATTGTATTTGATTCTCTTTTATCCGTTGAGACTTATGAAGTTAAGAGATGATCAAATGACTGATTTTGAACGAAAAGTGTACCGGATTATCTTTAGATCCAATTCAGGAAGAACCCCTCCTTGGATGAATTGAAGAGAAAAACTGGCAAGGATGAACGCGCTATCCGGGAAGCAGTGAAGAACCTCATGAGGCAGTGTGTGCTGAAGTGGGATAAGCATAAAAACAAGTGGATGTTTTGAAACAATATAATGAAGAAAGGAAAAAAGCCTTTTCCGAAGAAAAGGCTTAAGCTGTTCAAGTTTGAAGGCGATCTGAAGCTACTTTGATTGTATCTTGTGCTTGTTTTTCTACTGAGTTCACACCCACTTCGCATATAAAAGATAACGACAGACCCAAAATAATGAAGATGCTTTTTTTCATACTGGCACTCTCCTTCTTAGGTTTGATTACGATCAGATGAAACTTGATAAGATCCATCAAATGAAACAGACGATGCCGTTAGACCGGCCCCTGACATTAAAACGACAGCCGATACAATGATAAATACGCCTTTTCTAAAATTCATACAGGCATTCTCCCCTCTGAATTTGTTTTTGCGTTTGAATCATTTTTTGATGATAAAAATAAGATTTGTCATATTGCTTTGATTCTGCATAAACAGCAGCCGTATCAAGAGCAATATCTTCTACATACGAATAGTTTTTATTTTTCTCAAGGTAATCAATTGTTTTTTTGATTCCCAATTGGTCTATTGCATTAATATATAAAGCCTCCAAATATTTTTGCAGAGATTCAAACAGCTTATCCCCTTGATATATCGCTGATGAAAGTCCCTTTTTACTGATTTGAATCGCCTCGCTTGTTTTCCCTTGTTTAAATAGAAGCTTTGCGTATGTAAACAAGGAATGCGGAAGGTTACCCAATTTATACTTTTCAGATATCTCCGCTGCTTTTTTTAAGTAGATTTCAGCTTTACTGTATTCTTCTAGGTCTCCGTAATTCTTTCCTATGTTGTAATAAGCAGAACTGAGCAGCCTTTCATTATTGTTTACTTGTTTCGACAACTCTAAAGCTTTTTCTAAATGAGGCAAACTTTTTTCAAAGCGTTTAAAGTCAACATAATTCCCTGATATGACAAATAGACATTGAATTTTCCGGACCTTATACAACTCATACTGATCGTAAATATCGAGTGCTTGCTTTACGTGATGCATAGAGACGTGGCTTTGTTTCATACCGTAATATGCTTCAGCCAGTTTAAAATGAAACTCCGCTCTCTCAATTTCATCATGCACATGAACGAGTTGTTTTTCAGCCTCTCTATAAAAGCCGATCGCCTTTACATACTGCTTTTGATCAAATTCATACATGCCGCGGAAAAATAAAGAGTAATAGCACAGCAGGCCGGAAATTCCTTTATTTGATGCTTCGATTTTTTCCAGCAGCTCGTCAATTGTCGGTCTCACACGGGTAGTCACCGGTTCTAAATAATCCAGCATGAGCTGATGGCGGAATTTCATGAGGATGTAGTAAATCAGTAGATACTCGTCTTCTTCCATCTCATTTATTTCTTGTTCCACTTCCGCTTTCAAAATCTCCGCATCCGGAACACTGAACTGACGTATCATTTTGTACCATTCATTAATTTTAACGCCTACCTCTGATGAAGGTAAAACAGAACTCACAAGGCCACTCCTCCTTTTATATAATATTCTAACATTTCCATAATATGTTTAGTCAAATAAACACAGTTTTTTGCGGTATACCGGAAAATGATCATGGTTTTGTTGAATAAAGGGAACATCATTTTTATACCATTAGACTTATTACAGATTACTTATTTTCACTTAAATGTTGGAAATGTCCTTTCAATTTGCGATAATAAAACTAATGTATGGGGAATATAAATGGGAGGGATTAAGGATGTGTCATTTTAAAATGAGCATTACTTTATCACTCAAATGCTTTAAGCTCTATGAAAGTGTTTACTTTGGAATAGGTTTATAAGTAGACTCTCTACAAGTCTACTTTATTTTTTTCTCATAAATAAACGAGGTGAAAATCAATGGATGGTATAAAATTTTTGGAAAATGTGTCTCGACTCGGAGTAATCATTTTGGTGTTCTCCGGCTATGCTCTTTACTGGAAATTAGGTAAAACAAAAAGAGAGCGGGGGCTTACAAAATTTGAAACTTGTCTTAGGTTCTCTGTGATGTTCGGTATATTAGCTTGGGGTCTTTCGTTTCTTGCTTTGAATTTGTGGTCATAATCTTTTTTGTCGATATTTGACTTATCCTGTCTAAACAGATTAAAACTAGATAAATGCACCCTTATTTGTCACTTGTACAATTTTCCAAAAGCAGGAGTTATAATATGGCGTTTATACTTTTTAGGCGCGATGATTAGCGGTTTTCGGCATGGTGAAGGACTTGCCCAATGTACTAAAATTATCGCTTAGCCAATACCGATGCCGTCCCTTATTATCAAGCAACCGTTGAATTAAATCAGTAAATGAAGTGGCTATTACCTGTGTTTCACCAACAATTCCATGTCGATCAAAAAAGCTGTCGTAACTTACCTTTACGATCTTCATTTAAATCAATTGTCAGATATTTTCCTTTTCCATCCGTACAAACAATATACCACTCGGATGAAATATCTTCTTCACAAAGTTCCCCAACAATAACGGGATTAGCCAATTTAAACTCAACTGGTCGTACTATATATATTGGATAATCCGCATTTTTATATAAAACTGCTCCACCCACATTGTTCATAAAATTCCCTAATATCTTTTGTAGTCGATGCTTCTCATCTATTGTCGGGAGACCATCAGCTTCAAACAGCCGGCAGTCCGATGTAGAAGCAATCTTCTTGATTAACATTTCAATACTCAAGTCCACTCCTTTGCATTACTTTTATTTAAGGAGCTTTTTAAAAAATAAGACCTAGTTGTCCTTGCCAAAGAGCAATTTTCCAAAATCATTGTCTAAAATCTCAACTTCCACATCACTCCCATGTTCATCAGATTCAATTGGTTCATCTACTAAACTTAGAATAAACTCTTCAAAAGAGTTGGCAATTAGGAAAAAGTCTTTATCAGGGTGACTTAATTCATGATCCCAGAACAAAACCTTCTCATTGTCGATGTCCATGCATATTTCATTACCACCTGCTGAGCTTGCTATAGGAATAATATTCCTAGGAAAGCGATCAGAATAGGTATTGATCGCTTCTTGAAGACTGTTATGATCGTTAGCTAAACCATAGAAGTTCTCTAATAATTGTGTATCATCTTCCTTGCCTATCCAAGGGTCTTTCTCTATGGGTTTGTAGCAAACGTCATACTCAACTTCATTTGTTGTTTTTTTACTATCTAAATAACAGCCTCCATATTCCTTCAAAAAATCCTTATAGTCGGAAGGTAATTGATTGCCTATAATTCTTTCAATTTCTTTGAGTTGCTCATTAGTATTAATGTTGGAATCTTTTTCAACATCTATCGTAAATTCTTTTAACTTTTGTTCAATTTTATTGAAACTCATGCTAATACCCTCCCCTTAAATCAGAAGCTCCTCCAATATGAGGTATTTTGTTATTAATCACACTAGGCACTAGTTGTATTGTGATACTATCCAAATGGTGCGGGGTAAGTCCCTGTTGTGACAGCCATTTTTTCGCCTGCGCTTGAGATTTAAAACCCTTGATCTCTTTAATTTTTTTATAAACAAGCCTAAAATCTTTTTTCGTTCCATTTAATTCACCAGGTTTAAACTTAATGTTTGCAACAGTCCATGGAGTAAAATCAGGACGTCCATCTTTAAAAGTAATCGGTTCTCCCTTAGTTGCTGCTTTTACTTCAGGTATGTCGGAATACCATTTCCCGTCACCAGGTGTACCTTCCCACTGACCTTTATTCCTTGGTAATACCGTTCTAGGATTTGCTGATTCAATTAATCTAAGCAGACGATCCTTTAAATTTTCACTATTAACTACATTATAAGGAACTCCTCCAGCTGGAACAACATTGTAACGTGGATTATAAGGCAATAAATCAGCAATTGAGACATCTTTCACCTTTGAGCTTGCTTTGCTGACTTTAGAGGTGACTTTTCCAGCTACATCTGCTTTTGTAAGAGAACCGGCTCCCTTTGTGCCTACCACAGAGGTAACTACTGTACCTATCGCATATGTCACCCATCTTGATCGGGAATACGCATCTCCATTTACCATATCTTTTTGATACGATTCCTCAATAGCTGTTGAAATGGCATTATACGTGTTAATTGGATGAGCAACTGCCCCTATGATACCTTCAACAACTTCATCAGGCTTGCTGATCAGCTGCCACAAACCGGTTACCGTGTCTTTCCCGACATCATAAAGACCGACACCAGCCCCTTTTAAAATATCCCAAGTCACTTCTCCGGCTTCTTCCATCTGTTTTGCTTGTTCAAGCTGAATGACATATTGCTGCTGGGAAGGTTCAAGGTTTTTATAGCCGATCTTCTTCGCGATTTCCAAATATTCATCCGGATCGGTCACACCATCAGCCAGCTTTTTCTTCAGATCCTTGATTTCCCGCTCTTTCGCTTCTTCCTTCTTAATCGTCAAATAAGCATCCGAATGTCTTGCAATCTCGCCTTTTTTCTTATGTATGTCACTTTCTCTGTACGCCTTGGCGTTATAGTGAAGTGGTGTTGCGTTTTTCCCTTTACCCGTGGCATTTTGGAGCTGTTGAAAGTCGGCTTGGATGAAATGCTCGTTCGCTTCGGTTTCTGCGTATTCCTTCGTTAGATCATGATCGAGCTTTCCGAGCTTGTGTATGGTATTGTCCCGTTTCTTATCTGCTGAATCCAGCTGTTGATCGACATCCTCTGTCGAGAAAACATCAAGATGAACAATATCGCTTATCTCATTAAGAATATCTCTCATTTCATTCCGTTGCTCCTGCATGATGGCTTTTGATTTATTCTTCGCATGAATCAGCTCATGTTCTAAAAATGACTCTTCCACAAACGAATTGACTAATCCTGCATCAGCTACCTTTCCTGAAATACTGTTAAGAAAAGCTATCTTCATATCGATCAAATCAAGCCAGCTGTCAGTAACACCTGCATGGTCTTGAAAGAATGCTTTGATGTTATCAGCACCTTTACCTGAAAACTCATTGTCATCTAAGTCAGCCATTCCCTGAAAAGCTTTCCTGAGATTGATAAATTGTTCTCTAATCTGATCGTATTCTTTCGCCCGCTTTTCCGCCGCTGAAATGAACGAGGCTGCTTCAAATACTTTCATATCTGGCTCCTTTCCACTGATCTCATCTAAACTTTCTATTTTGAAACATATTTATAATACTCTTGAATATTTGGATTTACTTCCCAGTATTTAGTTCCGTTTGATGACACCAACATGTCAAACCATATCTCAAAGTTAGAGTCTAAATATACCGTATCTTCAATGTCATCAATTGAATCCAGATACAACATATACTCTAATCCCTTATTTGATTTGTTTGTGTCAATAACATACCTGCCATCATAGTGGTATCCAATTAGGACATAGCCTTTAGGGAAGTCTTGAACTTCATTAAATTCAATTATCCCTTCTGTGCTAAGAAGCTCAATACCATTAAACATTTCCAATCCATTGTGATTGAATAGGAACTCTTTATAATCATTAGGCAAAGTTACCCCTAACATCTTTTCTAAACTATTAATTTCTTGAGGACTGGCCGGATCTCTGAATTGAAAAGCAGCGTCTTCCATGACATGCCCCCCATGTTGGAACATAGGAAAAGTTCCGTATTTAGAAACAGCATCCTTTATTCCATTAAGAGTCATGTGAATTAACTTCCCTTCTTCCATATAAATTCCCTCCTCTAAGGTTATACTACTAAATTTAACCACACAACTGTATTTGATTGTCCTAAAATGCCAAAATGAAATTTTGCAATATTTGGTTTTATAATTATAACTAGGAAGGTTTGTCCGATATAGAGACAGAACAAACAAATTTGGAGGAATTACAATGAAGAAATGGTTATATTGACTCTTTGCAAATAAGCGGTTAATGATGTCAGCAAAAACTCCGAATAAAGCAAGCCACATTCCAGGTATGTTGTCATGATTAGCTAAAACCACGGCAGTAATAAAACAAATGAATGCACTTAAGCTCCCATAAACAAATGGGGTATGGATACACTTCCTTTGGGTAGAGAAATATTTTTCGCACTAAGCTTTTTTCATACACTCCCAACAATTCCCATGATCACTATGTATACAATCGCAATACCAACAGTTACACCCTCAATTTTTATAAAAAAACTATTCAAAATTATTAATAAAAACGCTAGTACTGACGTAAACCAGTGTATAGATTCATATTTTTTGTCACTCATTGCTGATCCCCTCACTCTTTCTGTTAAACACTTTATCTACCAAAATCCATCATGACACAATTTCCACTATGGAATAAAGCGGTAAAATAAATTTATAATTTACAAGGTATTTTTATTATCGTATGAAAACGGTCAAGTCTTTGCATAAAAGAAGAATTTTATTTAGAAAGAAAGTTGAAACAAAAAAGGGAATCAGTTTTAATCAAGTTTTTTAATATAGCGGGTATAAACCCATCCACTTTGATCCTCACCAGCTTCATTACGAAAGAGAACCTTGCTCCAATTCTTTTTCTTTTCTTCAACAAAGACAATTGATGATTTGTCTAAGACGTACGCTACATTTGATTTTGTTTTGGGACGTGTTCTAACTACTAATGTATCTTTTATAACCATTCTGTAATTGGTTTTAAGTTCTTTATTCATTGGGATGTCTTTTAAAACGTTTTTAGCTTCCGTTACTGTTTCTGGTTTTTTATCAATGTATTCATCTACTATATACTTGTTTGTCAGTGCTTCACCAACAGGATATAATACCGTAGCAACAAACACCGAAAACAGTGCTTTGACTGCTGTGTTTTTATTATTGTTAATAATTGATATGAGGGTAACCCAATAATCATTAAATCTTTCAAAGTATTCTCTTCTTGTAATTGAATTATCATTTGTTAAAGATATTACTGTTTCTTCAACATAATCAGAAATTTCTTCGATCTCATTTATGGTTTCAGAAGAGATTTCATCATTTGTAACATACATGCTTGAATTTAGAATAGCTTGGTCATTGAATACTGTTCTAAGTTGCTGCATATATGTTGCTATCTGAAATCTATTGGAACCTAAGTCATGCATTAAACTATTTCTTAAGTGTTGAATATATTTCCCATTATACCTAGGGCTGAACATCACTCTCATCTGATTCATTGCAGCTTCAATCTTTGCAGTCTCAACCCTTATTGCTTTTAAGACATCCAAAGGGTAGATTTTAGGTAGGAGATTAATTCTGTTTAAAGCAACATTTTGTTTTTTTAGAGTTTCAATTAGCTCTAATTGTGTTTTGAAAGCTGCATTCATGGCATCTTGCAAAGGACGAGTGTTGATATTAATTTGAGATTGTAAAGATGATGTAGTCAATAAAGATTGCTCCTTTGTTTTTTATTTATAATTTTACCACAAAGTGGGCTTTAATAGATAAAAAGGCGTATCCAATAAGGATACTCCTTTTTAATGTACATGCCTATATGCTTCCCATATATACTTGACGTTTAATTTATTCCCTCTTTGATTGCTGTCTGAGCCTGTTATAAATCCAATTTCGTTTATACTTCCATATGTAGAGTTTCCCCCAACCAGGGATATTCCCATTTCATTTACCTGATACGTATAACCTCCTGTCTCATCAATTAATAACATGGAATCATTAGAAGAGACTGGCCACACTTTCACATGTGTTGGAGTGAAAGGCAGCAATATTTGTTTACTAATTGTTCCATCACCTACATACGTTCCTTTTGCCATCTGAGGAACATCAGAGGATAACGCATATTCTGAGTGTAGTTTACCACTAAAACTCAGCGTTGCCATCTATGGAACCTGTAATGATTCCTTGGTCATTACGTACAGGTATTGGATTAGGCGTGGATACTGGTGAAGCCGTATAACCATTTAATGAATCAGCCTAGCCCGCAGAAGACACAATCCACTCTTCACCATTAAAAAGCTCTTGTTTATTAGTCTTTGGATCGACCCAAATTGTTCCGGCTTCTGGCGCGATAGGCTTTGTCTCTGTAGATATTGTATAAAGTCCGTTAACTTTTCCGCTGAGACTTCCTTTCACCTCAACTGAATTAGAGGGGAGGTAGGGGTTTTCTGGACTTGGACATGCAAAATCGGGCTTTACTTATGACACCTATGTACACATTATGTCTAAAACCAAAAGAAACTTATAGATAACCTGCAGCGATCAATAAAACTGTCCACCTATGATGGGGGTCATTTTTTGTATCTTTTCTTAAAATAAGATACAGTGTTGCCACTTTAAAAACTCAGACACAAATGTTGCCGTTTTATTGCCAATTAGAGATTAGAGCAAATAAAAAACCACTCTTGAAAGTCTCAAGAATGGCTTTAGATCAAGCTTCATTAGTATGGAGCCAAGGGGGCTCGAACCCCTGACCTCTACGCTGCCAGCGTAGCGCTCTCCCAGCTGAGCTATGGCCCCGTGCTGTAACGTCATGTTTTATTATAGACGACTCTTCTATGAATTTCAAGCAGAAAATTCAGTTTGCTCATATTTTCCTGAGACGTTTTTCGAACATAAAAAGAAGACCCTCCGGGGGGCCTCTTCGTTTATCGCACGAGCATGATTAAAATGATGCCGAGGATGACACGGTAAATGGCGAACGGGACAAGCTTAATCCGGTTAATGAGCCGAAGAAAAAACTTGACGACTAAGAGGGCGACGACAAAGGCGCAGATAAAGCCGACAAGAAAAAACGGAATCATGTCATAAGAAAGACTGCTCCAGTATTTCACCAGCTTCAGAAGGCTTGCGCCCGCCATAATCGGAATCGCCATAATAAATGTGAAGTCTGCGGCTGCCCGGTGATTCAAGCCGACAATGACACCTCCGGCAATCGTTGAGCCTGAGCGGGAAAATCCGGGCCATAAGGCAAGACACTGGAATAATCCGACACAGAAAGCCTGTTTGTAGGTGATTCTGTCCACCGTATCGATCGTTTCTTTCCTTTTATTGATCCAGTCCGCTATAAGCATAAGCACGGCTCCGGCAATTAATCCGTAAGCGACCGTTCTGACGGAGAATAAATAGCGGTCAATGAAATCCTCAAATAAAAAGCCGAGCACCGCTGCCGGAACAAGACCGACGGCGATTTGCGCGATGGTCAGCCTGTATCCCTTCTGCTGATCGCGCGTGACGTTTTTTTTGAAGCCGAGTAAATGTAATATCCGATCCTTAAACACAATGGCCACCGCCAGAATCGAACCGAGCTGAATTACCACTTTGAAGGAATTGGCGGCTTCCGGATTCATCAGGCTTCCGGATTTCAGCCAAATGTCATCCGCTATGATCATATGTCCCGTGGAAGAAACCGGCGCGTACTCCGTCAGCCCTTCGACGATTCCCAAAACGGCTGCTGTGAACATCTCCCATAGTGTCATCCCATTCTTCCCTTCATTCATCATTTACAAAAGAGAAGCTCTCCTTTGAAGGAAAGCCTGTCTTATAATAAATATCATGTCCGTTCCGATTTTATGACTTCGATACAGCATCATTTTTTTCTTCTTCATATAAATGCGAGCGCATTTTGAACCAATCAAACAGATGGGTCGTGACCACTTTGATGACCGCATACCCCGGGATGGCTAAAATAATGCCGACAACCCCGAACAGCTTTCCGGCGGTTAAAAGAACAAAGATGATGGTAATCGGGTGAATGTGAAGATTTTTCCCCATGATCTGCGGAGAAATTAATTTTCCTTCCACGAGCTGGACAACGGTCCAGACAATCGCAAGCTTCAGCAGCATAAGTGGCGAAGTGACCAACGCGATAATAATCGCCGGCGTGATGGCAATGGTCGGCCCTAAATACGGAACAACGCTCGTACAAGCGGCAATGACCGCAAGCAGTGACGCATAATCAAGTCCGATAATCAGATAGCCGATAAATAATAAAAACCCGATACAGAAGCTGACGATGACCTGTCCTCTGATATAGGAGCTTAATCTGTGGTTCATTTCACTAAGCATCGTATACGTTTGTTCTTTCAGACGGGTGGGCACAAACTTTAAGATATAAATCGGCAGTTTTTTGCCGTCTTTCAGCAAATAGAACAGAATAAACGGCACGGTCACAATCGAAATAATCACTTCAGTCAGCGCGCCGATAAAATTCCCGACTCCGGTAAATGTGCTGTTTGCAATTGTCGCCGCCTGCGCCGATACTTTATTAGCGAGATCGGAAATGTTGATATTCATCGTCTTTTGCGCCTGATTTACAAAATCGCTTCCGATCAGGCTTTTCGTCTGATCTTCAACGATATCCACATATTTCGGCAGATTGTCGATCAGGCTCATGATCTGTTCCTTTAAAAACGGGATAATTGAAACGACCGTAATCGAAATCAGCCCTATAATAATGAGGTAAAGGAGCAGGATGGAATAGACTCTTTTCACTCTTATTTTTTCCAATATATCTACGATCGGATTAAGCAGATAATAAACAATTCCTGTCAAAATGACGGGGAGCGCAATCGTTTTGAGCAGGACGATAATAGGTGTGAAAATAAATGATGTCTTCATAAAGACAAGGATATTGAGACCGATGAGCAGCAATACAAGCAAAAACAAGACAAATTTATTGTCTAAGAAAAACTGTTTAAATCTGCCGCCCCATGTTTGCAATGTTTCCACTATTGTTCCTCCATCATATGTATTTTACTTAAATTGTACACTATCGTTCCTGTAATGAAAAATAATAACCGGTCTCTATGGGAATTTTTCCTATCTCTTTAGCTGCCAGCCTTTTTTCCATTTATGTTTCTCAGAAAAAAAGCTATAATGTAAGCCAATACATAGAAGGAGCGATAGCAATGATTCGATTTGCAACAGTCGGAACGAATTGGATTACAGAACGATTTCTGGAGGCGGCTTCTGCTATTGATGATTTTCAGTTAACGGCGGTTTATTCCAGAACTGAGGAACGTGCGGCGGAATTCGCCGGCAAACACGGCGCTGCTCATTATTTCACCAGCCTGAAAGAAATGGCGGAAAGCGAAGCCTATGACGCGGTGTATCTCGCCAGCCCGAATGCATTTCACAAAGAGCAGGCGGTCCTTTTTATGGAACACGGCAAGCATGTACTGTGCGAAAAACCGTTTGCGTCTAACGCGAGGGAAACGGATGAAATGATTCACGCAGCCAAAACGAACGGCGTTCTCTTGATGGAAGCCATGAAAACGACGTTCCTGCCGAACTTCAGCATGCTTCAACACCACTTACATAAAATCGGACCCGTCAGGAGATTCACGGCAAGCTACTGCCAATATTCATCACGATATGATGCATATAAAAACGGTACGGTGCTTAACGCGTTTAAGCCTGAATTATCGAACGGTTCGTTAATGGACATCGGCGTGTACTGCATTTATCCGGCCGTCGTCCTGTTCGGTAAACCGAAAAACGTCATTGCGACCGGTCATAAACTCTCATCCGGCGTTGACGGCGAAGGCACGGTCATTCTGTCATACGACGGATTTGAAGCGGTGCTGATGCATTCGAAAATCTCAAATTCGTTTGCCCCGGCGGAAATTCAGGGTGAAGACGGCACGATCGTTCTGGACAGCATTCACGGACCGGAACGGGCGGAAATCCGCTATCGTGACGGCCGGACGGAAGACATTTCAGTCCCTGATCTGAAACCGTCGATGTACTACGAAACGGCTGAATTCATCAATCTCCTTCGAAACGGACAGCGGGAGTCTTCCGAAAATACGTTTGAACGTTCTTTCATTACGGCAAGCATTATGGAAGAAGCGAGAAAACAAATCGGAATTGTCTTTCCCGCCGATCAAAACTAAAAACATCCGCCCGATTCGGGCGGATGTTTTTTATTTGGACGCTAACAGGTCAGCAAACGCTTTTGCATACTGCGGAAGGTCGGGCGGGCGACGGCTTGATACAATGTGGCCGTCAGTTACGACTGCTTCATCCAGCCACTGTGCCCCTGCATTTGTCATGTCGTCTTTGATGCCGGGCGTGCTCGTTACTTTTTTTCCTGCGAGAATTCCGGCAGATATGAGCACCCAGCCCGCATGACAGATCTGGCCGATCGGCTTTTTCTGCTCGTTCATCGTACGGATGATGTCCAAAACTTCGGGATATCTTCGCAGTTTGTCAGGAGCCCAGCCGCCAGGCACGAGCACGGCGTCATACTCCTGAATAATCAGGCTCTTAAAATCGTAATCCGCCGTCGCGGGCACGCCGTATTTTCCTTTGTATGAACGGCCCGCTTCTTCTCCTATTAAATGAACGATCGCGCCTTCCTCTCTCAGCCGGTAGACGGGATACCAAAGCTCTAAGTCTTCAAAATCGTCACTGACAAGCGCTATGACTTTTTTGCCTTCTAATCTCATCACTGCCACTCCCTTCTTTTATACTAGTGTATCGCTTTTTTCAGATGAGGAAAAGAAACAGCTCGCTACAGCTGTTCTTCGTCTTCAGACTGAATCGTAAATTTCCGTGTGACCTGCTGCAGTTCTTCAGCCATATGCGCAAGCGTTTCGGCGGATGAACTGATTTCTTCCATAGAGGCCAGCTGCTCTTCAGCTGAGGCGGCGATGTCTTGAATGCCGGCGGACCCTTCTTTGGCGACTGAGGTAATGTCCTCCACCGCGTTTGTTACATTTTGCGACCCGGCTGCAAGCTTCTCAAGCGTTCCGTTCATATGCTGCAAGGCGCCTGAAATCTGAGTCGTCATTTCTGAGATTTTTTTGAAGCTTTCGGCCGTTTGATCCGTAATATCGAGGCCTTCCTTCACATCTTGATTCACCGCTTGGAATACGGAAAGCGATGTGGCGATTTCTTTGACGATTTCCTGAATCAGCGTTTCGATTTCCTTTGCGGAGCCGGCTGATTGTACGGCAAGCTTTCTCACTTCTTCCGCAACGACGGAGAAGCCCCGCCCGTATTCGCCTGCTCTGGCTGCTTCAATGGCAGCGTTTAAGGCAAGCAGATTTGTTTGATCGGCAATGCCGTTAATGACGTTGAGAATGCTCTTAATGTCGTGCGACTTTGTTTCCAGCCCTTTTACGACCGATTCCGCCTGCTGTACGGAACGA
The DNA here is from genome assembly GCF_011065565.1 of Bacillus sp. EKM420B. NCBI lineage: Bacteria > Bacillati > Bacillota > Bacilli > Caryophanales > Bacillaceae > Bacillus > Bacillus sp. EKM420B. Next base: position 969,370 of record NZ_JAAMNX010000002.1, on the reverse strand, counting down.
TCAATTGTTTTCATCTGGCCTACCGTTTTCGCCACTAATTCTTCTCCGCTTCCGGCCGTTTCAGAGGTTTGGATGGCGGATTCAGTGATTTCCGCCGATACATTCGCCGTCTCGGCAATGCCGGCATTCATTTGGGAAAGGTGATCAGCACTTTCTTCCAATTTCTCGCTTTGTGATTCGTTTCCGTTTGAGAATTGTTCAATCGCCAGTGTAATATGCTCTGTCGCCTTGCTTGTCTGTCCGGCGGATGCCGTCAGCTCTTCGGATGAAGAAGCGACATGTTCGACGGATGATTGGATGACGCCGATGACAGACCGGAGTGAGGCCGACATCTCATTGAAGCTTTGGCTGAGCTGCCCGAATTCATTTTTTGACTTGATATCAATGACTTCCGTTAAATCGCCGTCACTGATTTTAGCTGATGTCGAAACAAGTTTTTTGAGCGGTTTTGCAATCGAGCGAATGATAAAGAAGATTAAAATACCGCCGACGATAAGAGAAACCGCCAGGATGATCAGCGCCATTTTCATGACAGGCGAGGCTGCGTCATGGATCTCACTGACAAAAAATGTGCCGGCGATTTTCCAGCCCGTCAGTTTGTTTGTCGTGAAGGCCATTTTCTTCTGCTGTCCTTCAAACATGTATTCAAACGATCCGCTTGATTTGGAAAATACTTCTTTCGTCCACTCTCCGGAGCCTTCCGTTCCCGCTTTTATAGTCGGATGGGCGATGTATTTTTTATCCCCCGTTGTAATGAAGGCAAATCCTTTATGACCGATCTGGACGCGTTCGGAAGCGTTCAGCAGGTCGCCCAGATTAATATCAAGCGCCACAACGCCTGATCCGTCTTTTGTCTGCTGGGCAATCGTAACGACCGTCTGTCCGGTTGCAGCGTCTTTATAAGGCTCGGTAAACACCGGCTGCCCGCTTTTTTCAACCGCCTTTGTATACCACTCGCGCGTGAGCGGATTATAATCGGACGGCATGTCAGCGGACGGATATTTCACAAACGCTTTGTCGCGAGACGCGGCGTAAATTGACGCGACATCGCCATTTACGGTGACATACTGCTTCATTTTGTCGAGCAGTGCCGATTTATTTTTCGTGTTCAGTTTTTCCTTTGTGATTGATTCGCTGTAGTAGTCAATCGCTTTCAGCTTGCCTTCGAGCATGTTTTCCAGCACGCTGTTCAATTCGCTGACATTTCCCTGAGCGCTGTGGGTCAGTTCGCTTTCTAATGTACTCCCCGCCGTTTGGTAGCTGAAGTAGGCGAGTATGCCGACCGGAAGCACCAATACGGCTAAAAATGCCGCGATCAGCGGCTTGCTGATGGATGGCTGTTTGATCCAATGTATCAGTTGTTTCATTTTTTCAGTCTCCTTCTTTGAAAAGCTAAATCTAATATCGTCAGATAGGACAAAAGATTTATTAAAAAAACTAAAAAAAACACCCAAACAGCACATTTGGGTGTTCTATGACCTATTAATCTATTTTAAATCGTTTCGTCATATCACGTAATTCTTCCGCCATTTGGGATAACGTTTCCGAAGACGAACTGATTTCTTCCATTGAGGCCAGCTGTTCTTCGGCAGAGGCCGCGATATCCTGAATGCTGGCGGAGCTTTCTTTTGCGATGGACGCGATTTGCTCAGAAGCTCCTGAAATCTGCTGTGATCCTGCTGTCAGCTGTTCTACCGTCGCATTCATATTTTGAATTTCTCCGGCGATCTGGTTCGTCATTTCAGAAATCCGTTTGAAGCTCGTTTCGGTCTGATTCGTAATATCCAGACCGCTCTCCACCTCTTTGTTGACGGATTGGAACATGCCGAGAGATGTATTGATTTCGTTGACGATTTCTATAATTAAGCTTTCGATTTCTTTCGCTGAATCGGCAGACTGGACCGCAAGTTTTCTGACCTCTTCGGCGACGACTGAGAAGCCCCGGCCGTATTCACCCGCACGCGCGGCTTCAATTGCCGCATTCAGCGCAAGAAGGTTTGTCTGATCAGCGATTCCGTTAATGACACCGAGAATGTTTGTAATGTCTTTTGATTTTGTTTCAAGTCCGCGCACCACTTGTTCAGCTTCTTTCACTGACCGGTCAATGACGTTCATTTGGCCGACCGTCTGGTGGACGAGCTTTCCGCCTGAATTGGCGACTTCCGCTGATGTGGCGGAGGATTCGGTAATGACGGCAGATGCTTTCGCCATATCTTTAAGTCCGCTGTTCATTTGGTAAATATGTTCCGCCGCGCTTTCAATATTTTCACTTTGGCTTTCATTTCCGTTAGAAAATTGTTCGATCGCCAATGTGATATGTTCCGTTGCCTTGCTTGTCTGCTCCGCTGAAGCCGTCAGCTCTTCTGAGGAAGATGCGACGTTATTCACGGAATCCTGAATGGCATGGATGAGAGACCTGAGTGAAGCGGCCATATTGTTAAAGCTTTTGCCCAGCTCGCCTAATTCATCTTTTGACTGAATTTCGATCGTTTCTGTTAAGTCGCCTTCACTGATCTGTTTCGATGATGTCACAAGCTGCTTGAGCGGTTTTGTGATTGAACGGATAATCAGCACCATGACGATGGTTCCGATGACAATCGCTAATACGAGAACGAGCAGGGACAGATGAAGGATCGGCAAAGCCGCTTCATGAATTTCGTCCAGATACATCGTTCCGGTAATCTTCCAGCCTGTCAGCCCGTTCGTATCATAAGCCATTTTCTTTTCCTGGCCGTCGTATTTGTATTGAAAATCACCTTTTTTGCTGGTGAACAGCTGTTCAGCCCACTCCCCGTTTAATACTGTGCCTGACGCACGGTTCGGGTGGGCGACCACTTTTTTGTCTTTCGTCAGGATAAAAGCGTAGCCTGATTTTCCGATGTTCACTTTCTTTGTCGTTTTCAGAAGCTCATCGATTTTCATATTGATGGCGACGACCCCTGAGCCGTCTTTCGTCTGCTGAACGACCGTCACGACCATCGTATTGGTGGAAGCCGTACGGTAGGGATCTGTTACAACAACTTTCCCCTTATTTTCCACGGCCTTTTTATACCAGTCTCTTTCAAGCGGATTATATCCTTTAGGCATCTGCAGATCCGGATACCGTGTGAAATGTCCTTCCGTGTCACTCGTATAGATGGATTCCACGTCTTTATTGATCTTCATGTACTCTGTGAATTTATCGGTAATTTGCGATTGGTTTTTCGGCTTGTACCGATCCTTTGTGAGCCAGTCGCTGAAATATGCCGTTCCGTCTTCCTTTTGGCTGATGCTTGTGTTGATCATATCGTTAATCTGCTGCACATTATCTAGTGCGCTTCCCATCATCTGCCTGTCAAGCGTGCTAACCGCCGATTGATAGGCGATAAAAGCCAGCGTTGAAATAGGAAGAATGAGAATGGCCAAAAAAGAAATGAGCAGTTTTCTTGTAAGCGATCTCTGCTTGATGATTTGCACAATTTTTTTCATCTGCTATATCTCCTCTTGCGTGTTTACCCTTCATATCGGCAATTATGGGTAAATATACACATCCAAAAAGAAGAAATATAACGAAACATACTTTTTACCTATTTCAAAATTAGTCTTTTAGACTTAATTAAGAGTTTATCTTAAAACGCTTTGTCAGTTCGCGTAATTCTTCCGCCATTTTTTCCAGCGTGACGGCTGAGGAACTGATCTCCTCCATGGACGCAAGCTGCTCTTCAGCTGAAGCCGCGATGTCCTGAATGCCGGCCGCGCTTTGTCTGGAGACTGCCGCGATATCCTCTGAAGCGTTTGATACTTCCTGAGATCCGGCAGAAAGCTGTTCCACGGTTGCATTCATATTTTGCAGTTCACCGGCAATCTGATTTGTTTTAGCGGAAATGTCCCGGAAGCTTTTTTCCGTTTCGTCCGTTAACTGAAGTCCGCTTTTCACCTCGTGATTGACGGATTCCAGCATTCCGAGCGAAGTATGAATTTCTTTGACGATTTCATGAATTAAGGATTCGATTTCTTTCGCTGAATCGGCGGATTGGACGGCAAGCTTTCTCACTTCTTCGGCAACGACTGAAAAACCGCGTCCGTATTCTCCCGCTCTTGCCGCTTCAATGGCTGCATTTAAAGCAAGGAGATTCGTTTGATCCGCAATGCCGTTAATGACGCGCAAAATGCTGGTGATGTCCTGCGATTTGAGTTCAAGCCCTTGTACGACTTGCTCCGCTTTACTTACGGATTGGTCAATGGCGCCCATCTGGCCGGCTGTTTTCTTGACAAGCCGCTCACCGGCGCCGGATATCTCCGCCGATTCAATTGACGTTTCCGTCACCACGGCTGCCGCTTCCGCCAGATCGCTGAGCCCGTCTTTCATCTCATTCACTTGTGCTGTCGCTTTATCAATACTCTCACTTTGGTCTTCCGTTCCATTAGAAAACTGTTCAATCGCAAGGGTGATATGTTCCGTTGCTTTGCTCGTCTGCTCAGCCGAAGCCGTCAGCTCCTCTGAGGAAGAAGCGACATGTTCAACAGAGTCCTGAATTCCCTGAATAAGCGAACGGAGTGAATCTGTCATATGATTAAAACTTTTACCGAGCACGCCGAGCTCATCTTGAGAGCCGACATCAATGGTTTCCGTCAGATCCCCGCTGCTGATTTTTTCCGCTGAAGCTACGAGACGTTTTAACGGTTTGGTAATTGAGCGGATGACAAAATAAATGAAAATCATCCCTGCGGCGATGGCTATCGCCAATATGATAACGGCCAGAGTCAGAACCGGTCTTGCCGCATCCTTGATTTCATCCACGGACATGGTTCCGCTGATCTTCCAGCCCGTCGCTTCATTGGTCACGTACGCCATTTTTTTCGCTTTCCCGTTCAGCGTATATTCATAGTCGCCTTTTTGCCCGCTGTATAATGTATCAACCCATTTTCCCGATACCGCCGCGCCGGCTTTTTCATCACTGTAAGCAACGGCTTTTTTATTTTTGCTGAGGATAAAGGCGTATCCTTCTTTTCCGATGTTCACTTCTTTTGTCATCGTGATGAGATCGTCGATTTTTATATCAATGGCGACGACGCCTGATCCGTCTTGCGCCGCGCGGGCCATGGTGACGACCATCTTTTTGTTTGAGATGGACTCATAAGGGTCCGTGATGATGGTTTGGCCTTTATTCTCCATGGCTTCCTGATACCAGCTTCTTTCAAGCGGATTGAAATCGGCCGGCATATCGGCATGCGGATAACGGGTAAACGTTCCTTCCTTGCTGCTTGAAAATATGGCGGACGCTTTATCATTGCTTTCAATAAACTGTTTGAACCTTTCTTGCATTTCCGTTTGGTTTTTTTCTTTAAATTTAGCGCTTGTCGCCCATTCGCTGAAATATGCTGAGCTTTTTGTAAACATTCCGATCCGGTCATCAATCATATTGTTTAAGATTTGCACATTTCCTTCGGCGCTTTCCATCATTTGCTTTTCAACGGATAAAGCCGCCGAACGGTAGGCGCCGGCAGCCAATACTGCTACCGGAATAATTAAGATCAGTAAAAATGAAATAATAAGTTTTTTGGCTATTGATTTTCTGGCGATTTTTTTTGCTGTTTTTTTCAATTTTGTAAACCTCTTTCAATCATTTACTGTTTATATCGGCCGACTCCCTTTTTATTACATTGAAAATTAAGTCATAAATGAAAAATAGTTCTATGTACTCCCTTTGTATGTAAGACTTTTTATTTAATTATCCGGCTGTCACTATAAAAAAGGACGCCTTCCACCTGGAAAGCGTCCTTTTTTACTAGTTGATTTTAAATTGTTTCGTTAATTCCCGCAGTTCTTCGGCCATTTGCGCCAACGTATCGGCGGATGTGCTGATTTCTTCCATTGATGCAAGCTGTTCTTCTGCGGATGCGGCAATATCCTGAATGCTTGCTGCGCTTTCCCGTGATACGTCCGCAATATCCGTCACTGCGGCTGAAACGTGCTGAGAGCTGTCTGACAGCTGTTCAACCGTGCCGTTCATCGATTGAAGCTTCTCGGCGATGTCGTTCGTCATGCCGAAGATATTCTGGAAGCTTTCTTTCGTGCGGTCCGTTACGGCAAGTCCGGATTGAACTTCTTCATTAACGGATGTGAACATGTGAAGCGATGTATTAATCTCAGCCGTGATTTCCTGAATGAGTTTTTCAATCTCTTTGGCAGAACCGGCGGATTGGACGGCAAGCTTTCTCACTTCTTCCGCAACCACTGAAAAGCCCCGCCCGTATTCACCCGCTCTTGCCGCTTCAATGGCTGCATTTAAAGCAAGCAGGTTTGTCTGATCGGCAATACCGTTGATGACTCTTAAAATATGAGTGATGTCTTTTGATTTGGCCTCAAGACCTTTTACAACCGCTTCCGCCTGCTGGACCGATTGATTGATGAGATTCATCTGCCCGACGGTTTGCTGCACATATTCTTCCCCGGTGCCGGCAGCTTCCTTCGATTGTTTAGATGCTTCCGTAATGGATGATGATGTGCGGGAAACGGCGGCGAGTCCGTCATTTATATGATTCAGCTTGGCTGAGCTTGAATCGACTTTTTCGCTTTGCTCTTCGTTTCCGTTTGAGAACTGCTCAATGGCCATTGTAATATGTTCCGTCGCTTTGCTTGTCTGCGAAGCTGAAGCGGTCAGCTCTTCCGATGACGCGGCCACGTTGTCGACAGAGTTTTGGATCGCGCTGATCAGTCCGCGCAGAGATTCTCCCATTTCATTAAAGCTCGCGCCGAGTTCGCCCAATTCATCTTTCGAGCGGATATCAATGGTTTCAGTCAAGTCTCCGCCGCTGATTTGTTTAGAAGAGCGGACAAGCCGTTTCAGCGGTGACGTAATGGATCTGACAATCAACAGAATTAAAATTCCCCCGATGATAATGGATGCTGCAAGGACAATCATCCCCATCGTCAGCACCGGTTGTGAGGCGTCTTTAATTTCGGTGAGCTCCATGCTCCCCTCTATTTTCCACCCGGTCAGTTTATTTGTCGTAAACGCCATTTTTTTATTTTGATCATCGAGCTTGTATGAAATAATGCCGCTGTCTTTGCTGTATACCTCATTCAGCCACGGGGTTGAAACTTTATCGCCCGGTTTGTGGTCTTTATGCGCGACATAGGTTTTATTTTTGGACGTGATAAACACGAATCCTTTTTGCCCGATTTTGATTCCCTGCATCTGCTTCAGCAGCTGGTCAATCGTAATATCCATGGCCACTACGCCAGTTCCGTCCTGCATCTGCTTTGCCACGGTAATGACCATGCTGCCGTCGCTTGCCGCGGTGTAAGGGTCGGTGACAACGAGCGTGCCGCCGGCCTTCACAGCGTCTTTATACCAAGTGCGTGTTCTCGGATCGTAATCGGCCGGAGTATTTTCCTTCGGCGCCTGTGCGTAGCTGCCGTCTTCCGTACCTCCGTAAATGCGGGCTACGTCCTTATGAATAGACGTGTATTGCCCGAACTTTTCTTCAAGAGCAGACATGTTTTTCTTTGAGAAGGATGACCCTTTTAACGTTTCACTGAAAAATTCAATCGCCTTTGCTTTTGCGCCGATATCATTTGTAATGGTTGTGTTAAAAGATTCGATGTTATTTTTCGCGTTGCCTGAAATCTGATCATCCAGCGAATTGCTCGCCGTATGGTATGAACTGAATTCTAACACGAGAATCGGTATGATTAAGATCACGATAAATGAAATGATTAATTTACGTGAAATCGATGCCTTTGTGCACCAATTAATGAATTTTTTCATATTAAGCTGCTCCCTCAAGTGTGATACCTTATATATCGGCTCAGTCTTCACATTTTGTTAACATTTCCTCCTTTTTTATGACTTGATTTTCATTGCCCAAGCTTCCTGCATATCTTATAAAAAAAGATAGGGGGCGCGCAGATGATTATCATATCCGGCCAAGTGCTTCGGCCTCAGGACATCGCGAACTGGCAGACGGAAGAAAGCCTTGTTCCGTATATAAATGACCTGCTCAATTCTCCCGTACAATTCGATTACGGGTCGATTGCTGAACTGATGTTCGAGGTGCGGCTGCGCCGCCATATTGTGGAAGCCGCAAGAGAATTGCACGGATCAGGTGTGAAATTTGCAACTTTCGCCAAAACATACGGAAATACGGCTTATTGGAGACTGACGCCGGAAGGAGCCCTGGAGCTGAAGTACAGGATTCCCGCTTCAAAAGCGATTCGGGACATTATTGAAAACGGGGCGTTTTACGCATTTGAATGCGCTACCGCCATTGTTGTGATTTATTATCTGGCCGTCTTAAAGACAATCGGTGAAGAACGGTTTAACCGGCGTTTCCGGGATATCACTTTGTATGACTGGCACTATGAGCACCTGCCGATCTACACGGAAACCGGCAGCCACTTTTTACGGGGAGATTGTTTATATTTTAAAAATCCTGATTTTAACCCTGCAAAGGCTCAGTGGCGGGGAGAAAATGTCATTGTGATGGGGAATGATCAATATTTCGCCCATGGTCTCGGGATTCTGACCGCTGAACAAATCATCCAGAGATTGAATTCTTTAAGAAAAAAAAATGCCGTGCAGCCGGCTTATCTGCTTAACCAGGCAACAAGGCTTGATGCACCCGCGCTTTATCAGATCATGCATTAAAACAATCCCATCGTCTGTCATTGTGACGATGGGATGTGAAATGCTTTTCTTTTCCGGTAAAAAGCCGTCGTGCCGAGCGCTTGGTTTGCAGCCCATTCAAACTTCTCTAAATCATGGCGGGTGACGGCTCTGTCCCGTCTGCTCCATTTAATGGCGCGGACAAAGTAATACCCTTTAATCGGCGCCATGGTGACTTTGGAATGCGGAAAATCTTCAAAGACAAACTCAATAATCCCTCTTTTTTTATAGGACATTTGAAGAATCTTCATCATCCATCACCTCACGATTTCTGGATTATGATTCGCACAATCCGTCCAAAACGGTTTTCACGTCTGTCGGCCCTTCAAGTTTCGCGGCGGACTGGCCGGCCCATAAAGACATATACTCCGCGTCTCCTGATTGAGCCGCGTGCCCGCGCATCGGCTTTGTCAGCGTATTATGCAGCGGATAAGGCAGCGTTTTTCCCTCGTCAGCTTCATATGTTTTCATGAACTGATTCACGATCCCCCGCGCCTGTTTTCCCGAAAACAGGGTGGTCAGCCGCGTATCGGCTCCTTTTGATTCGGCAATGGCTTTTTGGTATGCCGGTGAGGCGCTGCTTTCTTCACAAAGGAGAAACGGTGTTCCTACTTGAACGCCGTCCGCACCCAAACATCGGGCCGCCTGCACCCCGCGGCGGTCAAAAATGCCGCCTGCCGCAATCACCGGGATATCCAGCGCGTCTTTAGCCTGCGGAATCAGCGCCATAAGGCCGAGAGCCGGTTCTCCTTTAACCGGCAGAAACGACCCGCGATGCCCGCCGGCTTCTATTCCCTGAAGGATAACGGCGTCCATTCCCCGTTCTTCAAAAGCCTTCGCTTCCTCCGGCGTTGTCGCTGTGCCGAAAAGGAAACAACCGCTTTTCTTCAGCTTTTCCGCCGTTTCTTCCGGCGGCAGGCCGAAGGTGAATGAACACGCTTTGACTCCGTAACGGATCAGAAGCTCCGCTTTTTCCTCGAAATCATTCCATTCTTCTTTCAGATCAGAGAACGGCTTAGCGTCTTTTGCCCTCGGAATGCGGGCTTTCCATTTTTCAACAAGTTCCGCCTCAGGCATCTGTCTTTCTTCCGGGACGAAAAGATTTACTTGAAAGGAGCGGTCCGTCAGCTCTTTCATCTCGATAAGCTGTTTTTCAAGCGCTTGCGGGCTGACGTATCCTGAAGCGAGGCTTCCGAGCGCCCCTTCATTTGATACCGCCGAAGCCAGACGCGGCGTGACCAGCCCGCCGGCCATCGGGGCCTGAATGACGGGCTTTGTTAATGATAATGGACCCATCCACTCACTCATTTGTTTTCCTCCGTTTCAGCCAGTATTTTGATATAACATGTTCTGTTTCGCGGACCGTCAAATTCGCAAAAATAAACGCCCTGCCATGTTCCGAGTATCAGGCGCCCGTCTTCTATGATGACATGCTGAGAGGCGCCGGTTGTACTCGCTTTCATATGTGCCGCCGTATTTCCCTCCATATGCCGGTCCAGTTCGTGCTCCCACGGATACACTTCGTCAAACCTGCGGAGCATATCCCTTTTCACATCCGGGTCGGCATTTTCATTGATGGTAATGCCGGCGGTGGTATGTGGACAGTATATGAGCGCCAAACCGTTTTTTACGCCTGTTTCGCGGAGAAACAATTCGGCTTCATGTGTGATGTCGATCATTTCATCCCTTTTGTTTGTTTGAATCTGCAATTTTTTCAGCATATGAATGCCTCCTTTCTTTTTCTCTTCCTTTCCCATATTCGTTTCTGTATTTGTCTTTTCCTGTCGGATCGCGATGATAAACGCAGATCACAAAAAACTTCAGCCTCGGGACTGAAGTTTTTCACCATATATACACGCGGGCCTCATAAGGCTTTAACAGAAAGGATGTCACATGGCGGTGCGCTTCTGTTTCCGCGTTTGCAAGCACGAGAGAATCGGAGTCAAGCGGATAACCGGGATGCCTGTATAAAGCGGGGGTTCGGGACAGATTTGTGATGATCAGGGCGGTTTTTGTTCCGTTTTTTCTTAGATAGGCATAAATCTGCCGGTCATTCGGAAGCAGCAATTCATAAGTTCCGCTGATCAATACGCCATGTTCTTTCCTGAGGGCGATCAGCCGTCTGTAGAAATGGTATACGGATGTTTCATCCTGCAATTGTGATGCGGCGTTCAGCCATGTGTGGTTCGGATTCACTCCGAGCCACGGAGAAACATCAGAAAACCCGCCGTTCGCCTCACCGCTCCATTGCATCGGTGTCCGTGAATTATCCCGGCCCTTCTTCCAGATGATCTTCATCACTTGTTCATGCGGAACGCCGCGGGACGTCTCTTTTTCATACAGATATTTAATTGCGGCGTCATCATAATCTTCAATGGATGGGAACGAAACATTGGTCATGCCGAGCTCCTGTCCCTGGTAAATAAACGGCGTGCCTTTCATCAGCATATACATCGCGGCGAGTGCCTTGGCGCTTTCTGTCAAAAACCGTTCGTCACCCCATACCGAAACGGAACGGGGCTGATCATGGTTCTCCATAAATAACGCGTTCCATCCCTTCCCTTCAAGGCTGTTCTGCCAGTCGGACAAGACGCGCTTAAGCGCCGGAATGGAGATGCTTTGATCATCTTCCGTATCCCAGAGGCCGAGATGTTCAAATTGAAAAATCATTTGAAAGACGCCGTTTTCTTCACCGGCCCAATCAGCCGCCTCCCAAGCCGCCACTCCGTTCGCCTCGCCGACCGTCATGATCGGATAGCGCGAAAATGTTTCCCGCTTCAGCTCTTTTAAGAGATTTATTATGCCTTCCCCATTCATATGATACGGGAAAGACGGGACGTACGGGAGACCGTCCGGGTTCGGCATATCAGGGAGCCCTTCTTTTTTCTTAATGTGAGAAATGGCATCCACCCGGAAGCCGTCTATGCCTTTATCAAGCCACCAGCGGACCATCTCATAAACGGACTGCCTCATCGCTTCGTTTTCCCAATTTAAATCAGGCTGTTTTTTGTCAAACAGGTGCAGGTAATACTGGCCGGTCTCTTGATCATATTCCCACGCTGATCCGCCGAAAATGCTTTCCCAATTATTCGGCTCTTTGCCGTTTTTTCCGTCTCTCCAGATGTACCAGTCCCGTTTTTCGGAATCTTTCGCTGAGCGTGATTCGATAAACCAAGGGTGCTCATCGCTTGTATGGTTGATGACAAGGTCTATAATCAGCTTCATGCCGAGCGCATGGACATCCGCAAGGAGCCTGTCAAAATCCTCCATCGTCCCGAATTCGCCGGCAATTTGTTTATAATTCCGAATATCGTAGCCGTTGTCCGCGCCCGGCGAGTCAAAAACGGGACAAAGCCAAATCACATCCGCCCCCAACTCTTTTATGTAATGAAGCTTTGCTCTGATGCCGTTAATATCGCCGATTCCGTCCCCGTTCGAATCCATAAAGCTTCGGGGATAAATTTGATAGACGGCCGCCGTTTTCCACCAATCCGTTTTCATACCGACACTCCTTTCTTTACAGCATATGAAGAAGCGGGACGAAGAAGCATTTTTTTCCATAAAAAAAGCCTCATTGCAAAAGCAGGAGGCTCAGAAATCAGTTTTTTTAATTTCAACGAAGCGGATATGATGGTCTTCCGCTTCCAGCACCTTAAATTCACACCCTTCGGCATGAAACACATCACCATTTTTCAGCTCCATTTTTTGTGTTAAGAGCCAGCCGGCAATCGTGTCAATGTCTTCATTTTCGATGGCGATATCAAGGAGATCATTCACCTCTTCTATGAGCGCCTTGCCGTCCATCACATAATGGTGTTCGCCTTTTTTGACGATGTGGGGCATTTCATCCTGGTCATATTCATCACGGATTTCCCCGACGATTTCCTCCAATATGTCTTCGACGGTCACAAGTCCCGCCGTGCCGCCGTATTCGTCAACGAGAATCGCCATATGAATCCGCTCCTTCTGCATGCGGAGCAAAAGCTCCTGAACAGGGATGCTTTCAATGACTCTGATGACCGGGCGCATCATTTCTTTTAATTCAATGGAGCGGCCGAGAAAATACGCTTTAAATAAATCCTTATTGTTAATAATGCCGAGAATGTGATCTTTGTCTTCCTTAATAACCGGATATCGCGTATACCGTTCGTTGATGATCAAATGTATGGCTTCATCAACTGACTGTTCAAGCGAGATGGCGGCGATTTCGGTGCGCGGCACCATGATTTCTCTGGCGACCCGGTTATCGAATTCAAATATTTTATTGACGTAACGGAATTCAGATTGATTGATTTGACCTTTTTTATAGCTTTCGGACAAAATCAGCCGCAATTCTTCTTCACTGACCACGACCTCATGTTCTTTCACCGAATGAAAACCGAACAGCTTGACCAAAAATCCGGCTGAGCCGTTTAACAGCTTAATAAACGGATACATCACTTTATAAAACAGAATGAGCGGTTTCGCCGTCCACAGACTGACGGCTTCGGCTTTTTGAATGGATATCGTTTTCGGCGCAAGCTCTCCGATGACGACGTGCAGATACGTGACGGCGATAAACGCCGCAATAAACGTGACGACGTGCGTAATAGATGACGGCATTCCGATCAGGCTGAAAACAGGATGAAGAAGCCGCTGAATCGTCGGTTCACCGAGCCAGCCGAGTCCGAGCGCCGTAATCGTAATGCCGAGCTGGCACGCTGATAAATATTCATCGAGATTTGAAATCACCCTGTGCGCCGCGAGCGCCCGGCTGTCTCCGGTTTCAACCAGCTCCGCGATTTTTGAACCGCGGATTTTGACAATCGCAAATTCCGCAGCGACAAAGATGGCCGTTAATCCGATTAACAGCATAATGAGAATCAGTTTTAATATAAGCAAAAAAACCCCTACCGCAAACGGTAAGGGGCCACCTCCTTCGTGTTAATTCTCATCACGACCATTTAAGAAAATCATCACAAAACGAAGCAGCTCGAATAATGAAACGAGCGCCGCAGCCACATACGTCAGCGCGGCGGCGTTCAGCACTTTATTCACGCCGTGTTCTTCACTGTTGCGAATGAATCCTTCCGACACGATAATCCGCTTCGCCCTCGCGCTGGCATTAAACTCGACAGGCAGTGTGACAAGCTGGAAAAAAACAGCGGCCGAAAACAAAATAATGCCGAGTCCGATTAAGTTCAAGCTGCCCAGGAGCATCCCGCCCAAGAAAAGCAGAGGGGCAACCCCCGAGGCAAAATTGACGACCGGAAAAATTTTGTGCCTCAGCACAAGCGCGCCGTATGATTCCTGATGCTGCAAAGCATGTCCGACTTCATGGGAAGCGACGGAAATGGCGGAAATGGAGCGGCCGTAATATACCGGCTCAGATAAACGCACCACCCGCTCCGTCGGGTCGTAATGGTCTGTTAAAGTGCCTCTTACCGGTTCTACCGGCACATCATATAAACCGTTAATATCAAGAATCCGTCTTGCCGTTTCCGCCCCCGTCCGCTGACTGGAGGCTTCCACATCTGAGTATTTCTGAAAATTGCTTTTCACTTTAAATTGTGCCCAAAACGACAATCCCAATGCAGCAATTGTTAAAAAGATAAACAGCATATTATCCTCTTCCTTTTTCTCTTATATCGTACGATCTGCTTATATATTATTTTAATGATTGCCCGCTTTCCTGTACAGAAATCCGCTTCTTTTTTCTGACAGGAATTAATCCTCCGAGCATGATGAGGATACACCCGGCCATTCCGATGTAAAACGGAAACGTGCCTGCGGTCTCTTTTGCAAAAACAAGCCATGAAAATCCGCCGGACATGTGATTGTATCCATTCAAATCGAAAATAAGCAATACGGCCGCCGAAGCGAGCAGCTGCGCTCCGGCCAGCGCCGCCAGCAGTTTTTGAATGACCGTCATTTGACTCACCCTTTTTCGGTCAGCTTTCTTTATCATATGAAAAAATAAGGGTGAATATGTTTTCGGCGAATTTTGAAAGACATCAAACGAACTGGGACATACTGTATAAAAAAAGATACAGGTGTGATCGACATGAAAGTGACAAATGGCGAAAAAGAACAGCTGAGCAATGCGATAGACAGAATGAACGAAGGGCTTGACGCCTTCATCCAGCTCTATAATGAATCGGAAAACGACGAACCTCTCATTCAGTTTGAAGATGAGACGGCCGATTTAATCAGACATGCGCGTGACTCATACGGCCAGGAACAGCTGGACGAAAAACTAAATACCATTATTAAGCAGATTTTATCCATCTCTCTGTCGAAAGAAGAGCCGGACGAATGAAATCAAACCGTATATTTATTTCCTGGCTGAGATGGCCGTTATATGTTCGGATCGGACTGATCATTATCGCCTTGATCTTATTATTCGGCCAACTCATTTACATGCTCGAACCGAAGCAATTCACGTCTGTGTTTGAAGGGGTTTGGTGGGCGGTTATTACGGTGGCCACAGTCGGCTACGGCGATTACGTTCCGCAGACGCCGCTCGGGCAGATTGCCGGCATGGTGCTTGTATTAAGCGGAGCGAGTTTTGTGACCGCCTATTTCGCCACGCTTTCTTCAGCCGTATTCAGCAAACAGCACCGCTATGTCGAAGGGAAGGTCGCCTTTAAAGGCAAGGGGCACGTCATTCTTATCGGATGGAATGAAAAATCGCATATGCTGCTGAAAGAACTGCAGCACATCGCACCGTCAAAAACTGTCGTCCTGATTGATGATTCATTAAGGGAAGGGCCGCTTATTGAAAACGTCCATTTCATCCGCGGACATGCCGCTGATGACAGCACGCTCAATAAAGCGAATATTACGGAAGCCGATACCGTCATTCTGACAGCGGATCAGCAGAAAAATGAATCCGAAGCTGATATGCTGTCGGTATTAACGCTTCTCGCCATCAAAGGGCTGCATCCGTCCGTTTATTGTATCGTAGAAATTTTAACGGAACGGTATGTCAAAAACGCCGAGCGCGCAGGAGCCAATAAGATTCTGTGCACATCACGCCTGTCGAGCCGGGTGATGTTTGAGCATTACCGGGTCAAGCTGCAGCTTGCCAAACCGCAAACGCTGTCAGATCTGACGCTGGAGAAAAAGGTGCGCATCATTCCCGTCCCCGAGGAACTGAAGGGCTCATCTTATCATGACTGTGCGCTCTATTATCTCAAACGGAGTACCACGATCATCGGCATACAAAAAGAAGAGGGGCCGATGCTGACCCCTCCCCTGTCATACCAGGTGCTCGATACTGATCTGTTTTTGGCTCTTTAATGCAGCAGGACGTCTTCCAGCTCTTTCACAAGCGAGATGCCGATATCTGTATATGAGCGGTCAATTGCCGCATCCCGCCGTTTCGGCTCGGAGAATTGGTTGAATAATGCTTCAAAAACACCGCCGCCTGCTGCATCATCCGTTTCCTGCTGATAAACGTGCCTGAGCAAAAAGGGTGTGCCGATTGTAACGGCGGCCCCCCGTTCATCCAGGTGTCCCTTATTTGCTTCAACAGGGATACGGAGAAATAAATAGCCGTCCTGATCGGAAATTTTGTAATCAAAGAACCCGCGGTCATACTCCCAGCCGCCTCCGATGGTATAACCGATCGGTTTCATCACCAGTTCCAATTCGCGGAGTAAAAACGATTGCCCTTCAAGTGAAGATGGTATGCTGATCATGTGCATATGCTCCTTTTTGTCTTTAGCGTCCCCGCTCTGCGGCATCTTCATACGGCGTCCGGGAAGAACCGGGAGCGGCAGACAGACGCTGAAAAGAGGTGACGGCGCATTCAATCAGAACATACGTCACAATTGCGGAGAGAACGGCTTCCGTTGAAATATAGAAAACGGCGGCATAGAGACAGCACTTCGTGATCAGCGTATGCATCCGGCCAATCTTCAGTTTCAGCCGGACCATGTCCGTAAACAAGCCGAGAGGGAAAGCGAAAAACAGGATGGTTTGCAAGAGGGATTCAGGAGACAGTTTTAGTGCCGAATAGACGATAGCGGCGGAACAGACGGAAATGAAGACATGCTTACATAAAAGCCGCATCAATTCATCATCACACCTTTCACGGTTTAAAAAAGGCTGACCCGTCATGCTGAGGGCCAGCCCTTCTTTTTATTTTTCAAGGCGTTTTTCAAGCTCTGCTTTTTTCTCTTCAAAGCCCGGTTTGCCGAGAAGCGCGAACATATTCACCTTATAGGCTTCAACACCCGGCTGATCAAACGGATTGACTCCGAGCAGATAACCGCTCATCGCCACCGCTTTTTCAAAGAAATAGACGAGATATCCAAATGTATATGCGTTAAGCTCCGGAATGTTGACGATTAAGTTCGGTACTTTTCCGTCTGTATGGGCAAGCATCGTACCTTGGAACGCTTTTTTATTGACGAAATCGACCGTTTTGCCGGCTAAGTAATTTAAGCCGTCGAGATCATTTTCCGCTTCTTCAATTGTCAGCTCATGCTTCGGTTTTTCAACGTTTAATACGGTTTCAAACAGATCGCGTCTGCCTTCCTGCACGTATTGACCGAGAGAGTGAAGGTCTGTTGAGAAGTTTGCGGAAGAAGGATAGATGCCTTTTTCATCTTTTCCTTCACTTTCGCCGAAGAGCTGCTTCCACCATTCCGCAAAGTATTGCAGCGCAGGCTCATAGTTGATGAGCATTTCAATGGTTCTTCCTTTATTATACAGAACGTTGCGGACGACGGCGTATTGGTAAGCCGCGTTCTCTTCTAATTCCGAGCTGGAAAAGTCTTTGCTTGCATCAAGAGCGCCTTTCATCATTTCATCGATATCAGCCCCGCTTACCGCAATCGGCAGAAGGCCTACCGCAGTCAGAACGGAGAAACGTCCGCCGACATCATCAGGAATAACGAATGATTCGAAGCCTTCTTCATTAGAAAGCGTTTTTAAAGCGCCGCGCTCTTTATCTGTTGTCGCGTAAATCCGCGCTTTCGCTTCTTCTTTTCCGTATTTTTCTTCAAGAAGTTTGCGGAAAATCCGGAAAGCGATTGCAGGTTCCGTCGTCGTGCCTGACTTAGAAATGACATTGATAGAGAAATCAGCGTCTTCCAAAAGGTCCATAACATCTTTCATATAAGTTGAGCTGATATTGTTGCCGATAAAGATAACTTGAGGGTTTTTGCGCTTATCTTTCGGCAGAACATTATAGAAAGAATGATTGAGCGCTTCAATCGCCGCGCGGGCGCCTAAGTATGAACCGCCGATACCCACGACGAGAAGCACGTCTGAATCTGATTTGATTTTTTCAGCGCTTTTTTTAATGCGCGCGAATTCTTCTTTATCATAGTTTTCAGGGAGGTCCACCCAGCCTAAAAAGTCGCTTCCGGCGCCTGTTTTTTCATGGATATTATGGTGTGCCGTTTTTACGAAATCACGTGCGTATGTAAGTTCATGTTCATTGAAAAAAGGTAACGCTCTTGAGTAATCAAAGCGTACATGCGTCATTTGCTTGTCCCTCCATCACGGTGAATTGTTTTCTCTTCCACTTTATATGAACTCCACCTCTAAATCAAGTCATGAAGAAGGCATGATGAATACGGGATTTGCGCTAAAGATGCGTTCATTTTTTATACAATATCCCGGATTCGAAATGGTTATATTTGTAATAATCGTGAAAGAAGTAACGAATCGAATGTTGGTGATCCAGGAACGTATCACCTTTACTTTGGAGCAGGTTGACATCCATCGCCAATACCGATGGGACGGTTCTTTTTATATAGTACTCCTCTTGAGAGGATGCCGTGCAGGTATATTAAGTAATAAATGTCCATTTTTAAAAATAGTGTCTATATTTGGGGTATCATGTTAAGATGAAAATAATTTTAAATCGGGAGGTGATTTTATGACTAAAACCATTGGTCTTATTTGTGGAAGTTTACGAAAAAACTCGTATAATCGAGTGATTGCTCAATCATTGATTGACTTCGATAATGCGGCTCAATTTCGCTGGGTTGAAATAGACAGTCTTCCTTTTTTTAACGAAGATTTAGAAATCGCCGGAGCACCAGACTCCGTAACATCCTTTAGAGCTGATATACGAGACGTTGACGGCGTCATCATTGTAAGTCCAGAGTACAATTCCGGAATTCCGGGGGTATTAAAAAATGCATTGGACTGGGCATCGAGACCGCGGACCTCTTCTGTTTTAAACAGAAAACCGGTTGGCTTAATCGGCGCAACCCCCGGAGGGTTCGGCACCTCTTTTGGTCAAATGCAAATGAGAGAAGTACTCGAAGCTATGCAAGTCAATGTTCTGCCCTTTCAAAAAATGCTGATTTCGCAAGTCCATGAGAAAATTGATTCCGCTCAAAACATACTTACGGATGAACAAACAAAACGTTATCTTCAACGCTATTTACAACAGTTCATCCATTGGATTGATCATGCTCCGGTTCCCGTTCCGGATTAATTGAAGGATCATCACCCTCACGAAAAGTCACCTCAGAAATAACTTTCTATCTATACAGCATATGAATAGATTTACCGTTTTCCATTGACAAACTGACTTGCCTTAATTCAAGGAGGATGATAAAATGTCTGATCTTTATTCCCGTCTTTCAAAAGATGATGCTGCCGTGCTTTTAGTTGACCATCAAACCGGCCTTATTTCCGGTCTCGTGCGTGACTATGGCGTTGATGAATTTAAAAACAATGTATTGGCTCTCGGTGATACGGCTAAATTCTTTGATTTACCGGTTATTTTAACAACCAGCTTTGAAAATGGACCCAACGGACCGCTCATGCAAGAACTCGCTGATCTCTTTCCTGATGCGCCAAAAATAGCCCGTCCCGGACAAATTAACGCATGGGACAATGAAGACTTTGTTAAAGCCATTGAAGCGACCGGCAAAAAACAGCTGATTATCGCGGGGGTGGTAACAGACGTCTGCGTTGCTTTTCCTGCGCTTTCTGCCATTAAAGCAGGCTACGAAGTGTTTGTTGTGACAGATGCTTCGGGGACGTTTAATAAGCAAGTAGCAGATGCTTCATTAACCCGTATGGCTCATGGCGGCGCGCAGCTTATGAACTGGTTCAGCGCAGCATGCGAGTTACAGCGTGATTGGCGCAACGACGTTGAAGGTTTTGGCGCATTAATCTCCAGTCATCTTCCCGGTTATCAAAACTTAATGGGAAGCTATATGGGGGCGCAGCGGGACCTTAGTACACAAAATGCATAAAAAGGAGCGCTGATTGAATCAGCGCCCCTTTTTTAAATTCGCGGCTCTTCATCTTCATGATTTAGATTGCGTGTAAACAGATGACAGGCAATCACAAAGTTAATTGGTCCTTTTCTGCTAAATGTACAGAAACAGGGAGTCAAAGCCGCATCATGTGATACGAAACGATTTCCATAGTTGTCTCATGGCAAAGGGTGTTTCACTTGCTCCTAATGAACTAATAGAAAATCCGGAAAGAGGGACTCCCAAAACGGTTACATCTGCAGCTTGAAAACCACTCCGGCCTGGAATGTGATCTTACAGTGACGCTTTTAAGATGGCAAGTACGTCATCTTTGTTCAGTTTTTGGAAATTGCCGAATCCGCCGTATTCCATTTCTTTTGCGGCGATGTCTGCGATCAGCTCAAGCTTGTCTTCACCGATGTCATAATCCGCAAGGCGGGACGGCGCGCCGAGGCTTGTCCAGAATGCGGACAATTTATCGATTCCTTCAAGCGCAATTTCTTTATCCGTTTTGCCTTCAGTATCAATGTCAAACATATTAAGCATGAGGTTTTTAAAACGGTCTACATTCGTATCAAGCGTGTATCTCATCCAGTTCGGGAACAGAATCGCAAGTCCTCCTGCGTGAGGGATGTCATAAACCGCTGATACGGCGTGCTCCATCGTATGGGAAGCCCAATCGCCGAAATAGCCCATTTGCAGCGTGCCGTTTAATGCGATCGTACCCGCGTATAAAATCGTTTCGCGGTGCTTATAGTTCTCAAGGTCTTCCAAAAGTTTCGGCGCTGTTTCAATTACCGTCTGAAGGACCGCAAAACACATTCTG
Source organism: Bacillus sp. EKM420B (assembly GCF_011065565.1). NCBI lineage: Bacteria > Bacillati > Bacillota > Bacilli > Caryophanales > Bacillaceae > Bacillus > Bacillus sp. EKM420B. Next base: position 948,680 of record NZ_JAAMNX010000002.1, on the reverse strand, counting down.
TCCTGAAGCGGCGTGTTTTCAACATTGTGGAAGTATTGTTCAAATACGTGGCTCATCATATCCACCATGCCGTATACGGTTTGGTTTTCCGGAACGCTGAAAGTATTCTCTGGATCTAAAATGGAGAAACGCGGATGAGTGACATTGCTGCCCCATACGAATTTTTCGTTTGTTTCCCAATTTGTGATAACGGAATCAGGGTTCATTTCAGAGCCTGTCGCCGCAAGCGTCAGCACCGTGCCGAACGGGAGCGCGTCCTGCGCCGTTACTTTTTTGCTGTAAATGTCCCATGCGTCGCCGTCATATTTCGCACCGGCCGCAATCGCTTTTGTACAGTCGATGACACTTCCGCCGCCGACTGCGAGAAGGAAATCAATCTCATGCTGTCTGCACAGCTCAATTCCTTTATTTACCGTTTCCAGACGCGGGTTCGGTTCAACGCCCGCAAGTTCATGAACGGTTGCGCCTTCTTCTTTTAAGATGCCTGTTACTTGGTCATACAGGCCGTTTCGCTTAATGCTGCCGCCTCCGTAAACAAGCAGCACGTTTTTCCCGTATTGCTTCAGCTCTTTTTTCAATTGGTCGATTTGACCTTTTCCGAAAATCAGTTTCGTCGGATTGTAGTACGTAAAGTTCTCCATTTATCATGACCTCCAAAAAAATCGTAAGGGAATTACTATAACACAGAAAAAAAGGAGCTGCCAATCCGGCCGCCCCCCTTTATGTTATTACAATGATGCTTTCAGTATCGCAAGCACATCTTCTTTCTGCAGTGACTTGAACTGTCCGAATGCTCCGTTTGCCATCGCTTTATCTGCAATCGTATCCAGCTTCTCATCAGAAATATCATAATCAGCGAGTCTGTTCGGAGCGCCAAGACTCGTCCAGAAATCAGACAGCCTGCTGATTCCTTCAAGTGCGATCTCTTCATCTGATTTGCCTGTCTCGTCAATATCGAAAACACGGACGGCAAGCTGTTTAAAGCGGGCCGGATTTTCTTTGAGCACATGTCTCATCCAGTTCGGGAACAGAATCGCTAAACCTCCGGCGTGCGGTATATCGTAAACCGCTGATACCGCATGCTCGATGTTGTGTGTGGCCCAATCCCCTCTTGCGCCCATTGACAGCATTCCGTTTAATGCGATCGTGCCTGTATATAAAATCGTCTCACGAAGCTCGTAGTTCTCCAGATCATTGATCAGCTTCGGCGCTGTTTCAATCACCGTGCGCAGAAGCGATTCACACATCCGGTCCTGATACGGCGTGTTTGACGTGTGGTGGAAATATTGTTCAAACACATGGCTCATCATATCGACCATGCCGTAAATAGTGTGGTCTTTCGGAACGGTAAAGGTGTTTACCGGATCGAGAATAGAGAATTTAGGGTAAACGAGCGGGCTCCCCCATCCGTATTTCTCTTGTGTCTCCCAGTTTGTGATGACTGATCCGGAGTTCATCTCTGAACCGGTCGCCGCAAGTGTCAGCACTGTTCCGAACGGCAGCGCTTCTTTCGGCTGGTGTTTTTTCGTGACGATATCCCACGCGTCGCCGTCATATTTAGCGCCCGCCGCGATGGCTTTCGTGCAGTCAATGACACTTCCGCCGCCGACGGCCAATAAGAAATCGATGCTGTTTTCTTTACAGAGCGCAACACCTTTGTTCACCGTTGAGACACGCGGATTCGGCTCTACGCCTGCCAATTCATGTACGGTAACTCCGGCTTTTTTCAGCAGTTCGGTTACTTGATCATAAAGACCGCTGCGCTTAATGCTGCCGCCTCCGTATACGAGCAGTACGTTCTTTCCGTACGGCTTGATTTCTTCAGGAAGTTTTTCGACCTCTCCCTTTCCGAAAATCAATTTGGTCGGATTCCAATATGTAAAGTTTTGCATGACATCTCCTCCTTTGGATTTATATTATGCAGAAAGTTGACGTTCAATGTAAAGCAATCCGCTTTTTTGACGGCACACATCACACGGTTTACAGACAGCGGCTTCCCGGGAAAGGCACTTGTACAGCTTGAGACAGTGTGTGATTTACACGGCAGAGAATGTAGTATGCATAGATTCTTTGCTTTGTCACAATCTATAACTGTTTCACGAATTCATAGAGGAGGTTGTTTACATGAGTGTTATTCAGCGTATCTGTCTCGTATTAACGATTATCGGCGCTATTAACTGGGGACTGATCGGATTTTTCCAATTTGATTTAGTAGCAGCCATCTTCGGCGGCCAAGGATCAGCTCTGTCGCGGATTATTTACGGTCTTGTCGGCATCGCCGGTCTGATCAATCTCGGCCTGCTGTTTAAGCCGAACGAAGAAACATCCCGCGAGGAAGCGGCAAATCCTGAAGTCAGATAAACATAAAAAAAGCACCGAACATACATATCCGGTGCTTTTTTTGATGGTTATTTTTTGATAAGGTCTTTGCGGTTGGACTGTTCGATCCACTCTTCAAGCTTATCTTTCAATGTGTTGAAACCTTGCGGAGCAGATGTTTCTTCAGAAACTTGTGCCGCTTTCGGTTTTCTTGGTTTGCTTTCTTTTCTTTCAGGCGCCGCTTGAGTCGCACGGATAGAAAGGCTGATTTTGCCTTTTTCTTCGTCAACTGCAAGTACTTTTACTTGTACTTCGTCACCGATAGAAAGGTGTTCATTAATGTCTTTTACGAAACCGTGAGTGACTTCAGAAATGTGAACAAGTCCTTGAGTTTCTTCATCTAATGCAACAAACGCACCATACGCTTGTAATCCTGTTACTTTACCAGTGTAAACACTGCCCACTTCAAATTTTGCTGCCATTCATAACAACTCCTAAGTTAAATTAAATACAGATTATACGCAATTTAAAATTATATCATACAAGTTTGTTTTTCGCAAAGAGAACTTTTTTACATCATCATGTTTAAGCACAGGTAAAGGGGGTATACTATGATTACGAAGGCTTTCTAGTATTCCCCCCTTTTATTTGGATGCGAACCGGGTTCGTATCTTTTTTTATGCCCTTTTTTCAACAAACCGTTTGATTCTGACGAGCGCTTCCTGAATCTGCTCAATGGATGTCGCATAGGAACATCTGATGTAGCCTTCGCCGCTCGGGCCGAATACATTCCCCGGAACGACGGCTACTTTTTCTTCAATGAGCAGCTGTTCCGCGAATTCTTCTGAACTCATGCCGGTCGATTGAATGGAAGGAAAGGCGTAAAACGCTCCGCCGGGGTGGTGGCAGCCGAGTCCGATCTCGTTCAATGTTTCCACAATCAGGTTTCGGCGTCTCCGATAGCTTTTTTTCATTCTTTCGACGTCTTCCTGACCGTTTTTCAGCCCTTCAAGCGCCGCGTACTGAGCCATGGAAGGCGCACACATCATCGCGTGCTGATGAATTTTGAGCATGGCATCCCTGATCACGGGAGGCGCCGCCGTAAATCCGAGTCTCCACCCCGTCATGGCAAATGCTTTGGAGAAACCTGAAATCAAAATCGTCCGCTCCTTCATGCCGCGGATGGCCCCCATGCTCGTGAAAGGCTCATCATATGTCAGTTCGGCATAAATTTCATCGGCAAGCACGATCAAGTCGTGTTTTTCAGCGAAGGAAGCGATGGATTCAAGCTCTTCTTTCGAATAGACGGAACCAGTCGGATTTGACGGCGAGCATAGAAGCAGCGCTTTTGTTTTGTCCGTCAGGGCCGCTTCAAAATCGGCTGATGATGCTTTGAAACCTTTTGCAGCTACAGTCTGAATCGGCACCGGCTTCGCCCCCGTCAGGGTCACGAGTGATTCATATGCGACAAAACACGGTTCGGGAATTAACATTTCCTCTCCGGGATTCATAATGGCACGGACAGCAAGATCAAGCGCCTGGCTTGCCCCTACCGTAACGATCAGTTCACTGTCAGGCGAATAACTCAGGCCGAACCGCTGATCTAAATAGCGGCTGATTTCTTCTCTCAGTTCATAAAGACCCGCATTTGCCGTATAAGCCGTATAACCCTGTTCTAAAGAAAGAATACTCGCTTCCCTCACGTTCCAGGCCGTCACAAAGTCAGGCTCTCCTACTCCCAATGAAATGACGCCTTCCATCGTAGCAGCCAGATCAAAGAATTTGCGGATGCCTGACGGTTTAATCTGCTGCACGTAGTCAGATAAATAAGAAGTCTTCGTTTCCATTTACGGAGACACCACGATTCTTTTGTCATCGTCTCCGCTTTCAAAGACTTTGCCGTCATGCTTATATTTTTTCAGGATAAAGTGCGTTGTCGTGGAAACGACGGACTCAAGGGTGGACAATTTTTCAGAAACGAAGCTTGCCACGTCTGACATCGTATTGCCGCGAATAACGACAGATAAGTCATAAACCCCTGACATCAGGTACACTGATTCAACTTCCTGGAATCTGTATATCCGTTCAGCGACTTCATCAAAGCCGACATTCCGTTTCGGAGTGACTTTTACGTCAATCATCGCCGTGACGCCTTCCAAACCGTCGACTTTGCGCCAGTCGATCATCGCCGCATAATCAATGATGACTTTTTCCTTTTCAAGCTTTTCAATGATGCTTTTGACTTCTTCGGCGGGAATGTTCGCCATTTTCGCGATCGTTTCCGCATCAACGCGGCTGTTTTCGTCTAAAATTTCTAATATTTCTGTTTCTTTTTCGGTCAGCTTCATACGTTTCACACCTTTGCATTATCAAAAATCTTCATGACATTATATCACGATTTTCGACAAATGCTAAGAAAAACCCGAAAGAAACCAGAGCTAAAATCTGACAATCAAAAAAGCCTTTACATTACAACAAAGAAAGGACGGCGAAGGCTCTCATGGAAGCTGTTTCACCGATTAAACGGGCCGCGATAGACGGAGTTGAGCTGTATTACGAGCATTATGAAAATCCCGGCAGACAGACACTCGTCTGCGTACACGGTTTTTTATCTTCGGCATTCAGCTTCAGAAAACTGATCCCGCTGCTCAGAAACCATTATGATATTATCGCCGTTGACCTGCCTCCTTTCGGGCAATCGGAAAAGTCACGGACTTTCGTATATACTTACGCAAACCTCGCCAAGCTTCTGATCGGACTTCTGGAAAAGCTCGGTATCAGCCGGGCCGCACTCATCGGCCATTCGATGGGCGGCCAGATTTCCTTATCCGCGTCTCTTCTCAGACCCGAGCTTTTTTCTAAAATCGTCCTGCTGTGCAGCTCGGGGTATTTAAAGCGCTCGCACCCGTCGATTATATTCGGGACGCACCTCCCTTGTTTTGACCTGTATCTTAAGTATTGGCTTTCAAAAGACGGTGTGCTGAAAAACCTGTTAAATGTCGTTCACGACCGGACGCTTATCGATCAGGAAATGATTGACGGTTACGAAAAACCATTTACAGACCGCCAGATTTTCAAAGCGATGACAAGGTTCATCAGACACAGGGAGGGCGATTTAGAGCCCGAGGATTTGAAGAAAGTGCAAAACCCCGCTCTTTTAATATGGGGAGAAGAAGACCGTGTCGTTCCGGTCTCAGTCGGAAAACGGCTTCATGACGACCTGCCGGATTCCATTCTGTATTCACTCAAGGATACGGGACACCTCGTACCCGAAGAGCGCCCGGAGTTTGTTTCGGAGCGGATTTTTGAATTTATTCAATAAAAAAACCGGCGGAACCGCCGGTTTTTAAGGGGTGCAGGAACTGCTTTCTTTTATGAACAGAAGCTGCTCGGCGGCCTTTTGGCAGCCTTCGATCGGAAGCTTTTGCTCAAATGAAGCCTCAAAGATATCCTGAATGGCTGCTGCCAGCTTGTCGGCACGGTCTTCACTGTAGACGGCCTGAACGATGTCGACGGCTTCTGTCTCATAAAAATCTTCTCCATATTTAAACGGGTCCCACTTGGCAATGATTTTCATCATTTCCATGACCGCTTGGCTTTCTTCCATTTTCATCACCGCTTATAATAAAGTTTGCAAATCTATTTTATCATAGATACGCTGTGCAAAATAATGATACTACAGGAGTGACATACATGAACTTTGATCTTCGAGAAAACCGTCTTGGCACACAATCGGTGAAATGGGACAAGGCGGAAGCGTTATTCGGCGTATCGGATGCACTTCCGATGTGGGTTGCCGATATGGATTTCCGCGCTCCCGAAGCGGTCACTGACGCCTTAAAAGCCCGCCTTGACCACGGCATATTCGGTTATACGTCTCCTGACGAAAACACAAGAGAAGCCGTCGCTTCATGGCTTGAGACACGGCACGGCTACCGGCCCGATCCCGCAAGCATCACGTTCAGTCCCGGAGTTGTCACGGCAATCAGCATGGCAGTACAAGCCTTTACCGAACCGGGCGATCCGGTGTTGATTCAATCACCGGTGTATACGCCTTTTTATCAGATGATCAAGGAAAACAAACGGCAGGTTTTACATAACCCATTACGGGAAGAAAACGGCGTCTACTGCATGGATTTTGAGGATCTTGAGAAAAAGCTGAACGATTCTGAGGTCAAGCTGATGATTCTTTGTAATCCCCACAATCCGTCCGGCAGAGCGTGGAGCCGGGATGAGCTTATGAAGCTCGGATCGCTGTGCGCCGCCCATAACGTCACCGTCGTTTCTGACGAGATACATTCCGACTTGATGCTGTACGGAAAGCCGCATACGCCTTTTGCTTCTTTGTCTGAGGAGTTTGCGCGGATTTCCGTTACTTGTGTCGCGCCGAGCAAGACGTTTAATATTGCCGGCATTCAGGCATCCGCCATTATCATTCCCGACCGTTATAAGCGGGCGAAATTCTCCGCCGCATTGCATCAGAACGGGATTTCCAGCCTCAACACATTTGCGGTTGCAGCAATCGAAGCGGCTTATACAAAGGGAGGCCCTTGGCTTGACGCGCTGATTCCTTACATTGAAGGGAATATGAAATTGGCTGAGGACTTTTTAAGAAAAGAATTGCCGAAAGTCCGCATGATGAAACCTGACGCTTCCTATTTGATCTGGATGGATTTCAGCGGATACGGATTTTCGGATGCCGAGCTCAAAGAAAGAATGCTCCAAAAAGGGAAAATCATATTAGAGCCGGGAACGAAATACGGACCGGGCGGCGAAGGATTTATGAGACTTAATGTCGGCTGTTCAGCCGCAACCGTAAAAGAAGGGCTTGAGAGAATGAAAGCAGCGCTCGCTTAGCAGCGGAAAGAACGCCTTTATCAGACGAGATAAGGGCGTTCGCTTTAGAGAAATATATACTTTTTTTGCCGGTAAAGATGTTATAATAGATTCATATTTACATAGGAAAGGATTTCGCATAAATGGAGATTGTAAAGGATTACCTGCTTCACTTCTCTTTTATTTTATTCCCTATTTTTCTTTATCAAGTCTTCTGGCTCAGCAAGCCCGATTTGCTTGTGCCGAGAGCGAACCGCCTGCTGGTCGCCGTATTTGCAGCGTCATCTTCATTATTATGTACGGCTTTTCCCATCCAGGAGCTTCATTCCGTCCGTTACGGTTTGCAGCTGATTCCCATTATCGTCTGCCTGCTTTATTCCGGTACCGCAGCAGGACTTGCCGCAGGGGCGGCATCCGTTTTTTTTCAGCTCATATGGTTTGAACCTTCCGCTCTTTTTTTCTTATCCTTAATTCCTTTTTTAATCATCATCCCTATCCAGCTCCAAACGAAATGGCCTTTTTTCTCAAAGCGGAAGAAACTGCTTTTCGCTCTTCTCATCGGCTGCACTGAAACCGCCTTATTAACCGCATCTGTCTTCATCTATTCCGCGACCAATATTTTCAATTTTCAAAATCTATCTTCCGTTTATTATGAGGCGGCAGTATCCGTTTTTTTTCAAGTCAGCGCCCTTTTGCTGTGCATTTATTTGATTGAGATCATTGATGAGAATGCGTCCATGCGGGCAAGGCTGATTCACTCAGAAAAAATGGCCGTCGTCAGCGAGCTTGCGGCAAGCGTCGCCCATGAAGTCCGCAATCCGCTTACGGTCGTCAGAGGTTTTGTGCAGCTGCTGTTCAGCGGCGAGCAGCTTCAGGACAAATCCCACTCCGGATATCAGAAACTTGTGCTGTCCGAACTCGACCGGGCTCAGACGATCATTACGAATTATCTTGATATGGCGAAGCAGGATGACTATGAAAAAGAAAAGTTTGATATTTCTCTGCTCGTAAAGGAAACAGGTTCCTTAATGGAGTCTTATGCCAATTTTAAATCGGTGACCGTGACTGTTCAAAGCGAGCCTGATTTATATGTGTTCGGCGATGTAAAAAAACTGAAACAGGCCTTCATTAATCTGATTAAAAACAGTATTGAAGCCGTGCCCTCTGAAAACGGCCGAATCGAGGTCTCCGTCCAAAAACAGGAAGAGATGATTCTCATTCAGATTACGGATAACGGAATCGGCATGTCCGATGAAGAACTGCAGAAACTCGGCAAACCGTATTATACGCTGAAAACGAATGGCACCGGGCTCGGGCTTACCGTGACATTCTCGATTATTCAGCATCATGAAGGCTCCGTCTATTTCACCAGCGGCGAGCACTCGGGCACAACGGCTTCAGTCAGGCTTCCGGCAGCTGTTCACTAGCCAACCGCGTTGATCTTTTATAGAATAACTAGAGAGAGGTGAACGCTATGAATTCGTTTGAAATCGGCACAATCGTAAAAGGGTTTTATAAAACAGGAGCATACATAGGGGAAGTGACAGACGTCAGGCCCAATCACTATTTAGTGAAAATTAAAGCCGTTCTGACGCATCCCGCTCAAGGAGATCTTCATCATCCGAAGCAGGCGGATGTTCCGTTCTTTCATGAAAGAAGAGCGCTTGCATTCGGGGAACAGACAAACATACCGCATCAGATGGTCAAACCGTTTGATGGCGAAGTTCCTGATTATACGGCTTCCTTACAAGCGGCGTCTGCCCGGCTGAAAGATCAGCTTACAGCGGACGGCTCAGAATGGGCGGAACGTTCGCTCGCCAACTTGGCCGCGTTAGAGCGTGACTATTTTAAAAGAACTTGACCCAGTCGGCATGATTGGGTTTTTTTATGTGGCCCGGCGAAACAGTTCAGTCAGATCGACGCGATCACCGATCGTCGGAGGTTTCGGTTTTTCAAGATATTGTTTATCCCGCTCGACAAGCTTGAATAATTTGTATGTCGTCCGCGCATCATCCAGCGCTTTGTGATGCGTGCCCGTTCCTTTATCGCCATACTCTTCCGCCGCTTTCCAAAGGCCGGTCAATGTTCTGTCGCCGAAGAAGTTTTTGTATTCAAGGGACAGATCCCGAAGTTCTCCTTTGAACGGAAAAGGGATGTGGTTAAACATGCAATTTTGCTTTAACACTTTCATATCCATATTGCCCCAGGTGACGATCGTGCAGTTTTTATCAGGATCAAGCTCATTTAATTTGCGGATGAATTCATTAAACGTGATTCCGCCGTCCACGTCTTTTTGGGTGATGTTCAGAAAGGTTTTGCATCGTTTCGTCAGCTTTGGAAATTTTTTCGGTTTGATATAACTCGAAAACGTTTCAGTCACTTCATCATTCACCGTCTTGACAATCCCCGCTTCAATTATCTCAGGAAAGAAATTTTGCGGGCTGTATTTTCCGTCAGGCATCGTAAATTCAAAATCAATAATGAGCAGACTGCGCTGATCCACTTTTTTTACACCTGCCTTTCCTCCGATCAAAAATGATATTTTATGATAGTATATCAGTTTCCCCTCTGAAACTTTCTTCATTTTCTAAAAATAATGAATTTTCCTATATCCGCATCGAAAATACAAATACCGGATTCATTCCTATATACTAATGATTAGACACACGAAAAGTAAAGAAGGTGATGTTATTTCTGTCCGTAAGAAGAACTTCGTCGTCATTTGGATTACAAATTTCTTTATTTCCGCCAGCATGACCATGATTGTTCCGTTTCTTTCGTTATATATCGAAACGATCAGCCCCCATTCGGGCGGGTATGTGCAGAGATGGAGCGGGTATGTGTTCGGCGTCACGTTTTTAATGGCGTTTGTGATTTCCCCGTTTTGGGGCAGATTCGGCGATAAGCGCGGCTACAAAAAAATTCTTTTGATTACAGGCACCGGCATTGCCGTCAGCATTTTATTGATGGGGTTTGTGACATCGGTTTATCAGCTGTTTGTCCTCCGGCTGCTTATGGGTCTTGTAACAGGCTTTGTTCCGACATCGCTTGCCATGATTTCGGCGCAGACGCCGAAAGAGACTGCCGGGAAAACGCTCGGCACGCTGCAGATGGGTCAGGTGTCAGGCACTTTATTCGGACCGATGCTGGGCGGGCTGCTCGCTGACAGCTTCGGGTTTACGTACACATTTTTTATTACGTCTTTTGTTATTTTCGTATCCGTGCTTCTCGTTTTATTTCAGGTGAATGAGCAGCCGCTCGGCGAGAAACAAAACAAGCGGAAAACCTATTCCAGAAAACAGGTGCTCTCCTATATTTTTCACCAGCCCGCGCTTTGGGCGATGATGGTGCTTACCATGATCGTGCAGACCGGCAATTTCAGCATCCAGCCGCTGCTCGCTTTATATGTCAATGAGCTGCACGGACCTGTTAATTTAGCCTTTTTCTCCGGAATGGCGTTTTCAGCAACCGGACTCGGAAGCTTATTGCTTGCCCGGAAATGGGGGGACTTCGGCGACCGCTTCGGCCACAGCCGGATCTTAATCGTGCTTTTGATTGCCTCAGCGGTGTTTTTCATTCCGCAGGCGCTCGCCTCCTCCCTCTCCATTCTGTTAGTCTTCAGATTTCTGTTCGGCATGGTCATGGGCGGCACGCTCCCCTGCATTACGGCCGCGATCCGCGTCAGGGCGCCGGGCAGCATCCAGGGAGAGGTGCTCGGCTATAACGTCAGCTTTCGTTTTCTCGGAAACGTGCTCGGCCCTCTGCTCGGAGGTGCGGTCTCAAGCGGTTTTTCTATTTCGGCTGCTTTCTACGTCACCGCCTTTCTCTTTTTAATAGGCGCGGGGCTTTTATGGATAGCGGGACATCTGCAAAAGGATACAGCGTCAAATGCGGGCTGACCGGCAGCGATCACGATTTCTTCTAAATTTAACCTTCTCGTATTCTTAAAAGAATGATACGATATGGCTAGAAATCAGGAGAAAAGAGAGTGACCATGGTACGTAAAATAATCGGATGGATTTTGCTGCTCGGCATTATCCCGTTGTGTGCATTTACAGTTATTGCTTCCGGCAAAGAGGTAAAACAAATCAAGCCTTTTGATCAGGTGCTCGATAAACATATTGACTTAAAAGCGATCAACCTGGTTCAAAACAGTTACATGTATGACAGGGACGGAAGCCTTGTTTCTGAGATTGTCAGCGATCATGAGAACCGCGTGATCGTGCCCTTTAATAAAATACCGAATGAGGTAAAACAGCTGTTTTTAACCTCTGAAGACCGCCATTTTTATGAGCATAAAGGGTTTGACTTTATGGGGATGGTCAGGGCGGCCGCCTCCAATTTCAAAGATCATAAAATTGACCAGGGCGCCAGCACCATCACCCAGCAGCTGGCAAGGAATGTGTATTTAAGCCATGAACGCACCTTCAGCCGAAAACTGACGGAGCTGGCCTATTCCTATCAGCTTGAGAAAAAATACAGCAAAGATGAGATTTTAGAAGGCTACTTAAATACAATTTATTTTAATAACGGCGTATACGGTGTCGGTTCAGCGGCACAATTTTATTTCAGCAAGCCGCTGAAATCTCTCACTTTGGGAGAGATGGCCTTTATCTGCGCCATTCCTAATAACCCTACATTATATGATCCTCTCAAGCATTTTGATTATACGAAAAAACGACAAGTCAGATTGCTTAACGGATTGAAAAAAGCAGGCGTTATATCCGGGAAACAGCTGAAAAAAGCCGAAAAGGAAAAGATCAAGCTTGATATAAACGAAAAAACAAATAAATATCCTGACTATGTTTCCTATGTAAATGATGAATTCACACAGCTTGTTTCCTCATCCGAAGGCTATGACAAACGTCTTGAAAAAGCTTCCGGAAAGGCGAAACAAAAAATACAGAGTGAGCTTTCCGACAGAGTCAGCACATTGTTAAAAGACGGCGTGAAGATTTATACGGCGCTGAATCCGTATATGCAAAACCAAGTCGTCGCCCAAGTGAATCAAAATCTGCCGTATGCAGGCGTCCAGGGCGGAGCGGCCGTGATTAATCATCAGACACATCAGATTATCGCGCTTTCAGGCGGGAAAGATTATCATAAATATGATTTCAACCGCGCCTATCAAGCATACAGACAGCCCGGTTCATCCATTAAGCCGCTGCTTGATTACGGACCTTACATTGAAAAGACCGGCGCAACGCCGCACAGCAAGATTGACGCAAGCAAATTCTGCAGTGCGGATTACTGCCCGCAGAACTATAATAACCGCACGTACGGCACGGTTACCCTGGAAACGGCGTTTAAATACTCGTACAACACACCGGCCATCAGAATCATGGACCGCGTCGGCGTCAATAAGGCGTTCAGCTACCTTGAACCGTTTCATTTCGCGAAGCTGGTCAGCGCGGATTACCGTCTGCCTGCGGCGCTGGGCGGTTTTACAAACGGCATGACGCCGCTTGAAATGACCAATGCGTACACCACGTTCGGCAACAACGGCGTTTATACGCCGAGTCACGCGATTACAAAAGTGACTGATTTAAAAGGAAAAACGATATTAAAATGGAAAGATGAGCCGGCGCAGGTATTCAGCGTGCGGACCAACATGCAGATCAAAGAAATGATGAAAGCCGTCGTCAAAAGCGGAACAGGAAAGAAAGCGAACTTTAAAGCTCCGTACGTCGGCGGAAAATCAGGAACGTCAAATGACTATCACGATATGTGGTTTGTCGGCCTGACGGATGCTTATACGATGGGGGTATGGGTCGGCAAGGATACACCGTCAAGCGTCGAATACCTTCATGACGCAAGCCCTCAGCTTTCGATCTGGAAAAACACGCTGCAGGCAGCTTATTAAAGATAACGGAGGGGATCCGCTTTGAAACCAGCTCAGCTTCCGGACCGCGTGCTTTTGTTTGACGGCGTCTGCAACTTATGCAGCGGCGCCGTTCAATTCATCATTAAACGCGATCCGGCCGGCAAAATCTCATTTGCATCATTGCAATCAGATACCGCCCGGGAGCTTTTGGCATCAGAAGGACTTCCGACAGAACAATTTGACAGCATGATTTTTATCGAAAACGGGCGGATATACAAAAAATCCGCAGCCGTGTTAAAGGTTTCCCGTCATCTCCGCGGAGCCTGGCGGCTGTCAGCAATTTTTTTTGCAGTGCCCCGCCCCCTCAGGGACAGAGCCTATTCTTTCATCGCCCGGCGCCGTTACAAATGGTTCGGAAAAAGGGAAGCATGCATGCTCCCCTCCCCTGAGATCAAAAACAGATTTCTGTCTTAACAAAAATGGCTAGCTTACACAGGTAAGCTAGCCATTATGCTATTATAAAGCTTGATAAAGATGTACAAAATACCGATAACAAAAGTAAACCAAAACAGAATCTCAAGCAATATAAAACCGATCAGCGAAACAATCGAGAGTGTAGAATAGATTCTGTACACCATGAAAATCAAATAAACGAGCGTAACAACGGCAAATAACGCCGCAATCCAAAAACCATTCTGCACGAGCGCAAAGGAAAGAATTCCTCCGCCTACATAAATTAAAGAGCCTAATCTGATTTTTTTCAGATTGTCCCCTTCAGGGTCATTTGTGAAAAACAAAAGAGACAGCTCTGTCACTGTGTTTGCAATCAGCTTCAAAGCCGAAAAAAGCATAAAATACACAAGGGCGAACGCTGCAAAAAGCGCCAGTCTGATCCCTTTCTCAGAGAAATAATCCAGCATCCCCTGATACATGCCGAGCGTCTGAAGTATCTTCATGACATAAAGCGAGGTAGAAATGGATAATGACGAACTAAAAAGCAGAATCGCAACGAGCGGAAAATAACCCGTCCAATAAGTATTTTTCATATAAAAAGTCCCTTTCTGTAATCTACCTCACTTATTATGGAGGACTTAAAACACATTGACAAGATAAAAAATTCCATTTTTCCTCACTTTTACGAAATAAGGGCCTGATCTTCACAAACCGGCTTTTTCGGAGTAAAGTAGAACGCGGGAATGATAAACGTAAGGAAGGCTGTTATGAAAAAAACATTAAAATTGCAAACCCGATTAACGATATTCGTCTGTATTGTCGTCCTTATCGCACTTTGTATCACCTTTTTCACGATCAGCGTCCAGACCGCAGACCGCGTGAAAGAAGAAGAACGGACAACCGCGCTGCGCACCGCAAAGCTGGTCGCGGAAACACCGAGTGTCGCGCAGGCATTGCAAACAAGAAAAGGGCTGAAAGAGCTCCGGAATTATACACTGGATGTCCAGCATACGACAGGAACCGAATTTGTCGTGGTGATGGATATGAACAGCATCCGCCTCACCCACCCCGACGCAAATAAAATCGGGAAGAAATTCACCGGCGGAGACGAACAGCCGGCGTTGCACGGCCATATCAAAACGAGCACATCAGCGGGAACTCTCGGAAAATCCATGAGAGCCTTCGTACCGATCTATGGAAAAGATAAAAAACAAGTCGGCGTCGTTTCGGTCGGAATTTCGCTTAACAAAATACAGGATGTCGTCAGCCACAGTTTGAGACCGCTTTATTTCATCATCTGCGTAAGTATTTTTGTCGGCGTAATCGGAGCCGTGATTGTCGCCCGCACCGTCAAAAACATTATGTACGGTCTTGAGCCTTATGAAATCGCCACCCTCCTGGAAGAGCGGAGCGCCATGCTCGAATCAACGAAGGAAGGCATCCTGGCGGTTGACGCGCGGGGAAAAATTAAGCTTGCCAATGCAGAGGCGAAACGGCTTTTTATTAAAATGGGTATTCCGACTAATCCGGTCGATCAAGATGTGAACGATATTCTCCCGAAAAGCCGGCTGAAACAGGTGATTGAAACGAAAAAACCGCTTCAGGACAGAGATATCCGCATTAACGGACTTGAGCTGGTCTTTAATGAAGTTCCGATTCATCTGAAAGGACAAACCGTCGGAGCGATCGCCACGTTCAGAGACAAAACGGAGGTCAAACATTTAGCAGAACAGCTGTCCGGTGTTAAAATGTATGCAAACGCATTAAGAGCCCAGTCTCATGAATTCATGAATAAGCTTCATGTCATTTTAGGGCTTGTCCAGTTAAAAGAATACGATGATCTCGGCACTTACATTAAAGACATTGCCATTCAGCAGAAGACGGAAACAAGCGAGATTATAAGTGATGTCAAAAGTCCGGTTCTCGCAGGGTTTCTTCTGGGAAAACAAAGCTACATACGCGAGCAGGGCGCTGATCTGGACATTCAGCTCGGCAGCCTGATTCCGAATGCGGCGGATCCGGCCGTCATCCATGAGCTCATTACGATTATCGGAAACCTGTTAAACAACGCGCTCGACGCGGTGGCGCAGATGCCGAAAAAAAACATTACGTGCTCGATGCGGTTTCAGGATCGCCAGCTTGATATAGAGATTACGGACACGGGAGCCGGAATGTCTGCGGCAGACCAAGCCCGTATTTTTGAACAAGGTTATTCCACGAAAGGGACAAACCGGGGGTTCGGCCTCTATTTCACCCAGCAGGCAACAGAAAATTTAAAAGGCCATATGATTGTGACAAGTGAAAAGAATGAAGGAACGACTTTCAGTCTTCGCATTCCGTATGAACCGAAGGAGGAAAATGATGATTAATGTACTCATAGTTGAAGACGACCCCATGGTGGGTGAATTAAATAAACGCTATCTCAGCCAGATTGAAGGATTTCAGCTGAAAGGGATCGCATCATCCTTTCAAAGCGCGCTGCACGTGCTGAGCGAGCATCATATCGATCTCATCCTTCTTGACATTTACATGCCGGGAAAAAACGGGCTTGAGCTTTTAACGGAAATCCGCAAGCAGAATGAATCGGTTGATGTCATCGTCATTTCGGCCGCAAGCGAGCTGGACGTCATTAAAAAAACGCTTCGGTACGGCGCCGTCGATTATTTAATCAAACCATTTGAATTTGACCGCTTTCAAACCGCTCTTTCCGACTACAGACGCAAGCAGAAAGTTTATCAATCACACAGAAGCATGACACAGAAAGAATTGGATGCCGAGCTTTTTCAAAAGAAAGAAGCGGCGGAAAAGGTTCACCTTCCGAAGGGATTGACAAAGAGCACGCTTAAACTCATCTGGGCGAGCATTGAGTCTTTCGGCGACGGCTCTTTTACCACGGAAGATCTCGCCAAGCATACTGAAATCTCGCAAGTCTCCATCCGGAAATACCTTAAATTTCTGGAAGACATACAAGTGCTGAATGTAGAGATGGCGTACGGCACGATCGGCAGACCCGTCTTTCAATATCATATCAACACCGGCAATGTCAGCAGCATCAAACAATATTTATAATGTCAAAAAGCGCCGTTTCGCTGTGAACGGTGCTTTTTTACTGTCATATCCCGTGACAAAAGGCTTGAGATTCCTTTTTGATATGCTATATAAGGATAATGACTCGGCTGATCCTCCTCTGTTTTAACCAGATGAGGAAGCCGATTCATAAAATTGATATTTTTTAAAAAATAAGCAAATTTCTATTTATTTATGGCGGGTAAAATGATAAATTATGATTGGTTAGCAGATCTTTTCAGATAAGTCATAAGTCCCGAACCCGGAAGAGACAGCCGCTCAAGGCGGGAAAAAGAGAGACGTCTCATCATTATTATCAGAAAGTTTTTTCGATTCTGCATCCGGCACGGGGACTCAAGTCTGAATTGAACGGCACAGCCATATTTTACAGGGGGGTTATATCTTTGAAAAAACGCAAAATCGGAATGGCGATGGCGCTCATTGCAGCGGCCGGAACCATATTAAGCGCATGCGGTTCAAGTGACAAAGCAAACGGCTCCGGCAGCAAAAACTTTACCGTCGGCATGGTAACGGATATCGGCGGTGTTGATGACAAATCATTTAACCAGTCCGCCTGGGAAGGCATCCAGGCATTCGGAAAAGACAACGGGCTTACAAAAGGCAAAAGCGGTTTTGACTATCTTCAATCAAAATCAGATGCAGATTATACAACGAACTTAAATAAATTAGCGCGGGAACACTTTGACCTGATTTACGGCGTCGGGTATCTGATGCAGGATTCCATCAGCGAAATCGCCGATCAGCGCAAAGACACAAATTTTGCGATCATTGACGCCGTTGTCAAAAAAGACAACGTGGCGAGCCTTACATTTAAGGAGCAGGAAGGTTCATTCCTCGTGGGAGCGGCCGCTGCGCTATCGAGCAAAACGGGAAAAGTCGGATTCGTGGGCGGAATGGAGTCCGAATTGATCAAAAAATTTGAAATCGGCTTCCGCGCGGGTGTACAAGCCGCAAATCCGAAAGCGACCGTCGAAGTGAAATATGCGGGCGGGTTTGACAAAGCCGATGTCGGCAAGGCGACGGCTGAAAGCATGTACAAATCAGGCGTTGACGTCATTTATCACGCGGCCGGCGCAACGGGAACGGGCGTCTTCACAGAAGCGAAAAATCTGAAAAAAGAAGATCCGAAGCGGAACGTATGGGTTATCGGTGTCGATAAAGACCAGTATGCGGAAGGCCAAGTCAAAGGAACAAAAGACAATGTCACTCTCACATCAATGGTCAAAAAAGTGGATACTGCCGTGGAGGACTTAACGAAAAAAGCGAGCGACGGTAAATTCCCGGGCGGCAAAACATTAACATACGGTTTGGCGCAAGATGCAGTCGGCATCTCGGATCACAAGGAGAACCTTTCTGACGATATCATCAAAGCAACAGACGATTGGAAGAAGAAAATCGCGGACGGACTCGTGATCCCTTCAACTGAAAAAGAATTGAAATCCTTCAAGGCTGAGTAAGAACCAGGGGATAAGGAGACTTCCGTGCTTATCCCCTCTCTTTTTTGAAAAGAGCGGTGAAGGAAAAGCTGCATCTCTTGCAGCTTTTCTTTTGCCAAGCTCTTTCTCATCAAAGTATCTCTGAAAAGGAGCGACAAATCGGTGGATTATATCATTGAAATGCTTAATATACGCAAGGAATTTCCCGGAATCGTCGCCAATGATGACGTCACGCTTCAAGTAAAAAAAGGCGAAATACACGCCCTTCTCGGTGAAAACGGCGCCGGAAAATCGACACTCATGAACGTTTTATTCGGCCTGTATCAGCCGGAAAAAGGCGAGATCCGGGTGCGTGGCGAACGCGTTCACATCAACAGTCCGAACAAAGCCAACGATCTCGGCATCGGGATGGTGCACCAGCATTTTATGCTTGTGGATACCTTCACCGTCTCAGAAAATATCATTCTCGGAAAAGAGCCGAAAACTTTCGGCCGAATTGACAGACAGCGCGCCGCCCGGGACGTGCGCGATATTTCCGACCGTTACGGCCTGCACATTGATCCCGAAGCCAAAGTTGCCGATATTTCCGTCGGTATGCAGCAGCGGGCGGAAATATTAAAGACCCTCTACCGGGGCGCCGACATTCTCATTTTTGACGAGCCGACCGCGGTGCTGACTCCGCACGAAATTCAAGAACTGATTCAGATTATGAAAAATCTTGTCAATGAAGGAAAATCAATTATCCTCATCACCCACAAATTAAAAGAGATTATGGAAGTCTGCGACCGTGTCACCATCATCCGGAAAGGAAAAGGCATTACAACACTTGATGTCGCACATACGGATCAAGATGAACTGGCAAGCCTTATGGTCGGACGCGAAGTGTCATTCAAGACGGATAAACAGCCGGCCGAACCGAAACAAGAAGTGCTTTCGCTTTCTGATGTAACGGTGAAAGACGCGCGCGGCGTTGAGGCGGTCAAACAGCTCTCCCTCTCTGTCAGAGCCGGTGAAATCGTCGGCATTGCGGGCGTTGACGGGAACGGCCAGTCTGAATTAATTGAAGCCATTACAGGTCTCAGAAAAACAAATGCCGGCACGATCATGTTAAACGGCAAACAGCTCCAAAACATGCCGCCCAGGAAAGTCACTGAAGCAGGAATCGGGCATATTCCGCAGGACAGGCATAAACACGGGCTCGTCCTTGATTTTCCGATCGGAGAAAATATCGTACTGCAAAGTTATTACCAAAAGCCCTACTCTTCTTTCGGCATATTAAATAAACACACGATTTATGACAAAGCGCGAAGCCTGATTGAAGAATACGATGTCAGAACACCTGATGAATATACGCCTGCGCGCGCTCTCTCCGGGGGGAATCAGCAAAAGGCCATTATCGGCCGGGAAGTGGACAGAAATCCCGACCTATTAATTGCCGCCCAGCCGACGCGGGGGCTCGATGTCGGCGCGATTGAATTCGTCCATAAAAAGCTCATTGAGCAGCGTGATGCCGGTAAAGCGGTGCTTCTGTTATCTTTTGAACTTGATGAAATAATGAATCTCAGCGATCGCATCGCCGTCATCTTTGAAGGCAGCATCATCGCAAACGTCAATCCGCTTGAAACAAACGAGCAGGAGCTCGGACTTTTAATGGCGGGTAGTAAGCAAATGGAGGCGGGGAAAACACATGATTAATCGACTTTCTCATCTGGCTGTGCCGCTGATTGCGATCATCCTTGGATTAGCTGCGGGTGCGGTCATCATGCTCGCCAGCGGCTACAATGTCGTAAGCGGGTATTCGGCTCTTTGGAGCGGCATTTTCGGTGAAGTGTATTACATCGGGGAATCGATCCGGCAGATTACGCCATATATTTTGTCCGGATTGGCCGTGGCATTCGCATTTCGGACCGGCCTGTTTAATATCGGGGTTGAAGGACAGCTCCTTGTCGGCTGGACCGCCGCGGTGTGGGTCGGCGCTTCCTTTGACGCCCCCGCTTACATCCACCTTCCGCTTTCGTTATTGGCGGCTGCGGCTGCGGGCGGCATTTGGGGCCTGATTCCCGGATTTTTAAAAGCCCGTTTTTTTGTCCACGAAGTGATTGTCACGATCATGATGAATTATATCGCTCTTCATTTAACCAATTATCTCATTTCCGATGTCATGACGGACCACCGGGACAAAACAGACAAAATTCATGAAAGCGCGTCGCTCCGCTCGCCGTTTTTAGAGCAGCTGACAGATTACTCCCGCCTTCACTGGGGCATTCTGATCGCTCTGTTTGCCGCAGTCCTCATGTGGTTTATCATTCATAAAACAAAAAGCGGATTTGAATTCCGGGCTGTCGGCTTTAACCAGCACGCCGCACAATACGCCGGAATGAGCGTCAGAAAAAATATGATGTACGCCATGATGATTTCCGGCACCTTCGCAGGGCTTGCCGGCGCGATGGAAGGACTCGGAACCTTTCAATATGCGGCGGTTAAGGGCGCCTTTACCGGCGTCGGCTTCGACGGCATTGCGGTTGCGCTTCTCGGCGGCAGCACGGCAATCGGCGTTGTTCTGGCGGCATGTCTTCTCGGCGGCCTTAAAGTCGGGGCATTAAATATGCCGATTGAATCCGGGGTGCCTTCTGAAGTCGTTGACATCGTCATCGCCATTATTATTTTGTTTGTGGCATCAAGCTACGCCATCCGTCTCATCCTTGATAAATTGAAGAAAAAGGGGGCGAAGTAAGTGGACTTCCTGCAGATTTTATCCATTATTGTCCCGGCAACACTCGTATATGCGGCTCCGCTTATTTTAACCGCTCTCGGCGGCGTGTTTTCTGAAAGATCGGGGGTTGTCAACATCGGTCTTGAAGGACTGATGATTATCGGCGCCTTTACAAGCGTCATGTTCAACTTATTTTTCGGACGCGAGCTTGGCGCCGCCGCTCCGTGGCTCGCCTTGGCTGCGGCTATGATTGCCGGCGGACTGTTCTCACTGATCCACGCGGCTGCCGCGGTTTCTTTCCGCGCCGATCAGACGGTAACCGGTGTGGCGATCAATATGCTCGCGTTAGGAGCAACACTGTTTATCGTCAAGCTGATCTACGGAAAAGCGCAGACTGATAAAATCCCGGAGCCCTTTTACAAAACGAACATTCCCGTGTTAAGCGATATTCCGGTTTTAGGAAAGATTTTCTTTTCTGACGTATATTATACGTCGATTTTAGCCATCGTACTGGCCTTTGTTTCCTGGTTTATTTTATTCAAAACGCCGTTCGGCCTCCGCATCCGTTCTGTCGGGGAACATCCGATGGCGGCCGATACGATGGGAATCAACGTGTTCGGCATGCGCTATATCGGCGTCATGATCAGCGGGCTGTTCGGCGGGCTCGGCGGCGGTGTGTATGCTTCCACGATCGCGCTTGATTTCACGCACTCCACCATTTCCGGGCAAGGCTTTATCGCTCTCGCCGCGCTTGTTTTCGGCAAATGGCATCCGATCGGCGCGCTCGGGGCTGCGCTGTTCTTCGGGTTTGCGCAGAGTTTGAGCATTATCGGCTCGCTTTTGCCCCTGTTCAAAGACATTCCGAATGTATACATGCTGATGGCTCCTTACATTCTGACCATTCTCGCGCTTGCCGGCTTCATCGGCCGAGCGGATGCGCCTAAAGCCAACGGCATCCCTTATATTAAAGGAAAACGCTGATTGTGACACAAAAAGAGTTCCGCACCCTGGTGCCGGAACTCTTTTCATCTATATACGATTCTGATATACTCACGCGGCTGAAACGGCGTTTGCATTGATTCAGCCGCACTCAGCTTGTCTTCTGCGTATTCCGCACCGAGAAAAAAACGCTCCCAATCATCTGCCTCCGTCTGCTGCAACGTTTTGCAGAAATCATCCGCTATGAATGTTCCTGCAATAATAGAACAAAATATTCCAATACAGGCCGCCGCCTTTCTCTTCATCTGACCAGCTCCTTTTGTAAAGCTTGATCTGAAAAAGAAATGTATATACAAAGATCCGGATATTTGATAAATTTATTTTGGGTTCAAAAGACCACAAAAACACAAAGAGGAATACATTATGCCGTAGCAGGGTAAAAAAAAGTGCGATATAATTTGTACTGGGTCCTATGACCGTGAATTGATTGATTCATTCTTACATAAAGCAGTTGCTTGATGAAAAAACAAGCAAAGGAGGTCTTCTGTTGCAGCTGTTACATTTCGCGATTTTGGCGCCTTTTTTATTTGCATTTATCGTTCCCTTTCTTTATAAACGGGTAAAACAAGTCCATACAGGCTGGTTTGTGCTGATAGTGCCCGTTGTGCTGTTTGTTTACTTTATCAGCAAGCTCCCTGTCACAATGGCTGGAGAAACCGTCCGGTATGCGGCCGAATGGATTCCGTCCCTCGGTATTAACTATACCGTTTATATTGACGGACTCGGGCTGTTATTCGCTTTACTGATTACGGGCATCGGCTCTTTGGTGACGCTTTACAGTATTTTTTACTTATCGAAGGACAAAGAAAAGCTCGGCCCCTTTTATGTGTACCTGCTGATGTTTATGGGCGCGATGCTCGGCGTTGTGCTCGTCGATAACGTCATCGTGCTTTATATGTTCTGGGAGCTGACAAGCCTGTCATCCTTCTTATTAATCGGGTATTGGCATAAGCGGAAGAAATCACGCTACGGGGCGGAAAAATCACTGCTGATTACCGTCGGCGGCGGGCTGTGCATGCTCGGCGGCTTTATCCTGCTGTATCTGATGACGGATTCTTTCAGTATCAGGGAAATGGTCAACCAGGTGCATATTATCGCAGGCCATCCGTTCTTTATTCCGGCGATGGTTCTCCTGTTATTGGGGGCCTTTACGAAATCAGCGCAGTTTCCGTTTTATATCTGGCTGCCTGATGCCATGGAGGCGCCGACTCCTGTCAGCGCCTATCTGCACTCGGCTACAATGGTGAAAGCGGGTATTTATCTGATTGCCAGATTCAGTCCGGTTTTTGCTTTTTCACCCGTCTGGTTTTGGACGGTTGCCTCAGTCGGTCTGATCACGATGGTATGGGCTTCCTTTAATGCGATTAAACAAACCGATTTAAAAGCGATTCTGGCATTTTCCACAGTCAGCCAGCTCGGTATGATTGTATCGATGTTCGGCGCAGGAGCCGCCGCGCTTCATTATCAGCATTCAGAGTATTTTACGGCGGCTGTCACCGCGGCTGTGTTTCACTTAATTAACCATGCTACTTTTAAAGGAAGTTTATTTATGGCGGTCGGCATTATCGACCATGAAACGGGAACGCGGGATATCCGCAGGCTCGGCGGCCTGATGGCGCTCATGCCGGTAACGTTTACCGTTTCACTGATCGGAACGTTTTCCATGGCAGGCCTCCCTCCGTTTAACGGCTTTTTAAGTAAAGAAATGTTCTTTACAAGTATGCTGCGGATTGCTCATGCAGATATTTTCAGCCTGGATACGTGGGGCGTGCTGTTCCCCGTTTTCGCATGGATCGGGAGCGTCTTCACTTTCATCTACAGCATGAAGCTGTTTTTCAGAACGTTCAGAGGCGCGCGCAAAACGGATCAGCTTGAAAAGACGCCGCATGAAGCTCCGCTCGGCATGCTGATTTCACCGGTGATTCTTGCCGCTTGCGCCGTCAGTCTGTTTTTTGCCCCGAACGTTTTGTCTTACAGCCTGATTGAACCGGCGATGAACTCCATTTATCCGGCTCTGTTAACCGGCGGAGATACATTCCATGTCCATATTTCCCAGTGGCACGGGGTGACGGCTGAGGTAATGATGACCCTCGGCATCATCATTGTCGGCACGATCGGTTACGTAACGCTGTCTAAATGGGAGCGTCTGTACGGTCTGTTTCCGAAAAAACTGACGCTGAACAAGCTTTACGATGCGGTGATGGGCAGTATGGAAAAAAAATCTTACCAGCTGACGTCATCTTATATGACCGGATTTTTGCGGGATTATCTGCTGTATATCTTTACGTCGTTTATCATTCTCATCGGAGCGGCGTTCGTCATGAAAGGCGGCTTTTCCATAACAGCGAAAGGCATGGCTGAGATCGGCTTGTATGAAATCGTGCTGTCCCTCGTTATGGTGAGCGCAACGATTGCGACTGTGTTCGCCAAATCACGGCTGACGGCCATTATCTCACTCGGTGTTGTCGGGTACACACTCGCGCTGTTTTTCGTGATTTTCAGAGCGCCCGATCTGGCGCTCACGCAGCTCGTCATTGAGACGATATCCGTCGCCTTGTTTCTTCTTTGTTTTTACCATCTGCCGAAAATGCGGCGGAAAAAGAAGACAAGAACATTCCGGATGACGAATTTTATCATTTCTCTCGGTGTCGGCGTCATCGTGACAATGCTCGGAATCGCGTCTTCCAGCGAAAAAACAAAAGACAGCATCTCCTCCTTTTTCACCGCTTACAGCCATAAGCTCGGGGGAGGAAACAATATCGTCAACGTCATCCTCGTTGATTTCAGGGGATTTGACACGATGTTTGAAATCACGGTGCTGTCGATCGCCGCACTCGGGATTTACGGCATGATCAGAACAAAAGTAAAAGAGGAGGGAGAAGAGCGTTGAGACAGCAAAAAACAAACGACATCATCCTTCAGACGGCAACGAAGCTTGTATCTTTTATCATTCTGCTTTTCTCTTTCTATTTATTCTTATCGGGGCATAACGCTCCCGGCGGAGGATTTGTCGGCGGACTGATTACGTCTTCGGCCATCGTGCTGCTGCTTTTGGCCTTTGATTTAAAAACCGTCAAATTGATTTTGCCCGTCAATTTTATTTATGTGGCGGGCGCGGGTCTGCTTATCGCGATTGCAACGGGTGCAGGTTCGTTCTTATTCGGAGCGCCCTTTCTCACCCATACATTCGGCCATTTTCATCTCCCGGTGCTCGGGAATACGGAGCTTGCGACGGCCACTTTGTTTGATTTAGGTGTGTATCTCGTTGTTGTCGGCGTGACGATGACCATTATTCAAACGATTGGAGAGGAAGAATAGTGGAAATCTTAATGTCTGTCATTGCCGGTATTTTGTTTATGGCGGCAACCTACCTGCTGCTTTCTAAAAGTCTGCTGCGCGTGATTATCGGCACCGCGCTTTTGAGCCACGGCGTCCATTTGCTGCTCCTGACCATGGGCGGACTGAAAAAAGGCGCTCCTCCCATACTGGGCGGAAAAAGCACATCGTTTGTCGATCCGCTGCCGCAGGCACTCATACTGACGGCGATCGTTATTTCGTTCGGCGTCACGTCCTTCCTGCTTGTGATGGCGTTTCGCGCCTATCAGGAACTGAAAACGGACGATATGGATCGAATGAGGGGAAATGATCAACATGAATAACTTTGTGATATTGCCTATTCTGGTGCCGCTGCTTGCCGCAGTGCTGCTGATTTTTATGAACAGGCACGTGATGCTGATGCGGATATTCAGCACTGCCGCTTCCTGTGTCTCCATCGTCATCAGCGCCGCTCTCGTTCAGACGGTTTTCACACACGGGATTCAGACGCTGACACTCGGCGGCTGGAAAGCGCCGTACGGCATTGTGCTCGCCGCGGATCAGCTCGCCGCACTGCTTGTTTTGACAACCGCCATAATCGGGCTGCTCGTCATCCTGTACTCCTTCCGCTCCATCGGAGAAAAAAGGGAGCGCGCTTTCTATTATTCAGGGGTGCAGTTTCTTCTGGCCGGCGTAAGCGGAGCGTTTTTGACGGGTGACCTGTTCAACATGTACGTCTTTTTTGAGCTTCTGCTTATCGCGTCCTACATGCTGATCGTGCTTGGCGGAACGAAAATTCAATTAAGAGAATCATTGAAGTATATCGTGTTTAACATTGTGTCATCCGCGTTTTTTGTCATCGGCGTCGGTTACTTATATGCGGTGACGGGCACGCTGAATATGGCTGATCTAAGCGTAAAAATAAGCGAATCGGGCCAGACCGGGCTGATAACCGTGATCGGCGTCCTTCTTCTCGTCGTTTTCGGTTTAAAGGGCGGGATATTCCCGCTGTATTTCTGGATGCCGGGCTCTTATTACGCCCCGCCGGCTGCAATTTCGGCTTTATTCGGGTCTCTTTTGACGAAAGTCGGCCTGTATGCCATTTTAAGAGTATTCACCCTGATCTTTATTCACGATACGGGCTTTACCCACCAATTGATGATGTGGCTTGCGATGCTGACGGTGCTATTCGGCGTAATCGGATCTATCGCCTTTTCGGATGTCATGAAAATCGTCATCTACAATATTATTACAGCCGTCGGCGTGATTTTGTTCGGCATTGCGATGAACACGCCGGCCTCCATTCAAGGAGCGGTTTATTACTTGATTCACGATATGCTGATTAAAGGAGCGCTGTTTATGCTTGCCGGCACGCTTATCGCATTGACAGGCACTGCCAGCCTGCATAAAATGGGCGGACTGATCACCCGTTATCCCGTTTTAGGATGGATGTTCTTTATTTCAGCCATATCTTTGGCCGGCATCCCGCCGTTCAGCGGATTTGTGGGCAAGCTGAAGATCGCGGAAGGCGGGTTCGATAAGGGGGAAACATTGTTTTCCGTATTGATTCTCTTATCAAGCCTGCTTGTGCTCTATTCTGTGCTGAAGGTTTTTACGACGGCTTTTTGGGGGGAAGAAAAAGAAATCCCCGGCGCAGGCGGACGGTCCGCAAAAGGACTTCTTTATCCGGCAGCCGCTTTTCTCCTTTTGTCGCTTCTGTTCGGGCTCGGAACCGAATGGGTTTCGCCGTATGTCAATCAGACGGCTGAGAATCTGCTGAATCCGGAAAAATACATTGAAGCTGTTTTGAAGGAGTAGATGGCATGGCTTTTCAACTATTATTAAATGTTCTTCTCGCTGTTTGCTGGATGTTTCTCACAAACAGCCTCAGCACGGCGGGTTTTATAACCGGATTTATCGCGGGCTTGGCGGCGCTGTTTTTTTTCCGGCGCTTCTTCTCGCGGCCGTTTTACATTTGGAAAATATGGTCGGTCATCAGACTGGCGCTGATCTTTATAAAGGAATTATATTTGGCCAATGTCAGCGTGCTGAAAACCGTTATATCGCCGAAACTGAACATCCGCCCGGGCATTTTCGCGTTTAAGACGGAATTGACGGAGGATTGGGAGATCACGCTGCTCTCGCTGTTAATCACTTTAACACCGGGTACGCTCGTGATGGATATTTCCGATGACCGGTCGATTCTTTATATACACGCCATGGACATTGAAGATGCGGAGAAAGCGATCCATGACATCCGCGTCTCTTTTGAGAAAGCCATTCAGGAGGTGAGCCGCTGATGTTTACGTTTATTCTGCAATTATCACTCGGCATTATGGCGGTTTCGACTCTTCTGTACGTCATTCGCGTCATGAAAGGGCCAACGATACCGGACCGGGTCGTCGCGCTTGATGGGATCGGCATTAATCTGATTGCCATGACCGCGCTTGTATCCATTCTCTTAAACACATCGGCCTTTTTGGACATCATTCTGCTGCTAGGCATTTTATCGTTTATCGGCACGATTGCCTTTGCTAAGTTTTTGGAGAAAGGAGAGATTATCGAAAATGATCGAAATCGTTAAATGGGCCGTCGCCGTTTGTATTCTGATGGGATCGCTGATCTGCCTGGTCGCGTCTTTCGGCACACTCAGACTTCCTGATGTGTATACGCGCGCCCACGCCTCTTCAAAAGGCTCGACACTCGGCGTTAATTTGGTATTGCTCGGGGTGTTAGGCTACTTGTGGATGCTGACCGGAGAAATTTCTGTAAAAATACTGCTCGGCATCATTTTTATCCTGCTGACGGCGCCGGTCGGAGCGCACCTCATATGCAGGGCCGCGTACAATTCGGGAGCGGCGCTTGATAAAAGAAGCGTTCAGGATGATTACAAAGGGATCAGAAACTTTGTGATCAAACGAAAAGAAGATTCATATTTGTAAAAACAAACAGCCGGACGATTCAGGGTTCCGGCTGTTTGTTTATTTTGTTATAACAGCCAGCGTGCAGCGGGAGACACAGATCAGCCTTTCTCGTTCATCGAAAATGTTAATCCCGTACACAATGGTTGCCCTGCCTGTGTGAACGGGTTCCGCTATCGCCGTGACCGTTCCGCCCTCTTTCACGGACTTTAAATGATTGGCATTAATCTCAAGCCCGACACACGCCTGTTTCGACCGGTCGATAAAATGCTGGGCCCCCACACTTGCAACAGTCTCCGCCAGCGCTGCTGACGCGCCCCCATGCAGATATCCGAAAGGCTGCACCGTCCTCTTATCCACCGGCATCACCGCCACGCATCTCTCCGGCGTGTTTTCAGTGATTTCAATACCGAGTGCGCCGAGCAATGTATTGTTCAGATTCATAGGTCATTCTCCCTTCAAGATTTATAGTACGTTATCTGACTTGGCGATCAGCACCGCTTCAGTACGGGAGCCGACATTCAGCTTATTAAAAATGGATGTCAGGCTGTATTCAATCGACCGCTTGCTTAAGTGAAGCGCATCTGCGATTTCCTGATTGGTCAAACCTTTTTCGACCTCTTGGAGAATATGGCGCTCTCTCGGGGTTAACCGATCCTGCTCACTTTGAGGGGAAGAAGACGTTTTTGTTTTTTGCTGGGTCATCAGCTGTTTGAAATAGGAGAAATCAACTAAAATCTGTCCGTTGAGCACGTGATATATGTATTGCATGATTTTCTCTTTAGATTCGGTTTTGCTGATGGCGCCATGCAGGCCCGCGCGGATGGATTCTTCAAAATAATCTTCAACCTCATAGCCTGTGTAGACAATGATTTTACAGAGAGGATTCTCTTTTAAGATTTTCTTGGAAAGCTCTATGCCGCTGATGTCATCACCCAGATTTAAATCCATTAATATGAGATCGTAAGCTGAAAAATCATGCCGGAGAACGAATTGTTCACTGGCATCAGGACTGAGGCAATCGACAGAAAGATTCGTGTCCGTTTCCAGAATCGTCTTGGTGCCCTCCATGACAGCCGGATGATCATCAATCACTAGTATCTTTTTCATGGTTTCCTCCCTTTTACTCACTCATTTCCATTTTATTAAAAAGACTTGGCTTCTGCCAAGTCGATTTGGTGATAAATTGGTTACAATTCCATTTCAATATCCGCTTTAAAACCGTTTCCTTCACTTGTGTCGATTTTCATCCGTCCGTCAAGCGCACGGACGCGTTCCTTAATACCCGAAAGACCCATGCTCATCGACTGTCCGCCGCCTTCTTCCTGATTGCAGCCGACACCGTCGTCTTCATAATGCAGAATCACTTTATTTTGAATGCTGATCAGCATAATCAGCACCTCATTCGCCTGTGAATGCTTCATGGCGTTCGAAAGAAATTCCTGAATAATGCGGTACAAATTCAGCTGCGTATCCAAATCCAGCGCCGCCGTAAACCGGCCTGTATTCAGACGGATATGAAACGGCGCACGCTCCTGCTGCTGTGCGGCAAGCTTGGATACCGCCTTGACCAGACCCAAATCATACAGCAGCTGAGGACGAAGCTCATGGCACGTCTCCCGGGTCATCAAAATAACATCCGACATCTGCTCATTCATCTGATGAAGCTTGTCCTGCACCTCTAACTGGCAAGGCTCTTCTCTTTTAAAATCAGCCAGAAACAGCTCACACTGACGCTTCAAAGAAATCAAATCCTGCAGCACCGAATCATGCAGATCCCGGGCCAAATCCGACCGCTGCTTTTCCTCGATCGTAAACATCAGCTTTTTGAGCCAGACCGGGTTTGAGCCTTGTTGTTTCAGGTCTTGTAAATGGTTCATGAGTTCTTCGATCTGCAATATGTTTTCCATCGAAACACTTGTATAAAAAGACAATGTCTTTAACCAAGATATCTCATCTCTTGTCAGTCTCGGAGTATTAATGCTCGACAAACAAAGCAGAACGTATGAGTTTGCCCCTCTTTCTCCAATCTTCATCAGAAAACCTTGATTTACTTCAAAAATCTTGCCAATCTCTGATGTGACTTTATCAAATTCTTTTTTATACGGCTGCCAGTTCGGTTCACTGTTCTGTTTATCAAAATACAGAATGTCTCCGTCAGAATTGATTTCAAATATATAAGCTTTACTAACAGGCAAGACGTCCAAAATAGTCTTTTTCAAATTCATAAACACTTGATTTAAAGCTGATACGCTTTTAAGAAGCTGTGTATATTTATAAATGCTGTCTTGATAATTATATTTTTCTGAAAAACGTTTCAGGCGAAATTTGTAGTCTAATAACTCCTTAATATAAAATACCGCTAAAAAAATCAAAAATACATATACAGTGATTTGAATAATGTTAAAGTTATTCCCCTTGCTGTCGAATAATATATTCAGCCATACAACTCCAATAGTCGGAATAATGGAAAGGAAACCATAGTACCTGATTCTGCCCAACAAGAAGTCTATATCGTAGATTTTATTGACCACGAATTGATAGACTAAAGCTAATGGAATAATTATTAAAAATGGTGCCGTAACTATAGCAGAATAAATATACTGTCCGAACAACACCTCAGGTATAATATAAAATACTGTAAACGGAAAAAAGGCTATGGTATTAGATATAAGTAACACTTTCAGCAAATAAAAGTGATCCTTTTTTCGGTAGACTAGTCCATAAAAAATAATGGATGTATAGACGACCATCATTTCCAAAAAAAATGTTACTAAATTAATATTCGTAACAAGTTGGAAGGCAAAATGCTTCTGGAATATCTCGATTATTATATTAATAACCGGCAATATATAGAGAGTAGACACAACATAACCAGCTGAAAATTTCAATTTTAATTCTTTAAAGTATTGATACAAAAAGTGAAAGTATAATACAGGTACGTTCAAAAATGTAAAAAGGTTAATATATCTGTTTATTTCATATCCTCTAGTTACTCCACCTGCGCTTAAATATGCAATGGATGTACACAATAAAAAAATAATCAAAATATAGGCTGAATAAGTATCTTTTACTCTGTTAACTTTATAAATATAAAAAATGCATAACATGCTTAAAGCAAATAATATGCATGGGATAATATAGATAAAAAAACTATAAGAGCTATTTAAGGAAATAAACTCAGTATTATGTAAGTCTATTTTACTATTACCCCTTATTATTTTCATATGTTCAGCTTTCGCTAGATATTGACCTCTTATATTCTCTTCTGTCGGTGTTTTTCCGCTTATTTCAATTATCCTGTCTCCCTCTTTTAAGCCCATATATTTACCATACGTAGACTTGGAGAGTTTTACAACCTGCAATTCATGGTTATTGTTTTCAACCACATAGGTTCCTACCAAAATTCCGTTTTGAGTAAAATATATAATATGAGCGACGTAAAAGAGACTGACGAATAACAATACAATCGAAAAATTTCTAATGAATTTTTTCAATAGATCTCACTCTCTCAATCATTGTTCCCAAAAAATTCCCCTGCATTTTTTTGATTGACTTAAGTCTCTTTCAAAAATCTCAACAATGGCAGGTAACAGTTTATCCGGAACTCCTATTAAACTAGCTTCCCCACACGCTAACTTTGTAAGTACAAGTGGATTTTCCATAAGATAATGTACGATATCTTGCTTCACTGTAATTTCCTCCATTAAAGTTCTAACATTATATTTAAATCTTTTATACTTGTCGTAATTTCTTCCTCGTACATTTTAATTAACATTGAAACATACTGGCTAACTCCTGCATCAAATAGCAGGTCTTCAAGGCTTTTTTTATTATCAATGAGGAATGAATGGTAACTTGCTTCTGCATTCATTAAATCCAAGATTTTTTCTGAAGCAGCATTAAATCTTCGCTTTAGATACAACAGAATTAATGTTTTTCTTCCCTTTCTGATATCACTACGATTTTTATTAAAAAGACCATAATAATCATTTTCAATCTGTTTAACAATTCCAATTTTATAAGAATAATTCTCAATTTCTTCGTTAAACTCCCCATTTGCAAGCATTGTTCCTAATACAGCTGACATTGCAGTAAGCGAGCCTGATTTTTGTTTAATCATTTGAAGACATTCGTCTTCAGTTTCGGGGAAATTTTCGAGGTCATTATGCTGACCTTGCATTGCATTTAAAGCATATTTCATAGCAAGCCGGGGAAAATCGGAGTTCGTTTTAAGCTCACAAATCACTTGAAGACTTATTGAATAAAGAGAAGTGGCTGCATTTAAAGAGATAGATTGATCTATCTTCATCCATTCCTTATCCAAGTTATCTTCATCCTCTATATCGTCAAAAATATCAAAAGCTAAAATTAACAATTCAATTCCTGAAGCTAATAACGTAATATCCGAATAATGCTCACCATCGAAAGCCACATAATGCTTAAATGCAAGAACACCAAAAGCAAAATGATTTTTTTCATTTATAAAAGTCTGAAGGGTGTCTTTTAAATGTGGATTATTTATTTTCTCCTCCACAATTTCCTTCATCTTCTCTTTAATCGTTTCGGCATCTAAACACATTTGCTCAATAATTGTCTTCACCCTCCCATTCTATTTTACTAAATGCAGGTGATGAAAGACAGCAGGTTTTTCGTTTTTTAACAATCGTATAATACTTTATCCATGAAATGGATAAAAAATGCACAAAAAAAAGACTTGTTTCCAAGTCTTTTTAAGAAATTTTCATTGCATATGAGAATTTATCGAGCTGATCAATGCTTTTGTTAATGTTTCGTAATGAGTCGGTTGTTTCTCTGATATCATTTTCAAGTCGGAATAATAATTGCTTTACTTCTTCTAATTTGTTTTCCACCGTTTCCACACTCCTTTTTTTGAAAGATCAATGAATTGTGTATGGTGAACGAGTCCTAGGTATTTGATCTGTTACTAATAGTGTAAACGTTTTTGCGGGATTTTTCACCGAAAAGTATGTGTAAAAGTATCTGCGTGACACCGCAAACTATGGTAATCCCATAGTCCCGAACAGGGCATTTAGCGAACAGGACTATATAACTACCATAAAGGCAGACGTTTAGGATAAAGCAGACCAATCTGGCGGTTCTGCTGTTTTTTCAACGGTTTTCCGACAAACCGGCAGGGACTATAGTCCCTGCCGTCACAATTTCAAAACAGAATGGGCGAACAGCGTCGCATAACCACCGACAAACACCGAAAAGACCGCAACCCCGCATTGTGGTCTTTTTGCATGTCATAACTCGTTATCACGCCGCCTATACTCATGTATAACGAATGTTTTCTCAGGAAGGAGGCCGCCGTATGCATTATGTGTATCCATGCTGCCCTGTTTTCGCCGCGCCATACCGGCATCCAGCGCCCAGTGCCCCGGTTCACGCAGATATTTTGACAGCGTCCGCAAAAGAAGCTGCGGGCATGCTGGAGGATGCGCGCCTGCTCCTTGCGCGGCTGTCGGCGTCAAAAGAGCTTGCGCGCAGCATCCTCACCGCAGCGCAATCATCTGACACCGCAGCGGTCAAGCGGCTCATTAAGCAGACCGGCATCAAAAATGACTTTGACGTGACGTATAATCCCGACGGCATCCGTGTCAGTCTGATCAGAGAGCAAAGCCGGTTTATCATCGCCCTCAGGTGGTCGGCTTAAAGCGGCTCAATCGATCAGCTGCCGGCACCATTCGATCGCCTGTAAGTAACATTCATACGCTTCTTCTTTGTTCAGTTCTTTTCCCCACTCGTCACAGTCCCAGTTGTTGCATTCAATGGCTTTGACGAGCGCGAGCATCTTATAATAATCGTTTTCATAACCGAGCAGCGCCTGTCCGACTTCATCGATTAAAGGCAGTTCTTTGATGATATCCTCCAGTTCCCTGTGGAGAAGCGTATCGATGAGCGAAAACATGCCGATCAGCATGTAAGAAGAGGGCTGGGGCCTTCCGGTTCTTTTCGCCAGCAGTTCGCACAGTTTGGCCCTGATTAAGGAAATCTTAATGATTTCTTTTTGGCTTGAGTGGCTTTTCGCCGTTAAATCTCTGAATGAAAGAATGTAAATCAAGCGCTTAATCTCATTCAGCCCGAGCATCATGATGGCCTGCTGGATGCTGTCTATCTTTTTTTTCAGCCTTGTTTGCGATCCATTTAAAAAACGCAGAATCTGATACGATAAGCTGACGTCCCGCTCTATGTATTCCGTCACGCGCTGTATATTAGGCTGGTCATTGTTTAATTCGCTTAAAAGCTGGTAGTAAGAATGAAAATGAAACGTCAGATCATTTCCGCTGATGACACGCGGTTCACTGAAAAAATATCCTTGAAACAGGTGAAAGCCGTCTATGGCCGCCTGTTTATAATCTTTTCTCGTCTCCACTTTCTCCGCTAAATAAATCAGACTTTTACAGCTGTACGTCTGAATGATTTTTTTGCGCTCCAGACGCGAGGATTGCAAAAAGTCGATTTTTAAAATATCAATATATTTCATCAGCTGTTCCACTAACTCTTCATTTTCCGGATTGATGGCGTAAAAATCATCAAGTGCTAATGTATATCCTAATTTCTTCAGCTGTCTGCATCTTGAGATGAGCGCCGGAGTGATCGGTATGTCCTCAAGAATTTCGATAATAAGCTGGTCAGGATCAAAGGAGGTAGGGAGATCTGAAAACATCAGGCTTTCTGTAAAATTCACAAAGCAGCGTTTCCCCTCAGTCAGCTTTTCGATTCCGATGTTGATAAAGCTGTTAATAATGAGATCCGTCGTAGCTTTATCTCCGTCCGCGGCCGAATAGCGGTTCTCTTCGCTCTCCCGGTAAAGAAGTTCATAAGCAACAACCTGTTCGTTTCTGTTGAAGATAGGCTGTCTCGCAACAAACACCTTCATTCATTTACCCCCTTAGATGCGGCCTTCGAACATAAGTATATCAAATAACTTGACGAAATTTGTCTAAATGTGAAAAATATTATCACAACAAAAAGGCCTTTCCAGAGAAAGGAAAGGCCGCTTTGTCTTCTATTCAAGTTCCCGTTTCAGCTTGCTTTTGATTTCATGAATCCGCTGCATCTTGTTGCTCCAGCAGTCTTCGCTTAAATCGACCGGATATTCTTCCGGCTTGCTGATCCGTTTGTATTCCTCCCACAGAAGTTTGAGGTTATCCTGCACGTATTGCTGGATGTCGGTAATTTCGGGATTATCATAGCATAAAACGCCGTTTTCAAAGATCGGCTCATGCAAGTCTTTCGCATAGAAATCAGTGACGAATTTGCTGACGAACGTGTGGACGGGATGGAACATTTTTAAGCGTTTCTGATCATTTACCCGCTCGTCATAAAGCGCGATATAATCACCTTCCGAGTGGTGATTCAGCTTGTTGATAATCCGGTATACTCTCTTTCTTCCCGGCGTTGTCACTTTTTCAGGGTTTGACGAAATTTTAATGGTGTCGGTCAGTTTGCCGTCCTCTTCAATGGCGACAAGTTTGTAAACCGCGCCGAGAGCCGGCTGATCGTATGCGGTAATCAGCTTCGTGCCGATGCCCCACGTATCGATTTTCGCTCCTTGGGATTTCAGGTTTAATATCGTGTGCTCATCAAGATCGCTTGAAGCAATGACCTTTGCGTCTGTGAAACCCGCTTCATCAAGCATTTCACGCGCTTTTTTTGACAGGTACGCCAAGTCCCCGCTGTCCAGGCGGATGCCGATGAAGTTGATCCGGTCGCCGAATTCCTTTGCGACTTTAATCGCATTCGGCATGCCCGAACGGATCGTATCGTACGTATCTACGAGAAATACGCAGTCTTTGTGGGTCTCCGCATATTTCTTAAATGCCGTATATTCATCGCGGTACGCTTGTACGAGCGCATGAGCGTGCGTGCCGGATACCGGTATATTAAAACGCTTTCCGGCTCTTACATTACTCGTCGCGCTGAAGCCGCCGATCAAAGCCGCTCTCGCTCCCCACATGGCCGCATCCATTTCATGGGCGCGCCGCGTTCCGAATTCGAGGGCGTCTTCGTCACCGACAACGCCTTTAATGCGGGCCGCTTTCGTGGCGATTAATGTTTGGTAATTCACAATGTTAAGCAGAGCCGTCTCAATCAGCTGCGCTTCAATCAGGGGCGCTTCGACCCGCATAATCGGTTCGTTGTTAAAAACGAGCTCGCCTTCTTTCATGCTGTAAAGAGATCCGGTAAAAGAAAGATCCCGTAAATAATCAATGAAATCATCAGCATAGTGCAATTCCGTTTTTAAATAATTCAGATCGCTGTCGGTAAATTTGAAGTTCTCCAAGTATTCGATTGCTTTTTCTAAGCCCGCAAATACCGCATAGCCGTTTTCAAAGGGAAGCTTTCTGAAAAAAAGCTCAAAAATCGCTTTTTTCTCATGAATGCCGTCTCTCCAGTACGTTTCGGCCATATTAATTTGATAAAGATCTGTATGTAAAGACAAACTGTCGTCTTTAAAACCATGCTCCACCAAAATTGTTTTCCCCTTCCTTACTCTGCCACTTGCGCTCCGATGCTGTTCTTAAAATGGGACAGGGCCCATTCATGCCCTTCCGGATTAAAGCTGGCCACAGCGTTTTGATGAATGACGATCTGAAAGCCCTTGTTGTAGGCGTCAACCGCCGTGTGAAGAACGCAGATGTCGGTGCACAGGCCCGCAAGATGCAGCTCAGTGATCTGCCGTTCCCGCAGTTTCAGCTCTAAATCCGTTCCCGCAAAAGCAGAATATCTCGTTTTTTCCATATAATTTACGTTTTTTGCGTGTTTATGTTTCTCATAAAGAGGCGATAGCCTTCCGTACAGCTCTTTGCCCTCCGTGCCGTTGATATTATGCGGAGGAAACAGGCGTGTCTCGGGATGAAAGTCATCGTCTGCATCATGCGAATCTACCGCAAAGACAACGTAATCACCGTTTTCTATAAATACTTGCGTCAAACTGACAATCGTATCTTCAATCTGTCTCGCGGGTTCTCCGCAAGTTAATGCCCCGTTCTCAGCTGCAAAATCATTCGTATAATCAATGCATATAAATGCTTTTTTCATAGCCGGCCTCCCCGCCATTCATATGAAAACCATTATATCCTATCTCCACTTGTAAGTGAATTGGCATTGTAAATTGACAAACGGTGTTTTGCCCTTTTAAGATTTCAGGAGTGAGCGCTGAAAAATGTCATCCTGCACGTAAATGCCGTCAAGGTTCACGGCATAATCGGCGGCAAAAACCAGGCCGAGCGGCGTTTCGAATTGAAGGTCCGAGATGACGGAGCTTCGGACACCGGCAAGTGCGGCAAGCTTCATATATGGTGAATAAGCATGATACGGGAGCCTTCCGTTTATATAGAGCACCGCGTCTTTTCGGCTTTTCAGCGCCTGTTTCACTTCTTCATACGGCTGCTTTTGCAGCACCTGTCCCTTCGTCAGGGCAATGATGACTCTTTCACGCAGCGAGCCTAAAAATAAATGGCGTTCATCCGGTTTCGTCTGCAAAGGACCGTACATCCCCTGCTGTAAATAAAGGTCAACCGTTTTGTCGCTCATCGGCCTGTCCCTCCCAGCTTGTTTTACAATTATCGCCCCGGACGGGATGCGGTAAACCGTTTTCGTTACATTTCAGCCACCCAATGGGAGATCTTGCCGGCGAGCTCTCCGGCGGGTTCTTCTTCAATCAGCTTGCTGAATGATTGTAAAAGCCGCTGCGCCAGCGCCTTTTTCTCTTCCTCATAGGAAATGATCGTGCTCCACTCAAGTTCCGGAACGGCTACAAGGGTATGCTGTTCTTTTTTATTTTCATGCAGATATACATCACCGATCATTCCGGACTGCACGGTAATATTCGCTTTTCTGATTTTCATAAAACATTCCCCTTTTATAAAGACTGATTCTATTATACTACATAAAAGCGACAGCCTCCTAAAAGGAGGCTGTCACGCGTTAAACCAATCAGGTTCGTCAAACACATCGATGTCTTCAAAGCGCGTTTTGCTGAATTTATTAGTAATTTTGACAAAATCTCCGGAATGAAACGCCCCTGCCCCCGCGCCTGAGTGGTCAACGGCTTTGGGAGAAATGGCAAACACGTCACCGAAGCTCGCCGCAGCGTCTCCGGCTAAACTCATAATATAAATCGGTCCCACAATTGCAGGCATACCCACACCTCCGCTTTTCTTTACAGCATTTTATGCGCTGCACCGGGAGTTGTGCCCGTTTTTATTTCGGCTTGCGGCTGTCTTCGAGCTTTGACCGCTGACGAAGTTTGATAAGCCGGACGATATTTAAGACGAAAGCTTTTAAAACCGCGTAAACCGGCACGGCCAGAATCATTGCGAGAATGCCGCCGAAACTGCCCGCTCCGATAAGCAGAAGAATAATGGTGAGCGGGTGGGTATTCAGCCGTTTCCCAATCACAAGCGGAGAAAGCAGGTTCCCGTCAAGCTGCTGGACGACAACGACAACAATAACGGCAAAGAGCGCCTTAGCCGGCGAATCCATAAACGCGATAATCACCGCGGGCGCCGCCCCGAGAAACGGCCCCAGGTACGGAATGATATTGGTGACGGCGATCACCATCCCGAGAATTAACGCATACGGCAGGCCGATGATCCAATATCCGATAAAACATGCCGTTCCGACAAAGAGACAAATCAGCAGCTGGCCTTGGAAATAGGCGGCCAATGTGACATATAAGTCGTTAAATATTTTCCGACCTTCCGCCCGGTAGGAAGAAGGCAGGATTTTGACCGCCAAGAGCGGAAACCGCCGGCCGTCCTTCAGCATATAAAACAAAATGAACGGAACAGTGATCACGACAAGCGTGATATTCGTAACGACGCCGAACACGGCCGACAGGCTTGCCGTAATATTTTGCGGAAGGCTTTGTAAAAATCCCGTCAGAGACTGCTGGATTTTTTCTATCGACACATAATCCTGCGTCATCATCCACGTAAACCATTTGGAATGGGATAATTGCGCCGTCAAGACTTGAATCTGATGAATGTAATCAGGGAAATTGTTAATCAGCCCCGTGACCTGGGAAGCCACAATCGGCCCGATGGCGGTGAACATAAAGGCAATCAGGCCGATGAAAACGAGATAAATGAGCAGGATCGCCAATGTCCGGGGGATTTTTTTCTCAAGCAGGCGCACGATCGGATTAAAAATGAAAAACAAAATGCCCGAGATCAAAATCGGAAAAAACAGAGTGGTGATAAAACCGAAAAACGGATGAAATATAAACGAGACTTTCGTTGATACGTAAATAATGAGCAAAACGAGCAAAATTTGCAGCGTCCAAAAATGGACCTTTGATTTCAACAAGCGGTTTCCTCCTATTGTCGTGTGAACTTGTACTGTGATTGTACCAAAAAAAGCCGCCGTGCATCTATGTATCTCAAAAAAGAAGACGCACCGGGGTTCTATAGTGCCGCCTCCGGTTTGCGCCTTTTCGGGCTGTTACACGCGTTCGGTATAATCAGGCATGACGGAAACCACATGGCGGTTTCTGATATAAAATACACGGTCATGCGTCTCTTCAATGGCGATGTGATCCGGAGTGGCATCAATCAGCCGTCCTCTGACAATGCGTCTGACGGTTTGAATGATAAACCTTGAGCCGATAAGCTTATGGATGGTCTGATAAACGTAAGGATCCACTAACGAGACGATTTGCGGGCTTCCTTGATGGGCCATTTTCGCTGATCCCCTTTACTATGTTTTCCTTCAGCATATGCAGCGGACAAAGGCTTTGACACAGTACGTCTATCGGAGCGGAAAAGGTGTTAGTGAGCATGCGGAGTTATGTAAGCGGAAAAGGCCGCATGAGTGGCCTAGACTGAGCTTCTTATGGGATATTGGGCTCGGTCAATTAACTGATCAAGCTTTTGGATTTGTTTGAGCGCGGCCGTGTGATCCATTTGGCGGTAATGGTGATGTCCGCCGGGTTCTTCATCGAGTTCATCCGCTTGTTTCACGATTTGCTGGAGCGTATTCTTGTCCAGTTCGCCTTCAGGCAGATAGGAATCGGTGTGAAGCAGAATCGCCAGCGCAATGTCCTTCGCCGCTTTCGGTTCTTCACCGAGCCGGATGAGCAGCTTATGCGCCCGTTCCGCGCCTTTAATGGCATGGATATCGTTTCTTCTGTACTTTTCATAATCCCATTTGCCGTCTGTGTACCATTCATAATGGCCGACATCATGCAGTAACGCCGCTTTCGCCGCCAGATCCGGGCTGACACCTGCTTTTACGGCAAGACGGTATGCATGAAACGCGCAGGCGATCGCATGGGCGACACCGGAACGCTGTAAATACTTTTGTGCGATTGGATGGGTGAAGACATCCATTAACGTTACATTTCTCATGGAAACCCCTCCTTCATATATTTTTAGAATCCTAACATAAATCGAGGAGAAACTCAATTCATCTGATACATTTCTTATACCCCTTATATGTTGTTTCATTCATCATATGCCGCCGGACCCCTAAGTGATTGTACAAACAAAAAAAGAGCAGCGTGAAAGCTGCTCTACAAAAATTCTTTGATATCGTATATCCGTCCGTTTTCCGGCTCGCCCGCGATCAGTGAGTGAATGACGCCGGCGATGTATTCAGGACTTCTGAGGTTTTTCGTTTCTTTCAGATTGCGGAACCGTTCGATGTCATGGAAATCTTCTTTTGACGAAGAACGGATGACCGACTGCATGTCTGTATCCATCACTCCCGGCGAGAATGAGATCATGCGGACCGGCAGCTCTTCATCTTCCTGTTCAAACCCGAATGTTCTCGTAAACATATCAAGCCCCGCTTTTGAGCTGCAATACGCGCTCCAGCCTTTATAAGGATTTTTCGCCGCGCCCGATGTGATGTTGACAATTGTTTTGGTGCCGCTGAACGCTTCGAAACGCTTTGTGAACATTTGGCTGAGCAAAACGGGCGCCGTCAGGTTAAGGGTGTAATGGCGGTTCAATTCTTCGGCGGAAGCCTCTTTCGCCCGCTTGATCGGTTCCACCATTCCGGCATTGTTGATCAGTGTGACGGAGGAGTACCCCTTCTCCTCTGCTTGATCAAGAATCGCCTTCATCTGCCGCCCGGTATCTGCGAGATCGGTTAAATCAACACTGTATTCTGTCAGCCCCTCGCGCTTTTCCCCGCTTATCGTTCTTGAAAGCGCGGCGACTTCGGCTCCTTCTTGAAGCGCCTGTTCCGTAAGCGCCCGGCCCAAGCCTTTTGACGCGCCTGTTATAAGAAAAAACTGCATGAAACTCCTCCTTTTTTTCTTATTTTACGGGCTGTCTTCCCGCAAACACAAGCGATCCGTTTACCGCCTTGCCTTTTCCTGCGCCGTGACTTTCGGGATCAGATAGATCATTGCCGCAATCCCGAGGAGGATCAAGACGGCATAAATAACAGGAAGCAGATAAGAAGTCTTTTTCTCTTCCGTTTCCATATCTGCCGAGGTATGCCGCACCGCAGGCTCGGCAAATGTGATACCGAGTTGTTTCGATTGCGCTTTGATCGTATTCGGCTCCGTGTCTGACGATGTAAACAGATTTGATATCAGTTTGTCATCCGGGTTTTCGGACGGCTGATCAAATGTGATATCCTTCTGTTCTTTCGGAAGCGCCGTTTTTTCCTCGGAGTAGGCATCGTCGTGCAGGTAGTCCGTACGAATTTCAATGTCTTTCTTTTCATATTCATTCGGCTTGACATCAGTATTTTCCTCATTCGCGGCTGCGGCTTGGGGAAGGAAAAGGAAAAAGGAGAGAGCAAACAGCAGCAATCCTTTTTCCATGAACATGTTACGCCTCATAAGACTGATCACTTTCCTCCGTTTTTTCCGCAAACAGCCGAATGACGAGCGGAAGCGCCGCCGCAATCAGCGTAATGATCGCAAGAACCGTTACCCCCATCGCAAACAGATGGCCCGTTCCGTATTGAATATCGATATAGACTTTCGAAACCGGACTGTCAAAGGTGAAGTTCGGCATAATCAGGTCGATCAAAGGCGCCACATAAAAGAGAATGAGCGCTGATGATGCGATCCATCCGGTAATTGAGCTGAAGACAAAGGCTGCCCGGATAAAAGCTGAACTCGCCGCAAGCAAGAGAATCGTAAAGACTGACCATTTAATCGTCTGATCGTCCGGAAGCGAGTAGATATTCAGACCGAACAGACTGATCATCAATCCGACCATAATGTTTAAAATCCCAAAGAGCGCGCCTTTGACAAGAAGCGGCGCCTGCTGATAATACGAGCTGAAATAGCCGATCAGAAGACTGCTGATCAGGACGATCACCAAAATGACGACCGGCGGAACATTCTGAATCCGGTCTTCCGGCACCTCTCCGCTGATTTTAAGCGGGTTGGCGAGATAATCGTAAACGTAGCCGTTTTCCTGTCCGTCAACGAGCGCGTTCCCTAAAATGCCGTACACGTCATTTCTGATCAATTTCGTGGAATCGACGTTTTTGCCCCAGTTGCTGTTTAAGGTGTCAGCTTTTTGCTGGACGTCATTTACGCTTTGCTGCATATTGTCGGTATAGCTGATGATGCCGGACTGGCGTTCTGACAGATGGCCCATCGTGTCAGACATTTGCAGGACTTCGCGGCCGACGGTATCCTGAGCGCCGAGCGCCATCGTTCCGGTTAATCCGTCTCCGCTGAACGCGGCCGCTTCCTGCACAGCGCCTTCAGCCAGCTGATCGGATGCTTTCGCCGCGCTGTCTGAAATGCTGGCGAGCTCATTGAGCACCCCGGCTTGCTCATCTCTGATATACGAGCTGTAGTTATCCGAGAATTCGGTCATGCCTTTAATGAAATTGCTGATGTCTTCGTCTGTCTGCATTTTGTTGTTTTTCAGATTTTCCCAGCTTGCCGTTTCTTCCGGTTTGATGGCGAGAACGGTTTGGACTTCACCTTGCTGGGCTTTCAGCACCCGGTTTTTCACATCAGGCAGCGAGCCCGCGTCAAGAGAGTGATAGAGTGTCGCCTCATACAGGGATAAATCATTATAGTAACTCATTAAATCGGATATCTTTTTTGTATTGATGTCAGCGGCAAACATCTGTTCAAGAGAAGATTTGCGGCCGCTATCCAATGACGGGTAGTTCAGAATGTTCTGTTCTGTTCTTACAATCATTCTGTAAACGGTATTGAAGTCTTGTTTTCTCGTTTCTTTCAATTCTTCCAGATTTTCCTTTAATTTATCTGCCCGTTTTTCAACTTTGGCAATCTGATCTTTAAGGCCTTGGATTTCTTCATCAAGAGCATCGAGACGTTTTTT
The DNA here is from genome assembly GCF_011065565.1 of Bacillus sp. EKM420B. Taxonomy (NCBI): domain Bacteria; kingdom Bacillati; phylum Bacillota; class Bacilli; order Caryophanales; family Bacillaceae; genus Bacillus; species Bacillus sp. EKM420B. Next base: position 905,472 of record NZ_JAAMNX010000002.1, on the reverse strand, counting down.
CAGTTCTTCATTATGAGTCTGCTGTTTCTCTTCCAGCTCTTTTTCAATTTGCTGAATGCGCTCTGCGGCTTGATTCAGCCTTTCTTTCGCCTCAGATATATCCGTGCCGCCGTCCCCTTCAGAATCGTTCGGATCGTCCGCCGGCTCATCAGCAGGCGGAGTGACGTTTTCAGCGGCTGTCGCGGTCTGGACGGTTTTTGGCTCCTGATCGCCTGTGTTATCGGAAGCAGGCTGCTCTTCTTTTGTGCCGTCTTCCGTTTTTCCGTCTTCTCCGGGATTCGTTCCGTTATTCGGATCGGTATCGCCGGAGTTTTCACCGTCATCGCCTTGGCCCGGTTTTTCAGGGTCCGGATTTTCTTTTTCCGGTTCTTTTAATCCGTCAGAAATGTGATTGATTTCAGCAGAGATGCGTTTTAATTCTTCACGCTGATCGTCAAGGTCAATTTTCAGATCGCCGGGTTTTTCTTCTTCCGGTTTTTCTTCTTCATTCGGGTCATCCGAGCCGTCATCCCCCGGGTCCTTTTCCGGAACGGTTAATGCCGGCCGATCCCTTTTCATAAGGGTTTGGATGCTGTTCAGTGTTTCAAATCTTGCTTGCGCTTTATATTGAGTCAAATAATTGTCCAGTAAATTGGATTGAATATTCGCCATCCCGCGTTCCTGCTCAGGAATCTGCGCTTCTCTCACCTGTTGGGCGGCCAAAAGAGCCGATCCCGTCTGGTCAAGCTGTGTCTGCGCCCGATTTATGCCTGAAGAGAGCCCGCTCATCATCGTGCTGAACTGGTTGGCGGCCTGCTGTGCTTTAATGGCGTTCAATCCGGTTGTGATTTGCTTTTGATTTTGTTCCTGCGCGGCCATCAGCAGTTTTTTCTGATTTTCTTGATATTGTTTGTAGCGCTCGACCGTGTCGGCAAAGTCTTTGAGCGTGGTTTTGGCTTCATCTGCCGAGGTCAATTTTTCTTTTGCCGCGCCCTGCGCTTCATTCATTGATTTTTTCAGTTCGTCAATTAGGTCTTTTTGCCGTTTGATTTCACCTGCCAAGTCATTGGAGCTCGGCTTGTAAAAGTTGTACATGACGTTTTGAAACTCTGATTCTTTATTGACGATCTTGTCAAAATCGCCTCGGACATTGTTCACTTTTTGTGAGACGAAATTCCAATATAATGCCGACATTTTTTTATTCATTGATTTTTGGGCGTCTTCAAGCTCACGCTGCACCTTTTCTTTGTTGACGGCGTTCAGGTTGCTTTGGATATTGAATGTCAGCGTGGCTTTTTGCGGACGCTCCTTGTCATAGCTTAAGATGTCTTTTGAAAAATCGGATGGAATGTAAACGACGGCGTCATACTTCTTAGCCGCCAGACCGTTTTCAGCCGCGCTCCTGTTGACAACCGTCCATGAATAATCCGGACGGCCGCCGAGAGCGGCCGCTACTTCTTTGCCGAAATGGACGGATTCCTCTTCCTCATTTTCATCTGTTTGTAAGCCCATATCTTCATTCACGACTGCGATTTGGCGGGTGGCGTTGATTTTTTGTTTTCCCGGGTCATCGCCGATAAACCGGAAAAACAGCACCGGCAGCAGCAGAATGATGACGACCGCGGCTATTAATTTGATCAGGCTTTTTCGTTGTTCGGTCATCTGACGGCCTCCCTTTCCGCTGAACATAAAGGTATTTGGATTTTTTGCTCCTTCCCGTTTTCAACCAAATAGCCGAAGCCCGGCTGAATGTCCGGTTCCTGCCTTTGGTAAGGCAGCGGAATGACATTTTGTTCGGATTTTTTCACAAGCAGCATCGCGTGGCGGATCTGTTTCATTTCCGTCGTTAAGGAATCATAGCCTTTTGAGAATTCGCTGTGATTGCCCGCCGGGATAAAACTGAAGCCCACATGCGCGTAAGATTTCATAAACATCGCCAGCTTGTCCTGTATGGCGGTGTCGATCGTCTGCTGGAATCTTGTAATGCCGTCGGCCATTAACACGACCGGAGAGAAACTGAGTTTGTGCACATCGCCATTTTTGACGGCCTGCGTATACTGAGCTTCGCGCTCCGTGAAAATGGCTTCTGCCGTTTCGATCCACTGCCGGACGTCTTCTTTTGTGTCCAGATAGCTGACCTTTGTTTCCTGCGCATACTGCGACAGTCCGCGGTCAATCGAGTCAAACAGCCCGACCCGTTCCGCACCTTCACGCAGCAGGTGATTCAGCATCACTTTCAGGATATTTGTTTTTCCACGCTGTGTCTGGCCCAAAATGAGACAATGTTTATTTTTACCCAGATCAAAGTACACAGGGCTGACCTTTTCCTCATGAAGCCCGACAGGAATGCGGAACGGTTCTTGTTTCGGGCCGAGACGGAGTGAAAATTCGCCGGCCGTCAGCATATCCGGAAGCATCGGAATCGGGTCTGGACCGGCTGTTCCGGCGTGGCGCTCAGCTAAAGCTTTGACATCGGCTTTCAGCGCCTGGAACATCTCGAGGTCATTTTCCGCTTCAGCCGGAAGAAACATTTGCGCGAAATACAGTTCTTCTTTTTGGATCATGACGCGGCCCGGGATCGGTTCGAGACTGAACGGCGGACGCCCGTAAATGGAGTATCCTTCTGACTGATCCATTAAATAATGGACGACTTTCGTTTTTATGTTGTTTAACAGCGACTGGCGGACGGCGTTTACCCTCGTTGCGGTCAGCAGGAAGTAAATGCCTAAGCTTTGCCCGTCGCGTGAAATCTGGATAAATTCCGTTTCTAATTCATGCATTTCATCTTTGACGATGTCGAAATTGTCAATTGTGATAAATATAAACGGCAGCTCTTCTTCACTGAGCGAATTGTACATTTTGATATGGCTGACTTCTTTTTCTCTGAACAGCCGTTTCCGCCGCTCGATTTCTTCCTTGATGCGGATCATGAATTTTTCGATCTTTCTCATTTGATCCATTAAGAAATAGTCTGCGGTGTGCGGAAGCTTTGCCAATGGCAGAAGCGTGCCGTTTCCGAAGTCAAAGATGTACATATGAAGCTCTTCCGGCGTGTATCCTTCCGCGAAGTTCATCAGGAAGGTGATGGCAGCCACTGACTTGCCGTAGCCGGATGAGCCGAAAATGCCGATGTTGCCGTCATCCATCATCGTGTAAGCGAGAGGCGCCTGTCTTTGCTGATCAGGCTCATCAACGCAGGCGATGAAGAAGCGGTCTTTTTCCTGCGCGGGGTAAAGCGTGCGCGGGATACGTTCGGCAAGCGGCGGAAGCCACGGGCTCGGCAGCTTTTCAATGCCCATTTCATTTTGAATCCGCTCGATTTCTTCGACTACGGCTTCTATTTCTGCCGGGGCGTCTTTTTTCGCCGCATCATCCGCATCCACCTCAGACAGCGGAATTAAGCCGGTATCGGTAACGATGGCAATGTCATCCTCGGTGCCGTATACATCTTCCATGTAAGGGGCGCCGCTCCAGGCAGACTGGAACTGCTCATACACTTCGTTATTTCCGACTTGCAAGTAGCCGCGTCCGGTGACCGTAATATTCGCCGCATCACTGTTTTTCAGGATTTCTTTACTGTCACTTGCATCCTGCACTTTCAGCGCGACCTTAAAGCGTGAGTTGCTCCATATTTGGTCGTCAATGATGCCGCCCGGCTTTTGCGTGGCGAGAATTAAATGCACACCAAGGCTCCGTCCGATGCGGGCCGCGCTGACAAGCTCCCTGATAAAGTCAGGCTCTTCGCTTTTCAGCTCGGCAAATTCATCTGAAATCAAAAACAGGTGCGGCATCGGAATATCCGTTTCTCCCTGTTTATACAGCTTTGTATAATCATTGATGTGATTGACGCGATATTGATCAAACAGCCGCTGCCGTTTTTTCAGCTCGCTCTTAATGGATGCAAGCGCCCTGATACTGAAGTTTCTGCTTCCTTCAATATTCGTGATGGTCCCGAGAAGGTGCGGCATCTTGCGGAACGGCTGCGCCATTCCTCCGCCCTTATAGTCAATCAGCAAAAACGCCGCTTCATGCGGGTGAAAGTGAACGGCCAATGACAGGATATACGTTTGCAGAAATTCACTTTTCCCGGAGCCGGTCGTTCCCGCCAGCAATCCGTGCGGCCCGTGCGCTTTTTCATGCAGGTTTAAATAGACGATGTCGTCTTTTCCTTTATAGCCGATCGGAACAGCCAGCGATTTTGCAGACTCACTTGTCTCCCACTTCTGCCTGATACCGATTTCTTTTACTTCCTTCGCATGAAACAGCTCGAGAAATGAGACCGTTTCAGGAATGGAATTCGTCATTCCGACCTGATGATGCAATGTCCGAAGCGTCCGGGAAAACCGCTCGTTGTTTGTCCGTTCATGCCTGTCCAGCTTAAACGGGATCTGCACCGCTTTTTTCTGCTGAATGAGAATGTCTCCCTCATCTTCATTAATGTAGCGGACGAGGGTGTGAATGTTTTCTGCCAGGCTTTCCTTCGTTTCCGCGGCGATGATTGCCGAGATGCCGAGATGCTCATGCCGGCCTTCGATGTATTCTAAAATGACGTGCTCTGCGATCAGCTGCTGATTTGTGATGACAAAGACAAAATGCGGCTGAAAGATCTTTTTTTCTTTATCCTCTTCCAAATCCCGCTCCCGCAGCAGCTCGTAAATGGACGATAACAGTTGATCGCGCGTCTGTTCATTGTAAATAAATCCTTTCGCATACATATGAGGCAGCTGAAATTGCGGCAGCCACTTCATCCATTCCCATTCCTTATATTCGTCCTCATGAAAGATAAAGACAAATCGCAGGTCATGGTAGCTGTTGAAGAACGCGAGCTGGCCGATCAGCTGATGAATTTCATTTTTGACGATCTGAGGTTTCCCGACAAGCCCCATCGGCCCTTCTTGTAAATCAACGGTCACGGGCGCATGGCGGATGTCTTTATACACACGCTGCATGTGCTGCGACTGCTCCATCAAGTCATCCACATCACGGTTCGCCAGGTCTCCGCCGCTCATTGAAATCTCGTAGCTTGACGGGACCGTGCCCGTTCCGAGCCGAAGCATCAGAAAATCCCTGCTTTCCAGCGATTTCTCCCAAATGCGGCCGCTGATTTCAGAAGTTAAATATTTCATTTTTTCAAACGGGGGAAAATGATGCGTCAGCACGTGCAGCTGTTTTTCCGACAGCGTCTGAAGCTCTTTCCGTTTGCTTTCTAAATACTGCTTGTACACACGCTCCCGTTTTTCCTCCCGTTTTTTCCGCTGGTTTTTTTCACGGAAATACTGCACGGTGGACGTAATGAGAGTCATTATAAACATCGCCAAAGAGACAAGGATGAATATGCCCCTCGGCTGTATAATGGCGACAACCCCCATTACAATCAGCATGACCACAGGAGGCAGAATGACGAGCCACAGCCCCCGGTTATTCTGTTCGCTTTCCTGCGAGGGAAAACTGAATGAAACGCGGTCTTCGGGAAGATCGTAGACCATGCGCGGCGTTCTTCGATATTGCGGGTATTTCTTTTTCATTTCGGTGCTTGGTTTTACCGTTTTGGTTAAATCGGCTTGAAGCTTTTCGTGATGAACGATTTCTAAAAGGTCGTCCTCCGTCAGCCTCACACGCAGAAAATTCCACAGCAGCTCATCTCCCGTCCGGAGCCTTTCGGGAGCTTCTGCAAGCTTTCCGTTCACATAAACTTCCTGGCCATCAGGAACGACAGACCAGCATCCTCCCGACTTTCGCAGATAAAAAGCCCCTGTTTGAGCGGAGGACGGCTCTTTGTATATATCCGCTTCCTCTGTTTCTGATGAGAAAACGATCTCATCCTTCCCGCCGATAAAATACACGGAGGATTCTTCCTGGTCAGGGGTGAGCAGAAGCCGCATCGTCTCTTCTTCAATCCGGCAGGGCATTTCATTTCCTATTGTCAATTCGCCGGCACAGTTATTTCCCAGGAAAACATCATAACGATCTGTTTCTTTCCGATAAAGGGTTGCGGCGTTTTGCCGTAACGGAAGTGTGCCGACCGTGATTGTATCTTTCATATCCGGACCGATCGTAATCGGCTGAGACGGCGGGAGTTCAGACAGCTGAATCTTTTGTACGTGCTCTCGGTAAAAGACCCATAACAGACTCATATGGCGAACCTCCTGACAGCCTGATCGTTACCTGCGGCCATTTGATGTGTGCTGTTATTTTTTTTCATCTTTTTTCTCATCTTTCTTGTCGTTCTCTTTGTTATCTTTCGCTTTGTCTTGTTTGCTTTCATCCTGTCCGGCGGAAGCTTCGGCGGTGTCACCGTTTTCCTCCGCTTCTTTATGCTGCTCCTCCGCCTCTTTTTTTGCCTTCGCAAGCTCGCTTTCCACGGCGTCCAGTTCTTTTTGCTTTTCGTCGTCTTTCATACTGTCATCCGCTAATAATTGCTGTTTATATTTTGTAAGTCCGAGCCAGATGTACGGGTTGTACTCAAGATTACGGCCGATTTTGATGGCTTCTTCATTTTCCCCTCTGCCGATATCAATCCAATAAAGGAAGTGCTTCGGGTCTGATTGCAGCGTGACCAGATTCCCGATGTTTTTCCGCTGTTCTTCCCTCAGATTTTCAACTGCCACATAAGAGGAAGCAAGCTCGTACTGCACAGATTCCGGGAGGCTTTCCGCATCGTATTTAGCGAGTGTGTCAATGACTTTGCTGTACTGCTGATTTAAAAAATAGCGGTTGCTTTCCGTAATTGCCTCTTGCTTCGGCTGGGCGAAAAACAGAACGTATAAGGAGTAAAGAAGTGCCGGCACAAGGAGGACTGCAAGCGCCAGACCGGCGTATCTTTGGATTTTCCATTTCTTTTTCGGCAGTTTTATGTATGTCTTGTCCCTTTCTTCGAGGGAATCAATTGCGGTTTGAATGGCTTCTTCCAGTTCTTCAATCGTCTCCGCCTCTAACACGCTTTTCACCTCAGGAGAGAAATGAAGCGTCTCCTTGTACTTCAAATATTCATCGAAGGTGTACGCCCCGTCAGCTGCAAGCGCCGCACAGGCTTTGAGCTCTTTTAACACCCTTTCTCTATCTTCCTCATAAGGCGGAAGGCTCTCCTTTACGCCGTAATGAAGAAAGTAAGGCGTCAGCGCTTTATCAAACACGATATTTTCAGGGGCGGCAATCAGATTGAGACGTTTCAGCTTATGCTGTTTCACGGCTTGGACGAGACGGTAGGCAAATTGCCACCTGCTTTTTTTATCTTTTCCTTTTATATAGCGGAAAGCCTGATAAGAAGAAGGAGGTTTGATTGTGATGGTTACTTCGTCTTCTGAAACTGAGACCTCTTTTTGAAAAAAAGGATCGGCATCTTTAATCACATTCGCTTCCAGCCCGTCAAGAAGCTTGATTTTTTCCCGCTGGAAGGTGAACGCGAAGCCTGATTCGGTTTCTTCCCGGACGGCGTCTAATTCTGTTTCTAAATAAGATCTGTTATGACCTGTCATTCCACCATGTCCTTTCATAAAATTTCAAGGCGGTCTCCGTTCGTAATACCGCAGTCAGATAGCTTTTGTTCTCCGGAAAAAACCGTTTCTTTATTGACCACTCTGATCCAATAGCCTTCACGCGGCGGAACGGATACATGCTGAGCCTGCCGGGCAATATCAATGACTTTTTTCACAGAATGGTAATCTGACAATCTGAGATCGAAGACGCTGCCGTTATAATGTGTTAAATCTATTGTAATATCGATATACATATTCATATCACCCTTACATAGAAAGAGCGCCGTCTTCTTGATTGAATCAGGCGCTCCGTTTCTTCATTCATCTTATTATCCGCGAATTTGGTTAGCGATATCTTGGTCGGTAGACTCAAGCGTATTTGCCGTTTGATCGAGCTGATGATTCACATCTTGAAGCAATTCAGACATTTTAATAAATGAAGGTTTCAGCTGCTCATATTGATCCGCGAATGCTTCACTTGAAGCACCTTCCCACATGCCTTTCAAATCAGAAATCATGCGGTTCAGGCGGTCAACCTGATTCATGACTTCCTGACTTTCAACGCCATATTGCTTAGCCATCGCTCTTAGCTCTTCGGGTGTGACACGAATTAATCCAGACATATTCCTTATACCCTCCTGTGTCATCAGCCTAAATATGGGCTAATTCACTTATTTTTTGAACGTCATTATTATAAAAACAACCAATCGGCACAGTCAAACAAATCTGTTTTAATTTTACAAAATGAGTCTTATGATATATTGGATTTTTCGTCATATTTACACATTTTGTAAATAAAATAGTATGATTTTCTTATTATTTTCGTTTTCACTGAATGATCTTATTGTCCTAGTCTATTTCCCTGCAAAGATGCCTTTCAGTCTGAAAAGCAAGATGGTAAGATCAAGATATGAAGCTATGAAAAAGTAGGGATACAGATGACCAATCCAAAGGATCCATTTAAGTACAGTTTCGACAGACTTGAAGATGTTGCCGACCATATCAGTGAAGTTCTTCAATGCCCCATTACAATAGAAGACGTTAATCATAAACTGCTTGCATACAGCACGCACAGCGATTGTACAGATCCGGCCCGGACGTCGACGATTATCGGGCGGAGGGTGCCGGAAAAAGTCATAAACAAACTGTGGAAAGACGGAACCATTCCGGCCCTTTTAAAAACGGACCAGCCGATCAAAGTGAAAGAAATTGACGAGGTGGGCCTAAGCAACCGCGTGGCGATTTCCATCTGGAAAAACAGTCAGGTTCTCGGATTTATTTGGGCGCTTGAGATCAAAAAAAAGCTCAATGACGAAGATCTGAAGACACTTCAGCTGGCCGCCAAAGCGGTGCGGAACAAGCTTTTGCACCTGCAGATCCGCAAAACGAAAATCGAAGAGCGGGGCCAGGAGTTTTTTTGGAAAATGCTGACAGGCCATATTTATCAGGAAGCCGAGATGGCCGAAGGGTTTCATAAGCTCGGAATGGCGCTGCCGTCCGTGTTCAGTGTCATGATCATCCGTTTACATGATGAGCTGACTGAAAAGACGGAACAGCAGCTGCAATATTTGCAGGAAACGACACAGCAGATTCATGTCATGCTGGCGACTGTTGATTCAAATGAATTAATCTTATTAGCCGCGCCGAAAACCGATCAGCCTTTTAAAGATTTAAAGCACTTCGCTCTTCATATTCAAAAACAGCTGACGGAACGATATAAAATTGAGGATGCGTCGATTGCGATCGGCGGTATTTACGAATCGATTTCTTACGTTTACCGATCCTATCAGGAAGCGCTCTCCGTATTAAAAGCGAAAGAGCGGTTTGTGAGAGAAACCAAACACCTTTTCAGCTTTTCTGAACTCGGCATTTATCAGTACCTTGATGTGTTGGATGAAAAACGCAAGCACAGCGGCTATATGAACTATTCCCTGTCAAAGCTTGAGCAGTATGACAGGGAGCACCAAGCCGATATGGTAAAAACGCTCGAACATTTTATTGATGCCGACAGCAACGTCAACACCGCCGCTAAAGCGCTTAACATCCATGTCAATACATTGAATTACAGGCTGAAAAGAATCAGCCAGATCGCAGAAATCGACTTAAAAAATGTGAATGAGAAGTTTACGATTTACCTGGATATCAAACTTCGCAGCATGGGTTCGTGAAATTTCACAAATCCGTGTTTTTTTATTTTCTGTTTCAAACAAAGAATTTTCGCAAAAATCGCGCTACACTTGAAGCATCACACAAACATTGGGGGAAACAGACATGATTATCGGGGTTCCAAAAGAAATCAAAAACAATGAAAATCGAGTGGCATTAACACCTGGAGGCGTTTCACAGCTTATCGGAAACGGCCATCGGGTTCTTGTGGAATCCGGAGCGGGACTCGGAAGCGGCTTTACAAATGAAGATTATGTATCAGCAGGGGCGGAAATTCTGGAGGACAGAAAGCAAGTATGGGATGCGGAAATGGTCATGAAGGTAAAAGAACCGCTGGCTGAAGAGTATGCGTATTTCCGTCAAGGTCTGGTCTTGTTCACTTACCTTCATTTAGCCGCAGAGCCGGAATTAGCTAAAGCGCTTACAGAAAAAGGCGTGACAGCTATCGCGTACGAAACGGTAACGGACGGACGTTCCCTTCCGCTGCTTACGCCGATGTCCGAAGTGGCCGGCAGAATGGCCGCGCAGATCGGGGCACAGTTTCTTGAAAAACCAAAGGGCGGAAAAGGAATTTTATTAGCCGGCGTACCGGGTGTATCCCGCGGAAAAGTCACGATCATCGGAGGTGGCGGCGTCGGAACAAATGCCGCGAAAATGGCTGTCGGACTCGGTGCCGATGTGACAATGATCGATTTGAACGCAGACCGCCTGCGTCAGCTTGATGATATTTTCGGGCATCAGATTAAAACATTGATGTCAAATCCTGTAAATATTGCAGATTCCGTCGCGGAAGCGGATCTTCTGATCTGCGCCGTGCTCATCCCGGGAGCCAAAGCGCCGACTCTCGTTACGGAAGAAATGGTTAAACAAATGAAACCGGGTTCCGTCATTGTTGATGTTGCCATCGATCAGGGCGGCATTGTGGAAACCGTTGATCATATTACAACCCACGATAATCCGACTTACGAAAAACACGGCGTCGTTCACTACGCTGTCGCCAATATGCCGGGCGCCGTACCGCGTACGTCTACGCTCGCTTTAACGAATGTAACCGTTCCTTACGCGCTTCAAATCGCCAATAAAGGCGCGGCACAAGCCATTGCAGACAGCCCTGCGCTTAAAGCGGGCTTAAATACGGCTAACGGACATGTCACGTATGAAGCGGTAGCCAAAGACTTAGGCTATGACTACGTGCCTGCTGAAAAAGCAATGCAAGGTTCGGCTGCAAAAGCTTAATAGAGATGAAGAGGACAGCCTGATCAGCGGGCTGTCTTTTTTTCTTTCTCACAAAAGGAAAAACGGCCCCCTGTCTCGAATATCAGTTCATATCCCGGAAGAAAAAGGAGGATTCATATGGCTGTTCAGCACTATGGTGTATTAAAAGGCACTGTGTTAGATATGAAAAGGGAAACAGATGATGATTCTCCGCATTTTCAAGTCGAGGTGCTAGGCGAGCCTGATACGCGCTATCGCTGTGCGATCAATGTCATGTCAAGTTCAAAAGAATCAGAGGTTCTGTATGCGGCACGCGATCATTTTGACGCAAGCGCGATCACCCTGCTGCCGAACATTCCGTACGGATATACCCCAATTGATGAAACCAGCCGTGAGCTGGCGCTGGATTATGTCCGCGGCGGATTGTTTGATCCCCGGAACATGGTGCCCCTCCCGCATGAAGTCACCGGTCCGGATAATGACTTAAATGACTTTATTGAGACGTACATGCAAAAAGCCAAATCAGAAAAAGCCACCGTCTATATTTACGGCTCTAAATTCGGGCCGGAGCCTGGCGCTGATAAGATTTTCGGGTTCAAGCCGACAAACGGCATGCATAATATTCATATGAATCAGGGAAACCCAATTGATACACGCTGGAAGAAGGATAACGGAACGTGGCACGACGGCGGTGTTTTAATCCAGTTTGCAGACCAGTGGGCCGCGGTCTTTTTGGCTTTTCTGTCTCAGTCATGGTGCACGGATGAAGAAGGCCACCCTTATACATTTTGTGATCATACACAGCTTAACGGCTGATGTCCGCATAAAAAGCCTGCCGAGATAACGGCAGGCTTTTCTTATTACATTTTAGCGGCTTCGGCCCGCTTCAGGCTTTCCGGCCTCATATCACGCCAGTTTGTTTCAATATATTCGAGACAAACGGGGCGGGTTTCATTCGTCAGGCGGGTTTCCCAGCCGTCCGGCACATCCAGATAGGCCGGCCACAGTGAGTACTGGCCTTCAGCATTGACGAGCACATGGTATGAACCGTCTTCCCGTTCAAATGGATTTGTCATATCATCTCTTTCCTTTCTTTACCGGACTGTACGCCGTCCGTTTAATTTCTCTGCCAGAATCGCGCCGATGTCGGCAAGCGGGCCCGGCTGGCACATATCTTTATGGCGGCAGTCTAGGTCATACCGCTCGATTTTCCCCGTAATATACGGTTTCCAAGTATCCGGCTCAATCGGGTCAAACCACTCCGGAATAATCGTGGATCTGAAGAACAGCACATCTCCGTGGAACGGCTTCGGCTTGTATGTTCCTAACAGCCCGACAGAATTAACGTACGTGTCTTTCAGATTCATCATCACTGACTCGTCCAGGCTGGCTAATGCGCTCCCCTCACGGCGGAGAATGGTCAGCGCGGTGTCAAAATCAAGCGGCTGATCCCCGAGGCTGTCCGGGTCGTACCCTCCCAGGGCAAGCAGCGCAATGACGGCTTCCTCGTCATCAGGCGCATTTTTTATCGGCAGAAAATGATTCGGATACGCGTCAAGCATCACCAAAAGCGAAACCTCTTCGCCCCGGCTCTGTAATTGTGTCGCCATGGCCTGAATGACATTCCCTCCGAGAGACCAGCCGAGCAGACGGTACGGCCCTTTCGGCTGCACGGTGCGGATTTTTTCAATATAATCCGCCGCCATGTCATCTAAGCTTTGCGGAAGCGGTTCTTTTTTTCCGATGCCTCTCGCCTGTAAGCCGTATATCGGATAATCAGCCTCTAAAGAAGACATCAGCCCGGCATAACACCAGCTGAGACCGCCGGCCGGATGGACACAGAACAACGGTGTTTCTTCTCCTGCCGTTCTGAGCGGAAGAAGAACATCAAGCGCGCTTGTGCCCGTTCCTGACTCAAGTCTTTCAGCAAGGCTTGCCACCGTAGGAGCTTCAAATAATGTTCCGATACTGAGCTCGGCTCCCATCGCTTCCCGAATACGGCTCATTAAATGAACCGCAAGCAAAGAATGGCCGCCTAAATCAAAAAATCTGTCATCAATACCGACACGCGGCAGATGAAGCACCTCTGCGAACAGCTCACACAGCATTTCTTCCTGCGGCGTTCTCGGTCCCCGGCCGGTGACCTCCGTTTGGAAGTCAGGCGCAGGGAGCGCTTTTCGGTCAAGCTTTCCATTCGGTGTCAGCGGCAGTTCATTCATTTGGACAAAAGCTGACGGAATCATGTAATCCGGCAGGCTTTCTTCGGCAAACCGGCGCACGTCCCCAGTGTCCAAAGTGCTGCCGGCAGATCGGACAAGGTAGGCGGTCAGCCGTTTATCTCCCGGCCGGTCTTCACGGACGACTGCGGCGGCATCCTCGACATCCGGATGTTTGACGAGAACCGCTTCGATTTCCCCCAATTCAATCCGGAAGCCGCGGATTTTAATCTGGTGGTCCGCCCTGCCCATATAATCAAGAGAACCGTCCGTCCGCAGACGGGCTAAATCCCCTGTCCGGTACATTCTCGTTCCCGGCGGGCCGTACGGATCAGCCACAAAGCGTTCGGCGGTCAGGCTTTGCCGCCCTAAGTAGCCTCGTGCCACGCCCCCTCCGGCAACATACATTTCGCCCGTGATCCCCGGAGGCACAGGCTCCAGCCGGTCATCAAGCACATATACGTTCAGATCAGGAATGCCGCAGCCGATGAGGCTGTTTGCTCTCAGTTCGGCAATGTTTTTGTCTAATTCAAGGTAACTGACGTGTACCGTCGTTTCCGTAATGCCGTACATATTCACGAGCACCGGCTGATTGTCCGCGTGGCGGCTGTACCAATCCTCAAGCCGGCTCAGCTCAAGCGCCTCGCCGCCAAAGATGATATATCTGAGTGCGAGCTGACGCCCCGGCTCTTTGTGTTCTTTTTCCGCATGCATCAGCTGGTAAAACGCTGACGGCGTTTGGTTAAGTACGGTCACTCGCTCTTTCACGAGGAGATGCAGAAACGCTTCCGGCGATCTGCTGATGTCATGCGGCACGACGACGAGACGTCCGCCGTGAAGCAGCGGCCCCCATATTTCCCAGACAGAGAAATCGAAAGCGTAGGAGTGAAACATCGTCCATACATCATCAGAATGAAAGTGATACCAATGCCGCGTCGACTCAAACAGCCGGATAACATTGCTGTGCGGAATGATGACACCTTTCGGCACACCTGTTGATCCCGACGTGTAAATGACATAGGCCGGGTGAAGCGGTCTCAGCGGACGAATCCGGTCGGCATTCACAGGGTTCGTGACGGCATATTGCCGAAGTGTTTCCTTATTCTGCGGATCATCCAGGATGAAGGCGTGCATGCCGTTTTCGCCAGAGAGCTTACTTGCGCCTTCACGATTGGTGAGCATAAATACAGGCTTGGCATCATGTAACATAAAAGCGATGCGGTCCGCGGGATAATCAGGATCAAGCGGCAAATACGCTGCCCCCGTCTTCAGGACGGCTAACAGCCCGACAATCATATCTAAAGAACGCGGCAGCGCCAGTGCGACAAACTGCTCCGGGCCGACGCCGCGGGCAATCATCATGTGCGCGAGCTGATTGGCTCTTTCATTCAGCTCTTGATAAGTGAGTCCGCTCTCTTCAAATACTGCCGCCGTTTCATCCGATTTTGCGGCGGCCTGTATTTCAAACAGTTCAGGCAGTGTCTGCCGAGGCTGAATATGCTGTTTTGCCTGTTTAACCGGCAAAAGCTTCCGGCGCTCTTCATCAGAAAGAATGGTTAAGCTTCCGATCGGTTTATCCGGATGTGATGCGGCATCTTCGAGCAAAAGAAGCAGGCGTCCGGCAAGTGCTTCAGCCGTTTCTTTTCTGAATAAGTCCGTACTGAACTCCAGCAGGCCTTCAATACCGGCAAGCGTGCCGTCGTCATGGCGCTGTTCAGCCAATTCCAGCGTCAAATCAAATTTGGACGATCCGACACTGCTGATTTGCAGGCTTGTTTCCATATCAGGAAGACTGAGTACAGGATCAGGCGTATTTTGGAATGCGAGCATCACTTGGAACAGCGGATGTCTTGACCGGGAGCGAACCGGATTCAATTCTTCCACGAGACGTTCAAACGGCACGTCCTGATGTTCATATGCTGCGAGATTCATTTCCCTGACCCTTTCAAGAAGCTCACAAAAGCTCGGATCGCCAGAGGTATCGGTTCTCAGTACGAGTGTATTAATGAACATACCCACAAGGTCTCCTAATGCGTCATCACTGCGGCCGGCTATCGGACTGCCGATCGGAATATCGGTTCCCGCCCCGAGCCGGGTCAGCAGTGCGGAAAGCCCTGATTGAAGCACCATAAACAGGCTTACGCGCTGATTTCTGGCAAGTGAGAGAAGACGGGCATGAAGCTCTTGGCCGATGTTGACCGGAATGACGCCGCCCCTGTAGCTTGATTCAGCGGGACGCGGAAAATCAGACGGCAGCTCCAGCTGATCCGGTACATTTTCAAGCGTTTTCTTCCAGAAATCCAGCTGGCGCGCAATTAAGCTCTCAGAATCAGACGCGCTGCCTAAAAGCTGCTGCTGCCAAAGCGCATAATCCGCATATTGAACCGCCAGCGGCGCCCATTCTGCTTTTTCACCTGTTTGCCGGGCGATATAGGCTATGGATAAGTCACGCATGAGCGGATTCAAGGACCAGCCGTCGCCTGCGATGTGATGCAGGAGAACCATCAGCGTATATTCGCCGTCACCAAGATCAAACAGTTCAGCCCGGACGGCCGGCTCTTTAGCGAGATCAAACCGGTATCGTGCCGCAGCGGCAAGCATGTCTTGGAGCTCGTTTTTGTCTGCTTGTGTCACTGTAAACACAGGGCGGGCTTCTTCAGCAGGTAAAATGAGCTGATGGGATGATCCCTTATTTTCCGGAAAAACGGTGCGCAGGCTTTCATGACGGCTGACAACATCGTAAAAGGCGTGTTTCAGCGCTGATTGGTCAAGCTTGCCTGACATGCGGACAATCACCGGAATGTTGTAAGTCGGGCTCGGCCCTTCAAGACAGTAGAGAAACCAAAGACGCAGCTGCGCAAATGACAGCGGGATGTGCTCCGGCCGGTCAAACGGCTTGAGCTTAGGCCGCGCACTCTTTGCGGTGTCAAGCTGTGCGGCGAGCCCGGCAACGGTCGGCGTATCAAACAG
Organism: Bacillus sp. EKM420B; assembly: GCF_011065565.1. Taxonomy (NCBI): domain Bacteria; kingdom Bacillati; phylum Bacillota; class Bacilli; order Caryophanales; family Bacillaceae; genus Bacillus; species Bacillus sp. EKM420B. The sequence continues at coordinate 889,451 of NZ_JAAMNX010000002.1, read as the reverse complement.
ACGGCCGATGCCAAGCTCTGCGCCCATCGTCTCCCGGACCCGGCTCATCAGGCGTCCGGCTAAGAGCGAATGTCCGCCCAATTCAAAGAACCCGTCATCAATTCCGACCCGCGCGAGACCGAGAACTTCGGCAAACAGATCGCATAATATTTCTTCCTGCGGCGTCCGCGGCCCTCTGTCAGACAGGACAGCGGAAAAATCAGGTGCAGGCAGAGCGCTGCGATCGAGCTTCTTATTCGGCGTCAGCGGCAATTCTTTCAGCTGTACAAACGCGCCCGGCACCATATAATCCGGCAGACTTTCGCCTATATATTCACGAAGTCCGCCGATATCAAGTGGCTGATCCGCGACAGCATAAGCCGCCAGCCGCTTATCTCCCGGCTGGTCTTCACGGACAATGACGGCGGCCTTCGAAATACCCGGGTATTTCGACAGCACTGACTCAATTTCTCCTAATTCTATCCGGAACCCGCGGATTTTAATTTGGTGATCGGCTCTGCTGATATAATCAAGCGAGCCGTCCTCACGCCAGCGCACGAGATCTCCCGTCCGGTACATCCTCGCGCCCGCGGGTCCGTACGGATCGGCAATGAATCTTTCAGCTGTTAAATCAGGACGGTTATAATAACCTCTGGCAAGCCCCTCGCCCGCTATATAAAGCTCGCCCGCAATTCCCGGCGGGACTGGCTGCAATGCGGCGTCCAGCACGTATACCCGCGTGTTCCAAATCGGCGTTCCGATCGGAGGCGCCGCTGTATGGTCTTTTGCAAGCGGCTGTGCGGCCGACCAGATTGTTGTTTCAGTCGGCCCGTACAGATTCGTCACCGTACAGCCTGATTCAAGCAGAGCATGCATAAGCGCGTTCGGAAGCGCCTCACCTCCGACAAGCACCTGCAGCGCCCGGAGGGAATCCGGTTCATTGGTGACTAATGAATGCCACAATGTCGGCGTTGCCTGCATGATTGAAATACCGTATGAGTGAATCATGTTCGCAAGCGTCCGCGGTTCCTGAATCGTCTCTTTACGTGCGATGACGCACCCCGCTCCGCTGATGAGCGGAAGGAAGAGCTCAAGTCCGGAAATATCAAACGCCGCAGTCGTAACGGCAAGCAGGCGGTCTTGTGCGCCGAGCGGGAACATTTCCCTCATGGATAAGAGGAAATTGCTTACGCTTTTTAATGTCACGACTACGCCTTTCGGTTTGCCCGTTGAACCCGATGTATAGATGATATAAGCGGGGTGCAAAGGCGAACATTCCGCCTGAGCGGGACAGTCAGCATTTTGAGCGGCAACGGTTTTTACCGTATCGGGGTCATCGAGAATGATCCTTTTTGCATCACTGTCTTCCGGCATGCGGCCGGATAATTCCATCGTTGTAATCAGGCATGCAGGCTGTGCATCTTTGAGCATGTATGTGATCCGCTCAGAAGGAAAATCAGGATCAAGCGGCAGGTATGCGGCTCCCGTTTTCAAAACGGCCAGCATGCTAACGGCCAACTCCTGTGACCGCGGAAGCAGCAAAGCGACAAATTGTTCCGGTCCGAGCCCCTTTTCCTTTAGCATGCCGGCAAGCTGGTTCGCGCGCTTGTTCAATTCGGCATAGCTGAGCTCTTCGTTTTCGGTGATGATTGCCGGCCGGTCCGGTGTTTTTACGGCCTGTTCGTAAAACAGCTCCGGCAGACTTTTCTGCTTCCCGGCCTTGCGCGTGTCATTCCAGCTTTCCAGTACGCAGAGACGTTCACTTTCAGGCAGAAGGTTGAGTGTGCCGATTTTTTGTGTCTGGTCTTTCACAGCGGATTCCAGCAGAAGCAGGAATCGTTTTTGATGGTTTTCAATATCTTCGGCGCTGTACACTTCCGGATTCGCATCAAAGTCCACACGCATTCCGCTTCCGTCCGCTCTGTCGTAAACGTTAATTGACAAATCATCAACGGGCCCGGCTGATAAGTTATGGACGGTACCTGGCGCTCCGGCGAAATCAAGCGCATAGTCAAACGGCATCACATTGACTTGCGGGCCGAACAGCCTGCGATTTTCTCCGAGCAATTTAAGATCGCGGCGCATGTCTTCATGGCGGTATTTCTGATGGCGCCGGATGTTTCGGATTTCTTTTGCCACTTGGCTGACGGCCTCATGAAAATTCATATCCGGTCGGAGAGAAAGCCGCAAAGGCAGAAGATTCATGACCATACTCGGAATATTCAGTGAAATCGAGCCGATCCGCCCCATCATCGGTAAACCGAGCACGATATCCCCTGCGTTTGTCATCCGGTGGACATATACCGCCGCTGCGGCTGTGACGGCTTCATGCCAGTTCGGAATCGCTTTTACATGCTGCAAAGCCGTTTCAGAAAGATAAGCCGTGCTTCTCCGAAAGCTTGTTGACGTTCTCGGCGCTCTTTCTGCCAAACTGACGACATCAGGTTCATCCGCAAATTTCTCCATCCAAAATTCCCGATCTTTCAGGAATTGATCAGACGCGCGGTATTCTTGTTCTTCTTTTACCAGTTCCTCCAAAGAGCCGAAGGAGCGCCCGTTATCCGGACGTCCTTCCCGTATTGCGGTGTACATTTGCGCCGTACGCCGTGCCAGCAGTGAAAAACCGTAGCCGTCTATCGCAATGTGGTGAATGCGCTGATACCAGAAAAAGCGTTCCGGTCCCGCCTGAAATAAAATGTCGCGGAACAAAGGCCCGGCCGCCATATCAACGGGCTCAGCCAAATCTGTCTGCATGAGTCTGAGTGCGGCCTGCTTCGGATCAGCTTCTGAACTCACATCTATGACATCGATCGCAGCTTCAAATGGAGGATTGATGATCTGCTTCGGCCCGTCTGCTCCCTCTTCGAAGCGGGCGTGTAATGACGCAGCTTCCGTCAGCACGCGTTCGAGAGCGGTTTTAAATATGTTCACATCGATCGCACCGTTTATCTCAACGTACTCGCCTGTATTGTAAATCGGATTATCAGGATCAAGCTGCTGCGCAAACCAGATACCGGCCTGTGCGCCTGTCAGAGGCAGCTGTTGTGTATCATGCATTCTATTCTCTCCCTTTATAAATAATCTGCGTTCGGCAAGACTTTTTGAGATCGGGAAGAAAGAAGTCTCCACCACTCTTCAAGCGTCGGGTTCTCCGCCAGTTCCACAAACGTCACTTCAGCTCCGTCACGGCGCCATTGTTCGACAAGGCTCATGATTCTGACGGAATCAAGGCCTCTGTCCAGCAGGTCTTCATGATCCGGAATATCAGACGGTGATTCTTGAAGAATCGCCGCAATTTGTTCCCGCACCCGGTCTTTTGTCAATACGGCGGAAGTCTTCCCTTCTCCTTCAGAAACCGGCGCGCCGCCCAGCAGCTCCAGCACTTCGTTTGTCAAAGCTGTGTAAGCGCAGCGCTGAGACGCATATTCGATGGCCATCTTATGTTTTTCTGAAGAAAAATCAGCAACGGCGTCTCCGATAAAGAAGCTTTGGATATCATCCATAAATGCTTCACAGGCTGTGACGAGACAGCCGATGTGTGCATAAATTCCCGTAATCATGAGCTGGTCTCTGCCGCTTTCACGCATGATGTCAAGGAGATTCGTCCGTTTAAACGCGCTGTATCTCCACTTTGTGAGGACAATGTCCTGATCATCCGGGGCAAGCTCCGGAATGACCTTTTCTTCATAAGGCCCGCTTTTCAGCCCCGGCCCCCAAAAATCCGTCAGCAGCGCGCGGTCCGCCGGGTCTTGGCTGCCCGGCTGCGCGGTGTACACCACCGGAATGCCGAGCGCTTTGCATTGCTCTTTTATTTTCTTGATATTCTGAGCCGCCTCCGTGATCGGAGCCTTCCCTTTCTCAAAAGCATCGACGAAATAATTCTGCATGTCATGGATCAGAAGCACCGCGCGTTTCGGGTTCAGCGTCCACGATACTTTATTTTCAGGCATATCTGACGCTGTCGGCAGCGCATATGCGGGAATTGACGGTATAGCCAATGTAAACACTTCCTTTTTTAAGATTGTTTGATTTCAGCCGGCTTCAATTTTTGGGCGATCGTTTCGCGAAGATCCTTTTTACTGACCTTGCCGACGCCGGTTTTCGGGAAAGAAGCGATAAATTCAATCCGGTCGGGGATTTTATATGCCGCCAATCCGCGCTCACGTAAAAATGCTTTCAGCTCTCCCGGTTTCGGCGCTTCTCCTTTCGGAATGACGAACACACAGGACCGCTCTCCGAGAAAATCATCCGGCATTGAAACCATGGCCGCATCATGAACGGCAGGATGGGCCAGAAGGTGATTTTCCACCTCTTCAGCGGCAATCTTTTCGCCGCCCCGATTGATTTGATCTTTCGCACGTCCTTCGACGATGATATAGCCGTCCGCCGTCAGTTTGACGATATCGCCGGTCTGATAAAATCCGTCGGCTGTGAATGATCTTTCATTATGTTCAGGCGCTTTATAATATCCGCGAATCGTGTAAGGGCCGCGTGTAAACAAATGTCCCGCTTCACCGGGGGCGACATCCCGCCCGTCATCGTCTAAAACCCTTACCTCATCAAAAGGTGACATCGGTCTGCCTTGCGTATTGACAATGATTTCTTCAGGATCATCCAGTCTCGTATAATTCACCAATCCTTCCGCCATTCCGAAAACCTGCTGAAGGGTGCATCCGAAAGCGCTCTTTACGCGGCGGGCCGCCTCAGCACTGAATTTGGCGCCTCCCACCTGCAGCACTTGAAGGCTTGATAAATCATCACTTCGTGAACCGGATGCGTCCATCCACACCATCGCAAGCGGCGGGACGAGCGCTGTAATCGTGACACGTTCTTTTTCAATTAACGGGAAGCAGTCATCCGGACTCGGCGTCGGTGACAGAACAACCCGGCCTCCGGCATATAAAGTTCCCAGCACACCCGGCGAGCTGAGCGGATAATTATGCGCTGTCGGCAGAGCGGCCAAATAAACGCTGTGATGATCCAAGCCGCATATTTCCGCGCTGATGCGCAAACTGTATATGTAATCGTCGTGTGTTCGCGGAATCAGCTTGGACAGCCCCGTACTGCCTCCTGAAAGCTGTAAAAAAGCGACTTCCGCCGGGCTTACCTCTTCCAGCTGAACAGGCTCTCTATGCAGGCTGCTCAGTTCCTGAAACTCTTCAGCTTCGCCGGCCACAATGACATGCGCCAAATCCGGAAGTTTGTCTTTCACCTGTCTGGCCAGCGCCCTGTAATCAAAACCTGAATGCGTATCAGGAATGATGTATGCTTTCGCCTCTGCAAACTCGCAGAAATACGTAATCTCACTGCTTCTATGAGAAGGCAGCGCGAAAACGGGCAGTGCTCCGAGGCGGAACAGCGCGAAAATCACTTCAAAAAACTCAGCGATATTCGGCAGCTGAACGACAACGCGGTCTTCCTTTTGAATTCCGAGCTTATGCAGCCCCGCCGCTAAACGATCGGCCCTTTCATCTAATTCTTTGTAGGTCCAATGTACATCTTTACACGTCACGGCAGTTTGATTTCCGTATAAAGCCGCACGCTCTTTCAGCATTCCTCCGAACGTCTCACCCTTCCAGCAGCCGTCTTTTCGGTATTTGTCAGCCCATTCTTCCGGCCATGGCGTAAATCCAGTCAGCACGATCCGTCCCCTCCTTTTTTACAACTCATCTTGGTAAAGCCCCATCGCCCGGAGCATAGTGCGGAATTTCGCCGATGTCTCGTCCAATTCATCCTGCGGCTTTGATCCGGCGACAATCCCGGCACCCGCAAAGAGCCGGAGAGACCTTGTTTCCGCTTCGGCGCAGCGGAGTGCAATAATCCATTCTCCGTCGCCTTCAGCATCACACCAGCCCGCCATTCCCGTGTAGAAATTGCGGTCAAACGGTTCAATATCCTGAATCGCTTCTCTCGCCGCATCCGTCGGCGTTCCGCATACCGCGGGTGTCGGATGCAGGGCGATGGCCAGCTCAAGTGATGTCGTTGACGGATCACGCAGCTCTCCCTTTACCTCGGTGGACAGGTGCCACATCGCCTCAGTTTTAATGAGTGACGGTTTTTCCGGCACATCAAGCACACGGCAGAACGGTTTTAGGGCGGCGGCCACGGCGGCCACGACTACGGCATGTTCATGCAGATCTTTTGCTGATTGCAGCAGTTCTTCCGCTCTTCTCTGATCCTCGGCGGGATCTGTGCTGCGAGGTCTGGAACCTGCCAGCGGATTGGACAGAATCGATGTTCCGTTTTTGGACAGCAGCAGTTCAGGACTTGCGCCGAAAAGCGTTTTTCTTGTTTCTGACGTTCCCGTCACATCCGCAGCGAATGTATAGCCGCGCGGGTTGTGCTGCGCCAAATGCTTGACGGCCTGAGGAATGTCGATATCCTTTTCAGCGGTCAGATGAAGCGTCCTTGACAGCACGATTTTGCTGAGCGGGCCGTCCGTAATGTTGAATACGCCTTGTTCCACACCGCTCATAAAGCCCTCAGGCTCCGGAACGGGACGGATGTCATATGTATTGGATTGCGGCTTTTCTGTGGAAGATTCCGCAAACGAAAGCGGGCCTGCCGTATGGACATTCTTCGGTACAAAAAGCCGGGAAGCTTTTCTGCCGTCAAAAGGAATGGCGCCGGCCGCAATCGGATGTTTGATGCCGGCTTGCTTTGCCTCAAGAAGCGTCTGTCTCACACGTTCAGGCAGTGAGTCCAGCTGATTCTCCGCGTCTGCATCCGGCACTTTTGCAAACACACCTTCTGCAAGGAGCGTACTTTTCGGGGAAGCTAAAAAGAACGCTCCGGGCTTGTAAGCGTCCAGCACCTCTTTTGCAGACACTTCCGTCAATACATGTTGATTTGTCATGATTATCCCTCCTTCTCGTTACATCAAACGCCTAAAGTAGCGCCGCCATCCACGCATAAATCATGCATCGTGATATGGCTTGCCTGTTCAGAGGCCAGGAACAAAACGGCATTTGCAATATCAGAAGGCTTTGCCAGCTTTTGAAGCGGAATTCCCGTTTTATATGTATCAAGCGAACCTCTGATAACGTCCTGTGCTCCGTTTTCATCCCGCCACAGCGCCCGCTGCATGTCGGTTTCCGTTGAACCCGGAGATACGATGTTGCAGCGGATATGATGGGCCGCAAGCTCCAGTCCGAGGCATTTCGTAAACATGGCGGCAGCCGCTTTTGACGCCGCATAAGCCGCCATGGAAGCACGCGGAACGCCGGCTGCATTCGAACCGACCGTAACGATGGCGCCTTTTTGACGCTCAATCATGTACCGGCTTACAGCCCGCGATACATGAAATACGCCGGTCGTATTAACAGAAAATGTGTGATCCCAATCTTCATCACTGAGGGATTGCACCGGACCCGGCCGCAGCACGCCCGCAACGTTCGCCAATATTTCAATAGGCCCCATGTCACGTTCAACGGCAGCGATGATATCATTGACAGCCGCACTGTCAGATACATCTGCGGCAAACCCCTGCGCCTGCACGCCTTTTTGCCGGAGTCTGTCAGTAAGCCCGGGAAGCAGGTCTTCATTTGTATCTATAGCTGCCACATTTACGCCTTGTTCAGCAAGGGCAAGCGCTGTTGCTTCCCCGATGCCTTGAGCGGCGCCGGTGACAACGGCTGTTTTCCCTTTCATTCCCAATGCGTCCATATTATCATTCCCTTTCTATATTGATAATGATTATCATTATCAATTATGATTCAAGACAATCATATCCAAATCAAAACACGCAGTCAATTAGAAAATTAGAATCAGCCGCATTTAGTTCGAAGGGCCTGTTTTTTCTCATGCGGGCGAATACGGGGTATGCAGCCCTCCCGGATTCAGGCAGAAACGCAGGGCTCTGCTGATTAAAACGGGCAGGACAGAAATATGGCCCTCTCCTTCAAACTCGCTGTATTCAGCGCGGACTCCATCATCTTCAAATCCGGATAATAAAGCGTACAGCGCCTCTGCGTGCTGCGGGATTCTGCTTTTATGTGTTTTTTCAATTTCTCCCGCAGCCAGCAATACGCTGACTTGAAGATTTTCCGCAGAGAGCCGGTCTGACAAACGTTCTGCGTTTTCCTGAATAAAACGCTTGTTCCAATGAATTGACGGACTTCCCGCAACATAGGTCTGGAACATGTCCGGCCTCGTCAAAAGCACTTGCAGCACAAAAAGACCGCCCAGCGAATGGCCGAAAATCGTCTGCCTGCCTCTGTCGATCGGATAATCCCGCTCCATCGCGGGCTTTACTTCTTCTTCTATAAACTCCAGAAACGCTTCCGCCCCTCCCTGTTCGGGCCATGCCGCGCCGCGCGGATGCACCGGCAATTCTGATTCAGAAAGCGGCATCGTAAAATCACTGTGCCGTTCGGCGGAAAACGGCTGATCTGTCGGGTAGCCGATTCCGACAATCACCGCCGGAACAACACCTGTTTTTTCAGGCCGCCGGCTTTGCACCCGCAAAGCTTCGGCCATTGTGCCGAACACGGAATTCGCATCGAGCAGGTATATGACGGGGAAGCCGGATGCAGGCGGTTCTTCCTGAGGTAAAGAGACAAAGATACGATACGTACGGCCTCCTTTTGAGCGCATTTCTCTTACTTCTGTGCCCGGAACCGCGTATCGGCCGGCCGGCGCGAACCCCCGGTTTATTTGTTGTTTTCCGTCCATTATGTGTTCAACCCCTTTGTGGCAATTGCTTTATCTACCCTTATTGATAATGATTTTCAATATCAAAAGACACCTCAAATAATAGGTTTTTTGCCAAACAAAGTCAATGGATTTTTGATATAAAAAAAGCACCTTATTTCAATAAGGTACCTAAGAACTATATAGGGATAGGGGCTTAATCCCATGTAAAGCGCTCATTCTTCCATGGATCTCCCCTCATATGGTAGCCGTTTTTCTCCCAAAAGCCGGGGTGGTTTTCCTTTGTGAACTGAATGCCGCGCAGCCATTTTGCGCTTTTCCAAAAATAAAGATGGGGGAAAACGCCTCTGAGCGGATAGCCGTGCTCTGGCGTTAACGGCTCGCCGTTATGCGCATATGCCAGCAGGGATGTTTCCCGCGTAAAATCAGAAAGCGGCAGGTTGGCCGTCCAGCCCTCTTCAGCGTGCAGAATGACGAATCCCGCTTCTTTGTGCACACCCGCTTTCTCAGCGATGTCTTTGGCGCGTATTCCCTGCCAGATATTATCAAGACGGGACCAGCCCGTGACGCAATGAATATCATTTTTCACTTCGGCTTCCGGAAAGGCTTTGATATCTTCAAAGCTTAACAGCATAGGACGGTCAACAAGCCCGTACACTTGCAGATTCCATTTTGACATATCTTCATAATAAGGAACATTTCCGGCGTGAAGCACGGGAAACTTCGTTGTGACATTTTGATTTGGCGGAATCCGTTCCGACTGTTTTGTTTGTTTCGTTTTCCCGAAAAACATATGGCTCCCTCCATTTAGTAAACCTATATTAAATCTTTGTTGACAATCAATCACCCTTCGATTACGCTAATCTGGTACAAGTGTAAGGGGGAAAAACAAATGAAACAACGCAACCTTCGTGCGGGCGATATGGCGCTTATCGGCATGTTTGCCGCACTGATGGCCGTCGGCGCCAACATTACATCAATGGCTCCTTTTTTGCAAGTTGCGGGAATTCCGTTATCGCTGCAGCCTTTCTTTTGTCTGTTAGCCGCGATGCTTCTCGGCGCCAGACGGGCAGCCATTGCAATGACGGTATACGCATTGGCCGGACTCGCGGGGGCGCCTGTTTTCGCTCAATTCTCAGCAGGCTTTGCGCCGTTTATCGGAAAGAGCGGCGGATTTATTCTCGCTTACATCCCGGCGGCATTTGCAGCCGGATGGCTGCTGGAAAAAACAAAAAAACCCGGCCGCCTGCATTATGCATGGGCCTCTTTGATCGGTACCGCCGTCATTTATATCATTGGCACGACCTATACGTATATTGCGCTGAAATTATGGCTTCATGCTCCGATCAGCTACGGAATGGCCTGGTTTTACATGATATGGTTTTTCATAAAAGATATCATTTTAGCACTGTTATTGGCATCTATCGCGCCTGCCGTATACAGATCTATTCATAAAGCGACGGGGTTCAGCAGAAATCCGGCGTAAGATGTTCTCAGCATACAAAAAGGCTCCCCTTTCCGGGAGCCTTTTTTACAGAACAAGCGCGGCAATCCACCCGAATATCACAAGCGGAATGTTATAGAAAATAAATGTCGGTACGCACGTATCCCAAATGTGGTGGTGCTGTCCGTCGGCGCTGAGGCCTGACGTCGGCCCGAGCGTACTGTCACTTGCAGGAGAACCCGCATCACCGACCGCGGCGGCCGCTCCGATTACGGCGATCGTCGCCATCGGGCTGAATCCGAGCTGAGCGCACAGCGGGACAAATATGGTCGTAATGACGGGTACGGTTGCAAATGATGATCCGATTCCCATCGTGATTAATAAACCGACCACCAGCATCAGGAGCGCGCCTAATGATTGACTGTGACCGATAAAGCCTGTTGATGCTTTGACCAAGGAAGCCACATCGCCTGTTTTGTTCAATACATTTGAAAAACCGGCCGCAACAAGCATGACAAACCCGATAAAAGCCATCAGAATCATGCCGTCCGTGATCAGCTTATCCGCTTCATTGCGCTTCATGACTCCGCTGATAAACAGCGTAAACAAGCCGGCAAGCGCGCCCATGATCATACCTTCCACTCCGAGCACTTGTGACAGATAGAGCTGAACGGCAAGCGACACGGCAATGGAGATCAGGGCAATGGCAATGCTTTTTTTCGTATAAGGAGAAGACGACAGTCCGGCAATCTCCTTCGTCTCATATTTCTTCGGTTTCCGGAAGACGATGACGGATAAAATTAATCCGACTACCATCCCGGCCGTCGGGATGATTAAAGCATACGGGATATCACTGAGCGGCACCTTTAAACCGGCGGACGCCATATTATCTCTCAGCATCCCTTGGAAAATCTGTCCGAATCCGACAGGCAGAACGATATACGGCGCAGTCAGTCCGAATGTCATCACACACGCGATCAGCCTGCGGTCTATTTCAAGTTCGTTAAATATTTTTAAAAGCGGCGGAATCAATACCGGAATAAACGCAATGTGAACGGGCACCACGTTTTGCGAGAAACAGGATATGATTAAAATAATCAGTACGATTAACACTTTTGACAGTGCTTTTTTCCGCGAATCTTCCTTTTTTCCGATTAGTTTGACAGACGCTTCCACCATTGCATCGGGAAGCCCCGTCTTTGTCAGTGCCGCGGCAAATGCTCCGAGCAGCGCGTAGCTGACCGCGACGGTGGCATTTCCGCCGAGACCGTCCGTAAAAGCCTTCACCGTCTCTCCGAGGCCTAAGCCGCCGGTCAGCCCGCCGGCAAGCGCGCCGATCATTAAAGCTATAATAATATTGACACGCAGCAGGCTTAAGACGAGCATAAGCAATACTGCGACAACAACAGCATTCATTGATGAGTCCCTCCAAAAATCCTTTAGTTTGCTAATGTAGTAGATAATTAAAGTTAACATACATTCTGCGCTTTAGTCAACTAAAGATTTTGGAAATCAAAAAACCCGCTGCATCAAGGCAGCGGGATGCTGTTATCTTTCGGGCGTAAACCGCTCAGTCAAAACAGCCAACGTCCTTGCCATGACGCCTGTTGCGCCGGCAGGGCCGAAGCATGTCGCTTTATTCGCCGTCGCGGTTCCCGCAATATCGAGATGAACCCACGGCGTGTTTTCCGCGAATTCACCAAGGAATGCCCCCGCCATAATCGCGTGGCCTTCTCTTCCCGGGGAATTGTTCAAATCAGCCATCTGACTGTTTCTCACCCGTTTTTTATCCTTTTCTGTAATCGGAAGCTGCCAGATCGGCTCGCCGGATTCTTTCGCCGATTCCGCCACTTGTTCATAAAACGCGGCGTGATTGGTCATGGCGCCCGTCATTTCGTTCCCTAAGGCGACAATGACACCGCCCGTTAACGTTGCGACGTCTACAAGGACAGAGGCTCCGTGCTGCTTGGCGTATGTGATGCCGTCGGCAAGCACGAGACGCCCTTCCGCATCGGTGTTCAGGATCTCAATGGTTTTTCCGCTGAGCGAAACGATGACGTCATCCGGCTTCATGGCATCGGACGAAATCATGTTGTCGGTAGACGGTATGACGGCGAGCACGTTTTGTTCAGGCCGGAGTTCGCCGATAATTTCCATTGCGCCCAATACCGAGGCGGCCCCTCCCATATCGCTTTTCATGCCGACGATGCCGGTTTTCGGCTTAATTGAATATCCGCCCGTATCAAAGGTAATTCCTTTACCGACCAGGCCGATGACGTCTTCCCACTGATCTTTGCCCTGATACTTCAGAACGATCATTTTCGGCGGTTCGGATGAGCCTTTGTTAACAGCAAGCAGCCCGCCCATGCCGAGCTCTTCCATTTCATCTTTTTCTAAAATTTCACACTCGAAATCGTATTTTGCCGCAAGCTCAGCGGCATATGACGCCAAATCAGTGGCCGTCAGCATATTACCCGGCATATTCACAAGCGTGCGGGCTGAATTCGTCCCTTGGCCGTATGCCGCGCCGACGTTCAGGCCGGCCTGCACTTCCCTCAGGTCTTCTTCGGTCACGGCGCAGACTGATTTCAGTTCCTGATCCGGCTCATTCGATTTATGTTTATAATCCTGCACTTCGTAAACCGCAAGCAGACAGCTTTCCGAAAGCGCATGAGCGGCATCGGCGGCAGGCACTTCCCCGGAGACGAATGTATCGAGCAACACGGAAACTTCCTGTTTTTTATCTTGATGAATCTGCTGAAATACTCGTGCAAAGCATTCTTTCGTATCCTCAAACGAATAATCCGCTTCTCTTCCCAGGCCGATAAAATAAATACGTTTCATACCGGTCGCAGCCGGAGGGTATACTTTTGATACACGATTGCGTTTGGCGGACACATCACCATCCTTTAACAGCTGGGTCAGATGACCGTCCAATTTATCATCCAATTCCTTCGTAAATCCGTTCAGCGTGCTTTTTTGAAAAAGACCGATGACCAGTGTTTCGGGATGCCGCAGTTGATCAGATGCATAAAACATGAGTACACACTCCTTATGTGGGTATTTGTTATGTAAAGTGGTATAATGAAAAAACATTTTTCATTGATTTTATTTTACCAAACTAAGGGCGTTTTCTGCAGTTTTTCGATACGATCGGAATCAGCAGATACAGAAAGGATGTCGCATATGGATGTACTTATGAATTTTCCTTTACTGGCGAGTTTTGCCGCCATTATTTTTGCCCAAGTTGTAAAAGTGCCTATTCAATTTATCGTATCCAAAAAACTTGACTGGTCTCTTGTGACGAGCACCGGCGGCATGCCGAGCTCCCATTCCGCCGCCGTCACCGCGCTGTCAACCGGAATCGCTTTGGAACAGGGACTGGACTCGCCCCTGTTTGCAGTCGCCGCGATTTTCGCCGTCATTACGATGTTCGATGCTACAGGTGTCAGACGGCATGCGGGTGAACAGGCGACAGTCATTAATAAACTGGTCATCGACTTTAATCGGTTTGTCAGCGAAGCGAAGGACTTTCAGAAAGCGGAAGAGAAAGAAAAACAGAAGAAATTGAAAGAGCTGCTCGGCCATCAGCCGATTGAAGTGTTCTTCGGCGGCGTCACCGGTATTGTGCTGACATTGATTTTAGATTATTTCTTTATTTAAAAAACGCTTCAGCGGATGCTGAAGCGTTTTTATTCTTTTACCGTTTTGTATTGATTTCTGAACACTTGCAGCGACTTTGTTTCGTTCAGCTTTACAAGTTCGTCCTCGGTCACTGTGCCGTTCCCTTTTTTAATAATGTAGACTTCAAGTGTTTTTTTGCCCCAATTGTTATAGACGTCCTTGACGGTGTCAAAGTAGAGGTCAAGGCGGCTGCCTTTAATTTTTGAGCCGGTATCGGCGACAACCCCGTAACCGTAATTCGGTATAAACAGAATCGTCCCGATCGGGAAAACAGACGGATCGGCCGCAACAGTTGAATATAAATCGCGTTTGACCTTCACGCCCGAATATGTAATACCGTACTGCGGATGACCCGGAGATTTTCCGGTAGATTCCGCTCCGGCGGTATAACCGGTGGCCGTCACCTTTTGTGACGGATAGCGCTCCCAGTCAAAAGCTTCTTCCAGCGGCTTTACCCTGCCTGATGCCTTCTTTTCCGGCTGATTCTGTAAGGATTGAAACGGAGTGCCGATGTTTTTCAAAACGGCGCCGCGATGTTCCGTCATCCAATTTGTCAGATCCTTTGCTTCAACACCGGTTATGGAAAAGTATGTCGCATGGCATGCGCCCAAAAAGAGCACGATCATGAATACGCGTCTGATTATCGTCAATCTGAAATCACTCTCCTCCGAGTCATTGTTCCCAACTCGGTGAGGTGCTATACAAAAAGCGCCGCGACACAAAAAAAGCTTTCTCGAATAAGAAAGCGGCTTAAAACATTTGATATCCTCTTTTTCTGAGCGCCTTTATGGCAATACCTGACATGATGGCTCCCGCCAGTCCGCCCGCCAAAATCACGACATCCGCAACCGCTAATGACATGATGCGCTGAAACAGGCTTTGAAAGGATTCCCCCGGCGCCTGCACGTAACTGATCATCTTTTTATTGCTGATAATGAAAAGGCATACAATCGGATAGACAACAGCCATAATCCACGACATTCTAAGCAGCATGTTCAACAGAAAGCCTATGCCGAAAAACAGTACAAAAAATAGTACGATTGAGATCAGGACAACCGGCAAACTAATCACAAACATCCACCCCCTACAGCACTTTCAGTGTACCTCGGGGGCGGTAAAAAAGTCAACGTCTGGAAAAATCAGCGTCTCTCTTTGCCGCTTCCCTGGCAGGAGGGACATGTTTCGGAGCCGCCAAGAAGCAATTGAAAATACCCTTTACCTGAGCAGAACGGACACGCCGCCGTGCTT
The DNA here is from genome assembly GCF_011065565.1 of Bacillus sp. EKM420B. Lineage (NCBI taxonomy): Bacteria > Bacillati > Bacillota > Bacilli > Caryophanales > Bacillaceae > Bacillus > Bacillus sp. EKM420B. The sequence goes on along the minus strand of NZ_JAAMNX010000002.1, from coordinate 874,444 downwards.
TTTGCTGTCGTTTTCATGCGGACCACCCTTTTTCTTAATTTTCTGATAATATATCATATTTACTTGTCAAGCAACAAGTCAGAATATGTAACATAACAACTTATGTAAGCGGAAACATTCTTTTTTTTCTTTTACATGCTTTTTATAGCGCTCTTTTTTAAAAGAAGAGAAAACCCGCGGCTGCGGGTTTTCAGAAGAATTTAAACTTCCCTTTTTTCAGCGTCAGGCCCAGCCCGCCGATCATAAATAGCGAGCGGTTATCAATGACCTTTTTCATAAAGGACGCCGGCATGCCTTTGAGCTTCCTGCCGTATACGACTCCGACAGCGTTATGCTCACCGAGGGAGGCGACGGTTCCTTTAATGTCAGGCTTGAACTCTTCAAGCTGGCCTCCTTTAATCAAACCGCCCAGATTTTTGGCGACCGTTTCTCCTTGCTGCATCGCGATCTGAGCAGTCGGCGGGTACGGCCGTTCCGTCTCTTCATTGATAAAGAGCGAGCTGTCGCCGAGAATAAAAACGTCATCATGTCCCGGCGCCCGAAGATCAGGGTTGACTTTGACACGGCCGCGCATATTTTCAAAACCCGCTTCCTCCACGATCGGATGTCCGCGCACGCCCGCGGCCCAGACAACGGTCTGCGATTTGATTTCTTCCGGCTCTTCATCTTTCTTGCCGACTGTGACACCGTCTGCGCGGCATTCTTGAACCGCGGTGCCGATTTTAAATTCAACGCCTTTGCTCTCAAGGTATTGAACGGCGTAATCGACAAGCTCCGGATCAAATCCCGGCAAAACCGTCGGGGCGGCCTCGACACAGACGATCCGGACGAGGCTTTCATCTATATCATAATATCTGCATAACTCCGGCTTGCGGTTCGCAAGTTCACCGAGAAATTCAATTCCCGTAAAGCCCGCTCCGCCGACAACGATGGTTAAGCGGTCAGGGCGTTTCTCGGCCTCCGTATTGTATGTCGCAAATTGGAGCTCAATATGGTCTTTCAGCTGGCGCGACGTATTAATATTCGCGATCGGAAAAGCGAATTCTTTTAAGCCTTTAATCCCGAATGTTTCAGGGACGGCGCCAAGCCCGATGACGAGATAATCATAAGGGATGTCCCCTTGTGAAAGCGTCACCTTTTTATTTTGCACATCTATCGCTTTTACGGTATCCTGCACAAATTTGACCCGTGATTCATTGATTACATCTTTTATTTGATATCTGCAGCGGTCATGATGCAGCGTTCCTGCGCTCGCTTCATGCATCCATGTCGTTTCATAATGATAATTGTGTTTATTGACCAAAGTAATGTCGGCGTCATTTGCCCCGATATGCTTCGGAAGCCTTGTTACTGTCATTAATCCACCATAACCTGCACCTAAAACCACGATTTTGGGTTTATTCAATGCCATCACATCCACCTTCTTTTTTTTGCTGTTAGACGCATAATCAAATCAACATTTGTATTAGCTTCAGCTTATTGGCGGGATTTTATGAAATGAAATATAAAATTTTTTAGAAAACCGCACATGTCTGCATATCACCATACTATCCGGAAGAATCGGAAAACATTCAGGAAAAAACAGATTGGAATTTGTCCCCATCTTAGCGGCGGCCGCAATTTTTTTCAAGAATGAAGCGGCCGGGCGGTTTTCGGCACTCGTCATCCTTTCAAATTCTATGTTATAATTAATAACAATTTTCAATTAGGAGGCAATTTGGTATGCAAGAGGATTCAAAGGTTTATGATATTACGGTCATCGGCGGCGGCCCGGTCGGCCTGTTTACCGCTTTTTACGGGGGAATGAGACAGGCGAGCGTCAAAATCATCGAGAGCCTGCCTCAGCTTGGCGGCCAGCTCAGCGCGCTGTACCCTGAAAAATATATTTATGATGTAGCCGGATTCCCGAAAATCCGCGCCCAGGAACTTGTGAACAACTTAAAAGAGCAAATGGCAAAGTTCGATCAGACCATCTGCTTAGAGCAGGCCGTCGAATCTGTTGAAAAACAGGCGGACGGTGTGTTTAAGCTTGTCACGAATTCAGAAACGCATTATTCAAAAACGGTCATTATCACCGCGGGAAACGGCGCATTTAAGCCGAGAAAGCTTGAGCTGGAATCAGCGGAACAATATGAAGGCAAAAACCTGCACTACTTCATTGACGATCTCAATCAATTCGCAGGCAGACGCGTTGCTGTTCTGGGCGGCGGCGATTCCGCTGTTGACTGGGCGCTCATGCTTGAGCCGATTGCTAAAGAAGTCAGCATCATCCACCGCCGTGATAAATTCCGCGCGCATGAGCACAGTGTCGAAAACCTGCATAATTCTAAAGTCAACGTGCTGACACCGTTTGTTCCCGCTGAACTTGTCGGTGAAGACCGGATCGAACAGCTCGTTCTCGAAGAAGTGAAAGGCGACCGTAAAGAAATCATTGAAATTGATGACCTGATCGTAAACTACGGCTTTGTTTCTTCTCTCGGCCCGATTAAAAACTGGGGCCTTGACATCGAGAAAAATTCCATCGTCGTCAAAAGCACGATGGAAACGAATATTGAAGGCTTCTTTGCCGCCGGAGATATCTGCACATATGAAGGCAAAGTCAAGCTGATCGCCAGCGGTTTCGGCGAAGCTCCGACAGCCGTGAACAACGCGAAGGCTTACATGGACCCGAAAGCGCGCGTCCAGCCACTGCATTCTACAAGCATGTTTGAAAAATAATATAAAAAAGAGTCTGTGTCATACCGGCACAGACTCTTTTTTATTTAAACATCCAAATATAATTCATGACGGTTCCGACAACGAGCGCAATGACAAGCGCTGACACAACCCAAATCGTGCCTAAAATAATCCGGTCCTGAATTTTCTGGGCTTTCGGGCTGTGCCCGGGCTGTTTTTGTTCCACACCGGCCCCTCCCTTCTTCTGCAAATCTATCTATCGTAACAAATGTCTTACAACAACCAATACTACTATGATAACCAAACTGCAAATGGATGACAAGCTGACCGCGTATGAGGCAGCATGAAATCATTTGACATTCCTGACAAAACGAAGTACATTATAAAAAGACGAACATTTTAATTTTATTTAATTATATTATTCGCTTTTAGGGGTGTTATATATGGAAAATGTATTTGATTACGAAGATATTCAGCTGATTCCTGCAAAATGCATTGTTGAAAGCCGATCTGAATGTGATACATCAGTTACATTGGGCGGACACACATTTAAACTTCCGGTCGTACCGGCCAACATGCAGACGATTATAGATGAAAACATCGCGGCCTGGCTCGCGGAAAACGGGTATTTTTATATCATGCACCGCTTCGAGCCGGAAAAACGCCTGGCTTTTGTCCGGGATATGAAAGCGCGCGGACTGATTTCTTCCATCAGTGTCGGCGTGAAGGAAAATGACTATGAATTCATCCGGGAGCTGAAAGAACAGGAGCTGGTGCCGGATTATATTACCATTGATATCGCGCACGGCCATTCCAATGCCGTGATCAGCATGATTCAATTTATTAAAGAACATGTCCCGGAAAGCTTTGTCATCGCAGGGAATGTCGGGACGCCTGAAGCCGTAAGGGAGCTGGAACGCGCGGGCGCTGACGCGACAAAAGTGGGAATCGGCCCCGGAAAAGTCTGCATCACAAAAATTAAAACCGGCTTCGGAACCGGCGGGTGGCAATTAGCCGCGCTTCGCTGGTGCGCAAAAGCGGCGAGCAAACCGATCATTGCTGACGGCGGCATCCGCACGCACGGCGATATCGCGAAATCCATCCGATTCGGCGCGTCTATGGTCATGATCGGATCATTATTCGCCGGCCACGAAGAATCACCGGGACAAACGATTGAAATCGACGGAAAGCTGTACAAAGAATATTTCGGCTCCGCTTCTGAATTTCAAAAAGGCGAAAAGAAAAACGTCGAGGGCAAAAAAATGCATGTCGAACATAAAGGGTCTTTACAGGACACGCTGGTTGAAATGGAGCAGGATCTGCAATCTTCCATCTCTTACGCCGGCGGCAATACACTCGAAGCCATCCGTAATGTCGACTATGTAATCGTAAAAAACTCTATTTTCAACGGCGACAGATTTTAACACGCAGCAGAGCCGCTCGAAGAAAAAAAAATGACATTCAATATGAATGTCATTTTTTTATTAAATACCGAAATAAAGAGCCGCACTGGCTAACAGATTAATCACAAAAATAAACAAAAAGATGTAACGAATGAATTTATTTTGCACCGGAGCAAATATAAAGAGATATAGTCCTGCCACCCCAAAAGTAAGAACAGGAAACAGCCACTCAAAGGATAAAGAAATGATATAACCGATAATCATAACAATCGGCACACCGATTAATGATAATTTACTTCTCATATGATTTCTGCCCCTTTTACTTAAAAATTGGTGTGATGTAAGCTTCAATAATGGCAGCGGCGATCAGCAGACAAATAATAAGCAGCACCAATATTCCAATATGCCTGAACATTGAAGCCATTATCTTTTTTTCCTTAGAAAAACACAGCCTGATGACCAATTCAACGCCCTTAAAACCAATGGCGCCACTTAATAATAACGCAGGAACTTCAAATATACCATGAGGAATTAGCAGTAAAAAAATCTGATAAAAAGGAACCCCGCTATGCAGATTTTCTATAATAGAGCCGCTTAAAATAAACCCGTTGGTGAATAAATAAAAGATTGAGGTCAACCCAAAGGTAAAAAAACCCGCGGCTAAAAACAGACAAGCGATTGCATTGTTTTTCAGCAGTTCAACCGCGCCTGACGAGCCGTTGTAAGACGCTGATGAAACAAAGTGATCGGAAAAAAACGCAGCGATCACACCGCCTGAAAAAAACAGCAATGACGCGGTTAACGGAATGGCGGACGTTCTGATTGCCGGCAACATGCGGTTCATCATGTATAGATACGCTCAGCCAATTCTTCAATCTCTTCTAATGAATGCTCGGATGACTGATACTCCGCCGCAAAAATGCCTTCATGTATAATACCGATCGTATCGCACAGCGAATGGGCCAGCTCCAGCAGGTGAGTCGATAACAGGACCGTATTTCCCTGCTTGACGTACTCCTTTAATAACGTCCGTATCGTTTTACCGCTGATTAAATCAATGCCCGTCAGCGGCTCATCAAGAATTAATATCTTTGGCTGATGAATGAGCGCTGCCGCAATTGATAATTTTTGTTTCATTCCATGTGAATAAGTTTTAATCAGCTGATTTCCGTCTTGAGAAAGCTTCAGCGTCTCCAACATATTCTTTATATAATCATTTGTCCGCTGAGACGGCACTTGAAACATCTCCGCTGTAAAACGCAAATATTCGACTCCCGTTAAATAATCATACAAAAAGGCATGGTCGGGCACAAAACCGATATCAGCCGATATTTGCCCCCCCTCTTCTGAATCCAGTTCCTTGCCGTCAATCATGACGCGGCCTGAAGTCGGTTTAAGCAGGCCCGAAATGATTTTCAAAGTCGTTGTTTTCCCGACTCCATTAGTCCCCAGCAAAGCATAGATTGAGCCTTTTTTCACCTCAAACGAAATATCTTTCAATACCTGTTTTTCACTATAGTTTTTTTGTATATTCACTAATTTAATCATTGTTTGCAAACCTTTCCGCCATATTGATTCTGCGAAGAAACAGAAACATGACTCCATAGTTTAATAGTGTGAACAGGACAAAAATACCTGATGCAGAATGAATAAGCATCGTTTCAAGTTCCGGCTTTTTATAGATAAAATAGGACGTGATCGCAGCGATTTGAAGCGACACAATGAAAATGAAAGAACTGTATAAGTTGTTATACGTCTTTGCTTTCCCCGCTTCTCCAATTTCGTACAGATGCTCCCAGTTTTTCTTAGGATACAGGGCGGTGCTTGAAATCTGGACAAGACTGTATAAAAAACCCGAACATAAAAACACAATAAACAAGTAAATCGTCAGCGCCGCGGAAGACGGAAAAAACACCGTAATCAAAATGGTGATGATGAACGAATAGATAAGAGCGGCGAGATTATAAATACATACTTTCGGAAACACCAGCTGCCACGCATGTTTGATATTCCGGTGAAACAGATGCTGATTTTTTATTTCCCCGTCAACTGATAATACTGTTTTGAGCGCATCTCCGACGAGCTGATACGAAAAGTTCGCAATGATAACCGCCGCAGACACGATGGCAGCTGCCGAATACCCGATAAAGTGATGCGATAGAAGCGGAATACAAAAACCTAAAAACAGCATGAACAAATACAGCATACTGCCGAAGTTCCTGATAAAAAACCCGTCAATTCTCGATAAAAACAGCAGATCCTTTTGAAAAACGGCATGAAATATTTTGTTATTTCTATATAATTTCAGCTTTGGCGCAAAATCAGCGTTTGTCAAAAACATATAAGGAATAAGGTCCATTTTCTTCAGCGTGGCCGACCACAGTTTAAACATCCCCGCCGTTAAAAGGACGGCGGCCGCAAACACCGCAGCGAAAACGAGCACGGAATGTGAGCGGAATGCTAACCATACATACGGCGTATTCATGAGGATGTTCCGGAAAGCCGGTGACTCCGTAAAGCTTGAAATATCCTTTGCGGTATACTCCCCAAACACGAGAAGATAAACGGCATACCCGACTGCAAGCGGAACCAGCAGGCTGACGCTGAATAAAATGCCTTTCATGATTTTCAAGTAAAACAATTTGCTCCATATATTTGTAAGAAGATAAACAACATAAGAAAACAGCATAGATAAAAATAAATTGAGAAGAAAATAAACGAAGCCCAAGAAAAATACGATGATCGCCGCAGACCCGGTCATGCCTGCGCTTGATAAAAACAAAAAGACCGGAAAAACAAAAAGATACCATACGAAAATGGTTTTTTTGATCGCCTGGCCGGCAAAAACAGAAAACAGCTGTAAAAAACGCACCTTTTTTAATTGATGAATGACCTTGCGCGTATCCAGCAGAAAGGCATTGTGATGTTCTTTAAAGAAGCCGGCAGCCCAAAAAAGCTGCTCAAGTGAAACGGCGATTAAAACAAATTGCCCCCATGCGCTGAGGGGCAGCTGAATCAGTTTTGTCCCGAATACAACACCGCATCCCAGGAAAACGAGATATAAACATAACAGAGAAATAATAATGGCAGACAGCAGTTTGCTGTTGAGTTGAGGAATGCCCCAATCTTCCTTTCTTTTTCGAAACGATGACAGGGTATTATATTTGATAAGAGCCGCAATTTGTTTGACTATCATACTTTCAATCCTTACATATGTATTTGGGAGAGAGGCTCTTTTTGCAGCTTGTACAAAAAGAGCAATTATTTATTGATCGATTTTACCAAGCAGCTGCGTATTTTTTGCCGTATTTCTTAATCATTGTTTTTGCTGTTGCAACGATTGCATAAGAAATTGCGCCTGCGCCTGTAACGATACCGATGAGAGAAATGATAGAAGCAATTGTTGATGCCGCATCAATAATATCAATTGCTTTTTTAGCTGCTGCTGTAGAGATGCCCAGAGTCGAAGCTAATTCGGCATTGGCTGAGAATGCATGAGCCGCCGCTACGTTTAATTCAGTTCCCGTTAATAATAGTGCATAAACCAATGTTGCTGCAGCAAGAGCCGCGCCAAACAAAATGAAAGACTTTTTATTAGATTTTACTAAGTTCATCATAACATCTCCCTACTCTGTTTTTTTAATTTATAATAAAATTCAGCTTAATTGACTCTCTCCCGAGCTAAATTTTATCCGCCATAAAATAATTAAAGAAAATAGTAAAGAGTTTTAATAAAACAAAACATCCAGTCAAAATGATTCTCTTGCCTTTACTGAGATCGGTCAGTTTTCCTGCGGCAGCATAAAGAGCCGCAATTGATATGAGCAGAAATGGATCCAGCAGCTGCAGACTCAAGCTGGTGCCGCCGGCAGAATATATAAGCGAGGAATCAGCCGTTAAGTAGTTAACAACTGAAAGAATCAACATTTTAAATGCCGAGATTAAAGAAGTCAGCGTATATAGAAGCAAATATATTTTTTTCGGTTTTTTTGTACCGAGAATAAAAGCGGCAACGAATAACAGAAATCCGCCTATCAGAATTTCCACAAAAGTTGTGAAGATCATAAACCCTTGCAGAAATATGACAATCGTACGAACACTTTTCTCCCCGATATCGTAGGTACTTTCTCCGACGGAAGAATAATATGACTGCAGAACTTTATCTGAAATACTGAATTGGAAGAGTAATGAACAGATCAAAATGATGAAAAAAGAACTTAAAAATATTTTTTTATTGCTCAATTGACCTATCATATTATCATCCTTTTCTTACAAAATAAATTAACTATTCTATACTTTTACAATTTAGTTTATTCCTATCAAAAAATCAATATCCTTTCGAAAAATATGACTTTAGAACGTGTTGACTAAGAGCATATCTTTCAGATTTTTTAGTTCTATATACCCTTTATTTTTTCCCGAATTTGCAAATAGTACGATTTGAACCATTGATTTGAGGATTTTTGTGAAGGCCGTCACTCCTAAACCTATTGAAAATCTGCCCATTTCCTTTTATGACATATGTCTGAATTCATCACATTTTTTTATTGACTTAAAACATGGTTTAAGTCGTATCATCACCCAGTGACAAGGAAAGAATACTGTTGGAGGTCTTTCGAAGACATGTTGTTCAATTCGTGAAGCAGCAGCAAAGTGTAATATGACAGAATCAACGTTACGTTATTATGAAAACAAGGGACTGCTGCCGCTGATTGAACGTGATGAAGCCAGCCGGCGGTTATTTTCAGAAGATCAAATGCCGCTCCTTGAAATCGTGATTTGTTTAAAAAATACCCACATGACCATCAAAGGCTTTAAGCAATATATTGATTGGGTAATTGAAGGAGAGAGTCCTATTAAACTCCGGCTTGACATGATGAGGAGACACAAGCGGTCAGTACTGGATGAAATGTCGTCAATGACAAAGGCTTTAAAAGGGATTGAAATGAAAATTGCACGTTATATCAAAAGCTCTGTTCAAGAGACGTAAGTTTGTTGAAGTAAAAACAATCGGAAAAGAGGAGTTAATATGAAACTGACGGGAAATACAATACTGATTACAGGCGGAAATGCCGGAATAGGATTGGCTTTCGCAGAACGTTTTTTAAAAGCGGGAAATAAAGTCATCGTGACCGGACGGCGTGAGCACGCTCTTCAAAAAGCAAAGGAAACATTCCCGGCTCTTATTACCTATGTCAGTGATTTGAGTATTCCATCTGAACGTATATCACTGTTTGATTGGGTGAAAGAAAATTATCCGGAAGTGAATGTGTTAGTAAACAACGCGGGGATTCAACAACGTTTTCATGTGCTGAAAGCGGATGCGAAGGACAATTGGGACTATTTTAATAAAGAAATCACAACGAACATTGAAGCTCCCTTCCACCTGTCTATGCTGTTCGCTCCGTTTTTTGCCGGAAAAGAAGATGCGGCTGTCATTAACGTCTCTTCGGGATTGGCTTTTACACCGCTTGCCATTGCACCGATCTATTCAGCAACGAAAGCGGCGCTTCATTCATTTACAATGAGTCTGAGACATCAGCTTTCTGATTCATCTGTAGAAGTGATTGAAGTTGCGCCTCCGGCGGTGAATACAGATTTAGGCGGAGCAGGGCTGCATACTCAAGGAGAACCGCTGGATGAATTCGCTGATGGGATTTTTAAAGGACTGAAAGAGGGCAAACTAGAAATCGGATACGGTTCTTCAGCGGAACGGCTGCGCATGTCACGGGATAAAGCCGATGAACATACGGCAAATATGTACAATGCGATGAAACATACAATTGAATAACCTCTTTGAAAAAGCAAAACCCGCTTCTGTTGAGCGGGTTTTGCTTTTATTAAACAGAAACGCCTTTCTTAACAATGGTGCAAGCGCCATCGAAAAGAAAGACGTCCTATTTTTTCATCCTGAGAATGGCGGGCTGACCCTTAGCACTCTTCCGGCGTACCGGCGTTTTTGGCCGTGCGGAAAGAAGATCCGCAGCCGCAGGAAGCGATGGCATTCGGGTTGTCAATGGTGAAACCGCCGCCCATCATGGACTGTTTGAAGTCAATGATCGTGCCGGTCATAATATCAAGGCTTTCGCTGTCGACCAAAACGGTGATTCCGTGCTGTTCAAACATGCTGTCTTTTTCGCCTTTTTCGTGCTCAAATCCCATTCCGTAAGACAGGCCGCTGCAGCCGCCGCCTTTTACGCCCACACGGAGAAACGCGTTTTCTTCTTCATGCTCTTTCATCATATCTTTTATATGCAAAGCCGCTGCTTCAGTGATGGTTACTGGAACACTCATAGGTAGACCTCCTTTTTTAAAAACGGATGCTGATATCTATTATAAACCTTGAGAAGCGTATTTCTCAAACGAGCTGTTTACAAATAATAGACGCCGCTGCATACGGTTTCGGCGGGTCCCGTCATCAGCACGTGCCCGTTGTCCTGCCAATTAATCACAAGATCGCCCCCCGCTAAATGAACGGTGATATCCCGGTTTCGTTCGGAAACACCGTTCAATACGGATGCGACAGCCGCCGCACAGGCGCCCGTTCCGCAAGCCTGTGTAATGCCGGAGCCGCGTTCCCATACGCGGAAATGAAGTTCATCGGCGCTGACGGTTTCCACAAATTCGACATTGACGCCTTCCGGAAATCTCGGGTCTTTTTCAATGACGGGACCGAGCGTTGTAAGAGGCGCTTGATTGATATCCGCAACCGGAAAAACAATATGGGGGTTTCCCATTGATACGGCTGTTCCGGAAAGCTCCGTTTCTCCAAAAACAAAGGTTTCATCGATCGTCCGTTCATCTTCATTGCCGAGCATCGGCAGCTCTTTTTTGGTGAGGCGCGGTTCGCCCATATCGACGGCGACTTCACGCACAATCCCGTTTTCTTCCGTAATGTCTGCTTTCACAAGACCTGAAAGCGTCTCAATGAAAAAGGACGTTTCTTCTGTCAGCTTATGTTCGTATGCGTACTTTGCCACACAGCGAAGGCCGTTGCCGCAATTTTTCCCTTCTGAGCCGTCATTATTAAAAATCCGCATTTTGACCGGCGCTTTTTCAGACGGACAGATGAGGATCATTCCGTCAGAGCCGATGCCCGTGTGAATGCTGGACACTTTAATGGCAATCTCATCCAGCCGTTCTTCCGGCAGCTGTTCTTCAAATTGATTTACATATATATAACTGTTTCCAAGACCGTGCATCTTGGTAAAACGGAATGAATTCATATCGGCCTCCAACTTTTTTTCTTTTACTTAGTATAAAAGCTCTTCCCCTCGGACACAATACAAATATCCCCCGTTTTTCATACATAAAAGCTCCCTGCATATGCAGGGAGCTTTTATCGTTTACTAAATAAACATGCCGGCAATCGCCGCGCTGAGAAGGTTCGCGAGTGTTCCCGCAATAACCGCTCTTAATCCGAGGCGCGCAATGTCCGAACGGCGGCTTGGAGCCAAACCGCCCAGTGTGCCGAGCATAATCGCAATCGAAGAGAAGTTGGCAAATCCGCACAGCGCAAAGCTGATAATCGTAGACGTTTTTTTAGAAAAGTCCGCAATATGCGGACCGAAGTTTGAATAAGCGACAAACTCATTCAGCACAAGTTTCTGTCCGATATAGCTTCCCGCTCCGAGCGCTTCATGCCAAGGAACGCCGATTACAAATGCGATCGGTGAAAACACGTAACCGAGAATGGATTCTAATGTAATATGTTTGAAACCGAACCAGCCGCCGATTCCGCCGAGAATTCCGTTCACTACGGCGATGAGCGCGACAAACGCAAGCAGCATGGCGCCGACATTTAGAGCAATCTGAAGGCCCGTGGACGCGCCTTTTGCCGCTGCATCAATCACATTAGCGGCGCCTTCGCCTTCTTCGTCCATATTAAAATCGCCTTTTATCGTCTGCGTTTTTTCCGTTTCAGGTATTAACATTTTTCCGAACACGAGACCGGCGGGAGCCGCCATAAAGCTGGCCGCCAGCAAGTATTCAATCGGAATGCCTAACAGGGCGTAACCGAAAAGCGTCGAACCCGCTACAGCCGAAAGGCCGCTCGTCATAATCGTAAACAGCTCGGAACGGGTCAATCCCGCAATCAGCGGTTTAATGGCAAGCGGTGATTCAGACTGTCCGACAAAAATATTCGCAGCCGCCGCAAGCGATTCCGTTCTGCTTGTCCCAAGAAGTTTTGACAGTCCGCCTCCGATAACGCGAAAGATGAGCTGCATGATTTTCAAGTGATACAAAACGGCAATCAGCGCTGAGAAAAAGATAATGACCGGCAGAACGCTCAGCGCGAAAGCCGGGCTGCTGCCCACTTTTAACAGCGGGCCAAAAATAAAGCTGATGCCTTCGTTCGCATAATCAATGAGAAGCTGCACACGGCTTGAGAACCATAAAAATACGGCCCGGCCGGCGTCCCACTTTAATACGATGAATCCGAAGGCCATTTGTAAACATAAACCGACAATGACGGTTCGCAGGTTAATTTTGCTTTTCTTCTCTGATAACAAAAAAGCAATGGCTAATATAGCAACTGCCCCGAGCAGCCCCCAAACGATATTCAATGAATCCACCTCTAAAATTTTATTTAAAAAAAGTCTTTATTAAGATAACAATATTTATTTTTGCTGTCTACAAATTTTTTATTTTGCCAAAACCCGGGGCGCAATAAAAAAGAGACCCCGTTCGGAGCCTCTGATTAAAACATCGGATTTTCTTCTATGAATGTATATATGTTGTCAACCAACTCAGCAGGCGTGCCCCCCGTGACCACTTCGCCGTTAACCAGGGCGAACAGGGACTCCATGCATTTTCCGCAGTAGCTTAAACAGCCGTACTCAAGCACGTCCAAGTTCGGATCCTTCTCTAAGATCTCAAGTGCTTCCTGGGAACCGCGCGCTAAATTGCTGACACAGAATTCAATCATCGGATTCATGCGGTTTCACCTCACATATGTACCTTATCCTAACGGAATTTCCTCTATTCGTCAAAGATCCGGTTTCACGCTCAACGTTATCGTAACATATTAATTCAGGTTAAAGGTTTTACTATTACGTGTTTTCTGGTCAATTTGTAGGTTATTTTAAAACTATTATTGTGGTTTTAGATCAAATTCGATATAATTCTAGATGTTATTTTACATAGTTCGTTATTTTGTAACAACATTGACTACCATATTTTTCGGGCAAAAGGGGAATCATTATGAAAAAATTGGTCTTGATCGGCGGGGGTTACGGAAACATGAGGGTGCTGCACCGCTTACTGCCGAACCAGCTTCCGTCAGATATATCCATCACGCTGATTGACAGAAACCCGTATCACTGCTTAAAAACAGAATATTATGCGCTCGCAGCCGGCACGATTTCTGATCATCATATCAGGGTGTCTTTTCCTGAGCATCCGAATCTGGATGTTCAATACGGTGAGGTGGCTTCCGTCGACACGAAAAACAAACAGGTTCTGTTTCATGACCGCGAACCGATTTCTTACGATGACGCGGTGATCGGACTGGGCTGCGAGGATAAGTATCATAACGTGCCCGGCGCGCCGGAACATACTTACAGCATTCAGACCATTGATCAGTCACGCGAAGCCTATCAAAAGCTGAACAACCTCGGCGCCAATGCATCTGTCGCTATCGTCGGAGCGGGATTAAGCGGCGTGGAGCTTGCCAGTGAATTAAGAGAGAGCCGTGACGATCTGAAGATTATGTTATTTGACCGGGGCGACCTGATTTTATCAAGCTTTCCGAAAAGACTCAGCAAGTACGTTCAGAAATGGTTTGAAGAACACGGCGTCACCATTATCAATAATGCGAATATTACAAAAGTGGAGGACGGCATCGTTTATAATCATGATGAAGGAATATCGGCCGATGCCATCGTGTGGACGGCGGGAATTCAGCCGAATAAAGCCGTCAGAGAACTGGACGCTGAGAAAGACCCGCAAGGCCGCATCGTTTTAACACCGCATCACAACCTTCCGGGCGATGAGCATGTTTACGTCGTCGGTGATTGCGCGAGCCTGCCGCATGCACCGAGCGCCCAGCTGGCTGAAGCACAGGCGGAACAAATTGTGCAGATCCTCCTGAAACGCTGGAACAATGAAGAGCTGCCGGAAACAATGCCGCAATTTAAGCTGAAAGGCGTCCTCGGTTCACTCGGAAAAAAAGCGGGCTTCGGTCTTGTCAACGACCGTCCGCTCATCGGGCGTGTGCCCCGTTTATTAAAATCAGGCCTTTTATGGATGTACAAGCATCATAACGGCTGATAAGAAAAAAGCCGCTGATTGCGATCAGCGGCCATTTTTAAGAGCCCGCCACATAGCCGCGCTTTTCCATTTCTTCATATATATCTTTTAAATGCGGATTCCCTTCCCCCACAATGACATCCTCCACCAGCACGAGCGGATAGAAAAATTCATCGTTTCTGATGCGCTCCGCAAGCTCTTCTGTCTCCTTTTGCTGAGGCGGTGCGTCAATATCAATATACCGCATGTTAAAAGGCTGCTCCGGGTATTTCCGTTTCAGCGCCGCCTCCAGCCATTCAAACGTATCTTTGGCGCTCGGCATATTCACGCAGCTTGCGCAAAGCGTTTCAGCGCCGTAAACACTGAGCGTAACCGGCTTTGTCATGTATATCATCCCCTTTACACCAGTATACAAAGGACGGGGCAGCTTTTGTATAAAAAACGGTTTTTATGTTCAAGTTTAAATATGCTATAATGGAGAAAGCAGCTTTGCAAACCAAACATTAGATTTTTACCGTTACTGTGAATATAATGGTTTTATGTATATGAAAGGAGCGAATCTCATGACTGAGGTTGAAATGAAAGAGCAAGTACAGGAAGTATTGGATAAATTACGTCCGTTTCTGCTTCGTGACGGCGGTGACTGTGAGCTTGTTGATGTAGACGAAGGCATTGTAAAGCTTCGCCTCCTTGGCGCATGCGGCAGCTGCCCAAGTTCAACGATTACGCTGAAAGCCGGAATTGAACGCGCCCTTCTTGAAGAAGTACCGGGTGTCGTTGAAGTAGAACAAGTATTTTAATCATAAAACCAGGCTGCATGACAGCCTGGTTTTTTTATTTTTACAAATAGTCATCAAACCATGAACAAATATAACGGATGCGTTTCATCCGCTGTTCGGGATGGCCGCTCCTCGACAGCTCATGCGTAGCTTTCGGAAATCGGATGAACGACGTCGTTTTGTTCAGTTTCTTCAACGCGGTAAAGAGCTGCTCCGCCTGCTCTATCGGACAGCGGTCATCGCGCTCACCGTGCAGGATCAAAAGCGGCGTCGAAATGCGGGATGCATATTTTACAGGAGAACGATCCCACAGCTTATCCGCTTCCTCAAACAAATCATGTCCGAGCTGCCAGTCGGTAAAAAAGAAGCCGATATCGCTGACACCGTGGAAGCTGAACCAATTTGAAATGGAGCGCTGCGTGACGGCTGCTTTAAAACGGCCTGTCTGTCCGACAATCCAATTCGTCATAAACCCTCCGTAGCTTCCGCCCGTCACACCGAGACGGCCGCTGTCAATAAACGGATACGCCTGAACGGCTTCATCCACCGCCTGCATGACATCACGGTAATCTCCGCCTCCGTAATCACCCCTGACACGATTGACAAAATCCTGCCCGTAGCCGTGGCTTCCTCTCGGGTTGACATACACGACAGCATATCCTTGTGCGGCCAGCACTTGGAATTCGTGAAAATACGTATGGCCGTACATCATGTGAGGCCCGCCGTGTATGTATAGAATGAGGGGATATGTTTGACCCTCTTCAAAAACGGCGGGCTTTAAAAACCAGCCGTTTACCGTCAGCCCGTCCTTTGTTTCATATTGCAGCTTTTCCGGCACGGATATGATACTCTCCTCTATAAACCGATCATTGTCAAATGTCAATTGCCTCTCTTCCCCATTTTCAAGTGAAATGCTGTAAAGTTCGGAAGGCTGTGCGGGTTTGGCAATGACAGCGATACAGCTTTTCTGATCGGGATGAAAAGCAAAACCGTTCACGTACTCTTCTTCTAATCGGATCGGATATACGAGGCCGTCAATCGAGATATAATAAATACCGGTGCTTCCCTGCTCGCTCCCGAGAACGTAAAAACCCTGCCTGTCGTTTGCCCATACCGGCCGGGGCGTCACTCCTCCTATGATTGAATCCGCAATCAGCGCATCGCTCAAATGAACATCCAGCATATCGGTCAGGCAGGACAGCCGCTCAGTTTTCACGTCGTACAGCCACGCTTTCTCTAAAGTCGCATTGCGAAATTCATTCTCATGGCCCAGCATCGCGATATAAGAACCGTCCGGTGAAAACACGCAGGAACCGAAAGAACCGCGGTGCGGCGTAATCTGTTTCAGGCTTCCGTCCGCCAGATTCATCAGATAGACATCGCTCGGCTTTCCGGCGTCACCCGGCTCGCATAAATTGGCGGTAAACGCAAGCTGCCTGCCATCCGGTGAAAAGGCCGCGCCATAATGATCCGCTTCATGATCCGTCAGCTGCTGAATCTCAACCGTTTCAAGATGAATCAGCACAAGCTGGGCCCAGCTTCCGTTCAGCAGGCCTTTCCCGTCACGTTTATATGTTAATGACTGAATCTCAACCGGCTCATACTCGTCATGCTTCTTTTTTTCTTTCTCCTCGGCGCGCTCCGCTGATGTCAGACTGACAGACACAAGCACGGATCTGCCGTCGGGCGCCCATATCGGATCTGATACGCCCCAAGGAATATCGGCCGCCTGTTCCGCCTCTCCGCCGGCAGCGTCGATGATGTACAGCTGAGGGATGCCGTCCTCCCTGTCAGAAACAAAGGCGAGGCGCCGTCCGTCAGGCGACCACCGCGGACTTGTATTTTTATCGTCCCCGAAAGTCCACGGGTTTGAGATGCCGGATTCTGTGTCATATACCATAATGGCTGAGGAATAGGAATCCCGCTTATGATTGACTGTTGTCCGGACGTAAGCGGCTCTTCTGCCGTCAGGGGCATATTGCGGGTCTGTCACGGATACGAGAGACGCAATGTCCTCCTCGGTTATGAGTTTTTTCAAATCGTTTCTCCTCCTTTTCTTTTTTATTTCGCTTCCCTAAATAAAAATCCTTCTCCAGAAAAAGAAAGCGTCCTTCTCTGATGGGAAGAACGCTTTTTTATGATTATACACTTTTCACCTGTTCTAAAGGATTCCGTTCAATTACGCTTCCTTCTGACGGGACGGTAAGCGCCGCAATCTCACAGTGAGGGAAATGCTCAGAAAGCTGCTTTCTCAGCTCTTCTCCCTTTCCTTTTTCAATCAGGACAAGAATCGTCGGTCCCGCTCCGCTCAGCGCCGTTCCGTAAGCGCCTTTCATTTCGGCCGCATGTTCCACCTTTGAAAGCTCAGGAACAAGCATGGCGCGGTACGGCTGATGGAGGATGTCTTTTCTCATCATTTTCCCGGCGAGCGCCCAGTCATTTGACATGATCGCAGCAACGAGAAGGTTGCTGACGGCGCTTGCTTTAACGGCGCGTCGGTACGGCAGCTCTTTCGGGAGCACGTCTCTTGCGTCCCTGGTCAGAACTTCGTAAAACGGAATCACTGCCACAACGTCGATATCCGCTTCGGCAACACGCACGATATGTGTTTCATCTTCTTCGTGAAGGCCGATCACAAGCCCTCCTGCAAGGGAAGCAGCGGCATTATCAGGGTGTCCCTCTTCAAGACTGGCTAAGTGCAGCTTGTCGCTTTCCGACAGCTGCAGGCCGCATAACTCATCCGCAAGCTCAATGGCGGCGACGATAGCGGCCGCGCTGCTTCCGAGCCCCCGCGCAAGGGGGATGTCACTCCATACTTTGACATGGGCGGGCGGCAGCTCTTTCTGATAGCGGTCAGCCGTCCGTTTGGCGACTTGGTAGATGAGGTTGTCCGTTCCTTGAGGGATGCCCGCGACAGTTTCGGTTTCCGCCGAGAACTGCCATTCATCGTTTCGGAAAACCGAAAGCTTCAAATATCTGCTGAGCGCCATCCCGATGGAATCAAACCCAGGCCCTAAGTTGGCGGTGCTTCCCGGAACCGTAATGGAAAACAGCATCTCCGCCTCATTCATACACGCGCCGCTCCATTTAAGTATTCCAGAATACTGTCCTCATCTGTCGGCAGCGTGATCGGTTTTATGTCAGATACGTCCACAGCCGTGTTCGGATCTTTCAGGCCGTTTCCGGTCAAGACTGCGACAACCTTGCTTCCTTTTGGAATTTCACCGGATTTCACCTGTTTTAAAACACCGGCGATGGATGCACAGGAGCCCGGCTCGGCAAATACGCCTTCTTCACGGGCAATCAGCTGATAAGCGTGAAGGATTTCTCCATCTGTGACTTCATCAATTTTTCCGGCTGACTCTTCCGCTGCAAGCACAGCTTTGTCCCAGCTGGCAGGGTTCCCGATCCGGATTGCCGTCGCAACGGTTTCTGGATTTTTAATGACCTCGCCGCGGACGATGGCCGCAGAACCTTCCGCCTCAAAACCGCGCATCTTCGGAAGTCCGGTGCCGTTTTTCTCATGATATTCTTTGAATCCTTTCCAGTAGGCCGTGATATTCCCGGCGTTTCCTACCGGGATCGCCAGAATGTCCGGCGCTCCGCCGAGCTGTTCGCATACTTCAAAGGCCGCTGTTTTTTGCCCTTCAATCCGGTAAGGGTTTACTGAATTCACTAATGCAATCGGTGATTTTTCACAAATCGACCGGACGATGGCCAGCGCGTCGTCAAAGTTTCCGTCAATCGCGATGATTTCCGCACCGTACATGACGGCTTGCGCAAGCTTTCCGAAGGCGATTTTCCCGTCCGGGATGATGACGATGCATTTCATGCCTGCTCTCGCCGCGTATGCCGCAGCCGCCGCGGATGTGTTGCCTGTTGAGGCGCACATGATGGTATCATTGCCTTCTTCTTTCGCTTTGGCGACCGCCATGACCATGCCGCGGTCTTTAAAAGATCCCGTCGGATTAACACCCTCTGTTTTTACATGCAGTTCAATTCCGAGCTTTTCAGAAAGCTTCGGGAGGTGAATCAGCGGCGTGTTGCCTTCATGCAATGTCAGGGCCGGCGTCCGATCCGTCACCGGCAGAAATTCTTTATATTGATGGATGAGTCCTTTCCACATTAGCTCCAACCGTTCCCTTCTACACGATATGTGCTTTTTACTTCTTGTACAACTTCGAGGTCATTTAAGTTTTGCAGAATGTCACTGAAATCTTCTTCCGATGTATGATGCGTGACGATCACGATTTCCGCGAGATCGTCATGGCCTTTGATCGGCAGCTGCAGAATTTTTTCAAAGCTGACGCCGCGCTCTGAGAAGGCTGATGTGATTTTTGAAAAAGAGCCGACCTGGTCTTTGACATGAATTCTTAAAAACTGCTGGGCGTAGATATCAGACGGCTGCTTCAGATTTCTTTCAAACTGCGGGGCGACAAAGCTGTTTCCGTTTACGCCGAGACGCATGTTTTTCATGACCGCGACCAGATCGGAAACGACTGATGTCGCAGTCGGCATGCTTCCGGCTCCGGGGCCGTAAAACATCGTTTCGCCTACGGCTTCTCCGTACACGTAAACGGCATTAAACTCGTTATGCACGGCAGAGAGCGGATGATGATCCGGGAGCAGTGTCGGCTGAACGCTGACTTCGATTTTATTGTCATCACGCTGGGCGATGCCGATCAGCTTCATCGTATAGCCGAGCCGTTTGCTGAAGCTGATGTCTTCATCCGTAATCCGGGAAATTCCTTTTACCTTGACATCGTCCAGATCGACGTTCATAGAGAAGCCGAGACGGGCTAAAATCGCCATCTTGCGCGCGGCATCGAGTCCTTCTACATCGGCGGTCGGATCCGCTTCCGCGAATCCGAGATCCTGCGCTTCCTTCAGCACTTCTTCATACGGGCTTTTTTCTTTAATCATTTTCGTTAAGATGAAGTTCGTCGTTCCGTTGACGATTCCCATCATTTTTGTGATCCGGTCAGAGGAAAGGCCTTCTTCGAGCGTGCGTAAAATCGGGATTCCGCCGGCGACACTCGCTTCATAATACAAGTCACAGCCATTTTCCTTTGCGGCGGCTAAAAGCTCTGACCCATATACGGCGATCAGATCTTTATTTGCGGTCACAACATGTTTTTTCGCTTTCAAGGCATCAAGAAGATATTGCTTCGTCTGTTCGACACCGCCGATGACTTCAATAATCACGTCGACCTCAGGGTCATCGATTACATCATAGACTTCTGTCGTCAGCACTTCTTTCGGCAGGTCTGCGTCTCGTTTTTTATCAATATCTTTAACCAGCACTTTTTTGATCGTCACCGGACAGCCGACCTGGTGCATAAGCTTATCCTGATGATCTTGTATAATTTTGACGACTCCGCTTCCCACGGTTCCCAGTCCTAACAGTCCAATACGAATCGCTTCCAAAGAGAAACTCCACCTTTCTTCCTTTTGTCCACTAGAAAAGGACAATTGTTAACCCTTCACAGACATTTAAGTTACAAATATTATATAAGCCCGCATTTGTTTTGACAAGCGGGTGAATATTGTTTCTGCGGCTATGAAAACGCTTAACACACTGATATGACAAGATTCCCTATTTTCTAAATATTTTTACGTCATATTTTCTTACGAACTGATTCCTTTTCCTAGCCACGCCACAGGCGGGACAAAAACCTGCGCCGCTCTGACATTCAGCATGTCGTGACATGTCTGCAAAAACTGTTCATAGCGGGTGCAGTCTGCAAGAATGTAGTCAAGCTGCTCTTCGTAAAACTGTTTTTCAGAATCATGAGAAATGTAATAGCTCTCCACCGTCTCAAAGAAATGAAGCGGAAACAGCAGGCGGCTGTAAAACAGGCGCTTGGAAAAGGAGGATAACGGCGTAACTTGCTCATATTCCTGCAAAAACAAAAACCCTTCGTTAAGCAAGTCGTCACGATGATACAAATATGTGCTGCGCATATATTCCGCAATATCACGGGCGGCATGGTCGAATACCCAATCGCCCGGGATGCGGATCAATGATTCCTCCGACCAGGTATCCCGTTCCATCCGCTGATGGCAGATTGTCCCCGAGTCTTCTGCGCCGGGATTGTCATCCAGCTCCGTATCCACTAAATATTGAATCGCATTTTCCGCTAAGCCTGAATAATAAGGAAATGCTTCGATCATTTTCTTTTCGAACGGTTCGAGCGGAGACATATGAATTTTCTGCATCCAGAATGATTCCAGCTGATCCACCCGTTTTCCCCATAAGTCCTTCCATTGGCCGATCCTGCCCGCTTCTTTCACTTCGTACGGAAAACCCCGCCCTTTTCTGTGAAATTCGGCAAGCTCCCCTCCGACAGAAAACGACCGGTTTGCGACGGGGATCGGCGCTTTTAAGAGCGCATACGTTTTGCCTTCGTCCTCAAAGGTCAGTTCTCCTTCCTTCGTAAAGATAAACACTGAAACGTATGGGTCACTTTGTTCTTGTAAATACTGACTCATGTAGTAAAGCTCCGTCAGCTCTGATTGCGAAAATCCGGAAACGGGAATAATAAGAAAGAAGGAATTAGGCGTCTGGAAGCATTGGTATTTCTGATAAACGGAAAGCTGTCTGACGTGGATGCCGTACTTTTCTTTAATGATGCTTTTCATCATAATCACCTGCCTGAAAAATTAGAGCTATTCACATCGTAGTCATACGCCGGCGGAATTATGAATACATATTGTAATCCTTTGAATCAAGTGGAGAAACATCGTACACATCGGAAGGGTGTTGTATAAACTAGTAAAAAAAGATTGGGTGAAGCAAATGTCAGAAAAGGAACAACTGAATCAGGTGGAAGCTGTCGCCAGAGCGCGTTTAAAAGAACGGGGGGTTGAGACGGACGATATTGCCGAGCTGGTGTATTTCCTTCAGAAAAAATATCATCCTGATTTGACGATGGAAGTATGCAGGCTCAATGTGGACCGTGTCATCGCAAAACGCGAGGTGCAAAACGCCATTTTAACGGGAATAGAATTAGATGTGCTCGCCGAACAAAAAAAGCTGTCTGAACCGCTTCAGACCATTCTGGCGATTGATGAAAGCCTGTATGGGGTTGACGAGGTACTCGCCTTCTCTATCGTGAATATATACGGCTCAATCGGCTTTACGAATTACGGCTACATTGACAAAGAAAAACCCGGCATTCTCGGGCGGTTAAATGATAAATCTACGGGCGAATGCCATACGTTTCTTGATGATATCGTCGGCGCAATCGCAGCAGCGGCTTCAAGCCGGCTTGCCCACAGCGCCAGAAATACAGAATAAGGACGGCCGTCATGGCCGTCCCTTTTTTTATAGATGTTCAATCCATTCGGTTAAAGAGTCAATCGCATATGTCGGCTTCCGATCGTAATCTGCCATATGCTCACGCTTTGTCACTCCGGTATGAACCAGCAGCGTATCCATGCCCGCATTGATGCCGGCCATAATATCCGTTGCATAGTTATCGCCGACCATGAGTGTTTCGGAAATATCCGTTCCGAGCACACGCATCGCCTGTTCCATAATAATCGATTCAGGCTTGCCGATAAAGACAGGCTCAACGCCCGTTGACACCGTCA
This sequence comes from Bacillus sp. EKM420B, assembly GCF_011065565.1. NCBI lineage: Bacteria > Bacillati > Bacillota > Bacilli > Caryophanales > Bacillaceae > Bacillus > Bacillus sp. EKM420B. The sequence goes on along the minus strand of NZ_JAAMNX010000002.1, from coordinate 851,739 downwards.
AAACGGATGTGAGCGAACCGTTCCCTGGTAAAAGCCCTCTTTCAGTCGGAATGGCGACGTCGCCGTTTGTTGAAATGAACCGGGCGCCGTTTCTGATCGCAAGGCATCCCGTTGCCAACTTTTCATATGTAATGCCGCGGTCGATTCCCACAACGACAAAGTCCGCGTTTTCTTCTCCGAAGCTCAGCCCATTTTCTTCAATGGCCTGACGGATGCCTTCTTCGCCGATCACATACACCGACGCGTCTTTTTTCTGCTGGGCGATATGCTGCGCAGTCGCCATGCTCGTCGTGAAGACCTGCTCTTCAGATGCCGGAATGTCAAACCTCATCAGCTTGTCCGCCACCTGCTTCGGCGTCCGGGAAGAATTGTTCGTCACGAATAAATACGGAATGCCGCGCGCTTTAAGCGTTCTCACGAATTCACACGCTTCTTCGATTTTTTCCGTCCCGTTGTACATTGTGCCGTCCAAATCTATCAAATATCCTTTATAATCCTTCATACTCAACACTCCTGTGGATTTTCTCACTCGTTGTTATTTAAATGCGGAAACAGGCCCTAATTCTGTTTCCAGGTAGGTTCTTACACGGGCCGGAAAGGCTTTCAGCACGTCCCTGTTTGACGTGATCAGCGTAAACAGCTCCTGATGATCGGCTTGCTGATATTCCTGAACAAGCCGCTTTCTGGAAGAGATCAATTGCTTCAGCTTATTCGCTTCATCCTCAGCTACCACCTTTTCATCCGTCAGAATATCCATGATGTCGTCATAACTCCCCGGATCGCGCATGATAAAGCCGTCAATCATATCATTTCCGACATCGAGAATGCATTCGATCATAAGATGGCTGATCCGCTCAAGCGCCCTTTTTTCGATTTCGCTCTGCCATGCAGGCGTGCTGTCAAACAGCGCCAGCTGGGTCTCAAAAAAACGGAGTGTTTGTTCGATATTATTTCTGTCAACAAAATACACGTGACAGCATCCCCTTCTGCATCAATTATTTTCTGATTCGTTTTAAAACAAAATACGCGCAGCCGAAATTGCAGTATTCGTAAATGTATTCGTCCAATGTGCTGATTTTCGTTTCAAAGGTTGCTTTTTGATTCTGGTCATCAAAGAAGCCTTTGAGCCGCAGCTGACTGTATCCCCAGTCTCCCACAATGTAATCATATTTATTTAATATGTCCGAATAGCGGGCTTTGAACGCTTCTTCATTAAAGCCGTTTTTAAAATCGTGTACGAGTTCAAACTCGGCATTTTGAATAAGAATCATGTCTTCACCTCTTTTATCACTCTTTACTATCATAATTCATTGACTTCTGTCCATCAATTGCAAAATGAGACGGTTCTGACGGACGGAAAAATTTTTCCCTTTTATATCCAGTGTAGCGGTTCTGACGATCCTTATTCAAGAATGACTTTTTCCCTGCACAGACGGCTCCATCACAAAAAACCCAAAACCTGCGGCGTTTTGGGTTTTTTCGGCTTATCTTATGCTTGGGCCTGGCGTTTTTTAGACGCTTCGTTCACTTGTTCATCCGCATGGTAGGAAGAACGGACAAGCGGGCCTGCTTCACAGTGGCTGAAGCCTTTTTGCATCGCGATTTCTTTCAGTTCGGCAAATTCGTCCGGATGATAATATTTTTGGACTTTTAAATGTTTTTTCGACGGCTGCAGGTATTGGCCGATCGCCATGATGTCGACATTGTTCGCAAGCAGGTCGTCCATCACTTCAATAATTTCTTCCTTCGTTTCGCCGAGACCGATCATAATGCTTGATTTCGTCGGGATGTCAGGCTGCATTTCTTTCGCACGGCGCAAGAATTCCAAAGAACGGTCATATGTTGCACGGGCGCGGACTCTCGGTGTCAGGCGGCGCACGGTTTCAATGTTGTGGTTCAGAATATCAGGACGGGTATCCATTAATGTTTTCAGGTTGTCGTAATTTCCGCCCATATCGGATGGCAGCACTTCAATTGTCGTGAACGGGCTTTTTCTGCGGATCGCCCGGACCGTTTCCGCAAAGACGCCTGCTCCGCCGTCTTTCTGATCATCACGCGCCACGGCCGTGATGACGGCGTGTTTTAAGTTCATCAGCGCGACGGAATCAGCTACGCGTTCCGGTTCCTGCAGATCCAGCTCAGTCGGCAGACCCGTTTTGACAGCGCAGAAGCGGCATGCTCTCGTACAGACGGAACCGAGAATCATGAACGTCGCCGTACGTCTGACAGCCCAGCATTCATGGATGTTCGGGCATTTTGCTTCTTCACATACGGTATGCAGATTATTTTCACGCATTAATTTTTTCAGACCCGTATAGTTTTCATTCGTGTTCAGCTTTATTTTGAGCCATTCCGGCTTTCTCAGATGCTCGTCTTTCTTTGCCATTTCCCCATCATCTCCATTATCCCTTTATTCATGTTCGTGTGCGAAAAATTTCTATTTCACGATGGATATAAAACTTGCAGATTTCTATTCAATAGTCACTTTAACATAGGAAAAATTTCTCGACAAGGGAAGAGAATTACTTACATTTTCTCGGATTGTTGCCGCAAACTATTTGTATTAATCCTGAAAGGAGATCATGTTGTGAAAGTTCTGTTATCTGCTCTTCTCCTTTTATCATTTTTCTGTCCGGCTGCAAGCGGGAAAGAACAATCGGCTCCTGTTTACGGTGAACGGATGCAGTTGTACCGCAAAGCCGAAGCAGTCACGCAGATTCCTTGGTATGTGCTTGCGGCGGTTGATCAATATGAAGAAAATGTCCGCTCGAACCGAAAGGATCTGCCGGAAAAAGCGGGAATCATCAGCATTTATATTCCGGATCATTTGTGGAGCGGGCCTGAAAATCCAAATCCTAAGGACGAGGCGCCCCTCAGCATTAAAGTATTTGACGGGATCGGCCTGGACGGCGACGGCGACGGAAAAGCCGAGGTCAGCAATGATGAGGATATTCTTTATACATTTGCACAGTATTTAGCGGGATTCGGAACGGATCTTGACCATATCCGCATCGGCCTCTGGAATTATTACCGCCGTGATCAGACGGTCGGCATTATCACCGAATTCATGACATTGTTTAAAACGTTCGGCCGCCTTGATCTCGGAGAGCACGCTTTTCCGCTTCCCGTGAAGACGGATTACAGCTACCGCAGCACATGGGGCGCCGCGCGGGGTTTCGGCGGGCGCCGGATTCACGAAGGAACGGATCTGTTCGCCCATTACGGGCTCCCCGTCAGATCGACCTGCTACGGTATTGTTGAAATGAAGGGCTGGAACCGTTTCGGCGGCTGGAGAATCGGCATCAGGGATATCAATAACACGTATCACTACTTCGCTCACCTGAACGGTTTTGCAAAAGGTGTGCATAAAGGCCAGATCGTCAAACCCGGAGAGGTGATCGGCTCTGTCGGCAGTTCCGGATACGGACCGCCTGGCACCGCGGGAAAATTTCCGCCGCATCTTCACTACGGGATGTATAAAGATAACGGCAGATCGGAATGGTCTTTTGACCCGTATCCCCATTTAAGGGCATGGGAGCGAAAAGAAATCCGCAGGAAAAAGTAAACACACAGCCGCCAGGAAAGATTGCGGCTGTGTGTTTTTATTTATCTTTCTTCTGTTTTTCATTCGGCAGCTGAATGGAAGGCGTCACACCTGATCCGCCGCTTCCGTTATAAAACTGCGGCACCTCTCCTTGAATCGCTTTAATGGAGACCGGTATATTATTTGTCACGACTGATGTTTTACTGGCAAACGGGATAATAACCTTTACCTTAATTTCCACAAAAATACTGATATCGATCAGGGCATTGTTAATGCCGTACGGCTTTATTTTTGTTTTCACATCAGTTAACGCATCACCGATCAGGTTAAAGCGCACGGGGATTTTCGGCCCCAGATTTCCGAGAATGCTGTTTCCCGTGACCTGCCCTAAAGGGATGTTAATCATAATTTCATCGGCAGTTTTCGCGCCTTTCTCCGTTTCATGCTGCTTATTGTTCGACTCCGCTTCCTTCAAATGAGCCTGAAGCTGCTTTGTCACTTTCGCCTTCATGCTGTTGACCATTTGTGTATTAAAATCCATCGTTGTGACTTTTCCGTTTTCATCCGTTTTCATATCGACCATATCTTTCACATTGTCGCTGTGAGACATGTATTCTTCAATGGATTCCGTAATGACTTCTGTCGCCACCCGTTTGGTTTCCATTTCTCCGATGTTCATCAGCACCGGTTTGATTGAGGAGTTGATCATCCAGAGGCTGATGACCGTCGATATGATAAAAAAAGCAAACGACAGAAGAAGCACATATCGAAAAGGCAAAGGCCCTCTCTTGCGAAGAGCGCTCCGGTATCTAGGCAAGAAAAATCCCCCCTTACATATCACAATGTATGCTTGTAAGAGGGGACATAGTATTTTATTTTTACTCTTAAAAAGTCAAGCTTACCTTCACTCGAATGAGATGGAACGGCCGGCGGATATCTGACATTACGCTTGCCGCGCGAGCTCCCAGGCGAGCAGATCTCTTAAAAACTCCGGCATAAAGTATTGTTTTTCTTTTGAATCGCGGATGTAAGGGAACAGCTTTCCGAGTGTAAACATGTCGAGAACGGCAACCGAGTATATCCGCTCCGGATCCACCTCTTCTCCGTTCACTTTCACATTGAGGAGATGCGTCACACCGTCTTCAAGAATGCCGGCCTCTGCCTCCGCTCCGGCATATACCATCCTGCCCATCACTTCCCCGCGGAAGCCGAGGCCCTTAATCCGCAGCTGCTCCATTTGTTCCGAGGCGGCCTGGCTGATTGTTTCCTGGAGCTCCCTGCCTGAAAGACGAACGGCGACCGGATTGATCGGATGAGGGCAGATGCGGTGCAGGTCAAGCTTTGTGACAGGCCCCTTCTGTAAAGGCCCCAAAATGACGCCTGAATTCACCATGCTGACTTCACAGCCGCACCAGCTTTTCAGCGCTTCGGCTAATAGAAGCGGCAGCGGCGATTCCTCAAACCACTTCACGCCGGCTTCTTCCTTCAGATTGGCGACTTGTACGGAGAGCAGGTTTTCCGCTTCCCGTTCTTTCTCTTTCAGAAAAGCCGCCGTATCTTCAGATTCCCCGTGCCAATCAGCCATTTTCTGTACAGATGCCTGTTTGCTGACAATGGTTCGTGATTCACTTTCTATCGTGAGCTCGACACAGCCGACATAGTTCCCGTATTTTTCCGCACATGCAAGCAATACGCCGTTTATGTCCTGTCCGTCCTCAAGAAGGTGGTGCGTATGTGATTCAAGAATGACATCGATGTCGGGAAATTTTTCCGCTGCGGCCCGGTCATCGATCAGGCCTAAATGAGAAAGCAGAATGATGATGTCCGCTTTACCCTTGATATCGTCAAGTGATTCTTGAATGCTTTTTTCCGCATCCGTCACCGTCCAGCCGAGTTTCTGATAGACGGGATAATACGGCACCGTGACGCCTAGTATGCCGGCGGTCATCCCGTTTTTCAGCGTTTTGATCACGTAGGGCTTGGCCCATTCCGGGCGCTGTCCGTCCGCGTCAAACAGGTTGGACACAATGACGGGAAACGCGGCATGAGTATATAAATCCGCCAGCTCATCGTGAGGCAGCGTAATCCCTTCATTATTCCCGACGGCAGCCGCATCAATCTCAAGACGGTTTAACAAGTCGACATTCGCTTTGCCGAAGGTCGCTTCCGTTATCATTTGGAATCGGTCCATATGATCGCCGATGTCGAATACGAGTGTTTCCTCCCCGTCCTTTTCATGCTCACTTCTCTTCTGCTCAATATAATGTACGATTTTCGGCCAATTTTCGAAATGGCTGTGCAAATCATTCGTATGATATAAACGGAGCTTCTCTAACATACCATCTCTCCTACCTTTTAGCTGAATATCCCTTGATAAATCAATTCACAGCCGATCAAAATCAAGACGACCCGCATGAAAAGCACGATCGTTTTCGTCTGCACCCGCTTATTGACCCACGCGCCCATTTTGCCGCCGAACCACGCGCCCGGAACGAGGCACAGCGCATACAGCCAATTGACATGGCCTTCTGCGATATGTGACACGGAACCCGTCACGGAGGATAAGAAAATGATGAGCATTGACGTCGCCACAGCCACTTTCGGCGGGAACAAAAATAACAGCATCATGGCCGGAACCATAAGAGAGCCGCCGCCGATGCCGAAAAGACCGCCCAATAAACCGACGAAAAAGGCAATGGCGATACCGGTAAAAATACGGTACGAATATGTATAAAGCTCACCCGATTCATCCTCATAAGTCCGGATCATGCCTTTATGCGCTTTATTGACCGGTTTTGCTTTCGCCTTCAGCATTAATGTAATGGAAATCAAAATCATAAAAAGTCCGAACCAGACGGAAAACGTATGCGCATTAAAAAGTTTAGACAAATACGCGCCGATGATGCTTCCCGGGCCGGAACCGATAAAAAAGATCAGTCCGCTTTTGTAGTCAACAGTTTTATATTTCATATAGGCCAGAGTTGATGACAGGCCCGTAAAAATAATCACCAAAAGGGACGTGCCGATGGCAGTCTGCGGTGTTACGTCATGGAAAAACGGAGTCATCGTGCTTAAATAGAGCATCGCCGGCACGATGATAATTCCTCCCCCAAGCCCGATCAGGCTGCCGACCGTTCCCGCGATAAATCCCAATATGATCAAAATAAGATAAGACATGTGTCTTGAAACCTCTTTTCTAGCTGAATAGGTCGAGCTGCTTCGGAGCAAGCCCGGTATATGAGATATCTAACATTTCAAGCATCTCAAGCCCGTTATCGGCGGCGTCTCCGCCTGAGTTATTGTTGAAGAGCACATACAGATTGCGCGACTGCTTTTTCAGCTCCTGAAGATTGTTTTTCCAATCTTTGAGTTCCTGTTTGTTATAGCGGTATAAATATCTGACCTCACGCCAGTTTTGTCCGCCGTCAGGTTTGATCCAGCCCTGCTTGTTCCGTCCGTGAAAACGGACAAGCGTTTTTTCTTCATCCGTTGCTTTTAGGACGGTCGGAATGCTGCCCTCGCCGATTTGCGGCTCGTCACATATGCTGTGAATCCAGCCTTCCTCCTTCATAAAGGAAAGGGTCTGCTCGTAAAATGGCGGGGAAAACCAAGACCGGTTGCGGAATTCAAGCGCGCACGGGATATCCCCCATCTGCTGCCTGCACCATCTTAAATATGCGACGTTTTCTTTCTTGCAGTCAAACCACGGCGGGAATTGGAACAGCACCATGGCAAGCTTTCCATGCTCTATATACGGCGATAATGACAGCTTAAACGCCTCAAACATTTCTTCCTTCGATTCAAAGGGAATATCGCCGCGCTGATGACCCGTCATTCCTTGATATGCCTTAATGACAAATTGAAAAGATTCCGGCGTCTCTTTGACCCATCTTTCGTTATTGCGGGCGGGCTGTATCGCGTAAAAGCTCGCGTCCAGCTCAACGATGGGAAAATGGGAGGAATACGCCTGCAATTTTTGCGGGCCCGCTGTTTTAGGCGGATAGATGCTGTCATGATCCCCCCACCCCGTCAGTCCGATATAAATCACAATCCTTCACCTCTCATTCTAGTTTATCACAGGTGTTTTTCTCTTTCCGTTTCCATGTTTTTTCTGAATGCACTTTTCAGGAACCGGTACTGATGTTCATTGGTGTCCGAAAATGCCTCATCTCTGAAAGAAAGAATGTGCTGATAGACGATCGGCTCTGAAAACTGACTGCTCGTGAAATCATATATCTCCCCGTCTATTCGATTATAAAAATGCCAGCTTGTGCCGGTTTTTGTTTTGAGAATGTCACCGCCGTAAACATCTTGGATGACTAAAGCCGTCACGCCGCACTGGCCTTTGGCCGGGCAATCTTCCGTCCATTTTGTACTGGTCTTGCGCGACCAGGATGCCGTTAATATGTTCAAGATTTGATCATACAATGTGTTTTACTCCTTTTTATAAAAAGATACCACGAGACCCGCTTTCCAAACGACAAAAAAAGCCGATTCTCCTCAGAGAATCGGCTCTTTTATTTCAGAAGGCTTCAGAAATGTTCCGAAAGCCCCGCTCTGCTTACGACCATCTTGGTACACACAGCGTCCCTTGCTGTAGGTCGCAGCAATTCGGTATGGAAAGGTGCGGCCTTCATACAAGCTTTGCTTATGTTTGGAAAACATCGTTTCTTTTGTGACGGTAAAAGGTTCCGGCCGGACAATGGCAAAATCAGCGTCAAATCCTTCTTCAAGCCGGCCTTTATTCGTTAAACCGAAGCGCTTGGCAGGTGCTTCGGCCGTCCATCGGGCCACATGTTCAAACGGAATCCCATGATCGATCGCTAATTGAATCATGCCGAGAAGCGTAAATTGGCCTCCGCTGATCCCGCCCCACGACAGGAACATATTATCCTCGCGTTTCAAAGACGGATGACAGGGAGAATGATCCGAAGACACCATATCAATCAGACCCTCAGCCAAAACCCCGATCAATTCCTCTTTATCAGCCTCTGAGCGGAGCGGCGGAGCGCATTTGGCGGCCGCCCCTTTTTTGAGGAAGTCTTCAAAGCTGAATAATAAGTAGTGCGGACACGTTTCAACGGTGACATCCAATCCGTCTTTTTTCGCCTGCTGAATGGAGAGCACGGCCCGTTTCGTGCTGATATGTACAAAATGAAGCGCGCATCCCGTCGCTCTTGCATATTCAATCGCCCGCTGCACAGCCTCGCATTCGGCTTCTTCCGGACGGGAGGAAGCGTAAGCGCGGGCATCAATTTTCCCTTGGAGCGCGTACTCGGCTTCAAGGAATCGGGTGAGGGCGTCGCTTTCTGCGTGCAGGGCCAAAATCTTGCCGCACGCCGCGATTTCCTTCATTCCCTTTAAAAGAGTCCGTTCATCGGCTGATTGAAATTCATCCGTTCCCGATTTAGACAGAAACGCTTTAAACCCGATTGCCCCCGCTTCTGCCATCGGCCGGATATGTTCGGTATACCCGGGCATCAAACCGCCCCAAAGCGCAAAATCAACCGCTGACTTCCGTTCGGCGATTTCCGCCTTTGCCAGCAGGTTTTCAGCAGTTACCGTCGAAGGAATGCAGTTAAGCGGCATGTCAAAATATGCCGTACAGCCGCCGGCAGCAAGCATGTTTGAGCCGGTTTCAATGCCTTCCCATTCTTCGCGTCCGGGTTCATTGAAATGCACGTGACAATCGACCGCGCCCGGAAACACATACATGCCGTCTGCCTGCACCACTTGGTCCGCGTTTTCGTCAATGCCGGGCTCGATCAATGCGATTTTCCCGTCCTTGACGGCGATATCGGCCCGCTCTGTCCCGCCTTTTCGCACAGCTTTCGCACCCTTTACAATTACGTCATAGGCCATTTTATCTTCCTCCCTGTAAGGATGACGATTTTCTGTCAGTTTTTATCACAACATGCGTCTATGATTGCCAGTTTACTGCTACTATGATCGTAATACATCAGCAAAACCGCTATAATTTTTGATGATTTTTATTCATATTAACTAATGGTTGTCTTTAGAACCTGAAAGGAGATTGACTGATGAACATTTATGATGTGATGAAGATTCCCGCTTATGAGCGGGCCGCATTAATCGCAGGCAGATCCGGCGGCTGGAGGGAGGTGCAGCACGTCAACATGATGGATGCGCCGGACATCGCTGATTTTTTACATAAAAACGAATTGCTCGTCACGACGGCTTACCACTTGAAGGACCGCCCGCAGCTGTTGAAAGATTTGATCCGCCTCATGGCAAAACGGGGATGCGCGGGACTGGGGATCAAAACGAAGCGCTATCTTAATGTCATTCCGAAAGATGCCGCGGAGCTTGCCGACCGGTATGAATTTCCGATTATTGAGCTTCCGGAAGACATCAGGCTGGGAGATATCGTCAATGCTACATTGAGCCATATTCTTGATATGCGTTCAAATGAGCTGCAGCAGGCCATTTACGCCCATAAAAAATTCACAAACCACATTATGAGCGGCAAAGGGCTGCAATCCCTGCTTAAGAAGCTCTCAGACATTCTCCGGCTTCCCGTGCTGCTTTTGGATCAGCATACAAAACTCTTATCATCGTCCCACAGCATACCTATTGACACGTCTTTATTGAAAAACATCTGTTATTCCCTTTCCGGTCCTTATTTCACCTGCTTTTCCATGCTCTCCGACAGAAAGGCGTATTCTGTCCTGCCGATTCTGAATGTTGAAAAAAACTGCGGTTATCTGGTGATTCCGGAGCTGGTGCAGACCGCTGATAAAGGCATGATTTTGACAATTGAACAGGCGGCCAACGTCATTTCCTTTGAACTGCTGAAAGAAAATGCCGTCAAACAATTCGGCAGACGGGCGCGCAATGAATTTTTCAGCAATTTCATCGACCGCTCGTTTACCGGCCATGAAGAAATCAAAAGCCGCGCCAAAGAATTCCGGCTCCGCTGGGATCAGAAATACATGTGCATCTGCGGAAAACTCGACCGAAATGAGAAAACGATCAGCTTTACCGAAAATCAGCTCGTTTCCGATCATGTATTTGATCTGCTTGAAGGGGAGCTGTCATCCTTTCCGTTTCCCCCTCATCTCTTTATTAAAGGAAATGTCGGTATTCTTTTAATTGAAGCGACAGACAGCTGGAATGAAATGCACGCGTCTGTCATCAGCTTTTTGGAGCAGTTTCAAAAACAGGTCCGGGCGCAATTTAAACGGACTGTCTCCTTCGGCATCTCAAACATATGCCAAAAGCTGATCGATGTCCCTGACGCTTTTACTGAAGCTTCAGACGCTATTTCATCCGGGCATTTGTCCAGAAGCGCGGAGTTTATTCAAATCTATCATGCCAAAGACGTGCCGGAGCTGCTCCGCCTGCTTCCGGCGGAAGATGTGAAGAAGTTTTACGAAGCCACCCTCCAAAGTCTGGCCGATCGGCAAAAGGAGGACCAGAGCCTGCTTCATACGCTGTCTGTTTACCTGGAGACCCACTGCCAGATTTCAGAAACGGCTAAGCGCCTGTACGTCCATCGAAATACGGTGATCTATCGTTTAGAAAAATGCGAGGAACTGCTCGGCAAAAGCTTAAAAGATCCGGAGACGACGATGCGCCTGCGGCTCGCGCTGAGAATGCAGCGGCTGATCGGGTAAGGAATTGCTGCTATCCTCAAATGAAATCCACTCTCATTGGCGTTTCCGCCAAAAAAATACGAATATTTCAGCGATAAAGCCTGATGCCAGCCCGTCTTCCGCATACTAACGTGTTTTAAACATCACATTCGGAAAAATGAGGAGTTGGGATAAGAGAAAAACTGCAGCACTGGCCATCCGCTCTCAGTATGTAGTTGCCATGTACGCAGGAGCCATTACATTCCCTTATTCGGTGGGATTTATTGAATACAAAGGGAATCGTACGGAAAGCTTCGCGAAGGCTACAGTGCCGCAGAAGAGGTTCATGCCCTAACCGCTTCTGTATTTCACAAACAAGCCCTCTCAATAGCGAACCCTGATTTAGATGCAGATTTCCTTAGCTGTTTCACATTACCTTCCAATCTCAAAAGCATACTTGGGATACAGTCGTCGGTGAGATTCCATGCTCGGAAGGAAAAACGAAGACGGGCGGCTCGACAGCCATCTTCTCAGCGAACAGATGCAGCTCGGAGAAATATAATGGAATCATACGGGTGCTTGCTTCTCCCGTTTAGGCTTGCTTGAAAATCCCCCTCTCCATCCATTTTCATATATCGATGCATTAAAGGACTACCACATCCCGCTCCTGCTAATCCTATTTGGCTATCAGTTGTACCTGGGAGTTAGGGTTTCATACTCAATGAAAAGGATGCAGGGGTCCCCTGCATCCTAAGTACATTCAGAAAATTTTCAGCCTTTAAAAATTAATTTAGAAGAATAATTATTACTAATCAGTCAAAATCATATTTTAGACATTAGCGTTTCCATTTACTTGAATTTACAGTTTGAAGTAGTTCCGAGTGTTTCCAGTTGTTATAAAGTTTCACTTTTACACGAGTTGAAGCAGATTTTTTAGCGATATTCGTAAAAGTAACATTCAATTTTTTGCCGTATGACGCATTACCGGAAGCAGTATCAATAGTCTTCCATGAACCGCTTGTATACCGCTGAAGGTATAATTTACAATAAGCTGCGGTCTCCCATGTGCCTGATCTTCCTAATTCAACTGTGGCATTAACATTTTTGTAGTTATCTGATGTATGTATATATGATTTTGCAGAAACAGTTCCAGTATTGTAAGTAAAGCTCGTTGTTTTGCTTACTGCTTGCGCTGATTGACTGAATCCTATAATCAGGCCAAAAGTCATAATACCTGCCAACAATACTGCTAGAATATTCTTAGTTTTACTTCTCATGATAAATCCCTCCATTAATAATTATACTTGTAAACACAAGATTATTATACATTCTAACCCATATTTTCCGATTTTTAAAGACTAAATAATCTTTTGGTTACAAAAACTAGATAAGAATAAGATGAGTTTTAAAAAGACATTGTATGAATTTTATAAATAACTTTTAAAAACGATATCTGATAAGAACAAAAGCCTCCGCCTCAATTTCTCCTCAGTTCTCATTGGCTTGAGTAATAATGGAAGACATTGTGATTTTTTAGCCGAAAAGCCGTTTTTTCTGTGCGTATCAATCTGTTATTGGCTTCCCAATAGCTTCTGTTGCCGTGTCAACTTTCTGCCTTGTTTATTTCTCGACTGCTTGTATTCTGGAATTGCAGAAAAGCACGGATGAAGCCGGGGCGGAACTCACCAAAAAGGTGTATTCGGCCACTTTATTACTGTCAGCCTGCTTCATATCCTCATTACAGACAGAAAATACAACAGAAGCAAACTTGGAAGATAAGTAAAAATGGATATTTTCAAATTGAGAAAAAGCGAAAAGCCCCCGGATACCCGGAGGCTTTTGATTCTTATCCTTGCTGCGTGAACGGCCGGGTCTGTGTCTTTTTGCCCCAGCCAAGCGCGGCCAGAAAACTGATGGCGAGAATGGCCGCTCCCAGCATATACGGAAATTCCATATTTACATCAAAGAGAAAACCGGCGGCTGACGGTCCGGCGATATTCGCTAAGCTGATGAATGAGGTGTTCATCCCGCCGGCAAACCCCTGCTGGTCACCGGCGAGCTTCGACAGCATCGTATTAACGGCCGGCCGGAGCAGCGATGTCAGCGTCAGGAAAAAGATTGCCGCGGCAAAAACGGCCCAATATGAACCCGCAAACCGGCACCACACAAGTCCTGCAGCAGCCCCGATCAACGTCACGTTAATGACGCGCTTTTCCCCGAACCTGCGGACGAGATAACTGACGCCGACCGCCTGCACAAACACGCCGATGAGACCCGCAGCCGTAATAATAAAGGCAATATCAGAGGCTTTAAATCCGTGTTTATGGTCAACGTAAAGGCCGAAAACGGATTCAAAGTTCATAATTCCGAAGTTCAGCACAAAAACCAGAATCAGCATAAACGCGAACGGCGATTTGAGCGCGCGTGACATTTGCTTAAACAGATGCTCACGTTTTTCCGTTTTCGCCCGGGCTTCCAGCTGCTTTTCACGTCCAAGCGTTTCGGGCAGAAAGAAAAATGAAAGCACCGTTGAAAAGCAGGCGAGACTTGCGGACACGATGAACGGCACAGACATGCCGTAATGAACCAAATAGCCTCCGACACCGGGCCCGATGACGACACCGAGCGTCATCGCCGCGCTGAACAGCCCCATTCCTTTCCCGCGTTCTTCCTCGGTCGTAATATCCGCTATGTAAGCGAACATTGACGGCATTAAAAACGCCGCGCCCATCCCGCCCAAAAGCCGGGATGCGAACAATTGCCACAGGCTTCCGGCAAAGGCGAAGATCAATTGTGACACGGCAAAGGCGGCAATGCCGAAAATAATCAGTTTCCGCCGTCCGTATTTGTCGGTTATTTCCCCGGCAATAGGCGCAAATAAAAGCTGTGTAAGCCCCGCCGCCGCAACAAGCAGACCCATCGTGCTCCCCGTCGCTCCGAATTCGGTAATATATGCGGGCATAATCGGAATAATCAATCCGATTCCAAGCATCGCAATAAACATATTCAGCATTAAAATTGACAATCGGCCTATGTACGCCATGATTTCTTACCTTCTCCCCAGACAAACAGATGATCATTCCATATTTGTCATTTTTTATACCATTCAGTATAACGGGGAAAAGGGAAAAAAGTCCAGATGATTTCAATCTCGTTTTCATGTCTCATGACAGCACACCGGTTTCAGCCGGCAGATCATATATGTTAAGGGCCGCCTGCAGCGCTTCCCCGGCTTTAACTGCAACTCCGTGTCTGATCAGAACCGCCTCAAGTCCGGCCAGCACAAACAGCACATTTTCCTTTCTGCAGCTGTAGCCCATCGTTCCGATTCGCCAAATTTTCCCCTGCAGCGGACCGAACGAGCTGGCGATTTCAATTCCGAATTGAGACAAAAGCATACTCCTGATCGATTCGCCGTCTGCTTCCGGCGGAATCTTCACACATGTGACGACAGGCAGCTTCGCCTCCGGATCGCCGAATAAATCAAGGCCCATCGCTGCAAGTCCCGCCGTAAGCGCTTTTTCATGACGCTGATGCCTGCGGAACCGTTCTTCAAGTCCTTCTTCCAGGACAAGGCGCACACCCTCCCGCAGCGCATAAAGCATTGCTGTCGCTTCTGTATGGTGATTCAGCCTTCTTTCACTCCAATAATCTTCGAGCTGGCTCAGATCAAAATAGTTGCTCGTAACCGGCCGATGACCGGACAGCATTTTACCGTCAGCTGCCGTCGCAATGCCCCGTTCTACCTTTTTACGCGCGGCAATGACAGCTGCCGTCCGGTCATTATAAGTAATCGGCGCCATTCCGGAAGGGACCGATAGGCATTTTTGCGTTCCCCCGATGACTGCGTCAATCTTCCATTCATCCGTTTTTACGGCGCAGCCTCCGATCGTGGCTACGGCATCCACGATAAAGAGTGCGTCTTGGGCGCGGCACGCTTCCCCGATTTCTTTCAGCGGGTGAATCCGCCCCGTTGATGTTTCTCCGTGCACCATAGCGACGATTTTCGGGGAAATCTTTTTCATCTCGCTGATAATCTCTTCAGGCCGGAAGACCGTTCCCCATTCACACTCGATCGTATGAACGTCTGCTCCGTACCGCTCGGCGATTTCAGTCAGCAGGTATCCGAAGCGTCCGTATATCGGAACGAGCACGCTGTCGCCCGGTTCTATCACACTTGCGAGAACAGCCTCAATCCCCGCTCTTGATGTGCCGTCAATCGGATAGGCCCAGCGGTTTTCCGTTTGAAATAATTCACGGAGCATTTGCATCGTTTCGTTCATGATGCCGGTAAATGCCGGGTCAAACTGGCCGAGGATCGGAGCGCCCATCGCCCTCAGCACTCTCGGTTCAGCTTCTGTCGGTCCCGGTGTCATAATCGTTCTTTGCGGAATGCACAATTCTTTTCTGGTCGGCACGCCGATTCCCCCTTTACGTTAATAGGCAAGTTTATGTAATACATTCGCCAGCGTAAGGACGCCGGTTTCAAGCTGATGTGCGGGTGTGAATTCAAGCGGCGAGTGGCTGATCCCGCCACGGCTCGGCACAAACAGCATGCAGGCCGGAAAGGTTCTGCCGAGCATCTGGGCGTCATGTCCCGCTCCGCTTACGATCTTCTCCGGGTCCGCCCCCTGCTCTTTTGCAGCCTCTGCTGCGGTTCGTGTCAGTGTCTGATCCATTTGAACCGGCTCTATCCTCATATATTCATCAATAACAGGTCTGACTCCTTTGCTGCGGCTGATGTTTTCAATAATCGACACCAGTTTCTGATGGAAGGCTGCCAGCACGTCTTCCTGCTGGTGGCGAATATCAACGGAAAACTGGATACGGCTCGGAATGACATTCGCCATATTCGGCTCAACCGTCATTTTCCCGCACGTCAGGCGGAGCTCTTCCGGCTGTCTTTCCGCTGAGAGCATGAGTTCGTGGATGATGCTGCTTCCCGCCGCGAGCGGATCTTTCCGCCATTTCATTGAAGTGGTCCCCGCATGGTTGCATTCACCGTCAAGCGTAACGGTATAGCGCCTCTGTCCGGCAATCCCGGTGACAATCCCGATATCCTTTCCCGATCGTTCAAGCGTTTGCCCCTGTTCTATATGAATTTCCAGAAAGGCACTAATATCAGTGCGCAGCGGCGCCGGATAACGGCCTGCACCGAAGCCGTTCTGCCGCATGGCTTCTTTCAGAGAAATGCCGGACGCGTCTTTCGGCGTTTCCGCATCTGAAAGCGAGAAAGCACCGGTGATATTGCCTGAGCCCCAATAGGTGATGGGAAAACGGCTCCCTTCCTCTTCACAGAGCGACACAGCCTCCAGCGTTTTTTTCGGACGCCCGCACGTCTCATGCAAATGCCGGATCGCCAGCATGCCCGCCAGCACGCCGAATGCACCGTCATATTTGCCGCCGTCAATAACGGTGTCAATATGCGACCCGGTCAGAATCACCTCATCAGGCGATTCTGTGCCGCTCAGCCGGCCGAATACGTTACCGACATCGTCAAATGCCGTTTCCAGCCCGAACGCCTCCATTTTCTTTTTGACGGCAAGCTGGGCGTTCATCCATTCTTTCGTATATAAAAGCCTCGTCACTCCGCCGGAAGCGGAAGCGCCGAATTGAGACAGCCATTGTATGTTGTCGGAAATTCCGATATTCGCCGCCGAAAGCTGCTGATGTTCCATACACGCCCTCCTTTTAAACTGAAAAACTGACAAGATGATCTTCATTATAGAAGGAGCGCATTATGAGTTCATTATCATAACCTCTAAAAAATCAATGATTTTCCGGATACTTTGACCAAGAAACCGCCCCTCTGTCCCATAAGCCGAAGGAACCATTTTTCAAAAAAGATAGAATATTAGATTTATTTTTTGGATAATAGAGGTAAAGGAGGGCAAGTCATGACAAAAAAACTTTGGTTTCTGCCGATTGTCTGCCTGTTTTTCATTTTTGGATGGGCCGCGCCGTCAGTCTCTGCGGGCGCGCCGGCTGACACGAATCTGTACAGCCGGCTCGCGGTTTCAACTTCCGGCGGCACAACTCTTTTTCCGCAAACTGCCTCAGCTGTCATCACTCCGTCTGCGGATACGGACACATATTATAAAGAAGCTTCCGGAAAAAGCGGAACAGCCTTAAAGAGCGCCCTGCACCGCATCATCAGCGGACATACAAAGCTGTCTTACAGCCAAGTATGGAATGCATTGAAGGAAACTGACGAAGATCCGGCAAACCCGAACAATGTCATCTTGCTCTACACCCAGGAATCACGGGCCAAAAGTAAAAACGGCGGCAGCGTCGGGGACTGGAACCGTGAACACGTGTGGGCAAAGTCACACGGAAACTTCGGAACAGCTGCCGGCCCCGGGACGGACATTCATCATCTGCGCCCTGCAGACGTCCAGGTGAACAGCGCCAGAGGAAACATGGATTTTGATAACGGCGGCTCAGAATACCCGAAAGCGCCGGGCAATTATTACGACGGTGATTCCTGGGAGCCGCGCGATGAGGTCAAAGGAGACGTCGCCCGCATGCTGTTTTACATGGCGGTGCGTTATGAAGGCGGCGACGGGTATCCCGACCTTGAGCTGAATGATAAAACCGGAAACGGCTCAGCTCCTTACATGGGAAAACTGTCCGTTTTGCTCAAATGGAATAAACAAGACCCCGTCGACAGTAAGGAAAAACGGCGGAACGAAATCATTTACGAAGACTATCAGCATAACCGCAATCCGTTTATCGACCACCCGGAATGGGCGGACGAAATCTGGTAATCGTATCATAAGAAGTGATAAGGGAGCCCCATCATCAGGCTCCCTTTTTCAATATACGGCGTTTTCAGTGTCGGCATCAAAAAAGACGGCCCGGTTCATATTGACCGCAAGCAGAATGGCATCGCCGGGTTTCACCTCTGAAGCGCCGTCAAGACGGATCGTCATGCGGTCATCTCCGCTCACCGCATGAACGTACATCTCCGCGCCTAAGTTTTCACATACTTCCGCCACAGCGCGGCACACCGCTTCAGGCGGGTGCTCTGATTGTCCGGCAAGCGTCAAATGCTCCGGACGCAGCCCCGCAGTCATCTCCTTACCGCTGTATCCTTTCTGGACAAGAACGGCCGCTTTTTCTTTCGGAATGGGCAGACGAACGGACGAACCGGCAAAATACCATTGCCCGTGACTTTCTTCTATGACGCCTTTTATAAAATTCATACTCGGAGAACCGATAAAACCCGCCACAAACATATTCGCCGGATAATGATAAATCTCATGGGGGCTCGCGGCCTGCTGAATATCTCCTTCATTCATCACGACAATCCGGTCGCCCATTGTCATCGCTTCCGTCTGATCATGCGTCACATAAACGATGGTCGCTTTCAAACGCTGATGGAGCTTGCTGATTTCGGCGCGCATCGTCACACGCAATTTCGCGTCTAAGTTGGAAAGCGGCTCGTCCATCAGAAACACTTTCGGCTCCCGCACGATCGACCGGCCGAGCGCAACCCGCTGCCGCTGCCCGCCTGAAAGAGCCTTCGGTTTCCGCTTGAGCAGATGCCCGATTTCCAAAATATCAGCAGCCGTCCGGACTCGCTCTGCGATTTCTTTTTTCGGCAGCTTTCTGAGCTTCAAACCGAACGCCATATTATCAAACACCGTCATGTGGGGATACAGCGCGTAATTCTGAAAAACCATTGCGATATCACGATCCTTCGGGGGCAGATCGTTCACCGCGTCTCCATCGATATAAAGCTTCCCTTCAGAAATGCTCTCCAGTCCGGCAATCATTCTGAGTGTCGTAGATTTGCCGCAGCCGGAGGGACCGACAA
Organism: Bacillus sp. EKM420B; assembly: GCF_011065565.1. Taxonomy (NCBI): domain Bacteria; kingdom Bacillati; phylum Bacillota; class Bacilli; order Caryophanales; family Bacillaceae; genus Bacillus; species Bacillus sp. EKM420B. Next base: position 832,781 of record NZ_JAAMNX010000002.1, on the reverse strand, counting down.
GCACCAGCAGCTCCTCATCCTTTACATCTAAGTGAAAATCCTTCACTGCCGCCGATTGGGCGCCGTATGTTTTTTTGATATGGTCAAATGTTAATGATGCCATTCGAAACCTCCTCCAATACTGGAAACCGCCACATCTTTCTGTTATGTTAAAAATGTTCGGGGTTTCTGACAGATTCATAAATGAAAAGCAAATTTGTATTATAACGTCATAATACATATAATAGTACTACTACTTGACAAAGGAGGTCCGTCCCATTGCTAAATAACGGGAGCTCGAAACCTTTATATATTCAGCTGAAACAAATTATCGCGGACGATATCAAGAAGGGCGTTTATTCGCCGTCCGTAAAACTGCCGACTGAAAATGAGCTGTGCGAAACGTACAACGTCAGCCGCATAACGGTCAGGAAGGCCATCCTTGATCTTGTGGAAGAAGGCTGGCTCGTCCGGCAGCAGGGAAAGGGAACGTTCGTTAAAAGCCCTAAACTGAAGCGGGAGCTCATCGCGGTCAACGGCTACTCTGAATTTATGGAATCAACGGGAAAAAAACCGAAACACCAGATCCTTTCCCATGAAATCATTGAAGCGCCTAAATCCATCGCTCAAAAACTTCGCGTCGCTTCCGAAAGTCCCGTTCTTGAATTAAAACGCGTTTTATTTCACGACGACCAGCCGCTCTCATTCGAAATCGCCCACTATCCGCTCAGTTTATTTCCCGACATCGGCAAGCATATTAAAGGCGGCGTGTCGATGCATGACATTTTGAAACAGCACTATCAGGTGGTGCCCACCCATAATACGAAGCTGTTAAATGTCGTATACGCCAAGCAGGAAGAAAGCCGCTATCTGGCTTGTGATATCGGGGATGCGCTTTTTGAAATTGACAAAACCGCTTTTATGTCAAAAGACCAGCCGATATACAGCTCGCTGTTTGTAATGCATACCGACCGCGTCACGTTTACCATTAACAGCCCCTATGCGTAACAAGTATAAAAAACGAGACAATGCTTATCGTATTCTCGTTTTTTCACTGCTTTTCCCGCCGTCCGGCCTGTAGGGATGCCCGTAACCGAACGCTCCGAACCCTCCGCATGTTTTGGCAGCCGTCCCGGCGGCCGCAGTAAGCGCTCGCCGAATATCCTGATGCTCGAAGAAATCGGTAAGAAATCCGGCAATAAAAGAATCACCCGCGCCCAATGTATCTATTATATCAGCTCTTACCACCGGCTGATGATAGACGCGTTCCCCATCCGATAACACCGCGCCATGTTCTCCCCTTGTCAGACAGACGATTTTCGCTCCGAAACCGCGGGCTTTTTCGGCAAGCCGCACACATTCACTTTCACCCAAATCACTCCCGGAAAAAAATGCATACGTTACGTACGGACAGACCGCTTCTAAATAGGCTTCGTCACGTTTTACAGAGAAGTCAAAGGAAATCGGCACATGGCCGCTCAGCATCGGAAGGTCACGTTCTATCCTGCTGTATACGCTCGTATGCAGCAGATCATGTCCGGAGATAAATGAGATGTCATTCTCCTGAAAAGCGAGCGTCAGACGCGATTGCACGCCGCCTTTATTCGATCCGGCAAATATCCTGTCCCCTCTTTCATCAAGCGTGACGACCGCCATCCCGTTTTCTCCGTATGCCCGGCGGATCAGATCGGCATTCACCTTTTCCAGTTTCAGCACATTCAATACGTGATCCGCCGCTTCATCACTGCCGAGAATCCCGATATAAGAAGTTTCGTGGCCTAAGCGCCGGGCAAGCACGGCTACATTTAACGCATTTCCGCCCGGGTAAAACGTCTCCTGATCCTGATAATAATCTACTACATTATCTCCGGCCGCTATCAGTTTCATCTTTTCATCCCCCTTATCCTTTCACGCTTCCCGCTGCAATGCCGCGGATAAAATATCTCTGCATCAATAAAAACAGCGCGATGATCGGAGCAGCAGAAATCGTCAGCCCGGCCAGCAGCACGCCCCAATCCGTCTGCAGCGCATCTCTGAACTGCATCAGCCCGGCCGGAATCGTCCGTAAATTTTCATCATCGATAAAAATAATCGCAAACATAAACTCATTCCATGTATGGTAAGCCGTCAAAATGCCTGATGTCACCAGAATCGGCACGCTCATAGGTAAGAATATTCTGAAAAATATTCCGAAACTTGTACATCCATCCAGATAGGCCGCTTCCTCAAGCTCTTTGGAAATCGACAAAAAATAGGAACGGATCAGAATCACGGTAAACGGAATACGGTAGGCTGCGTACGGAAGAATCAATGCCCAATACGTATTGTACAGTCCCAATGACTGGATAATGGAGTACAGCGGCACAAGACTGACCTGCGGCGTCAGCATCAAGCCGCCAAGACAAATGATCAGCACAAACCCTTTTCCTTTAAATTGAAAACGGGCCAGCCCGTATGCCGCCCAGGCACTCACAAATACGGTGATGAGACAAGTCAGCACGGTCACAATGACGCTGTTCATAAAATAAGCGGAAATCCCTTGGTTCCATGCGGATACGAAGTTTTCGGGATGCCAGACAGAGGGCAGCGACCAGCTGTGCTCAAAAATCTCATCCGAGCTTTTAAAGGCGCTGACCGCCATCCATAACAGCGGATATGCAACGGCAATGAGGTAGATAAAGAGAAACAGCCACACAGACGTTTCCCCGACATACCATTTTCTCGGTTTTCCGCCTGTTCTGACGGCCTGACGGGCATGACGCAAGTCCGTCTTTTCAGGAAGCATCGGCTACTCCTCCTTTCCGGTCTTAAAGAATTTCATCTGAATAAGCGACAGAGCAAGCGTCAGCAAAAGCACCACCGTCGCGATCGCAGAAGCGTAGCCCATCATATCCTTTGTAAAAGCGCTCTTATACAAAAATGTGCTCAGCACTTCTGAAGCATTGCCCGGCCCTCCGCCGGTCAGAATATACGGTTCATTAAATACGGTAAATGCGCCGGTCAGCGTCATCACCACGGCAACAAACGACATTTCTTTCGTCTGCGGCACCGTAATGTGAAAAAACTGCTGGATTTTTCCGGCTCCGTCCAGCTGCGCCGATTCATATAATTCAGCGGGAATGCTCTGAATCGAGACAATGTACAGCATGGCGATGTAACCGACAGACTGCCATTGAGACACAAAAATGACAGACAGCATAGCGGTGTTTTCATCGCCCAGCCACGCGCGGGTCAGTTCATCAAGTCCGACGGCTTCCAGCAGCTGATTCAAAAGCCCGATTTCCGGGTTATAAATAAAATCAAACAACAGCGCAATGACGGTCATGGAAATGACGACCGGAAGAAAAAATACCGTACGGAAAAACGGCGACCATTTTCTTACCAATCTGTCTTCCAGCACGGCCGCCAGAATTAAGCCGCCGCCAACCTGGCAAATCAGCGATATGACCGCATACAGCACATTGTTGCGGAGTGCTGTAAAAAACACGGGATCGTGAAACAGGTCAATATAATTTTTCAAACCGATAAACGTCTTTTCGGGTTGAAATGAGCTCCATTCAAACAGACTGAAAAACACATTTTCAATAATCGGAATGTAAACGAACAGCAGAAAAATCAGCGCGGGCGCGAGAAACAGATACGGAATGAAACGTTTTCGGCTGACCAAGGAAATCCTCATCTCCTTTCTCCAAAGAAATCTGTTCTATTCAGATGACGCTTTGACCTGACGCGCCGCTTTCTGCACGGAATTCATCACCTCGCGCGGTGTCATTGTGCCGCCGAGCATCTGCTGAACGCCTGCCGCATACACATCGGCGATTTCAACGTCAACATCCATATCAAACCACGGCACCATTGTTTCGGCGCGGACGATATCCTGCACGGCTTCGCGCTGGATCGGGGTGGAATTGTTTTCTGTCGCCGTTCCCTGAACCGCGCTGTATTTACCAACGTCTTTTATCAGCTTCTCTCCCATTTTTTTCGAGGTTAAAAACTGAAGAAATTCCATAGCTTCTTTCGGGTGCTTCGTTTTTGAGGAAATCATAAATCCTTCCGGAGATCCGGTCAGTGCACGGGGAGATCCCTTTTCGCCGCTGATTTTCGGGAAAGGAAACAAGCCCAGATTGACCGGTTCGACGAGCTTAATTTCTGCCGTTTCCGCATAAATCATCGCCGCTTTGCCGCTCGTAAACTGCTGGCGCACGTATTCGTGATCAACGGAGTTCACGTGCTTTGTAAAGTACGGCAGAAGTTCCTGAAGCTTTTCAAGCGCTTTGACATAGCCTTCGTCCGTAAACTCCCCGGTTTCCGGGCTGTAATCCTTAGCCCGCGTTTTCTCATCCACCATACGCTGGTTCAGCGTCCCGATATAATGAGAAATGGTCCAAGGCGCTTTTGTGCCGAAACTGATCGGAATATATCCGTTCTCTTTCAATTTCTCACAGACTGTGATCAGTTCATCCCATGTCGCCGGGGGCTTCAAATGTAATGTATTAAAAATGTCCTTATTATAAAAGAATGATTTAGCGTCCATTTGCCACGGAACACCGTACTGTTTTCCGTCATGCGTAAAGGGTTTGATTTGTGACTGCACAAGCTGTGAGGACCAATGTTTATCCTGCTGATAGTAAGACGACAGATCGAGGGCTTTTTCTCCTTTGATGAATTTATAAGCAAACCGGTCGCTCCAAGAAAAGAAAATGTCAGGGGGGCTCGTTGTTCCGAGCATGACTTTCACCTTGTCTTTATAAGAATCGTTCAAGACCGCTTCCGTTTGGATATGAATATCCGGATGAGCGGCTTCAAATTCTTTGACCGCTTCTTCAAAATAGCTTTTTTCCGGCTCCTTCGGCCACCTGTGAAAAAACTTCAGGGTCACTTTTCCGTCAGAGGAACTGCTTTGGCTTGAACAGGCGGCGGCTGACAGACATACAGCTAACAGAACGAACAGGCAGATGAGCTTTTTCAGATGCTTTTCCTCCTTTGCACCGGACTATAACGTTATATATCATTATAGTCCGGTGAAATATAATGCGCGTTCTTAATATTCGACTTTCCACATGTAACGCCGCTGGCTTAACGGATGGTTCCTTGCTTCCGCCAGCGCATCCGCATAGCTTCTGAGCACCCGGTTTAATACGAGAGGAGCCAGGTAGCCTTTTACAGAATCGTCAATTCCGGAAAAATCATATGCTGCCGCATCAAGCACAGTCAGTTTTTTGCCGTATCTTTTTGAGAAGGAAAGCGCCCGCTCTTCAAGGGGTCTTGTTTCGTCTAAGCCGAGCAGGATAATAAATGGAACGGATTCATCAATGATTTCGAACGGTCCGTGAAAATATTCTCCGGCATGAATGGCGTGGGAATGAATCCATTGCATTTCCATGAGAATGCAGATGCTGTAGGAGTAAGCGACGCCGTAGTTCGCACCGCTTGCCATCGTGTAAATGATATCTTCTTTTTCGTGGGCTTTCGCGAATGCCTTTGCGTGATCCGCTTCTTGTTTAAGCGCTTTGTCATATACGGTCTGGAGCTTATTGAGTCCGTCGATCGCCTGCTCAAACGCGGGATGGTTTTCCAGCACGTGTAAAGCGCCGAACACGATTTGATACAGAACCCCGTAATTCGTATTTATCGCCTGTGCGTTCTCACCCCAGTCATAAACCGCGACATATTCGGCTTCTTTCGCTAACGGCGAATCAGGCTCAAAGGTCATCGCAATCGTAAGCGCGCCTTTTTTTCTGGCGAAACCGGCGGCTTTCACCGTTTCCGGCGTATTGCCTGACTGAGAACATAAAATCACGAGAGAGTTCTCTCCGAGCTGAATGGGATTGCGCTGAATAAATTCATTTGAACTGTAGAGATCAGAGCTGATGGCTTTCGCCTCTCTGTCAAACACGTACTTGCTCGGATACATAATGGCTGAAGAACCCCCGCAAGCGACAAAAAAGACGTGGTCAATCGTTTTTCCTTTCAGATCATCCAAGAAAGCCTGAACCTTGTGATTCACTTGTGCGGCAGTTTGACTCAAATCCTTCACTCCTCAGTGTTTTATTATATAATGTTATATAACATTATATAACGTTATATTAATCGCAACAAAGGTGCGTTGTCAATCATATTTTCTGAAATTTCTAAAATATAAAATAAACCCGTCTAATTTCCCGCCCTCTCTTGACCTGACCCTTAGAGACACGTTTAGAATGAAAAGCAGGGAGTGATTCAGAATGAATATAAAAGAAGCCGCCAGGCAGACGGGTCTCACGAAAAAAGCCATCAAATGAATACTGAAAATAAACTTTTTAACATTAATATACTATTATATATAAAAAAGGGAGTGTTCATATGTTTTTGATGAATGATAAGGTGCTGTGGGGAGCTGTGGTTCTCGCCTTTATTCTGTCGATTGTGTTTTATCCGTTTCTTCCTGCTGATATGGCCATTCACTATGACGTGTCGAACCGTCCGAATACATCAATCAATAAAACGGCCGGCGTCCTGATTTTTCCTGTGCTCATGATGATCTGCATGTTATTCAGAAAAAAGGTCGTCCAGCTGTTCCTCGTCGTTTACTGTCTGCTGATCGTGCATATTGCAGTGATGTGGCTGGCACTGTAAACATAAAGAAAACCGGAGCCCTTAAGCTCCGGTTTTTCTTATTTATAAAATACTTTCTCAATGTTGTATTTCGACTGAAGGGTATTGATCGCGTACGTTTCGTAAATCTCCCTTTCCATCGGATCATTGACGACACATACTTCAATTTTATACACTTCGTCCCTGTGATGTTTAACAGGCGACACATTGTCTTCAAAATGCTTTTTGATTCTTTGTCTTAATTTACGGGCTTTCCCGACAAACAGCAGCTCATCATGAATGTTATAAAACATAAAGATGCCGCCTTTGTCTCTCGGTATTTGGTGAAAATCAATGAAACCGTAAATCGCTTTAATCGCCGGTTCATTTTCCGACGGTGACTGCTGCCGTTCCGTAATGGTTACATCAGGAGCAGGAAGGTTTATTTTTATCAAAATGGGTCACGTCCTCTTATTCATTAAAGCTCCATCCTATCATAAGAATGCGCCAAAAGCTATTTTTTATTCAAGCGCCCCGGCCGGATCATAAAGGCTCAAATCAATTTCCGTCTGCTGGCCGAGTGCGAGTTTTGCCAGTTCCGCCCCCAGATACGGCCCGCTCGTCAGCCCTGAGGCGCCCAGCCCGTTGGCAACGAGGAGTCCGCTGATATTCGGCACTTTGCCGATGACGGGAAGAAAACCGGGAGTAAACGGCCTGAAACCGACTCTTGTCTCTATCACAGTACTGTCTGAAAGGCCCGGCGCCACGGTTAATGCTTTGTCAAAAATCTCACGGAGGCCGCCGGCCGTCACCCGCAAATCCATGCCGGTATCGTTTTCATGAGTCGCGCCCGCTACAATCCGACCGTTTGCAAACGCGAGAATGTATTGATCGTTTGGGGGCATGACGACAGGCCAGCCGCCCGTATCCTCTCCCTGAAGCTCTAAATGAACGATCTGTGCCTTTTGGTATGATACTGAAAAACGGATGCCGAGCGGTTCAAGCAGCTCTCTCGCCCAAGCGCCAGCCGTTACGAGAACCTGGCCGGCAGTAAGCGTGCGTTCTGCGGTTTTCACACCGATAACGGCACCGTCCTCTGTCAATATTGACGCTTCTTCATTGTAAACAGCCGCGCCGTGCTTAACGGCCGCGTTTAACAGCGCCTTACGAAGCGCCCTCCCGTTCACCCGGGCCGCGCCGCTGACATGAACCGCCCCGTATTCCTCCGACAGCGCGGGGAACAGCGCCTTCGTTTCTTCCGGAGTCAGTCTTGTAATGTCACCGATTTCAGGAGCGTCCTCTCTTCTTTTATAAGCTCTTTCCTCCATTTGGCTGAGCTTTTTTTCATCCGTATGGAGACTGACGGCACCGACCTTTTGATAACCGGTGTCCGTTTCTCCGTCAGCTACAAGCTGCTGTATCAATTGGTTATAATAGCGGGCTCCGCCTTTTGCGATCGCATACCATGCCTGATTGCGGCGCTGCGACAGCCATGGGCAGACGATCCCTGCCGCGGCGTCAGTCGCCTGCCCCGGGTGTTTCCTGTCAAAGACCGTTACATCCGCACCGGCCTTTGCGAGATGATAAGCCGCGGACGCACCGAGAATGCCGGCTCCGATAATTATATAAGACTTCATGTGTAACACCTTTTCTATCTGTTTTGTCTTATTTATTTTAACAAATGGAGCGCCCGGTTCCTACCGGAGTCCTGACGGCGACAATGAGTTTTGAAAACGGAAACGTATAATAAAAGGAATACGTTCTTGTGTGAAAGCCGTTTTCCTCAAGAATTGCTCTGTATTGTGATGTATTTTTTATATCTGACACGGCCAATGTGCCGCCAGGCTTCAGCACCCTCACCATTTCCGTGATCGCCCGTTCCCTCTCTTTTCTGCCTGAAATGTTGTGTACGACAAAATGCGAAATGACAAGGTCAAACGTTTTATCAGGAAACGGCATGGCTTGCGCGAGTCCGTCATACAAATCAATTTCCGGCGCTCCTTCTGCCTGTCTGTTCTTTTCAAATGCGTCTCTTCCGTTTCCGCCCAGATCCCAGCTTGACCATTTGTCAATCGCTGAGACGTCAGCGCCTTTTTGTGCCGCGGCGATGGCTAGCAGCCCCGTCCCGTCCCAATATCAAGCACTTTCATGTCCGGCTTTAACCCGGAAAGCGCAAGAATGCGATGGCGGTGTGAAAGTTTAATGGCCGTTGAATACAAGAGCATCCAAAGACCGAGCAATAAAAACAAGGTGCCCGTCAGCCAGCCCCAGTAAGGAGGAATCATACCGCATAACGTGCCTGCGGCATAAAGGAGCGCAAGAAAGATAAATCCAAACGCTCCATAAGGCGCATCAATTCCGTATCGTGTTGTCATAACAGTCACCCCTTTCAATATTTATCCAAATGGCATACCATATTATTCTAGCAAAAACCGAAAGGAGATACGACCATATGAAACGCGAGATTACTTTTAACATCCCAAATCAATTCGGACGGTTTGCGGCAGACATATTAAAACCGTTCCCCATCTCTTCCTATACATGGTTTATCGGTGATGGAGAGGCGTATACTGACTTCAAAGAAGACACCGATACAGACCTGTTTCCGCAAAATAAGCGCATCATTGAGGGTCAAGAACTTCGTCAGCGTCTGGAAGGAAACCCTTATTATATGATTTTTGCTGAATTGAAAGCTTTCCCGAGCGGGATGGTAACGGAAATCAATACGTATGAGGAATATTTGGATAGTTCCTGTGAACTTGTGCTTCTCATCGCGGATTGCTCGTATGTAACGTTATATTGCAAAGATCCGGACATGCTCGAAGCTCTTTTTCAGCAGGCTGTACAATGCGGGTTTCACCACGTTGACTATGTTACAGATGAGAATGACGCGAGAACGAGATTGTCTGTCTGGTGAAGATGCGTTCTTTTTATGAAGCGCCGGATAGGGCTTATGATTCAAAATATTGACAAATTCGTGTGTTTTCAACAAAAAAACAACCCCCTCATGTATACTGAGTGCGTAACTTACATATGAAAGGGGTATGGCAATGAAAATCAGCTTGAAGAAAAAAGCAGGTTTTTGGAAGAAGACGGCGGTTTCGTCACTTATTTTCACCATGTTTTTTACCCTGATGATGAGCGGTACGGTTTTTGCGGCCGGGCTGAATAAGGATCAGAAGCGCCGGGCGGAACAGCTGACCAGCATTTTTGAAAACGGAAAGACGGAAATCCAATACGGATATGTTGAAGCGTTGGATGACGGAAGAGGTTACACTTGCGGGCGGGCCGGCTTTACGACGGCTACCGGAGATGCGCTGGAAGTAGTCGAAGTATACACGAAAGCGGTGCCGAATAACAAATTGAAAAAGTATTTGCCTGAATTGCGTCGTCTTGCGAAGGACGAAAGCGATGACATCAGCAATCTGAAAGGATTCGCTTCTGCCTGGCGCTCACTTGGCAATGATAAAGCCTTCCGCGCTGCTCAGGATAAGGTAAATGACAGCTTGTATTATCAGCCGGCGATGAAACGTTCAGAAAATGCCGGACTGAAAACGGCCTTGGCCAAAGCGGTGATGTACGATACGGTGATTCAGCATGGCGACGGCGATGATCCAGACTCCTTTTATGCCCTGATTAAACGCACGAACAAAAAAATGGGCGGGTCACCGAAAGACGGAACGGACGAGAAGAAATGGCTCAATAAATTCTTGGATGTGCGCTATGACGATCTGATGAATCCGTCAGATGAGGACACCCAGGATGAATGGAGAGAATCGGTTGCCCGAGTCGACGTTTTCCGCGATATTGTCAAAGAGAAGAACTACAATTTAAACGGGCCGATTCATGTCCGGTCAAGCGAATACGGAAGTTTCACTATTCAATAAATAAAAAAACCCCGCCATATGGCGGGGTTTTACTATTAACCGATAGAACCTTCCATTTCGAACTTAATCAAACGGTTCATTTCAACGGCGTATTCCATCGGAAGTTCTTTTGTGAATGGCTCGATGAAGCCCATAACGATCATTTCTGTTGCTTCTTCTTCAGAAATACCGCGGCTCATCAAGTAGAAAAGCTGTTCTTCAGAAACTTTTGATACTTTCGCTTCGTGCTCCAATGAAATGTTGTCGTTCAGGATTTCATTGTAAGGGATTGTATCAGAAGTTGATTTGTTATCCATAATGAGCGTATCACACTCGATGTTTGAACGGGCGCCGTCCGCTTTCCGTCCGAAGTGGACGATACCGCGGTATGTTACTTTTCCGCCCTGTTTCGAAATCGATTTTGATACGATTGTGGATGACGTATTCGGTGCAAGGTGAATCATTTTCGCACCTGCGTCCTGATGCTGTCCTTTGCCCGCAAGAGCGATAGAGAGCGTCATGCCGCGCGCGCCCTCACCTTTCAGAATGACAGCCGGATATTTCATCGTCAATTTAGAACCGATGTTTCCGTCAACCCATTCCATTGTCGCGTTTTCTTCACAAACCGTACGTTTCGTTACTAAGTTGTAAACGTTGTTCGCCCAGTTTTGAATTGTTGTATAACGGCAGTAGCCGCCTTTTTTAACGATGATTTCAACAACCGCGCTGTGAAGCGAGTTTGTTGTGTACACAGGAGCCGTACAGCCCTCTACGTAATGAACGCTTGCTTCTTCGTCAACGATGATCAGCGTACGTTCGAACTGACCCATGTTTTCAGAGTTGATGCGGAAGTAAGCTTGAAGCGGTGTTTCAACCTTCACGCCCTTAGGCACATAGATGAAAGATCCGCCGGACCAAACAGCTGAGTTCAGCGCCGCAAACTTGTTATCAGTCGGCGGGATAACTTTCGCCCAGTGCTCGCGGAAAATGTCTTCATTTTCTTTCAGCGCGCTGTCTGTGTCTTTGAAGACAATGCCTTGCGCTTCAAGATCTTCTTTCATGTTGTGGTACACAACCTCAGATTCGTACTGTGCAGAAACACCGGCAAGGTATTTTTGCTCAGCTTCAGGAATACCGAGTTTGTCGAATGTCTGTTTAATTTCCTCAGGCACTTCATCCCAAGAACGCTCTGAACGCTCAGACGGCTTTACGTAATACGTAATTTCGTCAAAGTTTAAAGAGTTTAAATCCCCGCCCCACTGCGGCATCGGCATATTGTAGAAATGCTCAAGAGATTTCAGGCGGAAATCGAGCATCCATTGAGGCTCTTCTTTCATGCGTGAAATTTCTTCTACGATTTCTTTTGTCAATCCGCGCTCTGAACGGAAAATGGAAACGTCCTTATCGTGAAAACCGTACTTGTATTCACCAATTTCAGGCATTTTTTTAGCCATCCATTTTCACTCCAATCTTTTAATTGCCGCCTTTTTCGCCAGCGACTCCTTTTTCAAGTGCTTTCCATGAAAGGGTGGCACATTTAATCCGGGCCGGGAATTTCGAAACGCCTTGAAGGGCTTCAATATCCCCGAGATCTATTGAGTCGTCATACTCTTTCCCTTGCATCATGTCTGAGAAAATCTTAGACATGGAAAGGGCGGTATCAATATCTTTTCCTTTAATCGCCTGCGTCATCATGGAAGCTGAAGCCATGGAGATGGAACAGCCTTCCCCTTCAAACTTCGCTTCCTGAACGGTATCGCCGTCAAGCTTCATTGTCAGTCTGATCCGGTCGCCGCAAGTCGGGTTGTTCATATCGACGACGATGCTGTCATCCAAAACCCCTTTGTTGCGCGGATTTTTGTAATGATCCATGATCACTTGTCTGTATAATGTATCTAAATTTGCATTAAAAGACATTTGTAAAGTACTCCTTTGTCTTTTGGAGGGCTTCCGCGAGCTTATCGATCTCTTCCTCTGTATTATACAGATAAAAACTCGCTCTCGCAGTAGCAGATACATCCAGCCATTTCATGAGCGGCTGGGCGCAGTGATGGCCGGCTCTGACCGCAATGCCCTCAGCATCGAGGACAGTCGCGACATCATGAGGGTGAACCTCATCAAGATTAAATGTCACAAGTCCCGCCCGCTCTTTCGGACCGTATACCGTCACGCCGTCCAGCTGCTCGAAACGGTCAAGCGCATAGGCTGCAAGCTTATGCTCATGCCGGGAAATCTCGTCGAGTCCGATCTCTTCAAGAAAATCAATCGCGGCTCCCAATCCGATCGCGCCTGCGATAATCGGCGTGCCTGCTTCAAATTTCCACGGAAGCTCTTTCCAAGTTGATTCATAAAGCCCTACAAAGTCGATCATTTCGCCGCCAAATTCGGCCGGCTCCATATTCTCAAGCAGTTCTTTCTTGCCGTACAGCACGCCGATTCCCGTCGGGCCGCACATTTTATGGGAAGAAAGCGCGAAGAAGTCGCAATCCAGGTCCTGAACGTCGATTTTCATGTGCGGTGTGCTCTGCGCCCCGTCCACCACGATGACCGCGCCATTGTCATGAGCGATTTTGGCGATCTCTTTTATCGGGTTGATCGTGCCGAGCACGTTTGACACATGAGCGACTGCCACGATCTTCGTATGGCTTGTGACAGTCTGCCGGACGTCGTCCAGCGAAAGCGTGCCGTCTTCCTGCATCGGGATATATTTTAAAGTCGCGCCGGTTGCTTTTACTGCCTGCTGCCACGGAATGATATTCGCATGATGCTCCATTTGGGTGATGACCACTTCATCACCGGGTTTTAAGCTGGCGCGGGCATAGCTCAGCGCCACCATATTCAGTGAAGTTGTCGTACCTTTTGTGAAAATGACCTCAGCCATTGACTTCGCATTGATAAACTTACGGACTTTTTCACGCGCACCTTCATAGCCGTCTGTCGCTCTCGTGCCAAGAGTATGAACGCCTCTGTGAACATTGGAATTGTATTTGCTGTAATACTGATCCACTGCTTCAATGACAGCACGCGGCTTCTGGGAAGTCGCCGCGCTGTCAAGGTACACGAGGTCATGTCCGTTCACTTGCTGATGAAGGATCGGGAACTGTTCACGAATATCGGTGATATTCATTATTTTACTTTCCTTTCGATGACGGAGACGAGCTGTTTCTTAACTCCTTCAATCGGAAGCTCTTTTACCACCGGAGCAAGGAATCCGTAAATGACTAAGCGCTCCGCTTCTTCTTTCGGAATTCCGCGGCTCATTAAGTAGTAAAGCTGGATCGGATCCACACGGCCGACAGATGCCGCATGTCCTGCAGTTACATCGTCTTCATCAATTAAGAGAATCGGGTTTGCATCTCCGCGTGCTTTTTCACTCAGCATCAGGACGCGGGATTCCTGTTCAGCGTTTGCTTTAGACGCGCCGTGCTCGATTTTGCCGATTCCGTTAAAGATGGAAGATGCGGCATCTTTCATGACTCCGTGCTTCAGGATATAACCTTCAGAAGCCTTACCGAAGTGGATGATCTGCGTCGTAAAGTTTTCCGTCTGTTCTCCTCTTCCGACAACTACGGTTTTCGTATCGCCGTATGTGCCGTCTCCGTAGAGGTTTGTCGTATTTTCAGAAATCGTGTCGCCGTCGTTCATCAGTCCGAGCGCCCACTCGATTTTGCTGTCGCGTCCGCGCGCGGCTCCGCGGCGGTTGACGTATGTTGTGACACCTGCTGACAGGTTGTCAACAGCGCCGTACGTCACGCTGGCATTATCACCTGTGACCACTTCACTGATAATGTTGAATACCGCTTCTTTCGGATTCACCGTGCTGATGTAGTTCTCAACGTAAGTGACGGAGCTGTGGTCTTCAGCGACGATCAGCACGTGGTTGAACAATGCCGTGTCATTGCTTTCATGAACGTAAACGGCCTGAACAGGCGTCTCCACCTGAACGTTTTTAGGAACATAAAGGAATGCCCCGCCGTTCATTAATGCCGCATGAAGCGCAGTCAGTTTATGTTCGTCGACCTTAACGCCGTCTTTCATGAAATACTTCTCAACGAGGTCGCTGTGCTCACGGGCAGCCGTTAAGATGTCCGTGAAAATGACGCCTTTGTCTTTCAGTTCTTTGGAAAGAGAAAGGAAAGCTGGCGTTTGGTCACGCTGCACATATAATGTTTTGTCTTCGTTTTCGATATCGATCAGCGCTTTTGCTTCATCAGCTAAATCTTCTAAAGAAGCAAGCGGCGCGTTTTCTACTGTATGCTTGTTGAACTTTGTAAAGTTCCAATTTGTGATTTTTGTTTTATCAGGCTTAGGCAGCGGCAGATCTTCAGCTTTTTCAAGAGCCTGTAAGCGCAGGTTTTTCAGCCAGGCAGGTTCTTGATGCTTTTCGGAAAAGCCTTTGACATATTCCTGATCTACGGATAGTTTCGTTTCCAATGTCATGATTATCCCCCTAACGCTTACGCTTCTTGGCCTACAGTTTCGTCTTCAATGCCTAGTTCTTGTTTAATCCAGTCATAACCTTCCGCTTCAAGGCGCTGTGCAAGCTCCGCGCCGCCGGATTTCACTACGCGTCCCTGCATCATAACGTGAACGACATCAGGCGTGATGTAGTTCAGAAGGCGCTGATAGTGAGTGATCATTAAGCAGCCGAAGTTTTCGCTGCGCATTTTGTTGATTCCTTTAGAAACGACTTTAAGCGCATCAATATCAAGACCTGAATCGATCTCGTCAAGAATGGCGATTTTCGGCTCGATCATCATAAGCTGAAGGATTTCGTTGCGTTTTTTCTCCCCGCCTGAGAAACCTTCGTTCAGGTAACGCTGCGCCATTTCAGGGTCCATTTCAAGGAACTCCATGTTTTCGTCCATTTTGCGGATGAATTTCATAAGAGAAATTTCATCGCCTTCTTCACGGCGTGCGTTAATCGCAGAGCGAAGGAAATCGGCATTTGTCACACCGCTGATTTCGCTTGGATACTGCATCGCAAGGAAAAGACCCGCCTGAGCGCGCTCGTCCACTTCCATTTCCAGTACATCTTTGCCGTCAAGCGTGATGCTGCCTTTTGTAACTTCGTATTTCGGGTGTCCCATAATCGCTGCTGAGAGCGTGGATTTACCGGTACCGTTCGGCCCCATGACAGCGTGGAATTCGCCGCCTTTTATTTCAAGGTTTACACCTTTTAAGATCTCTTTTCCTTCGATTTCAACGTGAAGATCCTTGATCGTTAATGTTGAAGCAGCCATATCTATACCTCCAAAATATATAATCATTATTCTCAATTTATTCTCATTCTAATTTTATAACAAATGAAAAGTAAATACAACTTTTTATATTACCCGGAACATTCCTAAAGTTTATCAAAGATCAAGGCGTAATTAAAGCTGTTTGAAACAGAAAAAGGGCGGAAATCCACCCTTTTTTACTGACCGATTTTCTCATTAAGCTGCGCTGCGAGGAACTTGCTTTTTTGATATTCAAGCTCCCTCTGCCGTTCGACTTCCATCCTTTTTGAAAGACGCCGTCCGTATTCCTCGTAGCCGATGCCGTGTGACTTCTGCATCGCTTTTTCCATTTCAGGCGTATAGTCAAGGTCCAGTCTCTCGTGGCTGGTGCAGATAATGAATCAATCCCTTCATATATTTGTTTCTATTGTAACAATGATCCGCTGCTCCGGCCAAAGAGTGTGTGCCCCTGAATCCTTTCGAATGTGCCGGAAACCGGCGCTCGCTTTATCTGAAAAACGGTATTCACACGATTGCTCATTCTAATGCGTCGTATGTCCGAATTCCTGAATACACTGCTGCACGAGGGTCACTCCCTGACTGAGAGCCGCGCCGCCCCCGAATGCCGCCGCGACGCTGATGACCTCAAGGATGTTTTCTTCTGTGGCCCCTTGGTCAAGGCAGCCCTTCGTATGATAAATCATGCAAAATTCATCTTGAGCGCTGATGCTGATGCCCAGAGCGATTAATTGTTTCTCTTTTTCAGTTAATGAATCCGCTAAGAAACACTGCTCAGTAAATTCATTAAACTTCCGCCCCATCATCGGCATTTTTTGCTCGAATATGCCTAAACCTTCTTTATATTGTTTCAATGCGTCATGCACGCTTTTTCCGTTATCCTGGTATTGAGCCACTGCCATTCCCTCCAATCGTTAACCTTCCTTTTTATTATGGACAGTTCTCCGATTAATACCCGAAAAAAACCCCGGATGGATCATCCGGGGTTTTCGCTTTATTCAGATACGGGAAGCACGGCTCCGTCGTATTTTTTCTCAATAAAGTCTTTGATTTTCTTAGAGTGAAGCACTTCCATAAGCGCTTTGATTTTCTCTGATTTTTCGTCACCTTTGCGTACGGCGATGATGTTTGCGTACGGGTTGTTTTTCGTTGATTCCACTTGAATCGCATCTTTTAACGGATTCAGTTTGTTTTGAATCGCATAGTTGACGTTAATGAAGACTGCATCGCCTTCTTCTTCATTATATGCTTTCGCCGTTAATTCAGGGGCGATTTTTTTGAATGTCAGGTTTTTCGGGTTTTTCGTAATGTTTTTCGTAGTCGCTTCAATCGTTTTTACCTTCGGATCAAGTGTGATCAGTCCGGCTTTTTCAAGCATCGCCAGCATACGGCCTTGTTCAGCGACATTGTTAGTCATGATGATGGTCGCGCCTTTAGGCAGGTCTTTCAGTGATTTATATTTTTTCGTGTAAATTCCGAATGGCTCAAGGTGAACGGCTCCGGCATTCACGAGTTTGTAATCTTTATTTTCTTTCATTTCCTGTTCAAGGTAAGGAACGTGCTGGAAGTAGTTCGCATCCACTTCATTATCAGCTAACGCTTTGTTGTACATTTTGTAATCGTTCAGCACTTTTACTTTTAATGTGTAGCCTTTTTCCTTCAAGAGCGGTTCCGCTTCTTTTAAAATTTCAGCATGCGGTGTTTTTGTCGCGGCGACAACGATTTCCTTTTTATTCGAGCCGTTTGATCCGCAGGCGGCTAAAACTCCCGCGAACACAAGCAGCAGCGCACTTAATACAATCTTTTTCAATGTAAATCCTCCCTTATCTTTTGTCTATTATATTTGTAATTACATCACCGATAATCTGAATGATAAAGACGATGATGAGTATAAATACTGTCGCTACAAACGTTACATCCGTATTATTGGACTGGTAGCCTTCTACATATGCAAGGTTTCCGAGTCCGCCTGAACCGATGGCGCCGGCAATGGCGGTAGATCCGATCAGGGCGATGGCCGTCACGGTGATGCCTGAAATTAACGCAGGCATTGATTCAGGAATCAGCACTTTGAAAATAATCGTCGATGTCTTTGCTCCCATTGATCTGGCAGCTTCGATGACTCCTTTATCGACTTCCCGGAGCGCAATTTCCGCAAGACGGGCGTAAAACGGCGCGGAGCCGATAATCAGCGCCGGCAATGCGGCATTCGGTCCTAAAATCGATCCGACCAAAATCTTAGTAAAGCCGAGAAGCAGAATAATTAAAATAAGAAACGGAATAGACCTGAAAATATTAACGACCGCCGCAATCACGGTGTTAATGATTTTATTTTCCCATAAGCTTCCCTTGCCCGTTAAAAAGAGCAGAAGACCGAGAATCGCTCCGATGATAAATGAAAAAACTAAAGCGATGACCGTCATATAAAGGGTCTCGTATGTGGCCGTCCAGAGCTCGGTTATATCAACGTTCGGGAACCATTTTTCAAACATTTGTGATCACCTCTGCTTCTACCTGTTTGTCTTTGATGAACCGGATCACGTTTTCTACTTCTTTTTCCTGACCGTCAATATGAATGAATAATGAACCGTAGGCTCCGTCCTTCGTCTGTGAAATTTTCCCCTGCAGAATATTGACGTCCACATCAAAGTTTCGGATCATTTCCGTAATGAGGGGCTGCTCGGCGGCCTGCCCGACAAATGAAAGCTGAATCGTTTTCCCTGTCGCTGTTTCCTGCAGAAAATGCTGGATGGTTTCTTTCGTCTCTTCCGGTTCTGTCACCTGCTGAACGAAACGCTTGGTCATCGGTTCGCGCGGGTTTCTGAAAACTTGGAGTACTTCGCCTTCTTCAACGACTTTCCCGTTTTCCATGACGGCGACTCTGTTGCAGATTTTTCGGATGACGTGCATTTCATGGGTAATGAGCACGATCGTCAGACCGAGTCTGTCATTTATATCGGATAAAAGATCCAAAATTGAATCGGTCGTCTGCGGATCGAGCGCTGATGTCGCTTCATCGCACAGAAGGACTTTCGGATTATTGGCGAGCGCCCGGGCGATGCCGACACGCTGCTTTTGACCGCCGCTCAGCTGCGACGGATAAGATTTTTCTTTCCCCTCTAATCCGACCAGTTTAATCAATTCATCAGCGCGGCGGACCCGTTCGCTTTTTTTCACGCCGGCGATTTCCAGCGGGAACATAATGTTCTCCCGGACGGTGCGCGACCACAAAAGGTTAAAATGCTGGAAGATCATGCTGATTTCCTGGCGCGCTTTTCTCAGCCCGCGGCTGCTTACTTTATTTAATTCCGTCCCCGCGACTTCCACGGTTCCCGACGTCGGCTTTTCAAGGCCGTTCAGGAGACGGATTAAGGAACTTTTACCAGCTCCGCTATATCCTATAATTCCAAATATTTCGCCCTTTTTGATATCAAGAGTGACATCTTGGACAGCATTGACATCCCCATGCTTCGCTTTGTAAATTTTTGAAACATTTTGAAGATGGATCAAAGCAATCACCCGCCTTACACTATTCTAAGAAATCTTCCGGGTTTCTCCGCAAAAGAAAAGCCTTTCTGCAAAAATGAGCAGAAAGGCTTATTGAAAAAGGCCTTTCTCTCATCTTTCAAAGCAGACCGCTTCGAGTGAATTGGCACCATTTCAACATTGTTGATGGTTGCCGGGCTTCATAGGGCACTTCCCTCCACCTCTCTTGATAAGAGAAAACATATCGTATTTTCGTCCGGAAATTCTTACTGTAGAATAGCACGGCGAATGATAAAAAGTCAATAAAATAAATATTGGAAGCTATTGTCACATAGTAGATTGGCAGTTACGGCCGTTTACTGATCGCCTGAAAAAATCCGTTTGTCAGCCAGAGGATGGCCTCCAGCTTCAGCAGGGCTCTGAATGATCCTTTCACTTTGAGTTTTCCGCTTTGGATAAGCTTTTGCAAAGAGACATCACCATGCAGGAGATGGATGATTTCCGTCTGGTTTCCGTAAAAGGTCAAATTAGATTTTTCCTTTGAAGCCGACGTTTTTCTCATTTCTCCCTGTCCGTTAATTGAGACCGTTAAGGCTTCTGTTTCTCCTTGGAATGTAATCAGCAGCGTTGAGGCGTTTAATAGCGGTTTCAAAAACAGATGCTGTCCGTCATTCTCTGAAACTTCTATTTTCTCCACTCGTATAACCTCCCGTTTTAATGGCCATACATACACTTTCTCTTTTTAACGGACAGAACCCTTTATAAACCGCACGACATTTTCCTGTAAATATTGTCACATCGGGAACGTTTGCGATGTTTTTTGTTTAATCAGCTCATATAAATAGGAAACGGAGCGGAAGGCGTATCCTTTCTCAACAAGCTCTCCGCCTTTAAACAGCAAAAAGCACGGAACGCTTTCAATCTGATAGGCTTTGGCGAATGCGGGGGAATAATTCACGTTGTTTTTATAGAAGGCGGCGCCGGGCAGCATTTCTTCGACGACAGTAAGCATTTTGGACGCCAGCTGGCATGTGCCGCAAAACGGGGTGTACAAATACAGGAGATAAACGTCATCCTGAATCGATTCGAGTTCATTTTCTTGGAGTTCTTTCATGATTACCACCTCAGGTCGTTCTTTTTCAAAAATACAGTGTCAGCATCAAAGCCGGCTCTGATCAGCACAGATGCGAGATGATGGCCCGGGCACGACTCGACTTGCCTGTATGTTCTGTCTATATAAATATGGCGCGCTTCGGGAAGCTCCCGTTTCAGCTGTTTTCTTAGTTTTTCTCCGGAGTCATCTGCGTCCGTTAAAATATAGACGTCTCTGTCAAACAGGCGGTCCGCCAAATCTTCCAGTTCGGTTTGGCCGATTGTCCCGTTTGTACAGACGATTTCCGCGGGTTCGATGAGCACTTCCCTGACTTTGATTTTATCAGATTTTCCTTCTACGATAATGACCTTTTCATCTCCGTTGTACATAAGCGCGTCACCTGCCGATTGTTTTAGCGTCAGATTGAAAAAGAAGGCAGTGAAATTCACCGCCAACTGTTAACACCAGCCATTCTCATAATCGCAATCGACATATTTCGGATCGCTGCCGTTTATGACATCGGCTGTTTTATAAAATTTTTGATTTTCAAATGAAAAGCCCTGTTTGAGCTCGTACTGGTCCATGCCTGTCATCTCGCCGATGGCTTCATTTTCATGAAACAAGGAAAATCGGCCGTTTTGAAAGCGGCCCGTGACGTTCTCCGTCACATCGACCTTTTGTTTATCAAAAGCCATTTTAGACACCTCCCGTTACAGATAGAGTGTCCAAATGGCCCCTTTGCTATCCGATCAGTCTTCCTGTGTCATTTCGTCATATTGCTCAGAAGTCATGAGGTTTTCGATTTCTTCAGCATCAGCCGGTTCCACGACGA
The DNA here is from genome assembly GCF_011065565.1 of Bacillus sp. EKM420B. NCBI lineage: Bacteria > Bacillati > Bacillota > Bacilli > Caryophanales > Bacillaceae > Bacillus > Bacillus sp. EKM420B. The sequence continues at coordinate 811,712 of NZ_JAAMNX010000002.1, read as the reverse complement.
TCATCCACGCTTTTTCATACGGAGACTCGTTTACGAATTCAGGACTGTCATCAAGGTCTTCGTTCACTTCCGTCACCGTTCCGTTAATCGGTGCGTACAGTTCGGATACGGTTTTGACGGATTCCACGCTGCCGAATGGCTCGTCCGCTTTAATTTCGGCGCCGACTTCCGGAAGCTCGACAAATACGATGTCGCCAAGTTCGGCTTGCGCGAAATGTGTAATCCCGATACGGGCTTTTCCGTCCTCAACTTTGACCCATTCGTGCTCTTTGGAATAACGCATATCTTTCGGTGTGCTCATCTAAATCCCTCCATTTTTTTCTTATAATAAGAAGATACCATAATTCTTTGAACCTGGCATTACATCCAATATTTTTCGAATTGGTCTTCTTTAAAGCCGACAGTGACTTTTTCGCCGTCTGTCGTAATCGGGCGTTTCAGGAGCATACCGTCTGATGCAAGGAGTTCAAGCTGTTCATCCTCTGACATATGGTACAGTTTTTCCTTTAAGTTCAGCTCGCGGTATTTCATTCCGCTCGTGTTGAAAAACTTTTTCAGCTCAAGACCGCTCTTTTCATAGAGGTCTTTAATTTCTTCTTTCGACGGAGTTTCCTCCGCGATATGTATTTCGTTTATTTCCTTACCGCGGTCTTCCAGCCATTTTTTCGCATTACGGCACGTTCCGCATTTAGGGTACCAGTAAAAATTTAACGACATCTTCTTCACCCCTTGTAAATGATCGTCGTTATTTTAACACAATCACTTGTAAAAACCTATAACGTTGCTTCATGAAAAAGCGCCCCTGATGAAGGAGCGCTTTCAGCATGTGATCAGACTGTATATTTTTCTTCACGGAAGACGGCTGCTGCCGCTTCACGTTTTTTCTGAATGAGGTTTTTCGGCGTCAGGCGCGTCAGTTTGCGCAGCACGGAAAGCATCATGCGGAGGGAATCTCCTTCCTCCATGGCGATCAGTGATTCTTTGGCGTGCGCTTCAATGTTCTGAAGGGCTTCCTGGGCAAAGATTTCCGTATATAACAGCTTCTGCGCGGCTTTTTCGGCACCGTCCGCCGCAATTGCTTTTTCCGTTCTGAGGACGGCAGATTCCAAAGCATACAGCGCGCTGACAATATCGGCAATGTTCACCATGATTTCCTGCTCGCCTTCGATCTCTTTGCCGTATTTCTGCGCCGCGAGACCCGCTGTCAAGAGGGCGATCTTTTTCGCCTGTCTGACAATGTATTTTTCCTGTTCAAGAGGTTCTGAGCCCGGCTCTTCAGGCATCAGCATCATGAGTTCTTCTTGGAGCGCTTTTGCTTTTTCAAAGAGCGGCAGCTGACCTTTTACGGCTTTTTTCAGAAACGTGCTCGTTACGATCAGGCGGTTGATTTCATTTGTGCCTTCAAAAATCCTGTTGATTCTTGAGTCGCGATAGGCGCGCTCCACTTCATATTCCTGCATAAATCCGTAACCGCCGTGAATTTGAACCCCTTCGTCGGCAATGTAATCAAGCGTTTCAGAACCGCACATTTTGTTGAGCGAGCATTCTATCGCGTACTCGGCGATTGACTTCGCGACTTCGCGTCCGTCTTTTTGCTCCTCTTCCGTCAGTCTGCTCATATTATCTTCGAATAAGCCCACTGTTCTGTATACAGAGCTCTCCATGGCGTAAAGCCGGGCTGACATCGTCGCAAGCTTTTCCTGAGTGAGCGTGAAGCTTGAGATCGGTGTTTTAAATTGCCGGCGCTGGTTTGCATAAGCGGCAGACAGCTCAATCACCCGTTTTGAAGCGCCGATTGTGCCGACGGCAAGCTTGTAGCGCCCGATATTCAGGATATTAAAGGCGATGACATGGCCTTTTCCGATTTCGCCGAGAAGATTTTCTTTCGGGACTTCCGCCTGATCTAAAATCAGCGTTCTTGTCGATGAACCCTTAATCCCCATTTTTTTCTCTTCCGGTCCCGTTGATACGCCCGGATAGTTCTTTTCTACGATAAATGCGGAAAACTTATCTCCGTCCACTTTAGCGTAGACGACAAAGACATCTGCAAAGGCGGAGTTTGTAATCCATTGCTTTTCCCCGTTAAGAATATAGTGTGTGCCCGCTTCATTCAAAACAGCCGTCGTTTTCGCGCCGAGGGCATCTGAACCTGAACCGGGCTCAGTTAAGGCGTATGCCGCGATTCTTTGTCCTGAAGCCAAGTCCGGCAAATAGTTTTTTTTCTGTTCTTCCGTTCCGAAGAACACGATCGGCAATGAGCCGATACCGACGTGAGCGCCGTAAGATAGCGAAAAGCTGCCGGCACGTGAAAACTTTTCCGTAATGAAGGCTGAACTGATTTTATCCAGGCCGATTCCGCCGTACTCTTCAGGCACGTCTGCTCCGAGGAGGCCGAGATCCCCGGCTTTTTTCAGCAGTCTGACCGAATGCTCAAACTGATGGTTTTCAATTTCATCGATATAAGGAAGGACATCGTTTACGACATAGTCTTCTGTCGTTTTGCCGATCATTTTATGTTCGTCTGTAAAGTCCTCCGGAGTGAATATTTGATCATATCCCGTCTCTTCAATCAGAAAGCTGCCGCCTTTTTTGACGTTGACCGTTTCCTGTTTCATGTTCGTTTCCCCCTTTGTTTAAATGAGTTCAAATACGCCGGCAGCGCCCATGCCGCCTCCGATGCACATCGTCACCACGCCGAATTGCTCGTTTCTCCGTTTCATTTCATGTATAAGTGACAGGGTCAGCTTCGTCCCCGTGCATCCGAGCGGATGTCCGAGCGCGATGGCGCCTCCGTTGACGTTCACCTTTTCTTCATCTATCCCGAGCGATCTGATGACTTGAATGGCCTGTGAAGCAAAGGCCTCATTCAATTCAAAAAGCCCGATATCCTGTAATTCGAGCCCGGCAAGCTTGAGCGCCCGCGGAATGGCTTCAATCGGACCGATCCCCATTACCTCAGGGGGAACGCCGCCTACGGCAAAGGAACGGAATTTGACTAGCGGCGCCAATCCGAGCGACGAAGCTTTTTCGCGATCCATCAGCATGACAGCCGCCGCGCCGTCACTCGTTTGTGAAGAGTTCCCGGCCGTCACGGTTCCCGTTTTAGAAAAAGCCGGGCGGAGCTTCGCCAAGACGTCAGCCGATGTGCCGGGGCGCACGCCTTCATCCTGAGAAAAGGTAAATTGTTTTTTCCGCGGCTTATGGTCATCCCCGACTTCTGTCAGCGATACTTCAACCGGCACGATTTCGTCATTGAATTTCCCTTCCTTAAGGGCTTTTGCGGCATTCTGATGGCTGCGGACTGCAAATGCATCCTGGTCTTCTCTGGATACGCCGTACGTTTCGGCGACCTGCTCCGCCGTATGCCCCATGCTCATGTAATACTCAGGCGCATGCTCCGCCAAAGCGATATTCGGCCGTGTCACATGCCCCATCATCGGAACTTGCGACATGGATTCCGCACCGCCGGCGATTACGGTGTCGCCCGCGCCGATCATAATTTTTTCCGCACCGTAAGCGATGGACTGGAGTCCGGAAGAGCAGTAGCGGTTCACCGTAATGGCCGGCACCGTATGAGGAAGCCCCGCCAGCGCACCGATATTCCGCGCCATATTTAATCCTTGTTCGGCTTCAGGTGTTGCACATCCGATAATTAAGTCATCGATATTTCCTTCATAGCCGCCAGCCCGTTTCAGCGTTTCTTTTACACAAAGCGCGCCTAAATCATCAGGACGAACGGCTGCAAGCGATCCTTTTTTCGCTTTACCGACCGGGGTTCTCGCACCGGCCACAATGACTGCTTCTCTCATAAACACCCTCCTAGTTCCGTAAAGGTTTGCCTTTGACGAGCATATGCTGCATTCTCGCTTGAGATTTCGCCTCGCCAGCGAGGCTTAAAAAGGCTTCTCTTTCAATCTCGAGTAAATATTCTTCTGAAACCTCCGTGCCGAACGGGACTCTTCCGCCGGCAATGACATGGGCCAGCTTCTTCGCAATCTTCATATCGTGATCGGATAAATAACCCGACCGTCTCATTTGGTCTGCTCCGAGCAGTAATGCCGCACAGCCGGTTTCTCCGGTGACTTTCACTTTTTTGCGGGCAGGCGGACGGTATCCGCTGTCATATAAGGAAGCAGCCAGCTGTTTCGCATCGTGCAGCAGGTGATCCTGATTCATGCTGACACGGTCTGCCGCAGACAAAATCTTCATGTCACGGGCTTCGTGTGCCGAACCGGACACCTTGGCAAGCGCGATTGTTTCGAAGGTTTTAATCGCTGCGTCCATCAGTTCACTTCCGCCGTCCAAATAATTCATGTACAGCTCTTTGTTTCCTCCGCCGCCCGGAATAAGACCGACGCCGGTTTCAACGAGACCCATATACGATTCGCTCGCCGCCTGAACGCGTGCCGCCGGGAGACAGACTTCCGTACCGCCGCCGAGTGTCATCCCGAATGGCGCCGCTACAACGGGTTTAGCGCTGTATTTGATGTTCAGCATCGTCTGCTGAAAACGGCGGATGACAAAATCGACTTCCATGAAGTTATCATCCTGGGCTTCCATTAAAATCATCGCAAGGTTTGCTCCCGCGCAGAAATGTCTGCCTTGGTTACCGATGACAAGACCTTTATAATTCCGCTCCGTTTCCTCAAGCGCATTGTCAATCATCTGAATAATGTCTAAGCCGATCGCGTTGCTTTTCGTATGAAATTCCAGCAGCGCGATATCATCGCCGAGATCAATCAGACTTGCGCCGCTGTTTTTAGTGATAACGCCTTTTGTTTCTTTAAACGTCTGCAGGCTGATCCGTTTCGGATTTTCTTTCACAGCCCTGTATTGGCCGTCTGAATAATAAAATTGTGTTCCGTTTTCCTTCATATAAAATGTTTCATGACCCTGATCAAGCATTTCTTTCACCCAGCCGGGGAGTGCTGCGCCTTCTTCTTCGAGCCGCTCCGCTGATTTTCTGACGCCGATGGCATCCCACATCTCAAACGGTCCGAGCTCCCATCCGAAGCCCCATTTCATGGCGTCATCAATTGCTTTGATATCATCAGCGATCTCACCTAAAAGCCGGGCTGAGTATAAGAGTGTTTGCGATGTGATATTCCAAAGCAGGCGTCCGGCGCGGTCATCGGAATATACAAGCGCTTTCATTTTGCCTTTGGCACCCTTTGCCTGTTTGGCGGCTTCTAAAGCGGGCGTCTTCATTTTCGAGCGCTCACCGTATGTCATGGTCAGCGGATCGAGTTCATATATTGTTTTACCTTCTTTTTTGTAAAATCCTTGGCCTGATTTGCTGCCCAGCCAATTGTTTTTCAGCATGTCATTCATAAATTCAGGAAGCTTAAACATGTCTTTTTCAGCGCCGTCGGCTTTATCATACACATTTTTTGCCACATGAGCGAAAGTATCAAGCCCCACAACGTCAAGGGTTCTGAAGGTCGCGCTTTTCGGTCTGCCGATCAAAGGCCCGGTCACCGTGTCCACCTCGCCGATGCGGCAGCCGGAAGAAAGCATTTCTCTTACCGTGACCAGGAGGCCGTACGTACCGATGCGGTTGGCGATAAAGTTAGGCGTGTCTTTTGCGATGACGACACCTTTCCCAAGCGTGTTTTCTGCAAATGAAGTCATAAACTCCAGAACGTCAGGATCTGTTTCCTGAATCGGAATGATTTCCAGAAGCTTTAAGTAGCGGGCCGGATTAAAGAAATGGGTTCCTAAGAAATGAGCTTTAAAATCGGCAGATCGGCCTTCCGCCATTTTTGTGACGGAGATACCGGACGTATTGCTCGACACGATGCTTCCCGGTTTCCGGTATTCATCAACGAGTGAGAAAATCTGTTTTTTTACGTCAAGATTTTCGACGACGACTTCAATAATCCAATCAGCATCCTTCAATTGAGCTGCGTCATCTTCCAAATTCCCCGCCGTTATATAGTCGAGATTGGCAGCCGAAGTCAGCGGCGCCGGTTTTTGCTTCAGCAGCTTTTGCATAGCCGATCGGCTCAGTCTGCTGCGGACCTCCGGGCTTTCTAATGTCAGCCCTTTTTTCATCTCATCCTTTGTCAGCTCGTTTGGCACAATATCAAGCAGCAGGACGGGAATTCCGATGTTAGCCAAGTGCGCGGCAATTCCGGACCCCATGACGCCTGATCCGAGAACGGCTGCTTTCTTTATAAACTTGTGCATGAGTCATCCCCCTTGAACTTTGAATGAATAGTCATTCATTTTTTCGGCAAAAAAAATGAAACCCTTTTCTTCTTTCATCTTAAAAGATTTTCAGGATGACTTCAATAGCAAATATGGAATTTTTTTAAATTTTTCGGCTTCCGCATGTTCCATGGCGCGGGCGGGAAACTTAAACCCGGAGGTGAAGGGAATGGTGCGAGGGAGAAAAGATCCGTCTTCTGCCGCAGTGAGCGCGGCCAGCATGAAAGGAAATGCGGGACCGAGGCAAAAATACGGCGGCGGCAAACGGACGAGCCAAAATCAGCAATATAAAAAAGACAACATGGAATAACATACTGCGGCTGCTTTTTGGAGCAGCCGTTATTTTTTGAAGATTCCTTTCAGCACAAACGCCGCATTTGCCGGGCGCTCGGCAATTCTTCTCATCAAGTACCCGTACCAATCGGTGCCGTACGGGACATACACCCTCATCCTGTATCCTTCTTCGGCAAGCTCCTTCTGGCGCTCCGTTCTGATGCCGTACAGCATTTGGAATTCAAACTGCTCCCGTGGAATCTGATGCTCGCTGATGAGTGTTTTCGTATAAGAAATGATGTCATCATCATGTGTTGCCACCGCCGTTTCATGGCCGCTCAAAAGCTGCAGCTTAATCAGCTGCTGAAAATGAAGATCGGTTGCTTTTTTATCAGGGAACGCAACGGCCGCCGATTCTTTATAAGCGCCTTTTACAAGCCTGAGCCGCGGCTTATATGGCATCAGACCGCTGATGTCTTCAGCTGCCCGGTACAAATAAGCCTGAATGACGGTGCCGAGCATCGGAAAATCCGGCTTGCACCGCTTATACAGCTCAAGCGTACGGCCGCATCTTGAATAGTCCTCCATATCAATCGTTACAGGCACGCCGCGTTCTTTTGCCTCCGTCAATATGTCTCTGACATGCTGTTCCGCGAGTTCCTCGGAAATATCCAGACCGATGGATGTTAATTTCAGCGACAGCTCACAATCCAGTTGATTCTCGGCAATCGCCCTGATTGCTTTTTTACATTCTTCCGCCGTCCTTTTCGCATCCTTCTCTGAACCCGCATATTCACCTAGATAATCAATCGAAGCCGACAGCCCTTTTTGGTTCAGCCGCTTTACCGTTTTCACAGCTTCCGTGAGCGTTTCCCCTGCAACGAACCTTCCCGCGCCGAAGCGGATTCCGTAAGCCTGGGCGAATTTTGTAAGCATTTTATTTTTCGACAAAAATAAACATATACTCCGCAGCAAGGATGAACTCCCTCCTTTTTCTTTTATTCGTGTATGAATTTCCGATCGCAGAGAAAGCTAAAAAGAACAGAATTGAAGGAGGCGTTTATATGAACAACCAAGAGCAGCACGGAAACTTGCCGCCTGCCGTCATCTCAACGAAAGACCATTTGTATCTTGAGGACATGCTGAACTGGAATCTGCTTGCCATGAAAAAAGCGCATTTTATGGCGGAACACTGCCAGAATCAGACGTTAAAACAAGAGCTTGATCAGATCGGCCGGATGCATGAGAAGCATTATCAGCACATATTGGGCCGCTTGAACCCCGATCAAGGCGGACAGACAACAACAGGCTACATGCAATAGGAGGACAATACATGGAACAGCAAAATCAAAAAATCACGAATCCGCAAACGCCCGTGCCCAATACGGCGCAAATGAATGATAGAGACTTGGTCAATGAGCTGCTGACGACAGAAAAATACATCACGGCTTCATATTGCACAGCCCTGCACGAGTTCAGCCACGAGTCTCTTTATCAAGATATTCAGGCGATTTTCGATGAGTCACAAAAAGCGCAAAGAAGATTATACGATGTGATGTTTCAAAATGGCTGGTATTCCATTGAAGCAGCCGATACCCAAAAGCTTCAGCAATCGTATCAGAAGTTCCGGCAGACCATTCAGCAGCAGTCTCCCTACCAGCAGTAAAACGAAGAAGGATTTGATGTTTTCGCCAAGCATCAATCCTTTTTTATTTTTGCACAAAAAGATTGACTTATCATTAATCCTTATTTATATTTAACTAATGTTAATTATTTTCTCGAGGAACAAGATGAGGAGGAGTTATGAAAAACGCGGATCAATATGTGTCTGACATCCAGAAATCTCTTCAGACGCTGCTGCAAAACATACAGCCTGAAATGGTGGAAAGCATGGCAAAACACGAGGTGACGCCTGCCCAATTATTTGTTTTAGCCAGCCTGAAAAAACACGGGAGCTGCAAAGTTTCCGAAATTGCGGAACGCATGGAGGTAAAGCCGAGCGCAGTGACGCTGATGGCCGACCGCCTCGAACAAAAAGGACTTATCGTCCGCAAACATAACCAGCAGGACAGACGCGTCATCGACATCAGCCTGACCAAAAAAGGCGAAACAAAATTCGAAGATGTTGTGGAAGGACGGAAAGCGATACTGGCGCGAAACCTGTCCGTTCTGACTGACGACGAACTGATTCAGTCCGTGAACATCATCCGCAAAGTAGCGGAAGCCGCCGAGAAATACGCGGCTGATCAAAAAGAAAACGAATAGAAAGAGGAGCTGCCGAAACATGAGCATTGAAAAGAAAGATCCAAAACGCACATTATTAATAACGGGCTTAATCATCGCCATGTTTTTCTCAGCCCTTGACGGCACCATCGTAGGAACGGCGATTCCTAAAATCGTGGGTGACCTCGGGGGATTAAGTATGATGACGTGGCTGACCACGGCATATCTTTTAACTTCGACGACGATCGTTCCGATTGCGGGGAAACTTGCAGATTTATTGGGGCGCCGCGTCGTTTATGTGTCAGGTTTATTGATTTTTATGGGAGCTTCCGCACTGTGCGGAATGGCCAGCAACATGACGGAACTGATTATTTTCCGCGGACTTCAGGGAATCGGCGGCGGTGTCATGATGCCGATGGCCATGATCGTCATCGGGGATTTGTTCACAGGGAAACAGCGTGCCAAGTTCCAAGGGCTTTTCGGGGCGATTTACGGGCTTGCTTCCGTTATCGGCCCGCAAATCGGGGGCTGGATTGTTGACTCTTTAAATTGGAAATGGGTTTTCTATATCAACCTGCCAGTCGGAATTTTAGCCGTGATCTTTATCGCAAGAGGACTTCAAGGCAGAAAACAGACTGGGCCGATTAACTTTGACATCGCCGGCATTTTCACAATGATCGTCGGAATCGTCAGCCTCCTCCTCGCGCTCAGCTTCGGAGGAAAGGATTACGCATGGGGCTCTTGGCAGATTCTCGGTCTCTTTGCGCTTGCGCTTGCCGGGATTGTCGGCTTCATTTTCGCTGAAATCAAGGCAAAAGAACCGATTCTGCCGATGTACCTGTTTAAAAACAGAACGTTTACCGTACTGAATCTGATCGGGTTTTTCATGAGTATCGGCATGTTCGGCGCCGTTACGTTCGTTCCTTTCTTTATGCAGGGAATTATCGGAGTCAGCGCCACCGCGTCCGGCACGATTATGACGCCGATGATGGTATCTATGATTATCACAAGTATTATCGGAGGCCAGCTGGTTTATAAGATCGGTATTAAACCGCAAATCATGATCGGCATGCTGATCATGGCCGTCGGCTTCTTCTTATTAACGACCTTGCAGCTGGATACAAGCAAGCTCGCGGCTACATGCTATATGGCCGTGATCGGTCTGGGAATGGGGCTTGTCATGCCGCTTCTCACACTCGCTCTGCAAGAAACGTTTTCAAAAGAAGAGCTGGGCGTTGTGACTTCATCAAGCCAATTTTTCCGGATGATCGGGGGAACGTTCGGCATTACGGTGCTCGGCGCTGTCATGAATGCCAGATCAGGAAGCCTTTTAACCGACAGACTGGTGCCTTACTTAGATTCACTCCCGAAACAGGCAAGTGCCTTTGCCGCCCAGTTTAAAGGGATGATTGACAAGAATCCTGAAGGGCTGCTTCAATCCTTATTCAGTCAGGAATCGATTAAGCAGATTCCGGCCGCATTTTCTTCCCATATCGTGCCGGTTTTGAAAACGTCACTGATGGATTCGCTTCACAGCGTGTTTTTCACAGGTCTGGCCTTTATCGCTGCCGGATTGATCCTCACGCTGTTTGTTAAATCAATTAAGCTGACAAACAAAAAGACAGGCAAACAAGAAGAAAAGGCGAAAGCCGTTTAACAAAAAAATCCCGCGGATGCCGCGGGATTTTTTTATATCATCTTGGCCTCTCCGTTTCCGAATGACCAGTCTTCCGCCTCATTGGAAATCGGGGGTGAAAATTATTTAATAAACCTTAAACATTTCATCGTTATCTTTATAGTACGACATAATAAAGTCACGAAAATTTCTTACCGAAGAAGATAACAGCCTATGTCTCATCCAAGATAAGCCGACTGGATATGAAGCAGAGTGATCAGTCACTTTTATAAAATTCAGCCCCAATGTTCTGCAAACTGAAATAGGAAGCAACGCAACACCTCGATCCAGCTTTATAATCTCGACAAGTAAATGAGAATCCGCCTCAAATGCAATATTTGGGGTGAAACCGGCTTTTTCACAAAGCGAGGCTGTAAAACCGCTATACTCTTCATTATTAGCAAGGGTAATAAATGGTTCATCGGCGACAAGACGTAAAGAAATTTCGGTTTTACCCGTAAATCGGTGGTTTGAGGGCAAAGCCAGAACAATATCTTCATTTACCAGCACACAACTCTCTATCTCTTCATCTTGAATCGGATGACCTGTTATTCCTAAATCAATGTCCCCTTTTTTTAAACTTGTTATGATCCCGCTTTTAACTCCGATGGCTTGGAGAATTTTTGATTGAGGGGAGCGGTTGATATATTCACTCATCAGTCCTGCAAGGAATCTTGGATTGGAAATAGATATTCTTATGGTGTCAGACATTTGATGTTCCTCCAATTGAATTTCCGTTTGTGCATTTTCAATCTCAGTAAAAATCCTGTTTACATGTTTTAAAAGAATTTTCCCTGATGAACTCAGCTTAATATTTCTGCCTTTTCTCTCAAACAAAGCTGTTCCCAGTTCATTCTCAAGTCTTTTTATAGTGAGACTTAAAGAAGGCTGGGCAATCTTTAATTGTTCTGCTGCTTTAGAAATATGCTCAGTATAGGCAACTGTCTGAAAGTATTTTAGCTGCAGCAATTCCATCTGTCTGCATCCCCCTCATTTATTTCAATAAATATATATATAACTTATTATGTATTATATTAAATGTAAATGCGGATGTAAGATAATAGCATAGTTAAAGAAAAGGAAAGGGTGTCATGCAATGAAAATTGATGTGAAAGATATAGCAAAAAATTTAAATACACCGCTAACGGCTCCTGCTTATCCTATCCCAAATTATAAATTTGTTAACCGTGAATATTTAAATATTATTTACCGAACGGATGAAAAAGCTTTACGTGCGGCAGTGCCGGAACCTCTTGAAATTACTGAACCTTTAGTGAAATTCGAAGTGATGCGGATGCCCGATGTTTCCGGACTTGGTGCCTATACAGAGGCGGGACAAGTCATCCCTGTCAGCTTTAATGGTGAAGAAGGAGATTATGTACATTCTATGTATGTAGACAATTTCCCGGCTATTGCAAGCGGACGGGAACTTACTGCATATCCAAAGAAATTGGGCGCCCCTAAGCTGTATATAGACTCTGATACTCTCGTTGGCACATTAGATTATGGCAGTCTTCGTGTGGCAGCTGCGACTATGGGATATAAACATTTCGAAATGGACAAGGAAAAAGCGAAAAGGGAAATTTGCCGACCTAATTTTATGGTTAAGATTGCTACTGATTACAATGGTGATTTAAGGGTTTGCGATTTGGTGCGGACGCAAATAACGAATATAGAAGTTAAAGGTGCCTGGTCTGGACCGGCGCGGCTTCAATTATTTGAACATGCTCTGGCGCCTCTTGCAGATTTGCCTGTATTAGAAGTCTTATCAGCATCTCATATTATTACGGATTTAACCTTAAATGCAGCACAGCCGGTTTATAAATACTTAGAGGAAAAATAAGGAGACGTTTACAATGAGAATTGCAATTTTAGGAGCAGGTTCTTTAGGAACCATAGTTGGAGCATATCTGTCTGCTGGCGGAATGGATGTCGAATTGATTGATTCATACAAAGAACATGTAGATACTTTAAATCAAATAGGTGCTAAAGTAGTTGGTACAACGGCATTTCAGGCAAAGGTAAAAGCCATTACCCCTGAAAACAAGTCAGGCAAGTATGATTTCATATTACTTCTGACGAAACAATTATATAATGACTCCATTCTTAAAGAGTTACTGCCTTTTTTAAAGGATGACAGTGTAGTATGTTCCTTGCAAAACGGTATACCTGAACAGAAAGTTGCTTCGATCGTTGGTGATGAACGTGTTATTGCGGGTTCTGTTGAATTTGGTGCTACGTTTATTGAACCAGGCGTATCCAGACTTACAACTGAGTATACTCAATTTAAAGAGTACGCTTTTCAAATTGGAGAATTAAATGGTGAAACAACAGAAAGAATCCAGCGTATTAAATCGGTTTTAGACCTTATCGGCGGAACACATATTTCCGATAATTTAGTTGGAACGAAGTGGTCAAAATTACTTATCAATAATGCGTTCAGTGGTTTATCGGCAGCATTAAACGGAGAATACGGAGACATTCTTGACCATGAAATCGGCATTGTCAGCGCAGTTCATATCGCAGATGAGACGATTAAGGTTGGACACGCCAATGGTGTCAAATTTGCGAAAATGGGCGGCCTTGATTTAGAATCTTTGGAATTAAGAAGTGAAAATGAGATTCCTGAACGTATTCAAACATTTAGGGCAGCCATGGAACCATCCAGGCTTTTAAGAGCAAGTATGCTTCAGGATCTTGAGAAAAAACGTAAAACTGAAATTGATTATATTAATGGAGTTATTCCCAAAATGGCAGAAGGTACTGGAATTTCAACACCTTTTCATGATTTGGTTGTAGCACAAGTCAAATGTGCCGAGGAATCTCAAACAGTGCCCAATTTTGATACAAATATAAAAGCCTATGAAGAGTTATTACGTATCCGAAAGGAAATGTGATATATAGGAAAGAGAGAAAGGGATTGCTGCGGCAGTCCTTTTTTCTTGGTTCAGCAAGTAAACAAATGGGTGTGTTAGTTACATAAAAGTTCTTCGTTATGAATTGAACGGCGCCTTTATTGATTCCTTTTCAGCAAAAAAAGCTTCCGGCACCTCTCTTTGATGCCGAAAGCTTTTTATTGTTTTTTTCTGTGAGCTTCATTGAGCTGTTTAATGTGCTGTATCGCAGCTTTGATGCCCTCTTTGGCGTCCGGGTAGGATTGATTCCAATGTTTGACGAGCGGAGGCATGCTTTTTGCGATATGTGTATACAAAATCCACTGCCTGACTTCTTCCTTTACATCCGGGTTTGTTTCGCCAAGCAATAGTTCCGTGTATTTCTCAAGCAGGCCGTCCAGCTGCTGCTGCAGTTTCTCTTCCATACCGTTCCCTTCCCTTTTTCATGATTATGACAATCGGGCGGTGAGGGCCGCTTCCTGCACGATACATCTGCCGCGTCCGTGCGGAATGCAAAGCGGCGTGCCGAACAGCGGATCTTGCGTTACCTGGCAGTTCATCGCAAAGACCTGCTGTACAAGCTCGCAAGTGATGACTTCTTCGGGACGGCCCTCTGCGTAAATCTGTTTATCCTTAATGGCGACCAGATAATGGGCATAACGGCATGCCAGATTGAGGTCGTGCAGCACCATGACGATTGTGCGTTTTTCTTTTTCATTTAATTCAAACAGCAAATCAAGAATTTCAATTTGATGCGTCATGTCGAGATAAGTTGTCGGCTCGTCAAGCAGAATGATATCCGTATCCTGAGCGAGTGTCATCGCAATCCATGCACGCTGGCGCTGTCCGCCTGACAAGGAATCCACAGGACGGTCGGCCATTTCCTCAAGCTTCGTCGCTTTTAGCGCTTTTGTGACTGCGTCTTCGTCCTCTTTGGACCATTGCTTCAGCCAGCTTTGATAAGGGTATCTTCCCTGCTTCACAAGCTGATGCACCGTCAGGCCTTCGGGAGCTGACGGACTCTGCGGCAAAATAGCGAGCTCTCTTGCCACTTCCTTCGTCGGAAGCTTAGCGATAGCTTTTCCTTCTAAAAGCACAGAACCGCCCCTCGGTTTCATCAGCCGGGCCAATGAACGTAAAAGCGTCGATTTTCCGCAGCCGTTGCTTCCGATCAATACAGTGATTTCGCCTTTTGGAATCGCGACATCCAATTCGTCAATGATAACAGTCTCTCCGTACCCTAAGCTCAGCGTCTCTGTAGAAATTGCACTCATACCGCTAACCGCTCCTTTTTTGAGTTTCCCAACACTATGTATATAAACAAATTGCCTAAACATTCAACGTGAGATCATGATTATATTGTAACAGAAATTAATGACTCTGAATATCATTATCAATTAGTTTTGGGCAAAAAAGCAGCGGACGGCGGTTATTTTTTTATTTCCGTCATTTCTCCGTCGTTCTTTTTCAGTTTCAGATAAAAATGTTCATAGCGGCTGTCTAAATTAAAAGCCGAGAGCACCTGCCGGACGACCTCGCTTTCCTGCATCCGGCCGTTTACGGCAAGTTCTCCGAGGATCATCTTCATTTCATCAAGCGCTTCCTCGCCCTCTCTGTGAACCCCTGAGAGCTTGTCCCGGATGTCCGCCTTTTCATGACCGCTTTTTCTTTCATACAAACCTTCATAGCGGTTATGCTCTCCGGCTCCGTAGCTGACGCGCAGGGAAAAGCTGCTGTAAGGAACCGGCTTCGCGGATGACACGGGTGTGCTGTCTTGTTCCGCTTCCCGTTTTTCTTCATTCAATCGGCAGCCGGCAATCAGCATCAGCGTAAGACATAAAACGCCCGCCGTTCTGATCCATTTCATGCGATTCACTCCCATTCCATTCCGATCGTTTTTAGGTATTTCCAAGGGAGGCGGCTGTCATTCACAGAACAAAAAAGAACCGGAGCGGTAACAGCTCCGGCCGGTTCATCTCCAGATTATCATTCAGTCAGCTCTAAAAATTCCTGCACATCCTGTACGGCAAGGCGGACCGCGTCTTCCCAAAACGACCGTTCTGTGAGATCCGCTCCAAGGTGCTTCATCGCCAAATCCTCAACGGTCATCGAAGCCGTGTCACACAATAGCGCGATATATTTTTCTTCAAAATCCGCTTTTTCCCGAAGAGCTCTTGCGTATATTCCAAGCGAAAATAAATAACCGAACGTGTACGGAAAATTGTAGAACGGCACTCCCGTAATATGAAAGTGCAGTTTTGATGCCCAGAAATGAGGGTGGTATTCCCCTAATGAATCGCAAAATGCTTCTTTCTGCGCCGCTTCCATCAATTCATTCAATTTATCAGCCGGAACGACGCCCTGCTTCCGCTCTTCATAAAAACGCGTTTCAAATAAAAACCTCGCATGAATATTCATAAACATGGCTACGCTTCTTTGAATTTTATCTTCAAGCAAGAACAGCTTTTCATCCTTTGTCTCCGCTTGTTTCAAAGCGGCGTCGGCGACGATCATTTCCGCAAAGGTCGAGGCTGTTTCAGCCACATTCATGGCGTAGGCTCTGTTCAGCTGCCGCACTTGAAGCATGGCCTCCTGATGGAACGCGTGACCGAGCTCATGCGCCAGCGTCGATACATTCGAAGCGCTTCCGGAAAACGTCATAAAAATCCGGGATTCTCCGCTGTCGGGAAAGCTGGTGCAGAAACCGCCGACCCGTTTGCCGCTGCGGTCTTCCGCTTCTATCCACCGATCGCGGAACGCTTTTTCCGTGAATGCGGACAGCTTTTTGCCAAACGTCGAAAATTGGCTGACGATCAGATTAGCCGCTTCATCATATGTGTATTCTTTCGGAGCTTCGCCGATCGGCGCGTCCACATCATACCAGTTCAGCCGCTCAAGCCCTAAAAGAGACGCCTTTCGATTCAGGTATTCGGCAAAAGGCTTTTTATGATCGGTAATGACCTGCCACATGACATCCAGCGTTTCTTTTTTCATCCGATTGATCGCAAGCGGCTCTTCCAAAGCGCTTTTCCAGCCCCGCGCTTTATAGATTTCCGTGCGGAAGCCGGCCAGATGGTTCAGCGTGCTGCTGAAAAGCTCCTCTTCCTCTTTCCAGGCTTCATTAAGCTCTTTGAACACTTGACGTCTGATGCGGCGATCCGGGTGCGCCATCATATTTTCCGCTTGGCCGACCGACAGCTCTTTATCCTCAAACGGAATCTTCATTCTGCCGACAGCCGCATTATACAGGTCGCCCCATGCGTGATAGCCGTCAACGGCCAGGCCTTCAATCAGCCTTTCTTCTGAAGCGCTGAGCTTCTCTCTGACCCGGTCTCTTCTCTCATTTAAGACATATGTGAGATCCTGAAGTTCCGGTTTTTGCAGCAGCTCCTCCCAGACCCGCTCGTCAATCCGGGCAAGTGTATCGTCAAGGGTCACCAGAGCGGATTTAAAATCACTGCTCAGCTGATTGATCCGCGCCCTCCATTCATTCGCTTTCTGATCATGAGTGTTCTGAGCCTGAAGACAGCCGACGAACGCTCCCGCCTGCCTGATCATGATCGCTGACCGTTCAAACCTATCAATCAGATTGATCAGCTCCCGGCTCTCATCCGCATGCGTCGGAACTGTAAATGCTTCAACCGCATGTTGAAAAGCGCTTAGATGCTTTTTGAGCTCTTGTATGTATTGCTGAAACTCTTCCGACCGGCTCCCGCCCTCAAAAATGGAGTTTAAATCCCATGTTTCCTTCAATCCCTCTAATGCCATCTTTTCTTTACCCCTTTCTACCCGAAGCTGACTCCATTATAAAACAATTCTGACATATTTCCGAACGATTTCTCCTTCTTTCCGCGAGATGATATACACTATGAGATAAGAACAAACGGGGAGGATTATAAGATGAACAGAAAAATTGCCATTGTAACCGGCGCGACGAGCGGATTCGGGCTGCTGACAGCGCTGAAGCTCGCCCGGTCTTATCACGTCATCGCAACAGCCAGACAGCCGGAGAAAGCTGAAATACTGAAAGAGGCCGACGCTCAAGCGGGTGTATCCGAACATGTTACGGTCGTTTCTTTAGATGTGACAGATGAGCAGTCGGTGTCTGACTTCGGGAACACCATCAGCGGTTTCGGATCGATTGACCTGCTTGTCAATAACGCCGGCACTGCGTACGGGGGGTTTATTGAAGATGTGCTGATGGAACATTACAGACAGCAGTATGAAACAAATGTATTCGGTCTGATTCATGTCACAAAAACCGTGCTGCCTTATATGCGAAAACATGGCGGGGCGAAAATCTTCAATATCAGCAGTATCAGCGGACTGACCGGCTTTCCGGCTCTATCTCCGTATGTCTCTTCCAAATTCGCGGTTGAAGGGTTTACAGAGTGTCTGCGCCTCGAACTTCTGCCTTTAGGAATTGATGCCGCTTTAATAGAACCGGGCTCCTATAAAACGTCTATTTGGGAGACGTCTCTCTCCCGCCATATTACGGCGCCCGGCAAAGACTCGCCTTATTATCGCTTTTATCAGCCCCTTGAAGCTTACTTCAAAGCCAACGCATCCAAAAGCGGCGATCCTGATGACGTAGCGGAGCTGATTTATCAATTGGCACAAAGGAAACGGCTGAAGAAACTGCGGTATCCGATCGGCAGGGGCGTTAAGCTGACATTGGCTTTCCGCTCACTCTTTCCGTGGTCCGCTTGGGAATCGATTATAAAGAAAAAGCTGTTCACTTAAACTAAATTATAATAATTATAATTTAGTATTGATTTTTATTTGATACGTGATATAATTAAATTAACAGATCACAGGGAGGACGATGAATATGAATACACAAAACGCGAAAAAAACTGAAACTCTTGTTGAGAAATCAATGAACACACAATTATCAAACTGGTTTATCCTTTACTCTAAACTGCACCGCTTCCATTGGTATGTAAAAGGCCCTCACTTCTTTACGCTTCATGAAAAATTTGAAGAACTGTATAACGAAGCGGCGGAAACGGCGGATGCCATCGCAGAGCGTCTTCTGGCCATCGGCGGACAGCCTGCGGCGACTTTGCACACTTACCTTGAACAAGCTTCCATTACGGATGAAGGTCAGGAAAAAACGGCGTCTGAAATGGTGAAATCACTGGTTCAAGACTATAAACAAATCAGCCGCGAATCAAAATTTGTCATCGGCATCGCCGAGGAACAAAATGACCCGTCAACTGCCGACCTGTTTGTCGGATTAGTTGAAGAAGCGGACAAGCATGTGTGGATGCTGTCAGCCTACTTGGGAGAATGACGAAAAAAGCTGAACCTCAGTTGAAGGTTCAGCTTTTTTTATGCGTTCAGCTTGCGCTTTCAGTTTGTTTCGTTAATGTGACGTTCAGCGTCTTTTTGCTTCCGCTTCTGAGCACTTGAACAGTCGTTTTATCGCCGATTTTCAGCTGGTTATATAAGATCTGTCTGATATCAGCGCTGCTGTCGACATCTTTGCCGTTCAATTGTACAATGACGTCATTTGATTTGATGCCCGCTTTCGCAGCCGGTGAGCCGGATTGCACTTCTTTTACGTAAACACCCTTAGACAGCTGGTCGCCGAACAGTCCGAGCGTGTTTTCCTGATAGGTTTCCGGCACTTGCGCCATGTCAATCATCTGCACACCTAAAAACGGGCGCTCGACTTTTCCTTTTGCAAGCAGCTGGTCGACTATCGGTTCTACATCATTGCTCGGAATGGCAAAGCCCAGTGACTCCACGCCGTTTTCACTGACTTTCATGCTGTTGATCCCGATGACCTGGCCGCTTGAGTTGATTAACGGGCCGCCGCTGTTTCCGGGGTTAATCGCCGCATCCGTCTGAATCACGTTCATTTCCACCGTGCCTTGGGATGTATCGGCGTCCACCGTTCTGTTCAGCCCGCTGATGACACCTTGTGTGACGGTGCCGGAAAACTGCTGGCCGAGCGGGTTGCCGATGGCAATCACTTTATCGGCAATGCGGAGCTTGGAGGAATCCCCGAAGCTGGCGGCTTTTTTGACATTGGATGAGCTGATTTCCAATACAGCCAAGTCACTGATGGCATCCTTTCCGACAAGCTTTGCCGTTTCGGTTTTCCCATTGTAAAGAGTGACCGACAGTTTGTTCGCCCCTTCTACGACATGATTGTTTGTAATGATGTACGCTTTTTCGCCGTCTTTTTTGAAGATGACGCCTGACCCCGTGCCGCTTTCCGTTTCAGAGCTTGAACCGCCGTCAAGTCCGAACTGGCTGCTTTGCGAAGCTTGGTAGTTGGACACTCCGACAATCGCAGGCTCCAACTCTTCTACCATATCCGCTACGCTTGAGGTATTTTTCAACGGCGTTGACGTAAAATTCGAAGACTGAACTTGTTTCGTATCAGAAACGGCTTCTGTCTTATGCTGCTCACCCGGCAGGTTCGGCACGATGCCAAGCACGAGGCCGCCGCCGATAATGCCGCCTAAAATCGGGCTCAGCCAAGCGGCTCTCCGTTTTTTTTCTTTTTTCACGGCAGCCGTTTTTTCAAATTCCGTACCGGCAGCCGTCTCGTTTTCCGCTTCTTTCGAGACGGGCCCTTCAAGCAGCTCGGGCTCCTGATGGCTGATCTGCTGCTGTTCATTTCTGTTTTGCTCCGTATGTGAAAGATCTGACTGATCGCGGCTTCTGCCGTCATCTCGATGATCGTTCATATTCACGCACACTCCTTCAGCATGTTTCATTCTATCGATTACATATTCATCGCATGTACAAGTTCTATTGTCCCAATAATAAGGAGAAAAGCAAAGCTCCAAAACAAAATGTGTTTGAACATGTTATCTTCCCCGCTTTTTTTCTTCCTTTCTTCCCTTATACACATCATAAACAAACATTGTGGGATAAAAATGAAAAGAATATGTGAAATTATGAAAATGCGGCTTGAGTATGTTAAAACTAGTATAATGACGTTGAAAGGATGTGAAATGCCTTGTCATACACCATTTATCTAGTTGAAGATGAGGATAACCTGAATGAACTGCTCACAAAATATTTAGAGAATGAAGGCTGGAACATTACATCTTTCACAAAAGGCGAAGATGCCAGAAAGCAGATGCAGCCGTCTCCCCACTTGTGGATTCTTGACATCATGCTTCCGGATACGGACGGCTATACATTGATAAAAGAAATAAAAGAAAAAGATCCCGATGTGCCGGTCATTTTCATTTCCGCGCGGGATGCCGATATTGACAGAGTCCTCGGGTTAGAGCTTGGAAGCAATGATTATATCGCCAAGCCTTTTTTGCCGAGAGAGCTTATTATACGGGTCCAGAAACTGCTCGAGCTCGTGTATAAAGAACAGCCCGCCGCAAAAAAAACCGGCATCACCGTTTCTTCCTACAATGTGATCGAGGATGCCCGAGAGGTTTATGATGAAACCGGCAGCCTGGTCAATTTGACGTCTAAGGAATTTGATCTGCTGCTTTTATTTCTTCACCATAAAGGACACCCCTTTTCCAGAGAAGATATCCTGCTGAAAATATGGGGCCATGATTATTTCGGCACTGACCGGGTGGTTGATGATCTTGTGCGGAGACTGAGAAAAAAAATGCCCGGGTTAAAGGTTGAGACCATTTACGGATTCGGCTACAGGATGATGACGTCATGAAAAATAAGCCGCTTGCTTTTCAAATATGGGTGGTCATCTCAGGCATCCTCTTAGCCATTTCGATTCTGCTTCTCGTGCTGTTCTCAAATACGCTGCGTCATTTTTTCACGGATGAAACGTATACGACCATTGAAAATGAACAGCATGTACTGACGGAGTACCGGCTGCCCGGATCGATCGAGCGGGGATATTACAGCGAGGATGCGACCGCTCCGACGACTTTCCGATCCGTTCAGCACGTTCTTCTGCCTGAACGGGAGGAATCGGCCAGTGACAAAGACTTGAACTACTTTTCTTCTTCCTTTATCCATAAGGTGTACAAGCTCGCGGGCCGCCAGCACAGCGTCACGAAACGATACAGCGCGGACATCAGCGGTGAAAAAGTATTTTTCGTCATTAAAAAAGGCCTCACCATTAACGGCCAGGATGCGATGATGCTGTCTTACGCCCTTGATTCTTATCGTGATGATCTGGCATTCACCCTGTTCAAGCAGCTGCTCTTTATCATTGCCGGCGTGATTTTGTTAAGCTGGATTCCGGCGATTTGGCTTGCCAAATATCTCTCGCGCCCGCTCGTTTCCTTAGAGAAGCATGTCAAACGGATTTCCGAACAGGACTGGGATGATCCGGTCATCGTCGACAGAAAAGACGAAATCGGAAAATTAGGCCATACCATTGAAGACATGCGGAGCAAGCTGGTGCAAAAAGATGAAACGGAAAGAACGCTCCTGCAAAATATCTCTCATGATTTAAAAACGCCTGTCATGGTGATAAGGGGCTATACTCAATCAATAAAGGACGGGATTTTTCCTAAGGGGGATCTGGAAACCACAATTGATGTCATTGAAGGCGAAGCAGAAAAACTTGAGAAGAAAATTAAGGATTTATTATATTTAACGAAGCTTGATTATTTAATGAAGCAGCGGGTGCATCATGAGACATTTGACATTGTGAAGGTCACGGAAGAAGTCATTGAACGGCTCAAATGGGCCCGGAAGGAATTATCGTGGAGCGTTGATACAGAAGATGCATTAATGATGCCCGGTGATCCGGAACAATGGAGCAAACTTCTTGAAAACATTCTCGAAAATCAAATCCGCTATGCAGAAACGGCGATTCACATTCGGATCAGCCAAAATCAGCAGCAGATTGTCATGACGGTTAAAAATGACGGGCCTCCGATTGAGGATGAGATGCTATCCAGCTTGTACGAGCCTTTTAATAAAGGGAAGAAAGGCGAGTTCGGCATAGGACTCAGCATCGTAAAAC
The DNA here is from genome assembly GCF_011065565.1 of Bacillus sp. EKM420B. Taxonomy (NCBI): domain Bacteria; kingdom Bacillati; phylum Bacillota; class Bacilli; order Caryophanales; family Bacillaceae; genus Bacillus; species Bacillus sp. EKM420B. The sequence goes on along the minus strand of NZ_JAAMNX010000002.1, from coordinate 789,511 downwards.
GGATTTTAACCCTGCATAAAGCATCAATTTCAATTGAAAATGACCAATCGGGTGTAATCTACCGAATTATCATACCAAAGTAGACTGTAGTGTTTCATTGCAGTCTTTTTTATGTGAAGGAATAGCCGTTAAAATCTCTGTAGTTTGCTTTCAGCGGTTTTTGGCATTGATGAACCCATTTCTTTTCACAAATTGTCTTTTTCGGATATTTCACCTTTTCGACTTTAATTCCTCTGTTTCGCAAGCGGCTGATCATTTCATCTAATTCTTTCATTTTCAGATTCACCCTTTCGCCAGAACTTTGACCATTCGGTCAGCTCACTTTATAATATAAATAAAACAAAACAAAAAAACAAGTTACAATCAGGTTAAATTTACGGAATATCAATATGACCATATAGTCATACATGAGAAGCACAAGCCAGCCTCCTGGCTCCGAAAGGGTGGAACCATTGAAGGAAAAAGAAAAGCTGATCATTGAAGCAGCAATCAAACTGTTTGCCCGAAAAGGGTACAAATCTACATCGGTTCAGGAAATCGCCGATGAATGCAAAATCTCAAAAGGCGCTTTTTATCTTTACTTTCCTTCCAAAGAAGCACTGCTCCTATCCATGCTGAATTACTACTATGATAAAACGTTTACCCGAATCACGACGATCCAAACGGAGGGTGACAGTCCGAGAGCCGCTTACCAAAAACAGCTTGCGGTGTTTTACGAATCGATTCTCGCCCATCAGGATTTTATTACGGTGCAGATGAAAGACGGTTCACTTCCTTATACCGAAGAAGCGGCGCAGTGCGGAAAGAGAATCCGCCGGTCGATCCTGCAGTTTCATATCGACAGTCTTCTTGCTATTTACGGAGAAAAAGCTGAACCATACACAGCCGAGCTTTGTTTTTTAATAGAAGGAATCAGTCAGATGTATCTTGAGTATCTGATTCTGACCGGCCGGTCCGTACAGCCTTCGCTTCTGGCAAATACCGTGATTCACAGAATTGATGACATCGTAAACGGAATGGCGGACAGACATGATGAAGCATTTATTTCTCTTGATGAGGCAAGCTCGCTGTTTGGGCCCCTTCATAACGGGCAGCCCGATCCTTTAAGTCAATCGATCTTGCAGACCCTCCGCACCCGCATCGGCACGATGGACAAGGCGCAAGCATCTGAATTCACCGAGAGCTTGGATATTCTGGAAGCGGAAATGAAGAAAAAGTCACCGAAACCGGCAATCATCAAAGGAATGATTTTGAATTTGAAGGAATCCGACCTGCTGGCTGAAGATGCAGAACAGCTCAGATTTTTACTGAAACAGCAGTTTATTTAGAAGAACGGCCGCAATATCTGCAGCCGTTCTTTCTTTTTATGCTTTCGGGTGCACCATATCTTCCGGACGCACCATTTCATTAAATTGTTCTTCTGTCAGAAGGTTCAGCTGTAATGCCGCTTCTTTCAGTGTCAGGCCTTCTTTGTGGGCAAGCTTGGCGATTTTCGCGGCGTTTTCATAACCGATGTGCGGGTTAAGCGCCGTAACAAGCATTAATGAGTTAGAGAGATTTTCCTGAATCGTCTCTTGGTTCGGCTCAATACCGACAGCGCATTTGTCATGGAAGGAATTCATTCCGTCACTGAGCAGCTGCACGGTCTGCAGGAAGTTATAAATAATAACCGGTTTGAAGACATTCAGCTCAAAGTTTCCTTGGCTGGCCGCAAATCCGATTGTCGCGTCATTTCCCATCACTTGCGCGGCGATCATTGTCAGCGCCTCACTTTGCGTCGGGTTGACTTTGCCCGGCATGATAGAGCTTCCCGGCTCATTTTCAGGAATGACGATTTCGCCGATTCCGCAGCGCGGGCCGCTAGCCAGCCATCTGACATCGTTGGCAATCTTCATCAGGTCGGCAGCCAATGCTTTTAACGCGCCGTGAACGTGAGTGATTTCATCATGGCTTGTGAGCGCGTGGAATTTGTTAGGCGAACTTTTGAATGTCTGCCCCGTTACTTTTGTGATTTCTTCCGCGACGAATTCACCGAACTGCGGATGGGCGTTGATTCCCGTGCCGACTGCCGTGCCTCCGATGGCAAGCGCGCGGATTTTTTCCGTTGACTCAAGAATCATTTCTTTCGAACGGTCAAGCATGTATACCCAGCCGCTGATTTCCTGTCCGAGCGTCAGCGGAGTGGCGTCCTGCAAATGCGTGCGTCCGATTTTCACAATATCCTGATAAGCTTTCGCTTTTTCATCAAGCGTCGCGCGCAGCTGATCAAGCGCCGGAACGAGCTGCTCATATACGGCAAGAACCGCCGCAACGTGCATCGCCGTCGGGAATGTATCGTTTGAGCTTTGGCTGCGGTTGACGTCATCATTCGGATGAATCTTAAGCTCGGAATTTTTTTCTTTCAATAAAGCAGTCGCGCGGTTGGCCACCACTTCATTCATGTTCATGTTGCTTTGCGTGCCGCTTCCCGTCTGCCAGACAACGAGCGGAAAGTTATCGTCGTATTTGCCGTTTAAAACATCGTCACATACAGCGGCAATCGCCTGTGCTTTTTCAGACTCTAAGTTGCCGAGGCGTTCGTTGGCGATCGCTGTGCTTCTTTTCAATATTGCAAACGCCTTCACAACACGCTGAGGCATTTTTTCTGAACCGATTTTGAAGTTCTCCTTGCTGCGCTGTGTCTGAGCGCCCCAAAATTTATCTGCCGGAACTTTAACTTCTCCCATGGTGTCTTTTTCAATTCTGTAGTCCATTTATGTATCCCTCCATAACAGTTGCTTCACCCTGAGTATTATTCGCCAGTAACAGATGAAACCCTTTTTATTTTTCGGCCTTGGCCGTTTTTAATTTCAGCTCAAGATAGACGCGCGAATCCTTAGAGTATTTATACTTCGGATTTGTTTTACGGTATTCTTTCGACGTGTAAGCCACTTCGTAATGCGCTTCAAATGATTTGATGAGCTGTTCAATTTCTTCGGCATTCCCTGCCAGTCTGACTTGTGCCACATCTCTCCTCCGCTTTCATAAAAAAACTTGTACCATTAAATACTTTATCATAGTATATCATTTTTTTAACAGGAAAAGATAACCTCAATTAAGGATTGGAAGGCGGGTGACTGTCGATGGCGCAATCGGAATTCAAGGAATACATACACGTTAATCTGGCACTGGTGCTTCCCCACGTAGAGCAGAATGATGACCTGGTTCAAAATAAAAAGATGCTTCCGAACGGGCTTGTTTTTTATTATATGTATCTGAGTGAAATGAACGACGAAGACAAAATAAAAGAGGCGATTGAAACGCTGCTTCAGGAAGAAGACACTCTGACGCTGGATACGGTGGCGAAACGTCTTGATAAGATCAACGCCCGTCCCGTCTTTACGTCGAAGGAAGCCGTCATCTCCATTCTGCGGGGAAAATGCGCCGTGTTTATTAACGGACTTGACAGCGTATACATTTTGTCCACGGGAAAAAGAGAAAAAAGAAGCGTAAATGAACCCACATCCGAAAAGGTCGTAAGAGGTCCGAAAATCGCCTTCATAGAAGATTCTGATACAAACATCGCCATGATCAGGCAGCGCACGAACCATCCGAAGCTGAAAACGAAAAAGGTTCCGATCGGAGAAAACAAGTTAAAATACGCCACGGTCATGTACATAGATGATAAAGCGGACCCGTCTGTCGTCAGCGATGTTGTAAAGCGCCTCAGCGAAGTGAAGATGGACGACATCCAGGATTCCGGAACGCTTGAGGAGCTTATTGAGGATAATAAGTATTCGCCCTTTCCGCAAATACAAAATACGGAACGGCCTGATAAAGTCTCTTCCGCCTTGTTCAACGGCCGCGTCGCCATCCTTGTCGACAACTCGCCGTTTGCGCTGGTGGTTCCGGCTTCTTTAGGAATTTTAATGCAGTCTCCCGATGATTATTATGAACGGTGGATTTCCGCCTCACTCATCCGGGCGCTCAGGTTTACGTCTATTTTTATCACGCTGTTTTTTTCGTCCATTTATATCGCCCTCGTTTCGTTTCACCAAGGGCTGCTGCCGACGTCGCTTGCAGTCACCATCGCGGCGAACAGAGAAAACGTTCCCTTCCCGCCTATCATTGAAGCGATGGTAATGGAAATTACGATCGAGCTGCTGAGAGAAGCGGGCTTGAGGCTTCCCAGCCCGCTCGGCCAGACGATCGGATTGGTGGGCGGAGTCGTCATCGGCCAGGCGGCCGTTGAAGCGAATATTGTCAGCTCCATCATGGTCATCGTGGTCAGCATTGTCGCGCTCGCTTCATTTACGGTGCCGCAGTACGGGATGGGTCTGTCGTTCCGTGTGCTCCGTTTTATTTCGATGTTTACCGCGGCAGCTTTCGGGCTGTACGGCATGATTTTATTTATGCTGGCGATCTACACTCATTTATCGAGACAGCGAAGCTTCGGTTCTCCGTATTTCTCGCCGAATGGATTTTTCAGCTTAAAAAACGCAAACGACTCTATTCTCCGTCTCCCTATTAAAAATCAACCAAAAGAGGCGAAAAACGTAAATGAGCCAGAAAACAACTCACAATAAGCTTACAAGCTATCAAGGGACAGCATTGATTGCAAACACGATGCTCGGCGCGGGGCTCCTCACCATGCCGCGGGCGCTGTCATCCAGGGCAAATTCGCCGGACGGCTGGATCGCGTTATGTCTGGAAGGCGTCATCTTTATCTTTTTGATTTATCTCAATACGCTCATTATGAAAAAGCATCAGTACGGATCATTATTTGACTATATGAATGAAGGACTCGGCAAATGGGCGGGAAATATCGTCAATCTTATGATCTGTCTCTATTTTATAGGAGTCGCCAGCTTCGAAGCCCGGGCGATGGCGGAAATGGTCAAGTTCTTTTTATTGGAAAGAACGCCCGTGCCGGTCACGCTGTTTATCTTTATCGCCTGTTCCGTTTATTTAATTATCGGCGGCATGAGCGATATCGGCAGGCTCTTTCCTTTCTATTTAACGATTACGATTATTATTTTGCTGGTGGTGTTTTCCTTCAGCTTTAAAATATTTGATATCGACAACCTGCGGCCGGTGCTCGGGCAGGGATTTTCTCCCGTTATGGCTTCCTTGACCGTCGTTTCTGTTTCCTTCTTGGGAATTGAGATTATGCTGTTTCTCCCCGAGTACCTCAAAAATAAAAAGCACACATTCCGCATGTCGGCCATAGGCTTTGGCATCCCGATTATTTTATACATCATTACCTACGTTCTCGTCGTCGGCGCCTTAACCACCCAGGATGTCAAAACAATGATCTGGCCAACGATCGCGCTCTTTCAATCATTTGAAATCAAAGGGCTTTTTATTGAAAGGTTCGAGTCCTTTTTGCTTGTTGTCTGGATCATCCAGTTTTTCGCCACCTATGTATCATACGGATATTTCGCGACATCAGCTCTTCATAAAATTTTCGGGCTGAAACAGAAAAAAGGCATCATCTTCGTAGGCATCGCGACATTCTTCGGATCATTGTTGCCAAAAGACGGAAACAAGCTGATGCTGTTCAGTGATATTCTCGGCTATATCTTCTTGGTTTTCTTTTTGCTGCCTTTACTGATGTTTGCAGTCGTCGCTGTGAAAAGGAAGGTGAAAAAAGCGCAATGAAGAAATATATCGTAATCATATTTTGCACATTGCTTTTGGCCGGGTGCTGGGACAGCCGCAATTTAGAAGACTTGAGCCTCGTTATCGGAGTCGGGCTCGATAAACCCGCGGAAGAAAATGTGGAAGTGACACAGCAGATTCTGGTTCCGCAAAAAGCAAGTGCCCAGCAGTCGTCGTCAGGTGACACGACAAAGGTGACTTCCACTCCAGGGGAAACCGTCCATCAAGCATTACGAACGGCATCGTTAAAAAATCACCCCGCCTTCTCCCAGCACTTGCGTATCATGCTGTTTTCCGAAGCGCTGTTAAAGGATCACATCCCGCTTGACGCGTTGATGAACCAATTTATCAGGGACAACGGTACGAGAAGAAGCTGCAATGTGATGACGGTGCCGGATAAAACGAAAGATATTTTCAATATCAGTGACCAGGGAGAGCCTGCGTCAAATACGATCTATGACTTAACGGAGAACAATGCGGTCACCATCCGGATGATGGAGCCCGTGACATTGGGGGAAATATCAGAGAAAATCGCCAAAGGCGAGACCTTTGCCCTTCCTCAAGTGCGCAAAGTGGGCAGCAGACTGGAAATCTGGGGCGCTACCATTATTAAAAATAAATTCTGGTATGCGAATTTAACGCCTTTACAAGTCCAGAATATGAACCTGTTCACAGGCACGGTAAAGGGAGGCGTCACGTTTGCAAAGCATGACAATTATTATTTATCCTTCGAGGTATTTTCCAGCAAATATAATGTAAAAACAGAATATAAAAACGGAAAATTCAAGTTTATCGTCACCCGGTTTGTTGAAGGCCGTCTGTCTGAGGATTGGAACCCGAAAGAAGATTCTTTCAAGGAGTCCTATATAAATGAAATCAAAAACGCGGTAAAACACCGCATTCATTCAGATGTTATGGCATTCATTGATTACATGCAGCATGAGTTGAAAGTGGATATTACCGGGTTAGGCGATCAAGTCCGGATTCATTATCCCGATAAATGGAAAAAGATATCCTCTGACTGGGATCATCACTTCAGTGAATCGGATATTGAATACAAAGTCAAAGTCGCCATCAGGGATTTCGGAACAAAGGGAATGTCCCAATGACCCCGTCCCTCGGGAGAGTGTGCATGCGCCGCTCTCCTTTTCTTATGTCACGAGATGATTGCGGTGGGCATATACGGCTGCCTGCGTGCGGTCACTGACATCAAGCTTTGACAATATATTCGTAATGTGGGTTTTCACCGTTTTAATCGTAATGAAGAGCTCTTCACCAATCTCTTTATTCGTCTTGCCTTCCGCGACGAGACAGAGGATTTCCAGTTCTCTTTTCGTCAGCGTTTCATGCGGAAGCTGATTCTCTGAATGGCGCAGCCTTGACAGCACTTTTCCCGCCACCTTCGATTCAAGCTTCGGTTCGCCCTTGGCAGCCGCTCTGATGGCTTCGGCTATTTCTGCCGCCTTGGACGTTTTCAGCAAATAGCTGAGCGCTCCCGCTTCGATCACCGGATACACTTTGTCGTCATCAATAAAGCTCGTCAGCACGATGATTTTCGGGTCATTGAGTTTCGCGCAGATCTGTTTTGTCGCTTCGATGCCGTCCATGCCGTCCATGACAAGGTCCATTAAAATCACATCCGGCAAAAGCTCTGCGGCCAGATCGACGCCCTGCTGCCCGTCTGATGCTTCACCGGCGACTTCAATGTCCGGCTGTGCTTCTAAAAATGCGGCCAGACCCATCCTGACCATCTCATGATCATCAATCAGTAACACTCGAATCACTGTCGTTCTCTCCTTTTGTTTTCTGATAAATCGGGACTTTCACGTCGATCTGCGTGCCTTTTCCCTTTACGGAGATAATTTCCGCTATGCCGCCGATTTCACTCGCTCTTTCCTTGATGGAATGCAGGCCGTATGAGGATGCTTTCACTTGATCCATCGTAAAACCCGCCCCGTTATCAATGACCTTAAGCTGCAGCTTTTGATGTTTCGCGCCGAGTCTGACGGTGACCTTGGTCGCCTTTGAATGTCTGAAAACGTTGGAAAGCGCCTCCTGCACGATGCGGAACAGATGGTCTTCAACGCCTTTTGACACACCCGTATCGCTGATGTCCCACTCAATATCCAGCGGCTGCTTCGCTTTGAACTCTTTTAACAGCTCAATCAGCCCTTCTTTTAAGCCTTTTCCTTCTAAAGTGACGGGCCGCAGATGCAATAGCAGCGCTCTCATCTCGTTTTGCGCTTCCCCCGCCATATGTTCAACCATGCGAATCCGTTTGACGATTTTGTCATCCGCATCTTTCACCTGCTCTAAGACGGCGGATGTCATCATAGAAATGGCAAAGAGCTGCTGGCTGACGGCATCGTGCAGATCGCGCGCCAGCCGCTGGCGTTCTTCAGTGATGACCGATTTTTTCATTTGATCCTGCCATTCCGCCCGCTCGTTGGAGAGCTTTTGCAGCGATGTGACCTGGAGTTCGACCCGCTTGGCCATTTCGTTGAGCTGATCTGCCGCCAGACCGATTTCATCATCGCCGAGCGGCGGCACCCGATAAGCGAAATTGCCGTTTTCAAATTTCAAAACCGCTTCAATCAGTGTATCCATTCTTGTTTTCAGGCGGCCTCCGTATACATAACCGGAAATCAATCCCGCCGAAAGAGACGCCAGAAGCAGGATGACCACAAACGGAATACCGAACCAGCCGGAAGAAAACAGCAGCATCGGGTCAAGCCCGTAATACAGCAGCATCAGCGTAATAAACACCGCGCAAAGGAGCAGACTGAGCCCCGCAGTCATCCGCATGGCGCGCCACTGAATATTGGCGAGTAATTTTTTCCTCATAAATACTTCACATCCACATCGCCGATGAATAACGAAATTGAAATTTTAATCCGCCGCGGCGAGTCGCCGTACTCAGACGATACTTTATAAAGATTCGGGCTCATGCCGCTTTTCTTAGAGCCGAGCAGGTTCATATCGCCGATAAAAGCCGATGAACTGACGGACACTTCGATATCCGGCGGGACGTACACATCGACATTGCCGATGACACCGCTGATGGTCATCGTGCTTTCTCCTTCGGGAATCATCGCTTTTGACAAATCAATTTTCACATCGCCGATGAATCCGGAAACATTTAAATCATTCAGCTCAAACGGGTCCTTCATCATCCGCAGCTCGCCGATAAAAAAGCTGCGGAGATCCGGCTGTCTGCTTTCCGTCTGGGCGGAAGGCTTTGGCTGCTCTTCTTTTTCAAGATTGATTTTCTTCTCTTTATGTTCATACACGCGCTTTCCTTTCAGGAGCCTGTAGCCCGCGTATATGAGAAAGGCGGCGAAGGCATAGCCGAACAGGTTAAAGGTGGCGCTGAACAGGTTCCTCAAAAATAAAAAAGCGGCGAAGATATACAGGACGGAGCCGAGCCAGCCGCGGGAATATTTATTAAAAATATAACCTGTGATCAGAAAAAAGAGCGGCCAAAACAAGAAGTCGCCGATGCCGATAATACGCAAAAACATGCTGACGCCTAATAAGGCGATGATAAGTCCGAGAATCTGTTTTTTTGCCATCAGCTGCCTGCCCCTCCTTTCCTTGACTATTGCAGTGCAATATTGCCGCTCGTCACTTTTATATCAATCGGCCTGGCGCCGCTGCCCTTCATACCGGTGAATGCCCCGCCGTCCTTACTCGTTTTCTCAAAGGAATAAGACGGCTGAATCCTTCCGCTTGCCGTCTCGGCGTTCACCGTAAAACTTCCGTCTTTCGGCAGGCTGATCGCTGCGCTGCCGCTCGCAAGCCTGACGGATACGGGAGCATCCGCTGTCTCAAGCGAGGCGTCGACACTGCCGGAAGCGACCCGCACGTCAAGGGCGCCCGCCGCATGTTGAAGCCCGACATGTCCGGAGGATAAGCGGATATCCCCCGTTTTCGCCGCAAGGCCTGATGCTGTGAGGTTGCCCGACAGCCCTTTCGCTTCAAACACATCCGTCTTCACGTGCTTCAGCGACATATCCCCGCTTACAGAACGGACGCCGAGGTGCGCAAGAGACAGCCCCTTGTTTCCGTCAACGGCAATGCTGCCGCTTGACGTATGGACGGTAATGCCCCGATGATAATCATACGGAATGCGGACAATCAGCAGAGGACGCTGAAAGAGATTCAGAAATTGAAACCCTTTCTCCTTCGCTTTGAGATTGAGGGTTTTTCCCCTGCTTTGGACAAACATTTTCCCCGCCGGTCCCGCCATGTTTGCCGCGATATCATTCCGCGCTTCCGCGATGATTTTTACATCCGTCTGTTCCGATGAAACCGACAGGCTGTTGACGGCACGCGGCGGTATGCTTGCCGATTCCGCTTCTGTTTCGTAAAGCGGAAAAAAACGCCCGGCAAACACTTCTTTCACCAAAAACAGACAGCAGATCAGAACGGACGCCGCCATCAGTCCTTTGGCCATCTTACGCTTCATTACGTTCCATCCTTTTTCATTCATTTTATTATAAAGGAAAAGCCGGAGAATTGATACGTGCGTATAGGGAAGAGGCGTAAAAGCGCCGATCTTCCCTTGTGCACATTATTCATGAGCCGCTTTTTGATGCTCTGTTTTCTCCAGAGAAAGCGAGCGCATTTTTTCAATCTCAGCTTCCACCTCGTCTGAATATTGGGAGCGGCTGTATTCTGTGTTCGCCTCGGCTGAAGTCCCGTATTTGACGCGGACTTCCATTTCTTCAATGCGGCTTTCCATTCGAAGGAACTCTCTATAGGCGCTTTCACTGTCAATTTTGTCGAAAGAAGCGTTCATATGTTCCTTCGCTTTTGCCGCGTTGGCACGGGCGATGAGCGCCTGTTTTTTATCCTTTACGTCGCGGAGGCGCGTTTCTAAAGTTTCCAGCTGCTCTTTCAGCTCTGCCAGCTGTGTTTTCGCCTGTTCATACGCTTTTTCATGTTCGGCCGCTTTTCCCTCAAGGTATTTCATTTCAGTCAGCGCCTTTTTCGCAAGCTCCTCTTCCCCGGCATCAAAAGCAAGCTGAGCCTGATTTTTCCGTTTTGCCGCCGTTTCGGAGGCGTCTTCCTGTTTTTTCTTAAACTGATGGACGATCGTGTGCTGTTTGACAATTGTTTGTTTCGCCTTAGCGATGTCACTTTCCATATCACGCACATATTGATTCAGCATGACTTTCGGATTTTCTAATTTATCAAGCCCTTCGTTAACAGATGCGACGAACATATTTCTTATTCTTTTTAAGACCATTTTGTCTTCCTCCTTATTTTTTCTTCAGAAATTCTTCCCATTCAGAGTCAAATCCGGATTGATAGCCCGGTGATGCCGCTTCCGGGGCGGGAAGCGGTGTCTGAGCCGCCCTGCTTCATCATCTTCCACCCGAAATACACCATGGCGCCGGCCAGTCCGATGGCAACGATAAATGGAAGAGAACCGACGAGAATCATAGCTCCGATGAAGCCCGCGATGATACCCGATACCGCCCGGCCTTTTGAAAAACGTTTGATTCCCCAGTAAAGCATCAGGCCTCCGATCGCCAGCGGGATGATAAATGCGAAATGGCCTCCTCCGAAAAAGACAGAAAGTCCGAACACAATCAGCAGAAAGCCGCCTGCCGTTTTTACATTTATATTCATGCAGATCCTCCTTTCGTTTTCCTTGTCTTTACTATAAACAAATCCCGCGGCCGGCAAAACGAGTCAGAGATTGATTTTCATATCAGACCGGAGTCGTATAACCCCCCGGACCTTCGCATAAAAAAACGCCGCTGCACCGGACGGCGCAGGGCGTTTCACGAAAAATCTATATTCTGATGCTCGCTTCTTTTTCCCTGATGAGATCTGAGCGTTCAGCTTTGGCCAGCTTCGTAAAGATCAATATTCCGAGACCGGACAGGACTTCAACGAGACCGCCGGCGGCAATGACTTTCCCGGGACCGAAGGCGTTAGCCGCGTATCCGCAAAGAACTGCGCCGAGCGGAATGGATATGTTTGAGATCATATGGATGACGGCATAGACTTGCGGCTGGTCATCATGGTCCACAGACGTCTGAATAATCGTATATTCCGGCACATTAATCGCGCTGACGGCAGATCCGAACGCAAACGCGGCGAGGAAAACGAGCGGCAGAAAAGTGTTGAGGCCGGTGATGAAAAATGCCGCCCCTTCTATGATTCCCGCTGACACAAACAGGAGACCGTATTTGTTCACCTTCACCTTAGCCAAAATAAAACCCATTAAAAAGGCTCCGCCCGTGCCTGTCGCTTTCAAAAGCGAGTAGATGATCGGCGGCATGTTTAAATCTTCGGCGACATAAACGGCAGAGAGCGCCTCCCACGGAGCGGCCGCAAAATTCATGAAGATACAATAGATGGCGAGCGGGTATAAAATCTGGTGTTTCCTGACAAGAACGAAACCCCGTTTGAGCCTTCCGAAATACGTCCCGCGCTGTCTGACGGCGACGGTATCCTCTTTGGCATGCTGGACTTGGTATGACATAAAGAGTACGAGAAAACCTGATAGAAGATAGAATATAAGAGCGATAAACAAAGAATAAGCGGGACTGATAAATGTTAAGAACACCCCGCTCAGCGTAATGGCTGCAAGTCTGACGATCTGGCCTGATGACTGGATGACCGCATTCGCTTTCTGCAGGCTGTTTTCTCCGACAATATTGGGGATTAATGAGATAGATGCAGGATTATAAGCGGCTCCCGTGGCTGAATGCAAAATCATGAGAAGCATGACAAACCATAAAGGAGAAAAACCGTTAAAGTAACAGACCGGAATGATCAACACGACCGCCGCGCGCGTGAGATCGGAGAAATACATCCAGAATTTCAGCGTATGCTGCTTCATAAAAGGCCCGGTAATCGGCGCCAGCATCGCCTCCGGAAGGAACGTGACCGCAATGAGCAGGGACGTGCCGATCGCGCCTTCCCCGTCAAAAATCAAAAACCACAGAATGGAATTAAAGGCAAAACCGTCGCCCGACAATTTAACAAGCCTCGAGATAAACAGAAGGGTGAAATTTTTATTCCAGATGCTCTCGCTCTTATTATATGTATCCATCTATCAAATCCCCCATTATTTTACAATGTTTCTTATAATATCTCATTTTTTAATTTTTCAGTCAATAATGCATAAGATACATTTTCCTTCTGTCAATAAAGGTTCAATTGATGGATATCTCTATAAAAAAACAGCCGGCTTGCTGCTGCCGGCTGAACAAAACGTTATTCATCATCACGGAATACCGCGGCGCTTCTTTCATACTCTATATCCTGAACGCCCTGTCTTGCGTTAACTGCTCTTGCCGCCGCGAAAAAATAATCAGACAGGCGGTTCAAGTAACGCATCACCGTATCATTTATCTCTTCTGTTTTGCCCAGTTTCACGACGAGACGCTCAGCCCGTCTTGTGACGGTCCGCGCGATATGAAGCTGAGCAGCCGCCTTATGCCCGCCCGGAAGAATAAATTTCTCAAGCGGGGGCGCTTCAGACGTGTAACGGTCTATGCAGTCTTCCAATGCGGAAATAGATGTCTCTCTTAATGTATAGTTTCTATGTTCAGTGACCGTCGCCAAGTCGCCGCCGCAGTCAAACAGCTCATGCTGAATGTTTCGGAGTTCGGCTTTCACATCACCGCAATTCTCACAATCATCTAGCTCCGCAAGCGCAAGCCCGATAAAGCTGTTCAGCTCATCAATCGTCCCGTAGCTTTCAACCCGCAGACTGTCTTTATCCGTTCTGCCGCCGATCAGGCTTGTCTGTCCTTTATCACCGGTTTTCGTATACAGCTTCATCGTTGTCTTCCTCCTTCTTCCGCCGCTTTTACACATGCCGCGGTTCCTCTTCTGACGGCTCTTTCCGCGTGAGGGACGTCCATTGCCTCTCCTGTCTGCAAGGCACAAATGACGATGTCGCCTTTTGCCTGTCTGCCGGAAAGGGCCTGCATTCTCGCTTCAGCCGCTGCCGTTAACAGCCGAACAAATCCCTGTTCAGATAAATGTCCGCTGATCAGCACCCAAACGGTATACTGCGCAGTCACGGCTATCGTAACCGAATCAAACGTACGGCAGATCAAACCAGCTGCCGCCGAGCCGGAAAGCCGGCGGCTCCACGAAAAGCCCGGGCCGTCAGATGCGGTTGACAGCATTCTGAACGGCCGTTCTGTATGAAGCGTTACGGTATTTCCGCTTTTGTTTATCAGAGAGGCGAACGGAACGCCGGCGGGCTCTCCTTCCTCCCGCGCTTCCGGCATAAAAGAGATCAGCGGTTTCGGCGACGATTGCTGGGCAACAGCGCTGACGGTGATGCCGTAAATGTCTTCAATCGTCTCTTTTTTTAAAGCCTGATCCGGCGTCTGCTTCGGAATAGCGCGTCCGTCTTTCATCATCAGGAGCTGATCACAATATTGGCTTGCGGCGTTGAGGTCGTGAAAAATACTGATGACCGTCAGGCCTCTTTCTCTCGTCAGCCGCTTTACCGTATCAAACAGGTCTTTTTGATATTTGAGATCAAGAAAGGTCGTCGGCTCATCCAGACAGAGCACCTCAGGCTGCTGAGCCATCGCCTGCGCCAGATAGACGCGCTGCCGCTCCCCTCCGCTCAGATTGCGGACCGATTGCTGCGCATATCGGTCGATGCCCGTCATTTCCATCGCTTCCCGGACAATGTCTTCGTCATGTTGATCCATCTGTCTGAAGAGTCCTTTTTGATACGGGTATCTGCCGAAGGACACCGTTTCCTTAACGGTAAATGTAAAAGCTTGCTCCGTATGCTGCGGCAAAACGGCCATGATTTTCGCAAGCTCCCGCGGCTTGTATCTGCCCGCGGGCCTGCCTGCGACGAGCACCTCGCCCTTTGACGGAGAGAGCATTCCCGTCAGCAATTTCATCAGCGTTGTTTTTCCTGAGCCGTTCGGACCGAGTATGCCGACAAATTCACCTTTTCCGGCGGTAAAACTGACATCTTCTACAATCATCCGGCCTCCGTACCCGCCGGACAGGCTGCTCACTCTGATCATAAGCGGTTCCCTCCATGATGCTGGCGAAGCAGAATCAAGGCAAAAACAGGCGCTCCCGCCAAGGCCGTCATAATGCCGATCGGCAATTCGACAGGCTCAATGACGGTGCGGGAAAACAAATCCGCCAAAATGAGAAATCCGGCGCCCGTCAATGCTGACAGCGGCAGTAAATGGCGATGATCCGTCCCCCACAAAAGCCGAGTCACATGGGGAATGACAAGGCCGACAAACCCGATCGTCCCCGAGACGGCAACCGCGCCTCCCGTCAGCAGAGATCCGGCGGCGATCATCAGCAGTTTTCTTTTTCCCGTACTGACGCCTAACAGCCTTGCTTTTTCTTCTCCATAAGTCATAATGTTTAATTCTCTGCCATTGATAAGCAGAAGCGCCGTCCCGGCCAGAAAAAAAGGCAGAAACAGCGCGACATAGCCCCAGCCCCTCATGGACACGCTTCCCAACAGCCAGCGGACAATCGGGAGCAGATCATTTCCCGTTAAAGCAATCACAAGCGAAATGAGAGCCCCGAGAAAAGAATTCATAATGATGCCTGTCAAAATGAGCGTCGAAACCGACATCGACGCATGAACGAGGCGGCTGAAAAACAGAACCGCCGCCATAACCGCAATGGCAGCGGCGATGCTGACAACCGGAAGTGTGAACCGGCCGATGACGGGAATCTGAATGCCGAAAAACAAGGTGATAACGGCTCCCGCCGAGGCTCCCGAAGATACCCCGAGTGTATAAGGGTCGGCGAGCGGATTTTTCAGAAGTCCCTGAAACGCCGCCCCCGCAATGGATAACGCGGCTCCGACAAGAGCGGCCAGAACGACTCTCGGCAGGCGGAT
The DNA here is from genome assembly GCF_011065565.1 of Bacillus sp. EKM420B. Taxonomy (NCBI): domain Bacteria; kingdom Bacillati; phylum Bacillota; class Bacilli; order Caryophanales; family Bacillaceae; genus Bacillus; species Bacillus sp. EKM420B. The sequence continues at coordinate 773,997 of NZ_JAAMNX010000002.1, read as the reverse complement.
ATTGATCATAATATTTACATTCATGGGATCAACAGAGGATGTCCGGCCGATCCCGATCCAAAAAACGTCGGATAAAGGAATATGCAGACTGCCGATTGAAATGCCGAGTGCCGTACAAACGGCTAAAAACAGCAGGCTGACCGTGTAGGCCAGCGGGCGGTTACTTTTTAAACGTTTCAGGATAAACGCTTTCTGCAAGCTTCTCGACCCCTTTGACAAGGCGCGGGCCTGAGCGTGTGACAAGGTCAGGATCAACAGAATAGACATTGTGGTGTTTGACCGCATTGACGGCACCCCAGCCGGCGCGTTTTTCCACTTCAGCGGCCTTTACGCCGTCTGTCGTAATGATGACGTCCGGATTCATTTTGACAATCGCTTCATCCGTCAGCTGCACCCAGCCGGTCTGGCTGCCGGCGGCGTTTTTCGCATGTATATCTTCAAGCATTTCGTTCATAAACGTGCCTTTCCCCGTCGTGTAGCCGTCAGGAGACACTTCGACGAATACTTTCTTTTCGTCTTTTTCAGAAATGGCAGCCGCTTTCTTTTCTATGCCGGAAAGGTCGGATTTCATCGATTGGATCAGCTGATCCGCCTGCTTTTCTATGCCGGCCGCTTTTCCGATCATGCTGATTGATTTGTACACATCTTGGAACGATTGCGCATCATTGACCGTTAAGACGGTGATGCCCGCATCTTTCAGCTGCTTCATCGCATCGGCGGAAGCGGACATAGAGGACGCGTGGGCAAGCACGAGATCCGGCTTCAGCGCGATGACTTTTTCAGCGTTCACATTCATATCTCCGACTTTCGGTTTTTTTACGGCTTCTTTCGGATATGTATCATTTGTCGTGACGCCTGCGACCTTATCTCCCAGTCCGAGCGCGTATGTAATTTCCGTATTGCTCGGCATGAGGGAAACGATTTTTTCCGGTGCCTGCTTTATGGTTACTTTTTCGTTCGCGGCATCCTTAATGGTTACCGGGAATGCTTCGGTTGAGACGGCTTTTTGTTTGGCCGCGCTTCCTTCTTCCTGTGCGCCGGAACAGCCGGCGATCACAAAGGCGGTGACCAAGAGCGCCGCCCAGACGGCAGTGATCTTCTTCATTCTTTTAACTCCCCCTGATTATGGTAAACGACTGTCTCTTTGACATTCGTATCCTTTTTTCGCAGTAATTATACTATAAGTCTTTAAGGCTTGTATATCCGGCCTTTTTGCATGAAAGCAAATTGTTCGTACACACTAAAATTCATCATGTATACTGTTACACAATGGTGTAAAAAGGAGGATTATCATGGAATTACAGCTTGAACGAAAGCTCGTGTTGATTACAGGATCAACTTCAGGGATCGGAAAAGCCGCGGCAAAAAGCTTTTTAGCCGAAGGCGCCGAGGTGATTGTAAACGGAAGAAAAAAAGAAACCGTGGAACGGACGGTTGAGGAGCTCTCCGCTTACGGAACGGTTCACGGCATCGCTGCGGATTTATCGCGTCAGGATGAGGCGGATGACTTGATCAAGCGCGCCGGGGGAATCGGGGAAGTCGATATTCTCGTCAATAATCTCGGTTTTTTTGAAGTAAAGGACTTCGCTGAGGTGTCTGATGACGAATGGACTCGGTATTTTGAAGTGAATGTTATGAGCGCCGTGCGCCTGTGCCGGCGTTTTCTGCCGCAAATGCTTGAAAGAAACAGCGGACGGATTTTGAACATCTCCAGTGAAGCCGGAGTCAAACCGCTTGCGCAAATGATTCCGTATTCAATGACGAAAACGGCGTTAATCAGCTTGTCCCGGGGAATGGCGGAAATGACGAAAGGCACAAATGTCACGGTCAACTCCGTGCTGCCGGGACCGACATGGACCGAAGGCGTCGCTTCTTACATGGAAGGAGCCGCAAAGGCTGCCGGAGAAGACACGGACAGCTTCGTCCGGGATTATTTTAAAGTGAATGAACCGACATCTTTGATTCAGCGCTATGCAACCCCGGAAGAAGTCGCCAATACGATTGTATTTCTCGCTTCATCAGCGGCTTCTGCCATTAACGGCACCGCACAGCGGGTTGAAGGCGGCATCATCCGCTCCATTTAACACAAAAAAGCCCGGCACAATGGGAACTTCCCCATATGCCAGGGCTTTTTTTACATCATGCCTGCAAACGGAACCGGCTCCCAGCCGCCCGTCTCAAGCTCTGCTGAAAACAGGCCGCCCGCATGCGGCTGTTCAAGTCTTTCGGCTTCCGTCAATTTTTCCGTCGCGGTCGTAATGTATAACGTGTTCAAATCTCTGCCTCCGAACGCACAGCAGGTGACGTATTTCGCCGGAACTTCGATAGATGCAATTTCCTTATGCAAAAACGGGTCAATCCGGACGGCGCGGCCGCCTCCGAACAGAGCCACCCACAGCATTCCGTCACGGTCAATGGTCATTCCGTCGGGAGATCCTTGCGACTCCGGAAAGCGGTAGACCGTTTTCGGATCTGATACGGCTCCGGTTTCAGGATCGTATGCATAACAGACGATTTCCTGCGTCGGAGTATCAATATAGTACATCAGGTTTCGGTCCCGATCCCAATCCAAACCGTTCGAGGTAGAGACCTGGTCTTTTATTTTGGCAAGGCTGCCGTCCGTATTCAGACGGTACAGCGAAGCCTCCTCTTCTTTGCCTTCCATGCTCGTCGTTCCCGCCCATAATCTGCCGGACGGGTCGCATTTTGCGTCATTGAAACGGATATCTTCCCGCATGTCTTTCGGCTGCTTCATCTTCGTCAATGTGTCTTCCCGCAGATTGTACAGGTAAAACCCGTCTTTCATCGTCATCACCAGCTCTTCTTTTGAATACAAGGCCAGAGCCGTGACAAATGATTTGAATTTAACGGAACGGTTGATTCCGTCAGCCGGAGTGAAGATATGGAGCTGGCTGCCCAGTATATCCACCCAGTACAGGCATTCCTTATCCTTGTCCCATAAAGGGCCTTCTCCGATAACTGCTCTCGTATCTGCTCGTAATGCTGCTTCCATATGTGAACACCTCTTTTGCTTGTCAGTCTTCTATTGTTATTCCCGACAAAGCGGCGTCCAAACTCAATCTTTTTTAAAAAGAATCGTAATCACCGTTCCGGCGCTGATTCTGCTGTTGACATGGATGGTTCCGTTATGAAGGTGAACCAGCTCTTTGGCAATGGCGAGCCCGAGTCCAGTTCCTTCTGACGGCCCCTTCGTATTCGTTCCCCGGTAATAACGGTTAAACAGCTGGTGAATCGTTTCATCGTCCATTCCTCTTCCGTTATCTTTCACCTTCAGAATGAGCTGTTCGGCTGATTCCTCAAGCACGACCCGAATGGCGGTCCCTTTCTTATTATGCTTAACCGCGTTTGCCAGCAGATTCTCCAGAATACGGCGGAACCACGCTTCATCAATGGCGAAAAGAATGTCTTCCTTTTTGGTTTCAAAGGCGATGTCATAGCCTTCCGAGAACGTGTTTTTCGTGAAATCGTTCGTGACGTTTCTGATAAACGGCACGACGTTGATCAGCCGCCGTTCGATCGGGAGGGCCGCGTTTTTGAGGCGGTATGTTAAGTTTAAATCCTCAATCAGCTTCGACATATATTCTGATTTTTCCCGGACGATCTGCCCCATTTCTTTGACTTCTTCCGGTGTCCAGTCGTATTGCTTCGATTCAAGCATCATGCTGTAGCCGTAAATCGTGCTCAGCGGGGTTTTTAAGTCATGGCTCAGCCCGGCGATCCATTCTTCCCTTGTCGCCTGGATTTTTTCTCTGTTTTTCTTATCCCGCTTCAGCGTGTCGGTCAGCTGATCCATCGATTCGAAAATCTCGGCGAAAAAGCGGAACGGCTGTTTTGTTTTGCCTTTTTTGTTTTTGCTGACCGGCTGTCCTTTGCGGTTCTTCGGCTCTTCAAGCCGGCCCTTTGATAAATTGACAAGCCATTTGATGGTATGAAACAGAGGCCAGCCGAAACGGAAAGAGTACCAGATGGTCAGGATGCAGATCATAAATACTAAGATTCCGATCAAGAGGAAGAGGGTTTTCATCACATTTCTCAAAAATGATTTGTTAAACTCGTGATCGGGGATGTACACGGGGTTCGGCACCGACGCGACCATCCATTTCGTTTTATCGAGTCTTTTAAAAGAAATTTCCCGTTTGTAATTCCACGGCTTGGAACTGTATTTCAGCAATTCAAGCTCATTGACGGTGTTCCGTTCTTTTTTCGTGCTGTTGATATCCCCGAGCAGTCTGCCGCTGTCTTCGAGAAGGTAGACCGCCCCTTTTTCCCGTTTAATATAATCAACCGTGCTTTTTTTATATTGAGAAAGGGAAGCGAGGGATGGCTCCTGTGATTCGATGTAAGTGAGAAGCTGCTCACTGGCGGATTTCCAGCCGAACAGAATCAAATAGGTCTCATCATTTATCGTGACCGTCCAGTAATTCAGCTTGTAGTTGTCAAAATTCCGGTACTGGTAAATGGATAAGAGGTCTTTTCTGCTGTAATGGCTCGGCACGTCTTTCGGCACTCTGTACGCGTAGTCCGTTTTTTCTTTGTCATTAATGATCTGCAGCCAGCCCTTCTGCTTTCTGACCGACATCTTTAAAAATTCATCGACATCCCATGTGCCGTCTTCGTTTTTATCAAGCCACGCTTCAAACGAGTCTGCCGTCGCTTTGGTCAGTCCCGCATTGGCTTCCGCTTCGCTGAAACGCCAATCCAAATAGAAGAAAGAAGCGACGGCCAAAACGGACATCAGCAGGATGACAAGCAGAAGCTGTCCGAAAAAGTGGAGCAGAAATTTTCCGCGCATTCTCATGAGCGGGTTCCTTTTTCTCCTTGATCGGGAATAAACCGATAGCCGAGGCCGCGCACCGTTACAATATAGGACGGATTGCTGGGGTCTTTTTCAATCTTTTCTCTGAGCTTGCGGATGTGAACCATGACGGTGTTGTTGTCGCCGTAAGACGGATATCCCCACACTTTTTCATAGATCTGATCTTTAGAGAGCACCACATCAGGATGTTCACAGAAATATTGAAGCAATTGCAGAAGCTGTGCGGAGCAGCTGACGGGCTCGCCCCCGACGATCAGCTCGGCGTTTTGCGGCGAATAGGAAAAATGGCTGTATGAATACGTTTTTACCGCCGTTTTCTCTTCGCGCTTATAGGTTCTCTTTAACGTCGCTCTGATCCGCGCCGCCAATTCGAGCGGATTAAACGGCTTTGTTATATAATCGTCAGCTCCCAATGCAAATCCTGACAGCTTATCCGCATCAGAAGAACGGGCAGTCAGAAAAAAGATCGGAGCGTCGGTATAGTTCCGGATTTCGGTGCATGCTTCAAAACCGGACATGCCTTCCATCATCACATCCAGCACGAGCAGATCCGCGGATTCATGTTTAACAAACTCAATCGCTTCCTCAGCGCTTCCGGCTGTCTTAATGTTGTGATAGCCTTCTTTGACGAGAACGCGTTTGACCATATCAACGATCGCCTTCTCATCGTCTACAATTAAAATTGACGCATTTTCCACCTTGGACGTTCCTTTCTCTTTGTTTTTTTCATCATATCATTATATGGATAAGATTTGGTACTTTTTTAGTGCGGAGGTCTTGCGGGGAAACAGAAAAGAAAAACGAGACCGGACATCTCTTCTCGTTTTTCTCACGTTGTCAGAGCGGAATATCCATCATTCCGCCGCTTTTGTCAGGAGCTTTCATTTATAAGATGAAGAATAAATTCCCAAAAACCCGGCACTTCCTGGCATAACAGCATGTCCGCTTTTTCAACTATTTTAATCTTCAATTCTTGTTCAAGATCTTCTCTTTCCTGGTATGATGTATTGCTCAGTTTTTTTTTTATCATTGGCGAAAAACGCGAAATCAAAAGTTCCATTTCGTCGGTATCTGTGTTCTCTTTGTTGAAGTCAAATGGCCCGTTCACTGCTTATTTTCCCCCTTTTTTTGCTTGTCCAGCTGCTTTCTGAGATTATCGAGCCCTTTTTTATGAATATTGGAAATGTTCTGCCGTGATTCACCCAGCGACTCGGCAATCTCTTTCATCGTCGCTCCGTGAAGATAAATATTCGTCAGCACGCTTTTTTGTTTATCGGTTAACGTCTGAAGCGCTTCGTATAAATCACGGTTTTGGACATGCTGGCTCAAATCCCCCTGCTTCCGCAGAAACTCTTCATACGCGTCTTTTCCCATTTCATAGGGAAGCGCTTCACCTCCCTCCGGCTGATCCACCGTCAGCGGATAGCGCTTCTGATTTTTACGGATGCGCTTGTCAAAATCGATGGAGAAAATCCGGATCATAGAGTTCATATATTTGATGATCCGGATTTCCTTATAAAACTGCTTAAAATGGTCGTCCAGTGATTTTGCATCCTTCTCGTCTGAATGTTCCAGCACATTTTTAAATTTCTCGTAATGCTTTGGGTCACTTAAAAAATGTTTAACGATCGGATGTTTCATAATTTCCTTGCATTTTGACCGTAAAAGAACTTGATAGTCCATAAAACCGCCCCCTATTTAAATTAAATGAAAGAAAGCAAAAAAAAGTAAACTACTCCTTTCCGACTAAGATTCCGCATTCCTTATGTCCCGGATTTGCCGGAACAAAAAAAAGACCCTCAACCGGGATATCAGGTTTACAGGAGCCGCTCTTTCTTTCACTTATATACATGACTGCAGGTCAAGTCAGGAGGTGGCTGGTGATGGATCAGGTTTTTATAGAAGAAGCGGTCAGACAGATCGGCAATCTCGGCTTTCCGGCTCTGATTGCCATGTATCTTCTCACACGGTTTGAGAAGAAGTTTGACGCCCTGATCGAACTGATGACGGAACTGAAAGAGCAGAAAATGAAAAATTAATTTTCACACGAAGTTGACTTTTCATCGGAACGCATCACTTAACAAAGCAGAAGGGAAAACGAAAGGCCTTTCACATTCTCTTTCTGAAAAAACAAAGCTTGAGAGGAGACGATTTACATGTCAAAAGAAAACAACTGCAATATCCCGCAGCCGATCAGAGGAGACAAAGGAGCGACCGTCACGATTCCGCGCAACCTCGAAAGAGACCGCCAAAATCCGGATATGCTGACGCCGCCGGAAACGGATCACGGCACAGTGGATAATATGAAATTCTCTTTCTCAGATGTGCACAACCGGCTGGAAAAGGGCGGATACGCGCGTGAGGTGACCGTTCGCGAGCTGCCGATTTCTGAAAATCTGGCATCTGTCAACATGCGTTTAAAACCGGGCGCCATCCGTGAACTGCACTGGCATAAAGAAGCGGAATGGGCATATATGCTGACGGGCAAAGCGCGGGTCACGATCGTTGATGAACAGGGACGCAGTTTTATCGATGACGTGAAGGAGGGAGATCTGTGGTACTTCCCGTCAGGCCTGCCGCACTCCATTCAGGCGCTGAAAGAAGGCTGTGAATTCCTCTTGGTTTTTGATGACGGTTCCTTCTCAGAAAACAGCACATTCCAAGTGACTGACTGGCTTGCCCACACGCCGCTTGATGTCATCGCCAACAACTTCGGGGTTTCAGAAAAAGACCTCGCCGGCCTGCCTCGGAAAGAAAAATATATCTTTGAAGAGCCGGTTCCCGGGAAGCTGAAAGACGACATTGTGGAAGGCCCGAACGGCGAAGTGCCTTATCCGTTCACTTACCGCCTGCTGGATGAAGGTCCGACTGCTGAGACGGACGGCGGCAAAGTATATATCGCGGATTCCACAAACTTCAAAGTGTCCAAAACGATCGCTTCAGCGCTTGTCGTGGTCGAACCGGGCGCAATGAGAGAGCTGCACTGGCATCCGAATACGCATGAATGGCAGTATTATATTTCCGGTAAAGGGCGGATGACGGTTTTTGCATCGGACGGCCATGCAAGAACATTTAACTATCAGGCCGGGGATGTCGGTTACGTTCCGTTCGCAATGGGCCACTATGTGGAGAATTTGGGGGATGAGCCGCTCGTCTTCCTGGAAATCTTCAAGGATGATCACTATGCCGATGTGTCCCTGAACCAATGGCTTGCCATGCTTCCTGAGAAATTCGTCCAGCAGCATCTGGATCTGGGCAAAGACTTTACGGATATTCTTTCGAAAGAGAAACACCCTGTCGTCAAAAAGAAATGCTGAAGACACACACCGACTTGCAGAGTTCCGTCTCTGCAAGTCTCCTCTGTGTGAAAAGGAGCTGAACAGATGATCAATCAAAACGGGACGAAAATGTTTTTTCTTCAGGTGCTCCGGTATGCCCTGGCAGCCGCTGCCGTATTATTCGGGTATTTCATCGTGATGATGGCCGTATTTTCATTAGCCGGGACGAGCTACGGATCGATGGCGTACGTCCTGCTTTTTTCCGTGCTTTTTATTCTTCTCGGTTTATGTTTTGAACCGCTTGAACGGCTGATGATACATAGCTTTACCTTTTTTGGGACGGGCAGGCTGCCTTTTCTCCTTTTAGCCGGCACCGTTCAGCTGCTGTTCCTCTGGATGACCGCGTATACGACGGATAAACTGATTGAAAAGATTTGGCTGTCAACGACGGAGGAGCTGATTGTGGCGGGGGTTTTTTTCGTTTTGGATAAATGCGTCTCCGGACAAAAGCAGCCCCGGGCGCAATAAAAAAACGCAGGCCGGAATGGCTCTGCGTTTTTTTTTCATCTTACCGTTGCGTTTTCATGCCGGATTAAATCGTAGGTTAAGCAGACCGGTTTGTTCGTGCGCGGATCTTTTACAATCTGTGCGTCAATTTGAAACACGTCTTCCAATATGCCGGGAGTCATGACTTCCTCCGCCGTTCCTTCCTTGATGACGCGCCCTTTTTTCAGGGCGATCATGTAATGGGAAAAACGGGCGGCATGGTTCAGATCGTGAATGACCATTAAAATGGTGCGGCCCTGCTCCTTGTTTAATTTGTCCAGCAGCTGCAAAATTTCAAGCTGATGGGCGAGATCTAAATAAGTGGTCGGTTCATCAAGAAGCAGCAGCTCCGTTTCTTGAGCGAGCGCCATGGCGATCCACACACGCTGCCGCTGCCCCCCGGAAAGCGCTTCGATCGGCCGGTCGTAAAATTCGGCCATCCCCGTCTCTTCAAGCGCCCATTTGATCATGTCACGGTCTTTATCACTCAAGCGTCCCATTCCGGACTGATGCGGAAACCTGCCGTAAGAAACAAGTTCGTACACCGTCAGCCCGCTCGGCGCTTCAGGCGTCTGCGGAAGAATTGCCATTTCCTTGGCGATGTCCTTCGTGGATTTTTGCATGATCGCCTGTCCGTTTAAATAGACGGCGCCGGATTTCGGTTTCATGATTCTTGACATCGTTTTGAGAACCGTCGATTTTCCGCAGCCGTTCGGACCGATCAGCGTTGTAATTTTTCCTTTCGGGATGGCGATATCCAATTCTTTCGCTATCAAACGGTCGCCATAACCGACAGTAAGCTGTTCCGCCGATAATGAGTTCATCGCGGCAGTCTCCTTCCTCTATTTCGTTTTCATCAGCAAATATACAAAATACGGCGCTCCGAGCACGGAAATCACCAGGCCGACGGGAACTTCGGACGGTGCAAGCACATTTCTCGCCAGCGTATCGGCAAGCAGAAATAAAAATGCTCCGATCAAAGCTGAAACCGGAATAAGCGTCTGGTGGCGCGGCCCGGTAAGCCTTCTGGCCAAATGCGGCGCAATGAGTCCGAGAAAAGCGATTCCGCCGGCTGCCGCAACACATGACGCGGTCAGGGCAACGGCGGACATCAGCAGAACGCGCCGCTCCTTTTCAACCCGGGTGCCAAGCCCCGCCGCCAGCTGATCACCGAGCTGGAGCACATTTAAATACCTGGCTTTATAGAGGCTGAACGGTAAAAGAACCAGCAGCCACGGCAAAATGGACAGCACCATTTTCCAATTGGCGTTCCAAATCGAACCGGAAATCCATACAAGCGCCTGCATGAAATCCCGCGGGTCCATTTTCAGCTGAAAAATCAAGAGAAGCGCATTAAACCCCGCATTGACGCCGATCCCGACCAAAACGAGCCGGACAGGTGAAACGCCTTTTTTCCAAGCCAGCACATAGATGAGCAGCGCAGCCAGAAAAGCCCCCGCCAAAGCGCTCACCGGAAGCAGCCATGTACTGGCCATGCTTAGATCAACAGCTGACCCTTGGAAAAAGAAGATAAACAGAACGACCGCCAAAGACGCCCCGGCGTTAATACCGAGAATGCCCGGCTCCGCCAAGTCATTTTGAGACACGCTTTGAAAAATCGCGCCTGAAACCGCGATTCCTGCGCCGACAAGCAATGACAGCACCATGCGCGGCAGTCTGAATTCAAATAAAACGAGCTGATCCCGGGCATCCCCCTGTCCGAAAAAGACACGCATCGTATCAAGTGGCGCAATCCGGATCACACCCATGTTTAAGCTGATAAAAAAGACGATGCATATGAGCACAAACGTAACGGCCATGACCGCCAGCGGTTTTTTCGATTTTACATTCATTACAGCCCTCTCCTTTCCCTGCGCGCCAAATAAAAGAAAAAGGGAACGCCGATAAGGGCGGTTAAAGCGCCGACCGGTGTTTCAAACGGCGCATTGACGAGTCTTGCGGCAATATCACTGAAGACTAACAGAACGGCGCCGAATACCGCCGAACAGGGAATGATCCACCTGTAATCTACCCCGACTAAAAATCGGGTGATATGCGGAATCACCAAGCCGATAAAAGAAATGGCTCCGGCGACTGAGACTGAAGCCCCCGTCAAGAGGACAACGACAAACATTCCGATTACTTTCACAAGCGATGTGTACTGCCCGAGCCCTTTGGCCAGTTCCTCACCCAAGCTCAGCACCGTCACTGAGCGCGCAATCAGAAATGCCAGCAATAGTCCGATAACACCGGCCGCCAACAGCAGCTGCACGCCTTCCCATTTCACGGAAGCCACTCCTCCGGCATACCAGAACTTCACATCCTGGGCGACATCAAAACGGATCGCAATCGCGCTTGAAAGCCCCGTTAAGAAATAGCCGACTGCCGTACCGGCCAGCGCGAGCTTCACCGGTGTCAGCCCGCCTTTTGAAAACAGGCCGATGCCAAACACAATAAGCGCTCCGATTCCCGCTCCCGCAAAGGACCACAAAACAAGTCCCGCCGCAGACAGACCCGGAAAAAAAGCAAATGCCAATGCGATCGCAAATCCTGACCCCGACGTCACGCCCATAATGGAAGGCTCAGCAAGCGGGTTCCGCGTCAGCCCCTGCATAATCGCTCCGGACACAGCTAAAAAAGCCCCGACGAGCGCGGCGGCGGCGGTTCTCGGCAGCCTCAGATCACGTATGATTTGATGAGATGTTTTTTGCGGCTGAAAGTGAAAGAGAGCATCCCACACCGTCCGCAGATGAATATCGGCAGCTCCGATGGAAACAGACAGAGCCGCGCCGATCAATAAAACCGCAATACCGGCACACAGCAGCACAGCCGCTCTGAATGAACGCGCCGTCCACTGGATTTCACTCCCTGATGCCCCTTGAGCCGTCATTGTCTGTTTCTTTTTCAATAGACCCAACACTCGTTCTTCCTTTCTCAAAACAAAAATGGTAATGATAATGATTATCAATGACTTGTTTCAGTATAGCACTTTTATCTTCTCTTTTAATAGACCTAATTTCATATAAAAAAAGAAAGTTTTTCTTAAAAAAGAGCGTGCTTCTCTATGAAAGCAGTGATATAATCACACTGATAATGATTCTCTTTATCACTAATTTTTATGAAAGAAGGAATGTCAGATGTTCCATACATACAAGAAAATCGGCGCAGCGCTGATTGCCATGCTGCTCATCGCCGCTTTGGCCGCATGCGGCAATTCTTCAGACACGAAAGGTTCTTCTGAAAAAGAAGAAACCATCACGTATAAAGCCGAAAACGGCAATATTAAAATTCCGAAGCACCCGAAACGGGTCGTCGTCATGGCTGACGGCTACTACGGCGACTTCAAACAGCTCGGCATCAATGTTGTCGGCGCGCCGCAAAACGTATTTAAAAACCCTTATTACAAAGGGAAAACAAAAGGTGTCACAAACATCGGCGACGGCACGTCCGTTGAAAAAATCATTGACTTAAAGCCGGATTTAATCGTTGTCTGGACGACACAAGGCGCCGATATTGAAAAACTGGAAAAAATCGCGCCGACAATCGCCATTAAATATGACAAGCTCAGCAACATTGATCAATTCAAAGAGTTTGCGAAAATGACAGGCACTGAAGATAAAGCAGACAAATGGCTGGCTGAATGGGATAAAAAAACCGCTGCCGCTAAAACAAAGGTTCAAAAAGCGGTCGGCTCAAAAACCATCTCCATCATGCAGACAAACGGAAAAGACATCTATGTATTCGGTAAAGACTTCGGCCGCGGCGGAAGCATTATTTATGACAAACTCGGGCTGAAGGCCACAAAACTGACGCAGGAAAAAGCCATTAATCAAGGGCCGGGCTACGCCAGCATTTCACTCGAGAAACTGCCTGACTTCGCGGGAGACTACATCTTTATGGGGCCATGGCAGGCCGGCGGTGACGACAAAGGCGTGCTTGACAGCTCAATCTGGAAGAACCTCGATGCCGTCAAACAGAACCATGTCTACCGCATTGATCCGATCGGCTTCTATTTCTCAGACCCGATCTCACTTGAAGGCCAGCTCGACTACATCACAAAAAGCTTAACGAAGTAACCCCGAAGCCGCTGTCACAGCGGCTTTTTATTACGCTTAAAACTTGACAAAAAAATTTATTTATGCTATAATTTACATTTTTGGATTAACATGTATAATAAGATTCTCCCGGCCGGAGATTGATGTAAATAACGGAGGATCTTTATATGAAAGAAAACAAGGCGAGTATGACTTCCCTGCTGTCTGCTTTCGGAAGGGCGTACCATAGTAAATACGATACCCCGGTGATATTTGATGATTTTTTGGCACAAGATCTGATTTCTGAAAAAGAGCATTCGGACATCCGCGATCATCTCATTCAAGGTATATCATTTTTCAGCAAAGACATGGCACAGAGGCTTCAAGGCCAACCGGATGACATCTTAAAATGGGTGACTCAAGTACAGCTGTCTCCTGCACCGTTAGCCCGTGCCGCATATTGTGAAGAAGTGCTTTTGAATGAAGTAAAGCTCGGGGCCAAACAGTATGTTATCCTTGGCGCGGGGCTGGATACTTTCTGTTTCAGACATCCTGGGGTGACAAACGCCTTAGACATATTTGAAATCGATCATCCCGCTTCACAGGAAGACAAAATAAACAGATTGAAACATCTGAATCTCGACATTTCCCATCATCTTCATTTTGTACCGATGGACTTCGCCGCTTCGCTTTCTTTCAGCCGTCTGTATCAGGAAGGTTTTTCACGCCAAAAAACCTTTTTCAGCCTGCTCGGTGTGTCATACTACCTTACGAAAGAGCATCTCGCCCGCCTGCTCACACAATTATTTGCCGAAGTCCCGCCAGGAAGCTCTATCGTGTTTGATTATGCAGATGAGTCGCTCTTTGAAGAAAGAGGACTGTCAAACAGAGTGGAAAACATGGTGAAAATGGCTGCAGCAAGCGGGGAACCGATGTTATCGTGTTTCAGTTATAAAGAAATCGAAAAGATATTAGAATCATCAGGTCTGCTTATTTATGAACATTTATCTCCGGCGGACGTCAATGACCGTTTTTTCAGCGGACGCACTGACCATTTAACCGCATTCGAGACCATTCATTATATACACGCCGTCAAAAAGTAATCCGCTGCCGCAAACAAAAAAAGACATCTCACAGACGTGAGATGTCTTTTTGTCATACCGATTGTCTGTTGTTTGCAAATTTCTTTGAGACGAAAGGATATAACAGCAAACCGACGAAAAACAGCCCGATACCGAGAATAAAGGTCGTTAAATCGGCCGTTCCGGTAATAATGACGTAAAAAGAATAAATGCAGGCAAGGATGGCGATGATACCGTCTCTTACTCTTGAGCCCTTTATCTCGTCATACGTTTCACCCGTAAAAATGAGCTTCAGGCTGTAAAACGCTGACACGAGATACGGAATCAGATAAGCAAGCGTCGCCGCCGTTGTTAAAAACGTAAACGCGTCACTGATCGTCCGGGAAATAACCGAAAAGATAAAGATCTGTGACATCACGTTCGTTACGATTAACGACACAACCGGGCTTCCCTGTTTATTCGTTTTTGCAAAAGCAGCGGGAAAGTCTCCTGATTTCGCCGCTTGATACGGAACTTCAGAACCGAGAAGAATCCAGCCGAGCATCGTTCCGAACAGACACAAAATCGCCAGAATCGCCATAATGACGCTTCCCGCGCTGCCGACGATCGCGTACAATACGTCAACAAACGGTTTTTCCGAGCCGACAAGCTTACCATGCGGAAGCACGCCCATCGTAATCAATGTTACGATGATATAGATGCTGAGCGCGATCAATAATCCGGTAATGGTGGCGCGTTTCACGTCGCGCTGCGAACGGGCGCGCCCGGATAAAATGACTGCCGATTCAATTCCGACGAACGCCCATAATGTTGAAATCGCCGCATTGTGGATCTGTCCGCCGATTCCCTCAACCGTGTGAGGACCTGTTTGAACAGGAAAATAAAAATGATCGAAAAACGACGTTTGAAATACAAACAAACCTGCAATGATAAAGAAGATAAATCCTAATACTTTTGAAAACGTCGTGACGAAATTTAATTTACTCGCACCGTTAATGCTGGTGACGAGGATCGTGTGAGTGCCCCATAATAAAACCGTACATACGGCAAACGTCAGCAGCTGGCCGAGCGTAACCGCCTGACCGCCGATCGAAAACATTTCACGCTTATCCGTTAAAATCGGGAAAAATGATGTTAAATATCCGGCAAGGCTCGTGATGATCGCCACGTTGCTGATCCAGCTCGCCACCCAGTAGCCCCACACCATCGTGAAGCCCGCAGCATTCCCTTTTTTCCGATCGCTGAACAGCGCACGCGCATAGCTTTGCGGCCCCGCCGTCAGCTCAGGCTTGCGGATGGATAAGTGGCCGAAGACCAGCGCGATCATTAACACACCGGCTCCCGTTAAAAGCCATGCCGATGTGGCGCCGAACGGGCTCGCGATTTTTGCGAGCGTACTCGGTAGCGAAAAGATGCCCGAGCCTACCATATTTCCTACGACAAACGCCGTTAATAACCAAAAACCCCATTTTTTCGTCTGTTCCATTCCTGTACCTCCTGGTTGTTCATTCGTACGGACCAGACCCCGAGACCATATTTACACGCAAAAAAAGCCTGAACAAAAGTCCATGCTTAAAGAAACACACACACCCTTGATCTCCGGATAGCCCTCCGCGAAAAAGCACGCGGCAGTCCTGCACTTATTCAGATACAGTCCCAGCATAAAGAAGGATCGGCTTTCTTTACACTTCGGCGCTGATGCCTTTAACACATGTTTTGCGGCCCCTTATCAGCCTGGCATGTGCGACTCATCATCAAGCGCAACCTCTACCTCACCGAGAAAGAGTGAGGATTTTTATCATTCAATTCTACTCAGAGGTTATCAGAGATAAAAAGATCTGTCAAAGGGAAATATTAGACGGAAAACGGATAGAGCGTTCGCCCTACCCGTCTTATATGGTCAGCGGTTGTTTTTTTTCTTTTGAACAGCTTCTTGAAGCGGATCGTCTTTCAGAGCTGCACCGGCGTCGTCAAGCGCGCCTTGAATGACGTTTTTGTTTTTATCGCTGTTTTTTCCTTTTTCTTTGTTAAAGAAAGCCATCTGTATCACCTCTTTATCAAATATAGGTACACCTATAATGTGTCTTTTTCCGCGGCAGAATATGCGGAATCCGCGTCTCCTTCCTTTTGGCGGAACAGGTAAAGTTTGTTGATCAAACATGCATTCTCTTGATATATTTGTAATTCAGGGGATTTTGGCAAAAATAAAAAGGAGAAGCGAAAAATGACAGGAAAAACACACATCATGGGAGGCATCGCTTCTTGTTCCGCAATTGCGTATTATTACGGGTATGATCCGGTCCTTATGACCTCAGCTGGTGCCCTCGGGGCGCTGATTCCCGACATATGCCATACAAAAAGCAAAATCGGCAGAACGCTGCCCGTTCTGTCCAAAATCGTTAGCACGGTGTTCGGACACAGAACGTTTACACACAGCCTGCTGTTTATGCTTATTATGTTTTTCATTACGGCAACCTATATTCCGAATCCGAGCATTTCCGCCGGACTGATGATCGGAATGGCAAGCCATCTTGTGCTTGACGCATGGACCGTCAACGGCATTAAACTGCTGTTTCCGTCCGCCATCCGCTTCCGTCTTCCCCTTTATATGAGAACGGGGAGCTTTTCGGAGCAGCTTGTGCTGGCCGGCTTAACGATTGTATCCTGCTATTATTTATACGAACTGGTTCACGGCCGCATCTCTTAAACAATAAGCGTCTTTTCGCTTTTAGGGTGAGGAGTCATACATATGAAGAAAACCTTTTTCAGCAATCATCGGTTTTTATGCCTGTCCATCCTGTTCATGTGGATGAAAACCTATGCCGTGTATAAGCTCGGTTTTGATCTGCAGAACAATTCGGTTCTTGAGGAATGTCTGCTTCTCATTAATCCGCTGAGCTTCATTGTGCCGCTGTTCGGCATCGCCCTCTTGCTAACGGAAAAAAAACAGCGGATCTTTCTGCTTTCGGCAAATGTGATGCTGACGGGAATTTTAATCGCGAATACGGTGTTTTACGGGTTTTATATTGATTTTATCACCATACCGGTTTTGTTTCAGGCAAGCAATATGGGTGATATGGGAAGCAGCGTCCAAGAGCTGTTTCACCCGCTTTACATCGCTTTATTTTTGGATATTGCGGTTTTGTTTTATCTTGGTAAAAGGCATAAAGCCGATCAAGGAAAAGCGGGCGCCCGTACCGTTAAAGCGTATGCGTGGGCATCAGCCGGCCTCATGCTGTGCAACCTTGCGCTGTCTGAGGCCGAGCAGCCGAAGCTGTTCAAGCACCCTTTTGATCGTGAAGCGCTCGTAAAAGGAATCGGCCTGTTCCACTTTCATTTGTATGACACCATTTCGCAGACGCTGAATGCAGGGGCTAAAGCGTTTGCCGATGAAGACAGCCTTGCGGCGGTCGCGAATTACACTCAAGCCGGCTACAGCAGGCCGTCCGATTCAAAATTCGGGCTTGCAAAGGGGCGCAATGTGATTTTTGTTACGCTCGAATCAACACAGCGTTTTGTAATGGATGAGCGGGTCAACGGACGGGAGATTACCCCGTTTTTAAACAAACTGCGAAAAAAAAGTTATGACTTCACTCATTTTTATCAGCAGACTGAACAGGGAAAAACATCAGATTCAGAATTCATTACTGCGAATTCGCTGTATCCGTCTTCAAGCGGCGCCGTTTTTTTTACAAAAAGCGGCCACCGATTCAATACGATGTACCATATGTTAAAAGACCGTCAATACTATTCAGCCGTTCTGCATGCCAATCATAAAGCCTTTTGGAACCGGGATGAGATGTACGGGGCATTCGGAATCGACCGTTTTTTCGACGCGGATGAATTTAAGGTGACGCAGGAAAATTCAACAGGCTGGGGCCTGAAGGATAAGGAATTTCTCGAACAGTCAGCGGAAAAATTAAAAAAGCTTCCGCAGCCGTTTTACGCGAGCCTGCTGACTTTGACCAACCATTTTCCTTTTGAAATTGAAAAACAGGATCAGCTCATTGAGAAACCGGACACAAGCAGCGAGTTATTAAACCGCTATGTGACGACGGTCCGCTATGAAGATGAGGCTCTGAAACACTTTTTCAAGAAGCTGAAAAAAGAAGGCCTGTATGACAACGCGATGATCGTCCTGATGGGAGATCATTACGGTATATCCGAAGCCCATAATCAAGGACTTGCCGAATTCTTAGGGAAAGAGGAAATCACTCCGTTTGATACGGTTCAGCTTCAACGCGTGCCGTTTATCATTCATATTCCCGGGGTGACCGACCGTGCGCCGGAAACGATTGCTTCCGCCGCGGGACAGGTTGATGTAAGGCCGACGCTGCTTCACCTGCTCGGCATTGAAACGAAAGGCAGCATTCAGTTCGGCAATGATCTGTTTTCCGGAGAGCGGACCCCGTTTGCGGTGCTGAGAAACGGCAGCTTTATCACGGATGATCATATTTATACGAAAAATACGTGTTACAGCCGTAAAACGGGTGAACCGCTTTCTGACATGAGCGCGTGCAGCGATGAGAAAGAAAAAGCGGAACAAGAGCTGATGCTTTCCGATAAAATATTAAACGGCGACCTGCTGCGGTTTTATAAGCAATAAAAAAATCCCTCCATATAACGGAGGGATTTTTCATGTTTCATATATGAGCCGTCCTGTCATTTTTGTATCATATCCGGATAATTGAGAAAGCTGAGACTTGAATTCCTCAGAATTGAGGATGTCCCGCACGCTTTGAACAAGCTCCCGGTTTTGTTTTAAGACGACCACATCGTACTGCTCACTGATCACCGGGATAAAGTCCGTGCCTGCCATATGCGCCGCATGCTGCGACCCGACTCCGATATCCGCCTTTCCGCTTGACACTTGTGAAGCCGCTGACAGATGATCCGTGACAATGTCATGATATCCGGCGACTTCAGACGGCGTGATGCCGAAAGATCTGAGCTGTTCATCCAGCAGCACCCTCGCGCCTGATCCTTTTTCGCGATTGACGATGCGGACATCCTTTCGGCTCAAGTCCTGAAAGCCCTGAATGTTCAGCGGATTGCCCTTTTTCACATATAATCCGGCCTGCCGCAGCACGACATGAAAAAGCGCAAACGGCTCCCCTGAAAGAATGCGCTTCACATACGGGATGTTATACTGCCCCGTCTCCCCATCGTATAAATGCAGACTGACGATGTCACAGGCCCCGCGGTACATCTCGATCAGGCTGTTCAAACTGCCGCTGTACTTGCGGAGCGGAGCCGCCTGTATTGTTTGTTCCAGCTGTTTGCTGAGGAGGTCCATCGACACATCCTGCCCGCTGATGATAACGGACTGCCTTTTTTCCGGCTCCCGCCCGCGTGACGGGTCAGGCGCTTCTGCTGCGGATGGCTTTTTTGACATTCTCATGTTTGCTTTATATTGTTTTAAGTCCTCTTCATCGACCCTCATCTGTCTTCCGACCCTGTACGCCGGAATGAGTCCTTTTTTTATCAAATCATATACTGTCAGTTTGGAGACCTTCAAAAGGCCCGCAACTTCTTCTATTGTATAGGAAGTGGCTTCTGTCATATTATCACGCTCCGTTTTTATTATAACTGTTCAGATATTGAAAAAAAACCGCACCATCACGTACAATTGCGTTATAATTAGTTTGATCTAATGATATTTAGCTATAAGGGGTGCACAATGTTGAAAAAGAAAGCGACACTACTCACAACTGCGGCTATGGCCGTTTTCCTCGCAACTGCGGGCTGCTCATCCGGACAATCGTCCAAAGGCGGACAAAACGAAAAAGTCACGCTGACCGTTTCTGCGGCAGCCAGCGCTCAGGATGCACTTGAAGAAATCCAGACCAACTACGAAAAATCACATTCAAACGTAACCATTCAAGACAACTTCGGATCATCAGGCACATTGCAAAAACAAATTTCACAAGGCGCGGGAGCTGATTTATTCTTCTCGGCAGCCGAAGATAAATTCGAAAAGCTCGTTCATGACGGAGATATCGACAAAAAGGACAGCACGGATCTTTTGAAAAATGATCTCGTCATGATCGTGCCTGAGAAAAACAGCGCACACCTGACACATCTGAATGACCTGAAAAAAGACAGCACGGAAAAAATCGCGCTCGGCACGCCTGAATCCGTTCCGGCCGGACAATACGCCAAACAGTCACTGACGGCATTATCCCTGTGGGACAAGGTAAAAGATAAAGCCGTCTATGCAAAAGACGTCCGCCAGGTGCTTTCTTATGTTGAAACCGGAAATGTCGATGCCGGGCTTGTCTATAAAACAGACGCGCTGATTTCGAAAAAGGTGAAAATCACCGATGAAGCGCCGGCGAAAACGCACGATCCGATCGTGTATCCTGTCGGCATCGTCAAGGATACAAAGCACCGTAAAGAAGCAGAAGCGTTTTATCAGTATCTGCAGTCAGATGAAGCGATGAAAGTGTTTAAGAAATATGGATTTACTGCCAAGTAACATTACGGCTTCGGAGTTTTTCACTCCCGTCGTACTGTCGTTTGAGGTGGCTTTGGCGTCGGGCATCGCCGTCATCATTCTCGGAACGCTTGCCGGCGCCTGGATGGCGAAAGCGCGATTTCCCGGAAAAACGGCTGTGGAGACCCTGTTTATGCTCCCGCTCGTTCTCCCGCCTACCGTTGTCGGCTTCATTCTTATTATCATTTTCGGGAAACACAGCTTTATCGGCCGGGCGATTGAGCGAATTTTTCATCAGCCCGTCATTTTCACGTGGTCGGCCGCGGTAATCGCTTCGGCCATTGTCGCCTTCCCGCTTATGTATCAGTCCGCTAAAACCGGCTTCGCCGCGATTGATGCTGACATCGAGGGAGCGGCGAAAGTAGACGGAGCCGGCAGGTGGCAGGTGTTCACCCGTATTTCCGTCCCGCTTGCCTTTCCCTCCCTCTTGACCGGAAGCATTCTCAGTATTGCAAGGGCGCTAGGTGAATTCGGGGCGACTTTAATGTTTGCGGGAAATATTCCCGGCGTCACCCAAACGCTGCCGACAGCGATTTACGTCGCGATGGACTCCGGCAATGAAACACTCGCCTGGGTGTGGGTGATCTGTATTGTGATCATTTCTTTTCTGATGCTGTTTTTCATCCAATTGAAAAAACCCGCTTGACCGATCCGCCTTCCGCGCACCTTTCGCCGGGAGGCTTTTTGATTTAAAATCGGATGGTATATAATGAAACAAAAACACACAAAGGGTGCGGCTATGAAGATTAATGTCATTATCGCGGATGATAATTCTTTCATCAGAGAAGGAATGAAAATCATTTTGCATACATATGAGGAATTTACTGTATCGGCAACGTTGGAAAACGGACTCGAGGCGGCAGAGTATTGTAAGCACAACCCCGTCGATATCGCCTTGCTGGACGTCCGCATGCCGGTGATGAACGGCGTCGAAGCCGCAAAACGGATCGCTGAGGAAACGGATACGAAGCCGATGATCCTGACGACATTTGACGACGATGAGTATATTTTAGAAGCAATTAAAAACGGCGCGAAAGGATATTTATTAAAAAATACCGAACCGGAACGGATCCGCGATGCGATCAAAAGCGTTTTCAACGGGCACAGCATCCTTCAGGACACCGTGCTGGACAAAATAAAAGACAGCCTTTTCCGGCCGGCGGAAGCCGCGCATCAGATTGATGAAAGCCAGTTTACTGAAAGAGAGCTCAGTATCATGTCGCTTATTGCGAAAGGACTGTCGAACAGGGAAATTTCAAAACAGCTTTTCATTTCTGAAGGGACGACGGCCAATTATATTTCATCTATTTTAGGGAAAACGGGGCTTGAGCACAGAACGCAGATCGCCATTTTTTATATCACCGGGAAGGTGGATAACGGGCGTTGAACGGTATGGATTTTTGGATGCTGATGAGCAGACTGATCGCCATTTTTTATACGGCTTTTTTGTTCGTATCGGCTGACCGCCCTTACACGCCGTACGCCGTCTTGTTTCTGCTGCTTTATCTGTCTTTGGGCATCGCGGTCTGCATGATCAGGCCGCCCGCTTGGAGGCGCGGGATCACCCTCATGACGCTGGCATTGACCGCTTGGCTTTCCCTCGGGGGCCATCCGGCGTTTCTGTTTCTTTTGCCGCCCGCCATTTTTGCGGTTCTTGCCGAATATCCGGTTCACCGCTATGTGTTCTGCCTGCTCGTGTTTTTGCCGTTTTTATTTATCCCGTACGGCGACCTTCCGACTTATATCGTCATGACCTTGTTCTGCTTGGCGATATTCGTTTTGGCCGCCCGGTCCGGCAATCGGCTGAAGAAATATGAAGAACAGTCGGACATCATGCGCTCAAGCATTGAAAAACTGACAAAACAGCTGCACAGCAGCACGGAATATATCAAACAATCGGAGTACACCGGCAAACTCGAGGAAAGAAACAGATTATCCCAAGCCATCCATGACAAAGTCGGCCATTCCATGACCGGCGCGCTCATTCAGATGGAAGCGGCGAAGCGGATGCTCGGCTCCCATCCGGACAAAGCGGCTGAACTGCTCCAAAACGCCATTACCATTTCCAAAGAGGGCATAGAGGATATCCGCATAACGCTGAAAAATATGAAACCGCCCGCTGAACAAATGGGCATTCACAGATTAAGAACGTTTATTGATGAATTTTCGGCCAAAAACGGGATGCCAGTTCCGTTTACGCATCAAGGCGATTTGGACAGGCTGACGCAAATGCATTGGAGAGTCATTCAGGAAAACGTAACCGAAGCTTTGACAAATGCGATGAAATACGCCGATGCCACGCAGATTTTCATTGATATCCATGTACTGAATAAAGCCGTGAAAGCGGAAGTGAAAGATAACGGAAACGGCGCTGTCCGCTTTAAAAAAGGCCTCGGCATGCTCGGTATGGAAGAACGGGCGGCCGTCCTGCACGGAACCGTTATTTTTGACGGCACGGCCGGTTTTTCCGTTACGACATTGCTTCCGGTTGAATAAGTGAATGTTTTCATGTGAAAAATATGAAGATTCTCATGTCAAAGGAATGAACAGCTGCACTAACGGCCGTTCATTCTTTTTTTTATAATAAGAGCATCATAAGACATAGAGGTGGAAACATGAACATTTTGGAGCTCAAACAGCTGAGTAAGAAATTCGGTGATTATGCCGCCGTTGACCAGATGTCGCTTGCCGTAAAAGAAGGTGAGATTTTCGGGTTTCTCGGCGCAAACGGAGCCGGAAAAAGCACGACGATCAATATGATCTCAGGTCTTTTAAAACCTTCAGGCGGAGACATTCTGTTTCTCGGAAAAGATATTTTCAAATATAGCAAAGCAACGAAAATGAATATCGGCATCGTCCCTCAGGACCTCGCGATTTACGAGGAATTAAACGCCTATGAAAATGTGAAGTTCTTCGCAGGTCTGTACGGCCTGAGAGGGGCGGCTCTGAAAGAACGGGTCGAGGAAGCCCTGACATTCGTCGGCTTGAGCGATAAACACAAATATTTGCCGAAGCATTTTTCCGGCGGAATGAAACGCCGGCTTAATATCGCCTGCGCCCTTGCCCACCGGCCGAAACTGATCATCATGGATGAACCGACGGTCGGCATTGACCCGCAATCAAGAAATTATATTCTGCAATCAGTGAAAAAGCTCAATGAAATGGGCTGCACGATCATCTACACGAGCCACTACATGGAGGAAGTGGAAGAAATATGCACACGCATCGCCATCATCGACCACGGAAAAGTCATCGCCGAAGGCACAAAAGAACAGCTGACCTCCATCATTACCGACACGAAGGACGTCGTGATTGAGCTGTCATCCCGAAACGGCATCAGCCTCGGCGATATTCAGGAGCTGCCCGGTGTCAGAGCCGCCGCACTGGAAGAAAACAGCGTGAAAATCAGCTCTGACACAGGGGTCAACAATTTAAACCGCCTGATCCGGTACTTCATGGACAAAGGCATTGAAATCCGCTCCTTGCAGGAACAGGCCCCTGACCTAGAAACGGTATTTCTCACGCTGACAGGCAGAAGCCTGCGCGACTGACCTAACTGAAAGGAGGATTGCAAATGAATATTCTGCACATCGCCGGGAAAGAAATCAAAATCAGTTTCCGCGACAGACGGACTTTTATTTTCATGCTTGCTTTTCCGATTGTCTTCATGCTGATTTTTACCGCGGCATTATCTAACGCCTTTGATTCAGAGGTGACGGTCGGAAACATCAAGGTGGTATATACGGACCAGTCAAACGGCCCTCTTTCTCATGATTTTACTGAGTTTATGAAAGCCGCCAAAAAAGAGCATGTCTATTTTCAAAAAGCGGACACGGAGGCAAAAGGCAAAAACGAGGTTCGAGAAAATCAGGCGGATGCTTTCGTCACTGTAAAAAACACCGGGTTCCAAGTCTGTACAAATGACCGGAGCGGCATCAACGGCACGATCGTCCAAGGCATGCTGACCGCTTTTACCAATCAATACAAAGCAGGCGCCGCCGCTTACAAGGCGCATAAGGCACCTTCCGCCGGACAAATCAAAAGCGATTATATGAAGCAGACGTCTTTACACAAAGCGAAAGAACCGAAGGCGAAAGATTTTTACGCGATATCCATGACGACGATGATCGGGCTGTACGCCTCGATTTTTGCCAGCTCCTTATTCCGCGGGGAAAGAGTACGGCACACCGCGGATCGCCTGATCGCCGCCCCGCTCCGGAAAAGCGATATCTTTCTCGGAAAGATGCTCGGCATTTTGGCTGTGAATGTTCTGACGATTCTTGCCGTTGTCGCCTTCAGCAAATTTATCTTGAAAGCGAACTGGGGCAGCCACATAGGACTTGTGCTGTTGATTCTCGTTTCTGAAATTCTTTTGGCCGTCAGCTTCGGGCTCAGCCTGAGCTATTTGACCAGAAAACCCGAAAGCGCCAGATTAATCACCGTCATCATCGTTCAGGTAATGTCCATTATCGGCGGCGCCTATTACAAATATGAAGGCGGAGGAATTTCCGCCCTGTCGCCCTTATCCTGGATCAATAAGGCGATTAACAACATCATTTACGCAAATGATGTATCAGCGGCATGGCCTGCACTCGGATTAAATACAGCATTGGCGGCACTCTTTTTGCTGATCGCCGCATTTACGTTTCAAAGACGGGAGGGACTGTAATATGAAAAACTTCTGGTGGCTGTTTGCACACACTCTCAAAGGAATTACAAAAAGCAAAAAACAGCTCATTCTTTATATCGGGGCTCCGCTGATCGGCGTCTTCCTCTCCTTCATGACCAATGCCAACGGCGGAGCCGAAACGCTCAATATCGGCATTCTCAATCAAGACGGCGGAGAAATGGCACAGGATACGGTCACGTTTTTAAAAGGACTGGATCATGTGAAGATTTCGGAGGAAACGGCTGCGTCCGCCTCATCAAAGATCGCTTCAGGAAAAATGGAGGCGCTCATTACGTTTGAAAAAGGCTTCTCCCAAAGCGTAAAAGACGGGAAACCGTCTCACATCGGCATGACCTCGCTGAAAGGCGCCCAGGTCACCGGATATGTCAGCTCTTATTTGTACAATTATATGAACAGCGCCGCCTCAATCGGCAAATCTTCCGGCGGAGACGCGAAGGCCTTTCAGGCGATGTACGCCGATTTCAAGCATTCTCCGATTCAAACGGAGTCCGCTGTTTTACAAGATACATCGAACCATAAAGAAATGACTTACTCAGTCATCGGGTATCTCATTATCATTATGCTTTATTCCGCCGGCAACCTGACGGAACTGATGATTAAAGAAAGAGAAAACAGGACGTACTACAGGCTTCTGTCAACGCCGATCACGTCAAAGCAGTATGTATTGGCGAACGCGGCGGTGAATATGATCATCATGGCCGTCCAAATTATATTCGCCGTTCTCTTTATGGGCGCCGCTTTTCATATTCATCCGTCATTCCCGCTGTGGCAGCTGTTCGTCCTGATGATGCTGTTTGCATTAAGCGCAATCGGGATCGCCTTTATTGCCGTCGGTTTTTCCAACAGCAGCTCTTCGGCATCGGCGCTTTTGAACTTGATCGTCGTGCCGACAAGCTTGCTCGCCGGCTGCTTTTTTCCGGGCAATATTATGCCGAAAACAGTGCAGACAATCGCCGAATTTCTGCCTCAGCGCTGGGTGCTTGATACGGTCGATCAATTGCAGCACGGCCGCACGCTCCAAAGCCTGACGCTGAACATCATCATTTTGGGAGCCTTCGCCGCCGCCCTGTTATTAATAGCCGCATACAGGTTCAGCGTAAAACGTCAGACACAGACATTTATGTAAAGAAAAACAGCCCCGTAAAGGGCTGTTTTTTCTTAGAACAGAAGCTCGTCCGGATTCGGTCCGACACGCTCGTCTTTGTTCAATGCGCTGATCTTTTCCATTTCTTCCTGTGACAGTTCGAAATCAAAAATATCGGCATTTTCTATGATGCGGTGCTCTTTAATCGATTTCGGAATGGTAACGACTTCGTTCTGAAGATCCCAGCGCAAAATCACTTGAGCAACCGATTTGTTATGTTTTTCCGCAATTTGTGACAGCACTTCGTTATCGAGGAGCTGTCCCTGCATCAATGGAGACCACGCTTCCACTTGAATGCCCTGCGCTTTGCAGAAATCTCTTACTTCTTTTTGAGTCAGGCGCGGGTGGAATTCAATCTGGTTGACCATCGGCTTGATTTCAGCATCTTTCAGCAGTTCTTCTAAATGATGCACTTGGAAGTTGCTGACGCCGATGGCGCGGATTTTGCCGTCTTTGTACAGCTTTTCAAGAGCGCGCCATGTGTCTTTATATTTATCCTTGCCAGGCCAGTGAATCAGGTAAAGGTCGAGGTAATCGAGGCCGAGGCGCTCAAGGCTTTTCTCAAACGCGTCAAGTGTCGTTTCGTATCCCTGATCTTCATTCCACACTTTTGACGTGATGAACAGCTCTTCTCTGGCAACGCCCGCAGCTCTGATGCCTTCGCCGACACCCTCTTCATTTTTATAAATAGCCGCCGTATCAATGCTGCGGTAGCCGTTTCTGATTGCCGCTTCGACGGAGTCCGCCGCTACGCTTCCGTTTTCCACCTTGAAGACGCCAAGGCCGAACCACGGCATTTCAACGCCATTATGAAGCTTTACAGTATCTTTTAAGCTTTTTGCCACGTTGAACCATCCTTTCTAGTCATTATGTAAACGGTTATTATTATCTCACATTTCCGCCGTAAGAAACCAATTATACGCTCATCGTTATAACAAAAACCATCTTTAGTGCCCAAGCACCACCAACGTTATTATTTTCCTATTTTTCAAAAATTCCGGTTAATCGGGTAACTGTCCGGGTAAATCGCTACTGTAGCCACCACACAATTGAAGGAGGAAATCATATGAAACGTATGCGTATCCCGATGTCCGTTGCCCTTGGCGCCGCTTTGTCTCTGACTCCTCTGTCCTTTGTATCCGCAAAAGAAAACCCGGCCCCTCAAAACTTGGCTCAGCAAACATCAGATGTCTCAGCAAAAGATGTCGGATTAAACATTGATGTTGACCTGCTCGGCATCGGCAATTCGATTGCTGACGCGATTAAGTCGGCGCAAAACCGTGACGGCTTCGTCAAAAACTTAATGGAATCTTCATTCTACGCTTCCGGACAAAAATATAATGTCATGGTGTTTAATTTAAGCCAGGAATATGAAGATCATTTTAACGGCGTTCAGTTTTACGGTTCCGCCGTTTATGACGGCATCACGTACGGCATTTGGGTGTTTGAAGACGGAAGCTTCACCAACAAAGGAGATGGCGGCTGGATCAACTGGGCCTTCAGAGGCTGGTTTGACCGCGACGGCGATCACGTCGAATTCCATCGTCCGTAATCAAAAAAGTCCGGCACAGATGCCGGACTTTTTTTATTCATCTCCGTCAAGCATGGCCGCTTCCACATCATTGATGTATTGGCGAAGCTCATGCGACATGTCGCGGGAAATTTCCCGCTCTTCGAATAATGTTTGGATTTCGTTGCGGATGGCCTGTACGGCCCGCAGTTTGATTTCGAGTTTTTGATTTTCAAAACGGCGGCTCGGATTCTGTTCGTGATACGAGTGCCCCAACCTGAAAATCAAGTGATTGTAAAAGGAAATGACGGCAAGCGTCACATCTTTATTTTCTTCAGTCATGTGTTTTTTCAGGCTTTCAATGGCCGCTTTTGCCGTTTTAACCCTTGTGGTGCGAATGAGGCCTTCTTCATTTAAAATCGACATTTCCGGCTTTTTATGTTCGCCGAAAAAGATCCAGTACATCAGGCGTTTCAGCTTTTTCTTAGATAAGCCGACTTTAAACGGATTCGTATACAACACTTCCAGTTCATCAAACCGTTCCTGAAGGCTGTCAGCCGTTTCTTCCGGTATGTCACCCCGCTCAATCAGCCGCAGCAATTCTTCCTGTTCTGCCTGTATCCCTTGGGCGCGGACTTTCCGCTCATCTTTTTTCGTGCGGTTTTTGACGGTGAACTGCTGAAACCTGAGATTTTTCATTTTCTCATTGTATTCGGCAATGACCGCAAAAGAAGCCGTTTTGTTTGTCTCATTCATATTTTCTTTAATGGCGGTTAAGGCAGCTTTTATCAGCTTCCGTCTCGCTGTCAGCAATTTGACTTTCTTCTCTTTCACATTGTCTTCCGGCTTATCTGTCAAAATCGGCAGTACGATTGTCGCCAGCACCAATGTGCACAAAATAACGCCCGCGGCTAAAAAGAGAATCAAATTCCGTTCAGGAAACGGTGAGCCGTCAGAGAGCACGTAAGGAATGGAAAAGGAACCCGCAAGCGTGACCGCTCCCCTGACGCCTGAAACCGAAATCAGCAGGGTCGAGCGCAGGCCGGGTTTATAAATGCTCTGATCCTTGTTAAAAAACCACTTGCCGTTCCAAAAAAACAGCACCCACAAAAACCTGAGAATCATTAACGTCAGCGTAATGACGATAATATACCCGATGACCATCATATTGTTAAACGCGGTATCATTAAAGATGACGGAAACCACGTCCGGTATTTGCGCACCTAAAATAACGAAAACAAGACCGTTCAGAATGAACAAAATAATATTCCACGTACTTGAAGAGACGATTTGCAGTTTGACCATCGTTGATTCAAGACGGTCCTGCTCCACCGCATGCGTGATGCCGCCGGCCACAACCGCTAAAATGCCGGAAACGCCGATTTCTTCAGCCGCGAGATAGATGACGAACGGCGTCAGAATTTGAATCAGCATATGCATCGTGACATCCTGCATGCCGAGGCGCCGCATAAACAGCCGAAAACGGATAATCAAAAAAGAAATGACGACACCACTGAGTAAACCGCCGGCTGAAATCAGAACGAAACTGAAGGCGGCCTGCGCCAGCGAAAATGCGCCCGTCACGGCAGCCGCAATCGCAAATTTAAAAGCGACCAGGCCGGATGCGTCATTCATCAGTCCTTCTCCTTCAAGGAGACGCAGAATGCCTTTTGGCATCTTCACACGCCCTGACAGTGCGCTGACCGCGACAACGTCAGTCGGTGACAGGATCGCCGCCAGCCCGAACGCGGCGGCCAGCGGAATGCTCGGAATCATCCAATGAATCGTGTAACCGCCGACAATCACAGTGGCAAACACAAGCCCGAGCGCAAGCAGCAGAATCGGCGCTCTTAAATTCCAAAGTTCCGCACGCGGCGTCCGTTTTCCATCGTTAAAAAGCAGCGGCGCGATAAACAAAACAAAAAACAATTCAGTATTCAGTTCAAAATGAAGCCCCTGCGGAAATGACGCCGCAATGATACCGAGCGCCACCTGAATCAAAGGCACCGGGATAAAGGGGACAAACCGATTTACGATATTTGAGATCGCGATAATGGTTAAAAGTACGAGTACGACTAAAAATATGTCCAAAGCTGACCTCCTTCATCTGCTGCATCATATCATTATTGTCTGTTCTCTGCCCTTGTCAAAGGCCGGAGCCGATGATCGGGCAGATTCAATATATTTTCCGCACGCAACCATTCTTCTTTTATTTTACCCGTTTTTATTTAAAATTTCTCATAACGCGCTCACGGCGAACTTTTTTTGCCTTCAGCTACATTTTTTCCGGAAAAAGAAAAAGCCTGTTTTCTCTGAAAACAGGCTTTTTCGCAAGCTGCGTCATCTGTTTCATGACGCGGTGCAGCGTTTATGCTGCTTAGCAAAGGATAGAGAACCACCGCCAGTGTGTCTCTATCCTTGGTTTTAAGAGCTCATCTTATTCGTGAAAATTCGTGCCGTCTGTCGTCGCTTTAATGATGCCGGCGCGGATGACGAAATCGCCGAAGTGTTCGCCTTCCTCACGCTCTTTCGCGTAGCGCGGGAGAATAGTGCGAAGCTCACTCAGAATTTCCTCTTCACCGATATTTTCCCGGTACATTTTGCTCAAACGGCTGCCGTCAAACGCCGCTCCTAAATACATATTATATTTTCCGGGCGCCTTTCCGATAAATCCGATTTCGCCGAGTGCATGGCGGGCGCAGCCATTCGGGCACCCGGTCATACGGATGGTGATTTCTTCATCCCGCAGCCCGTTTTCGTCAACAATGTCTTCAATCTTATCAATCAATTTCGGCAGATACCGCTCGGCTTCGGCCATGGCGAGCCCGCATGTCGGAAGCGCGACGCAAGCCATTGAACTGCGGCGGAGGGCGGAATGCTGCCGGCCGTCTGTCAGACCGTATTGTTCGATTAATGCGCTGATTTGTTTCTTTTTCTGGCTCGAGACATTGCCGATAATCAGGTTTTGATTAGAAGTGAGACGGAAATCCCCTGTATGGACTTTGGCGATTTCACGCAATCCCGTCATCAGCTTATAATTCTCATAGTCCGTGACGCGGCCGCCTTCGATAAACATCGTAAAGTGCCATTTCCCTTTTACGCCCTTCACCCATCCGTAACGGTCGCCGTTATGGTCAAAATGATAAGGTTTCGCTTCATCCAGCTGCCAGCCGAGACGGTTTTCCAGCTCGGCTTTTACGTTTTCCAGCCCGAGACGGTCAACGGTGTATTTGAATCTGGCATTCTTTCTGACGGAACGGTTTCCGTAATCGCGCTGAATTGTAATGGTTTTTTCCGCTACATCATACAGCTGCTCCGGTTTGCAGAAGCCGATGACTTTTGAAAGCTGCGGATAAGTGGCCGTATCGCCGTGCGACATTCCCATACCGCCGCCGATTGCCACGTTGAACCCGATAAGACGGCCTTCCTCCACGATGGCAATGAAGCCGAGATCTTGAGAAAAGACATCGATATCATTGGACGGAGGCACGGCGATTCCGATTTTGAATTTCCGCGGCAAATACAGCGGACCGTACATCGGTTCCGTTTCCGTGTCAGGAGTGCCCGCCACACGTTCTTCATCAAGCCAGATTTCATGATAGGCTCTCGTGCGCGGAAGAAGGTCATCGCTCAATTTCTTCGACCATTCGTATACTTCCGCATGAATTTCAGACTGATGCGGATTTGAAGCGCACATGACGTTTCGGTTGACATCTCCGCAGGCCGCAATGGTATCAAGCAGCGCCGCATTGATTTTCTGAATCGTTTTTTTCATGTTCCATTTTAAAATTCCGTGCATTTGGAACGTTTCACGCGTTGTCAGCTTCAATGTATTGTTTCCGTATTTTTGCGCCAGTTCATCCATGACAAGCCATTGTTCCGGAGTTGACACGCCGCCTGGCATCCGGACGCGCAGCATGAACTGATAAGCCGGTTCAAGCTTTTGTTTTTGACGTTCATTACGGAGATCGCGGTCATCCTGCAAGTAGCTTCCGTGATGCTTCATCAGCCGGTTGTCATCGTCCGGGATGCCGGCTGAAATCCGGTCGAGCATGACTTCTTTCAATGTGCCGCGCAAATAATCGCTTTTTTCTTTAATTTCCTCAACATCACTTGGAGGGCCTTCCGGCGCTTTTAAAATGTTGTTCACCATGCTGAATAAGCTCCTTTCAAACCAAAATCAATATACGTCACGCTGATAGCGTTTTTTCTGCTGCATGTCTGCCAGGAAGCTTTCCGCTTTTTCACAGCTCATGCCGCCTTCTTCCTGAATGATATCGAGAAGCGCCTGGTGCACGTCATGCGCCATATGCTGTTCATCACCGCAGATGTATACGGCGGCTCCCTGCTGCAGCCATTCATACAGCTCTTTGCTTTGTTCTTTCATGCGGTGCTGCACATATACTTTTTCCTCCGAATCCCGGGAAAAAGCGACGTCCATTTTTGTGAGAACACCGTTTTGCAGCCATTTTTGCCATTCCGTCTGGTACAGAAAATCAGTGACAAAGTGCTGATCCCCGAAAAACAGCCATGTTTTCCCTTCAGCTCCGGTTTCTTCACGCTCCTGCATAAAGGAACGGAACGGTGCGATGCCTGTCCCCGGCCCGACCATAATGATCGGTGTATCCGGGTTTTCCGGCAGCTTGAAGTTTTGGTTGTGCTGAATGTAAATCGGAAGCGTATCTCCCGGCTGGAGTCTTTCCGCACAAAGAATGCTGCACACGCCTTTACGTTCTCTGCCGTGCGCGTCATATCTGACCGCTCCGATTGTCAGATGCACCTCTTCCGGATTCGCTTCTAAACTGCTTGCGATCGAATAGAGCCGGGCCGGCATTTTACGCAGGATGGAAAGAAAGTCTTCCGCGGAAGCTTCCCACGGACCGAAATCCCGGACGAGATCAAGCAGATCACGGCCGTTGGTGTATGCTTTCAGCTGCTCTTCGTTTCCTTCGGCCAGAAGTTCACTCAGCTTTTGATCAGCCGTAAACTGTGCGGCCTTTTGCAAAAGCGGCTTTGTTAAGACGGTAATTTCAAAATGAGAAGTAAGCGCGTCTTTCAGCGGACGGCGCTCTCCTTGTTTATTCACCGCCACTTCCTGTTTTGGGTCCCATTTCAGCTCATTGATCAGCTCATCAACGAGCGCCGGATCATTTTCCGGATAGATGCCGAGGCTGTCTCCGGGCTGATACGCGAGGCCCGATCCTTCAAGCGATAGCTCGAGATGACGTGTTTCTTTATTCGAACCGCGTCCGTTCAGATTGATGTTCTCAAGAACCTCCGCCCGAAACGGGTTCGTTCTGGAATATACGGATTCACCGAGAGCGGGCGTCTCGGCAGGCGCTTCGGCTGTTTGATTTCCCGCTCCTTCGTTCAAACCGCCGATAACCGCGTCAAGCCATTCCGAAAACGGCTCATCATAATCAAGATCGCAATCAACCCGCGGCGCAAGCTGGGTGCCGCCGAGCTCTTGAAGACGCTCGTCAAACTCTTTGCCGGTCTGGCAGAAAAATTCATACGAGCTGTCCCCGAGCGCCAAAACGGAGTAACGGAGCGCTTCAAGCTTCGGCGCGCGTCTGCCGTGAAGAAATTCATGAAAGGCCAGCGCGTTATCCGGCGGATCGCCTTCTCCGTGCGTGCTCACCACGATCAGTAAATTGTTTAATTTTTTCAGATTATTCGGCTTAAAATCGTTCATCGACGCGACGGTGACCTGGAATCCCCGTTCCTCAAGCGTCTTTACCGTCTGTTTCGCAAGACCTTCCGCATTTCCCGTTTGCGATCCGTATAATACGGTCACTTCTTTCGAGACTGCCGGGCTTTCTGCAGGAGCCGGAGCAGCGGGCGCGGCTGTTTCACCGGATTCGGACCGGGCCGCAGCCAAATAACCGCTCAGCCAGATTTTCTGTGATTCTGTCAAGGTCGGCAGAAGGCGGTTAAGGAGCTCTGCCTGCTCCTGATTAAACGGACTGTTCATGACCTGAAGTTGCAACGATATCCACCTCACAAGGAATTAAACGTAACGTACGTTATTTCTATAGGAATTGTCAAAATAATATTCTAATTGAAACTTTACCGAAAGTTTGTATGTAAGTAAAATATATAATCATGATGACAACGATTAAGATTACTAATGATAAAAAGCCCTTTGCACTCGGCAAAGGGCTTACACGAATAAGCCGGCGGGCACTTCTTTTATAAAAGGAGAGGGTTCTCCCGGGGACAATACGGTCAGATGATGCATCGCCCGCGTACAGGCCGTATATAACAGCTTACGGTCATGTTCGCTATTGTACTGGGCAGCAGAGGCGTCAGCGGCAATGACGGCGTCAAACTCAATGCCTTTTGCCAAATAAACGGGAATGACGCATACCCCTTTTTGAAAAGGCTGGTTTTCTTTATTGATCAAGCGGACACCGCTCTCGGCGCTGACTGCCTGAAACACTTTTTTGGCTTCCGCGGCCGTTTTGCAGATGACGGCGACCGTCTCCCAGCCTTTTTGTCTGAGCTCCCGGATTGTATCCGCCAATTGTTCCTGCCGCGCATTTTCTGTATCCGTCCGCAAAACACGCGGTTTTTCCCCGTTCCGGTTAAAAGGCTCAATGTCATCGCCGTCAGCCAGCAGCGCTTTCGTAAATTCAACAATCTGCCGCGTCGATCTGTAAGTCCGCTTCAGGCTGACATACTTTTCTGCACCATTGCGAAAGCAGCCGGCGAGGGAAGAAGGACCCGTAATGGTGTGGGCATAAATCGACTGGCTGACATCACCGAGCACCGTCATCTTTGCCGCCGGGAAGATGCTTTGAATATATGTGAGCTGAAATGGGGAATAATCCTGCGCTTCATCAATGAAGACGTGCTTCATTTGTGTGTTTTTTCTTTTTCCTTCTAACAGATCCTGCAAATACAGATACGGAGCGGCATCTTCATACGGAAGCGACCGTTCTGCAAATGCGTTTCTGGTCAAAGCGCCGATGCTCTCCCAATGATCGGGCTTTTCATCAGCTCCCCAGTCTGAAAACAGCCGGAGATACATCCGTTTTATATCGAGAAAGCCGAGCCGTCTGACGGCCTGCTTAATCGGTTTAAAGGCTTTGCCGACAATAATGGCGCCAAGCAGGCGCTGTTCGCGCTGATGGTCGTCAAATGCAGGTTCATCATCTGCCTCCTGCTTCTTGAGTGTTTGATAAACCTCAGCATAGTCTTCCTTATCAAGCAGCTCGCTCTCCTGCAAGACCCATTCCTTCTTACGCTCCTTTTTTTCGAGAGCGCTGATTTCCGCGAGAAGCCATTCCGCCGTCAGCTCCGCTCTGTTCGGAATCGGCAGCTGCTGATCAAGCGAATAAAAATAGGCTTCAACCCGCTCTTTTGAAATCAGGATGTCTCCCCGGAAGCTGATCTGTTTACATATCAGACCCGAGCAGGAAAGTGAGCCGGCATAGCGGTCAATCATGGCCTGAAAAGCTGATGACGCTTTGTAAGCAATGGCTGCAAGCCTTACGGAAAGTGCGTCCTGATTTTGTTCAGTCAGGCAATATTCAAGCTGCTCGTACGGGCTTTCACAATCAAACTTTCGTCCGAGACGGCGGATGATATATTCCTGAAAGGTGGCCTGCTCCATATTCTCTTCTCCCAATTCCGGCAATACGGCGGAAACATAACTGTTAAACAAAATGTTCGGGGAAAACAATACAATCTGACGGGCATCAAGCACCCCGCGCCCGCGGTACAGCAAGTAAGCGGCCCGCTGAAGCGCCGCGGATGTTTTCCCGCTTCCGGCGGCTCCCTGAACGATGAGATATTTGCTTTTTTCATCACGGATAATTTCGTTCTGTTCTTTTTGGATGGTTGACACGATGTTTTTCATATGCTGTCCGGAATGGCCGCTCAGCACCTCTTGCAGCATTTCGTCACCAATCGTCATGTCCGTGTTAAACATCGCTTTAAGCGTCCCGTTTTTAATGATGAACTGCCGCTTCAGTGTGATGTCTCCCTCTATCGTTTCTTCCGGAACTTCATAGCGGGCTTTTCCCGGGGAATATTGATAGTAAAGAGATGAGATGGGCGCGCGCCAATCATAAATGAGAAATTGCTCGTTGTTTTCATCCATCAAAGAAGTCAGCCCGATGTAAATCCGCTCGGAAGAGGACTCCCCTTTTTCCGTAAAATCGACACGGCCGAAGTAAGGAGAGGTTTTCAGCTTTTGGATTTTTTGAAGCTGCCGGTATTGAAGCCGATGCGTCCGTTCACGTTCTGAAAGCATTTCCGCCTGCTGTTTAATGCTTGAAAATGTCTCAGCCGCTTCATGGGCGTCATCCATATTCACGGTGACATCATCCCAAAACGTTTTTCTCAGGCCGACAATATCCTGCTTCAAACCGCCCGATGAGGCTTCAAGATGAGTTTGTTTCTGTTCCAGTTCCTTCATGACAAAATTGATTCTTTCCTGCTCTTCTTTCCACTCTTTATCACGTTTTGCCATCAGCGGCACCTCCGAGATCAAGCTGACAAATCCGGCTTTCCTCATACAAACATATATGCAACATATTATTCAGCATTATGGTCAAATACCCTTTTTCTTATCATATCGGGCGTCTTTTTTTATCAGAAGCCGTTATGCAAAAAAACCGATTTCGTTTGTGAAATCGGTTTTTTTACTGATCTATATGATAGGAACGATTCGGCAGGCGCCACCTGAACACATAACTGCAGATGCGGCATGCCACAAGCACAAGAAACAGCACATACAAACCGGCGGCATCCCCGGCCCAGCCGAGGCCCACGATTAACCCTCCGAGCGCGGCCCAGACTGCATAAATTTCCGCCTTGAGCACAAGCGGCTTTCTGCCCGCGAGCAGATCCCGTATGATACCGCCCCCGCTGCCGGTCAGGACCGCTGCCGCAATCACCGCACTGAGCGGATGGCCCATTTTCACGGCATATAAAGCGCCTTGGATGGCAAACGCCGAAAGCCCGATGGCATCGGATAGGTTGCCCCATTTACTCCAATGCCTTAACAGCAGCTTCGGAAACAAAAAGACAATCGTAACTGATGCGAGAGCGATTTGAAAAAACGCGCCTTGCTCCCACAAGGCGGAGACCGGAACACCGATCAGCAGATTTCGGATGGCTCCTCCGCCGAACGCCGTTACAATCCCCAAGATATACACGCCTAAAATATCATACTCCTCTTCCATCGCAACAATCGCTCCGCTGACCGCAAACGCAATGATGCCGATTACACTAAGCAGCTCCCAGGCCATTCCATATGCTCCTTTTTATTTGTTAAATTTTCTGACGACCATTAGATTTTATAATCGCTTTCTCTTAAAATCAACCTTATTTTTGAAAGATTCTGATTCCTAATCCGGGACAACCTCACCCGCAACCGCTGATGCGAGAATATTTTCCTATTTTATACTTTAATGGGAGGTTTATTGGAAGTTTCATTGAATACTTTCTCTAACAAAAAAGGGGGGTATGAGATGAAAATCAGTTCACTTGTTTTTCCTGTTTTATTGGCCGCCGGATTAATTCCCGGCCTGCCGTCAGCCGAAAGCCATACGCATTCGCACACTCATGCGGAGCCGGCGAAAACGGTGTATACGGACCCGCTTCCGAAAGCCGATCATTTTAAAGATCTGAAAGGCCCGGTCCAAGTTGAACAGACGGTTGACACAAAAATTCTGGATGAGAACGGCAAGCAGGTCGGCACGAAACGATTCAATGCCAATGTCAGTCAGGATAAAGCCTCAACTAAAGCCAGCACGGGCTCTCAGAAGGTCAGAGTGCTGGCGGTGGCGGACGCTGAATACCGCGCCAAATACAGCGACTGGCAAACGCGAATCGTCCAGATCGTGGAGCAGGCGGATGTCGCTTTTAACCGTGATCACAACATTGATTTCGTCGTACAGGCCGTGCAGGCTTGGAATTCCTCCGGCTCAAACAGTTCTCAGATTTTATCGAATCTCCAAAGCAGCTTCAGAAATCAAAATTATCATTTTGTCGTCGGTTTTACCGCAAAATCAAGTTTTGACGCCGGCGGTATCGCGTATGTATATAACGGCAAACCGAGCGGCCCGGCTTTCAGCGTGAACCTTGATCAAGGAACGGCCAACACGGCGAAAGCGGCACAGCACGAGTTTTCCCATAACTTCGGACTTCAGCATGACGCCCAAGGCAGCGGCATCCGCTGCGTCATGAATTATGATTATGCCTATTCCGTGGATATTTGGGACAGCTCCCATAACAGACAGATTGCGACAAACAAAGCTTGGTACAGATAATAGAAAAAGAGCCGCTCCCATGGAGCAGGCTCTTTATTTTGCCGTGCGTTCCGTTTTGACAAAACACATGCAGACAATAATGAGAATAAATGCCGTCAATGCTAAGAATGGAATGGTAATAAAACCGAACCAGTTAATATATTCAGATGAGCAAGGCACGCCGTAGACGCATGGCTTGATGCCGCTGAAACCGGGCACCTTCTGCTCAAGGTAATGCATGATCGATATAAACGCGCCGATGACGGCCATCGGCAGCACATATTTTTTCACGCGCGTGTCACCCTGGAAGGTGGCGATTCCTAAAATCAGGACAAGCGGGTACATGAGAATTCTTTGATACCAGCACAGCTCGCACGGTATGAATTTTCTGATCTCGCTGAAATATAGGCTGCCGAGCATGGCAGCAAGAGCTATTACCCAAGAAGCATATAAAAATACGATTCTATTTTTCATTTTTCAGCTCTTTCTTAATCGTTTTTGAAATCTCCTCATAATCAGAGAATTCTTTAATCACTTTGTCATTTACGTAAATCGTCGGTGTCGCCGTAATGTTTAATTTATCATTCAGGTCAGTGTCAGCTTTCAGCTCTTTTGCAAATGTCTCTTTATCAAGGTTTTCCTTCAGCTTGTCAGGATCAACCTTTTTCGCGGTGCTTTTGACCGTTTTTTCAAGCAATGCAGGCGTGACCCATTCCTGTTCGCTTGACGGCTGCTCTTCAAACAGCTTTTCATGGAAAGCCCAGAATGATGCCGGGTCTTCCTTCCACACCTCTTCTGAAGCAAGTGCCGCCAGACGCGAGCCGCTTCCGTGGTACATGACGTTCACAAATGAAAATTTCACGTCGCCTTTATCGATAAAATCTTTTTTGATTTTCGGAAAGATATCGCTGTTAAATACTTTGCATGACGGACATTTGTAATCTCCGAATTCAACTACCGTAACAGGCGCGCTGTCTTTGCCGAGCACGGGCTGTCCTTTAATGGAAGGCTGTTCGGCGACTGTTTCGCCCGCTTTTTCCGTTTGGTTGTTAATAATTACGATGGCCGCAAATAAAACGACAACGATTAACGTCAGAATCACCGCAAATTTCGCAGACGATTGTTTCTTTTTCACTCAGACACCTCATTGTTTTTAAAATAAAAAAGAAGCGGATGCCGGATGGCCCGCTTCTCTATTTTACCAAGACAACCTTGTTTAAGAAAACCCTGAAAAACGAATTATCTTTGACAATTATTCCGCTTTCACTCTCATGACGCGCATCGCGTTGGCAACGGCGATCAGCGTGACGCCTACATCTGAAAAGACCGCTTCCCACATGGTGGCGAATCCGAATGCACCAAGCAGGAGAAAAATGATTTTTACGCCTAAAGCAAATCCGATGTTCTGCCAGACGATCCGGCGTGTGCGGCGTGCAATCCGGATGGCTTCGGCTGCTTTTGACGGCTGGTCTGTCATCAGGACGACATCGGCCGCTTCGACGGCGGCATCAGAACCGAGAGCCCCCATGGCAGCTCCGATGTCAGCTCTGGCAAGCACAGGCGTATCATTAATCCCGTCGCCGACAAACATCAGTTTTTCATTCGGTGAAAGCGCGGCTTCAAGTTCTTCGACGCGGTCTACCTTGTCACCCGGCAAAAGCTCTGTGTACACGTCATCAATACCGAGCTCTCGGCCGACAGCTTCTCCGGTCTGCTTTGAATCACCCGTCAGCATCACTGTCCGCTTCACGCCGAGCGCTTTTAAATTGGCAATGGCCTGTTTGGCGTCCTCTTTGATTTCATCTGCGATCACGATCGCCCCCGCATACTGCTGATCAACGGCGACATAAACGACGGTTCCGTTATTTTCAGCTGTGCCGGAAGCGATTTGTTCTTTTGCCATCAGTTTTTGATTTCCGGCCAAAATCGTTGATCCGCCGGTTTTCACCCGAATGCCGTGTCCGGGTATTTCTTCATATTCTTCAATCTCCTCAGCCGCTAACGGTTGATTGTAAGCTTCACGGATGGAAGAAGCAATCGGATGATTGGAATGGACTTCTGCAAGCGCGGCTGCATGAAGCAGGCTGTCATTCGTAAATCCTGCCGCCGGTTTGATATCAGTCACGGCGAAATTGCCTTTCGTTAAGGTTCCCGTTTTATCAAACACGGCGTATGCCACCTGATTGAGCGCTTCTAAATAGTTGCTGCCTTTCACGAGCACCCCTGCTTTAGACGCAGCCCCGATACCGCCGAAAAACCCGAGCGGAATGGAGACGACGAGTGCGCACGGACAAGAAATCACAAGGAAAATCAGCGCGCGGTACACCCAGTCGGATAGCGCGGCTGAAGGCACGAGAAGCGGCGGTAAAAAGGCGAGAAGCACCGCAACAATGACAACGGCCGGTGTATAGTACTTGGCAAACTTCGTAATAAAGTTTTCCGTTTTCGCTTTGCGTCCGGCCGCATTTTCGACCAGATTCAATATTTTTGACACGGCAGAGTCTTCATACCCTTTAGAGGTTTCAATATGAAGCACGCCGTTCTGATTCATAAATCCGGCCATCACCTCTTGCCCCGGCTCCGCTTTTCTCGGCACGGATTCGCCCGTTAAAGCGGATGTATCAACCATCGAAGAACCGCTCAGCACCTTTCCGTCCAGCGGAATCCGTTCTCCGGGATTCACGACGATGACCTGTCCGACTTTGACGTCCTGCGGCGGAACGGCAGTCATGCCGTTTTCCGTTTTCACATTGGCGTACTCAGGACGGATGTCCAATAACGCGCTGATCGATTTTCTGGATCGGCTGACGGCCGCTCCCTGAAACAATTCACCGATTTGGTAGAACAGCATGACCGCGACGCCTTCCGGATATTGATGAATGATAAATGCGCCGATTGTGGCAAGCGCCATCAGAAAATGCTCATCAAATACCTGGCCGCGGACAATATTTTTTCCCGCTCTGGCTACGATATCGCCGCCGATGATCAAATATGAAGCAAAAAAGAGCAGAAACTCAAGGACGGCGCCCGTGTGCGCGAAGTAAGCGATGACGGCCAAAACGGCGCCCGCCGCCAATCTCACTAACATCAGCTGCAGCTTTTTGCGGTATTCATCCTCACCGGGTT
The DNA here is from genome assembly GCF_011065565.1 of Bacillus sp. EKM420B. NCBI lineage: Bacteria > Bacillati > Bacillota > Bacilli > Caryophanales > Bacillaceae > Bacillus > Bacillus sp. EKM420B. The sequence continues at coordinate 732,992 of NZ_JAAMNX010000002.1, read as the reverse complement.
TGTCTTCGTGCTTCGAACGAACGGTCACATGAGGATCAATGGACTTTACTTTTTTCGCGACTTCGTCTTTCATCCATTGCTCGTTTTTGCCGCCGGCTGAGACCGTGATGGTGCTTGCCGCAAAATTGACAGCACAGCCGTCTATGCCGTCAATGGCTTTTACGCCGTTTTCTATTTTTTTTGCACAGTTGCTGCAATCAAGTCCGTCTAATACAAATTCACCTTTGGCTGCTTTCATTTTCGACTCACCCTACTTTCCGTAATAGGATTCCCATAACATCAATACAGCTAAACGAAATTATATATATGAGCATATATTCATATAAGTGTTTTCTCTATTATATGCAGGCTTTGAATAAAGTGTCAATAAAAAAGACAAAACCGGCATCAGCCGATTTTGTCTTTTTTCACCTTCTGTAAACGCAAGGCATTAAGCACGACCGATACCGAGCTGAACGCCATGGCGGCGCCTGCCACCCACGGAGCCAGAAAGCCGGCTGCCGCAATCGGAATGCCGATGCTGTTGTAGCCCAATGCCCATCCTAAATTCTGCTTGATGTTTCTCATAGTCAGCCTGCTCATGCCGATGGCGTCGGCAATGCCGTTCAGGTCTCCGCGGATCAGCGTAATGTCCGCTGCTTCCATTGCGATATCGGTGCCGGTGCCGATGGCCATCCCGATATCGGCCACAGCCAGCGCCGGAGCATCATTGATGCCGTCGCCGACCATCGCCACGCGCCGGCCTTCTTTTTGCAGCCGGGAAATTTCCGCCGCCTTTTGTTCGGGAAGCACTTCGGCGATCACGCTGCCGATGCCCGCGGCTTTTGCAATGGCTTCCGCGGTCTTTTTGTTGTCACCGGTCATCATGATGACGTCAAGCCCCATATCATTCAGACGTTTCACCGCGGCCGGAGATGTTTCTTTAATGGTATCGGCGACTGCGATAAGCCCCGCCGCTTTGCCGTCTGCCGCAATAAGCATCACCGTTTTTCCTTCCGCCTCCAAGCGGGCCATGTGCGGAAGCAGCGCTTCATGTTCAATATGCTCTGATTCCATCAGCCGTCTTGATCCGGCTAGAATCGTTCTGCCGTCAGCCTCTGCATAGATTCCGGAACCGATCCGGGCTTGAAACCGGGTGAGTTTCGGGATGGAAATCCCCCGGTTTTCGGCTCCTGACACGATGGCTTCTCCAAGCGGGTGCTCTGATCCCGTTTCGGCGGCCGCCGCCAGCCGCAGGAGTTCCTCTTCGTTCATTCCCGCTGCCGGTACGGCATCTGTCAGCACCGGTCTGCCGTTTGTCACCGTTCCGGTTTTATCCAGTACGATGGTCGTCAGACGCTGGGTCTTTTCTAGATGCTCCCCGCCTTTAAAGAGAATGCCGAATTCAGCTGCGCGGCCGGAGCCCGCCATAATGCTCGTCGGTGTGGCGAGGCCCAGTGCGCACGGACAGGCAATGACAAGCACGGCGATGAATTTGCCGATCGCTTCAGAAAACTGTCCCGGCGCCGCCCATACATACCAAATGAGAAAAGTCAGCACGGCCAGCCCCAGCACAATCGGGACGAAAATGCCTGAAATGTGATCCGCGAGCCGCTGAATGGGGGCTTTTGATCCTTGGGCTTCTTCCACGATTTTAATAATGTGTGCAAGCGCGGTATCTTTGCCGACATTCACCGCTCTGATTTTGAGAAAGCCGTTTGCATTGATCGTCGCCCCGGTGACGGTGCTTCCGGGAGACTTATCGACAGGCATGCTCTCTCCCGTAATCATCGATTCATCAATCGCGGAATGGCCTTCAATCACTTCGCCATCGACAGGAACGCGTTCTCCAGGTTTCACGTATACGATATCCCCCGCCCGGACCTCGTCAATCGGAATCACCTGTACTTTGCCGTCCCGCTCAACCGCCGCAGTCTTCGCCTGAAGCTTCATTAACTTTTTAATCGCTTCTGATGAGCGGCCTTTTGCTTTCATCTCTAAAAGCTTTCCAAGCAAAATCAAAGTCAGCAAAATGGCGCTCGTTTCATAATAAAGCCCCTCAGCATGTCCGTCTCGTCCGAGAGACGCAATCGTCATGTACAGGCTGTATGCGTAAGCGGCCGTCGTTCCGAGCGCAACGAGAACATCCATATTGGCGCTTTTGTTTCTCAGCGCCTTGTACGCTCCCATATAAAAAGGCCAGCCGATGACGAGCTGCACCGGGGTGGCAAGCGCGAATTGCAGCCACGGATTCATCAGGATATCCGGCATCCAGATAAAAGAAGTAAAAGAAAAATGGCTGACCATCGACCATAGAAGCGGAAAGGAGAGAATGGCAGAAAATATGAGTCTGATCAGCTGCTTTCGCTGCTCTTTCTCCTTTTGGGATAATCCGCCGTCTCCATCAACCGCTTTCTTCTCGTCTAATCTGTAGCCGAGTTTTGCCACGGTCTCTTTCAGCTCTTTCGGTGTCACCTCTTTCGGATTGTATTCAACGGTGACTGTTTCCAGGGTGAAATTCACCGGTGCGCTCACAACGCCCTCTGTTTTGTTCAGGCGCTTTTCAATCCGGTTGGCGCAAGCGGCGCACGTCATGCCTTCAATCTGAAACTCGGCTTTTTCCGTCACGACGTGATAGCCGAGTTTTTCAATTTTATCCTTTATGGCGCCAGCTTCGATTTTGTCAGGCTGATAAGAAATATTTGAGGTCTCAAGCGCAAGATTGACGGAAGCGTCATTGACGCCGTCCATCCGTTTCAGCCCTTTTTCAATTCTTGAAGCGCAGGCGGCGCATGTCATGCCTCCCACCTGAATGGTCATTTCTTTCGGTTCACTCAATGTCCTCATCTCTCTTCATAAACCCCATGGGGGTATAATTATGATAAAAGAAAACCGCGCCCGTTCCCGAAGCGCGATAAACCTTATACGACGTCATACCCTTGATCTTCAATCGCGTCCTTTATATCTGATACGGAGACTTTGTTTTCATCAAACGTCACATCCACCTGTCCGGCTTCCAATTTCACCTGAACCGCCGTCACTCCGTTCAGTTCTCCCACTCCGGTCTCTACTGCTTTTACGCAGTGCTGACAGGACATGCCTTCGACTTGCAGTGTTTTTTGTTCCATGATGATTCCCTCCACGTCTTGTTTTTTCTTTTTTATGTTACCATACCCCTGTAGGGTATTTCAAAACATTTTATTTTACGATTTTGCGATTTTTTTCACGACATCCAGCAGCTCGGCAATCGCCTGCTCCCCGTTTCCGCTCTCAATGGCGCCGGCTACGCAGTGATGGGCGTGATCTTCCAGCAGATGAAACGCGACTTTCTGCATGGCCGCCTGTACGGCTGAAATCTGCACGAGAATATCCACGCAGTATCGTTCGTTTTCCACCATATTCTGAATGCCCCTGACTTGGCCTTCAATCCGTTTCAGCCGGTTCAGAATCTGGTCTTTTTCTTTGGCGCTTTTATGATTTAACGATTGATGCTCGGTATGTTTGTCCATTTTCCACCTCGGTTTTTTTCTTGGTTATCTTCATTATACAGACTTGAAAATCCGGTGTAAAAAATTTTCAACACACAAGTTTTACCAGTACACCCGCGGGGTATATATTGTTATCACATATCATGAGGGGGAAGTTCATTGAAAACGATACAGGTTGGCATATTGGGATATGGTTTGTCCGGGAAAGTCTTTCATGCGCCGCTTTTGGACGTCCTTGATGATTATCAGATCAAAAAAGTCATGACCTCCAGAACGGAGGAGGTCAGACGTGATCTGCCGGGGGCTGAAGCCGTGCGCGCGATTGAAGACATTACCGGTGATCCTGACATTGATCTCGTCATCGTTACGACACCGAGCGGAATGCATTATGAATCAGCGATGAAATGTCTCCTGGCGGGAAAACACACCGTCGTGGAAAAACCGATGACGGCGACTTCAGCAGAAGCGGAGGAGCTGAGAAGAACGGCTGAAAATAAAGGCGTCTTACTGAGCGTGTACCACAACCGGCGGTGGGACAATGACTTTTTAACGATACAAAAGCTGATTCGGGACGGGGCGCTTCAAGACATTCATACATATCAAGTCAACTACGATCTGTACAATCCGGTTGTCCAAGAAAGATGGCGCGAAAAAAGCGGACCCGCCACGGGAACGCTGTATGATCTCGGTTCACATATTATTGACCAGACACTCCTGCTTTTCGGAATGCCGGAATCCATCACGGCACATGTGATGAAACAGCGGGACAACAGTGAAACCGTCGATTATTTTCTGGCCGCGCTCCATTACGGCAAACTTCAGGTCATTCTTCAATCCGGCTCTATGAATGCGGCAAACGGCCCGCGCTATCAGATTCACGGACGGAATGCAAGCTTTATCAAATACGGAAAGGACGGACAGGAAGAGGCGCTTTCAGCCGGCCAAAAGCCGATTGACGAGAGCTGGGGCGCCGATGACCCTGACAACTTCGGAGAGCTGACAATCGCAGCGGATGAAAAACGGCATACAGAAACAATCCCCTCTGAGAACGGCTCTTACCTTACGTACTACAAACTGCTGGCAGACAGCATCTTAAACGGAAAACCGCTTCCCGTTACGGCAAAAGAAGGCATCGATGTCATCCGTGTCATTGAAGCGGCGATGAAAAGCAGCGAGCAAAAACGGACGATTGCCCTTTAATATAAAAAACCTCCCAGCCGTGTCAGCTGGGAGGTTTTTTTTAAGATCAGAATGATTTTCCGGCTTCTTTCGCGCGGGCAATCGCATCTTCTTTAATTTGCTGTGCTTTATTCGGTTCAGCATTATGACCTTCAACGATTAAACCGTCAAAAGAAGGAACGCCGAAGAAGTTCATCATGATGCCGATGTAACGGTGGCCCATTTCCATGTCAGCCGCCGGGCCTTCAGAGTAATAGCCTCCGCGCGCCTGAATGTGGAGCGCTTTTTTGTCAGTCAACAGACCGATCGGGCCTTGCTCTGTATATTTGAATGATTTTCCGGCTACAGCCACAGAATCAAGGTACGCTTTCATAACAGGCGGGAATGAGAAGTTCCAAAGCGGTGTGACGAATACGTATTTGTCAGCTGACGCGAATTGATCGCTCAGCTCGTTCAGACGGCCGACTTTCGCTTTTTCGTTTTCAGAAAGCTCTTCAAATCCTGTGCCGGATTGAAGTTTTCCCCAGCCGCTGAATACATCCGCGTCGATATGAGGAATGTTCTCTTTGTAAAGGTCGATATGTACAACCTCATCATTCGGGTTTGATTCTTTATAAGAATCGATAAACGCTTTTCCTGTCGCCATGCTGTAAGATGTCTTTTCATCATGAGGATGAGCAGTGATATAAAGTACTTTTGCCATTGTAAACAGCCCTTTCGTTTTCAAATTACACACACATTTATTATGAAATATGAATGTTTTTTTATACTGATCAGTTCTGTAATAATTATAGTTACAAAAAATTCTTTTCGCAACAATAATATCTCGAAATCAGTATATTTTTTAAAAAAGGCTGTAATGACGGGAATGGCAAGCAGCAGAAAAAGCAGAAACATTTAGTTTCTGCTCAAAATCGGATTTGGTTTGCAGATCGGAATATCCAACCCGAGATTCCCCCGCAGTGTATCCGCCGGATAGCTTTTTCGGTACAGCCCCTTTTCCTGAAGGATCGGTATGACTTGATCTACAAAGGCTTCAAGCATGCCCGGGATGTCAGAGTGAATGATAAACCCGTCCGCCGCTTCCCGCTGAAACCATGTTTCAATTAATGATGCCACACGTTCCGGTGTCCCGATAAAGTTCGTTCGCGGAAACGCGGCTTCGCGCGCCACTTGACGCAGCGTAAGATTCCGGGCTTTCGCCTCTCTTTTGATACGGTCTGTCGTGCTTTGAAACGCGTTTTTCCCGACGTCGCCCAAATCAGGAAACGGCTCATCCAGCGGAAAACGGCTCAGATCATAATCGTCAAAAAATCTGGCCACATATTTAACGGCGTTCTCTATCGGTATCAGCTCGGCGAATTCCTGATATTTCGCTTCCGCTTCTTCTTGTGAACCGGCTATAATCGGACTGATTCCCGGAAAGATCCGCAGCTTGGAAGCGTCCCGGCCGTAATCCGCCGCCCGCTTCTTCACATCATCATAAAAAGCTTTCGTTTCCTCAAGTGAATTGGAGTGCGTAAAGACTGCATCTGCATTCCTCGCGGCAAACGACCGGCCGGTTTCTGAAGACCCCGCTTGGAAAACGACCGGCTCTCCCTGTTTGGACCGGCCGATATTCAGCGGGCCCTCCACTTGAAAATACTCGCCTTTGTGATACAGGCGATGCAGTTTGTCAGGGTCAAAAAACTGCCCGGTTTCTTTATTGCGGACGAAGGCATCTTCTTCCCAGGAATTCCACAGACCGCGCACCACGTCCACATGTTCCTGGGCGATGGCGTAGCGCCGGCTGTGGTCGGGAAGGCTTTCTTTGCTGTGATTGCGCGCGGCTCCCGCCTGCGGAGAGGTGACGAGATTCCAGCCCGCCCTGCCGCCGCTGATATGGTCAAGAGACATCAGCTGTCTTGCGATGGTAAACGGCTCAGTGAACGAGGTGGAAAATGTGCCGATTAAACCAAGATGGGTTGTAGAGGCGGCAAGCGCCGATAAAATAGTGATCGGCTCAAACCGATTTAAGAAATGCGGGATGGACTTTTCAGAAATGAACAAGCCGTCCGCAATAAAAGCAAAGCTGAACAGCCCTCTTTCAGCGGTCTGCGCTTTTTGCCTGTAAAACGCCGCATTCGTGCTTGCTGTCGGATCGACGTCGGGATGACGCCAGCCGTCCGTTGTGCCGCCGACACCGTGAATCATGGCTCCGAATTGAATTAGATCCGTCCGGCTCATTTTCTCTCCCCCTTTTTCCCCTCGTAATCGGCAAGCGCCCGTTCTACATGCTCAATGCCGACTTGAGTAACGGCCTGATACACACGGCTGTCACCGCTGCCGATTTCAACGACGGGAACATGACGGATGCCGTACTTCGTCTGCAGCACGTCACGCAATTCGTCCCGCTCTGTCACATCAATTGTTTCGTATGCCACGGCTTTTTCCCGCAAATATCCTTTCACTTCATCACAATAGGAGCAGCCCTGTTTGCTCCAGACCACTACGTTTACTTCATGACTCATGTTCATCCCTCCTATAATTGTGGGGCCGGCTGCACCGCTTCGCTTAACAGCCGGTAAGACAATCGTTTTTCCTCAGCGTTTTTGATAGGCGACAAAATCACAAAATCGGTAATGCTGTATTGAACGGATAATCGTCGCAGCTCGGCGGCGGTCTCTTCTTTTGTCCCGGCAATCACACCCGTCTTTTGTGTGATCAGCTTATATGGCTGCGTGACTTGTTCAAGAAACGCTTCCGCTTGTTCCCGGGAACCGACATTCACCTTTTTGCCGTCTTCGAGAATGATTTTGACCGACTCACGCGATACGACGTGTTTTTCCGCTTCTGCTTTTGTATGCGCGGTAAATACCATCGGCGCAAGGTGAAATTCCGCCTTCAATCCTTTCGGCAGATGCTCGTCAAAGGCGTGGCGCGCTTTTTCTAACGCAGCCTCTTCACCGTTTATGAAATAGGCGAAAACGAAGGAAATGCCGAGTTTGGCCGCGGATATCGCGCTTTCCGCGCTGCCGCCGAGTAAAAAGATGTCAGGCGCATACTCAGTATGCGGCGTCGGCCGCAATGACGCGTAGCGGTGCGAGTCCGGAAAATCATTTCGGATGAAATGAGTCAGCTCCTCAAGCTTTTCTTCAAACAAACGGGCGGGCTGGATAAGCTCCCGCTGCAGCGCATCGGTTGACAGCTGAAATCCGCCGGGCGCTTTGCCGACACCGAGCGCCACACGGCCGGGAGCAAGGGCGGACAGAACCCGGAACTGCTCCGCCACTTTATAAGGACTGTAATGCTGCAGCATCACCCCGCCGGATGCGAGACGGATTTTTTTCGTGCTTGCGGCAAGATACCCCAGAACAATTTCCGGCGCTGATCCCGCTATCTCTTCATTGTTATGATGCTCCGCCGCCCAGAAACGGTCATATCCGTATTGTTCGGCCTCCTGAGCCAATTTCACCGTTTGCCGCAAGGCTTCTTCTGCGGTTTGGTTTTCCGCGGTGACACTTTGATCTAAAATGCTTAAACGAATCATACGACAGGCTCCTTTATGCGCTCTTTTATGTCATAACCGTAATCAGGCAGCACGCGGCGGAGGAACTTCTTCGTTCTTTCTTTTTTCGTCTTGTGAAAAACTTCCTCAGGCGTTCCTTGTTCCACGATTGCTCCTTCATCCATAAACACAATTCGGTCGGACACTCTTCTGGCGAATTCCATCTCATGTGTGACAATGATCATGGTGGCGCCGGTCCGCACAATGTTAAGCATCACCTCAAGCACCTCGCCGACAAGCTCCGGATCAAGGGCTGCGGTCGGTTCATCAAACAGCATCACATCAGGATGAATGGCAAGCGCCCGGGCAATCCCGACCCGCTGCTTCTGTCCTCCCGACAGTTGATTCGGATAGGCATGCAATTTATCCTGAAGCCCCACCTTAGCCAGTTCCCGCTCGGCAATGGCGTACGCATCTGATTTTTTCATTTTCCTTGCGACCGTCAGGCCTTCCATGACATTTTGAATCGCCGTTTTATGCGAAAACAAATGATATTGCTGAAAAACCATCGCTGTCTGTTTCCTCAATCTGAGAATGTCTTTTTTGGCAGGCTTTTTGCAGTTAATGACTTCACCGTGCAGCGAAATGGCGCCCTCATCCGGCCGCTCAAGTAAATTAAGGCAGCGCAGAAAAGTGGTTTTCCCGGAACCGCTCGGGCCGATGATCGTCACGACTTCTCCTTTCCGGACACTTAAATTGATCCCCTTTAACACGTGATGACTGCCAAAATGTTTCTGAATGTTTCGGATTTCGATCATAATGCGCCTCCTTGATATCTGGCCGCTCTTTTTTCCGCCAGACTGTTTACTGCTTCGAGAATCAGCGTTAATCCCCAATAAATCACGGCCGCCCCGATAAATGCTTCCAGAAACGCATAGTTATCGGATGCCGCAATCGTTGCCGTTCCTGTAATTTCAGGCACTGCAACAATTGCCGCGATGGAAGTGGTATGCAAAAAGCCGATGCCTATATTGGTGAAGTTCGGCAGCGATATCATGAACGCCTGCGGCAGAATTACGCGCCGAATCATCTGGCCCCGCGTCAGACCGATTGAATATGCCGCCTCCGCCTGCCCCGTATCGACGGCCATGATCCCGGATCGGAGAATTTCCGTCATATAAGCGCCTGCCGTTAACGACAGTGCCATGATGACAAACACGGCGACCGGAATCTGATTGGCCGACCAGCCGAGATGAAACGCGCGGCTGAATTGATCGGCAATCAGCGGAACCCCTAAATAAATCAGCATAATATGGAGAATCGCCGGGGTGCTGCGGAAAAAAGACACGTAAAACGCTGAGCAGGCCAGCAGCCATTTGATGCGGAATATACGCACCGTGATATTGCCGAGAGCTATGAAAAATCCGGCAATAATCGGAATGACCGTCATCGCCAATGTAAGCGGAACGGTTTTCAACATTTGTTTTATCGCAGTGCCGATAAATGGAATGTCCAGCTCCACTGTTCTCCCTCCTTTTCAGCCGTGCGCACTCATGTCAAAAACCGTCACAAGGCGCGTCTCATCTTTCTTGATTCGTTTTTCGGCCCATCTGAAGACACATTCAAATAAAAGGGCGGCCGCGTAATACAGAACAGAAAGCGAGATATACACTTCAAGAGAATGATTGCTCGATGTAATCAAGGTCTGTCCTCTGCCCGACATATCCATCACCCCGATCGAAAAAGCGAGTGATGTATCTTTTAAGAAACCGATCACCATATTCCCGATGTTGGGAAAGGCCTGCACAAGCGCCTGCGGCAGAATGATGCGCCGGAATGTCTGCCCCCCGTTCAGCCCGATGCTGAACGCCGCCTCCGCCTGCCCGCGGCCGACGCTGTTCACACCTCCCCTGATGATTTCGGCCGCTCTTGCCGCGCTGCTCAGCGCGTACGTGGCGATGGCCGCATACAAAGGGTCCATTTTAGAGGTATCAATTCCGGCGAGCGCCGTGAGCGCCGGAATGCCGTAAAATACAATGAACAGCTGCACCATGATGGGCGTTCCTCTGAAAAAAGAGATATACAGCTTCGCAAACTGATTCAAAACGGGAATGCGATAGATGCGGGGCAGCGCCAAAAGCAGCCCCAATAGAAAGCCGAACAGCAAAGACACCGCCAATATATACAGCGTGACGGGCAAATACCCGAGCAATGTCGGCACAAAGGAGGCGATCATACTGATATCAAACGCTTTTTCCATTGCCGGTCCCTCTCTTTTTCACTTAATATTGCTCCTTTGAATAATCCGCGCCGAGCCACTTTTCACTCAGCTTTTTGAGCGTGCCGTCATCAATGATTTCCTTGAGCGCTTTATCAATGTCATCGCTCAGCGTTTGTTCATTTTTGTTAAACATAAAGAACACTTTGGCATTTGACAGCACCCCGCCGACCGTTTTTTCTTTGATCGCGCTCGTTTTGTTTTGAAAATCGACAGCAAACGGCGTTGAAATCGTTGCATCGGCGCGGCCGGATTTCAGCTGATTGGCCGCATCATTTGAACCTTGGCCGGCATAGGCGATTTCAAACGGACTGCCGTGTTTTTCATTCCATTTTTTCAGCACAAGCGCGCCGTTTGACGTCGGACTTGTAATGACCCGCTTTCCTTTCAAGTCATCAATGCCGTGAATGTCCCCGTTATCTTGGAGCACCGTGATTTTCAGCGGGAAGTTGTTATACGCGACTTGATTGAACAGAAATTTTTTCTCCCGTTCGGCGCTTTTCTCCATTTGATGAGCCACGATATCGACTTTATGCTGGCCGAGGCTGACAAGCAGGTTGGAGAAATCCATCGTTTTAAAAGTGAAACGATAGTCCGGCAGGCGCCTGTCAAGCTCTTTCACCAGCTCAACGTCATAGCCCGTCAATTTGCCTTTATCATCAATAAAGCAAATATTCGGAAATTGAGTTCCCGTGCCGACCGTAATGTTCTTCACGTTTTTCTGATTGCCTGATGCCGCCTCCCCGCCCGCGCCGCAGGCTGATAACGCCGCCGTTGCCGCAATTGTTAATGACATGACCGCCAGTCTTATTTTCATGTGATCGCCCCGTTTTCTGCTTCAATTATTTCGTGAAACTTGATTTTGAATAATCCGCACCGAGCCATTTTTCACTCAGCCTTTTCAATGTACCGTCCTTCTCAAGCTTTTGAATCGCCCGATCCGTATCGTCCGCCAGCGTTTGGCTGTTTTTATTGAACATAAAATACACCTCGGTATCGAGCAGCACATCACCGACCGTCTTTTGTTTGAACGCGTGCGTCTTATTTTGAAAATCGACGGCAAACGGCGTGGATACGGTGGCGTCAGCACGTCCTGTCTCCATTTGGTTCGCTGTATCATTGCCGCCCTGCCCGGCGTATTTCAAATGTATCGGGCTGCCGTGGGTTTTGTTGTATGCCGTCATATAATCCGCCGCATTTGACGTCGCGCCGACGATGACGGTTTTCCCTTTTAAATCCCGGAGCGTGTGTATCGCGTCATTATCCGCCTTCACCGTAATGTACATCGGCGAGTAGTTATACGGGATTTTGTGATACAAAAAGCGTTTCTCCCGTTCCTTGTTTTTCGCCATATTGTGCGCGATCACGTCAATTTTCCGGTTTCCGAGACTTGTAAGCAGATTCGAAAAATCCATCGTCTTAAAGACAAATTTGTATTGCGGCAGCTGTTCATCAATGGCTTTCATCACTTCAATGTCATAGCCGGTCAGCTCGCCTTTTTCATCCATAAAAGCAATGTTCGGAAAATCAGTTCCCGTGCCGACGATGACGATCTGCACGCCGCTCCCCGCTTTCGTGCTTGCTCCTTGCCCGCACCCGGCCAGCACGCCGAGCAGCAGAAGCAGACAGCCGGCTCTGATCCGTTTTTTGATCATTGCGCCCAGCTCGGTGTGCCTAACAGCGACGCGTCAAACCGCTCCGGTATGAGCACCTTTCTCATCATAACTCCGATGTCTCCGTCTTTCTCCTGCTCAAAATACACTTCATATCCCCTCCGTCTGTACATATCTACAAGCCAGGGATGCTTGCGCGCCGAAGTGCCGAGCGTGATGGCCGGGGCCTTCAGCGTATCCCGCAGCACATGTTCCTCCACATAAGTCAAAAGTTTGCTGCCGATGCCCTGCCCCTTCAGCTCAGGAAGCGTCGCAAACCACCAGACAAACGGATATTTTGACGGAGGCGTGTCACTCTCCCACGGAAAACGGATCGTAATTGTTGAAAGAAGCCGTCCGTCCCGTTCGAGCACGACGGCTGAATGATTTTCAATATTTTCCGTTACCATATCGATGTCGGCCCGCGCCGACGGCCAGTCAATCTCCAAATTGCGGATCGGCTGAAACGCGCTGTACAGCAGCTCTAAAAACTCCGGCGCATCCTTTTTCTCAGCCAATCGAAATATGTCTTCACTCATTCCGGTCACTCTCCCCGCAAAAAATATATAATTCCAATTTGTTTACTAAGCTTTGATTGTTTATACTATAAAGCAAACTGATTTGTTTGACTAATCAAAAAAAGTAAAGGAAAGGTTCAAGAAAATTAATGAACAGCCGGGAGGGGATTTCGTTGGAATTACGCACCATTAAAACGTTTCATACCATCGTACAGTCAGGCAGCTTTTATAAGGCCGCCGAAATTCTGAACTACTCACAGCCGACGATTTCAATGCGGATTAAACAGCTGGAGCAGGATGTAGGCGCGCAGCTGTTTGAACGGGGAAAGAAGCTGAAGCTGACAAGGGCGGGGCGTCTGTTTCATGAGCGGGCCGGGCAGCTTCTCGCGCAATACGAGGTGCTTGACCATACTCTGGCCGATATCAGACAGGGCCAGGCCGGCCTTATTCAGATCGGCATATCCGAACCGACGGCAAGCCTGATCTTCCCTGCCGTGCTGCGGGGTTTCTTAAATGATTATCCGGACATGTCGGTCAATGTCAGCGTGGATGATGCCAATACATGCAGCCGCAAACTGCTGGAGGGCGCCATTGATTTTGCGGTATGCGGCGAGCCGGAGCTGATTCTGGAAAATTATTTCGATCCGTTTTTCCACGACTCGCTCAATGTCATCGTGTCAGACAGACATCTCCTTGCCGCCAAAGCAAGCGTTAATCTCGAAGATTTAGAAAATGAATGCCTGATTTTTACGCCCGCCAATTGCCCGATCCGGATTCAAATTGAACAGCACCTGCAGCGGGCCATCGGCAGCCGCTATCGAAAAATGGAGCTGACCAGCAGCATGGCTCACCAATACTATGTCAGGGAAAATATCGGCGTCTCAATCTTTACGGCGACGGCGCATTCAGAGCCGATCGAGGGCACGAAGGTCATTCCGATCCATAACTTAACAATTTCACCGCCGGTCGGGCTGTTGACAAACCAAAAAGAAGAGCATTTTGACTGTGCCACAAAAGATTTAATCAGCAGGATCATCAGCCGGTTTCAGCGTGATCCGCATTAAAAAAACCCCCGCTTTACGGGGGTTTTTGTATGTTCATCTTATATAATGCTCCGCACCAAGCCGCCATCGATCCGCAATGCAGATCCGTTAATGGCAGACGACAGCGGGCTGCTTAAAAAGGCGACAAAGTGGGCGATTTCTTCCGGACCGATCAACCGCTGAATGATCGACGTCGGACGATTTTCCTTCATAAATCGTCTCTCCGCTTCAGCCGCTGTCAGGTTTTCACCGGGGTAAAGCGACTCCAGCATCGTTTCGACGCCCTCTGTTTTCGTGGAGCCGGGCATGACCGTATTCACCGTCACATTCGTCCCTTCCGTGAGCTCGGCCAGGCTGCGTGACAGCGACAGCTGCGTTGTTTTCGTAGCGCTGTAATGAGCCATTTCCTGAGAAGGCATGACGGCCGCTTCACTCGCGATAAAAATCACCCGTCCTTCCTTCCGCTCAATCATCCGCTTTGCATACCGGCGTGTCAGCCGCACGCCGCTCATGATATTCACCTCGAAAAACCGGAGCCACTCTTCGTCAGGAATATCAAAGTATTCCGCAGGTTCAAAGATTCCTAAATTGTTGACGAGAATATCCACATCCGGATACTGCTGAAAAATCGCGCCGCATCCTTCCGCCGTGCCTAAATCAAATGCGGCCGGATAGAGACGGGCATCCGGCGTCTGTTTCTCTAGTTCCCGGATCGTTTCGTTTACCTTTTCTTCACGGCGGCCGTTAATGATCACGGCCGCACCTTCTGCAATCAGCGAAGCCGCAATCGCCTTCCCGATGCCTGACGTAGATCCCGTCACAAGCGCCGTCTTCCCTTTCAACTGCAAGTCCATCATCCATTCCTCCCTATCGTAAGTCTCTTCTTATATATGGACAGAAATCGAAAGCCTGAAACCTTCCGTCCCTATTATCGTGTAGAAAAATGGATGAGGGGAAGTACGCACTTTTTAGTGCCTGTCCGTTGTCCCGGCTGACGGCTGATCAATTTGAATGAAAAACTCACCATCTAATTCTGCCTGAGCCTTTTTTAATATCCTTAATACATCATCAGCATCCGAACCCAATTCCTTCTGACTGATCTCAAAATTCTTCCACACCAAAGTCAGCGGATATTCTATCCAGCCTGTCAGACAATCCCATAAGGCATTCAGATTTTCACCATAAAAGTCCGGGAAATCTAATTGATCTTTTAAGATTCGGTGTAATGCTTCTGTGCTTGTAACATCTTTTCCGTCTATGATGACGATTTCCATTCACATTCACTCCTTTATTTCGGCATGAAAAAACCGCAGTGCGGTCATGTGACGGCACTGCGGTTCCTCTGTTATGTATGGAGACGGTGGGAGTCGAACCCACGTCCAGAAACATCGATTACTTAAGCGTCTACGAGCGTAGCCTGCATATTTCGTGTTTCACTCGTCTTCATGCCTGCGGGCGGGCCTTCCGAGAGCTAGTCTGTCAGTCTCTTCTTACGTTCTCAGACGGGAACGCAAGCGTAGCCTACTTGGATGTGCTCTTCACGGACACATAGGCAATGTCAGGAAGAGCTCGCTGCGTTTATTAGGCAGCTAGTGCTAAGTTTTGGTTAAAACTTTTAGTTTTGCCAGTTATATTTAGGTGCGTGTTAACGAGATCGCCTCTCGGCTCGCAGCTCAAGCTCGATCCATCCCTGTCGAATCCGTAACGTCCCCTTGTTAAGGGTATACGGGAGATCTATCAAGCTCTTGCTCAACTGGCTGTACTGTTATTATACCATGATCACAGGCAAATTCAATTGGGAATATCTTCAATAAACGGCCTGTGAATCTGATGTGTGAACAGTATAGCACAGGGCTGTCATCACATCAAGGCTCAGGCATCAGAAGCCTTTTTGTCTGTCTCTGAACGCTCTTTCGATTTCTCTTTTGGCGTCTTTTCGTTTTAAATCATCACGTTTATCGTATGTTTTCTTCCCTTTTCCGAGGCCGATTAACACTTTGGCGAAGCCGTTTTTCAAGTACAGCTTCAGCGGCACGAGGGAATAGCCTTTCTCTTTCGTCAGGCCGATCAGCTTATTGATTTCTTTCCGGTGCATCAAAAGCTTTCTCGTCCGGAGCGGGTCGTGGTTATAGCGGTTTCCCTGCTCGTACGGGCTGATGTGCATGTTGTGGAGGAACACTTCGCCGCGCTCGATTTTCGCAAAGGAATCCTTCATGTTTACGCGGCCGGCGCGGATGGACTTAATCTCCGTTCCCTGCAGCACGATGCCTGTTTCATAGGTTTCTTCTATAAAGTAGTCATGATTTGCTTTTTTGTTTTGCGATAATACTTTGCCTGATCCTTTTGGCATGCCTTATCCTCCTCTCTCCGCAAAAACCGTTCATGTGTGCGATACGCTTTATTTTAGCAAATGGAGCGTTCCGCGACAATGAAAATGCGGCTTGCGAAAGAAAGCAAACAGAGCATTATGCCCCATTTGCTTTTCGCATTTACTTCTTCTTTTTGCGTTTTTGTTTCGGCGCGTTTTGGAAACCGCGTTTTTTCTTTTTCTTCTTCGGTTTTGTAAACCATTCCCCTTTTTCCTCCGATTTCGGCGGTGAAGCCGGGGTATTGCTGTTTAACACGCGTTTCCGCGCCGGTCTGCCTCGTTTTCTGCGGTCGCCTGTTGTTTCTCTCGGACGGCGGGTGCCTTTCATGCCGACAATTTCAAAGTCGATGTTTCTCTCATCTTTATTGACGTCGACGACTTTGACCGTGATTTCGTCACCGATCCGGTAAACGTTGCCCGTGCGTTCGCCGATCATGGCGAAATGCTGCTCGTCAAAACGGTAATAATCATCCGTCATAAAGCTGACGTGCACAAGCCCTTCAATCGTATTCGGCAGCTCGACGAACATTCCGAAGTTTGTGACGGAACTGATCATGCCGTCAAATTCCTCACCGATTTTATCAAGCATATATTCCGCTTTTTTCAGATCGTCCGTTTCCCGCTCTGCATCAACGGCGCGCCGTTCCATCGTTGACGTATGGTCAGCGATTTCCGGAAGGCGTTCGGCCCACTTTTCCTGAGTCGCTTCGTCCGATTGTCCGTTGATCAAATACGTTCTGATCAGCCTGTGAACGATTAAGTCAGGATAGCGGCGGATCGGCGATGTGAAGTGCGTATAAAATTCAGTCGCCAGCCCGAAATGGCCCAAGCTTTGCGGATCGTATTTCGCCTGCTTCATGGAACGGAGCATGACGGTTGAAATCACCGTTTCTTCCGGACGGTCCCGCACTTCGTCAAGAATGCTTTGCAGCGCGCGCGGATGAATGTCTCCGGCTTTCCCTTTGACGATATAACCAAATGTCGTGACGAACTCCAGGAACTTTTGCAGTTTTTCGGTGTTCGGCTCTTCGTGAATCCGGTAAATAAACGGCACGTTCATCCAATGGAAGTGCTCGGCCACCGTTTCGTTTGCCACAAGCATGAATTCTTCAATCAGCTTTTCCGCTACTGAGCGCTCTCTGATGACGACGTCTTTTACGGCGCCTTCCTCATCGACGAGCACCTTCGCCTCTTTGAAATCAAAATCCACGGCGCCGCGGTCCATCCGTTTCGCCCGGAGAATTTCCGCCAGACGTTCCATGTCTTTAAACATCGGGACGAGCGGCTCATACCTTTCTTTCAGCTCGGCGTCGTCTTCTGTGAGAATCCGGTTGACATCTGAATAGGTCATTCTTTCCGTCGTTTTAATGACGCTTTGGAAGATCTCGTGCTCTGTCACCTGTCCCTGCTGGTTGATTGTCATTTCGCAGGAAAGTGTCAGGCGGTCGACCTTCGGATTTAAAGAACAGATCCCGTTAGACAGTCTGTGCGGGATCATCGGAATGACCCGGTCAACCAAGTACACGCTTGTCCCTCTTTCCAGCGCTTCTTTGTCAATCGGGGAATTCTCCGTGACGTAATGGCTGACATCAGCAATATGGACGCCGAGCTTGTAGCTGCCGTTATCAAGCTTTGTTACAGTGACGGCGTCATCCAGATCCTTCGCATCCGCGCCGTCAATGGTGACAATGACCTGATCGCGGAGATCACGGCGGTCTTTGATGTCTTTTTCATCGATGGTATCGGGCGTGCTTGTTGCCTGCTCCATCGCTTCAGCCGGAAAATCTCCCGGCAGGCCATGCTTATGAATGATTGATAAAATATCGATGCCCGGATCATTTTTATGGCCGAGTATTTCAACGATTTCTCCTTCGGCGTTCATTCTGCCTTCAGGGTAGCTTGTCAATTTGACGACGACTTTATGGCCTTCCGCAGCGCCGTTATTGGCATGTTTCGGAATAAAAATATCACTCGTGATTTTCTTATCATCCGGGATGACAAAGCCGAAGCTTTTCGTTTCTGTGTATGTGCCCACGACGCGGTCGATGCTTCTTTCCAGGATGCGGATGACCGTGCCTTCCTGTCTCGATCCGCTTGACTGGGAATTGAGCCGGACCATGACGATATCGCCGTTCATAGCCGTATTCAGCTCATTCGGCGGAATAAACACATCGCTTAAAGAGGTATCCTCCGGCAATAGAAACGCGAATCCCTTTGCATGCGCGGAAATTTTTCCTTTTACTAAATTCATTTTTTCCGGAAGCCCGTAGCGGTTGCTTCTGGTGCGGACGATCTGTCCGGTCTCCTCGAGCGCCACCAGCGCTTTAACCAGTTCTTTAAATTCTTCGGCTTCCGTGATGTTCAGCATCTCCTCAAGTTCCTGAACGGTAAGGGGCTTGTACGCCTCTTCCTTCATAAACGCGAGAAGACGGTCCATAAACGCTTCTTTTTCCATTATCCGACCTCCTGTTTGTTACCAATCGAGTTTCTCTAAAAATTCGTACACATCCTGATGAACGAGGTCCCGTTCTTTGTCCAGCGTAATGACATGTCCTGACTCTTCATACCATTTCAGCTGTTTGTCGTCCGTTTCCACCTCGTTGTAAATGATGTCTGCACTGTCTGTGTTAATCATATGGTCATGCCGTGCCTGAACCACAAATGTCGGGGAATAGATCATGTCGACGTTTTTGCGCACATCGGCAATCAGCTCCTGAAGCGATTTGAGCGTATTCATCGGCGTTTTTTCAAACTCCTTCATTTCCTTTTCAATCTGCTCCGGCTGTTTTCCTTCGAATTTTTTATAATTGCGCGCGTAGGAGAGAACTCCTTCGTACATAACCTCTTCACTTTTAATGTGCATCGGAGCACACATAGGAACAATTCCCTTTATGGGTACAGTGTAACCCAATTTCAATGAAAAAACCCCGCCAAGCGACAGTCCGCAGGCCGCAATGTTTTCATAGCCTTCAGATTGTAAATATTCATACCCGTCCATGACGTCTTTCCACCAATCTTCTGGTCCCGTATGTACCAGCTCTTCCGGCGGAACGCCGTGCCCTTTATATTGAGGCGCGTGACAAGTGTAGCCGCGCTCATTCAAGTAGCGGCCGAGCATTCTGACGTCTGCCGTATTTCCCGTAAACCCGTGCAGCAGAAGCACCGCCTTGTCTCCGCCTTTAAATGTAAATGGTTTTGGTGTCACAATTTTCATGCTCATAACCCCTTTTTTGCACATTCAATTTAGTTTTCCACAGTTTTGCGAGAAACAAACGCCGTCTCTCAACAAGAAAAAGGCCTGATATTAAATCAGACCTTATACAAACATTGCCTTATACGATATACGCCAGCGAAATCGTCAACACGAAAAACAAGACTGCCAGCACAACGGTTGTGCGGTGAAGAATCAGATCAAGACCCCTTGCTTTCTGTTTTCCGAAAAGCTGCTCCGCCCCGCCTGAAATCGCACCCGATAAACCGGCGCTTTTGCTGGATTGAAGCAATACGACAATAATAAGTGCAATACTGACGATAACCAATAAGGTAATCAATAAAGTGTGCATCCCATACACCTCCAGACTGACTGGCCTACATTGCTTCTATTTTACATGAAAAGCAAAGGCATGTCACGCCGTATCGGTGCACATCATGTCAGAAAAACGGAAATGCAATTTGAATCTTTCATCACCGTTGACTTTTGTCAACAAAATCGTAGTAAAAAAGATCTTCAAACTTCATGTCAAAGTAATAGAGCATCTTTCCGATGACCAGCTGGCCCGGCCTCCGCTCTCCATTCAGTACACGGCTCAGTGTGGCGGGAGATATTCCGATCTCCAGGGCGAGCTGGTTTAACGAGTAGTCATTATTGACCATATACTGCAGCACATAATCTCTTCTGATCTGTATCTTTTCGACCACTTTCTTCACCTTCCGTTCTGTCAAATACTTTCTTTCTTATACATAAGATACGGCTTTTGTTAACTTTTGTCAATACTTTTCCAGCCTGACTATTCCCTTTAGTCAATAAACATACTAGAATATAATTAGACCGCGGGAGGGGGAGAGACTGTGGAAAGCTTCGGGAAACAATTACGGACATTGCGGGAAAAACGGCATCTGACAGTGAACCAGCTGGCAACGTATTCAGGCGTCAGCAAATACTTTGATTTTATCGCGGCTGAAGCGAAAAAGCGCTCCCCGGATTCCTCATCCTCTTTTTGATCCTCTCCTCAACTTAACAAGCGCCAGACGTACGTTCCCTCCGATTTTGCGGTATAATAGCAGAAGACGAGGTGAAAAAGCATGAACCAATCAGAAATGTGCCCCAGATTCGAAAAAGCGGTCGACATCCTAAGTAAACGCTGGGTGGCTCTAATCGTCTTTCAGTTATTGAACGGACAGCAGCGATTTAGCGAAATTGAAGCGGCGCTTCCGAATTTAAGCGGAAGAGTCTTGTCAGAACGTCTGAAAGAACTTGAAACAGAAGGTGTGATCAAACGGGATGTTATCCCCGAAACGCCTGTCCGTATTGAGTATTCTTTAACGAAAAAAGGCTGCGCATTAGCCCCTATTTTAGAGGAAATTTCCAAGTGGTCTTCAACATGGATTGATCCTTCCTGATAAACGCTTTTCCGCATAAGCGGCTGATCTCTCAAACGGACAGCCGTTTTCATTTTGCCTTTCTTACACAGGAAAACAAGCCCTCATGCGTGCAGGGCTTGTTTTTGTCTGATGCCTTCCAGCGGAATTCGGATTTCCGCACGGGCTCCGCCAGACTCTTGATTTTCAAGTGTTAATTCGCCGTGGTGAAGATGCACGACATGATGGGCGAATGTAAGCCCCATGCCGTGATGCCCCGCCGAATGTCTGCTTTTATCCTCCGTGTAAAAAAGCTGTGTCGCCCTTTTCAGCGCTTCCTGCGAAAACCCGCTTCCGCTGTCGGATACGGCAATACTGAGTGCGGTATCGGTGCATAGGACGTCCACACGGATTTCTCCTCTTTCCGGCGTATAGTCGACGGCATTCGCCGCGATATTCATGACCGCCCTGCGGAGCAGTTCTTGATCAATCGGCGCTTCTTTTCGGTCAATGCCCCGCTCACTGAGGACGAGATCAATCTGTTTCGGCCCCGCAAGCGCCGCCGCGTCACGATATATGTTTTGAGCCCACTCTTTGAGATCGGTATATTCCAGATGAACGGCAACTGCCTCCTCCGCTTTAGAAAGCTGAATCAGCTGCCCGACATATTGCTCGATTTTGTTTCCGGCATCAAGGATATACTGCGTGTATTCCGTCTGCTCCTCATCAGGTTCTGTTAACTGAAGCAGCTCGGCATTTCCTTTAATGATCGTTGCCGGAATTTTAATATCATGCGCAAGCGCGCCGATCTGTTCCTTCTTTATCCGCTCCGCCTCCCATTGCGCCGCCAGAGATGCCTGAAGCGCGTCTTTCATTTTCAGCAGAGAGTCAATGACATCGTCAAATTCCTTTATGCGCGGCCTTTTGGGATTGATATTTAAATTCTGTTTTTGAATGCTTGCCGTAATGGAGCTGAGTGTGCTGAAATGCCGTCTCAGCTGATTGGCGAATCGCGTCGTCACGATAAACACAGTTAAAAGAAGCAAAGAGATCAGAACCGCAAGACCCGTCCATTCATAATTCGGCAGATAGCGCCTTAGCAGCGGCGACTGAAATTCCGACCTGAGTGAATATTGGAGAACGCCGTATTCATTTTTCCGATCAACCACCATGAATCCTTTTTGAGCATAATTAAAATACGGCTGATGCTGGATCTTTTTTCTGGCGCTGATCGCGTCTTGTTCCGTCATCGTTCCTTTCGTCATCCGCTTTGTTTTTTTATCAAAAACGGCGTATGTCATACCATCGGGGATCATGTCTTCTGTTATCTTTTCCGCCGATTTCAGGCGGGGCTTGATCTGTTCCGCCTCATGCTCGCTGTAATTTGCCGGCAGGATTGCTCCGGCATTCAGGGCAATGGCATTTAAGGCGACGCATAATGCCGCCACCCCCATCGTGCTCAGACACAGTGTGATGGTGAATTTGACAAGCTCTTTGCGGATGCTGGATTTTCCTTTTGCTATTCCCATTTGTATCCGACACCCCACACCGTTTTGATCGGATCAGCCCCGTGTTCTTTACATTTTTTCCGGATGGTTCTGATAAACTCCGTAATGGTTGAATAGAGCGCATCGCCGTCTAAGCCGTACACTTCCTCGTAAATCTGCTCCCGTGAGAATGTTCTGTTTTTATGCTGTGCCAGAAATTCTACGATTTTATATTCATTTTTCGTAAGAGGCAGTTTCCGGTCATCAAACCATACTTCTTTATTATCAAAATCAAACATGAAGCCTGATATCAGACGTTTTGTCTGACGCTTTTCCCGCTGTTCCCTTCTGACATGCGCGTTTACCCTTGCCATCAATTCCTGTACGCCGAACGGCTTTGTGATGTAATCATCAGCGCCTGTCATGAGGCCTTTCACAATGGATTCTTCGTCAGATTTTGCCGTTAAAAACAGAATCGGGCTGTCCACCAGCGGCCGAATCCTCCGGCAGAGTTCAATTCCGTCGGTTCCGGGCATCATGACATCAAGAAGAATCAAATCATAGCCTTGAAAAAAATCCAATGACTGATCTTCCGCTTTTTCCAGAATCGTTACTGTATGCTGATCACGCTGTAAAATGTTTCTGATCAGAACGAGAATATCTTTTTCATCATCTACCGCTAAAATGTTTGCCACCGGCCGAATCGCTCCTTGCCTTTATTCATATGAACGCCGCCCTTCCCATCTTCTGCACCAATGGAGGCCGGCCAGACATAATATCACTATAGAAAAATATAACATTATTTCTCCGAATCTCATATCGTATCTCACATAAGGGAGAAACTCTTTTTTGACTTTGTCAAAATGCAGCAGTCCTGCAAGGCCCGACAGCCGCACGCTCCATGCCCACGGGAAAAAACGCCAGATGACATCGCCTAATCCCGTATTCATCAGCGCCGCCATTAATAAACCCGCTCCCCCTAAAAGCCCGGACGGTCCCATGCCGTACTGTATGCCGACAAAAAAAGAAATCATATAAAGCGGAATACTGCCGGCAATCAGCCACGCCCCTCCCTTTAAAAAGAGAAAGTACGGAAGGTCATTGATGTGAAGAACAAATTTCATCCCCGCCAAATAAAGACAGATGGCAAGACCTATCGATAACACATTCAAGAGCAGCAATAGAAGCAGCTTGCCCGCAAAACTGACGATTTTCGAATGCGGAACCGCCAGCATCATCTGAAAATGACCCGCCTGTTCCTCGACGGAGGCAGACATGCCGCAGACAATACTGATGATTAAAGGGTATAAAACGGCAATCACGTTGAAGAAGACGCTGTACAGCACATAAGGCTCCTGAATCCTTCCATACATATACAACAGGAAAAATCCCGCGCATAAAACCGGCGCCGCAGCATGCATCCATATGAGCGGCGTGCGCTTCATTTTTAATACATCGGCCCACATATATCGTAAAAGCACGGTCATGACCGGTTTCCCCCTTTTGAAAAAGACACTGCGGAAATCAAACTTATTGCGATAAAAGAAAGGATAGAAAGAATAATAGCCGGAAAGATCACGTTTCCGTTTAATAAGCCGCTGTCTGCGGGAAGCGGAATTCCGTTCGGATGGATCCCGAGAATCGGTGACATCACCCGGACTGACCAGCTCCACGGACTCAGCCACCACAATGAACCGGACGCCGGCACAATACCCAAAACAAAAGCGGCGATCATATTCACGAGAATGACTGCCGCAAATCCGAACTGCCTGGCAATCCATAAGCACAATGGGATTTCCCAAAGCGTCGTCAGCCATAAAAGGAAGCCTGCTTCAACGCCTTTCAGCTGCAGCGCAGCAATTGCCGGAAATACAAGGCCAAATAAAAACATGATGATGAAAAAGACGATTTGCGACAGGAGTGAATACAGCGCGATCAAGCTTATTTTTGAGAGCCATATGCTTTTTAAATCTGCCGGCAATGAGTACACCGCGCGGTCATTCGCAGATTTTTTCTCTTTTTTAACAGATAAACCGCACATTAGAGCAATCATGAGCGGCATGAAAATAACCGCCCACCAATTGAACGTGCCCGTCATAAAATAGGCGGCATTCAGCAGAAAAGAAAAAGCCGTGTTCAGAAGCGGAATCAGAATGATGAGCTTTCTGATAAATGTTCTTTTCGATGTAAGATGTTCCGCCTGCATGTACTGAATCATTTCCCAGTCCCCGCTTTCTCCCGTGTTGATTTGACAACCTCCAGAAACAGCCGCTCCAGATCGTCTTCCCGGCTGATTTCTCCCTGATATCCCAAAACGCCGTCACTGATGATTCCGATATGGTCTGCGATCTGCTCGACTTCTGATAACAGGTGGCTTGATAAAATAACCGTCATTCCCTGTCCGGGCAGGGAGCGGATAAATTCCCGCAAATCCTGAATCCCCATCGGGTCCAATCCGTTTGTCGGCTCATCAAGAATTAAGAGCGACGGACGGTTTAATAATGCTAACGCAATGCCGAGACGCTGTTTCATTCCCATGGAAAATTGTCCGGCGCGCTTTTTTCCGGTTCCCGTTAATCCCGTAATTTCCAGCACTTCCGCAATTCTTGAATCAGGCAGTCCGAGCATCACGCAGCGGACTTTCAGATTTTCAGCGGCTGTCAGGTTGCTGTAAAGCGGCGGCGCTTCAATCAGGGAACCGATGCTTTTCAAATCTTCGCGCTTCCATGTATGTCCGTCGAACAGAACCTCGCCGGATGTTTGCTGCAGCATGCCGGTCAATATTTTAAGTGTCGTTGATTTTCCCGCTCCGTTCGGACCGAGCAGGCCGTATATACTGTTGCGTTTAACCGATAGAGACACATCAGCCGCTGCCTGTTGTCTGCCGAATGATTTTTGCAGCCGTCTCGTTTCTAAGATGTTGCTCATATGATTACCCCTCTGCTTTGTTATTTGATGTGTAAGACTTTACAGCGCAGTTATCAAAATTTAATCAAGAAATCAAAAAAAGCATCCTTCACGCGGAAGAATGCTTTTTTTCATGAGGCTGAGCGTACGATCAGCTTTCTTTTTTGTTTTTTCACAGGGCTGAGGGCTCGTTCCAGCCACGCCATCAGCAGGTCTGCGGCTACCGCCATCAGTGCGGTCGGAATGGCGCCCGCCAGAATAATGGCGGTTCCGTTTGTCGCGTTCGAGCCTCTGACGATCATATCGCCGAGACCGCCCGCCCCGACGAAGGTGCCGATCGCCGTGATGCCGATGGCAATGACGAGCGCCGTTCGGAGACCCGCCATAATGACGGAAAGCGCAAGCGGCAGCTCCACCATACGAAGGATTTGGTATTTCGTCATGCCCATCGCTTTTCCCGACTCGAGATAAGCGTGCTCGATATTGATAATGCCTGTGTGCGTATTTCTGAGAATCGGCAGCAGTGAATACAAAAACAAAGCCGTGATGACCGTATTGGCGCCGAGTCCCATGACAAGCATCAGGACGGCGAGCATCGCAAGCGCCGGAACGGTTTGAATCACGTTCGCCACAGCAAACACCCAGCCGGCGAGACGCCCGTGCCTGGCTGTCACAATTCCGGCCGGAATAGCGAAAACGGCGGCGAAAACGACGCCGTACGCCGACATGAGAAAGTGCCGCCAGCACTCATACAGAACATAGCTGCCGTTTTGAGCGTAATACATAAACAGCTCTTTCATCGTGTCCATCCGCACATCTCCTTTCCGTTATTCAAAGTAATGATGTTTTTCTAAATATTCCTTGGCCACGACGGACGGCTCTTTTAATCGGCCGTCAACTTCGTAATTCATTTTCTGCATCATCTTCGTATCAATCGCGCCGATCATTTGATTGATCACGCCCTCCAGTTCGGGATGCTCTTTTAATACATGATCCGGAACGACGGGTGAACAGTCATACGGAGGAAAGAACCGCTTATCATCCTTCAGCGTTTTCAGTCCGTAAGCGATGATTCTTCCGTCGGTGGAATAAGCGAGCGCGATATCCATCTTTCTGCTTTTCAGCGCGTCGTATACGAGGCCGATCTGCATTGGATACGTGCCTTCAAATGACATTCCGTATGTTTTCATAAAATCCTGATATCCGTTGCCTCTCAGCTTCATCCAATAGTTATCTACGCCGAATTTCAGATGAGACGCTTCTTTTTTGACATCGGATACCGTTTCTAAATGATACTTGCTGGCAAGCTGTCCGGAAACGGTAAAGACGTATGTATTATCAAAGCCGTAAGAATCAAACCATTTCATGTCATATCTGTTTTGAAATTCACGCTGAACGAGCCGCAGCGCTTTGTCCGGGTCTTTTTCCGGCTCCATGCGAAGCGTCCCGGTCAGCGCGTCTCCTGTATAGCGCGTCGCGGCGATATCAATATCACCGTTGACCAAGGATTGCTGCTGTACGGCGTTGGAGCCGAGATTTTTAATAACGGATGTTTTCAACCCGCTGTGATGTTCGATCATCTGTCCGAGCATGCTTGCGATGATTTCCGATTCGGTCATGCTTTGCGCGCCGATTTTAATGGTGTCCTCCGATGCGGCGCTCAATCCCGGGAGCGAGCATCCGCCAAGGAGCAGCATGCCGAGACAGACGATTGCGAGCAGCCGTTTTTTGCATCTATTCCCCATGAGAGACCTCCTCCTTATGAAGCGTCCTTTATGCTTTTCAGCCCGTCAGGCGTGACTTTCCGTTCTGTCATCCCCAGCATGTAATCGACGGCGGCCGCCAGCATCGTGACCGGAACGGCGCCTGCGATAATATACTCCGGCTGATAAAGGTTCAAGCCGATAAAAATGTAATCTCCCAGCCCGCCTCCGCCGATAAAGGAGGCGAGCGTCGCCCAGCCGATTAAATAAATCGAAGACGTTCTGATGCCCGCCATGATGACCGGAGCGGCAAGCGGGAGCTCTACAAGCCTGATCTGCTCCCATGCCGTCATGCCGATTCCTTTTCCCGATTCCAGAAGATGCCGATTGACGCCGAGAATCCCTGTATACGTGTTTCTGAGAATCGGCAGCATGGAATAGAAAAACAGCGCCGCAACGGCCGGGACCTTTCCTACGCCTAAAAGCGGAATAAAAAACGCAAGAATGGCAAGACTCGGCAAGGTTTGAATGATGTTGACGATGCCGATGACGGCGCCGGCTCCTCTTTTCATCCTCGTCAGCAGGACGCCGAGCGGAACGGCGGCGAGAATGCCCGCCATGACGGCGATTAATGAGATGTACAGATGCTCCCATGTTTTATAAAGCATCTCTCCTCCATTTGCCTGTAAAAATTGCACGGTCTGATTCATATCAATTGAAGCCTCCTCATGACATCACCGCGAGCTGATTCTCTTCTCCCCAGATGGAGTCATAGACGATGTCAACGAGGCTTGCCCTTGTCACGATTCCCGTTAGCCGGCCGTCCTCATCAAGGACCGGCACAAATTTCATGCCTCTTTTTAAAATTTTATGGACGGCGTCGCGAAGCAGAGTGCCGCTTCTGACCGTGTACAGATCCCGTTCAAGCACTTCCGCGACGGTTACCGCTTGTCTTCGTTTGCGGTCAATCATCTCCACATCGACATAACCTTGGAGAACGTTCTTTTCATCAATGACGAGCAGCGAATCCACCCGCTCGGCACGCATCAGCTGAATGGCGGCTGACAGTGTTTTCTCAGGTGTTACCGTCACGGGATCGGGATTCATGATCTGCTCCACCCGTTCAATATCAGGGCTGGATGATTGAATCAGCCGTTCCTTGCCGATAAACTCCTCAACAAATTCATTCGCCGGAAATCTGAGAATCTCATCAGGCGTTCCGGCCTGGACGATTTCTCCCGCTTTCAGAATGACGATTCTGTCCGCAAGCTTGATGGCTTCGTCCATATCATGGGTAACAAATACGATGGTTTTATGTAAGGTTTTTTGCAGTTTTTTAAATTCTTCCTGAAGGGAATCTCTCGTAATCGGGTCAAGCGCCCCGAACGGTTCATCCATTAAGATAAGCGGCGGCTCTGCGGCAAGTGCCCGTAATACACCTATTCGCTGCTGCTGTCCTCCGCTCAGTTCATGAGGGTAACGGTCTAAATATTCAGGCCCCATATCAACGAGCTTTAAAAGCTCCCGCGCCCGTTCCTTCCGTTTTTCGGCAGGATGCTTTAAAAGCTTCGGAACGAGCGTAATGTTCTGCTGAATGGTCATATGCGGAAACAGCCCGATCTGCTGGATGACATAGCCGATGCTTCTTCTGAGTTCCACCGGGTCTTGTTCCATAATGTTTCGGCCCTCTATCAGGATTCTGCCTTCTGTCGGTTCAATTAAGCGGTTGATCATTTTCATCGTCGTCGTTTTGCCGCAACCGCTCGGTCCGATAAAACAAATAAATTCGCCTTTGGCGATATTCAGGCTGATGCTGTTGACGGCTTTTTTCCCGCCTTTATACGTTTTCGAGACATTTTCTAATGTCAGCAAACACTCACACCTCCGATATTAAATTTGTTCAAATCGTTAAATTCAAATTTAACTTTTCAGACAATTGAACGTTTCCCATTATAAATTAAACTTTGTAAATTAAAAAGTTTACAATTTGTCCATATTATATATAAAGGTTGTGTAAGCACTGATTTACCCGTATTGACCGGCAAAGTTCTTCTTATTGCTCCGAATTACTGCCAAATTCTCTCGGAAGAGCATTTCCGCCGGTTTAAAAATGTGGTATATTGACATCGGAATTGCTGACTGAAAGGATTGAAACTGTTGGAGAAAGATCCGTTACACGTAATCGAACAAGCTGAAGATCATTTGATAGAACGAATCGCTGAAAATATGCATACATTCGGAATGCCGGCGACGGTGGGGCGCATTTTAGGCATTATTTATATGAACCGCAAGCCGATGACCTTAACTGAATTATCAGAAGCGACCGGCATGAGCAAAACGAGAATGAGCCAGGCGGTCCGTGAAATGCTTGACGTCAATCTGGCGGAAAAAGTGTTTGAAAAAGGCGTCCGCAAAGATTTATACGACGTCGAGCAGGATTATTATCAAACCTTTATTACGCTGTTTACGGCCACATGGAGCAAGGTCGTCAGCAAAAATAAGATGATGCATAAAAAACTGAACCGCGAACTGACGGCCGTCCTTGAAAACGGCGTGCCGGAAGAAGCTGAGGAAAAAATCAACGAACTGCTGAAAGAATTAAAGGATTGGCTTGATTACTACAACTGGATCAGCCGTCTGATCGAGTTTTTTGAAAGCGAAGAAATATTCAAGCATGTTCCGAAGCCATAAGAAAAAAACGCCCTGACCCGCAAGGCGTTTTTTTCATGCCGCATTCGGCGCTTTGGTTCGTTTTTTCTTTCTCACCGGACTCAGCGCCCGCTCCAACCATGCCATCACAAGATCTGCAATAACGGCCATCAGCGCTGTCGGGATGGCGCCGGCTAAAATAATCGCGGTTCCGTTCGTGGCGTTTGAGCCCCTGACAATGATGTCACCGAGTCCGCCCGCGCCGACAAACGTACCGATTGCCGTAATGCCGATCGCGATAACGAGCGCCGTCCGCAGCCCCGCCATGATGACAGAAAGCGCAAGCGGCAGCTCCACCATGCGGAGCACCTGAAATTTGGTCATGCCCATCGCTTTTCCCGATTCAAGATAAGCATGTTCAATGCTGGCGATTCCGGTGTACGTATTCCGGATGATCGGAAGAAGCGAATATAAAAACAGCGACAAAATCACCGTATTGGCGCCGAGCCCCATGACGAGCATCAGCACCGCAAGCATCGCAAGCGCCGGCACGGTCTGAATCACGTTAGTCACCGCGAATACCCAGCCGCTTAATGTTCTGTACCTGGCAATGAAGATGCCGAGCGGGACCCCTACGATCGCCGCAAATAAAACGCCGTATACCGACATGAGAAAATGGCGGTAAAACTCCTGAAGCACATAGGCGCCGTTTTGAGAATAATAAGTGCCGAGCTGCTGCAGCACTTCCATTTGCCCCACCTCATTTCTTATTCAAAATAATGATGTTTCTCCAAAAATTCTTTAGCGACGACGGACGGTTCTTTCAGCTTGCCGTCCACCTCGTAATTCAATTCCTGCATCGTTTCCGTATCGATTTTGCCGATCAGTTTATTCACAATGCCCTTCAGTTCAGGATGCTGCTTCAGCACGCTGTCGGGAATGACCGGCGAACAGTCATACGGCGGGAAAAACTGCTTGTCGTCTTTTAAAATTTTCAGATCGTACGCTTTAATCCGTCCGTCCGTTGAATAGGCGAGGACGGCGTCCATTTTCCCGTTTTTCACGGCATCGTATACAAGTCCGATCTGCATCGGATAGGTTGTGCCGAATTCATAGCCGTACGTGTCGGTGAAGCCCTTATAGCCGTCGCCTTTTCTTTTCAGCCACGCATTGTCTACACCGAGCTTAAATTGATCCGCATACTTCTTAATATCGGATACTTTGTCTAAATGGTCTTTTTCCGCAAGCTCTTTCGTGACGGTAAAAGCGTATGTGTTCTCAAATCCGTAAGAATCAAACCATTTGTAATGGAAGCGTTTCTCAAATTCCTTCTGGACGATAGATAATGCTTTTTTCGGGTCTTTTTCCGCTTCCATGCCGAGGGTGCTCGTTAAATCCGTTCCCGAGTAGCGCGTCGCGGCGATATCGATTTCACCGCCGAGCATCGCCTGCTGCTGGACATAGTTCGATCCGAGGTTTTTAATTAATGCCGTATTCAAGTCTGTATTGTGCTCAATCATCTGTGCAATCATATTGGCGATAATTTCTGATTCCGTCATGCTTTGCGCCCCGATTTTAATCGTATCATCGGAAGCCCCGCTCAGGCCGGGAAGGGAACAGCCGCCCAGAAGCAGAGCAGCCGACAGCGCCAGTGCGCACATCCATCTCTTTTGGTTTCTTTTCAAAACAGCCAACTCCTTATGATACTTCCTTCAGTCCTTTCAGCCCTTTCGGCGTCACCTTCCGTTCCGTCGCCGCCAGCAGATAATCAATGATAATGGCTAAAATGGTGACGGGCACGGCGCCGCCGATAATATATTCAGGCTGATAGAGATTCAGGCCGATAAAAATATAGTCTCCGAGCCCGCCGCCCCCGATAAAGGAAGCAAGCGTCGCCCAGCCGATCAGATAAATGGTGGATGTGCGGATGCCCGCCATGATCACCGGAACCGCAAGCGGCAGTTCCACAAGCCTGATCTGCTCCCAGACCGTCATCCCGATGCCTTTTCCCGATTCCAGCAGATTTTTGTTTACGCCTTGAATGCCGGTATACGTGTTTCGGAGAATCGGCAGCACCGAATAGAAAAACAGCGCGACGATCGCGGGCACCTTTCCCACGCCTAACAGCGGGATAAAAAATGCCAGTATCGCGAGACTCGGCAAGGTCTGCACAATATTGACGGCGCCGATGACGGCGCCTGCGCCCTTTTTCATTCTCGTCAGCGCCACTCCGAGCGGAACGGCGACGACAATGCCTAATATGACGGCGATGATCGAAATGTATAAATGCTCCCACGTTTTATATAACAGTTCTCCGCCGTTCGTCTGCAAAAACTTGATCATTTCATTCATTGTAAGCGTTCCTCCCCCTTGTCAGCCTGTCACCAGCTGGTCTTCCTCGCCCCAGATTGAATCGTAAACGATGTCGACAAGGCTCGCTCGCGTGACGATTCCGACTAAATGCCTTTGTTCATCAACGACGGGTACATATTTCATTCCGCGCTTTAAAATTTTGCGTACGGTATCACGCAGCAGTGTCCCCTGCTCGACCGTATAGAGATCAGAGCGGAGCACGTCGCCGACGAGGCTCGCTTTTTTCCGGTTCTGATCAATGATCTCGACATCGACATACCCTTGCAGCACATTCAGGTCATCAACGACAAGCAGGGAATCGACACGGTGCTCCCGCATCACTTGGATCGCCTGCGAAAGCGTTTTGTCCGCCGTAACGGTGACAGGCTTTTTGTTCATCATCTGCTCGACGCGCTCAATGTCCGGTCTTGATTGCAATAACCGTTCTTTGCCGATAAATTCTTCGACAAACTCATTAGCCGGATTCCGGAGAATGTCATCAGGAGTGCCGGCCTGAACGATCTCTCCCGCTTTTAAAATGACGATCCGGTCAGCCAGCTTAATGGCTTCATCCATATCATGGGTTACAAACACAATCGTTTTATTCAATGTTCTTTGCAGTTTTTTGAATTCTTCCTGAAGGGAATCCCGTGTAATCGGGTCAAGCGCTCCGAACGGTTCATCCATAAGAATAAGAGGCGGTTCCGCTGCAAGGGCGCGCAGCACGCCGATTCTCTGCTGCTGTCCGCCGCTCAGCTCGTGAGGATAGCGGTCTAAATATTCCGGGCCCATATCGACGAGCTTCAAAAGCTCCCGCGCCCGTTCCTTCCGCTTTTGTTCCGGCCATTTCAGCAGTTTCGGCACGAGGGAAATGTTCTGCTGAATGGTCATATGAGGGAAAAGTCCGATCTGCTGAATGACGTAGCCGATTTTCCGTCTCAGCTCCACCGGGTCCTGCTCCATAATGTTTTCGCCATCGATAAAAATCTTTCCGGATGACGGCTCAATCAGTCTGTTAATCATTTTCATCGTCGTCGTTTTTCCGCAGCCGCTCGGCCCGATAAAACAAATAAACTCGCCTTTTTCGATATTTAAATCAATGCTGCTGACAGCTTTTTTTCCGCCTTTATAGACTTTCGATACATTTTCTAATCTCAGCAATCCGTGCACCTCCGAAGGGTTCCGTTATTTTTCTGAAAAGTATAATCTTTATTATAAGATGAAATTTGTAAAATAAAAAGTTTACAATGTGTTGAAATTATATACAATATACGTATTTTTTCATGTTATCCCGCTGACAATGCGGATGTTCTTACAATCGCTCCCGATAGCTCGCATATCCTGCCGCATCATCTTTTTCATCAACTGTAAAAAATATGATATATTGTCAGCATGAAAAGCCAGTGAAGGGATGATCAGCCGTGGAAAAAAACGCTCTTGATATCATCGGGCATGCTGAAGAGCATCTCATTGAGAGAATCGCCGAGAATATGCATACATTCGGAATGCCGGCCACACTTGGTCGTGTGCTCGGTATTATTTATATGAACCGCAAGCCGATGACGTTAAATGAGCTGTCAGAGGCGACCGGGATGAGCAAAACGAGGATGAGCCAGGTGGTCCGTGAAATGACTGATGCCAATCTGGCGGAAAAAGTGTTTGAAAAAGGCGTTCGCAAAGACCTTTACGACGTGGAGCGTGATTATTACCAGACGTTTATCTCCCTGTTTACGGCAAATTGGACAAAGGCGGTCAGCAAAAACAAAATGCTCTATAAAAAGCTGAACCGCGAGCTGACTGAGCTTCTGGAATCGGAAAATCTCAGTCCCGATATTGAAGAAAAAGCCCGTCAGCTTTTGGATGAACTGACGGATTGGCTCCATTATTATGACTGGCTGAGCCGTTTGATAGAATTTTTTGAGAGTGAAGAAGTGTTTCAGCATGTGCCGAAAATAGAAAAAAGCAGCACCCGAAGATAACCGGGCGCTGCTTTTTTAAGTCAGGAAACCAATATCGGGAACATGCCTTTCAGACCGGCGCCGATCATGCCGATCGCCACCACCGCCAAAATCAGCCCCATCAGTCGGGTAATGACGTTCATTTCGGTTTTCCCGAGCTTATTGCTGATGAAAGATGAATAGTGAAAGAAGATGAACGTCATCGCGATGACGGCCGCAATGCCGATAAGCACGCTGATGTAATGGATGATGCCGCCATGGCCGGCCGACAGACTCATCACCGTCGCGATCGTACCGGGTCCGGCGATAATCGGAATCGACAAAGGCGTCACGGATATATCGGCTTTCTCCTTGCTCTCCCCTTTCTCTTCATGATGGAGAGACTGTACATGAGATTTCTTCGCGTTCAGAAGATTATAAGCGATGCCGAAAATAAAAATGCCGCCCGCGATACGCAAGGCATGAATGTTAATGTCGAACAGTTTAAAGATCAGATGGCCGAAGATTAAAAAAGCCGCCAAGATGATAAACGACAGCACGGAAGCCTTGCGTGCGATCGCTGTCCGTTCTTTCTCCGGGTACCCTTCCGTCAGTGAAAGAAAAATCGGCACGTTTCCGATGGGATTGGAGACTGCAAACAGTGAAATGAAGACATGAATGATGAATGAAAACATGCGTACCTCCTTATGGCTTGCCATTATTGAGTTATGTTTTGTTCTCCGCTGTTTCTTATGCATGATTTTTACCCCGGGGTCTGCTTTTTATAACCTCAGCCGGACGATCCGGAAAACAGAAAAAACCGTCCTTGTAA
The DNA here is from genome assembly GCF_011065565.1 of Bacillus sp. EKM420B. Taxonomy (NCBI): domain Bacteria; kingdom Bacillati; phylum Bacillota; class Bacilli; order Caryophanales; family Bacillaceae; genus Bacillus; species Bacillus sp. EKM420B. The sequence goes on along the minus strand of NZ_JAAMNX010000002.1, from coordinate 698,555 downwards.
GGACGGTTTTTTTCTGTTTGCTATCTCCATAAGCCTTTTCCGAATTTCAACAGCCGATAAAGCATTTTCAATTTTTTTAGCATGCGTTAATTTCCTTTTTCACTCTGAATCAATGCGCCGAGAGACATGATATCTGTCAGCTCCAATAAAATTCTACCATAATGGGTACTTTTTCTCTATTATCAATTCATAGAGAAGGTGATTTATATATCTTTAGAAAACTCCGTTACATCCGTCCTATTTTCTTTTATAATGTAAATATTGAACAAAATCCCTATATTACTTGTAAAAGGAGTTTTAGAATGTATTGTTCTCAATGCGGCCATCATACTGATGGCGGAAAATTTTGTGAAAAGTGCGGTGCGCCCCAGCCCGGGCAGGGAGGCGCAGGCCAAACACAGGGTCAGGCCGCTCAGGCCGGCGCCGCGGCTAAGCAGGCTTCAAAGCAATTTGCCTTATTCGTGCTTGATGTGTTAAAGAGACCGTATCAAACATGTAAAACGACAGGCGGCGAACAGCTTGTCAGCAGCATCATCAACATGGTGCTTTTTTGCCTGGTGACGCCGATTATGTTTTATATTCTCTTATCAGACGGCTTTCGTGACGTCAGTTTTACCGCGGTTGTGATCAAACCGGCGCTTACCTTTGCATTATGCGTTTTCTGCCTGTATCTCTTGATTTTTATCGCTTTGAAGGCCGGCGGCGCGCAGGTGTCATTTAAAGATTCGCTGTCCAGATTCGGAGCATTTTTGATTCCGTTTACAGCTATTTTGCTTCTTGCCCTCATTTTTATGCTGCTTCATACAACCGTTTGCTTTACCATTCTGGCTGTCGGTCTTTTAGGAGCGGCGTTTGCCGTGCCTCCGCTCATGCTGGCGAGCTATCAGCATCAGCTCACGGCTAAAGCGGATATCATTTATTCTGTTATCGTCATCTATTTGATCATTTGCGTAACGTTTCAATTCACGATCAAGCATTATATGAAAGAACTCATGAATTATTTCTTCTTTTAAAAACGGAAACCCCGCCGCCTGATTGGCGCGGGGTTTTTTTTATTGAATGGATGTTAAATAAATTCTTCCGTCTTTGACAACGCCGCCATACGTCCAATTGTATGTTCTGAGCTTCGGACTGCCGCCGGCTTTCGTAATATAAAACTCCTCGTACGTATGAATCGTCAGATGAGAGCCTTTCTGTGAAAAGCTTTTGACATTCACTTTATTAAATACTTCAGTCGTCCCCTCGCTGTACAGTTTTTTGACCAGTTTCTGCTGATCAGCATACAAAGGGCTTCCCTCTTCTATATTGCCCGCCATGATGGCAAAATTGTTAAGGCTGACGGCGCTTGATTGATTTGTCAGGTAATCAGTCATAAACGATGTGACTTGCTCGTTTGTCACGCTGCCTGAAGCTGTATTTCCTTTGGAAGATGCCCATGCGGATGTATAGGTTTTCGGCTGGTCGTTTTTTATTTTTTTTACATTTGTCCCAGAAGAATCTGAGGCAGGGTCAGCTTTTTCGAAAACCCATTTTTTATGTTTTGTATCATATGAGAGTACATAATGAAAGCTCGGCTCAGCCTCTTCCATATCAGGCTTCGTATTCCCGTCGAAATAAGCAGACTCATGAAGCTCTTTACCCGTAACAGTTACTTGCCAGCGGCCGTTCTCTTGAGAAATCGCAAATGAATCCAGATCAAAGCTTGTCTCTTTATACTGATCTTTCAAAAAGGTGCCGGAACTCTTCATGCCGGATACCACTTCTTTCGTCTGCTCTTTCCAGGCGGAACCAGCCTCGGTCATCTGATCGGTATTTCCGTCTGCCATCGCCTTTGTATACTGCTTCGTTGTTTTGACAATCGTGTCCATAATTGTTTGTTGTGTATCTTGATCCGGGATAAGCGTTAATTCCATATCAGTACCGTTGATCGGAACATCGGCAGTTTTCATTTTTCCCCAAGGAAAATCAGCCTCCACGGCGGCTGTCATGGAACCGTCAGTTAAGAGCGGACCGTATGTAACGGATTTAAACGGATCTTTATGGACGGACTTGCCGTTTATCAGCAGATCGCCTTTCGCGTTTTTGAAGCTGTCTGCCGGAGTGAACGTCACATCCTCGGCGTCTAACGGCAGGTCAAAATCAACATTCCGGCTGCCGGCCGCCTCTGCCTCTTGCTTTTTGACAACGTCAACCGTGTCATTTTTAAGCTTGGCTTCCGCCGTGTAGACACCGGGTGCATACGGGCCGAAGATTTGGGTTTCATCGGCTTTTTTGACCGTACCTGTTTTCTCGCTGTTGATATAAAGATCGGCGCCTTTATAATTGCTGGTGACGCGGAAATAAACCGGATCGACTTTCAGTTCGTAATGGTCAAACAATAGAAGGGTTTTACCCTCTTTTTTGACGTATACCGCATCTTTTTCTGATGAATTGCCGCGAAGCGTTGCCAGCAGTTCATCGTGTTTCTTTGCGTATGCAAGGAGCGGTTTGACATTGGTCTCATTCAGCTTCAGTTTTTTGTCTGAAGGAGTGAGCAGGGCTGCGAGCTTTTTCGTGTCCCCGTCATGAACTGCCTGTTCGAATTGATCTGTGAGCCTTTTTTCAGATGTCAGCCAGGCTCCGGTTTTATATGCGGCAATCAATAAGATCAGCGCTGCGGCAATGCCGCCCCATATGAAGAGCGTTTTTTTAGGGATCGGATTTCTCATTTGTGAAGCAGGTTCAGCCGCTCTTACAGCCGCCTGCCGTTCAAGCCGGCTTCCTTTCCCGATCGGTTTTCCGCATTCTTTACAGAAATGCGCCTCTTCGTTGTTCTGTCGGCCGCAATACTTACAAAAAAACATGACTTTCCTCCTATTCAATCTGCAAAACTTGTATAACTTTTCCTATGTTTCATATTTTATAATAAAGTAGAATGATTTTGGAGTTATTTTGAAAAATAGCTGTCGATCATAATGGAGGAGGAGAAACGGACATGCAAAAACTGAGCATCCGAAAAGCCGCGGAGCCGGATGAAGCGCTGTATGAACTATTGCTTCTGGCCGATCCGTCGAAAGAGATTGTCGATGATTATCTTGTAAGAGGAGAATGCTATACGGCTTGGACGTCAGACAAGCTTGCAGGGGTTTACGTCTTATTGCAAACAAGGCCTAAAACCATAGAAATCGTAAACATCGCGGTAAAAGAATCGCTGCAGAACAGGGGATTCGGAAAACAGCTGGTGCGGGATGCCATTGAAAAAGCGAGAGAATCGGGAGCTGACACGATTGAAATCGGCACCGGAAATTCCAGTATTCATCAGCTGTCACTCTATCAAAAATGCGGATTCCGCATTCAGGCTGTCGACCATGATTTTTTTATCAGACATTATGATGAAGACATTTTTGAAAACGGCATTCAATGCCGGGATATGATACGGCTTTATTTGGATTTATGATAAAAGGGCGCCGGCTGACATCGGCGCCCCTTCGTTTAACATTCAGACGGATTGATCCGCTTGTTTCTCTGTATTTCTTTGACTCCCTTGTCTGACTGAAAAAACAGCAAAAACGATCGTAAGGGTCAGTCCGACCGCCGCAAAAATATAATCCGCATTCATCAACAGCAGAAGCCCTGTGTAGACAGCGGCCGACAGCGGTTCACCCATTTTGACAATGGAAAAAATCAGTGCAAAGACCCTTCCGAAATATGCGGCCGGAACCGTCTTTTGGAAATACAGCACCGTTTGCACATCAATATACGAGATGATGATGCCGAGCACCAGGAAGATGATGCACTCAAACCCGTGAAGCGGAAAAAACAGCACCAAAATGAGCAGTCCCGCTGCCGTTAACGTCCGCGGGTACAGCCGGTTCAAGCGTTTTGTATTCCATTTGAAAAATACGGCCAGATTGCCCAAAAGCATCCCCGCCTGAAACATTGAATACATGACGGCAAACCATACAGAATAGTTCTGCTGAAAACGCTCCACAGCAAGAATCGGCCCCATTACTGAAATAAGACCGGCAATGACGAGATTTACGACGAAAAAGTATCCGACCGATGTCAGCCATGCCGCATTTCCTTTCAGCATCCTGTAACCGGCTTTTACATCTTCAGCCCCGTTGCTTTTTTCATTGGGCTGTTCTGAAATACGAATGAACGCGATAAATGCCGCGGAGATAAAAAAAGCAGTTCCGTTTATGGCAAACAGCAGCCCGAACGGAATAGCCGCAATCATGATCCCGCTGATCAGTTTTCCGACGATGAGTCCGATCAAGTCACTCGTATTGATCAAAGATGTCGCCTGATCAAGATGCTGTTTGCGGACGAGCAGCGGAATGATCGCAACTTTCGCCGGCGCAAACAGCATCGATTGCAGAGATAGACAAAAAGCGCACACCCCGGCTATCCACACGGTTAATAAATCGTTCGCGCTGAGCACCGCCAAGAGGATCATGATGACGGCCCGGCCCGTATTGCACAAATACAAGATCGACTTTTTTCGGAATAAATCAATCAGCGGTCCCGCCAGCACGCCAAATGTCAACGGCACAAGTTCGATAAAAGAAATAACGCCGACAAGAATTTTGCTGCCGGTCAATTCCAGCACTAACAGCGGCAGTGCAATAAGCCAGATCCCGTCCGCCGCTGAAGAAAACACCTGCGCACACCAAAGCTTTGCATAGTTCGGTGTTCGATATGTCATATCAGGCCCTTTTTTGATCCTCGGCATCAGAAACACCGCCGAACCATTCCAGCGTTCTCCATGATTCCCGTCTTTCCGTATAATCCTCTTCCATCACCTCAAATACAATGCCGGTATCTTGATTCCGATAAAGCTCCTGCAAAGTATCTGCAGCCCGTCTCAGCAGCTCCTCAGCGATTGTCCCTTCACTCGGATGGCGGCCCTCAAAACAGCGGACGCCGCCATGCGGGAACGCAAGCTGGCGAAATGAGCTGAAGTGATAATGTTTAATGCTCTCTTTTATCGAGAGAAACTGAAAGAAATCCGGGTATCTCAGCTGGTCATTTCTGAACATAAGCGCGGAAGACAAGTGAGTCTGATAGGTAATCGCCCAATGGCACAGATCCCACGTAATACCGACATGCTTCAGATCCAGCTGCACCAGCTCTGTAAAATCCTCAGGATAAATGAAAATCGGATCAAAATCCTCTCCCAGATTCCCGATGATCGGAAGGTTTTCCACACCGATCCAAATGTCCGTCCCTTTCAGCTGCTCATCAAACTCCGCGAAAAACTCAATGATTTTTTTACGGTTTCCTTCCAGGTCATAGACTTGAAATTCCTCAACCGTCATAAATTGATTCGCATGAACGGTTATGCCTTTGGCGCCGTATTTCACAGCGAGCTCCGCAAAGTGATAAAGCTGTTTTTTGATGTGATCTTCATGCACATAATCGGCATGATCTGTCGGGAAATGCAGCGTCAATAATGAAGGATCAAGCTGTTTTGCATATTCCAGCGTCTGATTGAATGTTTTGAGATAATCCGCTTCACTAAAGGAGCGGCCGTCAAAAATATTGGCTTCCAGACCGTATCCCGCTTCCACCCATTTCTCATCGATTTGCTTCGGATCAAGTCCGAAAAACGGAATTTGAGCAATCATAGGACAGTCACCATGTTCCTCTCACAAGCATAAACGCTTCCGCAGCGGAAAAACCCGATTTTGCTCCCCATACACGGGCATTTTGTTCAATCGCCTGCAAAGAACGGGGATGAGGGAAGTCCCTGAGCTCGGAGCCGTAACACGCCATCGATTTCAATTTCGTTTCAAGTTCAGCTTCAATATTAACGAAGAAGTTGGCATGAAACTGATCCTTCTGACAGTAATTCCATTCCGTCGAAGACAATGTTTCATAGGCAAAAACCCGTTTTACCGTATGACCGGGAAGCGGACGGGTTGCGGTCATGACCGCTCTGAATACGACGGAGTGGTCAATATTAATGTCACCGCCGTACTGGGTATACACAATGTCAGGCTGAAAACGATTGATTTGTTTCTCCGCTTCCTTCACGACATCCAGCAAATCCATTGAATCCATTCTGTTATCAGGAAGGTTCAGCCTGACAAAATCATGGATGCCCAAAGTGCTGAGCGCTTGTTCCGTTTCTTGAGCAGAATGCTGCATAACGGACTCTTCAGGCTTCTCATAATCCGTTTTTCTTGATGACTTGCCTTCCGCCATAATGACTGCCGACACGCTGTCACCTTGGCGGACATGTTTGGCGAGCGTGCCGCCGACGCCGATAATTTCATCGTCGGGATGCGCTGCAAATACCATTACTTTCATCATATTGCCCTCCTTTAACTAACATTTCAGCTGTATCCGCTCCGCAGTTCATCAGCATATCAAGCATGGAGAGGTGAGGGATATGCTCCCCGAATAATTGAGGATAGTCAAAATGCCGGATCTGCTGATACTCAATGACAATTCCGTTTCTTTCAAAATCGCTTTCTATTAAATAGTCGGAACCCTGACTGCCTGAATAATAACGATCCGCCCCCAGCTCCCGACAAAGCGCTAAAACAAAATCGCTTTTTTTCTCCTTCCGGCATTCAAGCTCAGAGACATAACAGAGCGGCGTTTCAATTCGGAGCTCTTTTCGGAAAAATTCAATGATGTGCATATTCAAATCATGGAGATATTCCCACTCCCGCTGATAGACATCTTGAAAAAAATGCTGGTACCGCTCAAAATAGGGAGCTTTCGCATAGTTCATCTTAATCGCCATCCAATGTTTTTTCCGCCAATCCTGCGTCTGGTCGATTTTCATATGCCGAAGCTCTATGTCTTTATATTGTTTCATCTGCAAAGGCACCGTCAGCCATCTGGGGCCCTGCGGCGTTTTGATTCTGTTGCGGTTCAGAAACCCTTTTTTCTCAAATTGAGCCGTGTCATGAATGGCAAACAGATCCGACTTATACATTTTTTCAAAAAAACCGTACCACGGCAGATAACTGGATTGATGGCCGCTTATTGTTTTCATTCCGGTTTCGTAAAAAGTCGGCATTGTTTTTCTTCAGCTCCCCAATATCGTTTCGGTCTTGCGATTTCTTTACTGTGTGAATAGCCAAAATCAGCCCATTGAAGCTTGCGGCTGATGGCGAATTGCAAAGCGTCACGCATCAACAAGTAAGAGGCCTGCGCTTTTTTTCCCGCCAGGCTGTTTACATTCTGCCAATAATAGAAATGAGAGCGGTCATAGAGAAAAATACTGCTGCTGATCAGCGTCTCATCCTGATATGCTCCGACCCAAAACATCCGGTCCCCAAACGTGTCAAGCAGTTTTTGGAAAAATCCGTGACTCAGCACATAAGCCGCGCCGATTGCCGCCGTATGCTCCTTGTAGAGTTCGTAAAATGATTCAAGTTCTTGTCGCCCGATCAGCCTGGTGACAATATTCTCTTTTTCAGCGTATCTGACTGCCGTCCGGGCTTTTCCGGAAATGCCCGTCCAAAGTTCGTCAAACGTGTCCGGAAGCGTAAGAATCCGTGTCGCCTTTTCCGTCCACCCTTCCCCGATTTCTTCTGTAAAAGAAGTCTGACCGTACGGCAGCAGCATCCGGGATATGTTCCGGCCGAATATGGCCTCGATTTCACTTTGAAGCCATTCAAATGAGATGGGGCGATCTGAAATAACGCCGCCGTATCCGATCATATTGCCGGATAATACGCCCTTCTGTTCAAAAAGCGGAAGATAGATGACCTGTCCTCCGTCCGTTGTCAGTCTGACAGGGTGAAATGACGTGCCGGGAAGCTCTTCCATGAGAATTCCCCAATCATAGCTTTGAAACAACCCCGCCTGATACATGTCAGCGGCCCGATCCCATGCCTGGCGGCTCGTGCATACTGCTGTTTTTTGCATTGTTATCACCACTATTCAGTCTTATTCTTTTGCTCACAATATGATAAAACGGATTCGGCTATATATCTGACTTGCTCCTTTTGAAGAGGAGGTTTAAACGGCAGAGAAAGAACTCTCTTCCAAAGCGGATCTTCCCCTTCTTCCGCCGCATATGTTTCATAAATCGGAATACGTCCGAGGGGAAGATAGTTCCAGCATGTTTGGATGCCTCTTTCAGCTAAATAAACGGAACACCCGTACCGCTCTTCATCTCTGGGGAATACAATCGTTAAATAATTCAGATGTTCTCCTTCTTGGGGCTGGATCATCTTTATGCCGTACGTCTCTTCCGCCTTTATAAAGATTTCTCCCGCCGTCTCTAAGTTTCGAATGGAAGCTGTTACAAGCTGATCCATACGTGAAAGCTGATCTTCAATAATGGCTTCCCTTGCCGGATGCATGCGAAGCACCGGTACAACAGCCGGTTTATCCGGCAGAGCTTCGAGCTTAGTGGCTTTCATGGAAGGCATGACGCCCGCTTTTCTATAAATATATGAAACGGGATGATGCCGTTGCCGTTTCATAACAGCCTGTATTCTTTGATTTCTGATATAGGATCGATAGTCATTTGCTACTCGGCCGCGCCGTTCCATCGGGGGAGCTGCATTTTGCTTCAGCAATTCTTTCGGCGCGATTAACGCGCCGCCTCCGATACTCGCAAGCGGTTTTGACGGGCCAAAGCTTAAAATGCCGAAATCGCCCAGACCGCCGGCATATGTATCCGCTTGTTTTGTATACATAGCTTGAGCGGCATCATCAATGACAAAAATACCGTGTTCCTTCGCCCAGTCAATGATGGCGGTATTTTCTCTCCGGCCGTATACATGCGTGAGGATAACCGCACACGTCTGCCGCGTCGCTTTTTTTTTGACATCCTCAAACGATAAGGATAGATGCTCATCCAGCTGCGCAAAAACAGGCGTTGCACCGGATTGCAATACGGCATCAATGACATTCGGGCAGCTGAAGGATGAGAAAATCACTTCTTTCCCCGGCCCGGCTCCCGAATAAGTTAAGGCGAGCACCAGTGCCGCACTGCCGCTGGAGGTCAGTACAACCCCTTTTCCGTACCGTTTTTCCAGCTTTTCAGTCAGTCCGCTTTGTCCGGCAGTAAGCAAGTGCTTCACCGCGCGCAGACGGCCGCTGACGGAAAGCTGTCCGGGATAAACGGGGTATTTGACCACTTCCGGGTTTTCAGGAAAGTGAAAGTTTGTGCTTTTGTCTTTCATCTTTAATGATCTCCAGGCCTTCATTCAGACTTACTTTCGGAGCGTAACCGAGTAAACGTTTCGCCTTCTCGATTGACGGCGCCCGTTTAAAAATCTCGATGTCTTTTCCCCTCACGCCGTCTTCGCCCAGCTTTTTAAACAAATAGTTATCCTTCTCTCTGCCAGAGAGCACATTGACTTTTGCAGCCAGTTCTTTTATCGTGATCGGCTGGTCGTTTCCGATATTGAAGTCTTCAAAGACGGCTCCTTCATGAATGAGCGCGAGATAAGTTCCGGTGACGATATCACTGATGTAGCTGAAGCAGCGTATTTGTCCGCCGTCCCCGTAAAGAGGCAGCTCAGAGCCATTCTCGGCCAGGCTGAAAAACTTGTTGATGACAAAATCCTCGCGCTGTTTCGGCCCGTATACATTAAAGTACCGGACGACCCGAATATGAAGCTCGTCGGAAGCCTGTTCTCTCAAATATTCCTCTGATTGCAGTTTGGCTTTTCCGTAAGCCGATTTCGGAAGCTTTCGGCTTGTCTCGGTATAAGGAAAATCAGGTGAATCGCCGAACACTTCTGAACTCGATGAGAAAAGAAGTGTGCTGATTCCCAATTCACCGCATACCTCGGTGACATTTTTCGTTCCTTCAAAATTGACCCGTATGACGTCTTCTTCATTGCTTCGGCAGCTGTCTACACCGACCATTGCCGCCAAATGGACAACCGCATCCGCTCCCCGCAGTGATTCGCGGAGGGACGTCCGGTCAAGGATATCCGTTTGGCGGTATTCAGTGTCAAAAGCCGGCTCCTTTTGGTCTGCAATAATGGTGTGATAACCTTTAGCCTGTAATAATGCCGCCAATTCGCTTCCGATAAAACCGGCTCCTCCGATAATCGCAATATGTTTCATGATCCTACCTCCTGGCTGATAGTCAAAACTTCTTTTATAGACTTGACAATATAGCTGCAATCCTCATCTGATAACTGGCTGTAAAGAGGCAGTGACACGATCTCCCGGAAAACACGTTCAGTAACCGGAAGCTCGGCAGGAAAATGTTTTTGATAGTAAGGATGCATATGCACGGGAATAAAGTGCACGCTCAGCCCGATCTGTTTTTCTTTCATTTTCTCAATAAACAGATCTCTGTCCATACCGCCGTTTTCTCGAATACGTAAAATAAATAAATGCCATGAGTGCGTTATGCCGCTTGGAATGTCAGAAAGCGGAAGCGCCGCTTTGTCAGATTGGCCCGACAGTTCACGCACATAAAATTGAGCGATCTGTGCCCGTTTTTCTTGAATTTCGTTTGCGCGTTTCAATTGAACCAGACCGAGCGCGGCCTGAATATCCGTCATATTATATTTAAAGCCCGGCAGTAACACGTCGTATCTCCAGCTGCCTTTTTCACCGTACCGGTTCCAGGCATTTTTTGTGATGCCGTGCCATCCGTACAGCCTCGCTCTTTCTGCGGCCTGTTCGTCTTTCATGACGAGGGCTCCGCCTTCCCCCGTTGTAATATTTTTGGTGGCATAAAAGCTGAAGCACACGGCATCTCCGTGAGTGCCGATCATGCTTCCGTTATATTTTGTACCGAGCGCATGAGCGGCGTCTTCAATCAGATACAATCCGTTTTCTTTACAAATGGACTGCAAGTTTTCCAGATCAGCCGGATAGCCGGCAAAATGAACCGCAATTACCGCTTTTGTGCGCGGCGTTATTTTCTTCCTGACATCTTCAGGATCGGCACATAGACTTTTCTCGCATATATCCGCAAACACAGGAACGGCTCCGGCGTGCAGGATGACATTGACGCTGGAACAGAACGTGAAGCTCGGCACGATGACTTCATCGCCTTCTCCCACACCGAGCGCCAATAAAGCCATATGTAATGCAGCAGTGCCTGAATTACAGCTGATGACGTGTTCGGCTCCAATACATTCTCCCAGCTTTTTCTCAAAATCGATTACCTTCGGGCCTTTCGAAATCCAGCCCGACTGAATCGTTTCGGTTACGCTTGCGATTTCTTCGTTTGTCATATCAGGTCTGTGAAAAGAGATAAATCGATTACTAATGACCGTTCCCTCCTTATAAAGTGACAACTCTGCAATTGTCGGCTGATTTTTCCCTGCATACATTTCTTGTGTCAAAGATAATCGGTGAGGCATCCTTCAAAATACTGTAGTCGATTACATCGTGATCTGTATGAATGATGATGACGTCGTACTGATTGATTTGTTCTCTTGTGAAAGGGACAGATTGTTTGCGGCTTCCGTCATTCAAGCGGATCTCGCTGATAAACGGATCATGATAATCAATTTTTGCGCATCCCTTGTCCATCAATTCTTCCATTATCGTAAACACTGAGGATTCACGCGGGTCATTTGTATTTTTTTTATAAGCGGCCCCTATTATTAAGATGCTGCATTTGTCTTTGCCCGCCAGTTTCAAAGCATAGTCAGAGACAGAAATCGGCATGTTAGAATTGATTTCGTCCGCCAGATCAATTAATTTTGTCTGCAGCCCTTTTTCATTCGCGATCCATTTGAAGTAAAAAGGATCAATCGGGATACAATGGCCTCCGACTCCGGGGCCAGGGATAAATTTTTGAAAGCCGAACGGCTTCGTGTCCGCCGCGCAGATGACTTCCCATATATCAATATCGAGTTCACGGCAATTAAGCGCCATTTCATTGATAAGAGCTATATTGACATAACGATAAGTATTCTCTAGGAGTTTAGCTGTTTCAGCTACTTCGGGTGAGGTGACCGGGTGAATGCTTGTAACAATGGTGTTGTAAAACGCTGAGGCAAGTTCTGTGCAAGTCTGTGTGGTTCCGCCGACTACTTTAGGAATATCTGAAACTTCATATTGCCTGTTGCCCGGATCGATTCTTTCCGGAGAATAAGCCGTAAAAAAGTCTGTTCCTATTTTCATGCCGCGGCTTGATGCCATTCTGTCGGCAATCTTTTTTTTCGTTGTTCCGGGATAGGTGGTGCTTTCTAAAATTAAAAGCTGATGCTGCCTTCCATAAGCGATCATGCTGTCAACTGCACTGTCGATGTAGGTTAAATCGGGGATCTTGTCTTTTTTGTTCAGGGGTGTCGGTACACATATCACAATGATGTCGCATTTTTGGATGAGCGACATGTCGGCGCTGATTTGAAAGCGTTTTGTTTGTAAAGCCGAGTTCAGTCTGCCGTCCTCTATATCTTGAATATGGCTGCTTCCGGCGGCTAACAAGGAAACCTTTTCACTGTTTTTGTCGAATCCGATCACATTGTATCCTTTATCGACACATTCCAGCGCAAGAGGAAATCCCACATATCCCATGCCTAACACGCCTACTATCGCCTGCTTCGTTTCAATCAGATGTAACAGCCGTTTTTGACCAAGGTTGCTGGCTTCTTTTGTGACAGTATTCATTTTTCGCCCCCTAATAGATAAAAAAGAGTATTGTTTTTTACAATTTAAAACAAATATCGATCGATATCGCAATTATAACAAAAGTTAAAATTTGATAAATGAGTTTTACATCCTTTTGTGAATTAGGTATTATCTATTTATTTTTCTTTTATTTGTAAAGTAAAATCCTGTTAAATGGTATATATCTGGTAACGAGTGAGAAAATCTCCCTTAATTGATAGAATATACAGAAAATAATATAAAAAAACAGGCCGAAGCCTGTTTTTTATTCTTTCATTGCCTCATTTACTGCCGCGGAAACGAGTGCCCCGGCTTTCTCTAGCCGTTCTTTGCTGATGTGTTTCATATTATCATTTTCGGTGTGGTACCAGGGCCCCGGCTCCTGTGTATCGGGGCTGAGCCAAATCCAGTTAGCCGACGGAATCCCCGCTTCATAAAAAGAGACATGGTCTGAGTAACCGAGCTGAATCAGGTTTGGCTTAACCAACCGGGATTTTTCAGCGGCTTTTTCAGCATACCGGACACTCGGGTTTTCCCTGCCGTCAGGAGTCGTGACACACATTTGACTCGCTTCTTCCCAGTCAGTCGCAATCATATCGGCATTAAAATTGGCCTGGCTGTGCTTTCTTTCATTGTTCGTGAGTGTACTGACGTAATAAGATGAACCCGCAGACCATAATTCTTCTGCACCGAACAGGATAAAGCGGATCTCTTTGTCTTTCGGTATGTGTGTCAATTGCTTGCTGATTTCCAGAACGGCAGATGTGCCTGAGGCGTTATCATCCGCTCCGGGCGCGCCTTTTACGCTGTCATAATGCGCTGTGACATAAATAATATCAGCATCAGAAGGGTTGGCCTGTGCCGCTTTGCGCGTTCCTATGATATTTTGTGAGGTGCGGTTTTTATAGTTTTTAAATTGAATGACTGCCTGCTTTTCCTGCAGCAATGCTTCACCGTCTTCTTTTTTCATACCCGCCGCCGGTATCGTGATTCCTTTATCGGTATGCGGACGGACGGCGAGCGGTTTTGTTGTCTGATTATAAATAATGACTGCTTTGGCTCCCGCTTGTTCGGCATGTTTGATCTTTTGAGAAACGGGGATCTTTCCTTCGCGTATCACCGCAATCTTTCCTTTGGCTCCTGTTACGTCATTGCGTGATCCGCAGCCGCCGTCAAAAATCCCGCCTTCTATTTTGAGCTCTTTTTCAACAGCGGATTGATCAGCGGAGCGGAGCGGGAATTCATGATCTCCCGCTGTGACTGAACCTGAAAAGTACTTTTTCAATGGAAATGACTGTACTTTGACACTGGTGCCCTGAGCCCGCAGACGATTCGATATGTATTCAGCCGCTTCCTTTTCTTTCGCAGTTCCGGTTTCCCGCGGACCGATGGTTTCACTCAGATCATGCATAGTGTCCAATGCCTCATCAGCATCAAAAACCGGCGCGGTCACAGTTGAATAAGCATGAGTTTCGGACAGCGGCCCGGCAGATGCGCCCCATATGACGCTTGCTGCCACCGCGGCTGACATAAATGAAAATTTCATCATAATCCCTCCTCTTATTAACACCTCTTCCCTTTCGATTGAAGTACACTGATTCCTTTAAAAAGGGGGGAAAATGAATATTATTGACCAAATGAAGATGATGAAAAAGGAGGGAAAAGCCCGGGAGCATAAAAAAACGCCGGGAGATATTCTCCCGGCGTCCATTCCATTACTTATTTAAGTTATAGAAAGAGTTGATACCGTGGTATTGAGCAGTTTCAGCCAACTGATCTTCGATGCGAAGAAGCTGGTTGTATTTCGCAACACGGTCCGTACGGGACGGAGCACCTGTTTTGATTTGTCCTGCATTAGTTGCCACAGCGATGTCAGCGATTGTGCTGTCTTCAGTTTCACCGGAACGGTGAGAGATAACGGCAGTGTAGCCTGCGCGTTTCGCCATTTCGATCGCATCGAATGTTTCAGTCAATGTACCGATTTGGTTTACTTTGATCAGGATAGAGTTGCCTACGCCGTTTTTGATACCTTCAGCAAGCTTTTTCGTGTTTGTAACGAAAAGGTCGTCACCGACAAGCTGAACTTTTTTGCCAAGACGCTCTGTAAGAAGTTTGTGGCCTTCCCAGTCGTTCTCGTCAAGTCCGTCTTCGATAGAGATGATTGGGTATTTAGAAACCATTTCTTCGTACCAGTCAACCATTTCAGCAGATGTTTTCACAACGCCTTCGCCAGACAGATGGTATTTGCCGTCTTCTTTGTTGTAGAACTCAGAAGATGCAGCATCCATAGCAAGCTTCACTTCTTCACCAGGTTTGAAGCCGGCTTTTTCGATTGCTTCAACGATTGTTTGAAGCGCTTCTTCGTTAGAACCAAGGTTCGGAGCGAATCCGCCTTCGTCACCTACAGCTGTGTTCATTCCTTTAGCAGAAAGAACTGATTTCAGGCTGTGGAAGATTTGAGCGCCCATGCGAAGCGCTTCACGGAAGTTAGGCGCGCCTACAGGCATAATCATGAATTCTTGAATGTCTACGTTGTTGTCAGCATGCTCTCCGCCGTTTACGATGTTCATCATCGGTACAGGAAGCGTTTTTGAGTTGAATCCTCCAAGGTATTGGTAAAGAGGAATCTGTAAGAAATCAGCTGCTGCGCGCGCACAAGCCATAGATACGCCAAGGATTGCGTTCGCACCGAGTTTGCCTTTGTTTTCAGTACCGTCAAGCTCGATTAAAAGCTGATCGATTGCGTTTTGTTCAGTTACGTCAAAGCCGAGAAGCTCTGGAGAAATGATTTCGTTTACGTTGTTAACAGCAGTTAACACGCCTTTTCCAAGGTAACGGTCTTTGTCGCCGTCACGAAGCTCAACCGCTTCGTATTCACCTGTAGAAGCTCCGCTTGGCACTAATGCGCGGCCGAAAGCTCCTGTTTCTGTATATACTTCAACTTCAACTGTCGGGTTGCCGCGGGAGTCAAGGACTTCGCGTGCATAAACATCAACAATGTATGGCATGAGTTTGTCTCTCCTTTTGATTTACGCTTATTTTTGAATTAAAGATGTTCCGGTCATTTCTTTCGGTTTTTCAACACCGAGAAGGTCTAATAACGTTGGTGCGAGGTCGCCTAGGATTCCGCCTTCGCGCAGCGTCACGCCTTCTTTCGTCACAATAACAGGGACTGGGTTTGTCGTATGGGCAGTGTGCGGTTCGCCTGTTTCTGTAATCAGAATGTCCGCATTACCGTGATCAGCGGTAATGATGGCATGTCCGCCTTTAGCGATAATGGCGTCAACCACTTCGCCTAAGCATTCGTCCACTGCTTCAATTGCTTTAATCGTCGGTTCGACCATTCCGGAGTGGCCGACCATGTCAGGGTTTGCAAAGTTCAGGATGATCGCGTCGTGCTTGTCAGCCGCGATTTCTTTTACAAGAGCATCCTTCACTTCATACGCGCTCATTTCAGGCTTCAGGTCATATGTCGCGACCTTCGGCGAGTTAATGAGGATGCGCTCTTCGCCCGGGAATTCTTCTTCGCGGCCGCCGCTCATAAAGAACGTAACGTGCGGATACTTTTCAGTTTCTGCAATGCGAAGCTGTTTTAACCCGTGCTGTGCTAATACTTCACCGACCGTATTGTCAAGGTTTACCGGTTTAAAAGCCACATATCCGTCAACAGATTCACTGAAGTGAGTCAGGCAGACGAAATACAGGTTTTTCGGATGATTTTCACCGCGGTCGAAATCGCGGAAATCTTTGTTGGTAAACGTGTTTGAAATCTGGATGGCGCGGTCTGGTCTGAAATTATAGAAAATCACAGAATCGCCGTCATGAATTTTCGCAACGGGTTCACCGTTTTCTTTTGTGATGACGGACGGAATGACGAATTCATCATGAATGCCGTTCGCATAAGAATCGTCGACTACATCCATCGCGCTGCGGTAAGACGGGCCTTCGCCGTAAGCCATTGCGCGGTACGCTTTTTCCACACGGTCCCAGCGTTTGTCGCGGTCCATGGAGTAGTAGCGTCCGGAAATGCTGGCGATTTCGCCGACACCGATTTCTTCGATCTGCTCATTCAGCTGCTGAATGTAAGTTTTTGCCGTTTGCGGACCTACATCGCGGCCGTCGAGGAAACCGTGAATATACACCTTCGTCAGTCCTTCACTTTTCGCAAGTTTCAGCAGCGCGAATAAATGATTGATATGACTGTGTACACCTCCGTCAGAAAGAAGGCCGAACAGGTGCAGCGCTTTGTCGTTGTCTTTCGCGTTTTTGATGGCGTCAAGGAACGTTTGATTGCGTTCGAATTCGCCTTCGCGGATGGCAACGTTCACGCGTGTTAAGCTTTGGTACACAATACGTCCTGCACCGATATTCAAATGTCCGACTTCAGAGTTCCCCATCTGTCCTTCAGGCAGTCCGACTGCCTCGCCTGATGCCGTCAGCGTCTGATGAGGGTATTGGTTCCAATAACGGTCGAAATTCGGTTTTTTCGCTTGTGCGACTGCGTTTCCGACTGTTTCATTGCGTAATCCGAACCCATCAAGAATGATGAGTGCAGCTGGTTTTTTACTCATATTGACCTTCCTCCAATAATTGAACGAATGACTGCGGTTCAAGGCTTGCGCCGCCGACCAAAGCACCGTCAATATCGGACTCTGCCATATATTCTTTAATATTTGCAGGTTTTACGCTGCCGCCGTATTGAATGCGGAGCTTATCAGCAGTTTCCTGGCTGAAGCTTTCAGCAACGACTTTACGGATATGCGCGCAGACGTCATTTGCATCTTTCGCTGTAGAAGATTTGCCTGTTCCGATTGCCCAGATTGGCTCGTACGCAATAACGGAAGCAGCAACTTGCTCTTCAGAAAGACCCGCAAGACCTTTTTTCACTTGATCGGCAACAAGATCATTTGTTTTTCCGGCTTCGCGCTCTTCAAGCGTTTCACCTACGCAAATGATCGGCACAATGCCGTGTTTGAAAGCGGCATGCGCTTTTTTGTTAACTGTTTCATCAGTTTCAGCGAACATTTCACGGCGCTCAGAGTGTCCGATGACGCAGTAATCCACGCCAAGGTCTTTCAGAGCGACCGGGCTGATTTCACCTGTGAACGCACCGTTTTCTTCAAAATGCATGTTTTGGGCGCCGACTTTCAGGTCAGTTCCTTTAACAGCAGAAGTCAGCTTTTCTAAGAAAAGAGCTGGTGCGCAAACAACGGCTTCCGCTTTGTCTGCTGCTGGAATGGAAGATTTCACTTCTTCAACGAAGCTGACAGCCTCGCCGAGTGTTTTGTTCATTTTCCAGTTACCGGCTATAATTGGTTTTCTCATCTGTTCCACTTCCTTATAGCAGTTTTTATTTATCGTTCAGCGCAGCTACACCCGGAAGCTCTTTGCCTTCCATGAATTCAAGGGATGCGCCGCCGCCTGTTGAGATATGGCTCATTTTGTCAGCAAGGCCGAATTTTTCAACGGCTGCCGCAGAGTCTCCTCCGCCGATGACAGAGTATGTATCGTTTGCCTCTGCCAATGCTTCAGCCACTGCTTTTGTGCCTTGAGCGAACAAGTCGATTTCGAATACGCCCATCGGTCCGTTCCATACGACAAGTTTGCTGTTTTTGATAACTTCAGCGTACGTTTCGCGGGTTTTCGTTCCGATGTCGATCGCTTCTAAATCACTTGGGATCTCAGAGATCGGCACGATTTGAACGTTTGCATCGTTAGAGAAATCATCAGCAACGAGAACGTCTTCCGGCATATAGAATTTAACGCCTTTTTCTTTCGCGCGGTCCATGAATGATTTTGCAAGTTCGATTTTATCTTCTTCAAGAAGAGATTTACCGACTTCATAGCCAAGCGCTTTTACGAATGTGTAAGCAAGACCTCCGCCGATGATCAGGTTGTCCACTTTATCAAGCAGACTTTCGATTACGCCGATTTTGTCTTTTACTTTCGCGCCGCCGATGATTGCCGTAAACGGGCGCTCAGGATTTGTCACGGCTTTGCCGAGAACGTCAAGCTCTTTTTCCATCAGGAATCCTGCAACCGCCGGCAGATGCTCGGCAATTCCGGCTGTAGATGCGTGAGCACGGTGGGCAGCACCGAATGCGTCATTGACATATACATCCGCAAGCTCAGCAAATGCTTTAGCAAGCTCAGGATCGTTTTTCTCTTCACCAGGGTAGAAACGTACGTTTTCCAATACAAGAACGTCTCCGTCCTTCATATCAGAAATTTGTGCTTTTACAGCATCGCCGTAAGCTTCATCCGCTTTTTTCACTTCTTTACCGAGCAGTTCGCCTAAGCGTGCAGCGACAGGAGTTAAACGAAGCTCCTCAACCACTTCGCCTTTCGGGCGGCCTAAGTGGCTCGCAAGAAGGACTTTCGCGCCTTGGTCTGCAAGGTGTTTGATTGTTGGAAGCGCAGCGCGGATACGAGTATCGTCTGTTACTTCCCCGTCTTTCATTGGAACGTTAAAGTCAACGCGGCAGAATACGACTTTGCCTTTTACGTCGATGTCTTTTACTGTTTTTTTATTCATGCCTTAGGAGATCCTCCTTCAAAATGGTTTGCATAGCACGAAAAACGTGAAACGTGAAACCGCCTCATGATGCTTCCGCCGCGGGGCAGATTGCAGCTTCCGGGCACGGGGCAGATCGTCTTCTGAGCCAGGGCAGGCGGCCGAAAACGAAAGTGCCGCGGAAACTTCAAAACGCGGACGTTCTGCAGCAATCCGGCGCTTTCTGAAAGCCGGTTCTCATGGAAAAAGGGAAAGGGAGTCCGTCCCCTTCCCTTGTCCGCTTTCATTATAGCGTTTCTGTCCGAAAGAACCAAGTCCGGCCCTTTCCGGGAGCTATGAATTAAAGACCTTGTTTTGCGATGTAAGCTGCAAGGTCAACAACGCGGTTAGAGTAGCCGCTTTCGTTATCGTACCAAGAGATTACTTTTACCATGCTGCCTTCCATAACCATTGTAGAAAGAGCATCGATTGTAGAAGAGTTAGCATTGCCGTTGTAGTCTCCGGATACTAATGGCTCTTCGCTGTAGCCGAGGATTCCTTTAAGATCGCCTTCAGCCGCTTCTTTAAGAGCTGCGTTTACGTCTTCAGCCGTTACGTCTTTGTTAAGTTCAGCAACTAGGTCAACAAGAGAAACGTTTGGAGTCGGCACACGCATAGCTCCGCCGTTCAGTTTGCCTTTCAGTTCAGGAAGAACAAGGGAAACTGCTTTAGCAGCACCAGTTGATGTAGGAATGATGTTTTCAGCTGCTGCACGCGCACGACGGTAGTCTTTGTGCGGAAGATCAAGAATTTGCTGATCATTTGTGTAAGAGTGAACAGTTGTCATCATACCGCGTTTGATGCCGAATTTGTCGTTAAGTACTTTTGCAAACGGCGCAAGGCAGTTTGTTGTGCAAGATGCGTTAGAGATAACATCGTGGTTAGCCGCATCGTATTTGTCTTCGTTAACACCCATAACGATTGTGATATCTTCTTCGTTAGCAGGTGCAGAGATGATAACTTTTTTCGCGCCTGCTTCTAAGTGTTTCGCAGCGTCTGCGCGTTTTGTGAAGAAACCAGTAGATTCAACTACGATTTCAACGCCTTGTTTGCCCCAGCTGAGTTTCGCAGGATCGCGCTCAGCAGAAACTTCGATTGTTTTGCCGTTAACAACAAGGTTGCTGCCGTCAACTTTAACTTCTGCATCTAATTTTCCGTGTACGGAATCATATTGTAAAAGATGAGCAAGCATGTTAGCGTCTGTTAAATCGTTAACTGCTACTACCTCAACTTCAGGATTGTTTAATGCTGCGCGGAATACGTTACGTCCAATACGACCAAAACCGTTAATACCGACTTTTACTGCCATGATTATTTCCTCCTTTAAATAAGTGAGAGATATTTATATTGAGGGAATGTTATCCCTTAATAACTTCTTTGCGGCTCCTTCGTCCGTGACGAGAACCGTGTTTCGCTGCTTTTTAAAATAAGCTTCGATTGCTTCCGCTTTTGATGATCCGCCCGCTACCGCGATAATGTCGGGAATGGCATCGAGGTCATCGAGCTGCATTCCGACTGAATGCACCTTGTGAACGACTTCTCCGTCCGCATTAAAGTAGTAGCCGAATGCCTCTGTCACCGCATGATTGTCATCTATTTTCTTCAAATCTTCCAAAGGCGTGTTTCTTCGCTCCGCCATTGTTCTAGCTTCGCCGATTCCGTGAACGAGCATACTCGCTGATTTAATCGTGTGAAGCACCTCTTTTACGGAAGGTTCTTCAATAATAGATGAGTAGGCGCCTTGTGACAGCTGGCCGGGAACGAACAAAAGCCGGTAAGTGCCTGAAGCCTTTTCCGCCATATGCGCGCATATGGTGTTCGCCTGGTTTTTCACATCTTCGCCTAAACCGCCTCTTGCGGGCACAAACAGGAGCTCGCGGTTTTTTGAATCCGGCGTCATCATATCGGCGACGGCTTCAATTGTCGTACCGCCGGTTACAGCGACGATATTTTTGCCTGAAAATCTCTTTTTCATACATGCAACGGCCGCTCTCCCTAATTCTTTTTTGACCCAAGGAGATTGGTCGCTGTCTCCGGAAACGATAATGGCGTCTTTCAGATTGAGCCGCTCTTTTAATGTCTTTTCCAAAAGCGTCAATCCTAAAACATCCTTCATCGTATCTTCCAGAATCGAAAGCAGTGAATAGCCCTCTTCCGTCATTGTCATGCCGTTTGTTTTAATATCGATGAGATTCTGTTCTTTCAAGAACTGAACCTCGCTTCTGAGAACGCGCTCGGTCAATCCGAGACTGGCTGCAAGACTTCTGCGGCCGATCGGTTCTGTAAGCCTGATATACTGCAAGATTTCAAATCTTTTCTGCATCACAAGCAAAAGATCAGGCAATAATTTTTTTTGAGCTTGTATTAACTGGTTCATGACTCAAACGTTCCTTCCTATTCATACTGGACAGAAAATGTCCCGCTATGACAAAAAACGTCCCATCATAGCCAAAAAAAATTATGTCTGCTTTCTTTAATTATTTTAACAGGATGACATTGTTAATTCAACTGTTAAAGGTCAATTCCTCGACATTCTTCGCAGGATTTACCAGTATCTCCTTGATACAGTCATTATATACAGAAACGGAATGAAGGTGACAGACAAAAGCCCGCCGGAGCGGACTTTTGTCGTAAAACGCTTTCATTTTATCCAGAGTTTTTCTATTTCTTCTAATGATTTATTTTTCGTCTCAGGGCAGATCGTCACGACAAACAAGAAACAGAGAATATTAATGACGGCGAATATCCAGAAGGTGTACGCGAGCCCTAACCCGCTGATCATCATCGGCACGAACTGGCCGATCGCCCAGTTGGCCCCCCATAAGAATATCGTCGCAATACCGGCGGCGCGTGCGCGGAGGTGGTTCGGAAAGATTTCCGAAATCATGATCCACGTAATCGGCCCGACTGATACGCAGAAAGCTGCGACGAATCCCAATATGATGACGACTAAAGCCGGACCGCTCGCCAGCTGAAAATAAAAGGATGCCCCGATTAAGATCATGAACAGCGCCATAAAGGCAGATCCGACCCCCATCAGCTTTTTCCGGCCTACCTTATCGACTAAAAGAACCGCGATAATGGTGAAAATCACTTCAACGACACCGACGATGCATGTCGTGATAAACCCCGCATTCTGTCCGAAGCCCATCATTTTGAAAATTTCCGGCCCGTAATACGTAATTGCGTTCATGCCGATGACCTGATTGAATAAAGCCAGCAGAATCCCGATCACAAGCGCTTTTCTCAGCCCCGGTTTAAACAGCTGAGACAATGAACCCATTTTTTCTAATTGTAAAGACGTTTCGATTTGTTTGATTTCTTCTTTCGCGGTCTGTTCGCCGTTAATGCGCGTCAGCACGGCGAGGGCTTCATTCCGGCGCCCCGCTTTCGCAAGCCAGCGCGGACTTTCCGGCACGATAAGCAGCACGATAAAAAAGATGACGGACGGAATCATGCCGTAAGCGAGCATCCACCGCCAGCCGGTGTGCACCCCCCATTCATACGAGCCGGACTGCTGGACGGCGAGGTTAATAAAATAAGTGCCGGAGATCCCTAATATCGTAAACAGCTGATACAGTGAAGACAGACTGCCGCGTATGGCCGGCGGAGCCGCTTCGGTAATATACGTGACAGAAAGCGAGGAGCCCATGCCGATTCCGAGACCGCCGATGACTCTGGCGATCACTAAGGAAGACACACTTTGAGAAAGCGCAGAGACAACCGCTGACACCGCAAACAACAGCGCCGCTGCCATCAAAATCTTTCTCCGTCCGAACCGGTCACTTAAAAATCCGGAAATTCCGACGCCGAAAACACCGCCGATCATAATGCTTGAAATCACGAGCCCTTCCATAAAAGGACTTAAGCGGTACAAATCTTTCAGGAAACCGATGGCGCCGGAAATCACCGCCGTGTCATAACCGTACAAAAGCCCTCCCAGTCCGGCCGCGCATGAGATGAGAATGACAAACCACTTCGAATGCTGCCGAGTGACAGGTACATTTGAGCCAATTGGTGCCGGGTGATTCTTCATGAATTTTACCCTCCCGCGAAAAATAGAATAAAAACGCTTACAAAACAGAGTGCGGCGCTTGATGTTGCTTTGTTTTCTTCAGAATCGCCACATTTGTACGTACTTATAAAGAATTTTATCTAAAAATAAGGAAAATTAGTACGTACAAATAAAGAATAAGCAGTTTTTCATAATCTGTCAATTATTTTTACAGCTTGATGAAAGGGCTTACTATGTTATACTGGAATTTGTCCGTATACATTTTGGAGGAATTGATATGCTACCGAAATATGCTCAAGTAAAAGAAGAAATTTGTTCATGGCTGAATCAAGGAAAAATACAGCCGGACGAAAAGCTGCCTACGGAAAATGAGCTGATGCAGCAGTTCGGGGTCAGCCGCCATACCATCAGAAAGGCGATCGGAGATTTGGTCTCGCAGGGGCTGCTGTACAGCGTTCAGGGCGGAGGCACCTTTGTCGCTTCACGCACGGCGAAATCAGCCATGCATTCAAACAAAACGATCGGTGTCATTACAACGTACATATCAGACTATATTTTCCCGAGCATCATCAGGGGAATTGAATCTTATTTAAGCGAACAGGGCTATTCCATGCTGCTGACGAGCACCAACAACAATACAGAAAGTGAGCGGCGCGGCCTTGAAAACCTGCTGTCCAAAAATATAGACGGGCTGATTGTCGAGCCTACGAAAAGCGCGCTGCAGACGCCCAACATCGGCTACTATCTCAACCTGGAGAAAAACGGCATTCCGTTTGCCATGATTAACGCCTCTTATGCGGAGCTGGCCGCACCGAGCTTTTCCGTCAATGATGTCAAAGGCGGCATGATGGCTTGCGAATACGTCATGTCCCTCGGCCACACGCACATTATGGGTATCTTTAAAGCGGATGACACGCAGGGCGTCAAACGGATGAACGGCTATCTCCAGGCGCACCGGGAGCGCGGGATTTTCCCGTCTCCGGACATGATCGTGACTTATACGACTGAGGAAAAAGAAACCGTGCTTCTTCAAAAAATTAAGCATACCCTTGAGCAAAACAGCGGATCATACCCGACGGCCATTCTTTGTTATAATGATGAAATTGCGCTGAAGACGATTAATCTTCTCAGAGAATTCGGCTTAAAGGTGCCTGATGACGTGTCAGTCATGGGCTATGATGATTCACATTTCGCCCAGATTTCCGAGGTGAAGCTCACCTCTGTCAAGCATCCGAAATCCATTATGGGGAAAGCGGCGGCAAAATACGTCATCGACTGCTTAGAGCATAAAAAACCGAAGAAGGATGACGTCGTGTATGAACCGGAACTCGTCATCCGGAATTCCGTCAGGCGGATCGGCGAATAAAAAAAGCAATGTGCGCGGCACATTGCTTTTTTTGCTCAGCTGTTTTTTAATTCGGCGATGATCTCAAATGATCTCATTCTGTCGGCATGCTCAAAGCTTTCTGAATTGACCATGATTTCATCCGCCTGTGTTGTCCGGATGAAGCTTTCCAGCTTTTCCTTCACACGCTCCGGTCCGCCGACGATCGTTGAACTGAGCTGTTCATTGACCATCGCTTTTTCATACGGCGACCAGATTTGATCCATGTCTTCAACAGGAGGCTTCAGCTGGTTCGGCGTGCCGCGGACGAGGTCTAAAAATCTTTGATAATGCGATGTCGCCAGATGCTCCGCCTTTTCATCCGTATCGGCGGCAATGACGGTGACGCCGACCATCGCGTACGGTTGATCCAGTACGTCTGACGGACGGAAGGAGCTTCGGTACAGCTCAAGGGCGGGCACGGTGTTTTTCGGTGAGAAGTGAGCCGCAAAGGCGAACGGAAGCCCGAGCTCTCCCGCAAGACGCGCGCTGAAGCCGCTCGATCCCAAAAGCCAAATCGGCACGTCCAGCCCTTCGCCCGGAATGGCGCGGACTTGATTGCGCACATTGCCTGACGGTTTGAAGTAATTTCTCAATTCTTCAAGCTGCTCCGGGAAATCCTCCCCGCTGTTTATGTTTCTTCTTAAGGCCCTCGCCGTTAATTGGTCGGTACCCGGCGCACGCCCGAGTCCGAGGTCAATCCGCCCCGGATATAACGTTTCAAGGGTTCCGAATTGCTCCGCGATTATAAGTGACGAATGATTCGGCAGCATAATGCCCCCTGAACCGACGCGGATTTTTTTCGTGCCGCCGGCGATGTGGCCGATCAGCACCGCCGTTGCCGAGCTGGCGACTCCTTCTATATTATGATGCTCCGCAAGCCAATAGCGGTTATAGCCCCACTCCTCGGCGCGGCGCGCTAAATCCATGCTGTTGCGGAACGATTCAGCAACCGTTCCCCCCTGTACGACCGGCGATAAATTCAATACGGAAAACGCAGTATCTTTCAATGTATGTTCAGCCATCGTTTTCTCCTTTATGGTTTAGTGTAAGCAGATCTTAAACAAGGTCTCTACCACACACCTTACCACAGCTTTTCCCGTGAGTTAAACAATTTGATTCGATGATCTTCGAACAATCAGTCAGCGGTCGTCACTAGTGAACTCTGTATGAATGAATCTATTACATTCAGATATGAAGAGCCTAGAATGATATAAAAATGAAAAGATATCATTGAAAGAACAGAACCAATAATGTTAACATATGTCATATATTGAATAGGAAGGAAGTCATAGTCTATATGCGTAAAAAAATCTTAATGGCACTCACAACAGCTTTACTGGCAGCAATCTTCTTTACCGGAAACACCGATAAGGCATATGCCGCAGACTTTTATTCCGGCACTCAGCAGCATTTAAATGTAAGCGGATTTACCGATGCGTCCTACTACACGAAAAAAGCGAAAAGTGTCGATTTTACTCTCAGTACAGCGTATCCGTCAGATCGAACTTTTAAAGGAAACCTATACTTACAGCGAAAGTCCGGAAAGAAATGGACGACTTGCAAAAAAACAACCTTTTCTTTCTCAGTAAGGGTGACTAAGTCATTCTCTTTAAAAGGATGCAAGACAGGTTATTATCGTGTCAAAGCTACGTTCAGCGGTTCAAAACTTGTCAATACGACAAACTCTTTTAAAATTAACCGATAAGATTCAGGGCCCTAAGATCATTAGGGTCTTTTTATTCATTCTTTGTGAGCTCCTGCGCGATTTGAATAAAAAGTTTTGCCGCCAATGAAGCCTCTTTTACGGACGGAACGGCAAGCAGAACATCACGGTACACCGCCTGATTGAGTTCCCTTGTCACGACATTTTCCGGCAGCGATATTCCGGACATAGACATTTGTGATAATATCGCAATTCCCAGCCCCTCTTTGATCATGCTGATGGACGTATTGACGTTGTAAACAGTGAATGCGGCAGTCAGCACAGATCCTGCCTCCTTAAACATATCAATAAACGGTGATTCGTATCCTCCGTCACAGATGATCATCGGCTGGCGGTCAAGATCTTTCAGAGTAATTGACTCACAGCTGCAAAGCGGATGATCATTTCTAAGCACGACGGCCATTTTATCTTTTTTCAGCGGCAGATATTCCATGTCTTCCGTAGGAAAAAGAGTGATCCCCACATCTATTACCCGGGAGCGGAGCCATTCCTTTACTTCGTTAACCGTTCCTTCATGAAGTACCAACTCAAGTTTCGGATACCGTTTTTTAAACACGCTGATCAGTTTTGGAATGAAATAAGCGGAAGCGGCCGGAAATGTGCCGATGTGAATCGTTCCCTGTTCAAGCCCTCTTTCCGCGGCCGCCAGCTGCTCGGCTTTTTCTATGCCTTTGAGCACCTCTCTGATATGAACGAGAATTTTTCCGCCCGTGTCCGTGAGCCTTACGCCGTTGCGGCGCTCGCGGATGATCAGCTTGATGCCGAGCTCTGACTCAAGCGCCGAGATGGCATGGCTGACGGCGGGCTGCGTCATATTCAGCGCCTGCCCCGCTTTTGTAAAGCTTCCCGTTTCAGCGATTTGAACAAAAACCCGCAGTTGTGTAATCGTCATAACGTTTTACTTATGCTCCTTATAAAAAAGATTCATTTTATTTATCTTACTGATTACCGTATCATATGATGGAAATGTTCTACAAGGAGTGAACGACGTGAAACAGCTTTCGAAAATACAGACGGCTCTTATGCTGGCGTTTCTAGTCACGGTATGGGGAATTAACTGGCCGCTGACAAAAGCCGCGCTCGCCTATTCGCCGCCTCTTCTGTTTGCCGGAATCCGCACGCTGATCGGCGGACTTCTATTATTAATGGTGGCGCTGCCCCGTTTTAAAAAGCTGCGTTTTAAAGAAACGTGGCCGATCTATCTTATTTCTGCCATTTTAAATATTACTTTATTTTACGGCCTGCAAACGGTCGGCTTGAATTACCTGCCTGCCGGCTTATTTTCAGCCATCGTGTTTTTCCAGCCGGTGTTAATGGGCGTTTTTTCTTGGCTGTGGCTCGGGGAATCGATGTATCCTTTAAAAATAGCCGGTCTTATTCTTGGCTTTGCCGGTGTCGCCGTCATCAGCGCAGCCGGTTTCGGAGGCCATATTTCCATCGCCGGCATTCTTTTGGCTCTAGGCTCCGCGGTCAGCTGGGCGCTCGGCACGGTATATGTGAAAAGAACGGGCGGACGCGCGGACTCTATCTGGATGGTCGCTCTTCAGCTTCTGATCGGCGGCGTGCTGCTTGTCAGCTCCGGCCATTTTTCAGAAAGCTTTTCAGCGATTCAATGGAAAGCTCCGTTCATTCTCAGCCTTCTGTTCATTTCGGTATTTGTCATCGCGCTCGGCTGGCTCGCCTTTTTTACGCTTGTCGGTTCAGGGGAAGCAAGCAAGGTTGCCTCTTACACCTTCCTGATCCCGCTCATATCCATTGTCGTCAGCTCGATATTTCTGCATGAGCCGCTGACCGTCAGCCTTTTAGCCGGACTGCTTCTGATCGTCACAAGCATTTGTTTTGTGAATATAACACCGAAGAAACTGAAAACACCTGCTCTGGCCGCAGAAAAAAAGGCCGTTCATTAAAAAAACTCTTGCCGCGCGGCAAGAGTTTTTTTATTTATTGACGTCTCCCTTTTACGAGATACGCAGCCGTAATGAGGAGATAGATGACCGCAGTGATGCATGTGATGACGATGGATGTCGTCGCAATTACGCCGATCAGGATGGCCAAAAGCGCAAGCACCGCGAACCATGTCGTGTACGGGAACCATTTGACGTAATAAGCCGGCTGTTCTGTTGAATGTTTTCTTGATTTCAAATGGGCGAATCCGATAATCAGCCAGATGAACAGCACGGTATAGCCGAGGGAACCCATCAAATAATTAAACGTCCGGCTTCCCGCAAATAATGAAATCAGGACGCCTACATATAAAAATGACGTACAAGTCAGAATCGCATAGACAGGAACCTTTTTCTTCGATAGTTTTGAAAAGATTTTCGGCACCCGGCCGTCAGAAGCCTGCGTAAATAAGACGCGGGATGATCCGTACAGTCCCGAGTTCATAGACGAGATAATCGCAAGAAGAATGACGGCATTCATAATATGGTCGGCACCCGGAATTCCGATCATCTTAAATACTATGACAAACGGGCTTTCGGGAACGCTGTTGACTTGATTCCAAGGAATCAGGCTGACGATGATGAAAAACGGCAGCAAGTAAAAAGCGACAATCCGCGTTAACGTGCTTCGGACAGCTTTCGGAATCACCTTTTCGGGGTTTTTTGTCTCCGCCAGCGTGACGCCGATGATTTCCGTTCCGCCGTATGAGTAGATCACGACGAGCATCGCCGTAATGACGCCCCCCGCTCCATGCGGGAAAAACCCTCCGTGATCCGTTAAATGAGACAGCCCCGGCGCCGTGTGATTGCCGAATGAGAAAAA
Organism: Bacillus sp. EKM420B; assembly: GCF_011065565.1. Classification (NCBI taxonomy): domain Bacteria; kingdom Bacillati; phylum Bacillota; class Bacilli; order Caryophanales; family Bacillaceae; genus Bacillus; species Bacillus sp. EKM420B. The sequence continues at coordinate 669,565 of NZ_JAAMNX010000002.1, read as the reverse complement.
TAATAGCAGAATTCCGCATAATATAAAGATGACAATCACCGTAATTTTAATGAGCGCGAGCCAGTACTCCGTCTCGGCAAACAGTTTCACAGAAAGCATGTTTACGACCGTCACCACGATGGAAATGATCAAAGCCAGTATCCATATCGGACATTCCGGCAGCCAATATTGAATGAAAATGGCGGCTACGACCGCCTCCGCGGCAATATTAAGCACCCACATTTTCCAATAGATCCAGTCTAAAAAGTATGCAGCGTACGATCCTAGAGACTGCTGAACCAAATCACGGAACGTCCTTGCATGTTTGTTTCTGACGGCCATTTCGGCCAGCCCCTGCATAATAAACAGCAGAATGATTCCGCCGAGGAGGTAGGCCAGTAACACGGACGGCCCCGCTTCATCAATCGCCGTGCTGCTGCCTTTAAAGAGCCCGGCCCCGATTGCGCCTCCAAGCGCCATCATCATAATGTGTCTGGACGACATCGTCCGTTTTAACGTTTGCTTGTCCTTTTCCATTTATCACACGCCCTCTCGCAAAAAGTGTTCATCACATAAAAAAGCACGCCGCCTCTTTAGGAAAAGAGACGGCGTGCCTCAGGCAGCCGCGGTACCACTCTTGTTGATCCCGAATATCCGGAATCCAGCTTAAAAACCTTTTAACGAAGGTCAGCCGTTAGGACATAGGGAATATTCCGACAATTCCGTTCCGCCCTGCCACTTCCGGGCGAGTTCAAAGAACAATCAGTCCGCGTTTCACCAACCCGCAGCTCTCTTTTTCTGACTGGATTCTTTTACTGCTCCCGTTCACAGTGTTTTATGTTAAATGAATCTCTTGAGTTTTTATTTTCTGAATATAGTAACATAATATACAGTCTTCTATTTTCAAAGTCAATACTAATTTTTGCCGCTGGTTTTCTTATCACCTATATAAGACATTTTGACTGAACATGTTTATCTTCATATGAGGATTGAGACGGCTCCTAATATGGCGTAATCGGCATATATGGACTGAGCGGCAAAAAGTTGGCAGAAATATGAAAGGTTACTCTTATTCCGGTACCTCAGCTTAGTAACTGTACACATTTCTTTCTAATCGTTCAACTCCAATGACCCCACAAGGTTCTATACCCGGAAGTCATATTCCATTTATTAAAGCTATTGACATGAAACCAATTCCACAAATTAAACTCGTGGAGAACACTAGTTGGCGTAACACGAAACAGTATAGATGCTTTAGTGGCGTTACAGCTAGTGTTTTTGAGTTTTTAAAAGAAATTTACAGGATATAAATGACAATAATGAGAAAATCGGGTGTAGAAAGTTGAATAAAACACCTACTTTTTTACAAAAAATGATAATAAAAGGTTGATATGGTACGGGTTTCATACTTTAAGATGATGATGTGTCTTCACTGAATACTAAATAAACATTTCCAGGAGGCGTTTCCTATGCAGTCCAGCACATCATTTAACAGCCCGGCTTACCTTGAAACAAACGGAGTAATGAAAATCGCTGATATAACCTATAGTAATAATGAATGGCTGAACTTTGACATTGGAGGAGAAGGGATTTTTAAGAAATCAGGTTCTTATTTAGTTCCATCTCTTCCAGTAGAATTTCATTGTCATGGAATCGGTGACTATGATTTTAGCAATTTAGACCAATTAGATATTGAAAAGATCAATACACTAGCTGAAATAGAAGGGATTTTCTGTGTACCCTCTATCTTTCTTCCTCATAATCAATTAGATCAATTTGCATCCTTTATGAAAGAGTTCCATACACAAAAGAGAAAGGGACGTTACCGTAATATTTTAGGTATTTCACTAGAAGGACCATTATTGGCCAGCTTTGCAGGCACACCGGAAAAAGGGAATTGGGCACCCTTAAAAGAAGAATGGGAAAAGATCGCTTCATGTGGAGAATATGGTCTTATTTATACTGTACTGTCTCCAGATGCTATGACTGAAAACTCCTATCTAAAGAAATATATCACCGAAAAACATCCAAGTTTAGAATGGATTGTAGATACACTTGTGGAGGCTGGAGTAAAACCGGCGCTGGGTCACTTCCAAAAAGCATACCCGGAGGAAACCTCTGAACTTATAATGAAAGTTATAGATACAGCGCAAAAACGCAGCAATTACACTGGATCAGATGCCGTTTTAACAGATCATTTGTTTAATGATATGCCAAACAATTTTAAACACACCTGGAGAACACCCCAAGAAAGAGTACATAGATTAGAGGGGTTAAAAGATGCTCGGTTAGATAAATGGAACATAGATAATATCAACACACTTGTCGGAGAAGTTCCCGGTACTTTGATGAGAGCCGCGAAAGAAGGTTTATTAACCATTTGTATGAACTTTGATAGTGAACATGTAGACTTAGAAGTTGCACGGCGGGTTGTAGAACTTGTTGGCTCTGAGGGTATTATAGCAATGACAGATCGCATTGACACAGATTCCATGTGCGGCCAATCACTGGAGAAAATTGAAGGGAATAATCTGTGGTATCAAGGAAAAGGGTATGTAGCGGCAGGGTCTTACACAATTGATCGGCTTATGCATAATATTCGTGCTATAGGTTTTAATGAGAAAGTTGTATGGAATATGACATCATTTGTGCCATTAAAAGCTTGTCATTTCCTAAATGAACTTGAAAACCTATCCATGAAGCCCTTCAGTTTTATAGATGAAACGAAAAAAAGAGCTCATTTCAAAGCGCCTGCCCCAGAGCTGATTCTGCGCTAAGCAAAAAAGACCACCATAAAGTGGTCTTTTTAAGTTGACTTTCTTTTAATAAGTTTTAGTTCCAACTTATTTATATTGGGGACATCTTTGTTATTCATTAAGTTATATAATAAATTTGCTGCTGTTTGTCCCAACTCTTTAATAGGTTGATGTATCGTTGAAAGTTCTATTACCTTAGATATCGGCTGATTATCAAATCCTATAACCGCCAGTTCTTCAGGTATTCGTATTCCCTGTCTTTTCGCTTCATAAATGATCCCCGCCGCAACATAATCACTTCCTACAACCATTGCCGCAGGACGAGGTGACTTATTTAGTAATAATTTTGCTATTTCTATACCATTCTCAATAGTGTACTGTTCCTCAAAGTACCAATTATCACTCCATTTCAAACCGTATTCATTTTGAAAGTGAAAAAATGATTTTTTTCTGCTTATGCCAACACCGCTCTTAGGATTTCCTATACACAGACCAATGGATTGATGTCCTTGATTTCGCAGATGATCTATTGCCATTTTGATTCCTGACTCATGATTAATAAATATATGTGCAACCTGTTTGCTCGCAGAAGCTTCACAGGAAACAATATTACCAAACCCAGATATCTCGTCGAGTACGTGATGGGGGCTTACACAGGATCCCAAAATAAGACCGTCAATAAGTTTGTATTTCAATCTGTTAAAAAACTCCATTTCTTGTTCAGGATCGTTATTTGATTGGTGCACAAGTAAACTGTAATTATGTTTATTACACTCTTCGCCTATTCCGGCAATCAGTTTACTGAAAAACGGATGGTTGATTTTAGGAACAATGACTCCGAAAACATTTGTCTTCCCCCTGGATAGGTTAATCGCGTTGAAATTCGGTACATAATTTAATTCCTTCATAGCTTTTAACACAGCGTCCCGCTTCTCAGGTTTTACATAAGGATGATTATTGAGAACTCTAGAAACTGTTGTCCGAGAAACGTTCGCTTTCTTTGCTATCTCTGTAATGTTTGTCATTACTGCTACTCCTTTTTAGACAGCGTTATCAGCATTTCACACTGAACAACACAAGGGGAAAAAAGCATTTAATTCATTGTTTTATCATGGCCTGCATGAATATGTGCGCCTTCCTGTCCCACACTATAGATAGAACGGGGCTTCCCCATCTTGTGTAATAGTTTGTCAAATAAACCTACTAATATCCCCAGACACAGCAGCACAATGATGGTTCCTATCCCAATCGGCCCCTGAAGAATGATTGCAAGCACAAAAGCTAAAGCTTCCCCTATCGTCTTTGTAATATTAATACCCCAACCTGTACGTTCAGTAATAGCCAGCATTAATTCATCATTCGGTATCGAAGGAAAAGATGCTCTTAAATAAATAGCGATTCCCATAGCCAATATACACAACCCTATCAAAAATAAACTCCATTGAAGAATTACAGCATCTGTTTTTAAGAACGAAAGAACCTTTAAGTTTAAAAGGTCAACAAAACTTCCAATAATAACAATCGGAATAAAACCGGCTAGATTAGGAAACCGCATTTTTATGAGGCTGTTTATAAAGATAAGAATTCCTCCGACAATGAAAACCCATGACCCGATTGTAAGGCCAATGAGTTCTGATAAAGCCACGTTCAGAGCATCCCAGGGGGCAATCCCGGTATTAGATTTAATCATACATACAACCCCTACGGATAAAATAAACAATCCGACAATATAGATTAAACATCTTTTCACAAAATGGATCATGGCTGTATACTCCGCGGTTTAGGGTCTTCTTCTTTCGTCAGAATGTAGTGATCAAAAGCATAAGATACACCACACTCATCATTCGTTAACGTTTTAAAAGCAGCCAATTGAATAAGCTTCTTATCTGCATTTCCCATGGCTATCCCTATTCCTGCTGCACGAAACATAGGCAGATCATTTAGATTATCACCTATTGCAATTGCATTCCGCGCATCCGTTCCATAATGTTCACAAAGTTTATTTAATGACGCTCCTTTATCTACTCCTGAACTTGTGATCTCGAGATTGAATGCTCCTGAACTCGTTACGGCACACTCCTTCAGTTGTCCAAAATATTCTTTTGCTTTTTTTAATTTTCTTTGGTTTGGCGTAACGATCATACATTTTATGACATACCGATAATCGATAGGGTCAATTGTACCCGGTATTTCCTCTAACCCGTATTGATGTATCTGAGCTTTAATAGAATTCCAAAATACTTCTTGATTAAAATGAGGTTCTTCCATTACTGTATTGTAAAGTTCTTTTTCAAGCTGCTGAATTCCTTGATTTGATACGACAATTTTGTCAGATAAGTAAAGCTGATAATAGATTTCCTCTTTATTTAACCATGTGATGATAGGTTGGATTACATCTGAATCCATAAAATGTTCGAATATGACCTGATTTCCCACATCAATTTGAGCGCCGTTTGAAGCAATGATCGGAAAATCCAAATCATATTTATTGATGATGTGTTTTGCATCAAATAAAGCTCTCCCTGTAGCGATTGTTACAAGATGACCTTGTTTTTGTCCGAGCTTTAAAGCTCTTACATCTTGTTCTTGGATAGTTAAGTTCTCTGATAACAGCGTGCCATCTAAGTCAATTGCAATTACTTTCATGTGAATTTCCTCCTCAGAGTTTAAAAATCATTGAAAGTATAATGTATGGTACGCGTTTCAGAGCAATTAGATTATTATATTAATTTGAAGTTTTTCTCCAGAAGCTGATCAGCCTGTGCTTCTCAAGTGTTCTCCTGCTTAGTGATCGTTCTCTTTTGATCAATCCAGTTAATAAAGAACTGACTGCTAATGACGGAACACTAATTTGAAGAAATTCATCTGGAATTTCAAGCGCCGGCAACTCACTAGAAACTGGACTGTAGCAGGACAGCTTACACTTATGGCCGGCGACTTGGGCACCGGCACTTTTCAGAGAACGATCACTTTTTGTAAAAATCGGATGTATGAAGTGTCATTGAGGCGATGTCCCCGATATACTTTTCTCTTTTCTTTCATTTGCGGTAAAGAAAACAAAACCTGATTCCCTTATGACAGAACTTGCTTTATCATAAAAGTATGCGTTTACATTCGAGTAGGGAGGTTATAGCATGACCCCTGTGAATTCAAGCAGCATCGGGAAGATTCAGGCGGCCAGCAAAGGTTTGTCGCCAAAATTGAGAGCGATTGCAGACCATATCGTGAAGGAACCGAAAGACGTGATTCACCTTTCCATCATTCAGCTGGCGGAAAAAACGAAAAGCTCTGAAGCGACGATTTTCAGGCTGTGCAAACGGCTCGGTTTTTCCGGCTATCAGGATTTAAAAATCGCGCTTGCTCAGGAGATCGTTCAGGAGCCGGTGCAGCACATTCATGAAGAAATGAGCCCCGACGACGATATCGAAGTCATCATCCGGAAAGTTTTCCGCACAAACATTTCCGGTCTGACTGATACCTTTCATTTATTAGATCCGGCCGACGTTGAAAAAGCGGCAGAAATGATCCACCGCGCAGACAGAATCGAATTTTACGGAAACGGCGGTTCCGGGCTGATCGCCACAGACGCGTATCATAAATTTATGCGTACGGGTATAAATTGCATCGCGCACACGGATTCTCACTTTCAGGCGATGTCAGCGGGTCTTCTCGGTCCCGATAGCGCAGTCATCGGCATTTCTCATTCGGGAAGCAACAAGGACGTGCTCGACGCGGTGAAAACGGCCAAATCGCTCGGCGCCGGCACGATCGGCATTACAAGCTACCAAAAGTCGCCGCTCACCCAGATTTCCGACGTTGTGCTGTATACGTCAACAAGGGAGACGGCTTTCAGAACGGAAGCGATGTCCGCAAGGCTTGCCCAGCTGTCGGTCATTGATACATTGTATTTCGCCACGGCCCGGCTGCGGCAGGAGAAAACGCTCGCCAACTTGCAGCAAATCAGAAAAATGATCGCGCACAAACGTTTGTAATATTTATTTTTCAAAAGAGAAAATGCCGATACAGCGGGAATTGAGGCAATTTTATGAAAAAATTTTTCTTCTTCATCGTTGATTTATAAAAAAATTATTCCTATAATTGACTTTGTAAGGGCATACATTATCAATCTATCTTATTATTCAATCAGATTAGGCGGGATATATTATGAAGGAAACCCAAGCTGTTATCGGTCTGGATATCGGCACGACCAGTACGAAAGCCGTTCTGTTCGGACCAAGAGGCAAAGTGTTAGCCAAGCATTCGGTTCACTATGATTTAATACAGCCAAAGCCGGCATGGGCCGAGCAGGATCCTGAGCACATTTTGGAAGCGGTTATCGGAAGCATCAGGGGCGCCATCACAAAGGCCGGACTGAGCCCAGACAATCTGCTTGCAATCGGCATCAGCACCGCCATGCACTCATTGATAGCTGTCGATCAAAACGGCGGCCTGCTGACCAAAAGCATCATTTGGGCGGACAACCGCAGCGCCGAGCAATCAAAACGGATTTTAAAAGAGATGAACGGTTTTGATATTTATAAAAGAACGGGTACGCCGATTCACCCGATGTCTCCGCTTTCCAAAATTGTGTGGATGAAAGAACAGGATCAGGAGACATTCGCGAAAACCGCCAAATTCATCAGTATTAAAGAATATATTCTGCACGAGTTTTTCGGAACTTATGTCGTCGATTATTCGATCGCTTCGGCAACGGGACTGTTCCGATTAGATACGCTTTCCTGGGATGAAGAAGCGCTCCGGATTGCCGGAATCCGGGAAGATCAGCTGTCGGACATCGTGCCGACCACTCATCAGCTGCGCGGCCTTGCGCCGGAAATCGCTGCACGGATGGGCATTCATGCGGATACACCGTTTATTATCGGCGCAAATGACGGCGTGCTCGCCAACCTGGGAGTCGGCGCGATCGGCAAAGGCGAAGTGGCCGTTACGATCGGAACAAGCGGAGCCGTGCGTTCGGTGACGGATGCGCCGATTACGGATGAAAAAGCGCGGACATTCTGTTACGCGCTGACTGACAAGCATTGGGTCATCGGAGGCCCGACGAATAACGGAGGCATTATGCTGCGCTGGCTTCGAGACGAATTCGCTTCTCCGGAAGTTGAAACGGCGAAGCGGCTCGGCATTGATCCGTACGATTTAATGATTGATATTGCTGATAAAGTGCCCGCAGGCTCTGAGGGATTGCTGTTTCTGCCGTTTTTATCAGGGGAGCGCGCGCCGTTTTGGAACCCGAATGCCCGCGGAACGTTTTTCGGCATCAGCCTCCGCCATAAACGGGAGCATTTTATCAGAGCGGTGCTGGAAGGCGTCATCATGAGCGTCTTTTCAATCGGTGTCGCACTGAGAGATTTGGCGGGCCCCGCAAAAGACGTGCGGGCTTCGGGAGGATTTGCGAGATCGCCGCTGTGGAGGCAGATTTTGTCCGATACGATGGGACGGGAAGTCCTCGTTCCGGAAAGTTACGAAGCCTCGGCGCTCGGAGCGGCCGTTCTCGCTTTGCACAGTCTTGGCGAAATGGAACGGATCGAGGATGTTCAGGACTGGATCAGAATTTCGCACCGCCATGAACCGAACATCAAAAACAGCGAAACATATATTGAGCTGTTTTACTTATACGAGCGGCTGTATGACAAGCTCAAAGATGAATTTGACGTCATCAGTGAATTTCAGCTCAAACAAAGCCGTTAATTCTTCTTTGAAAGGGTGAAAAGGTCATGTTACTGTTTATTGTCATTGCCGCTATTATCGTTTTACTCTTATTGATTACGGTCGCTAAGTTAAATCCGTTTATCAGTCTTTTGATTACATCCATCCTTGTCGGTTTCGCAACGGGCATGAATCTGCCGGACATTATCACTTCAATGAAAACCGGGCTCGGCAATACGCTGTCTCTGCTTGCGATCGTGCTGGCCCTCGGTACGATGCTCGGAAAAATGATGGCTGAATCAGGCGGTGCGGAGCGGATCGCCCATACCCTGATCGGCCGCTTCGGCAAAAAGAAAGTGCATTGGGCGATGATGGCCGTCGCTTTTATTGTCGGCATCCCGGTCTTTTTCCAGGTCGGCTTCGTCCTGCTCGTGCCGCTTTTGTTTACGATTGCGATTGAAACCGGGGTTTCATTAGTGACGATCGGGATTCCGCTCCTTGCGGGACTTTCCGTCGTGCACGGATTGGTTCCGCCCCACCCGGCGGCGATGGCGGCTGTCGGCATTTATCACGCCAATGTCGGAAAAACGATTTTGTTTTCTTTAATCGTCGGCATTCCGACTGCCATCATCGCGGGGCCGCTTTACGGAAAATGGATTGGTAAGCGCATTCATAAACCCGTTCCCGAACTGTTGAAAAAACAATTTATTGAACGGAATGAAAAACGCAAGCTTCCGGGATTCGCAAATACATTGTTTACGATATTGGTACCGGTGATCCTGATGCTTATGGCAACGCTTGCCGAAATTGCGCTTCCGGAAAAAAGCGCGCTCTATGAAACTTTTAAATTTATCGGCGACCCTGTCACGGCGCTTTTGATCGCCACGGTTTACTCCTTTTTCAGCCTTGGGTTTTATCAGGGCTTTGACAGAGAAAGCATTTTAAAATTCAGCAATGACTGTCTCGGACCGATCGCTTCCATTCTGCTTGTGATCGGAGCCGGCGGCGCTTTTAACAACGTCCTGATTGATTCAGGCGTCGGCACGTATATCGCTGACATGGCGAAACACTCAAGCTTCTCTCCCGTTCTTTTAAGCTGGACGATCGCGGCGGTCATCCGTGTCGCCACAGGTTCAGCGACTGTCGCCATGATGACGGCGGCCGGCATTGTTGCTCCGATTGCATCTGTCATGCCGGGCGTCAGCAGCGAGCTTCTCGTTTTGGCAACGGGAGCGGGCTCTTTGATTCTGTCACATGTCAATGACTCCGGTTTCTGGCTCATCAAAGAGTATTTCGGAATGACGGTAAAAGAAACGTTCCTGACATGGACGGCGATGGAAACGATTATTTCTGTCAGTGCGATCTGTTTTATCATGATCATTAACGCGTTTATATAAAAACAAACCCCGGCCGTAAACCGGGGTTTGTTTTTTTATCGGTCATTCACGAGGATATAAGCGGCTTTAACGGGTCCGTGGACGCCGACAACCAAATCCATTTCGATATCGGCCGAGTTGCTCGGTCCGGTAATATAGTTGATACAGGAAGGAACGGTGACGCCGTCTCTGATCTGCTGTTTCAGTATATCACTGGCCTGTGTCATTCTCGGCACAATGGAAGATTTCGGGATGATTGCGATATAGGTGGTCGGAAGCAGGCTGACGGAACGGCCGGCATGCTCTGACGCATACAAAACGACGGTGGCTGATTCCGCAAGCGTGATCTCGCTGAATGTGATGCCCACATTCGCTTGTTCCGCTTTTTCAATATTTTTCGCTCCTTGTTCCGCATCCCATTCCCAAACGGGAATCCCTTCGTCCGGCCACTCTTCTGTCATAAGGGTCTGCAAGCCGTACATTTCAAACCGGCTGTCCTTCGGAATGATGACAGGCCCTCCTTCAAAGCGGTTCACCTGCGTGCGCAAAGCGTCGTAAAGCCCGGCTGCATCCGTTTCGATCAGTTCGGTATGAATGTTGACGCAGTGGTCTTTCAGCATTGTGACAAGATCGTCTTCCGTACAGTCCGCATGCGTTTGATATTGAGGCTGATACTTCCATTCAGGCAGGGACACGCCTGATTTCCTGCGCTCTCTGCCCAGACTTCCGGCGATCCGGTTTAGAAAGGATTCCTGATGTGTAACCGTCCCTTTCATCATCATTCTTCCCCCTTTTGTTTTTCCCGGTCTTTAAACCAATCTCTGAATCTCGATTTATGCGGCGCCGGGAAGTCCCGTATTGCCGTCCATTCTTTTAACGGCCCCGGCCCTTTTGATATTTTGTCATCATCCGTAAACGGCGTCATGGCGGCAGGCGCCCATTTCGATCCCAGTTTATAAAGGGACGGGGATGACGAGCCGAGCCCGAAGGCTTTCATCGCCAGTTTTTCGCTGATCGGCGCTTTGCCCTCTTTTTCCACAATGTTCTGCCGATGCTTGAGCAGCAGCTCGTGCAGCGGAATTTTAACGGGACACGCTTCCGTACAGGCCGCGCATAAGGAAGATGCGTACGGGAGCTCCTTGTATTCGTCATATCCGCCGAGAAGAGGCGATAAGACGGCGCCGATCGGACCCGAATAGATGGACCCGTACGAGTGTCCGCCGACATGCCGGTACACGGGACAGACGTTGATACAGGCGGCGCAGCGGATACATTGCAGCACCGATTGGAATTCCGTGCCGAGTATGCGGGAACGCCCGTTATCCACAACCACGAGATGAAATTCCTCAGGCCCGTCAGCCTCTCCTTGCTGCCGGGGGCCCGTCAGCGCCGTAATGTAACTTGTAAGCCGCTGGCCGACCGCGCTTCTCGTCAGCATGCTGACAAGCACTTCAAACTCAGAAAATGACGGAACGATCCGCTCCATTCCCATCACGGTGATCTGCGTCTTCGGCAGCGCGGACACAAGGCGGCCGTTTCCTTCGTTTGTCACGAGACTGACCGATCCGGTATCCGCGATTGCAAAGTTGCAGCCCGTGATGCCGACATCCGCTTCGAGAAATTTTTTCCGGAGGACGCTGCGCGCGTGCATGACGAGCTCTTCCGGTTTTTCCGTCTGTTTGTATTCGAGTCTCTCTTTAAACACGTCACGGATCTGCTCTTTGTTTTTGTGAAGAGCGGGAGCAACGATATGTGACGGCGGATCGTGATCGTCAATCTGGAGAATGTATTCGCCGAGATCCGTTTCTGTGACTTCACAGCCCTCTTCCTCAAGCACTTCGTTCATATTGATTTCTTCTGTCACCATGGATTTGGATTTTACGATTTTTTTGGCGTTTTTCTGCCGGATGACATCGCGGATATAGGAGGACGCTTCTTCCGCCGTTTCGGCGAAAAAGACATGCCCGCCTCTGTTGGCGACGTTTTCGGCGAGCTGTTCCAAATAGAAATCAAGATTGTCCAGCACATGCTGTCTGATTTCTTCCGCATGGGAACGCCAATCCTCCCAGTTTCCCAATTCCTCGGCCGCCTGAAGCCTTCTTGTCCTGAGCCGTTCCTGCGCTCCGGAGACGGCTCCTCTCATAAACTCATTATCTATTCCTTTTGATACCCGCTCTTTAAAAGCGGCGGTACCGATTTTCATCGCCATGATTTTACCCCCTTGTTGTTTCTCGTCTTATCTGCTGTTCAGCACTTCTGCGATGTGCATGACTCTGACGTTTTTATCCTTACGGTCAAGACGCCCGCCGATATTCATCAGACATCCGCAATCCGCCCCGATCAGCACCTCGGCCTCCGTGTCTTCCACGCAGGCGACCTTCTCATCCACCATTTGTTCAGAGATTTGCGCCATTTTCACAGAAAATGTTCCTCCGAATCCGCAGCATTGGTGCTTTCCGGGAAGCGCGGTCAGCTCGAGCCCCTTGACATGGCGCAAAAGCTTCATCGGCTCCTCCGACACGCCGAGCAGCCTCGTCATGTGGCATGATGTATGGACTGTCGCTTTTTTATGCAGCACCGCCCCGACATCCTCCACCCCGAGAACGTTGACGATAAAATCTGTTAACTCATATGTTTTGTCCGCAAGCTGCTGCGCTTTTGCGGCCCACTTCGGATCGTCCTGAAACAGATGCGGATATTCACGGAACATCGTGGTACAGGAACCTGACGGGCTGACGACGTACTCCGCTTCTTCAAACGCGGCAATCATCCGCTTCATCGCTTTTTTCGCATCCGTCACATACCCGCTGTTGTATGCGGGCTGCCCGCAGCAAATCTGCCCCTCGGGAAAATCCACCTCGCACCCGAGCCGTTCCAGCACCTCAACCGTCGCCTTTCCGACATTGGTCTGAAACATATCCACAAGGCACGTGACAAATAATGAGACTTTCATGATGAACCCCTCTTTCATCCTCAGTATGTGATCTGGTCATCTGATGACCTGTTTTTGGAAAGCTCTATGAATATCCTACACTATTCTGAATATGGATTGGAAGGTTTTTCTGAAAAATCCTTTCGCCCGATGCGCTGAAGGGTGCAAAAAAAGAGAAGCCTGAAAGCTTCCCATGCTGCTCTACATCCCGTTTTTCAGCAGGCGTCCCAGTTTTTGCACACCCTCTTTTATCGCGGCTTTACCGGCAAAACTGAACGACAGGCGGAGATATTCGGCACCGTCTTCCTGATGCGGAAAAAAATATTTTCCGGGTACATAGGAAACGCCGTGAGACAGAGCCCGCGCCAGCATTGCGGACGTATCAGCCCCCGGCGCTTTCACCCATACAAAGTAACCGCCTTCAGGCACGTGCCAAGATGCGGATTCCGGAAGATATCGCGCTGATGCGGCGAGCAAAACATCACGTTTGCTTCGATATGCTTCCCGCAAGGCGGCGAGCCGTTCTTCAATATTCGTTTGTTCCAGATAGACGGCGGTCACCGCTTGGGAAAACGGGTGGCCTAAGTCTTTTTTTAACCATGACAATGCCGTGATGAATGCGGCGTCCCCTGCAATCCAGCCGATCCTCATACCCGGGGCGATGACTTTTGATAATGAACCGGCGTACAGCACCCGGCCGTTTTGATCCATGGCTTTCAAGGGCGGCGGAATATCGGTGAATCCGAGCTCGCCGTATGCATCATCTTCCAAGATGAGAAAATCATACGTTTCGGCAAGCTGAAGCAGGCGGGTTCTCCGCTTCGCTGACATTACGGTTCCCGCAGGATTCTGAAAAGCGGGTATCGTGTAGAGAAGACGGGGAAGCACAAGCCCTTTTCGTTTTCTTTCCTCAAGCATGAAGGCTAATGTTTCTGTTTGCAGGCCCTCTTGATCTGTCGGAATGCTCATGATATGCGGTGTATAATTTTTTAAAATCTCGAGCGCTTCCATATAGACCGGAGCTTCAACGGCAGCGGCGGTTTGTTCATCGAGGAAAACCCGCGCAGCCAGATCTATCGCCTGACAGGCGCCTGATGTCACGATCAGCTCATCGTCCCGGCAGTGAATGCCGCGGATGGCTAACCGTTCTTGAATCTGCTTTTTTAAAACGGCCGTCCTCGGGCTTCCTATATAATGCAGCGGCAGATCACGCTCCTCATCCAGAAGGCGGGAGGCGGCTTCTTTCAGCTCCTTATCAGGAACGAGTGCGGGATCGGGATAGCCGGAATGCAGAGGGATGCACGCTTTCGGAACTGCCGGCATCCATTCCCCGGGAGGATCGTTTGTCAGAGCTTTCTTTACATGGTCAGAAAAAAAAGATTCGGCCTGCATGTGATGTTATCCCCTTTCACAAGTCAGCTTCTATACATTTTCTTCAAAATAAGCCCCCAGCACTTCTTCCACATTCGTCAGGTGCGCCGTCATCGCGGCTTCCGCTTCATCCGCGTCTCCGGCGGCGACGGCGCTGTAAATGCGTTCATGCTCTTCGTACAATCGCTGCACGCTCGTTCGTTTAGAAAACAGCCAAATTTTTCTCGTTTCTCTCATTGTTTCCAAAAGGAGCGCGGAGACATGATTCATGAGATGCTTAAGCAGCCCGTTTTGTGATGCTTCCGCCAGCGCCATGTGAAAGGAGAAATCTGCTTTTTCGCCCAATTCTTCGTCTCCGTCAATGTCTTTCATCTCCAGGAGAGCTTGGCGGATTTTTTGCAAATCGTCTTCGGTGCGTTTTTCAGCGGCCATGGCGGCGACGCCGAGTTCAAGCAGCTTTCTGACTTCGAGCAGCTGTTTGACGTCCTCTTTTTTCATCAAGAGGGCGGAAGAAAGCGGCTGGGAAACATGAGACGGCTCAAATTCTCTTATGTATGTGCCTTCTCCCTGCTTCATGTCGACGAGCCCCATCGCTTTCAAAGCCGACAGCGCTTCTCTGACCGCCGAGCGGCTGACCTGAAAACTCTCGGAAAGCGCCTGAACGGAATCAAGCTTTTCACCCGGCTTAAGCTCGCCCGCTTTTATCTTCTCCAGCAATGCGTCAGCGACTTCTTCGTAGATTTTTTTCGTTTTAATTTGTTTATATTTCAACGCGATCACCCCGTCACTTGTGAATCTTGATGTTTATCGTCTATTATACTTCTTTTTTTGTGTTGCCGACAGGTTCAGACAATTTGTTCAAGAAAAGTATTGTACTTTCAAAACTTTCAAAATATAATGCTAATTAACCCGGTCATCAGATGACCTTATCATAAAAAGTAATCGTTTACATGACATAAGGAGGGGTTTTTTAGGGATGCAATGGACACAGGGGTACGCTCCTTTAGGGGGAAATTTGCTTTTATCGGCAGCTTGCGCGCTCGTGCCGATTATCTTCTTTTTTTGGGCGCTTGCGGTGAAACGGATGAAGGGGTACATAGCGGGGCTTTTAACGTTAGCCGTTTCACTTTTAATCGCTGTATTTGTTTACGGCATGCCGGCGGAAAAAGCGGTGATGTCCGCTTCTCAGGGAGCGGTGTACGGGCTGCTTCCGATCGGCTGGATTATCGTCACATCGGTCTTTCTGTATAAAATCACCGTGAAAACGGGACAGTTTGAGATTATCCGGAGTTCGGTGCTCTCAATTACAGATGACCGGCGTTTGCAGGCGCTGCTCATCGCCTTTTCATTCGGGGCATTTTTAGAAGGCGCCGCCGGTTTCGGCGCTCCCGTCGCGATCTCGGCCGCTTTGCTCGTCGGACTTGGTTTTCAGCCGCTGTATGCGGCGGGAATTTGCCTGATTGCCAATACGGCGCCCGTTGCCTTCGGTGCGATCGGCATTCCGATTACCGCCGTCGAAGGTCCGACCGGGATACCGGCAATGGAAATTTCCCAAATGGTCGGCCGGCAGCTTCCGTTTTTATCCGTGTTTATTCCGCTTTACTTAATCATTTTGATGAGCGGGTTTAAAAAGGCTTTTGAAGTATGGCCGGCCATTCTTGTTTCCGGCGTCTCTTTTGCGGCCGTGCAGTACGCAAGCTCGAATTTTTTAGGGCCCGAGCTTCCGGATGTGCTGTCGGCGCTTGTTTCCATGGCCGCGCTCGCTGTATTTTTGAAATTTTGGAAACCGAAAACGGCCTTTCGTTTCGCGGCAGAACGGGAATCAGCAGCGGCCGCTGACCGGGCGCCGATCAAGTACGGGGGCGCCGCGGTGTTTAAAGCGTGGTCTCCTTTCCTTCTTCTGACGGCCATGATATCCGTTTGGGGGATTCCCGGCGTGAAGGCTGCCTTAACCGGTCATTATGAAGGAACGTCAATGTGGCTTTCCTGGCTGAATGCAGCCGGGAAAGCATTGACCTTCACGCCTCCCGTCCCATTTGTAAATCAGCAGATTCTTCAGGCGGACGGCACGCCGATTGAAGCCGTGTACAAACTTGAGCTTTTCGGTTCAGCGGGCACGGCGATTCTGATTGCCGCCGTCATCTCCAAGTTCGCCCTCGGCATGTCGTGGAAGACGTGGGGCGAAGCGTTTATAGAAACGGTGAAAGAGTTAACGCTTCCGGTCGTGACCATTGTTTCTGTTGTCGGCTTTGCATATGTGACGAATGCTTCCGGCATGAGCACGACACTCGGTCTTGCGCTTGCCATGACGGGCGCGATGTTTACCTTTTTTTCGCCGGTGCTCGGCTGGCTCGGCGTATTTATTACCGGCTCTGATACATCGGCCAACCTATTGTTCGGCGGATTGCAAAAGGTGACGGCGCTATCTGTCGGGATGGACCCGGTTCTCTCCGTTGCCGCCAATTCATCAGGCGGTGTCACCGGAAAAATGATTTCTCCGCAATCCATTGCGGTTGCCTGTGCCGCTGTCGGTCTGGCGGGCAAGGAAGCCGACCTTTTCCGCTTTACGATTAAGCACAGTCTGTTTTTGCTTCTGCTCGTCTGTCTCATTACATTTTTACAGCATCATCTGTTTTCATGGATGATCCCGTAACACGGAGAACCTCCCCGGGGTTTGGCTCGGGGAGGTTTCAGCTGTACCGTTTTCTCGCCGATGACGGCGGAATATTTAATTGGTCACGGTATTTGGCGACGGTGCGCCTTGAGATTCGGATGTCATATTGTTCATGAAGCAGATCGGCAAGCTTTTGGTCTGAAAAAGGTTTCTTTTTATCTTCTTTACGGACCAATGCTTCCAGATGCGCTTTTACGGCATAATTGGAGGCGCCGCCGTCCCCCGATGATTCAGCTTTCGCCGAGAAAAATGTTTTCATTTCATACAGTCCGTACGGCGTCTGAACGTACTTCCCTTTGATGGCCCGGCTGATCGTTGATTCGTGGAGCTCCAGCGTTTCCGCCACCTCTCTTAAGGTCAGCGGCTGCATTCCGCTTTTTCCTGTGAGAAAAAAGGATTCCTGCCGTTCAGTCAGGACGCCGATAATTCTCGTGATCGTTTGTTTTCTTTGCGACAAAGCCCGGTTCAGCCAGCGCCATTCCTGATATTTTGCCGACAGATAATTTTTCGTGTCACGGCACCCGGCGGCTGACAGGAGCGGCTGATAATGGGCATGAAGCTGGATGTCAGGAAACGAACGGCTGTTGAGCCGCGCTTGAATGATGCCGTTTTTCACCGTGATGAAAATATCCGGTTCTACGTAAAAACCCGGCTCCTCATGCGCATAACGGAGCCCCGGCCTCGGATCAAGCGCGCTGATCATGTCAGCGATGTCCTGAATGTCTTTAAGCGGAATGCCCGTTTTCAGTGTAAGCGCTTTCCAGTTTTTTCTGGCAAATAGCTCAAAATAGGCTTCGGCAATCCATTCCGCCTGTTCGTTACGCTCGGGCAGACGGCGGAGCTGAAGAAGGATGCATTCCTGCAAAGACCGGGCGCCGATTCCCGCGGGCTCAAGGGATTGAAGCTTTTTCAAAACCGCTTCCGTCTCCTCTTGTGAAGCGGATACATGGTCGGCGGCGGCTGATATGTCCTCTTTTAAATATCCGTTTGAATCCAATGAATGTATCAGATAATTGAAAATTTTTTTCTCATCATCGGACAGCTTCATGTCTAAGGCTTGCTGTTTGAGCGAATCCTGCAGCGTTTTACGGGTAAGTCTGATCTGCTGGCTTCCGTCCCGTTCTTTCATCCTGTTTTTATTTGTTTTATGGTAAGATAGTGGCGGCGTGTCTGTTTCCTTTCGTTCAATCAGAGGGTTTTCCAGTGAGAGCTCATCAATATATCCGGCCAGTTCCGCGGAATTGTATCCGAGTAATGTGATGGCCTGTTTAAGCTCTTGCGTTAATTGAGGCTTTAACATTTGTGTTTGCTGAAGTTTGATATCCATCATGCTCACTCCCCTTTTTTCATTGTACATGATTGGTTTCATACCGTATATACTTATTAAAAGGAGTTGCTTTATAGATGTCAGAACTTTTTTCTGTTCCCTATTTTATTGAAAACTTTACACAGCACATTGAAATGAATCCGAATGAAGACCGAATTCATGCGATGAACAGCTATTACCGCTCCGTCGTCTCAACCCTTGTACAGGATCAGCTGACGAAAAACTCGGTTGTGCTCAAAAGAATTCAGCATTTGGATGAGGCGTACAACAAAGTAAAACGCGGAGAAACAAAATAAACCTTCCGCTCATTCAAAGCGGAAGGTTTTCCTTCGTTCCGGCGGTTTCACCGATCAGCCGGACGTCCGGCGCTTCGTACGTCCAGGTGTAATAATAGTTGGCATTTTTCCCGTATGAATTATCAATGACGGTATTCGGTTTCCCGAGAAGCGAGGACAGGATGTGGCCGTGGAGCCTTGACGTTTCCACCGATTCGTACCTGCTGAAAAACAGGACCGCTTTTTTCGTTAAGACATCGGAATAGCGTTTCCAAAACCGCGCAATCGGCAGCGGGTTTCCCGCTTTTTTATTCAAAACATTCAGCGTTTGGAAAAAAGCGATTCCCCTGCGGTCGCTTGCTGACAGAACATTCTGCCAGTCACAGTTTTTAACGGAAGAATTGTTTTGCAGCTTCGGGTTGATTTCCCCATCTGTGCGGATAAAATGAAGCCTGCCGCGTGACGGAGCCGCTGACGCCGCGATCGGATACAGCTGATGGGCCATATCAGGCATAAGCCCGATATGATTCGCCGAAAAAAAGTGTTTCGCAGTCTCGTATGACACATGATCTCTCGTAAACAGGTGGAGATCCTTGTGCTCCGCAAAAAGCGCCGATGTCTTTTGCAGCCGTGTCTCATCCTGATAATAAATCGATTGCGGCAGGATGACGATCCTGTTTTCCGGAAAGGATTTGACGATTTTTTCCCTGAACGTCTGATAGTACGGATAGAGATCCCCGAAATTTCCGCCACCCTGACAGACGATGATCGTCTTTTTGTCCGCCCGGCGCCCGAATGGAAAATTGTCGGGATTCCAGCGCTGTCTTACGCGGATGCCGTGCGCTTTAAAAAACGCCTCCGTCCCTTTCATAATCAATAAATCCCCTACATTTCCGTAGAGGGGATAGTCGGCATATATGATGTCGGATTGCGGCGGTATAACGCTGAGCAGACCCGTCAGCGTCTCTTTTAATCGGCTCATAACATGGCGGCTGTCCATGTTTTCTCCCCTTTCGTTTCAAACAGTTGCGCAAGTGCGGCAATGACACGCTGCTGCTCCTCAGAAGACAAGTCAGACCCGGACGGAAGACAGATGCCCCGGCTGAAAAGGTTCTCAGAGACACGCTCATGTTCGCTGTGAGGATAAAAGACCGAAGATGTGAAAAGCGGCTGCGTATGCAGCGGTTTCCACAGCGGCCGGGCCTCAATGTTCTGTTCCGCAAGACAGGCGACGGCTTCTTCCGGCGTCACGCCGTTATCAAGCGTCAGAGCCGTCAGCCAGCGGTTTGAAACCGTTCCTTCAAGCTCCGGCATCATGCGG
This sequence comes from Bacillus sp. EKM420B, assembly GCF_011065565.1. Lineage (NCBI taxonomy): Bacteria > Bacillati > Bacillota > Bacilli > Caryophanales > Bacillaceae > Bacillus > Bacillus sp. EKM420B. Next base: position 649,887 of record NZ_JAAMNX010000002.1, on the reverse strand, counting down.
ATGCCCGGATATGTTTCCAGCGCTTCCCGGTACCGGTGAAAGATTTCTCTCCTCGCCCGGACGCGATCTTCGAGCACTTCCAGCTGCGATATACCCACGCCCGCGAGAATGTTGCTGAGCCTGTAGTTGTAACCGAGCTCGCTGTGCTGGTAATGAACGGCGGCATCTCTCGCCTGTGACGCAAGAAACCTCGCTTTTTCAATCGCGGCTTCATCGTCAGACACGAGCATGCCGCCTCCCGATGTTGTAATGATTTTGTTGCCGTTAAAGGAATAAATGCCGAAACGGCCGAACGTGCCGCTCTGCCTGCCTTTATATGTTGATCCTAAGGACTCGGCAGCGTCTTCAATCAGACAGACGCCGTATGCGTCACAAAGGCTCATTAATTCATCCATTTTCGCGCTTTGCCCGTAAAGATTGACGGCGATTACCGCTTTCGGGAGTCTGCCGCGCCGCTTTGCATCCCGGAGCGCCCGCTCAAGCGCATCGGGCGACATATTCCACGTCTCCCATTCCGAATCAATAAAAACGGGCTCAGCCTGCTCATACACAATCGGATTCGCCGTAGCGACAAACGTAAAGGAAGGACAAAATACAACGTCTCCTTTTTTCACACCCGCAAGCCGCAGGGCAAGATGGATGGCGGCCGTTCCCGAGCTTACGGCCGCCGCGCTTTTCACTCCCGCATATTCCGCGAGCCGCGCTTCAAACGAATTGACGAGCGGACCGAGCGGGGCAATCCAATTGGAGCGGAAGGCTTCTGCGATGTATTCCTGTTCTTTTCCGCTCATATGAGGCGGAGACAAATAAATCCGTTTGTTTGTTTGCATGAAATCATCCTTTTTCATTATGGATAGGGGGGATGACGCGGGCCGGAACGCCGACCGCCGTCACATGGCCGGGAATTCTGCTGATGACCGCAGCCCCCGCGCCGATAACGGACCAAGGGCCGATGTCCATCTGCGGTATGACGGACGCGCCGATTCCGATGTGCGTTCCTTCCCCGACTTTCACTCCGCCGGCAAGCGCCGCGCGCGGTGAAAGATGGACGTAATCTCCGATTGCATTGTCATGATCGGCAACCGCCCCCGTATTGATGATGCAATGGGCGCCGATGTCAGCGCCCGCCTGAATGACGGCGCCCGCCATCACAACCGTTCCGTGTCCGACGGAAGCCGTTTCACTGACGATCGCCCCGGGGTGAATGAGTGCGGCATAATCTATATCTTCAATCCCAAGCGTTTCAGCGAACTGTTTTCTGACGCCGTTGCGGCCGATGCATATCGTGAACACGGCCTCGGGGACGAGTTTCCGAAGGATGTGCACGTCTTCCGTCCGGCCCGTATACAAACCGTTCCGAACGGTAAAACCGCTGAATCCGTCGTCCAATATGCCCGCAAGCTCCATATCGGAACGGGCCTGCACGATTTCCTTCACGACTTTTCCGTGTCCGCCGTTTCCGATCAGCACGACCTTTTTCACGATGACATATCTCCGCTGCCTGTGAAGCGCTTTGCCGTCACATGGCCGGCTTCGTGTATGCCTTCTGACACGAGAACTTTTTTCACTGTTAAAAGCAGAATCTTTAAGTCGAGAAGAAAGGTGCGGTTGTCGACGTACCACACGTCGAGCTTGAATTTCTCCTCCCATGAAATCGCGTTTCTCCCGTTAATCTGCGCCCAGCCCGTAATTCCCGGCTTCACCTCGTGCCGCCGCGCCTGCTCCGCCGTGTAAAGCGGCAGATAATCCATCAGCAAAGGGCGGGGGCCGACCAGACTGATATCGCCTTTGAGCACATTAAAAAGCTGGGGAAGCTCATCGATGCTCAGTTTTCTGATCAGCCTTCCCGTTTTGGTCAGGCGCAGATGATCCGGAAGCAGCCCACCGTTTTCATCACGCGCATCCGTCATCGTTCTGAGTTTATACAACGTAAACGGACGCCCATTATGCCCCGGTCTCGTCTGTTTGAACAATACCGGAGACCCGATGGCGCATCTGACGGCTGCCATGGCGAAGAGAAGAATGACACTCGCGCCGCACAATAACAGCGTCGCGGCCGCTATATCAAATACACGTTTCACCTTCAAATCTGAACAGCTCCTTTCACTTTTCGGCATTTCTGTAAAGCAAGCCGCCTTTCTTCTTTCGTACAAATGAAGAAAAAAGCGAATGCGGCATAGCTTATGCATACGGCAAGCCCCGCGGCGATCAGACCGGCCCAGCTGTCAAGCGGTGAAAACAGCCGGATACCCCGGCAGACGGCCCAGGCAAATACGGCCGCCGCCAACGGTCCGAACATGCCTTTGTAAAACGCGGTTTTCTGAAAGCCGGTAATATGCGAAACATACAGCGGCGTGAAGACGGCATTTTTCAAAATGAGGGAGACAGCCCCGGCAATGGTGATGCCGTACAGCCCGAGATGTGCCGGTCCGCTGAGAACCACGGCCAATATGACATTCAGTCCGCCTAAACATAAAGTAACGACGGCGGGCGTTTTTTGTTTATTAAAAGCCGTCCATACGTAAAAAAGCGGCATGACAGAGAGACTGACCGCCAAATACGCGGCGTGAATATATAAAAGCGGCGCCGTCTGCACAAACGACGGGCCCAGCCAAATCGCCAGAAACGGTTCGGCAAGCCCTCCTAATAACGCGGCGGGAAGCGCGAGGAGAAGCCCGTTCATCCGCACGGCCTTATTGGCGTAAGACAGGAGACCTTCCATATCGCCTTTTGAATAGTAGGAAGTCAAAACCGGCGCAAACAGTGAAGCAAGCGTCCCGGCAAGACTTCTGAGCAGAAGCGGGAATTGAATAATCGCCGCATAGACACCCGCTTCAGACGGCCCCAGCACGAGGTTGGCCGTCATGAGGTCAATCTGCAGAAACAGCAGCACGCCGATCTGGTTGACAGAACTCCAGGCACCGGCCGAAAACAGCACTTTGCTCGTCTGTAATGACAAGGTTTTACGGCTGAAAGAAAACCACGGAATCAATTTCTTAAAGAAGAAAAAAGTCAGCACAGCTGCACAGACGGCTCCCGCTAATGCCGAAAGCTGGATCTGCCAGATCTTCGGCGGCAGGCACGTAAACAGAGCGAGCACACACAGCACCCTGACCAGCATTTGCACGGCCTGAATGGAACTTGTGATATAAAGCTTGTTTGCAAAAAACGGCCCCGTCGCGAACCCCGCCATAAAAAACGTCAGCATAAACAGCACGCTGCCGATTACGATAGACAGCCTCACATCCGTTAAGAGCCCGGCCGGTACATTCATAATCTTGTCAATAAAAAAAGCAGTCCCGGCGAGCGGCACAGCGAGTAATAGAGATATCACGACAGAAGCGGCTAAATAATTGCTTACATACGCATTGGCCTCGTCCCTGTTCCCCCTGTGGGCGGCGACGGAGAAAAACCTTACAACGACAGAGCTCAGCGCAACGGTAATAATAGAGAAATAGTTAATGATATTCTGTGTCAGATGTACAAACCCAAAAGCCTCCACGCCTAATGTTTTCACAATAAAGGGCGTCATCCACACTGATAAAAACACCGATAGTAAAAACGCCGTCACATTGGCGCCGAAATTAATGGCAAATTTCATGCTCCTTCCGCACTGCCTTTCTCTTTCGATTTCCGTTCGAAAAACGCATGCAGAAGAAGAGGAAGGCGCATTTTGCACAGGCCGAGCACCACGCGCTCCCCGGCCAGCAGCTGTTTATGGCGGCACGGCGTCCTGCGCACCGCCGTTTTTACCATGTCATACGTTAAGATTCGGCCGATATGCGCCGTAATCTGATGTGACGGCTGCGGGGCGGCGCATGCGTTGGCGATCAGCATCGGAATCTGATGCTTGCACAAATACGTATCAATATCGCTCCGGCAGGCGTCCGTCAGCCCGTTCGCCTCATAAAAAGCCATTTTCGCTGCATATTGCTTTTGCAGTTCTTGATCTAAGCGGGGCTTAAACGGTGTTTCTGTAAGACTTTGCGGATTTTCCCGGTAGATATACAGCCCTTCGTCTATCACTTTGACACGCGCGGCTTGGCGGAACGCTGCCAAGTTAAACGGAGAGTCCTCGGCAAACCGGATATCTTCATGGAACAACAGTCCTTGCAATGCTTCTCGCCGGTATATATAGCGCCATACATACCAAATAAACCGATGTTCGTGCGCGCGGGTCAGCAATGCAGTCATTTCATCCGCTGTGAAGACGCGGCCCGGCGGAAGGGACGGCGGCATATACGTTCTTTCTTTAGACGGCGTTTCCTTATAATAACCGCAGCCGGCGATATCCAGCCGGTTCTTCTCCGCTTCTTCATAAAGCCGCTCGAACATCGTTTCCGTCACATAGTCATCGCCGTCCGCAAAACCGATATAACGGCCGCGGGCGGCTTTTATTCCGACATTGCGGGCCGAGCTGAGGCCGCCGTTTTCTTTATGAATCACCCGGATTCTCGCATCTTCTGCGGCGAATTGTTCAGCCATCCGGCCTGACTGATCCGGTGAACCGTCATCGACGAAAATGATTTCGATGTCTCTCAGCGTCTGTTTTGTTAAAGAAACCGCGCATTCTTTAATAAAAGGCTCTGTCTTATACATCGGCACGATCACGCTCACAAGCGGCGCGGTCATTGGGCATCACCGCTGATTTTCGAGCGCAGCCCGGCAAAATAAACACTTCGCAAAGAACCGCCTTCCTCATGCTTGCCGCTGAGCAGCCGGTTTACGGCGGACGTTACGGCTTCAGGGTCGGGACGTTCAAGCAATATCATGTTCGGTATGTTTTTCAGCCATTGATAGCCTTCCATCACCTTATGATCAAACGAACGAATGACGACACAAGGCGTTTTCGTCAGCGCACAAAAAATCATCCCGTGAAGCCTGTCAGTGACGACGGCTTCCGCGCCTTTCAGCGTATTCCAAAGCGCTTCCAGCTCCTTTTCACGTGTATGGCGGCTGACCCTCCGGCCGACCGTCGTGGTAAAGGAATACAGCTCGCCGTACTCTTTGGCCAAAGCTTCTTTTACCATCGTTCTGTCCTCAGCCGTCAGCGCACTCTCCTTATCCTCCCGTAAACAGAGGTAGATCCCTTCCCGCGGGATGCGCCGCTCGCTTTTATCCAAATATAAGACCATGTCAGGCTGTTTGAGTACTGTTTTTCCGGGAAAATGACGCTTCATCCATTGATACGTCGTCTCATCTCTCGCCATTAACAAAAGGTCGGGATGCGCATTGTACACTTTTCGGGCGCGCTTCAGTTCCTTCCGCCCCTTTTTTGATTCAGAAAAGTGAGCCGTCGCCGGAAGCTGAACGATCCGATATTGCCGGAATGTTTTTATGATAAAGCGGCGAGTCCATTCCTCATACCGGTACAAATCCCCCATGTTCCCGCCGCCGATGATGAATACCATATCATCGGGGTGGCGCTTTTTGATCAGCGCTTTTGCGGATCTGTATATATCCTTCATATCCACCTCGACAATGTCAAAATCGGGATACTCCCGTTCAAGAAACGTTTTGCTTGCGTAGGCGATGGCGTGATCGCCGAGATTATCATGGGACGGGAGCAGCGTCAGAATGATCTTTTTTCTTGCCGCTGTAAGCCCCGCCCCATCCGCTGCCGTTCCGAAATGAAATTGGGACGGGTATTTGACCTTAAGCAAAAGCCATTCCGCGAGATTGATTTTTAAAGATTGTATCGACATGTCTTCACCCTCTGATTTTCATTTTGTACTCGATTGCCCGCTGATACGCGGCTGATGCTAGCGACACGAACGGAATCAGCTTCAGCTTCGCCAAAAGCAGAAGGCATGAGCGTTTGGCGTCAAACGGCGCCGTTCCCGTTTTGGAAAGGCTCAGGCGGAATACGGGATCAGCGCATATCCGGCTGATATTCTTCCACTTCTCAGAAAACCGGCCTCCGTTATTCCGCTTCCATTCATTCAGCAGGCAGACCGTTCCGTGCTGAACGATGAAAAAATCCAGCTCCTGCCGGTATTCCTGTAAGCAGCCGTTTTCACGCAAAAAAGCCTCGTTCAGCCGATAGAGAACGAGACCTGAGTCAAACAGCTTTTTCTGATAGCTTTGCACAATGGAAGTCAAGTGAATCCGATAATGATAGAGCGGCTGATCCACGTATGAGACGGCACCTGCGAAAACATGCGCCCGGAGGCTGAAGTACTGATCCTCCACGTGCTCCAGCTCATCACGAAGCGGAAAGCGCAGTTGATGATGCTCGATCATGGATCTTTTGTACAGCTTGTTCCATGAAAAGCCGCTGACTCTTCCTTCAAATAAATCTTTCAGGTATCGTTGTTTCGGGCGGCCCTCGTACGCTGAAGCGATCGTTGAAACGGCGGTTTTCCCCGTATCCGCAAATTCAGCCGCATATTCGCAAATCACGAGATCAGCCTGATCAGCCTTCGCTTTTTCATACATGCGCAGGCAATAATCAGGTTCAACCCAGTCGTCCGCATCAATAAAAGCGATAAATTCGCCGCGCGCCGCCTCGATTCCCCTGTTGCGGACCGCGCCGAGCCCCCGGTTTTGCTGATGAACGACCCTGATTCTCTCATCCCGCTTCTGATAGGTTTCAAGAATCGCCGGGCTTTGATCCGTTGACCCGTCATTAACGGCCACGATTTCGATATTGGCGAGCGACTGATTGAGCAATGAATCTAAGCATCTTTCTAAATAAGTTTCCGTATTATACACAGCAATTAATAAACTGACCGCGGGTGTTTCCATATAAACCTCCAGTGTCCATTACCGGGAAAAAATCGTTCTGTACGGAAGCACAGACGAATCGACCGGCATAAGCAAGTAACTGTAAAGAAAATAACAGACAATAATGGCGATATAAATCAGCGCATTTGATTTTTCATCAAAAATTCTCACAAAATAAGGGATCAGGATCATTTGATACAGGCCGAAATATATATTAAACCGGGCAAAAATAACATCCTTTGTCGCCAAAAGACCGAAGAGCAGGCCGAGCAGACAGAAATTCACGATGACATCAATGTCAGGCCAGAGCTTCCGCAGCCGCTCCCGATAGCAGAAAGCCAAAAACAGCGGCAGCAGCAGCACCGCGATTTTTACGACGTTCATCCCGTTCGTATTGGTCATCAGCCATTTCTCATAATGGCCGTACGAGCTGTTTTCCAGCACGACGACAAACAGCGAAATGAACTTCTGATACAGAAACGTCATAAGAAGAAACAATGCCGACAGTCCGAAAATCGCGGGCGACCATGCTCTTTTTCTGACGAGAAAATAAACCGGAATCATAATCAGCGCTGAGGAATGAAAAAGCGAACACAGCAGCACGATTGACATATAACGCTTCCAGCTTCCGCTGATCACGTAACGGACGGCCCAAAACAAAACGGCCGCCACCATATACTGCCTGATCCCGTTAAAGGAAGCGTAATAGTGATACGTGCCCAAAAACAAAAATACACTCAGCTCAAACGGACGGCCGAACTCAACGAGCCCCTTTAAAATAAAGCTGCACGTCACGACCGCCACGGTGAAATACATGATTTGCGGATCTTTCGTGATAAAATTCATGAGCCAGATGAGAGCCGTAAACCCCGGATCAACGGCTGCTTTTTTCGCTCCGAACCCGAAGATCTCCCAAATGCTTCCGTAATTTCCCGCCAGCTTGTACATTAGCGCGTACGTCTGAAAATCCGTCCCGACTCTGTAGCGCAAACCGGAGACCAATACCAGCGATAGCAGCGGAACGAGCATGACGAGCTGATTCGGCCGGTATCCGGTCGAAAGCGATTGATCACGCCCGCCGCACATTTTCGCGAACCATGACCAAATATAAACAATTCCCATATTGACTACGTATACAATCATTCGTTACTGTTCCTTTTTCCAATTCATATTGTAAAGCTTCATAACAGCCCCCGCATTTTCTCCCGCGTCATATCCCAGCCGCCTGAGGGTTTCTTTAATGCGCGCCCCGTCAGGCTTTGCCGCCTCTGCTGCCCGTAAAACCGCGGATGCCCATTGTCCCGGCGGTTCTTTGAGGCTGAGCCTTTTGACCAGCCCGAGCCCGGCATCGGCTTCTTCCGTTATGCCGTCTGATATCACGCACGGCACCCCGGAGGCCTGCGCTTCAACGAGCGTGACGGGCAGCCCTTCATAAAGAGACGGCATGACAAATACATCCAGCGTTTTCAGCAGATCATGAACGCGGTCTTCTATGCCGATAAAACGCACATCATCATCAAGCCCCAGCTTCGCCGCCAGATTTTCCATATCGGTGCGAAGCGGACCGTCTCCGGCGAGAATCAGCTGTAAGCCGATGCCCCGCTCTTTCATATCAGCGGCCAGCCGGAGCAGAAATTCGTGGTTTTTTTCTTCTGTAAAGCGGCCGATATGGCCGATCACCAAACGGCCGTCTGCAATGCCCCGCTTCCTTTTTTCAGCTTCTGTGTCCGCGCACCCGCCGGCAAATAAGTCGAGATCAATGCCGTTCGGCAAAAGATACACGCCTTTTTCTTTCCCGAATAAGAAACGGCCCGCCTCTTTTCCGCAGGCGCACAGTGCCGTGGCGTTTGCCGTGATCAGCCGTCTGAACACAAACAGCTGCATCCCGGCAAGCTGCGACGCCCGCCCCCGCCACGACGTACTGTGCGAATGGCAGATCCGCACCGGGACACCGGCTAAACGAGCGGCAAGCGCGATAAATCCCGACTGAAAATCGGTATGGGCGTGCACGGCGGCAAACGGGCCTTTTTCCTGAATCATCCGCTTGACCTGTTTTACAAATGTAATCGGGTTTGTGCTGCCGATGCTCGGCACATAAAAAAGCCGTCCGCCGAGAGCAAGAATTTCCTCATCATAAGCGCACGGATCGTTCCTATGGGTTAAAAAATCAAACTGCACCTTCGTTCTGTCCATCTTCCGGTATAAATTCATCATCATCGTTTCTGCGCCGCCCCTGTTCATCCCGCTGAAGATGTGCAGCACCCGCATCGGTTTGTCAGTCATGTTCGGCAAGCCCTTCTTTTTGGCGGATGTCCCTGTTTTTATGATAACGGTTCATGACCGCGGGCGGCGTAATGGCGCGGATGAGCGGTTTTGCGATATACGCGTAATGGGAAATCGGCAGCTTCAGCCGTCTGCATGCCTGAAAAACGAGCACCGCATTATCAATGGAATACGTAAACGATCTCCTTTTGAACGCATCACTGTCCTCTCTGACTTTATACAGCGTTTCTTGGAGATTGTACCCACGGAAACCCGCTTCAAAAAAGCGCAGCCACAAATCGATATCCTCCATCCGCCGCGTCCGCCTGACTGACCGGTAGCCGCCAAGCGCTTTGTACGCTTCAGCCCGCATCATAATGGTGCCGTGGCAGAACGGTGTGCCTTTCGCCATAATTCCCGGTTTCGGCACGGGCGGCAAAAGCCGGGCGCCCCTGACGCCGAATTCGTCAAATACGAGCATGCCCGTGCCTACGACTTGATAGTGGGCGTGCTTGTTTAAGAAAGCGGCCTGTTTTTCCAGTCTCCTCGGGTTGGAGATGTCATCACCGTCCTGCCTGGCGATATAATCCCCCGTTGCGTATGTCAGACAGCGGTTCAGCGAAGCGGCAAGCCGTTGATTCGTCTTATTTTGAATCAGCGTGATCCGGTCGCTGTAATGATCCGCGTAACGGCGCGCAATCTGATACGTTCCGTCAGTTGACGCGTCATCACACATAATCAGTTCCCAATTCTTATACGATTGGCTCAGGATGGATTCAATACTCTCCGCTAAAGTCTCTTCGCAATTATAAATTCCCATGATGACGGAAATTTTCGGTTGTGCTCCTGCATTCATACGCTTTTCTCCTTTTTATCCATATAACCGGCGTAAATGTGCGCCATTTCCTTTACCGTACGTGTTTCTGAAAAACATTCCGCCGTCCTGCGCCCTTCTTGTCCCATTGCTTTTCGCAGACCCGGGGATCGGTACAGCTTTTCAATCCGGTCGGCAAATGCCGCGCTGTCCCCTGCCGGCACGAGAAAACCGTTCACACCGTCTTCGATGATCTCACGGTGCCCCCTGTTGTCTGCGGCAACGGCGGGCTTTTCGGCAGCCATTCCTTCAAGCAGATTCATGCCGAGCCCTTCGCGGATGCTTGAGGCGACGGACAGATCGGCAAGCTGAATCAGTTCATGAATGTCACGGCAAAATCCGTAAAACCGCACAATGTCAGATACCCCGAGTGATTCAGCCTTTTTTCTGTACGGTTCTTCCATCGCGCCTTCTCCGGCAAATACGAGTTTCAGCTCCGGAATGCGGTTCTTCAGCAATGCCGCAGCCTCAATGAGAAGTCCCTGGTTTTTATTGCCGTTTAATTCAGCGGGGTATATGAGGATAAATTCCCCGGCGCCGAAGCCGTGTTTTTCTCTCAGACGTTCACTCTCTGCCCGGCTCACAGGGCGAAACCTGTCTGTATTCACGCCGATGCCGTGTATTTTCTTCGCGCCGCAAGCTGTTTTTTTCATTTGCTTGGCCCGTTCGTAATCCTCTTCATTAATCGTAATCAAACAATCCGTGTAAGAAGAGAGAAATTTTTCGATCGGGTAATAAAGAAGCCAGTTTTTCAGGGGCGCTCCATCGCAGAAGTGAAAGCCGTGCGCGGTGTACAGCACCTTTGTCCCTTTTTGGCGCGCTTGTCTCGCCGCAAGGCGTGCAAGCACGCCGCCAACCGGCGTATGACAGTGAATCATGTCGTAGCCGTTGTCCTGAATGAGCCGTTTCAGCCGCCTGTAAACAGAAAGATTTTCGGGATGAAACGGCGAGCGCCGGATCGGAATGGAAAACTTTTCATCAACGAACGGAAGATTCATATTGCCGCCTGCCGCGACGTGCACTTCCCACCCCATATCCTGAAACCATTGAAAATACGGAAGATGAAAGGCTTTAAAATGATAATCGACAGTGGCGCAGAATAATACTTTTTTCGTCATCTTTCTGTCCTCCCATCACACACCTGCGGCCGCTTCTTCATGTACTGATTCGATCGCCTCAAACAGCCGTTTTCTCAGCTCATCTTCAGGCAGACGGCTGAATTCCTCCATAAAACGGATGAGCACGGCCCAATCCCCGTCGATCGCTTTCCCGATATGGATTTTCGGAAAAATCTGTTCCGTATGTACTTCATTATGATTCAGCAGTTCTTCATACATCTTTTCTCCCGGGCGGATGCCGGAGAATTCAATGGGAATCTGTTCTGTCGTATAGCCTGATAAATGAATCAGGTTTTTTGCCAAGTCGACGATTTTGACGGGTTCTCCCATATCCAGAACGAAAATCTGCCGCCCCTTTGCAAGCGCCCCCGCCTGAATGACGAGTCTTGACGCTTCGGGGATCGTCATAAAATATCTTGTCATCGCCGGATGCGTGACGGTGACGGGTCCGCCTTTTTCAATCTGCTTTTTGAAAATCGGAATGACGCTGCCGCGGCTTCCGAGCACATTCCCGAAACGGACGGCGGCGAATTTGGTGTTGCTGACCTTTCCGAGGTTCATGATGACCATTTCCGCAAACCGCTTCGTCGCGCCCATGACATTGGCCGGATTGACCGCTTTGTCAGAAGAAATCAGCACGAATGTTTCCGTTCCGCACATATCGGCGGCTTCGGCGACATTTTTCGTGCCGATAATATTGTTTTTGACGGCTTCTTCCGGATTATGTTCCATTAACGGCACATGTTTATGAGCGGCCGCATGATAGACGACGTGCGGCTCGTATTTTTTCATCAACGTAAAGATTTTATCTCTGTCCTGAATATCGGCGATCTCCGCGTGAAAAAGCACCTCTTTGCCGAAGCGTGCGGACAGTTCGTTATGCACCGAATAAATGCTGTTCTCCCCGTGGCCGAGAAGGACGATTTCATGCGGAAGAAACGAGCTGATCTGGCGGCAGATTTCAGAACCGATAGAGCCGCCGGCGCCCGTGACCAGAATCGTTTTCCCTTTGATGCTGTCAGAAATTTTGCTCGTATCAAGGGTGACCGGCTTTCTGCCGAGGAGATCTTCGGCTTTCACATCCCTGATGTGTCCGGCAGCCTGCGTTCCGAGCAGGATCTCATCAAATTGCGGCATGATTTTAATATGGGCGCCCGTCTGCACACATTCTTTGTACAGCGTCTGGAGCTCATGGGTGCAAAGAGACGGTATGGCGATGATAATGTGGTGAATTCTCAGCCTCTGCACCGCCGGCATAATGCTTTCTTTTCCGCCGATGACGGGCAGGCCCATAATTTTGAGCTTATGCTTCGTCTGATCATCATCAATAAAAGCCACAGGCATGATTCCAAGATCGTTTTTCTGGGTAAGCTGACGGACGAGCAGCGTTCCTCCTGCGCCCGCGCCGATAATCAGCGCCCGGGAAGAGTCATTTTGCTTCCTGCCGATCGTTTCTTTCAGCACGCGCGAAATCATCCGGCTTCCTCCGATGAATAATAGCTGAATCATCCAGCTGACGGCTAAAAGCCGGAATAAAATCGTGTGGAACACCCCGTATTGGACGGCGGCTGTCACAGCTGCGGACAGCGTGATCCCCTTCAGCAGATCAAGCAGCTCGCCTATTCCCGTATACGTCCATACCTGCTTATACTGGTGAAACATAAAAGCGCATACATGATGGCTGATCAGCATGCTCACGGCGGTCAGCAGCAACGCTCCGGAGTCATAAAAGTGATAAGAATCCTCAAAAAATTGATATCCTATAACAACGGAAAGTAAAACGAGATACGTATCCAATGCAAAAATCATTGAAAGTCTTCTCCGGTAAGTCAATCTTTCCCCTCCTCATTTATCGGTTTAGCTGATACGGTTTTCGTAAAAACAGACATAACAGCTAAGCCGATAACAATGTATCATCTTAAGATAAATTGGGCATTTAACCCGTCCTCACACCCCGCCACCGACGACCAGCATCTAAGGCGGCGGAAAACGCCGCCCACAGCAGAGCCGAGTGCCTCCGTTGATAAAGGTAAGGAGACATCACCTGCACCGCTCAATACGAGTAGTGCTCTGTTTTTTTGATTTTCTTTTTATTCAGCAGCGCCCCCAAAAGCTTTGCCTTTGACTGCTGGAGCGCGTCTTTCGCCTTTTGGACGGTATCCATTTTCGTTTTTCCGCTCAAGACGACGAGAACGCTTCCATCTGTCTGGTTCGCTAAAATCTGTCCGTCCGCCACCGCCAAAAGCGGAGGTGAATCGAAAATAACCAGACTGTACCGGCTGTACATCTCCTGAATCAGCTCTCCCATCGCCTTTGAAGATAAAAGCTCAGCCGGATTCGGCGGCGTCGGCCCGCTCGTTAAGACGTAAAGGTTATCAATCAGCGTTTTTTGCACCGTTTCGCCGAGGGAAGCGTTTCCGACTAACACATTCGTAAGGCCTTGTACATTTTCAAGCTGATAGGTCTCGTGTATCGTCGGTTTTCGTAAATCCGCATCGACGAGCAGCACCTTTTTTTCCTGCTGCGCAAATACCGCGGCAAGGTTGGCGGCGCTGAATGACTTTCCTTCTCCCGGAACGGAGGAAGTGACGAGAATGGAGCGCAAATGGGTCTGAACAGAGGAGAACTCAATATTTGTCCGAATGGTGCGGTATTGTTCAGCCACCAATGATTTGTGATGTAAAACGGATATTTGAGCCAGTCCCCTTCTTGATTTCTTTTTTCTGAATCCCAAACGCCTCACTCCCCGAAATGTTTTTCATCAGACCGTGTCTGCTGATTTTTGATGTCATACACAACCCCTAAAACAGGCAAGTCTGTTTTTTCGCTGAGCTGCCGCTCGCTTTTAACGGTTTCATCAAGAAAGTGGAGAAAAAACGCAAGCGTCACACCCGCCATGAGAGCCGCACCGAACGCCATCATGATATTCCTGATGCGCGAAGGCTTGACCATCGGACTTTCCGATGCTTTTGCCTCGGACAAAACAATGACGCCTTTTATATTCATCCTGTCACGGACTTCTTTTTTAAATGTCTTCATCAGCGTGTTCGCTATAGCGGCGGCCTGTTTCGGGTTCTCGTCCTGCACCGCTGCGGTAATGATCTCTGAATCGGTTTCGCTGCTTGTCGTGATCTTTGCTTTTAAAGCGGATGCCGTCTCAGAAAGATGCAGCTTCTGTTTCACTTTCTCAAGCACAACCGGGCTTTTCATTATCGTTTGAAACGTATTGTTGTAATGAAGATTCAGCTGAACGTCGCTGAGATTCGAATTTTTTTCACCGCTTGTTTCATGAATGAGCACTTGGGTCGATGCCTGATAAACGGGCGAAACCACCCGGAATTGGATGTATCCCGTCACCAGCGTTACAACTGCTGTCATGATAAAAATCAGTAAAAGTCTGTGTTTAATAATGTCAAATAATTCTTTAAAACTCATATTCTCATTCATGTAATTACAGCCTCATCCTTATTGCATCAGGCTTAAACGCCCCCTTCTGTTGATGATTGGATTATAAAAGAAAAGGTCGAAATTTGAAAATTTCAAATTAAGCCATTTGGTTCTTTTTAGAGAACGTTATCATGATTTTCCTCTTATTTACTGCACTTCCCTTATAATTTTAAATTTTATAAAGAACGAAAAATTTCTTATAATGAACAAAAAAATGCCAGTATACAGGGGAGAATTCAGCACAATGATTGGAAGAATAATTCGTTTATACCGCAGAAGAAAAGGCTACTCTATTAATCAGCTAGCAGTTGAAGCAGGTGTCTCTAAATCTTATTTAAGCAAGATAGAACGGGGGGTTCACTCAAATCCGTCCATCCAATTTCTGAAAAAAGTATCCGCCACCCTTCAGGTCGATCTGACGGAGCTTTTTGATGCCGAAACGATGCTGCATCAGATGGGAGACACAGAAGATGAGTGGCGCATCCACCTTGTGCAGGCCGTGCAGTCGGGCATGCCGAAAGAAGAACTGTTCACCTTTACGAACAAACTGACTGAAAAACGGCCGGAGCCCGCACCCTACCGCAACAGAAAACTGACTGAATCCAACATTGAAGAATGGAAAGCGCTGATGCAGGAAGCAAAAGAACTCGGCTTGTCCGTTCAGGAAGTCAGATCATTTTTAGAACGGAAGCGTTACTGAGGATATGCTGATGAAAGGGCTTTTATTCGCTTCATGTCTTCATCTCTGTTTATAATGAAAAGAAAAAAGGGGATGAAATCATGACAAAACTTACCGTTCAAACCCGCTGCGGCGCACTGAAAGGAACTGCCGGCCGCGGTGCCCGCACATGGAAGGGCATACCGTACGCGAAGCCGCCCGTCGGAGAGCTGAGATTTAAAGCGCCGGAGCCGCCCGCACCTTGGGACGGCGTAAAACATGCCGATTCGTTCGGACCGGTTTGTCCGCAGCCGGATGA
Organism: Bacillus sp. EKM420B; assembly: GCF_011065565.1. Taxonomy (NCBI): domain Bacteria; kingdom Bacillati; phylum Bacillota; class Bacilli; order Caryophanales; family Bacillaceae; genus Bacillus; species Bacillus sp. EKM420B. The sequence goes on along the minus strand of NZ_JAAMNX010000002.1, from coordinate 634,483 downwards.
TATGCTGTCCATATCGTTTTCCGGGGATATACCGCCTCAATCTGAAGATTGCCTTTACCTCAACGTTTTCGCCCCCGATTCAGAGGGCGAAAAAAAGCCTGTCATGGTATGGATACACGGCGGGGCATTTTATTTAGGTGCCGGAAGCGAACCGCTTTACGACGGATCTGCCCTTGCCGCTGACGGAGATGTCATTGTCGTGACACTCAATTACAGGCTCGGACCGTTAGGCTTTTTACATTTGTCTTCTATTCATGACGCGTATTCCGCCAATATCGGGCTGCTCGATCAGATCGCCGCGCTGCGCTGGGTGAGGGACAATATCTCCGAATTCGGAGGAGACCCGGATAACGTTACGATATTTGGTGAATCGGCAGGCGGTATGAGCATCGCTGCGCTTATGGCAATGCCTGACGCAAAAGGCCTGTTTCATAAAGCCATTTTAGAAAGCGGCGCCTCTCATACGATCCCGGCGGATATGGCAAAAGACATCGCGACGGCATTTATTCATGAAGCCGGCACTGATCAATTGCAGGAGCTTTCCGTTAATGACCTGCTTAAGACTGCGGATAAAGTGCGGCGCTCACTGGATCAAAACATTTTTCAGCTTTTGTTTCAGCCCGCCATCGATCCGGCCACATTGCCTGCGGAACCGGTGAAAGCCATAGCTGACGGGGCCGCAGAAGGGATACCTATGATCATCGGAACCAATCGTGATGAAGCATATTTGTTTTTCACCCCTGATACAGACATTCATTCCGAGAAAAAGCAGCAAGATTATTTGCATTATCACCTCGGAGAGAACTGCACCGAACAAGCGGCAGATTTATATCCGCATTCATTAACGGGACAAATCGATATGATGACGGATCTGATTTTCTGGCGGCCGGCTGTCGCTTTCGCACAAGGACAATCGCAACACGCACCGGTCTGGATGTACCGCTTTGATTGGCATGGCGAAACACCGCCGTTTCATAAAGCCGTTCACGCTCTGGAATTGCCGTTTGTGTTCGGAAACTTTGATTCTTTGAGAAAGACGCTGCAAGAGCCGCTCGGTGATGACGCAGAACAGCTTTCCAAACAAATTCAATCCGCATGGCTCGCTTTTGCAAAAACCGGAAACCCGAACACCTCTCACTTCAATTGGCCTGAATATGAAACCGATTCACGCGAAACTTTGCTTCTCAACACGGATACCGCTGTCGAAAGTGATCCCGATTCAGCAAAACGCCGCATCCTGTTTCAAGCATAAAAAACGCCAAGGGAGCCGGCTCCCTTGGCGTTTCGTTTTCATCTTACTTCAGACATCAGTCAGCTTCGCGGCATATCCATTTCCACATTACCCCTGATATGTTATATTCTAACCCGATAAGTTAAACAAACATTCATAAAGGAGTTTTTATATGGAGAAATCAAGTATTATCGGCACAGCTGCCGTTATAATCGGGGCGCTTATTACCTTAGTTTCTTTTATCTTCCTGCGCGACACTGTTTTCTATGCCGTGAGGTGGATAGGGGTTGTTATCATGGTTGCAGGATTTTCATGCGGTCCGGCCCACACCATTTCAAAACATAAAAACAAACATGAAAAAGAAACCCGGTAACCTTTACTGGGTTTCTTTCATACCTTTCATTTTATCTCACTTCATAATGCAACTCCGCAAATTGTTTGTAACGCCTGACATCAGTCAGCTTCAGTCCTGTCTCCCGGTCTCCGGGTTTAAACAAAGAAATTCCGCGGCCGAGCAGAACGGGGGCGATCTGAATGATAAACTCATCGACAAGTTTTTCCTCCAAAACCGGGTGCAGCAGATCACTCCCGCCGACAATCCAAATCCGCTTGCCTTCTTGGCGTTTCAATGCTTTTATAAAATCGGCAGGCTCTTCATGAATAAACCGCACATGTTCAGTACGCCCGGTCAATGTCCGCGAAAACACATAGCATTCTTTACCTTTGTACGGAAATTCCTCAGGGAATAAAACCAATATTTCCTCGTATGTTTTTCTGCCCATAATGATCGTATCGACAGATTCATAGAAAGCTTCATAATCGGTGCTGTCTTCACCTTCAGTTCCGATTAACCAATCTAAAGAATGATTTTCCCGCGCAAGATAGCCATCTGCGCTGACAGCTCCGTAAAAAACGAGCTTTCTTTGACCGCTCATAAAAATCCCTCCCCCTTTTTTATTATACCTTAAACATGCGGGTGAAATGAAAAATGATAGAATCGGGTAAAAACCCCCGTTACCGGGTTTTCGTTTCTTCCTGCTTTGGAGATGCTGTTAATATGCCGTCTATCCATCTTCCGGTAATCGGCATAAAGAAATGAAGGATGATCCCGCCTAAACAAACGGTTAATAACGTTCCGATGCCTACCGGACCTTTTAGCATCACGGCCAGTATGAAAAATATGAAGTAAATGACCGTTCTTGAAAAAAAGATGCTTCTCCCGGTTAATTCGCGGACAATTAACGTTAACCGATCAACCGGGATCGGTGCGAAATTTGTGTGCAGGTAGGTTGCGGTTCCTATCCCTATCACAACTAAACCGATTGCAAAACAGCCCGCCTTTCCGTACCATAGTTCAGGCGTTATGACTCGATGCAGAAAAAAAAGCCACATATCAATCCCGATTCCCGTTATAAACGCCGTAATCATCCCTGAAAATTCCGGTCTTTGTCTTTTTAACATTGAATTACAGCAAATTAACAGGAAAGCGATGATGATTTCCCAGCTTCCCACGGTAAGCCCTGCATGGACGGACAATCCCACAATAAGCGCATCAAAAGGCGACGTTCCAAGATCTGATTGAATCGTGACAGAAATACCAAAGGTCAAGATCATGATTCCTAAAACGTAAAAAACATATTTCACTTTATCGTCCTCATTTTCTTATTTTATGTTGCAAATACAACAAAATTACGTTATGTTTACTATACGGTATTTTCATTGCAAATACAACTAAATTCAGCTGATATGATAAATGAAGAAAGGAGCTGTATGACCATGAGTATTAAATTAAAAAAGTGCAGCCTTAACGATATAACAGAGCTCCGGGAGATAAGCATTGAAACATTCAATGATACATTTAAAGATCAAAATTCACCTGAAAATATGAAAGCTTATTTGGAAAATGCATTCCGCTCTGAACAGCTGAAAAAGGAATTATCCAATCCGTCTTCTCAATTCTATTTTGTTTATTATCATGATGACCTTGCGGGGTATGTAAAAGTCAACATGAACGAAGCACAGTCAGAAAAAATGGGGGAAGATTCTCTTGAGATTGAAAGAATTTATATAAGAAAAAGCCATCAGAAACACGGGCTTGGCAAATATCTGCTGAATGAAGCTGTGAAAATCGCAACAGCACACAACAAAAAGAACATCTGGCTGGGCGTATGGGAAAAAAACGAAAATGCAATCGCCTTTTATCAAAAAATGGGGTTTGTCCAAACCGGAGAACACTCTTTTTATATGGGGGATGATAAACAAGTCGACTTTATCATGACCAAAACCCTGTCGTAAAAGGATACAAAAAACCCGGCCAAGCTGCCGGGTTTTTCTCTTATTTTAATTTTCCCGCACGGATATCATCGGTCATTCCTTCGTACGGCGCTTCTGAAATCAATGTTTCGTTATTGATTCCCGCATTGTTGAGATACGTAATGTCCGCAAACTCGGGAACGACATATTTCGGGTACGTTTCATATTTCTCACGTGACTCTTTCATCACGTCAATGTAATCATTTTGGTAGCACACCGTGATTTCCGGATGCTCATGCACCCATTTCGGGAAGAAAATAATTCCGTGCATCCGTTTTTCATTCGGCATAAAGTTTAAGGAAACGTCTGTGCCTGTCGGTTCAGTCCATGACACTTTGTATACGCCTTCTGTCAGCTTGACGATATTCACTTCCTGGTCGCGCACCCAGCGGCCGCCTACCATTCCGCTATGAATCCGATAGTCGATGGTATGATCATTTTTAATATAGATTTCATACTCCCAGCCGTTTTCATACGTGTAAATCATATGGCTTCCGATAAAGTTTTCCATGTTGACTCACTCTCCATCTTATTATTGAATTTCATAAATATCTAACCGAATGTCATCCGGCAATCTGACCGCAGCCCCGATAAACAGCCGGTCCTGCAGATGCTGATATGCCTCACTGCTTGTTTCAAATACAGGCACAGTGCGGAAATACACGTGCTCGGGATCAATGATGCGGTTCACTGAATCATTGATGACTTTTTTAAAGAAGGTTCATTCAAGAACGTATCACCTCCCGAGACATTATGTTTATTTAAACATGTAACTATTTACACGTTTAATTGTAACGCTGTTAAAACGGACTGTCAAATAATGAGCTGTTTCCGGTTATGTTTAACAGTGTTCAATAAAAAAAGACAAGGGCGGCACATGCCGAAACCCTTGTCTTTTTCATTAAGCTCATCTATAAAAAACGCAGACGAGCGTCTTCTTAGTAATCACAATCTTTATCTCTGCATTCTTTCTTACTTACAGCGTCTATTGAGTGCCCCATGATCTTGTCATTTGCCTTATCGTAAATACCATCAAATTTATTCGATGTATCACCGTTGTAATAGCCAAATATCTCTATCCCGCCCATTGGATCTATCTCGTATTTATCTTTAAATGTAACGTTATGTATGCCTTCATAATTCGCTTTGATAAATTTCTCCATTCGTTCTTGAGCAATCTTTATCTCTTCAGCCTGTTCATTTTTATCATTCATACTCTTCATTATAAAACCTCCGGCTGTTATAAAAATAACCACGAAGATCAAAACGTATTTTTTCACAGAACTCATCCTTTCCATGAGTTATGACGGAGCTCGCGGACTAGAAAAATGGTGGTGACATCCGATGCATTTAGGCGTCTTAAGATTTTTCTTCAGTGTCCGCAGAGGAGCTCCCTATTTTGTCACCTACAGGATCATATAAACCTTCAAATTCTTTAGTTTTATCGCCGTTTAGATACCCCTCAACTGTAATTCCGCCAGTTGGATCAATAAAATAATCATCATAAGAAATTTTCTCTATTCCCTTGTACTCGTGATGCAAGTATTCGGTCATTTTACTTTTGGCTTTTTCAAAAAGAGCCTTTTCTTCCTTTTTCACATCATATTGATGCTTCATAATCAACCCTCCAACAGCTATAATTAACATTAATACAATAATAAGGTTCTTTTTCAAAAAAAATCATCCCTTTCCCTACCCTATTTTACATGACAAGAAAGGTGCTATATAAACGTGCTTATAACTATGACTATCTTAAAAGGAAATTAGTGAACAATGAGTATATACGTACTAATTCTTCCATTTCAAAACCTACTTACTGGTACGTCGATCAAATAAAATCAGACGATAATACAGGGCTTGATGCGGTTGTATTAGTACAAGCAGTGAAGAAAAACGGAAAATGCGTAAAGTCAAAAAAACTCGAAAACGTGGTCGTCCCCTTTTCAGGAACCGAAATCGCAAAAGGCCCGATCTTTGACGGCGGGAATATTGTTTTCGGAAATGATCCGAAAAAAGAAGTGTATTATTTTGTAAAAGAAGATACGGAGGATACATCGAACGGTCGGAACCTACAATAGTAATTTGCTCACCTAAATATTTGATAGCTTAATATTGCAGTGCTTCTTGGACTTCCCCTCATGGATTAAGTAAACACAACTACTGAAAACTTGATATGAATATACTTTCAGCATGTCAAAAGCAAAGCTAACCAATTCAGAATTCATCGCGATTGTTACTGACAAGTTAAGATTGGAACTTAAAGCGAGTAAAATGCTGATCTGACGTTTTTCCTAACGTTGAGTTGTCATGATATTTGTACGCGGTTATCGTTAATATCGGGGATACCTCGACAAATGAGACGGGTTTGAACTGTATGAGAAACATATCACGAATTTTGTAAGATAATTAAACAAAATAAATACCCACTCATCCTGAGGTGGGTATTTTATCTTTCTTCGGCATTGACCACTGAAATACCTATCTCCTTGTTCGTTGGATCATATATACCGGAAAATTCTTTTTCTTTATTATTATTTATGTAGCCTGAAACTTCAACTCCGCCTGTCGGATCGATATTGTAGTCTTTTAAAAAATGAACTTCCTGTACATTTTTATAGTCTTTTTTTAAGTAAATCTTCATGTGCTCTTGCGCCTCAATCACAAGTTTTTCTTCGTTTTTATGTTTATCATATTGACGCTTCACGAAAAAACCTCCCACTGCTATAATTATAACAATTAGGATAATAATGTATTTTCTCATGCGTATCGTCCTTTCGGAACTATTTTACAATATAAGAAAGGTGATGTATATATGCCAAAAGGAAAAGAAATAACCGTCTCTAATGTCACAGATAAAGAATATTACCGTTTGAGTCAAGCAGCTTATAATTATAAAATGTTAGCCCTGCATACGAAATATAAAACTCCTTATAAAATAAGTAAGACGTCATATTGGTACGTTGAGAAAGTGAAGCAGGATTCTGATACGGGTCTTGATGCCTTTGTATTCTCAAAAGGCATCAAGACAAAAAACGGAAAATGGATAAAATCAAAAAACCCCGAAAACGTGGTCGTCGCTTTTGCGGGAACCGATATCGGAAAAGACCCGATCAATGACGGCGTAAAAGCGGACGGCGGCAATATTGTTTTCGGAAATGATCCGCAAAAAGAAGTGTATTACAAGGAGAAAAACAAGAATGGCTACTCTTTAAGGAAAGGGATTTATCCGTTAGAGTTTTTGGGGCCAGCCAATAATACAAAAATAAAGACGCCAGTTAGGCGTCATAAGATTTTTCTTCCGCATCCACAGAGGAGCTCCCTATTTTGTCATCTGGAGGATCATATAAACCGGCAAATTCGTTTGGTATTACATTATTCAAATATCACTAAACTGTAATTTTGCCAGCTAAATCAATAAAATAATCATAAAGAATTCTTCTCTATTCCAGCGTCTTTTTAGTATTCACATTCTTTTTCCTGACACTCAGGTTTCTCTTCCGCATCAACTGACGAAACTCCTATTTCATCATTCGTTCTGTCATAAAGTCCAAAAATTCTTTTTCCTTATTACCATTCAAGTACCCCTTCACGGGAATACCACCCCTAGGATTTATTTTATAATTGTTAATGTATGTAATCCGCTTTATATTTTTGTAGTTAGCTTTTATATAGCTTTCCATTTTATTTTTCGCTTGGATAAAAAGTTCTTGTTCTGCTGCTTTTTTATCATGGTGGTATTTCATGAGATACTTCCTGACGCTATAGTTATCACAAATATTAGGGCAATTTTGCATCTCTTCACAAACTCATCCTTTCTTAGATTAAATTTATATCAACCTCGGGGTGTTGTACATGTCTAAAAAACATCAACGTATCAAGTATCAGTGATCGAGAATACTTTTTTATAAGCGTTAGTTATAGTTAGATCTAGGTTAAATGAAGTGATGAAGGAGAAAGGAATTCAAATCCAGAAGGAATTGGCTGATTTAGTTGGTTCTACTGAGGCTGCGATAAGCAGATTTAAAACAAATACAAGATATGATATCACAACACTATTCATTATTAACTGAGGATTAAATGTACCTATGGAAGATTTGTTTTATGTCGAGGAGATAGAGTAAGAGCAATAAAACAAAATTAGCTCAGCTCGATTGAGCTGGCTAATTTATCTTGTACAAAGCTTATCTTTACATTCTTCTTTGGGTTCGGCATCAACCGTATATGATAATATTTCTTTATTGCCTGGATCATATAGACCTTCAAACTCTTTTTTTCCATTCGTATAACCCTTAATACTAATACCACCCATTGGATTAATATGGTAATCCTCGGAAAAATGGATATTATCCACATTTTTATAGTTCGTTGTTAAAAACTTTTCCATATGATTCTGGGCTTCTTCGAATAACGCAATCTCTTTTTCCTTTTGATCATACTGATGCTTCATAAAAAGTCCCCCAACTGCTATAATTATTAAAATAAGGATAATTATGTACTTTTTCTTTTTCATTTGGAAATCAACCCTTTCCTATCTTATTTTACAAAAATAAGGAGGCAATGTATATGAATCACAAGATTAAAGTTCCAAAATTAACAGATAAAATTTATTATACGCTAAGTCAGGAATCTTACAACCACGAAAGATTAGTTGATAAATTGAAAACGGGGAAACCGATACAAACAGACCAACAAACTTATTGGTACGTTGAAAAAATAAAAACTGACGAAGATACCGGATTGGACGCAGTTGTACTATCACAAGGGGAAAAAACACAAGATGGTAAATGGGTAAAATCAAAAAACCCCGAAAACGTGGTCGTCGCCTTTGCGGGAACCGATATCGGAAAAGACCCGATCAATGACGGCGTAAAAGCGGACGGCGGCAATATTGTTTTCGGAAATGATCCGCAAAAAGAAGTGTATTATATTGTAAAAAAAGACGCGGAGGATACCTCGAAAACACTCGGAAAATACAATGGAACGCCCTCTCAAGACGCCATGCTCACAACCGGAAAGTATAAGCTGATAACGAAAACATCGCAAATCGATCAAGCCGATCAGCTGGTACGCAGCGTAAAGAAAAAGTATGCCGGAACGTCAACGATTATTTCAACAACCGGCCATTCACTCGGCGGCGCTGAGGCCGAATACAGCGCGGTGAATAATGATGTGTATGCCGTCGCGTTTAACAGTCCTTCCGTCGTGAAACTGCACGATGAGGAAACACAGAAAGACATCAACAGCGGCATATACGATCCATACATCCGGTCAATTATCAATCCGGACGACATGGTCGGGGCGGGTTATTGGAACGAATATGACCGCCACAACGGGACAACGATTTATACGAAAAACCCCTCACTCTCACAGTTCAGCCGGAAGCAGCGGCTTGGCGGGAACTTGAACGAGCAGATCAGCAAGAATCTCGCTTATTTCTTTACTACCGTCATTCTGAGAAATCCGGATACACACGGCTTAAATGAAGCGAATTTCATATTTGACCGAAACGGAAACATCACAAATCCGAACGGAGATGAGTTAGTCTTCGATAAAAATCTCGGCGCTCTGCTGCCGGCCGGTGCGATCGGAAGCGGAGACGCGATAAAAGTAACGCCGAAAAACGCAAAGAAGCTGGCTGAAAAGGTGCAGGCCATGACTGAGGATTTGCGGACGATGAAAAAAGAAGCGCAGAACGCCTATCAGGAGCACGATGAAAAAATCGCCGAGCTGAAAACGGAATTTTACGGCCAAGTCGGACACGGCTTGTTTGATCAGCTTCAAGCACAGGACGTGACCAATACAATTGAAGATATTGCGCAATCCTACGATAAAGGCCCGATTTTTTACGACACACAGGCTGAGCAGGCGTTTATTGATTCTTTGCAGGCGGCGATCACGGACCTTGAAGAGATCGGCGGATTCTTACATAAAATAGCGGACGAATTTCAGGAAAAAGACCAGATGCTCGCAAACTGGTTAAGATGATAGAGGTGGATACATAATGCCGACATTAGACGAACTTTTAGAACACAAGGACGACCCGATGAAGAAAAGGCTGCAGCGGCAGATGCTGAAAACCGTCATGACACAGGCAGCGGAGACAAAACTGGAGACAGTGCGCCGAACGCTGAAACCGACATTCGAAATGGATACTTTGAAAGATGAATTATATGAAGTTTATTCAGCCTTATTGAACAGCTTCGAAGGCAAGGCGCAAAAAGCTCTCGCACAGCGGATCAGTGAAAGTGCGCGGCTGATTGCCGGAACCGAACATAACAGAGACACATTCGTTAACAGTTTCAAAACAAGATAAAATAAAAAAACCTCGCAGATTATCATCTGCGAGGTTTTTCCTATCGTCTTAACTGAGACGCGCTCGGAGGGATTCGAACCCCCGACAGACGTGGTACCGGAAACCACCGCTCTATCCAACTGAGCTACGAGCGCACGTTTTTTCAATCAGATACCTTTATATTATAATAAAGAAACGCACAGAAAGCAACTCTTTTTTGATTATACACAACAGGATTATGCAGCGTCCTCATGCAGCATAATCCTGCATCGTTTAACGGCATTGATTTTCACAAAAAACTTATTTCAGGCGGACGCCCCCGGCTCGGTACATTTCCAGCCGCTTCAGATAAAGCGGCAATCACCCGTTTCAGCTTTTTTTCCAAATGTCTTTTAACGTCCAATAGATGAATTCCTCAACCTTTACGGCGCCTTTCTCAGAAAACAGCTCAATCCCCAATCTGCCCTCATTCGGATAGATACGGCTTGTCATCGTTGTTTCTCCATGATTGGCGAATACTTCAATCGAGGATCTGTCAATAAAGATACGCAGCGCCAGCTTGCCGTTTGCATCCAGCCGCACCCTTCTCACACCGTCTTTCGCTTTCCCCATCTTAGTGCAATCAAGTATCAGCTTTTTCTCCGTTAGATTGTATGTCAGCACAAGTTCTTCTTCGTCAAGGCCGCGAATTTTAAAACCTGCCGTTTCGGCATCAGAATCGTTTACATCAAACACGGCTCGGACTTCAAGCAGGTCTTCGGACGTCTTTGCCAAGTAACTCCCTGAAACCGATCGTCCGGCACATTCCCGATATTCCATTTTCCGCAGCTGCTTGGTTTCTTCCACGGGATTCATCAAAAGTTTATGATCATCACGCAAAGTCAGTTCTCGCGGCAAAGTCAGTGCACCGCACCATCCGTCCGCTTTTGTCGGCATCTCAGATTCCCACATATCCATCCAGCCGATAGCAATTCTGCGTCCTTTATCATCTAATAATGTTTGCACGGCGTAAAAGTCATGGCCGTGATCCAGTTCTTTAAAAGCGCCGTGTGTAAATTTGTTTGTTTCATTATTATAGTCACCGATTAAATAGCCGGTTTGATGTAAATTGTTATATGAATCGCCGTCCGCTTCAATACCCTGGGGCGAAATCAGCAGAACGTGCTTGCCGCCTAATTCAAAGAAATCAGGACATTCCCACATATAGCCGAGATTACCGTCACTTTGGGCGAGAACCCCCGCGTATTCCCAATCACGCAAATCAGGTGAACGGTATAAAACGACCCGTCCGACATTTTCTTTTGAAGAGTTGCCGATGACCATATACCAAACATCGCGATGCTTCCATACTTTCGGATCGCGGAAATGACGGGCGCTGTCTTCCGGCGGTTCCGCAATAACGGGGTTTTCCTGAAGTTTTTCAAACACGGTGCCATCTTGGCTGACAGCGATATTTTGAGTTTGATAGAATAGGTCTTTCTCTTGATCAATTATATTATGTCCTGTATAGATGAGGGCCAATCTTCCATGATCATCGACCGCGCTTCCCGAAAAACAGCCGCTTTGATCGAATGCGTCGCCCGGAGCTAAGGCAACCGGCAGGTGCTCCCAATGAATGAGATCTTTACTTTTTACATGTCCCCAATGCATCGGCCCCCAATGCTCATCATACGGATGATGCTGAAAAAAGACGTGGTATTCTCCTTTAAACTGAATAAGCCCGTTCGGATCATTGATCCAATTCGCCCGGGGCATAATATGGTACCCCAATCGATACCTTTGTTTCACTTTACCCTCGGCTTCCTTCAAAGCTTCTTCCGCCTGCTGAATTCTGTCCATTTGTAACATCCTCTCTATCCGATTTTTTGCAGACGCTGGACACGCCTGCTGTTTTGTTTCGGGCCCAATAAAGTAAATATGGAGATGACGGTAAAACCAAAGACGACGATTCCCATGATGAGATAGGTTTGACGGAACCCCGCACTGTCATATAATCCTCCCGCAAGCGGCGACAGAATCGACGCGCCTGCCTGAGATGCGAATTGAAAACCGACGAGATAAAGGACGGACGACAGACGCGTATCAAAATTGGCAGCCAAATATTTAAAAACGGCGATCAGCATAATCGGCAATTCCAGTGCGTGGATGAGTTTCATTGATGAAATGCCTACAGGCTCAACTGCAATTCCGGACCCGACGATGCGGAAAGCCATTAAAAACCCCGCTAAAATCAAACTGTTTTTCGCTCCGAACTTATTGACGATAAAAGGCGCAAGAAACATCATGCCGGCCTCCAAAAACACCTGGAATGAATTCAGATAGCCGAATACTTGGTTACCCATCGACACTGAAGGAAACAAAGACGCATAGTAGATCGGGAACTGCTGATCATATACGCCGTAAATGCAAGTCACCCCGATAATGTACATCATAAAAAACCAGAAATCTTTTAATAAAAAGAGCCGCCCCACATCTTTTAACCGGACCGATTCCGCTCTGTTTTTCTCATGATCGGTCATTTCTATTTTCACAGACATGATAATGGCCGTTAATATGACGGCTGAAACAGAGGCGATCCAGAAGTTGATATTGGGATTGATATTGAAAAGCTGCCCTGCAAAAAATGCAGCCGCCGCCCAGCCCAGCGAGCCCCACATTCTTGATTTTCCATACTCGAAATCATACTTACGGCTGACCTTTTCAATGTACGTTTCAATCGCGCCTATTCCCGCCAAAAAAGCGGCTCCCAAATATAAGCCTCCGACAACGGCGCCAAGAAAGACGTTGTATTGTAAAAGCGGCCCATAGACGAAGATATAAAACGGACCCGTGAATATGAGAAGACAGCTGATCATAAACAATATCTTTTTCTTCAGCCCCAATTTGTCAGAGATAAAACCGTAAAGAGGCTGCATGCACAGGGCAAATACGGCGTTTACAGAAAAGATAATGCCTGTCGCTGATCCGTTTAAATTGATTTCCTGCCCTAACCAAATCGCAAATAAAGAATAGCTGGAAGACCAAGTAAAAAAGAAAAAGAAGAAATAAGCACTCAGTTTCCAATACAGACTTTTTGAGCTTTTCATTTGCACCGCTCCTTTAATAGGACCTTTTAACAGCCGTTTTGAGCCGCATACTTCCTTCTTCATATTCATCACATACATGCGAGCTCTGAGTAAGCGCTTACTTTACGCCGCTGCTTGATTCCTTCACTTTATTGCCGCCAGCCATCTCTCCATACCCGTCACTTCCCTTCACTCCATAAATAAAGCGCTTTCAAAAAGAATTGTATGTCAACCGGTTTCATATGTCAATCGGTTGACATACAATTTTCTGATTATTTCAATCAAACAAAATGCACCCTCTTTATATGAAAACAGAAACATGGAATGTCCTTGCACATGTCAGCCTGATTCTCTAAAATAAGTGCGTGACGGAAATTGTAAGCCATTTCAGTAAGCAGGAGGGCACGGGAATGAAGCCTAACATTCATGATGTTGCGAAAATAGCGGGAGTTTCATCTACAACCGTTTCGCGGGTATTAAATAACCGCGGCTATATCAGCGAAAAAACAAAAGAAAAAGTGTACAAGGCGATGGAAGAAATCAATTACTTTCCAAACGATCTGGCCCGCTCTTTATTCCGAAAACGAACCAATTTAATAGGACTTATCATTCCAAACTCCAGCAACCCGTTTTTCGGCGAACTCGCCTTTCATATTGAAAGCATTTGTACGTCCATGGGCTACAAACTGCTGCTTTGCAACAGTTTACATCGAAAGGATAAGGAAGAAAAATATTTGGAGATGCTGATAAGAAACCAAGTGGACGGCGTGATCGCCGTGACTTACAACCGGGGAATTCTCAATTATCACAAGCAAAATCTGCCGATTGTCGCCATTGATCATTACTTATCGGACACGATTCCAGTCGTCGGCTCAGACAACTATGACGGCGGAAAAAAGGCGGCTGAACTGCTGATTGAAAAAGGGTGCCGGCACATCGTCCATCTCAACGGCCCGATTGAACTCGAAACACCGGCAAACCTCAGAAGAAAAGCATACGAAGACGTCATGCATGAACACGGACGGAAGCCTATTACATATGAAGTACCCTTTTATCAGCATTACCATGATATTATTTCAACATTATTCGATGAACAGCCTGACACCGACGGAATTTTTGCCAGCGATGATATCATGGCGGCTGCCGTGATGAACGAGGCTAAAAAACGGGGGAAAGACATCCCGAGTCAATTAAAAGTGATCGGTTATGACGGCACTGAAACCGTTCAATCGGTTCTGCCGGACTTGACAACCATCCAGCAGCCGATCGAATTGATTTCCAAAACAGCCATCGAGATTTTAGCAAAAGAAATTGAAGGCGAATTTGATGATTTGCCGCTGGAAACGTATTTGCCGATACGGCTTTTGGAAGGACGGACAACGTAGTCAGACCGTTCAGCCGTATGTACCGACGCGACTGCGGTCTATTTTGAGCGCTCCGGCCATATCATTTTCTCAAGGCTCCGGCGCTGATCATCCTCATTTTCACTTTGCTGTTTGAACTTTTTGTTTTATGGGAAAAATGGTGTTAGAAGAAAAGGTTGGCATTTTGGTCAGCGTTTTGTTTGACCTTTATTGACCAAAAATGTATCATGTAAATACATACTTACCTAAAAGGTGAAGGAGGAGCATTATGAATTTAATACCTACAGTCATTGAACAAACGAACCGCGGAGAAAGAGCTTATGACATTTACTCCCGTCTTTTGAAGGACCGTATTATCATGCTTGGATCTGCGATTGATGACAACGTTGCGAACTCCATCGTGTCACAGCTTTTATTCCTTGAAGCGGAAGACCCTGAAAAAGATATTTCCATTTACATTAACAGCCCTGGCGGATCAATCACTGCCGGTATGGCAATCTATGATACAATGCAGTTCATTAAACCGAAAGTATCCACGATCTGCATCGGTATGGCCGCTTCTATGGGAGCATTTTTACTTGCAGCCGGAGAAAAAGGCAAACGTTACGCGCTTCCTAACAGTGAAGTTATGATTCACCAGCCGCTTGGCGGAGCGCAAGGACAGGCGACAGAAATTGAAATCGCCGCAAAACGCATTCTCTTGCTTCGCGACAAATTAAACAAAGTGCTTGCTGAACGTACCGGCCAGCCGCTTGAAGTCATTGAGCGCGATACAGACCGCGACAACTTCAAATCAGCTGATGAAGCCTTAGAATACGGCTTAATCGATAAAGTGCTGACACGCAATACGGAAGACCAGAAGTAATGCCTCAGAAACCTGCAAGAGATGATGTCTCTTGCAGGTTTTTTTATGCTTTATTCCCATTCAAAAAAGTAATGAATGCTTTGACGACAGATAATTCTAACGCTGAAGAATCATACATGAGCCAAGTATCGCGTATCACAGGCTCATTATTTTTATAGGATAGCGCCAATGTGTATAATTCATCAGAAGGCTGAAGACAGATTTCCGGCACAACAGAATAACCGAGGCCGTTTTTCACCATCTCTTTACAGGTTTCCTGCCTGTCTACCTCCATTGCAATGAAAGGCGGTTCAGTAAATTGGTTATTCCACCATTTTTGAATCAAACTTTTCAAAGAAGCATCAGTTTGATAATAAATCATCGGCAATTTGGGAAGGTCCTCACTGTTGATTTCAGTTTTTGAAATAAGGTACAGTCTCTCTTCATTTAACAGTTGTTTTTCCCCTTGCCAATCATAATTCCCCCTCATAATCCCAAGGTGTACCCCCGAATGATGAAGCAGATCCATCACTTTTGCACTCCATCCCGTATTGACGTGGAATTGAACAGACGGATACTGATCAGAAAACCGTTTTAGAATCGCCGGGAGCTTATACTGAGCAAAATTGCTTGAGACTCCTAATCTGAGAACCCCGCTGACTTCATGGCTCATATTGAGCATATCATCCTTCACTCTTCTGAACTCCTGCAGCATCTCTTTCGAATAATCAACCAGATGTTCACCTTCTGAAGTGAACTCCATCCCTTTTTTTCTTTTATAAAAAAGGCGCACTCCGAATTGTGCTTCCAGGTTTTTGAGCCGATAACTTAACGCCGGCTGTGTCATATATAATCGCTCTGCCGCCTTCGTCATATTTTTTTCTTCGAATAATGTAATGAGCACAATCCAATCCTTTTCATCCATATGAAATCCCCCAAAATATTTTTCTGCTATAAAATTTTCTCATATTATAAAATTTTTTTATTCAACTTTATAAAAATTATATGTTTTACTTATAATCCTTATTTATCATACGATATCTTCCAAAGGGACCGGTACCTTTTTATCCACACAAAATGATGTAAGGATGAGACAGCATGGAAAAAGTTCCTGTAACCGTTATGAGAGGCGGCACCAGCAAAGGCGTTTTTATTCATCAAAAAGACATGCCAGACGATACAAACCTATGGAGCGATTTTCTTTTAGACATTATGGGGAGCCCTGACGAGAGACAAATTGACGGTCTCGGAGGCGGCCATTCTCTCACAAGCAAGGCAGCCATTATTAAGAAATCCGCCAGAAAGGATGCTGATGTTGAGTATACGTTTGCTCAGGTCAGTTTGACTGACAAATTTACCGACTTCAAAGGCAATTGCGGAAATATCTCTTCTGCCGTAGGCCCTTATGCTATTGAGAAAGGGCTCGTTCAAGCTGAAGAGCCGGTTACAAAAGTCAGAATTTTAAATACAAACACTCAAAAAGTGATCGCAGCAGAAGTCGAAGTCAGAAATGGAATATTTCATTACCAGGGGGACTGCTCGATTCCGGGGGTTCCAGGTACAGCTTCTCCTATTTATCTTTCATTTCACCAGGCTGAAGGAGCGGTGACCGGTAAGCTGTTTCCCACCGGTCAGCCTATTGATGTTCTCGATACACCGTATGGAAATATCTCGGTATCGATTATTGATTACGCCAATCCGCTTGTCTTTGTAAAAGCAGAGGACACGGGGCTTACCGGCTTAGAACTTCCGGATGAATACACCCCGGATATATTGGAAAAGCTCGAAATGATCCGATCGATTGCAGCCGAGAAATGCAGATTCGCTCCGAGACATGAGGCTGCTGCAAAATCACCGGCCGTACCAAAACTGACATTAATCTCATCTCCAGCGGATTATATCGATACAAAAGGGATAAAGAGACATGCAGAAGAGATGGATCTTGCCATTCGTATGATGTCCATGCAAAAACCGCATCAAGCTTTAGCCATTACAGGGGCGGTATGTACGACTGCCGGCATGCTATTGCAAGATACAATATTATCTGAATTTTCATTCTCCGGCAGAACGATCCGATTGGGGCATCCAAGCGGTATTTTAAAAACCGAGGCAGATGTTGATCCGGACGGAACAACGATTAAAGTAGTACGCACAGCAAGAAAAATCTCTGAAGGCTATGTGTTTACTAAACAAAGTTACAACATGAATACGCTGAATCACATTGGTTAATACCGTCTTCAGACAAGTCAAAGATAAACGGAGGAATACGAGATGATCAATGTAAATGCGTCTAATCGATTAAACAGACTGCCTTTTTCAAGGGCCCATCAAGCAGTGCTCGTTATCCTTTCATTCGCTTACTTTTTTGATTTTATCGATTTAAATACGTTTTCATATGCGGCGCCTTCACTTTTAAAGGAATGGAATATATCCACTCATACCATCGCTTTTATTACGTCTGTCTCCTATTTCGGGATGTTTATCGGCGCCTCTGCCGGAGGATGGTTTTCAGACCGTTTCGGAAGGAAAAAAGGTTTAATTCTGGTTGTCACCTTTTTCTCTTCCTTCTCCCTCCTCTCTTCTCTGGCTTGGAACCCAGAAATACTCGGTGTTTTTAGATTTCTTACGAGTTTAGGTATCGGCGCCACAACGATTGTGGCAAGTACGTATATCAGCGAATTTTTCCCATCCGCAACTAAGGGAAAATACCAGGCAATCTGTATTACAATCGGCATATGCGGAATTCCTGCGGCCGGCTGGGTGGCTAAATTGGTCGTGCCGTCCGCCTCTTACGGCTGGCGGTTTATCTTTCTATTCGGCGCTGTCGGTATTTTTTTCCCGCTGATCGCCAGAAAACTGGAAGAATCACCGAAATGGCTGGACACGAAAGGAAAAAGCGAACAAGCACACCGTATTCTGCTTGAACTGGAGGCAAAAGCAGAAAAAGAAAAGGGTGAACTGCCTGAACCAGCTCCGGCTCTGCAAAGCAGACAAACCGCTGTAAAATCCGTTCCATATCGGACGCTGTTTCAAAAGCCTTTGGCAGGAAGAACTTTTGTTTTAATGACAATGTGGGCAGCTTCCACGATTGCAATTCAAGGCTTTGGCACGTGGGTTCCCACCCTTCTGGTGAAAGAAGGCGTATCAATGGATGAGTCTATCGTATACGTCACTCTGGGAACGATCGGTGCCCCGCTGGGCGCTCTCATTGCGTCGCAAATCTCTGACCGTGTGGATCGAAAGTGGGCCATTTCTGTTTTATCGTTAATTATTATGGCGCTTGGATTCTTTTACGGCATCAATCCTTTGCCGATGGTCATTATCGTATGCGGATTTCTCATGCATATGTTTGAGCGTACTTTCAGTTCGATCGCATATGCTTATACGCCGGAATTATATCCGGTTGAAGCCAGGGCATCTGGAAATGGCCTCACTTACGGCGTAGGACGCCTTGCAAATGTAGCCGGTCCCTTTGTCGTCAGTTTCCTGTATTCAGGCTACGGATTTTTAAGTGTTTTCTTGTTCTTTACAGGCTGCTGGTTTCTTTGTGCACTGACAGTCGGTATATTTGGAATCGGTTCAAAAAAACAAAAGATGCAGCAGGATGATTTCATATCGGAAGAAACATTCGTACAACAAAAGTTGTAAACGCATACAGTCTGCAAACCGAAAAACATCCATCTCCTTTGAGGAAATGGATGTTCTTCTTTCAACCCCAACAGCATTCTCATTCGCATCTTATTCTCAGCCATATCTCTTATTACCAAGAAAGGCGTGGTACGCACGAAAAAGAGAAAAGAACTTTCCGTCAGAATGAATCAGATGCAGCCGCCGAACAATTTTCCTTCAAATGCCGAAACATATTTCCGACCGCTGCCTTACAATTCACGCCATTTCTTATCTAAAATCGGGTATGTATACCGATTCATCTGCTCAATCAGTTCATCCGGACGGGAGGAACTGTGTATCAGCTTTAAATGAGACTCATTCGAAAATCCTTCCTGAATGCTGTACTTGACCATCTTCATCATCGGCTCAAAATACCCGTTCACATTGTACAGTCCGATCGGTTTTTGATGAATGCCGATTTGCGCCCAGCACAGCACTTCAAATAACTCTTCATATGTTCCGAAACCGCCGGGCATGGCAATGTACCCGTCGGCAAGTTCACTCATTTTCGCTTTCCGCTCATGCATGCCGCTGACTTCAATCAGCTCCGTCAGATTCTGATGAACAATCTCTCCGCTGAAAAGCCCGCTCGGCATGACGCCGACAGCTTTTCCGCCGCCTGCCATTAACGCATCAGCGACGGTTCCCATCAGACCGACCCGTGAACCGCCGTAAACAAGGCCGATTCCCTGCTCCGCCATATATTCACCCAGTTCGGCCGCTTTGCGTTTGTACTCTTCATTTACCCCCGGGTTTGACCCCGCAAATACACAAATGGTTTTCATTTTTTCATCTCCGCATCTATATATGTACATCAATAAATCAAAATACACTATATATTGTCCCATCTCTATATGATAATATCAATAAGAATCATACAGGACATAAGGAGTGTTTCACATGCAGATGGCTGAAGCAGAACAATGGACGAAAGATTTTTACGAAAAACGAGGATGGACGGCGTACGGGCCATTTA
Source organism: Bacillus sp. EKM420B (assembly GCF_011065565.1). Lineage (NCBI taxonomy): Bacteria > Bacillati > Bacillota > Bacilli > Caryophanales > Bacillaceae > Bacillus > Bacillus sp. EKM420B. Next base: position 614,729 of record NZ_JAAMNX010000002.1, on the reverse strand, counting down.
TCAGAATCGGCTTTTTAATGGAAGAGGCGGGTGAGCTCGCCCGGGCGGTAAGAGCATATGAAATCGGCAGAGACCGGCCGGATGAAAAGGACGCAACCCAGGCTGAACGCAGGCAGGAGCTGATTGAAGAAATGGGTGACGTCCTTGGAAATCTGGCTATCCTTGCCGATAAGTACGGAATCACGTTAGAAAATGCGATGGAAGCCCATCAGAAAAAACTGATCAAGCGCTTTGAAACCGAATAAAAACACGGCCTGTCCGCTTTTTCATGGACAGGCCGTATCTGAATTTATCCCGTTATCTCGTCCTGATGCTCAAAGAAATGCTGTTTCCCGATTTTATGAAACAGCCCCGTCTTCCGGATCAGCTCTCTCGGCTGTGATTGCAATCCGACGATCATCAATCTCCCGTTATGCCGTTTGATCCGGTTCATCACATTCCCCAGCACCGCTTCTGCGGAGGTATCCATGTAATGCACATTATTCATCAGCAGAATAAGCGTCTTCGGCTTTTCCTGAAGCCTCTCAAGCAGCGATGATTCCAGTGAATCAATTGAACCGAAAAACAGCGGCCCTTCAATGGAATATGTGCTGACGGACGAATCATTTTTAACCGATTTGACCGCAGCATGCGGTGTTTTAATGCTTGTTGATTCGCTCATCTTTCTGATAAAGAAAACAAAAGCGAGCACAAGACCGGCAGAAACGCCGATAATTAAATCAAACAGAACCGTCAGCAAAAAAGTTGCCGCCAGTACGAATGAATCAGTGTTTTTCAGCCGCATCATATTGGCGACTTCCCTCCGCTCACTCATGTTCCAAGCCACAACCATCAATACCGGCGCCATGCTTGCCAGCGGTACGTGAACGGCAAGCGGGGCGAAGACGAGCAGGACGAGGAGGACGGTGACTCCGTGGACAACACCGGAAATCGGAGAAACTGCGCCGTTTTTAATATTTGTTGCGGTCCGCGCAATCGCTCCCGTTGCCGGTATGCCGCCGAAAAGCGGCGCTGCCATATTGGCGATGCCCTGCCCGACAAGCTCCCTATTGCTGTCATGCCGTGATCCTTTCATATTGTCCGCGACCATCGCCGATAATATGGATTCAAGTCCGCCGAGAAGCGCAATGATCAGAGCCGACGGAAACATCATCACCATGTTATCAATTGAGAAATCCGGAAGCTGGAAAGCCGGAAGCTGCCGCGGAATTTCTCCGTAAGCAGAACCGATTGTCGCCATTTTGTCAGGAAAAAACACGACCGCCGCGGCTGTAGAGACAAGCAGCGCCACAAGCGCGCCCGGAATCTTCGGCATCAGCCTGGCTGATAACAGCAAAATGGCCAAAGCAATTCCCGCGATGAGGATGCTGTACAAATTAAAGGTTCCGATCTTCTTGCCTATTTCCGCAATGTTGAGGATAAAGCTTTCATGCTTTTGGATATCGCGCAGACCGAGAAAATGGGCAATCTGCTCCGAGAAAATCAGCACCGCAATCCCGGCCGTAAATCCGACGATCACCGGCTTCGGCACGAATTTCATAATCTTTCCGAGCTTAAATACGCCAAACAGGACGAGCATGACGCCTGCCATAAAACCGGCTACAAGTAAATTCTCAAAACCATACTGCATCACAATGGCAAATAAAATGGGAACAAACGCCCCTGTAGGCCCGCCGATCTGATATTTAGACCCGCCCAACAGCGAAATCAGTATTCCGGCCACAATAACGGTGTAAAGCCCGTATTCCGGACCGACCCCCGAGGCGATGGCAAAGGCCATTCCCAGTGGAATCGCTACAATTCCGACCACAATTCCCGCGATTAGGTCTTTCTGAAATTTCTGCAAATTGTACCCCTGGTATCTGCCGGTAAATTGCATCGTCAGCTGCATCCTCCTTTGACTGTTTCATAACCGTCAACGACTACATCCAGCGTCCCCGTTCCCGGATCGATCACCAGCCCGTGCACCGGCACCTCTTCAGGCAAGAGCGGATGATGCCTGACCATATTCACGCTGTGGGCCACGCTTTCTTCGACGCTGTGAAAACCGGTCAGCCATGTTTCCAAATCGACTCCCGCATGCTGCAGAAGGCTGAGACATTTGTCTTCCACGCCGCGCTCTTTTGCTTTATTTAATATGGAAGCCGCATTTAATCCCGACATTCCGCACTCGCGGTGACCTATGATGCAGACTTCCTCTGCCTGCAGTTCATAAACGGCGACCAAAATGCTCCGCATAACACTTCCAAATGGGTGAGAAACAATGGCTCCCGCGTTTTTTATGATTTTGGCATCGCCGTTTCTGAGTCCCATCGCCTGCGGCAGAAGCTCCGTCAGCCTTGTATCCATACAGGATACGATGACAAGCTTTTTTTTCGGGAATTTTGTCGTTTGGTAAGGTTCATATTTCCTTTCTTGGACAAACTGCTGGTTGTGCTCCAAAATGCTTGATAAAGAAACCATTTTTCTATTCATCTCCCATCCGATTGTATTGCAAGCCTTCTTACCCAGCTTACAGTAAGGAATTATAGCACAGAAAAAGGCCTCAAAAGCGCTTTCAAAAAAAGACACGATAATTTGACTGTAAATTCAGATTATATTCATTTATATCTTTCAAAAATAATAAAATTTATCTTTACACCAACCTATAAAGCTTTTAAAAACAGCGGTTCCGCTCATTTTGCCTTCAGAAATATAGGCGGATTCTGTTACTGTTTGGAGAAATCAAGCATGTACATTTCTTTTTCTTTTATTTTAAGTTCAAAAGAACCAGAAATTTATCGTAATGCGTTTGAATATTTCTCACGTTACCGCTTCTCTTATATAATAAAATAGAGAAGAAAGACAAAGGAGGAGAAGCCCGTTGAAACCCTATGTATTCATCGCGAAACCGATACCGCCCGAAGTCGAACAAATGATAGGCGAGCATTGCCGCTATGACATCTGGAAAGAAGACACCATTCCAAAAGAGAAACTGTACGAAAAAATGAAAGATGCTGAAGGGCTGCTGACATCCGGAACGGCGATTGACAGTGATTTGCTGGATCACGCGCCGAAGCTGAAGGTCGTCAGCAATAATTCAGTCGGCTATGATAATTTTAATATTGAAGAAATGAAAAGACGCGGGGTTGTCGGCACGCATACACCGTACACCTTAGATGACACTGTCGCTGATCTGGCTTTTTCATTAATTCTGTCTTCCGCCAGACGGGTTGCCGAATTGGATCGATTCGTCCGCGCCGGCAAATGGGGAACCGTTGAGGAGGAATCTCTTTTCGGTATGGATGTCCACCATCAGACATTAGGAATTATCGGCATGGGCAGAATCGGTGAACAAGCTGCCAAACGGGCAAAATTCGGCTTCGATATGGACGTGCTGTATTATAACCGCAGCAGAAAACCGGATGCTGAGAAGGAACTCGGGGTTACATATGCCGACTTAGATACACTGCTGAAAACATCAGACTTTGTGCTTTTAATTACGCCGCTTACTGACGAAACGTATCATATGATGGGAGAGCGGGAATTTAAATTGATGAAAGATACGGCATGTTTCGTCAATATTTCCCGGGGAAAGACGGTTGATGAGAAAGCGCTCATCCGCGCATTGCAGGAGGGCTGGATAAAAGGCGCCGGTTTAGATGTGTTTGAAAAAGAGCCGATCGCCGAAGACAATCCGCTCCTGCAGCTGGAAAACGTCACATTGCTTCCTCATATCGGGTCAGCAACGGCAAAAATCCGCTTGAATATGTTCAAGCAAGCCGCACAAAACATGATTGACGCCGTATACGGAAAAACACCGAAAAACCTCACGAAGGAATTTCAATGAGATGAAAAATCCCGGCCGTTTCAGCCGGGGTTTATTTTTCACTAGATCAAAAGTACTATTTTAAAATTCTTTCTATTCCTTTCTCTTGATGCTGATACAATGAAAAGGAATCAGCTTCACATGATAAAAATGGGAGGTATTGCTTTGAAAAAACGATTATCGTGGATTTCCGTTTGTTTGCTGGTGCTGTTCTCCGCGGCGGGGATGCTGTTTTCAACGGCTGCCAAGACGGATACATCTTCTCACAAGGCGCACACTGAAGCACAGGTTATCAACACGTTTGACGGGGTTGCGGATTATCTTCAGACCTATCATAAGCTTCCTGATAATTACATTACAAAATCAGAAGCACAGGCCCTCGGCTGGGTGGCATCAAAGGGGAATCTGGCGGACGTCGCCCCGGGGAAAAGCATCGGCGGAGACATCTTCTCAAACAGGGAAGGCAAACTCCCTGCAAAAAGCGGACGGACGTGGCGTGAAGCGGATATTAACTATACATCAGGCTTCAGAAATTCAGACCGGATTCTTTACTCAAGCGACTGGCTGATTTATAAGACGACAGACCACTATCAAACCTTTACAAAAATGAGATAAACACATACAAAAAACGGCTTCCCTGCGGAGGCCGTTTTTTTACAGAGAACCTGCGAGCTTCATATAAAATGAGCAGTAAATTTTTCTTCGAACTCTGATCGGTCTATTCTGCTGTTTTCCGCCGTGCCATCGTGTTTTTTTATTGTTATATTGCGTTCAGACAGAACCATGTGCCCTTCCGGTGTCCGCTTAGAAGCAAGCAGGCGTTTGTTGAAAGGAGAACGTTCATGTTCAAAGATTGTTTGTTTCATAGACTTGAGGTCCTTTTCATCGATTTCTTCAAGCGAAAATGCGTAACCTGTCTGCCAGCCGTCCCCTTTGTTCATTTCAAGCACGTATGCCCCGAATTCCGTCTCTTCTATCCTCACGCGGAACGCTCCGGCCGCTGATACCGTCTCGTCTCCCGACATCGGCACAGGCTGCATGGCGAGATTGAGGCCGAAGCCTGCATCAGCGATGTACTCATTCCCTCCGGCGGAAAGAAGTACGGCCGCATGTGTGCCGGGCAGCGCCCAGCCGTTTTTCCAGACCGTTCCGCGGATCAATTTGACATCCAATCCGGCATCTTTCAGGATGAAATAAAGCAGTCCGTTCAAGTCATAACAAAGGCCGCCGTGAGGTTCCTTCACCATGTGCCGCCACAGTCCTTCTTTCGTGACGTCATATTCTTTTTTGGACAAAACCGCGCGATTTTCAAACGGAAACCGATACGCGAGCGCCTTTAAAAACTCCGGCAGGTTGCTGAAATCGAGGGAATCCTTTTCCCAGCCTATCGTTTGATAACAATCTTTCAGAAACTCATTCATCGTTCCGTCCCCCTTACAAAGTGTTTACACTTCTTCCTGCACATAAGCGGACAACTTTTCCAGCGCTTCCTTTTCATCGTCGCCTTCAGCGATCAGAGTGACTTCCGTCCCCGAGCTGACTGCCAGACTCATTAATCCCATAATGCTTTTGGCATTCACTTTCTTGCCGTTTTTTTCAAGAAACACATCTGATGCAAAACGATTTGCCTCCTGTACAAACAATGCAGCGGGGCGCGCCTGCAATCCTGTCTTTAAACGCACTTCCACTTTCCCCTGAACCATAAGATCTCCCCTTTTCTGTACGGTTATTTCAAAGTGATGCTTTGTCCTGTACGCAGCTGTTCTGCGATTTCATCGAGCTTTCTCAGCCTGTGATTGATGCCGGATTTGCTGATTTTCCCGCTTGCAACCATTTCCCCCAGTTCTTTCAGCGTGACCTCCTGATAATCAATCCGCAGCTGCGCAATTTCGCGAAGCTTTTCCGGCAGCGCTTCAAGACCGATCCGTTCATCAATGTATTTAATATTTTCCACCTGTCTGAGAGAAGCCCCGATGGTTTTGTTTAAGTTTGCTGTTTCACAATTGACGAGGCGGTTCACTGAGTTTCTCATATCTCTGACAATCCGCACATCTTCAAAGCGCAGCAATGAATTGTGAGCGCCGATGACATTCAGAAATTCAGTGATTTTTTCCGCCTCTTTTAAATACGTAATATAGCCTTTTTTCCGTTCAAGCGTTTTGCTGTTCAGATGAAATTCATTCAGCAGCGCGCATAATGAATCGTTATGTTCCTTATAAAGCGAGAAGATTTCCAAGTGGTACGACGAGGTTTCCGGGTTATTCACAGATCCCCCCGCCAAAAACGCCCCTCTCATATAAGAACGTTTGCAGCACCGTTTCGCCACCAGTTCCTCAGAAATATTCCGTTCAAATATAAAGTTCTCCCCGAGGATTTTCAATTCCTCTAAAATCAGCTTTGCATTTTCAGAAAAGCGCACAATATAAACATTGTTTTTTTTCAGCCGCATTTTTTTTCTGACTAACAGTTCGACCGATACATCATATTGTTTCTTCAGCAATGTATAAATGCGGCGGGCAATCGCCGCATTTTCGGTTTGAACGTCAAGCACGAGATGGCGGTTTGAAAATGACAGGGAACCGTTCATCCGAATCAGCGCGGACAGCTCCGCCTTGGCGCAGCAGTCCTTCACTTCCAGATTCGTCAGTTCTTTTTTTGTTTCCGATGCAAATGACATATTAGCCACCTCATTTCAAAAGGCCTCTAGTCCCTTAATAAATCGACAAGAAGAGAAGCCACTTTATGTGTATCGTGACGGATTACGCCATTTTTATACGTGATAATCTGATCCCTGATGACCTCAAGCCCCATGGATTTCAGCTTTTCAACATTGAAGTCGACGGGCCGGGCCAGCTCTTTCGCATATTTGCTTTTGATTTCGTCAGGGATCTCCTCATTGTTGATTAAGATCGTGTCGATAAACGGCTGCTCCATATGATCGTTCAGCGCCTTGACATGGTCGGCCGCGCTGTATTGAAGCGTCTCGCCGGGCTGTGTCATGACGTTGCATATATATACTTTTTTGGCCGCGGCCTTGACGACTTCCTCTCCGATTTTCGGCACGAGCAGATTCGGAAGAATGCTTGTGTACAGGCTTCCCGGACCGATAATGATTAAATCGGCCTGACGGATGACGTCAATCGTTTCCGGCAGCGGATCAATTTTTTCAGGCGTAAGAAACACCCGTTTAATCCGCTGGCCGTAAGAAGGGATTGTCGATTCTCCGGAGACGACCTGCCCGTCCTCCATTTCAGCATGAAGAACGACACTGGTGTTGGCAGCAGGCAGCACTCTGCCGCGGACATTCAGCACCTTGCTCATTTCGGTGACAGCGTGAAAGAAATCACCGGTTATATTTGTCATCGCTGCCAAAATCAAATTGCCGAGCGAATGTCCGGTTAAGTCGCCTCCCTTATTGAAACGGTGCTGAAACAGATTTTCAACGAGCGGCTCAACATCTGACAAAGCGGCCAGTACGTTACGGATGTCACCCGGCGGCGGAATTTGAAGTTCATCCCGCAGACGGCCTGAACTTCCGCCGTCATCAGCAACTGTCACAATCGCCGTAATATCAACGGGCTTATGCTTTAACCCTCGAAGCAGCACGGACAGACCTGTTCCGCCGCCGAAGATTGCGATTTTCGGCTTCTTATTCATTTCCGGCTTCTCTTTTCAATGTCCCGGTGAGTGACATGAGTATAGAAATCTTTTTTAAAATAGTCAGCCAAATACTCAGCGAGCGTGACGGAGCGGTGCTGGCCGCCCGTACAGCCGATCGCGATGACAAGCTGGCTTTTACCTTCCCGCTTATAAGACGGAAGCATAAAGCCGAGCAGATCAACAAGCTTTTCAATAAACTTTTGTGTTTCGTTCCACTTCATCACATAGGATGACACTTCTTCATCTTTCCCCGTAAGCGGCCTCATGCTTTCAATGTAGAACGGATTCGGCAGAAACCTTACATCAAACACGAGGTCGGCATCTATCGGAAGCCCGTATTTGAAACCGAATGACATCACGTTCACTGTAAATGTTTCACCTTGGTTCGTGGCGAAATGCGCCACGATTTTTTCACGCAGATCACGCGGTTTCATATCCGATGTGTCATAGATCAGCTGAGAGCGCCCTTTCAATTCTTCAAGCAGCTGGCGTTCCAGCGCGATTCCTTCAAGAGGAAGCCCGGTAGCGGCCAGCGGGTGAGAACGCCTCGTTTCTTTGTATCTCGTGACAAGGATGGAATCCTTAGCGTCTAAAAAGAGAATGCGCGGTGTAATCCACGGATTTTCCGCCATTTCATCCAGCGCCTCAATCAGCCTGTCAAAAAATTCACGTCCACGCAGATCCATGACAAGCGCGACCTTGCTCATTTTTGAACTTGATTCTTTCATCAGCTCCAAAAATTTCGGCAGCAAGGAAGGCGGCAGATTGTCGACGCAAAAATAGCCGAGATCCTCAAAGCTTTGAATAGCGACGGTTTTCCCCGCTCCAGACATTCCCGTAATGATGACGAGCTGAATATCATGGTTTTCATTCATACTCATCTTTCTCCCCCCTGCGGTCTTTCTTTTATTTGATAAGCTGCGGATCTAAACGATAGCTGAGCAGCTCGAAGTCCGGCGTATACGTAAAGGTGCCGTGCAAAAGCCCTTGGCCCTTGATCATAAAATCAAGGATATGCCCGTCTCCGGGGGCCATCGGAAGGCTGTGGATATCTTTTACGTCATGCCACTTCAGAACGCCTTCCTCTGATTCAGCGACATTCCGCCCCGTGTAGGAGTCGGCGACGAAAGTAAACATCATCCACTCTGACACGATTTGTTCCTGTTCCTTAATAATAAAGGTAAACACGCCTTTTAACTGCGGATTTAGTATATAAATGCCCGTCTCTTCTCTGTACTCTCTGATGACGGAATCTCTGACGGATTCGCCGCTTTCCATCTTCCCGCCGGGCGCGACCCACCAGCCCCGTCTCGGCTTTTGGAGAAGGAGAACCTGATCATCTGTCTGCAGCACACAATTTGTCACTCTTTGCACAAGTACGTCACCTAACCTTCTCAACAAATCATCGTCTCTTCATTATACCGTTTCGGCATGTCTCTCACAATGCAGAGACACCGACATCCTTTTCTTTTATTTGACAGAAAACAAAAAATCGCAAAAAAAGGGCACGGATACTGGAATCCGTGCCAAAGTGTATTCATTAAAAAGGGGGTCAATTACTACATTCATCTTAAAACATCAGTATTTCACCCGTGTTACAGCGTAATTAAAACACAGTAACGATTCAAAAACTGAACATTACAGTGATTATTTAACGGTTTTGAGCGTTTCCTCAAGCTCTTCCACATAATGCTGAACGCTTTGAGCCGCAATACTTCCGTCGCCTGTCGCCGTTACGATCTGGCGGAGCGTTTTTTCACGGATGTCTCCCGCGGCGAAAATGCCAGGGACTTTTGTCTCCATTTGGGCATTTGTTTCAATGTAGCCTTCTTCATTTGTGATGCCCAAGTTTTCGAACGGTTTAGAAAGCGGAAGCATACCGATATAAATAAAGACGCCGTCAGCTTTGAATTCTTCCTCTTCTCCCGTCACGGTATCCACAAGAGTAAGTCTGCCGACTTTTCCGTTTTCCTCATGGATTTCTTTTACGGTTTTGTTCCATTTGAAGTCAATTTTCTCATTGTCAAAGGCACGCGCCTGAAGAATGCTTTGCGCACGCAATTTGTCACGTCTGTGAACGATGGTGACTTTTGAAGCGAAGCGTGTCAGATAGACGCCTTCTTCAACGGCGGAGTCTCCGCCGCCGACAACGACAAGCTCTTTATTTTTAAAGAACGCGCCGTCACAAACCGCGCAGTACGATACGCCGCGGCCGCCCAGTTCTTTTTCGCCGGGAACGCCGATCTTTTTGTATTCCGCTCCGGCAGAAATGACGATGGCGCGCGCTTTATATTCTTTTGAACCGGCTTTGACCGTTTTATATTCTTTACCGTCAACAATTTCTTTAATATCGCCGTACGCATATTCCGCACCGAATTTTTTCGCATGTTCAAACATTTTATTTGAAAGTTCAGGGCCGAGAATGCTTTCAAAACCCGGATAGTTTTCAACATCCTCCGTGTTGGCCATCTGGCCGCCCGGAATTCCTCTTTCAATCATTAATGTGGATAAGTTCGCTCGTGATGTGTAAACAGCAGCGGTCATCCCCGCCGGACCCGCGCCGATAATGATCACATCATAAATTTTTTCTTCTGACACCATGATTCACTCCTTTTCGAAATGGGGCGCACCCTATATGACTAAGAATCCCCATCAATCGTATTCCTTACCCATATCCTATTAAATCTGAGGGCAATTCGCTATTTTTTTGCTCATTTTTCTGAGAAACCGTGATTAGGCAGCTCCTGAGCGGGTATACAAATAAAGAAAGAGCCTTCCGGGATAGAAGGCCCTTGTCTTATTCATTATTGCACGACACGTCTTACATTGCCGTTGAATGCTTTCTTCCAGTAAGGATTGCTCATAGAATCAATGGATACACCGTGTGATGTATTATCGTTCAGGAACGTTCCGTTACCTAAGTAGATGCCGACGTGGCCGTTTGTTTTATACGTGTTGAAGAATACTAAGTCTCCGCGTTTCATGTCAGACGCGCTTACTGCTTTACCTCTTCCGATTAATGTATCTGTGTTTGTGCCGCTTGCAGGTCCGAGATTAACGCCTGCGTTAGCATAAGCCCAGCGTACGAATGAAGAGCAGTCAAAAATACGGTTGTCAATATCGGATTGAGTGCGTCCGCCGCCGAATTTATACGGAGATTGACCCACAAGGCTTGATCCTACGCTGATCGCGCCTTCAATACCGCCTGAATTTGAAATAACAGATCCGCCGTCAGAATCATCTGAACCGCCGCTGTTATGAGATGATCCGCCTGAAGTGCTCTTCGGTTTGCTTGAGCTGTCAGATGAATCAGATGATGTTGAAACAGCCGCTTTTTTCACAGTTTTAACCGCCGGTGCCGGCTGGCTGTCATCTTTTTGGTTTTGGTCTTCAGAAGCTTTTTGCGCTTCTTCCTGTTTTTTGATCAGGGCAGCAGCAGCAGCCTGCTCAGCTTTAATGCGCTTCTGCTCTTTTTCAGTGTCAGCTTTTTGGTTTGCAAGCTGTGACGCTTCTTTTTTCAGATCAGAGATAGCGGAAGCCGCTTTTTTCTGACCGTTTTTCGCTTCGTCGAAAAGCTTGTCTTTCTGATCAAGCTGTTTGTTCAGGTCTTTTTGCATAGACTCGAGTTTCGCAAGATCATCTTGAACTTTTTTCAGCTTCACGTTAAGTTCAGCTTCTGCGTCTTCGAGTTTCGCTTTATCCTGCTCCTGCTGTTTGATCAGGTCTTTATCCGCATCAACGATAGAAGATACTGCAGTCGCACGGGAAATGAAGTCTCCGAAGCTTGTCGCTCCTAAAAGTACATCTATGTATCCTTGAGAACCGCCGTTTTCCTGTAAAGAACGAACGCGTTTTTTCAGGATTTCATTGCGTTTTTCAATACGCGCTTCTGTTTCTTTGATTTCTTTTTTCAAATCAGCGATCTGCTTTTTCGTTTTTTCGTTTTCAGCTTTTTTATCTTCGATTTTATTGCTTGTATCCAACGCTTTAGCGTTAATGTCTTTCAGTTCTTTTTCAATCTTAGCCTGCTTGTCCTGAAGCTTGGACAATTCTCTTTCTTTTGCTTCAAGGCTTGAAGCCACCTCAGATTGCTTGCTTTCAATTTTCGCTTTTTTGCTGTCTAATGTTTCCGCCGATGCAGTTTTTGTAAACGGGATCAAAAAACTGCTTGTCCCGATGACGGAAGCCAAACCAAGTGTTAATAAACTCTTTTTCACTTTTTCTTTCCTCCCTTTTACTTTAAACCTGTTCTCATTTGGAATTCTATTATGAACATCAAAGTTACGCTCCCTCACATACCCGTGAGGCTGATGATTTTTATGTACGATTCTTTGAATCTGGTTAATTGGTATAGATTATACAGCACATGTAAAATAAACTAATCTCTTATGTACGAGACTCATTATACCATCATGTTTCGACAATTTTTATTACAGTTATATTTCAATGTGATTGCAAATCTCATATTTTGCAAAATAAACGGTGATTACGGCCTGATTTCGATTCAAAAAGCAAAAAAATACGTATGAATACCTCTTTTTTCGGCGGTAAAGTTCTGTTTTGCCCCTTTATGATAAAAAAAGAACCGACTCTTTATATAGAAAGAATCGGTTTTATTCTAATATATCATCTATTTGTCTGATGTATTTCGAAAGGGTTGCCGGGGTTATACCGTAAACGGCGGCCGTTTCTTTTTTCGTCGTTTTTTCGCCGTTTGCTTCTTTCCATACGTATGCGATGGCTGCGGCCCACGCCCGCTCATTCTGTACGGCAGCGGCGGCGCGGATGTGCTGAATGACGTGAAAAACCCAGCAGCTCATGACGTCAGTTTTTAAACTGTCGGCTTCCGCTTTCTCCAGAAGCTTGACCGTCCGATACGTGAACAGCGCATCACCGGAGACGCCTGAAGCGCCTTTTTCACCGGAAAGCAGCAGTCTGACGAAATCTTGTTCAAACGGTGAAACGGCGCGTTTTGCCGTCAGAACTTTTTCAAGCTGGTTCCGCTCTCCTTCAGCGCTGCTGATATAATAGGCGGCAAGCCGCTGTTCAAGTGAAGCAGGCAGCGGTTCCTGCCGCTCCGCCCAAGGCGCTGGCCGGTCTGATTCGGGAAATTCGGCTTCGGCCTTTTTCCAAATGGTTTCCGCAAATTCTGTGCGGCCTGTCCCGTAGGCTGAGGCGGCAAGCCAGTAATAAAACGTTTCGTCGCCTTCGAACCCGCTTTTGTAAAGTGAACGGAGCCATTTATAACCAAGATCATGTCTGCCGACAAGCGCAAGCGTCGCCCCCAGCTTATAGCGCTGTTCGAATAAAATCGGATACACGTTGGCGAGTTTTCCGCTCAGTTCTCCGACTTTTTCATCTTCCCTTTCGTAATAGCAAAATACAAGGAGGTTGCACAGGGCATGGAGATTGCCTTCATTTTTCTCAAGCACTTCGAATACCGTCTGTTTCGCTTTTGTAACATTGCCTGAGTAAAAGTAAGCGAGCGCCAGGTTGTTGTATGCAGACCAAAGCTCGGGGTAATCGGCCGTAATCTCTTCAAGCATGACAACCGCTTCATGAAGCTGGCCGCTCTCAAGAAGCATTTTTGCCCGGTCCTGCCTGATCAGCAGCTCATCCTGGTCATAGAGCGATTCGTTTTCACCCGCTTCGCCGAAATCCAAAAGCTCCATCAGATTTTCAATCTCTTCGCTGAATTCCCCGTCCGGATCGGCATCTGAATAAGCCGCCGCTTCTTTGTATGCTTCCTGAAAGAGCCCCAAATGTGCGAAATTATTCGCTTTAAAATAATGACACTCGGGCATTTCTTCTTTCAGGTTCACCAAAATAAAGTCGAACAGCTCATTTGACTGCTGGTAGTGGCCCATTTCAGAATAAATGACGGCCAGCCGGGACAGCATTTCGGAATCATTCGGCTCGAGGTGGACGGCCCGCTGAATCAGTTTGCTGGCCCGTTTTAAATTCCGCTCTTTATATGCTTTTAAGCCTTTATGAAAAAAATATTGTCCATCCTGAAGCAGCTGGACAATTTGCGCGTGCTTTTTCTGTTCAGAAGTGTGTTTTCCCACAAATATCCTCCGTTTTATACGTATTACCGTCAGTAGTATACCATAAAACGGTTTCGCCTCAATAGTTCAAAAGACAGGATCGGCTTCGTTTTTTACTGGCTGGTTCGACCAGATTTTAGCTGTTTTTTTCACGAGGCTCGGCTGGAAGAATGACGCGGAAAAGGGTTCCTTCGCCGCGCTTGCTCTCAACCTCTATCGAACCGCCGTGCAGCTCTGCGATTTTTTGGGCGATGGACAGGCCGAGCCCGCTTCCCCCTGCGTTTCTCGCCTTGTCCGCTTTATAAAACCGTTCAAATACACGCTCCGCCTGTTCAGGCTCCATTCCGATTCCGTCGTCGGCGATTTCGACAGCCGCCGCTCCCGGCAGATCAACAGTTTTAACGGAAATGCGGCCGCCTTCACCGGTAAATTTTACGGCATTGTGAATCAGATTCATCCATACTTGGCTGAGCAGCGCTTCATCTCCGTACACATACGACTCCTGTAAATCAATGAGAAACTCAATCTGTTTGGCAGACCATTCAGGCTCACAGGTCAATATGGTGCGCCGCAGCTGTTTGTCAATGCGGAACGGTTTTTTTTGTATCGGTTCGGTTTGGCGTTCAAGCGCAGTGAGCTTCAGCAGATTTTCACTGATTTTTGATAATCGTTCTGTTTCTGTCTCGATGATGTGTAAATAGCGCCCCCGCTCCTCATATGATAAATCCGGTTTTTTCAGAAGATGCGCGTAGCCCTTTAATGAAGTAAGCGGAGTTTGGATTTCATGGGAAACGTTCGAAATAAATTCTTGTTTCAGCTTTTCCATTTCACTCAGTTCCGCGGCGAGTGTCGACAGTTCATCAGCCAATTTCGTCACGGGGTGGTCCCGTTCAATCTTCTCCATTTTCCTGGAGGCGGCCGCTGTGAAGTTGCCGCTCGACATTTGCTTGATCGTGGCGGTCAGCGAATCCCAGATCGCATGATGTCTTTCACGTGCTGACTTTGAAAAAATAAACATCGTTACAAACAGCAGGCCGAAAACAAGCCAGAGCGTCAGAATCTGCTCGGCGTACGGCACAAGCAAAATCGGCCATATGAGACCGAATCCCTGAACGATCAGATGAGCCGCCAGCCATAAGAATGCGGTGACGGTGAGAAGGATGATGATTTTTCCAGCCGTTCTGAAGATCCGTTTCATTCTGTCACCACAAACCGATACCCGAGCCCCCGCACCGTATGGATAGCAAACGGATAGTCCTTTTCCGGAAACCGTTCCCTCAGCCTTTTAACATGCACATCAACCGTCCGCTCGTCACCTTCATAATCAAAGCCCCAAATATCTTCTATTAATTGTTCTCTTGAAAACGTCTTATTCGGATAACCGGCGAGCTTAAATAAAAGCTCAAATTCACGCCGGGGCAGCGTCAATCCCGCTCCGCCGCCGCGCGTTACGGTGCGGGATTGCTTATCTAATGTGACATTTCCGATGGTCAGCAGTTTTTCAGCGGTGATCCGGTACCGTTTCAGCAATGCTTTGACCCTTGCTTCCAGCTCAAGCGGCTCAAACGGTTTGACGAGATAATCATCCGCTCCGGAAGTAAAACCTTGCACTTTGTCCAGCGTTTCGCCTTTTGCCGTCAGCATCAAAATCGGAATGTCCGTAAAGCTGCGGACGGCTTCACTGACTTCAAACCCGTCCATTTTCGGCATCATCACATCCAGTATGATGAGATCAATAGGTGCTGATTCGATCAGGCGCACCGCCGCTTCCCCGTCTTCCGCTTCTGCGACGTCAAAGCCGCTCTGCTCCATCATGAGGCGGACAAGCTCACGGATATGGCGGTCGTCATCCGCAACCAATATGACAGCCATAAAAATCCCTCCTTCTGCTTTTTTGCCTGTCTTCTTTTAATGAATCGACATGATGTCTATTAACCGTCTTATTTTTTCATTGTCTCCTGTATCGACAGACACTTTTTTTGTATGGCGGATCATTTCCTCCGTCACTTCTTTCATTACGCCTTGATCAGTATCTTCACGAGACTCCCAGCGCAAAGGAACATTGTATACCTGAATGGTGCCGTCACCATTGCTGCTGTAAGTGACTGACCCATCGACTAACCGGGAGCCTGCTAACTGCGTAACATCTTCGGGATAGCGGGCGCTCGTATGATCGTCAGGGTTGACGAGTGCTCCGGCCGGAATGCGGCGAACGTTCAATTCATCTATCTGCTGATTTTCCCCAAGCTGCAGCCAGATGCGGGCATATTCAATTTGCAGAGGAGAATAATCTGCCGACATGTTGTTCGGTTCGCTTTTGTCCGCAGAGATGTGATGTGAATCTTTGATTACGGGTTCTTTTTTTTCTGCCGCTGATGCTGTTTCAGCCTTGTTGATGCCGCTGCTTTCTCCGGCCGGACTTGAAGAATGGCTCGGCTCTTCATCGTTACCGTCCGTACACCCGGCAGTCATGAATACGAGCAGTAAGGCCGCGTGACAATAAAAAATCTTTGTGCGTTTTTTCATAATTCAACCCCCGCTTCCAATGAATAGGATTCCGGCTGCAAAATAAAAAGCAGCTTTTTCAGCTGCTTTCTATTCATAAAGTCTTGCTTTACACAGCTTTGTTTTCTAAGTCGGCATTCAGCTTCAGCTGCTGCTCCGCAAAATCGCGGTACAGCGAATGGGATGCCATTAATTCATGGTGTGTGCCCCGTCCGGTGATTTCACCCTGTTCGACAAAGAGAAGCTGATCTGCATCCACAACCGTGGATAAACGATGGGCGATCACGATCGTGGTGCGGCCTTCCATTAGAACTTCCAGCGCCTGCTGCACCCATTTTTCAGATTGGCTGTCCAGACTTGATGTCGCTTCATCAAGCATCAGAATGCTCGGGTTGCGAAGGAGCGCTCTGGCAATGGCGATGCGCTGGCGCTGTCCGCCTGACAGCATAATTCCCCGCTCACCGACCTCTGTTTCAAATTTCTTCGGTAAGTCTTCAATAAATTGCAGGGCGTAGGCCATGTCAGCCGCTTGCCTCAGTTCCTCATCAGTCACCTCGCGTTTTAATCCGTAGCAGATATTGTCGCGGATGGTGCCTGACATTAACGGGCTTTCTTGCGACACGTAGCCGATATGCTCCCGCCATGACTCAAGGGAATACGCATCAATCGGTTCATTTCCGAGCAGGATGCTGCCCGCAGTCGGATTGTAGAATCGTTCAAGCAGCTTAAATAACGTTGTTTTTCCGCCGCCGCTCGGTCCGACGATCGCGGTGACTTTGCCGGCCTCAATCGTAGCCGTAATGTCTTTTAAGATGGTTTGATCTGTTTTGTAGCCGAATGAGACTTGTTCGAGCTTAATCGGCTGATCTGCGTTTTCAATGGCTTTTCCGGTTTGGATATCTTCTTCTTTTTCTGCAAGAATATGAATCATCCGTTCCGTTGCGCCGACGGATTTTTGAAGCTGTGTGAAAAATGAAGTGATCTGGCCCATCGGCATAATGATCTGAAACAGATACAGGATAAAGGCAACGAGCGCGCCGGCTGTCAATTCACCGGATGACACCTGCATCCCGCCGTACCCGATGACAGCGACCAGCGCCGCCATTAATACAAGTGTAATAAGCGGGCCTACGAGCGACTGCACCTTCGCTTCACGCAGCCCGAGTTTAAAGAGCGCCATGATGCCTGCTTTTCCGCGTCCGTATTCCGCTTCTTCAGCGTTTGACGCTTTTACAAGCCTGATTTCCGGGAGGATGTGGTTTAATAATCCGGTGAATCTCGCCGTTTCATCCTGTGTTTCCCGAGAAATTTTAAACATTTTCCGGCCGATCGGCACTAAAATCACCGCAGCCAGCGGCACGACGACCAGCACGAGCAATGTGAGCTTCCAGTTCATGAAAAATAAGATCGTCAGTGACCCGATAACGGAAATGATTCCGGTAATAAATCCGCTGATATTGTTTGTGATCAGCTCTTTTACCACCATTGTGTCATTGGTGACACGGCTGATCGTTTCTCCCGTGGCGTTTTTGTCAAAATAAGAGACGGGCAGTTTAATTAATTTCTGCCACAACAAATCACGCAGTCCCGAGATGATTTTCTGGCCGCTGTAGTTCAGGGCGTAGGTGGCGTAGGCGCTTAATGCGGCCTGTACGATAAACACGGCTGCGATGATTCCGATTTGCACGCCTGACAGCGACGACATGGAAAAGCCGTCAACGAGCTGCTTTGTCAATAGCGGAATCAGCAGGCTGACGAGCGTTGTCACAATACTGAGAGACAGCGCGAAGGCCAGCATACCGTATGATGGTTTTGTTTTTTTGACTAATGAAAAGAATGAGCTGAATTTCCCTTTAGGTTTTGGTTGTTTATTCGGCATATGTTTTCCTCCTATATCACTGTTTATACTATAACGGATGTGCATGAACGGAATATGAACAAAACGTATATTTTTGATAAAAACCAAAATAAACTCTATTAGTCAATATTATCAAATTCATCTGCCTCCGGTTGCGGAAATAAGGAATATTTTATTGAATGTTTAAGTTTGACAGAATAAAAACCTCACGGATCTCTCCGTGAGGTTTGTTTTACTCAGATGCTGAATGGCGTTTCGCAAGGACATCAAGCACGTCATCCAAAGGAAGCGACTGCTCACGCAGAAGAACGAGCAAATGATACAGCAAATCTGCCGCTTCCCATTTTAATTCTTCATGGTCGCGGTTTTTCGCGGCGATAATAACCTCTGCGGCTTCCTCTCCGACTTTTTTGAGGATTTTATCGACGCCTTCCCGAAACAGATACGTTGTGTAGGCTCCGTCAGGCATCTCCGCCTGCCGTTTGGCGATTACGCTTTCCAGTTCGTTTAAGATGCCGAAACGATCCTGCGCGTCCGCTTTTTCCGGAGAAAAGCAGCTGTAACTTCCTTTATGGCAGGCGGGTCCTGAGGGCTCCGCAAGCACGACGAGGGCATCTTGATCGCAGTCATAACGGATGGCTTTCACCTTTTGGGTATTCCCCGATGTCGCTCCTTTATGCCACAGCTCCTGCCGTGAACGGCTGTAAAACCAGGTTTCTTTCGTTTCTATCGTTTTTTCGTAGGATTCACGATTCATATAAGCCAGTGTCAGCACTTCTTTGCTTGCCGCATCCTGTACGATGGCGGGAATCAGTCCGGCCTCGTCAAACCGCAGTTCATCTGCCCGTTTCATCTCACATTCACCCCGTGTTTCTTCATATAATCTTTCACTTCTTTTATAGATGTCTCTTTGTAATGGAAAATGGAAGCTGCAAGCGCGGCGTCCGCTTCACCGACTGTGAAGGCTTCAAGCATATGGCGCGCGCTGCCGGCTCCCCCTGACGCAATGACGGGCACCGGGACGGCACGTGAGACAAGCTGTGTGAGCGTATGATTAAAGCCTGTTTTCTCACCGTCTGCGTCCATGCTTGTCAGCAGGATTTCACCCGCTCCCCGGCTGACGGCTTCTTTTGCCCAGGCCGTGACTTCCCGCTCGGTTTTCTGTCTGCCGCCGTGTGTGTACACTTTATAGCAATCCGAATCTTCGTCATACTTTGCGTCAATCGCCGCTACGATGCATTGCGAGCCGAAAAAATCCGCTCCTTCCGTAATCAGCTCGGGTCGGAGAACGGCCGCTGTATTAACGGATACTTTATCAGCGCCGGCGCGCAGCATTCGTTTCATATCGCTTAATTGATTGATTCCGCCGCCGACCGTAAACGGAATCGCCAGTTTTGCCGCAACTTGTTCTACGACGTCTGTCATCGTCTTGCGGCCTTCGTGAGAGGCGGAAATGTCGAGAAAAACAAGTTCGTCAGCGCCCTCCCTGTCGTAGGCTTCGGCCAGCTCGACAGGATCGCCCGCATCTTTCAGCCCGAGAAATTGAATGCCCTTGACGACGCGTCCTTCTTTCACATCGAGACACGGAATGATTCGTTTCGTGATCATGCGTCCTTCACCCCGCTGAGCGCTTCAGCCAATGAAAATTGTTTTGTATACAGCGCTTTTCCGATAATCGCTCCCGATACGCCGGCGTCTTTGAAGCGGGCCAGTGCTTTGAGGTCGGCGACTGAGCTGACTCCGCCTGAAGCGATGACGTCTTTTCCCGTTGCTTTTGCGAGCTGAACGGTGCTTTCGATGTTCGGTCCTGACAGCATGCCGTCAGTTGCAATATCCGTGAAAATGAAGGTTTCCGCTCCTTCGGCCGCCAATTCACGGCCCAGATCGGCCGCCCTTACCGAGGATGTTTCCAGCCAGCCTTCCGTCGAGACATATCCGTTCCTTGCATCAAGGCCGATCGCGATTTTGCCGCCGTATTGTTTCAGCATGCTCTTCACAAATGCCGGATCGGAAACGGCCGAGCTGCCGAGAATGACGCGATCAACACCTTGTGATAAATAACCGTACACATCCGCTTCAGAACGGATCCCGCCGCCGATCTCGACTTTGACATCAAGCTGCCGCGCAATGTCAAGAACATGCCTGTCGTTTACTTTCCTGCCTGCTTTCGCGCCGTCAAGATCCACGAGATGAATCCATTCGGCGCCTTCTTGTGCAAATTGCGACGCCATGTCTAAAGGAGAGTCACCGTATATCGTTTCCTTGCCGTAATCGCCTTGGATGAGGCGGACGCATTTGCCGTTTCTCATATCGATTGCCGGATATAATGTAAAAGCGTTCATTTCTTCACCTTCTGTTCCGCTGCCATTTTTGTAAATTGCGTTAAGATCGCCATTCCGGCCGTACCGCTTTTTTCCGGGTGAAACTGTGCACCGAAGACATTGCGTTTCCCGACGACTGCGGGAACACGAACGCCGTACTCAGCGCTTGCCAGAAGATCGCCGTCTTCCAGCCCGTCTATATAATAGGAATGGACAAAGTAAACGAATCCTTCTTCCGCTTCCGAAAGCAAAGGAGACGTTTGGTGAAACGTCAGCCGGTTCCAGCCCATATGCGGCACCTTCAGCTTGTTTCCTTCGGCATCTCTGTCTTTGAGTCTCACAGCTTTTCCGGCTAATAAACCAAGTCCTTTTGCAGAGCCGTTTTCGGTGCTTTCTTCGAAAATGAGCTGCATGCCGAGGCAGATGCCGAGGAGCAGCTTACCCTCGTCAACCATACGGTGTATGAATTGATCAAGCTTCGTGCTGCGTAAATTGTCCATGGCGTCACTGAATGATCCGACACCTGGAAGAATAAAAGCATCCGCTTTTTCAAGCTCTTCCGGCCGGTCTGATACGACATACGGGACGCCGACGCGTTCCAGCGCTTTCGACACGCTGAATAAATTGCCCATACCGTAATCAATTACACCGATCATTTACAGCATTCCTTTCGTAGACGGCACACCCTTGACGCGCGGATCAATGGATGACGCTTCATCAAGCGCTCTGCCAAGCGCCTTAAACACGGCTTCTATCATATGATGGGTATTCGTGCCGTAATGAACAATGACGTGCAGATTCATTCTCGCTTCGAGCGCCAGCTTCCATAGGAATTCATGTACCAGCTCGGTATCAAACGTTCCGACTTTCGCTTGCGGAAATGCAGCGCGCATCTCAAGGTGCGGCCGGTTGCTCAGGTCTACGGCGACTTGGGCGAGCGCTTCGTCCATCGGCACAAGCGCTGATCCGTACCGTTTGATCCCTTTTTTATCACCGAGCGCCTCCAAAAAAGCCTGCCCTAAACAGATGCCGATATCTTCAGTCGTATGGTGATCATCTATCTCCGTATCGCCTTTTGCGTCAACAGTTAAATTGAATTGCCCGTGCTTTGTGAACAAATCAAGCATATGAGTCATAAACGGCACATCCGTGCTGATGTCGGCTTTTCCTTCTCCGTCTATTTCGAAAGCCAGCTTAATATCCGTCTCATTTGTTGTTCTGGCGCGTTCCGCTTTTCTCATCGGTCATTCCTCCGTTTCTCGCTTCAATCGATCTTGCGTGCGCTTCAAGCCCTTCCAGTCTCGCGAAGGCGGCAATGCTGTCCGCGTGCGTTTCAAATGCCTTCCGGCTGTAAGAGATGATGCTCGATTTCTTTTGAAAGTCTGTTACATTCAGCGGGCTTGAAAACCGCGCCGTTCCGTTTGTCGGCAAAACGTGATTCGGTCCGGCAAAATAATCGCCGACCGGTTCAGCGCTGTATCGTCCTAAGAAAATCGCCCCCGCGTGTCTGATGCTTCCAAGCAAAGCCTCCGGCGAATGCGTCATGATTTCTAAATGCTCGGGCGCCAGCGCATTCACCGTGTCCACCGCATATTCCATCGATTCCGCGATATAAATGCGGCCGTGATCCTTGATCGACGCTTCGGCGATTTCTTTGCGCGGCAGGGTCTGAAGCTGTTTATTCACCTCATCTGATACGGCTTCGGCAAGCTTTCGTGAATCGGTGACAAGCACGCTTGAGCTGAGCGTATCGTGTTCAGCCTGTGAAAGCAGGTCAGCAGCGACTTCTTCGGGCACCGCCGTATCGTCTGCCAGGACCACGATTTCACTTGGCCCGGCAATCATGTCAATATCCACAACGCCGAAGACTTCGCGCTTCGCGAGCGCTACAAATATATTACCGGGGCCCGTGATCTTATCTACAGGCTGTATCGTTTCCGTTCCGTAAGCGAGCGCGGCAACCGCCTGCGCGCCTCCCGCTTTGTAAATTTCTTTTATGCCGAGCTCAGAGGCCGCCGCCAGAACGCCCGGCGAAAGGCGCCCGTCTTTTCCCGGAGGACTGACGAGAACGATCCGTTCCACTCCCGCAGCGAGAGCGGGGATGACATTCATTAAAACGGAAGACGGATAAGCGGCCGTTCCGCCCGGCACGTATACGCCCGCGGAATCGAGCGCCGTTATTTTCTGTCCGAGCATCGAACCGTCTTTGCGATGGTAAAACCAAGAGGATTGCAGCTGGCGCTCGTGATATTCTTTAATATTGGCAATCGCCTGCCTGATCACTTCCAGCAGCTGATCATCAAGCAGACGGTATGCCTCGGTGATTTCCTCTGCGCTCACGGCCATTCGGTTCAGGCTGATGCCGTCAAATGTTTTTGTATAGGCCAAAACGGCTTTGTCACCGTTTTGTCTGACGTCTTCAATAATCCCCCTGACGGTTTTCCGCTGCTCTTCGGTTCCGCTGTCGATGGAACGCTTCAGTGAGAACCGCTCGCTACTTTTTACTGCGGTTATTTTCATTGTGCCGTTTCTCCTTCCACAACCCTGGCCAGCCTGGCCGCCATTTCGTCGATTACATCATCCTTCATGCGGTAGCTGACCGGATTGACGATAAAACGCGATGTGATGTCACAAATATGTTCTGATTCAACGAGACCGTTTTCCTTTAATGTCCGCCCGGTTGATACGATATCTACGATTCTGTCAGCAAGCCCGATTAAAGGCGCCAATTCAATGGAACCGTTCAGCTTAATGATTTCCACCTGTTCGCCCTGCTCTCTGAAATAACTCGACGCAACATTCGGATATTTCGTCGCAATCCTCGGGGCGACTCCGTTCCAATCCGCTCCGGGAAGCCCCGCAACGGCGAGATGGCATTTGCTGATTTTCAGATCGAGCACCTCATACACGTCACGCTCTTCCTCAAGCATGACATCCTTTCCGGCAATACCGGCATCAGCGACGCCATGCTCGACATAAGTCGTAACATCCATCGGCTTTGCCAGAATAAAGCGGAGATTTTCTTCAGGAACGTCAATGATCAGTTTTCTCGATTCTTCAAACTCTTCGGGCAGCCTGTATCCGGCCTGCCTCAGCAACCCGGCCGCTTCTTCGAATATCCGTCCTTTTGGCATTGCCATTGTGAGTACCTTACCCATTCCGCTCTTCCTTTCTGGCACCGATAAAGTATGTGACGTTTGCGAATGATTTTGTCATATGATCGATATTTTCAATGCCCGCCAGATCCTGCAGGACGACTTTTCTGCCTCGCGCCCTTTCTTCCTCCGCGAATAAAATGGCCTGGGCCCGCTGCTCCTTGCTGAAAATCACGGCGTCCGCTTCACTTGTTTCTTCCTGAATGCCGAGCGCTTCAATCAGCCTGTCGATACGGAGCCCGAAGCCCGTGGCGGGAGCGGGATTGCCGAAATGGCCGAGGAGATTGTTATAGCGTCCTCCGCTTCCGATGACGAAACCGACATTTGCCGCGTACACTTCGAATAAAATTCCCGTGTAATAACTCATATGGCTTACCATATTCAGATCAAGGCGAATATGCTCGGCACACCCGTAATCCTCAAGAATGTCCCACAGGTCTTCCAGCTCCTGAATTAAGCTTTGTCCGGAGATTCCGATGATCTCCTCCGCTTTGGCGCATATCTCTTTCCCGCCCCGCAATTCCAGAAGTGCGAGCAGCCGGCTTTTGTCTATTGAAGAAAGCGGAAGCGATTTGACATGTTCCCTGTATCCCACGTAATTCTTTTCAAAGAGAAAGCGCCGCAGAACATCCGCCCGCTCGGCATTGCCCAAAACCTCGACAAACAGCTCATCAGCGAGTCCGGCATGGCCGATCGCGATTTTAAACCGGTGCAATCCCGCGTTTTTCAAAGCGCCGGCCGCCAGCGCAATCACCTCGGCGTCCGCGCTTGTTGATCCGTCGCCGATCAGCTCCGCGCCGACCTGTTCGAATTCGGCCGGACGTCCGCCTTCCCGCTCCTGAGCGCGATAGACGCTTGCCGCGTACCCCGCTCTGAGCGGATGATTGTGTTTGTGCAGCTTAGATGCCGCCACCCTGGCAATCGGTCCGGTCATGTCAGGCCGAAGCACAAGCGTTTTTCCGTCCTGATCGAGAAGCTTAAACAGCTGCTGTTCTTCAATGGCTGACTTGACGCCTACTGTTTCATAGAATTCAAGGGTCGGCGTCTCCATAAACTGATAACCCCATTTATCAATTAAATCCGTCAGTGTGGAACGGACTTTTTTCTTTGCTTCGTATAAACCGGGCAGCGTATCTCTCATGCCATGCGGTTTCTCAAACATAAACATTTGCCTTTTACACCTCCGCTTTGTCTGAAGGAAAATTCCGAATCCTTTAGTTCGCTAATATGATAATATGTTAGCAGATAAAAGAATGGATTGCAACGCCCAATGTCCGCCTATTCTTTTCCATAAACATGGCTAAAGAATGAACAAACCTGTAAACATATCGGAACGATCGAATCATATTGAGCAGAAGTGCTATAATACATAGAACAGCTTCATCAGAAACAAGGGAGAATAATTGATAATGAAGACGCTTGGAACATTATGTGTGCTGATTCTGACAGCCGTCCTTGTCTATCTGGGATATAACATCTATACAAACGATATTCATTTAAATTTTTTCAATCAGCAGTCCGACGAGCCTGATGAGAAAACACCGTTAAAAGGGAGCGCGTCACCGCTGAATGTCGTTCTGTACAGACAGATGGATTCTCCCAGACTGTACAATGGCTGTGAGGTGACCAGCCTTGCCATGATTTTGAACAATGCCGGATATCATGTGTCAAAAAATACATTGGCGGATAAAATCAATAAAGTTCCGCTCACATACAGCAGCGGGCTGAAGGGAGATCCGAATGAAGGATTTGCCGGAGATATGGAAAACGGCCCGGGTTTAGGCGTTTATCATGAGCCGATTGATAAACTTGCCAAAGAATATGCGGGAAACAAAGTATACGATCTTACGGGAAAAGACATTTCTTCAGTGTACCGCCAGCTTGAAAAAGGGCGGCCGGTCTGGGTGATTACCACCACATCCTTTAAGCCGGTTGATCATATGCAGACTTGGGATACGCCGAACGGAAAGATCGACATTACGTTCAGCATGCATAGCGTAGCCGTAACCGGTTATGATCACGATTATGTATACGTTAATGATCCTTACGGCTATAAAAACAGAAAAACAGACCGGTCTGACTTTGAAAAAGCCTGGAAGCAGATGGGCAGCCAGGCCATTGTGATCAAGTCATAAAAAAACCCCGCTGACGTTAATCTGCGGGGTTTTCCATTCGTTTTTTCATTTCTTCGTCCGTATAGATCACCTGCATCGGATTTCCTCCGACAAACGCCCCGGCGGGGACATCTTTGTGCACCAGCGTGCCGGCTGATACAACGGCTCCGCTCCCGACGGTGACGCCGGGCAGAATGGTTGTGTTTGCTCCGATCATCACCTCGTCACCGATTGTGACAAAACCGGTCCGGTACTCATGTATTAAATATTCATGAGCCAAAATCGTCGTATTATAGCCGATAATGCTGTTTTTTCCGACACTGATTTTTTCGGGAAACATGATATCCGGCATCACCATCAGCGCGAATGACGTCTGTTTTCCGACATTCATTTTCAAAAAGGTTCGGTACAGCCAGTTTTTCACGCTTAAAAACGGCGTATACCTTGCGATCTGAATGATGATGAAATTTTTCATCACCTTCAGAAAGGGAACCGTCTGATAAACATGCCACAATGAATTTGCACCTGAAACCGGATGGCGGTCTGTTTTTCTCACGGGTTACTTCACTCCGGTGATGTGCAATAAATCACTCATTTTCTCGAGCATATAATCGGGTTCATAGGCGGAAAGCGCCTGTGCGCCTTTAATCGTCCACGCGACGCCGGCTGTTTTCGTGCCGGCGTTTTTTCCCGCCATGACATCGTGATAATTGTCACCGACCATTATGGCTTCCGACGGATCGCACCCAAGCCGGCTGAGCGCAAGCCGCACAGGCTCGGGGTCAGGCTTCGGGTGCTTTACATCATCAAGCGTGACGACAGTATCGAAAAACGCCCCGATGCCTGTCAGCTTCAATCCCATATTGACTGTATCCCTCAGCTTTGTGGTGACAATACCGAGCTGATAGCCCGCTTTTTTCAATTCATCAAGCGTTTCATAAACCGTTTCGTACTCCGTGACGAGCTCATCGTGCTTTTCATGGTTGAATGCTCTGTACATGCTGATCATGTCATCGCACTTTTCGGCATTAATGCCTGAAAACGTTTCGTACAGAGGCGGGCCGATAAAAGGGAGCACATCTTCCCTTTTAAACTGCCCCGGGTAATAATGATCAAGCGTATGAAGGTAAGAAGCGATAATCAGTTCATTCGTGTCAATCAGCGTGCCGTCCAGATCGAATAAAATGGCGGTTACACGTTTATCAGTCATCTTATGTCCTTTCCGATTTCAGACGTCAGTCCGTGTCAGCATACCGCTTATCGGCATACCCCTTCATGCGTCTGAAAATCATTAAAATAATCGCAAGTACAATCAGCACAATGGAAATGACCTGCGCGATCCGAAGCTGGCTCGTAAGCATCAGGCTGTCCGTCCGCATTCCCTCAATAAAGTATCTGCCGATTGAATACCAGATCACATACGTCAAAAACAGATTGCCCCTGCGCAGGTTCACGCGGCGGAGCAGAAGCAGAATCACGACGCCCGCAAAACTCCACAGCGATTCATACAAAAACGTCGGGTGATAATATTGTCCGTCTATGTACATCTGATTAATGATGAAATCCGGAAGATGCAGACTTTCCAAAAATGACCGGCTGACCGCTTCACCGTGAGCCTCCTGGTTGATAAAGTTCCCCCAGCGCCCGATGGCCTGGCCGAGCAGAATACTCGGCGCGGCAATATCCGCCAGCTTCCAGAATGAGATGCCTCTTACTTTTGAAAAGACAATTCCCGTTGCGATCGCGCCGATTAATCCGCCGTGAATCGCAATGCCGCCTTTCCAAATTTTAATGATTTCCCCGGGGTGTTCCGAGTAATAGCTCCACTCGAAAAGCACATAATATGCCCTTGCGCAAATGATTGCGATCGGGATGGCGAAAAGAACAAGATCAATAAAAATGTCCTTTTTCAGCCCCCGCTTTTCACTCTCCCTCATGGCCATCCAAAGCCCTAATAACGCGCCCGCGCCGATAATGATGCCGTACCAGTGCACGGATAAAGGCCCGAGCTGCAAGGCAATCGGATTGATCGGTGTTCCAGCTTCATTCATATTATTGCCAACTCCTATTCGTCTTGTTCGCCGTCCTCAATGACATCCGCCAGCTTATTCGTGAATTGTTCGGCAGCATTTAAGCCCATCCGCTTCAATCTGAAGTTCATCGCCGCAACTTCGATAATAACGGCGAGATTCCGCCCCGGGCGGACGGGAATGGTCAGTTTTGTAATTTCCGTATCAATGATTTTCATTTTTTCTTCTTCAAGTCCGAGACGGTCGTATTGCTTTCCTTGCTCCCAAAGCTCAAGGTCCATGACGATTGTAATTCTTTTATTGCTTCTGACGGCGCCCGCCCCGAACAGCGTCATGACATTTATAATGCCGAGCCCCCTGATTTCGAGCAGATGCTCAATCAGATCAGGCGCGTTCCCGACAAGGGTATCCTGATCCTCCTGCCGGATTTCAACGCAGTCATCCGCGACAAGACGATGGCCTCGTTTGACAAGCTCCAGCGCCGTTTCACTTTTACCGACGCCGCTTTTTCCCGTAATGAGCACGCCGACGCCGTATATATCCACAAGCACGCCGTGAATGGCCGTTGTCGGCGCGAGACGGCTCTCAAGAAAATTCGTCAGCCTGCTTGACAGCCTGGTTGTTTTCAGAGGGGATCTGAGCACAGGCACACCGTTTTGCTCGGAAGCTTCTACAAGCTCCGGCGGGATCGGCATATCTCTGGAAAGTATGATAGCCGGCGTCACATCGGTGCACAGCGATTTCATCCGCTGTTTCTTATCTTCCTCGGGAAGCTGATCGAAAAATGACAGCTCCGTTTTTCCTAAAAGCTGCACCCGTTCTCTCGGGTAATATGTAAAATAACCGGCGATTTCAATACCGGGCCGTGATAAATCACTCATCGTAATCGGGCGGTTAATCCCTTCTTCTCCGCTGATCAATTCTAAATGGAACTGCTCCATTACGTCTTTGGTCCGAACCTTTGCCAAGATATGTTCCTCCTGTTCTGGGATGTTCCGAGCTTTGAACAGTTATATTTTATCACTTTACCGTCTGAACCAAAACAGATTTATACAATTCCGGCATAACTGGTCTAGATAACTAGTCTGAAAAGGAGTAAAATAAAACTAACAACTAACCAGAAAGGCGTGTTTTAAAGTGGCTGAAAGCTTGTTAATCAGCGGTGCGGACATCGTAACAGAAAAAGAAATCATCCGAAACGGATTTCTCGGTATAAAGAACGGCATCATTTCTTACGCGGGGAAAACAAGACCGCAAGAAACGTATGAGAAGGAATGGAAGGCGCCCGCGGGCTCGTATGCGCTTCCCGGAATGATTGATATCCATATTCACGGCGGATACGGCGCGGATACGATGGATGCCGATGTTGCGGCTCTTGATACAATGTCCGCCCGGCTGCCCGAAGAAGGAACAACCGCTTTTTTAGCGACAACGATCACACAGCAGCACGAAAACATTGAAAAAGCGCTCATCAACGCCAAAAAATGGGCGTATTCCTCACCGGAGACCCAAAAAGGCGCTGAGTTGATCGGCATTCATTTAGAAGGACCGTTTGTCTCTCCGAAAAAGGCGGGAGCACAGCCGAAACAATGGATTACGCCGGCCGATGCCGGGCTCTTTCAGAAATGGGAGCGGCTCTCGGGGGGGCTGATCAAAATCGTGACGCTTGCGCCGGAAGAAGATCCTAATTTCAGCCTGATCCGTTATTTAAAAGACCAAAACATCATCCCGTCAATGGGACACACAGACGCAGGAGCCGAGCTTTTACAAAAAGCGGCGGATGCCGGGGCGGTGCATATGACGCACCTCTTTAACGCCATGAGCTCCTTTCATCACCGTGAGCCGGGGGGCATCGGCACGGCTCTCGCCTGCGGCCGCATCACGGCGGAGCTGATCACTGACGGCATTCATTCTCATCCTCTGGCTGTAAAGCTTGCCTATTTGGCGAAAGGAAGCCAAAACCTGATCATGATTACAGACTCCATGCGGGCAAAAGGGCTTAAGGACGGAGAATACGAATTCGGCGGGCAAAAAGTCACCGTTCGCGGGGACACGGCGCTTCTCTCTGACGGAACGCTGGCCGGTTCCATTTTAAAAATGAATGAAGGCGCGGCGCTCATGCGCAGGTTTACAAACTGCTCATGGCTGGATATAGCAAATATGACATCGGCAAATGCGGCCCGCCGCCTCGGCATATTCGACCGTAAAGGAAGCATCGCCGAAGGAAAAGACGCCGACGTTGTTCTGACGGACGGAAAATGCGGCGTGCTGGCCACGATTTGCCGCGGAAACACCGCATATATCTCAAGGGAGGCTGATTGGACATGAATGTTATCACATGCAGACATTATGAAGAATTAAGTGAAAAAGCCGCAGCGATTATTGCTGAAACAGTGAAACAAAAGCCGGATGCCGTTCTCGGCCTTGCGACAGGGGGCACTCCTGAAGGCGTATACAAAGAACTTGTGCGGATGCACCGCTCAGAAGGCTTGTCATTCCGGAATGTCACGACGATCAACCTTGATGAATACGCCGGGCTTTCTCCCGAGGACAAAAACAGCTATCATTATTATATGAATACACATTTTTTTGCACACATCGACAGCCGAAAGGACCGCCACTTTCTCCCTGACGGACGGGCAGACGATCTTGATGCCGAATGCGGACGATATGACCGATTGATTCAAACACTCGGCGGAGCGGATATACAGCTTTTAGGCATCGGACACAACGGCCATATCGGCTTTAATGAACCCGGGACGCCATTTGAATCCCGAACCCATGTCGTTGAGCTGAATGAAGAGACAAGACAGGCGAATGCGCGGTACTTTCCGTCAATTGATCAAGTCCCTGAAAAAGCCCTGACAATGGGGATCGGGACGATTTTGTCCGGCAAACGGATTTTGATCATGGCATCCGGAAAAAGCAAGGCCCAAGCGGTGAAGCAGCTTCTGGACGGGCGCGTCAGCGAAGCATTCCCCGCCTCCGCCCTGCACGCGCATCCGGATGTGACGGTCTTGATTGATGAAAAGGCTGCGGGCGGCGATTGAAAGGATTTGACCTATGCAGATTGATAAACAATCTCCGATTCCGATTTACTTTCAGATTATGGAACAATTAAAAACACAAATCAAAAACGGCGAGCTGAAAGCGGATGCGCTGCTTCCGTCGGAGCGGGAATACGCCGAACAATTCGGCATCAGCCGAATGACGGTGCGCCAGGCGCTTTCCAATTTGGTGAATGAAGGATTTTTATACAGACAGAAAGGCCGGGGAACGTTCGTCAGCAAACTGAAGATGGAACAGCCGCTTCAAGGGCTGACAAGCTTCACCGAAGATATGAGAAGCCGGGGCATGAAGCCGGGGAGCAGACTTGCCGAATACCAGCTGATTCAGGCGACGGAAGAATTATCTTCTATCCTGGGATGCGGCTATCCGGCAACGCTTCATAAAATCATCCGCGTCCGGCTGGCAAATGATATCCCGATGGCGATTGAGGCATCGTACATCCCGTTTGACAAGGCGGGAAAACTGGACGCCTCCCATTTTCAATCATCCATGTATGAGCATATTGAAGCGTACAATCAGATGCCGATCTCACGGGCAAAACAAGAGCTTGAACCGGGAGCCGCTTCCGAGGAAGAAGCTGAGCTGCTCGGTATTCAGCCCGGCGCCCCCGTCCTCTATATCAAGCGGACCACTTATCTGCAGGACGGCACTGCTTTTGAGCACGTCAAATCCGCCTACAGAGGCGACCGCTACACATTCGTGCATTATATGGACAGGGTGAAATGAAACATCTCCAACCGTTACGGGTTGGAGATGTTTTTTTGTCTGCCATTTTCAAATCAAGCCGGTGAATGTTCTCTATGACTCTGTCAAAACGAAGAGGCTGGGGTTCCGGTATCTATTTTTATAAAGAAAAGAGTAATAAAATGCTACCCTCTGTTTTGGACAATATACGGAACCTGCTTTGAAATCAGCAGCAGCGGTTCTTTGTTTTTATGAGCCAATGAAAACATGATTGCGCCTTCAATCATCGAGTTGATTGTCATCCCAAGCTTCTCCGCTTCCTCTTGTTCAAACCCATGCTCAAGAAATTTTGCCGCAAACACATCCGTCCACTTCTTGAACACCTCAACACATGTGCATCTTAACGTTTCATTGATCAGAGCGGTCTCACCTGCCAGCAATCCAACCGGCACGCCCTCAATATTCTGAGGGTCATTAAACTGTTCAGCCGTTACATGAATAAAGTGCTGAATCGCTTCTACAGGGTCCGCGAATTGATCCATACTATTCTGTATCTGCTTTTCAACGCATCTTCCCGTATGTTTGATCGCCGCAATGGCGAGTTCTTCTTTTCCGTTTGGAAAGTGATGATACACTGACCCTCTGGGTGCTCCGCTCTCTTTTATAATTTGATTCAAACCAGTCGCATGGTATCCCTGAATCTGAAAAAGATATGCAGAGGTTTGAATAATTCTTTCTTTTGTCCCGGTTTTACTGTTCATTATGTTTCCTCCTGCATATTACGAAAACCAATCGATTTTAGTATAGAAAAGGGGCATAAAAAAGTCAAAAACACTTATCACAGCAGGGCGCCGCCATTTACGAACAGAAAAAAACCTGCTGACCGTCAGATTTTCTTCTGACCGATCAGCAGGCTGTATGTTTTCGTTATGGGTTTGAGGCATGCCTGAAATCAAACTGATCCGGAGCCGGGTGATACGGCGTATTTCCCGTTTTGAACATCCACAACGGTGATATTGTTTTGCCGTTGTACGGGTCCTTCACGACGGTATACCAGTAATAAACGGAATCAGACTGCAGGCCGTCCCAGACCCAATTTGCGGTTTTTCCGCTTTTTACGTGTTTTTTATGACCGAGCAGTTCGTTCGTATAGACGTTGCATTCAAAATAATCGGTCGCTACCCTTTTCCTCTTCGGCTGTAAATCCATTTCTGCTGAGAATTCGTCTTTATCAGCGAACAGATCGGTGTCATAGTAATTGATGTCATCCGTGTACGGCGAGTAGGAGAACATGTGAACCTGATTGGCGGCCTGATCAAATTGCATAATGCGCATAAAGCCCTGCCCCCCTTCCGGACCGTCCTGGTAGTCGGTCAGAATTTGGTGGACGAGGCGGTCCGGTTTTCCATCCCCGTCATCGTCAAGCGCATCGGTTTTTTTCATGGCGTTATGGTAATGGCCGCTTAATACCATCGCCACATTGCGATTCGGCTTGACGACTTTTCGATAGATCGTCTCCCCGATCGGGCTTCGGTTTCCGCTCACAAGCAAATACTCATGAAAACATAATATGGCGGTTCGGTCCGGATACCTCTTCAGCACTTGATTGATCCAGTCAATCTCTTGTTCCGCAATGCCCCAGCCCATATAAATCATAATAAAATCGTTCCCGCTTGCCGACAGCAGATCATAATGCCCGCGGTTATTTTTGTATGATCCGCCGTAATGCATGTTCTGTTCAAAACGGCGGCTCCCGAAGAAATCCCCGAAGGTTCGGTATGTGCCGTCTTTATGGCCGACGTCGTGATTGCCGGCAAGCACTCCGTACGGAATCCCTGCCTTGTCAAGCGTCCGCATGGAGTGATCGGCGTTTTTCCACTGTTTCATCTCCATTGAATCATCGACAATATCACCGGTATGAAAGACATATTTAATATTGTGCTTTTCCTTATTTTCTTTGATCCACTCCGTCATTTTGTCAAAAATGTGCGGGTGCCCTTGTGCGTAATACTGTGTATCCGACATCCAGACAAACGTGTAATTGCCTTTCGCCGGTATTTGATCCTGCACGATGACATTCATTTTTGAGTTCTTCACCACATCCGCTGCGGAAACGGCGGCTTTTAATGTAAACGGCTTTTTATCTTTGGCAAGGACGCTGTCCGCCTCCTGCCAGCGGCTTGTCCGGTAATTCCAAATATACATGGTTACCTTTCGGCCGGGCAGAGAGCTTCCTTTCCAGACCGCCTCGGCCAGATCCGTTTCGTCGATAGACGGGTCAACGGAGACTTCGAATCGGTGATAAGGAAAACGCTCCACACTTTCCGCCGAAACGGTTTTTCCGTCATTTGCCGAGATACGGTTCATTTCCGGCAGGGTAAACGGCATTTCATTTTCTTTTATGCCCCTCGGCGGTTCCGTTAATGAGGCGTGTTTATACACTTTCACGCTGCCCGGATTCCGCGCGGTATAACGGAAGCCGCGATAAAATGATACATTCATGTCATCCTTCGTCGGGTCTTTTACCCGGACGGACAGCTTTGCTTTGCGGGCGCCGATTTTTTGACCGGCAAGCTCCGGCTGGTTCGGCTCCTCCCGTTTGATATGGAAGGTGCGGACGGACGTTGTTTCATTTCCGGCAAGGTCTGCCGCAATGATGGTAAGGGTGTGCTTTCCGGGCTTGAGATCGGCTGATGACGTGTGATGCGGGAGCGTAATGCTTTCTCCATCCAAAAACGCTTTCACCTCTTCCACTTTGCTCCATTTGTCACGGATGTCCGCATTCAGCTCAACATTACCTTTCAGCGCCGCGCCTTCTTTAATACCCGGGACAATCTTCGGCCCCGAATTGTCCACCCGCACAGATTGGCTCAGCTGCTCCTCACCGTCACTGACAAAAATATGGTGATAGCCTTCCGAAAGCTTCGCCGTGTTCCACGGCAGCAGCCGTGACGTAAACAAATGATCCGGCAGGCTGAATGAGAAGGTCTTCTGCAGATTCGCCCGCCTGCCGTCACCGATAAACAGCTGTTCAGCCGGGTCCGTCTTCCCGTCTTTGATCACCGTTCCGTCCGAAAGCACCAGACGGGCATGTTTCACGACAAAATCATCCCGATTCTCTCCCGTGTCATACGGAGAAACCTTTGAGCCCGAACGGATGGATACTTTCTGTGTTTTGCCGCCTTTTTGCAGCAGACGTTCCGGAAGCAGAACCGAGTGCGTTCTGTAGCGGTGAGACGGATCGTCAAAAATGTGCAGCACCTCGTTTTCCATCATGACGGTGTTTTGAAAATAAAGATTCGTTTTCCGGGCATCGAAGGCGAAATAGACCTCTTTTTCCAGCGCCGGACGGGTCTCCTGCCGCTTGCCGTCAATCCACAGCTTGATCTTATCGGCGCTGACGTCGGAAGTCGCTTTGAGCAGATAGGTGCCGGATATCGTATCTTCTGGTTCAACATTCATTCTGAGTCCGTGTGATTTGCTCGTCTGTTCAATGTCAATCATCTTGACGGGCGTTTTTGCTTCATTTTCTCCATCACTGGCTGCGATATAATACTCAAGCTGATCCTGGCCGAGCAGTTCCGGGGAATAAAGAATGTGATGGTATAAGCTGTCGTTGCGGTCTTTTTCGGCCAGAATTCGTTTGAATGGTTTTTTCTCATTGGTCCGGTAATAAAACGCGGCTGTTTTGACAAGGTTTTTGTCTTTTATGTCAGCCTTTAATTCAATGCTTTCAGCGGGCCGGACGGGCTTTCTGTCTGTAAGGTCTTCGATGACCGGTTTTTCCTTGTCGGGTTTTATCACCCTTTTCTGCTGCGGAATCTGCGCCTGAAAAACGGAGCCCGGTGACGGCTTATGCTCGCTCGTGGAGATCTTCAGCAATTCTCCCGTTCCGTTCAGCGGATATTTGTACAGCAAAGAAGTCAGCCGGCGGAAAGCGTGTTTCCGGTATTGCGCTGAGGCGATATCCTTGCCGGTATTTGCCGACAGCACGACCGTACGCGGGCGGCCGTTGGACATTCCGTCCGTCCCTTCGATGACGGCGAGATGTTCTCCTTCCTTCAGATGTGTCCCGTAATAGCGGTTGAAATCATCTATCGTCAGTTCTGATGCGGCGCGTCTCAGCCAAAACACGTAAGTCCCGCCTGACGGAATGACGGTATCTTCTTTCGGCCTCCATATCATATCTGATTCCGGCCCTTCCTTCGGATAGCGGTAGCGGATATGATAGTCTTTAAAATGAATGGGCCTGTCCGTCGTGTTATACACCTCGATAAATTCATAGGCATCAGCGCCGTCTTCATTTTTCGTATCAACCGCAAGCTCCGTAATCATCAGCTCGGGAATATGATTCAAATCGGCTTGATAGCCGTCCAGCTTCAGCCGCTTTTTCTCCGATTCCGCCCGCTGTCTGCCGTTAGTGAAAACGAGGTAATATTCCAATTCTCCATTCCAGATATCCCGTTTTGAAACCTGGGCCGTAAACAGCCGGATTGCGCCTGGCGCGGGCTCCATCGGCACCATCTTAAACCCCAGCTCATTGCTTTGTTTATAAAAAAGAAACGCCGAAAACGCTTGATAGTCAGCATTCCGTACATGAGCCTGTATGAACAGGTTTCTTTTCATTTCCGCCTTTACTTCGATTTGGGGAGGATTCTCCAGAAGCGGTATGTAATGAGGCGGCTGTCCGAATTCCTGCTGATTCACGGGGATTGCCGATTCTTTGCGCGCCGCATCCGCAGAAGGACTCACACAAAGCAAACCAATCAGAAAAAAGAGCGTCATCACAAGTTTCATCTCATTACCTCCCTATGCATTATGTTGCGTCAGGAGGCTGCCGCTTATGTAAACCGCACATAAAAAAGCTGCCCTCTCGGGACAGCTTGTTTTTTATCCTTTTCTAAGCGGCTCCAATATGCCTTTTTGGATCAGCAAGTGGAAAACGGACAGCACGACGGATGCCCAAATGGCGGTGCCGAACCCGTCAATCTGAAAGCTGTCTCCCATCAAGGCTGCGGTCATCATTAACGTAATGGCGTTGATGACAAACAGAAAGAGGCCGAGGGTCACAACCGTGACGGGCAATGTCAATATGACGATGATCGGTTTGATCAGCACATTTAACACAGAAAGAATCACACTGGCGATGACAGCCGCTCCGATACTGCTGATATGGACGGAATCAAAATATCCCGCGATAACGATTAATAATAAAGCATTTACTAAAATGCTGACTGCCCATTTGATCATTTATTTCAAATCTCCTTCTAATGGTACAACAAAACACCAGATAATATATACAATCGGCACGATTCCGCTCGTGACAAGCGCTAATACAACGGTTATAATGCGCAAAAGCGACGCATCCATATTGATGTACTCCGCCAAACCGCCGACGACGCCGGCGATTTTACGGTTTTTTTCTGAACGGTAAAGTCTTTTCATCCAATCACCTCTGAGTATGCTTGAGCTTAATGGCTCCTGTTAACGATTCTGAGAAAATCGAGAGATGCTGATCATGGCCTTGATTTGATGCCAGCATCAGTTCTTTTTGAATGGTATCATTCTTTTCCTTTAAAATTTCCGCATCAATCAGCTCATGGCTGAGAGAGCCGAGATTGCTTTTGAGCTCGGCTTTCACCGCCGAATCATCAGGCAGAGCGATCTCCACGTTTCCGGTCGTCGTTTTCGTGTAGATGGAGCGGCAGTGCGGCGCTGTTACGGTAAGCATGATATTGCCGTTAAAGCTTTGAACGTCAATGGATTCACTCGATCCGCGCAAATCAATCAAGCCGTTGATCGTTTCCGCTTCAATCGCGCCGCATTGATGTCCGGCCAGCTTGATTTGTCCGTTAGCCGTTTCCGCCGACGCTTTCTCAGCCGTCAAATGAGAGAATGACAGAACGCCGTTTGTCGTTTTCGCCGAGAATTCTTTTACATGTAGATGTTCCCCTCTGATCGGTCCGTTAAACAGCTTCACTCTTATCTTATCGTACTCTTTCTGGGGAACATAAAGCGTAACATTGGTTTTCATCGTTTTCTTTTCCGTGCGGACAAAAAACTTATTGCCCTTCACTTCACACTCAATGTGCTGTAGAAATGCGGTGCGCGCCGCCTCCTGACTGTCCGCCCGGTACACTTTCGCCTGGCACTCCGCCCTGATATCTTCATCCGCCCACGGCACGATATTGACGCTGCCGTTTGCGATCTGCATATCAATGGCCGAGAATTCACTGTCTTTAAATTGAAAAATATGCTGCACTTCGTGTGCGTGGCCGAAATTCAGATCAAGATCCGCTTCCTTCACTTTTTTGACGGCAGAATCAATCCAGTCGAACAGCTTCGCCCCGAGCGACGGCTTTTGGCTTTCTTTTGCCCCGCTTTCGAAATCTTCCGCAGGTTCCTGAACCTCCGCAGATAATGCGGTGATCTGCTCTTCTTTTTCTTTATATTCATGATCCAGTTTTTCAATGAGCGTCAGTGCTTCCTGCGCCGTCAGCATCCCGTCTTCCACAAGCTTTAAAATCCGTTCTTTCTCCTGTTTCATACAAAACTCCTCCCCCGACTTTTCTTACACCTGGCGTAACACCTTAATTCCCTGCACGATATTCCAAATGACCATTCCGATGAGGATCAGAAAATAAACAGCTGCTCCTGTTATCATAACAAAAACGGGCACCATACTCTCCCCCTGGGCCGTAATCAATCCGCCGACAACACCCGCGGTCACAATCAGCAAGCCCGCAAACGGAATGATATGGGAAATCAGAGCACGCATGGCATGCCGCTTCGTCTCTTTTTCATCGACGACAAAGTAAGCCACAATCGGAAGAATGAGCGGCGCGAGAAACACGCTGAAATAACAGATTGATGCGATAATCGCTTGATTTCGGTTCAATAAAAACACTCCCTGTGCCGTGATATAAAAAACCCTTCCTTATACATACGTATGACGAATGAGCGGGTTTCATTTTCATGCTAAGGACATGCTTCGTTATACGTAATTTTTGGTTTCAGAGATTTCACTATAGAATCTTTTCCCCGAACCGATTACAATATGTAACAAAGCCTGACCGTATGCAAGGAGGACATACAAATGGAGAAAGATCCCGAAAACGCCCAAGTAACGGAAGAGAGTCTTCGAAATTTAATTCGCGAACAGAAAAGAATGAACAGCGAAATGCTGGCTGAATTGGAACAGATCAAAGCAGCCCCTCTTCCCATTTCCCATGATATCCAATATATAAAAGTGCTGCTGGACAGCAGCAGCACCCATATTCTGCAGGACTTAATGCATTTAAGCAGACAGCTTCCCCAACAGAAAAAAAGCCTGTAACAACAACAGCCCAAAACCGATGAGTTTTGGGCTGTTTTTATTGATCTATTACGTGGCTGCCGTTTCTTTTTCGGCCAGCAATGTTTTCATCCGTTTTTTATCGCGTTCCATTACCGGTTTCAGATAGCGGCCCGTATATGATTCTTTCACTTCGACAACTTCTTCGGGCGTCCCGGAGGCTACGATCATGCCGCCGCCCGCTCCGCCTTCAGGTCCCAGATCGACGATGTAGTCCGCCGTTTTAATGATATCGAGATTGTGTTCAATGACCAAAACGGTATCACCGTTATCGACGAGTCTTTGAAGCACAACCAAAAGCCTTGCGATATCATCAACGTGGAGGCCTGTCGTCGGTTCGTCCAGAATATACAGCGTCCGGCCGGTGGAACGCTTATGCAGCTCGGAAGCGAGCTTGACGCGCTGCGCTTCTCCCCCTGACAGCGTCGTCGCCGGCTGGCCGAGCGTCACATACCCGAGTCCGACATCGGCAAGCGTTTGAAGCTTGCGTTTGATTTTCGGGATATTTTCAAAGAAAGACAGAGCATCTTCCACCGTCATATCCAGAACGTCGGAAATGCTTTTTCCTTTGTATGTGACCTCCAGCGTCTCCCGGTTGTAACGTTTGCCGTGGCACACTTCACACGGAACGTACACGTCAGGAAGGAAGTGCATCTCAATTTTGATAATGCCGTCGCCGCGGCAGGCCTCACAGCGCCCGCCTTTTACATTAAAACTGAACCGGCCTTTTTTGTAGCCGCGCACCTTTGCTTCATTTGTCTGCGCGAATACATCGCGGATATCATCAAACACACCCGTATAAGTTGCCGGATTTGATCTCGGTGTCCGGCCGATCGGCGCCTGGTCGATGTCGATCACCTTATCAAGATGGTCAAGGCCTTTGATTTCTTTATGGCTTCCCGGTTTCGCTTTGGCTTTATGAAGCTTTTGCGCAAGCGCCTTATGCAGAATTTCATTCACAAGCGTGCTTTTTCCGGAACCGGACACACCTGTCACCGCCGTAAAAGTGCCGAGCGGGAATTTGGCGTTCGCTTTTTTCAGGTTGTTTTCTGAAGCGCCTTTGATTTCAATGAACCGGCCGTCAGGCTTTCTTCTCTCCGGAGGCATCGGGATGAATTGAGCCCCTGACAAATAACGTCCGGTCAGAGAATCCGCATCATTCATCACTTCTTCAGGCGTCCCCGCCGATATGACGCGGCCGCCGTGAATGCCGGCGCCCGGACCGATATCTATCAAATAATCGGCAGCCATCATCGTATCTTCATCATGCTCCACGACAATCAGTGTGTTGCCGAGATCCCTCATGTTTTTCAGCGCGCTGATCAGACGGTCATTGTCACGCTGGTGAAGGCCGATGGACGGCTCATCAAGAATGTACAGGACGCCTGACAAACGGGAGCCGATCTGCGTCGCAAGCCTGATACGCTGGGCTTCTCCGCCTGACAGCGTTCCCGCCGCCCTGCTCAGCGTCAGGTAATCAAGACCGACTTTATCTAAGAAGCTGAGCCGCTCCACAATCTCTCTTAAGATTAAATCGGCAATCTGCATATCTTTCTCAGACAGCGTCAGGTTTTTGAAAAATTCCAGTGCATCGCCGACGGAAAGCTCGGTAATGGTGCCGATGTGGCGCCCATTGACCAAAACGGCAAGCGCTTCTTTCTTCAGCCGGTAGCCTTTGCACGTCGGGCACGGCTTCTGTGACATGTACTGCTCCATCTGTTCACGGATATAATCGGAGCTTGTCTCTTTATACCGTCTCTCAATATTGCGCAGCACACCTTCAAATTCAATTTCATTTTCGCGCACTTGTCCGAAATCATTCTCGTATTTAAAGTAGATCCGTTCATTGCCGCTGCCGTACAGCACTTTATCAAGCTGATGCTTCGGCAGGTCTTTGACCGGAGTCTCCATATCAATGCCGTAATGGCGGCAGACCGCCTGAAGAAGCTGCGGATAATATTGTGAACTGATCGGCGTCCACGGGGCGATGGCGTGTTCCTTTAATGACAGTTCAGGATTGGGAATGACGAGCTCAGGGTCCACTTCCAGCTTCAAGCCGAGACCGTCGCAAGTCGGGCAGGCGCCGAACGGGCTGTTAAACGAAAACAGCCGGGGTTCAAGCTCCCCGATAGAAAAACCGCACAGCGGACAGGCGTGATGCTCGCTGAACATCAGCTCTTCCTGACCGATGACATCTATCATGACACGGCCTTCCCCTAAGCGGAGCGCGGTTTCCAGTGAGTCGGAAAGCCGGGCGGCAACCCCTTCCTTGACGACAATCCGGTCAATGACTACTTCAATGGAATGCTTTTTGTTTTTTTCAAGTTCAATATCGTCGGAAAGCTCGGCCATTTCTCCGTCAATCCGCACCCTTACGTAACCTTGCTTTCTGATTTGGTCAAGCACTTTGACATGGGCGCCTTTTCTGCCTGAGATGATCGGCGCAAGCACTTGAAGCTTCGTCCGCTCCGGATATTCAAGAATCCGGTCAACCATCTGTTCGATCGTTTGCGACGTAATTTCAATGCCGTGCTCCGGGCAGTGCGGCTTCCCGACTCTCGCGTACAGCAGCCGGAGATAATCATAAATCTCCGTTACCGTTCCGACGGTTGACCGCGGATTGCGGCTCGTCGTTTTCTGATCAATGCTGATCGCCGGAGAAAGCCCTTCGATCGCATCAACGTCCGGCTTATCCATCTGCCCTAAAAATTGGCGCGCATAGGCAGAAAGCGATTCAACATACCGCCTCTGTCCTTCCGCGTAAATGGTGT
This sequence comes from Bacillus sp. EKM420B, assembly GCF_011065565.1. Lineage (NCBI taxonomy): Bacteria > Bacillati > Bacillota > Bacilli > Caryophanales > Bacillaceae > Bacillus > Bacillus sp. EKM420B. The sequence goes on along the minus strand of NZ_JAAMNX010000002.1, from coordinate 573,353 downwards.
CAAAGGCAAGGGATGATTTTCCCGATCCGGACAGCCCCGTCACGACGACGAGCTGATCCCGGGGAATCGTTACATCAATGTTTTTTAAATTGTGCGCCCTTGCGCCTTTCACCTCGATCCGGTCAATTGCCATGTGTTCATCATCCTTCCGCTTTAAGCTCTAACAGTAAATCACGAAGCTCTGCCGCCCGCTCGAAATCAAGCGCTCTGGCCGCTTCTTTCATTTCGTGCTCCATTTGCTCAACGACTTTCTGGCGTTCTTTCTTCGTCATCTTCGCCAGTTTAGGCGCGGCTTTTGTTTTATATTCTTCTTTATCTTCAGCGGCCTGCGTCGCGCGGATCACATCGCGGATTTCCTTATTGATCGTTTGCGGCGTAATGCCGTGAATTTCGTTAAAGCGCTCCTGCTGTTCCCGTCGGCGCTTCGTTTCATTAATTGCGATCTCCATCGAATTCGTGATTTTATCGGCATACATGATGACGCGGCCTTCCGCGTTTCGTGCCGCCCGTCCGATCGTCTGAATCAGCGAACGTTCAGAACGGAGGAAGCCTTCTTTATCCGCATCGAGAATGGCGACAAGTGACACTTCCGGAATATCAAGCCCTTCCCTCAGCAGGTTGATGCCGATTAACACATCATGTTTTCCGAGGCGGAGGTCACGGATGATTTCAATCCGTTCAAGCGTCTTAATCTCGGAATGCAGATAATTGACCTTGATGCCGATTTCCTTGAGGTAATCGGTCAGATCCTCTGACATTTTTTTCGTTAAAGTCGTCACGAGAACGCGTTCATTCCGTTCAATCCTCGCCTGAATCTCGCCGATCAGATCATCAATCTGTCCTTCGATCGGCCGGACGTCAATGAGGGGATCGAGGAGTCCCGTCGGTCTGATGATCTGCTCGATCATTTCCGGCGTATGCTCAATTTCATACGGTCCCGGAGTCGCCGACACGTACACGATGTTGTGCATGTGTTTCTCAAATTCCTCGAATCGGAGCGGACGGTTGTCAAGCGCTGACGGCAGGCGGAACCCGTGATCGACAAGCACCTGTTTTCTCGCCTGGTCACCGTTGAACATGCCGCGCACCTGCGGAATCGTCACATGTGATTCATCAACGACAATCATAAAATCGTCCGGAAAATAATCAAGCAGCGTATACGGCGTAGAGCCCGGAGGACGGAGCGTCAAATGTCTTGAATAGTTCTCGATCCCTGAGCAAAAACCCATTTCCCGCATCATTTCAAGATCATACCTCGTCCGCTGCTCAAGCCGCTGCGCTTCAAGGAGCTTGCCGTTTTCGCGCATCACTTTCAAGCGCTCCTCAAGCTCCTGTTCAATATTCAGAATCGCTTTTTCCATCTTTTCCGCCCTGGTGACGAAGTGGGAAGCCGGGAAAATCGCGACATGGTCACGGTCGCCGAGAATTTCTCCGGTCAAAGCGTCGACCTCTCTGATCCGCTCAATTTCGTCTCCGAAAAATTCCACTCTGATACAATGTTCGTCACGGGAAGCCGGGAAGATTTCCACAACGTCTCCGCGCACGCGGAACGTCCCGCGCTGAAAGTCGATATCATTGCGGGCATACTGGATATCCACAAGCTTTCTCAGAAGCTCGTTCCGCTCAATCTCCATTTCCGGTCTGAGCGACACGACCATTTCCCGGTATTCTTCAGGCGAACCGAGGCCGTATATGCATGACACACTCGCGATAATAATGACATCTCTCCGTTCAAACAGAGAGGATGTCGCGGAGTGTCTCAGTTTATCAATTTCATCATTAATGCTTGCGTCTTTCTCTATAAAAGTATCCGTTTGAGGCACGTACGCCTCCGGCTGATAGTAATCGTAATAGCTGACAAAATATTCGACAGCGTTGTTCGGGAAAAACTCCTTAAACTCGCTGTACAGCTGCCCGGCAAGGGTTTTGTTATGGGCAATGACCAGTGTCGGTTTATTCACTTCTTTAATCAGATTGGACACGGTAAAGGTTTTGCCCGTCCCTGTCGCACCCAGGAGAGTCTGGTGTTTTCTGCCTTCCTGTATGCCTTTGACAAGCTTCTCAATCGCTTGCGGCTGATCTCCCTGGGGCTGATATTTCGAGACTAACTCAAAACGATCTTTCACAAAAAAGCCTCCGTTTCTTTACGAAATCTTCCTATTGATATAGTAACACAATGACGGGTAAAATCACTAAAAATACGAACTAAAGTTCGATGGTTTATTTTTACCAAGTCAATTTTTGTATAAAAAACCTGCTTTTATGGCGTAAAAGCAGGCATTCTATTTCATATTCACCATGTCAGGCATTGTCTTTCTTTTTGTCTGCTTCTTTTTTGGCCATGTACAGCCCTCCGGCCACCAGCGATACGACATCCAATCCAACGATAAAATACGTTTCGGTGTAACCCTTTAAATAGGATGCGAAAAGCAGTGCGGCTGTGAGAGCGATCGCCACATAGTGGTTAAACGTGACGCGCGTAAAAAGGACGACCAGCATAAAAGGGAAACATAATGCAAAAACGGCTTTTGTAATCACAAAAACCCTCCTCGGGAATTCTTCATCTCATCTGATTATAGTAAAAAATGAAGAATCGGACAATCGTTCCCCTGCTATCACAATACCCTTTTTCGGCAGTCTTCAATCATCTGTCAAAGAAAATGTGAATATAAATCCATTGAACCATTAACCAGATGAATCAAATTACCTTTCTTCAGCCGAAAGGATGAGAAGGTTTAGGTCTTTGTATCTTTGACAGTTTCTTCCTCCCTCTTTACAATGTAATGATAGTGTTTACTATCATTTTCTTGGTTGAAGAAAAAAGGGGGTCATACCGCATGTATTCAGTGCGATTTCAAAAAGCGGAAGAATCGAGCCGCTCTGCAGGAGCAAAAGGAATGAACCTGATTAAACTGACGAAAAACGGGCTGCCCGTTCCCGGCGGTTTTATCATTCAGACGAATGCCCTGACACGTTTTATGGAAGACAACGGGCTTCAAGCAGATCAGGAACAGCTGGAGCGCGCCATTATGAACGGCACGTTTTCAAAAGAGCTTCGGGAGGAACTGACCGCGTCGTTTTATGAATTGAGAGAATCATACGCCTCTGTCGCCGTACGTTCCTCCTCCGCGTCCGAAGATCTTGAAGGCGCTTCTTTCGCGGGCCAGTACGAAACCTATTTAAATATCAAAACAGAAGAAGAGTTTCTCGGAAAAGTGAAAGAATGCTGGGCTTCCTTCTTCTCGGCGCGGGTCAGCGGTTATAAAGAGAAAATGAACAATGACACCGCAGAACCGTTAATGGGCGTTGTCGTGCAAGGTCTCATCAATTCCGAGGTTTCAGGAGTCATTTTCAGCCGCAACCCCGTCACACATGATGACGGAGAACTGATGATCAGCGCGAGCTACGGTCTCGGAGAAGCAATCGTCTCCGGCAGCGTGACGCCCGACACATTTATCGTCAATAAAGACACATTTCAGATTGAAAAAGAAATCGGCTTAAAAGAAATGTATATCGTCTCTAAAGACGAAGGCGTGACGGAAAAAGAGACGTCCGCTGACATGAGAAACCGCTTCTGCCTTGATGACGAGAGCGTCAAAGAGCTTGCCATGCTGACGATAAAGACGGAAGAACTGTACGGTTATCCCGTGGATCTCGAATTCGGATTTGCCGAAAATAAGCTGTATCTGCTTCAGGCCAGGCCGATTACAACGATCGTGCAGGATCAGAAAGCGGCAGACGAAGAACGGGAATTTATCATGACGCCCCGGGATCAGAAAGATTTTTGGCTAAATATGGAGGCCAATATAGAAGGTCCCGTCAGCCCGTTATTCGCTTCACTCATTGTGCCGGCTTTGGAATACGGCCTCAAAGAGAGCACGAAGGCCTTCCCTGTGATGGGCATCGAGATTGAGCGTGTCAAACTTCATCAGGGCCGTGTTTTTTCCAGACAGCATAAGACGGACGACAAGCTGCCCGCAGAACAGTTAGAAGCGCTTTTCCCCGTCTTGGCTGACCGCATGTATGATATTATTCAGGAAACCTTTCTGCCTTTTTATCAAAAGCTGGACGTACTGGCGCATACAGACCATACGCCGGAGACTGCCCTTGATGCGTTCCGAAACCTGCAAGACTTCTATTTAAAAGGATACGCAGAACATTTCAATATTGTCTTTCCGCAGGTTGCGTTAAACATGATACTGGAATCTATGTACGGACAGGTTGAGAAAGAAAACACCTCCCTTCTGTATGAAATGCTGGCCGGCGTCATGAATAAGTCATTGGAGACCGACAGACAGCTCTGGCTGCTTTCCGGACAAGTAAAAGACGGCCCTGAGCTGCGGCGCGTCTTTACGGTTTCTCATGCCGATGAGCTGCATCAGACGCTTCTGCAATCAAATGAGGGAAAACGCTTTCTCGAACAAGTCGGTAAATTTTTACAGGAATACGGCTGGAGATCCGTGAAAAGTCATGATCTCATTGAACAAACTTGGGCGGAAAACCCTTATTTCGCTTTGGCCAACATTCAGAACTATGTCCGGAACGGATACGATTTTGACAGTGAGTTTCATAAAACGATAGAAAAACGAAAACAGCTCTACGCCGACTTTATGGATAGAATTGAAGATGACGGCTTCCGGGAGACGTTTGACCGCTATTATCAGTGGACATTGTCTTCATCCGTCATCAAAGATGATCACCATTTTTATATTGATGCGATGCTGGACGCCAAAGCGCGCCTTTGCCTTCTGAAAATCGGCGAGCTGCTTCAAAAACAAGGCGTAATCGATGATCGGGAGGATATGTGGTACTTATACAGCGATGAAGTCGAGAAAGCGCTGGCGTCGCCGGTTCCGATGCAGGAAAAAGCCGCTGAACGAAAACAGCTCTTCCAGCAATATCAATTGCTTGAAGCCCCCGCTTATCTCGGGACTCCGACTTCGGAACAGCTGAAAACGGCTGAACAGATTACCGGCTCCATCACAGAAGATGAAAAAAACACTGAACATCAAATTTACGGACTTGCAGCGTCAAGCGGAATTGCAAGCGGCCCGGTGAAAGTCATTCGTGACGCAAGTGAATTTTCCCGTTTTTCAACAGGAGACGTGCTTGTCTGCAAAATGACGACACCACTGTGGACCAGTCTGTTCCAGGATGCAAAGGCCGTCATTACGGACACGGGCGGCATCCTGTCACATGCAGCGATCATCGCGAGAGAATACGGGCTCCCGGCCGTTCTCGGCACACGTGCCGCGACTGACAGGCTCAACGACGGAGATATCGTCACGGTAGACGGGACAAACGGCAAGATTACGATTGTCAAACGCGCTTCATGCTAGGTTTCCCTCTTTATTGGCGGGCAGGGCGGGTGTATACTTGTCCTGCCAGTATTTACGCGAGGTGAAACATGTTGAGAACGACGAACAAGAGAATTATTGACGCCGCGATGAATCTGATCATCCAAAAAGGATACCGCGCAGCGACAACAAAGGAAATCGCAGAAAAAGCAAAAGTAAGCGAAGCAACGATTTTCCGTAATTTTAAAAACAAGCAAGGATTAATGAAAGCCATGATTGAACAGCAGGCGCCGGTTCCGGAAAGCATGATCACCAAGGCGGAAGGCGATCTGTATGAGGATCTTCTTCATTTCGCCGCGACCCTTCTGCAGCAATTGGAACAAAAAAAAGAAGTGTTCCGCATCTGCCTGCGCGAACCGGAACTATTCGAAGACGTCCTGCAGGATATTGTCGTATATCCTCAATCCGTGAAAAAGCATTTAATCGTTTACTTTAAGGAGCTGACAAAGAAAAATATAATAAGCCCCGGCAGCGAAGAAGCTAATGCAGACGTCTTTATGACGATGATTTTCGGTTATTTTATACACCGGCTGCAGCTGGGGAAAAGAGTCATTACTCTCTCTGAGGAAACGATGCTGAAACACAGCACTGAGATTTTCATGAAAGGCATTACCGGCCGGTCATTTTCCGGCTCCAAGGAGGATGAAGGATGGGTTCAAAGAAAGAATGGGCGCTGATCGTTTCGCTTTTGCTGGGAGCCATACTCGTTCCCATCAATTCTACGATGATCGCAGTCGCTCTTTCGTCCATTTCCCGCTCATTCAGCGAATCAATTGCCAGCATCACATGGGTAGTGACCGTGTATTTAATCGTGATGGCCGTGACACAGCCCATTGCCGGCAAACTCGGTGATATGTACGGAAACAAAAAAATGTATTTATGGGGCGTCGGCCTTTTTCTCATCGCATCATTGGGGTGCGCCCTCTCGCCAAGTCTTTTCTTATTGATTTTCTTCCGGGCGCTTCAGGCTGCCGGCGGCGCTTTGCTTACGCCAAACAGCATCGCCATCATCCGCCATGTCGTGTCTGAAAAACGGCTTCCGAAAGTATTCGGCTTTTTCGGCCTCGGCGCCGGGCTGGGCGCGGCTCTCGGTCCGTTTATCGGCTCTCTTTTAATTGAGAGCTTCAGCTGGCATTCGATCTTTTGGGTCAACATTCCGTTTCTTGCGATCGCACTCGTGACGGCATTAGTAATGTTTCCTAAATATAAAGAAGAAACGTCTGACGCTCCGCTTGATATCATCGGGTCCGTTTTGCTTGCCGGAAGCATTGTATCTATAATTCTTCTGACGAAAAATGAAAGCTCTTTGGGCTATTGGGTGTACGCGCTGCTCATTCTCATATTTGTTCCGCTATTTTTCAGGCGGGAGCTGCGCACGAAACATCCGATTATTGATTTTGACCTGTTTAAAAACACGACCTTTACGAGCGCCAATCTGTCGGTCCTGTTAAGCAATTTAATGATGTACGCCGTGTTATTGATTATGCCGCTCTTTATGACCGGCCACTTCAGCATGAATACGTCGCACAGCGGCATGGCGCTGTCAGTCTTTTCTGTTTTCATGTCCGCCAGCAACTGGGGCGGAGCTCAGCTGCATCAGAAATGGGGCGCGCGAAGAATGATTTTTCTGTCCTTCGGGCTGATGGCTGTAGCCAATCTCTTATTTCTGCTTTTGGTTTATTCCCATTCCGTTCCGTTTCTTATGGCATCGCTTATTGTAGGGGGCATCGCGTCCGGTGCGGGGCTGACGAGCATGCAGGTGTCTTCTCTTGCGACGGTAGAACCGGGCATGTCCGGTATCGCATCCGGGATTTTTTCCACCTTCCGTTATTTCGGAAGCATTATTTCTTCAGCACTGATCGGTTTAATCTCCGGGTTTCATATTCTGTTTATCATATTGATCGGAGTTTCTGTGATCGGCTTGTTCGTATCGCTTGGAATTAAGTCCGGGGAAACCGTTCAGACAAAAAAAAGCCATTCGGCATAACGAAAAAGGTTCCGTAAGCATCTGCTTTCCGGAACCTTTTCTAGTTTTCCTTCTTCATTTTCTCTCTCAAAGTGTCACCGCACTCCCCCGCTGCATAGAGTATCGCAACGCCGTTTGCTCTATGAGAATCTTTTTATTTAAAAGAGAAAAGGGAAATGTAAATCGCTAAGAGCTCAGATCAAGTTCGGCCGCTTGCGCCGTAATCCGGCCGTAAAAAAAGCCCGGCCGCCGTGTTGTTAGCGGCACCAGGCTTTTTATATGTGATTTTTCATAATTAATAAAACTGAAAGCTTATTATTTCCAATGTTTTTTCTTAATTTTTTTCATAATTCTCCTTACTAAAACCTACCTAAAACAATTATTGAATATTACTTTTATAATTAAGCAAAATTAAGTAACAATCATTGAAGGATTCTCAGACTGATAAAATTTATTTTAAATATAATATTTCAAAACACATTCAAACTGTACAAAGAAAAGAAAGTCTAAATTTTTATTTTTGGAACTTGATTGGGACAAGAAAGTCTAAACCAAAATCTTTTTAGATTTATATAATAACACGTCTGTCGATTATCCAAATTCTACCAAAAAAATGAATGCAAAAGAGGGATTCCTCTTGTACAATGTAAGTTACCACACCAACATTGACGAAACGAGGAATCTCTCATGAACAAGAATAAGTCTCTGTATCTTTAACAATAGTATTTACAATATCATTAGGATACCGATTCAAAAAAAAATGTTCTCCTTTAAACTTATGAAATTTCACGTTTCCTTCAACAACTTCACTCCATTTATGCATTTCATTGATATGAGTCGAAAAATCGCTATCCGCATAAAAAACGCTTACTCCACAACTTATTTTTTCTGCTTTGGGCTGAAACTTATAATTGTCCAAAATTATAAAATCTGCTCGCAAAATCGGAAGAAACATATCCATAATCTCTTTTGTATAAAACTCCTCTGGTATTCCCCCATATTGTTCCACCTTTGTCAAGAAAGTTTCATTAGTCATATTTTCAATGTCTTCTCTCTTTTCAAAAATATGTGGAGCATCTCGCCCAGAAAAAAACAGATTCCTTGGTTCCTTAGTTCCCATTTGCTTAAGTTTATAATATATCTCATAAGTCAATAAGGCTCCCATGCTGTGTCCAAATATAACATATTCATCGTCATATTCTAATTGTTCACTTATTCTTTTGGCGATATCTTCACTTGCTTCACCAACAGACTGGTAACAAGGCTCTGTGAATCGAGTTCCTCTTCCAGCCAATTCACATATACACAATTCATATCTATCCGGCAGTAGTTTTTTCCATTCATAATATGCATTTACCGACGCTCCAGCATATGGAATAGGAAATACTTTTATTTTATTTATTTCACTCACTCCTATGTTCAACTTGAGCCCACTATCATTACTATATAAACCTATAAGTATTCAAGATACATTTAATTGTACTTCTCTATCTCTCGCTGCTCTGCCAGCAACAAATTCACCATATCACTATAGCTATTCAAACCGTCTGTCTGATTATTTGCCTTCAGATATACATCATTTACATTTCTTGAAATACTTGAAATAACACCCTCATACTTATCCCGGTACTGCTCATTTTGTTCTATATCATGCTGCACCGCCTTGGACAGACTGGACATTATATCAGACGCCTGATCTGGATCCACTTTCTTTAGCTCAGATATAGAATAATCAAATGCTAGAAAAAAACCACTGTAAAGTATCATTGGATCATCCTGCTGCTTACATGCCAGATATGCTATAAAATTTGCCTCATCCTCATGCATGAAACCACTCTGATGTGCCAATTCATGTGCCATAGTAGCAGGCACCAAAAAAACTGGCACATTAACATTGATATTGGATTCATAAGTAAAAGGGACAAAAATACCATGTATCCCTGCATGCGACATTAGTTTTGACATCACCACTGGTTTTGGTGTTGAATATGAATGCTCCAAAACAGGATATTTCTTTGATAACATTTGCATCGAGAACACTGCGTGTTGTGCATAATAATCAAAAACCTCTGGTACATGAGCCAAAAGATCAGTATCCGCTAACTTTTCCCTTGCCAATTCCATTTCAACGGCAAGTGACTTACTCAATTTAACCAGTTCTTCCTTGCTGTAGTTCTCTTCTTTATATTCGGTATGAGACAAAAAAGAATATCTGTGATAGTTTATTCCACCCAAAATAGTATAACAAAAATATATCACGCTACAGATCGTAACGATTCCTAGAGCACCACGATAAACTACCATCCTACGTGCACCTTTACTCATGATGACCTTGCGCACATAATAAACGATATAAAATAGAAATAGTAACACAACCAACACGACGAGCCATTCACTAACAGAAAATGTGACCCAAGAAGGTACAAGTCCTACTGTTTTTGACAATAACGGATATACAGACCTACTGTATTTTTCCGCCCAATCCTGATGGTTCTGCGCGTGTTTTGTCAGTATATAAGCTATAACTCCAAGTGAGATCAACGGCAATCTCTTAAGTAAAAGCTTTTTTATAATGTACTCCCCCTATCCAACATAACCATTATAATCAGTTATTCTTAATATATATCCTGCTAAAGATTCATCTTCTAAAGGTTTTGGAGTTAGCAATAACCTTTCCAATAAGTCATACCTCTCCTTCATTTATTTTTTTATTATTTTCAAAATAAAACAGCTAAGAAAATATAATTTTCTTAGCTGTTTTATTTTGAAATCTAGTTTAGGAGTTCTTGAAACTATTCCGAATAATTATGAAAAATCACATTATAATGCTGTCATTTCTTCGTGCTCGTGTTCATCCTGCACGAATAAAATACCTAATTCATGATGTTCGCCTTCATAGGACGCGCGCTGATCAAACCGGATTTCACCATTCAGGCCGATAATCTCCATTTTTACAAATGCGCGGTTTTTTTGAAGTGCTTCATAAAAATCCGATACATGCTTCACGGGGATGCCGTTTACTTTCGTAATAATCTCACCGATCTTCAGCTCAAGATCGTCCGCGGGTGTATTCGGAATGATGCCGAGCACCATTAAGCCCTGATCCCGCTTAGAGAAATAAAACGGAGCCGCGTTATCGTTCAGCCGCTGTCTCAATGATAAAAACAGGCGTCCGAGCACCGCAATACAAGCGGTAGCTCCGGCAAGCGGAGTCCACCAAAGGGCAGCTGCCCCGAATGCGGTCACGATAACCCCGAGAATCATGACACGTTTCGCCGTTATCCTTATGCTGACTTCCGGAAGTGACCCCTGCACACGCTGTCCGAAGCCGGCGATATAAGGAATCCAGATCAAATGGAAAGAGCCGCCCGGCACGGTAAAGACAGGCCACCAAGAAAGATGTGACTCAAGCCCGCTGCCCGGCACCAATAAGAAAAGCGGAAGCAGCCATGCGCGATTCGCCAATTGTCGGCCGATGGGCAGGCCTCTGCTGCTGACGACAAGCGCCGGAGATGTTTTCAGATGCGCTGAACGGCAGGCAGCCGCTCCCTCCGTGATAATCAAAAGGCCCATAAACACGGCCGCCGACGCCCAATTCACGCCGAATGCCTGCGGAAACCGATCCGCAAACGGCACTGTGTGGGTATACTGAAGGAGAAACGCAATGAACATGCCGGCGCTGACAATATAAGCTGATGACAGCCAATTCATACGGAACGTCAGTGAAGCCAAAGCCGTCACGGCCGCGATTATGCCGAGAAGACCGAATGGAATCGAAATTCCCAGTCCAAAAAATAATATGGAGAGAAGAATACCCGGTATAAGTCCTTTTATGTATGTAAAGATAAGCTCGTCATACATATCCGCGATTTTTGTATGAAACGTATGGCGTTCACGTTTGATCCGCAAATATCCGCATGCGAGACTTATGATGATAAAAAACCAGAACATCGGGTGCAAAAAAAACAGACCGATACTTTTCAGAAGTTCAATTCCCCATTGAACAGACACTGCTTTCACCGCCTCAAGCCAAACATTTTAATTCTATTCTACCAAATAATCATTGGCTTGAATATCTCAAACGTCTATCTCTCTTCCGTCATCCACAGCGTTACATTTGAGAGAGAGAAATCTTTCAGATAGTGGTCAACCTCCACCTCGATCACGCCGCTGATCAGAAGCATGGACCGTTTAATATCCGTCAGATTGATTCCTAAACGTTTATGGTTTTTCATTAAGTAAGTGAAATAATGCTTCGCACACTCTTCATTGATTTCGTGAACGCATTCAACATTTGTGTAATTGACCAGGTATCTGCTGAACAGCATAAGAAGACTTAGTGCTTTTGTTGATGAAAATGTGACGTCTTTTGTTCTGTCTTTTAGTTGTTCCACTAATTCATAATATTTTTTTTCACGCACAATACTTGCCCTCTTCAATTGTGAACCCCCATTTTTTTATCCAGATAAGCACGGGTGATTACAGCTGCCGTGCTGAAGCGCCGCAAACACTTCTGCTTTCGATACTGAAATGCAGCTGCCAAACTAAAACTGTTCTCTATTAGAACCTTCTTTTATTGTAAGAACTAAAACTGACTGAGGCAACTTTCAAAAGTTTCATTTTGAATACATATTAACTCGGCATAAAGTCTCTCTTCTCTATAAATATCGGGTAATGTTTGTCCTTTATAAATGTTTAAATGTGAAAATTTTTTTAATATCTTGTCAAAACCGTCATAATTATATGCCTTTTGGTTCATTTTTTACGAATGACAAAAGAAACAGGAGACGCAAAAAACGCCTCCTTTTCATTTATTTTACAAATAATGATTTTAACGCCATTTGCAGCTGCAAATCATTTTTTTCGTCAGATTTCTTCTCATTCATCAGCTGATTCATTTTTTCCGCTGTCTTTTTATCAATGACCGCTGTTTTATCAAGCTTGTACCGGTCTTGAAACGCCAGAACGGCTTTTTTCATTGTTTTGCTGAAATAGCCGTCCGCTCTGCCCGGGTCGAAGCCTAGGCCTTTCAGCAGGATTTGGGCGTGCTTGACATCCGCGCTGTTCATATCAGGCTGAAGCGGCTGTTTCAGCTGAAGCGGTCCCGCCGCAAAATAATCCGGCTGGCTCACGGCGATTGTCGGAGCAATGCCTTTTTTGTGAATCCAATTGCCTTTCGGTGTCAGCCATTTGTAAAGCGTCAATTTAATGTTGCTCCCGTCTCCCATAGGCACGGCCTGCTGAACCGTTCCTTTACCGAAAGAAGTGTCACCGACAACGTCATAATGTCCCGCTTCTTTTAACGCGCCCGCAAGAATTTCTGAAGCGGAGGCGCTTCCTTTATCTGTTATAATATTGACGGGATACGGCTTCTTATGTTTTAAGGTTGAGAAATATTGTTTTTTATCGCCGTTACGCTCCGCAATTTGGATATACGGCATGTCTTTTGTGATGAAATGCTTTAAAATTTGTTCGACGCTTTGAAGGTAGCCGCCGGGATTCCCCCTTACATCAAGGACGAGACCGTCAATCCCTTGTTTTTCAAGCTTTTTCAGCGCCGCGGCGAAGTCCTCGGCGGTATGCTCGGAAAATGTCGATATGCCGATGTAGCCGACATGATGACCGCCTGATTCTTTGCGGGAAGCAAATACGGTTTCAAGCGGGATTTCCGCTCTTTTAATCCGGAATGACAGCTGTTTTTCAGTACCCGGACGCTGTATTTTAATAGAAACCTTCGATCCTTTTTTTCCTCTGATTTTCAGCACGGCTTCGTTTAAATCTTTCCCGTTCATTGACACGCCGTTTATACTGATGATTTCATCATTCGGCTTGAGGCCCGCTTTTTCCGCCGGAGATTGCTTAAACGGTGATACGATAATGATTTTATTGTCTTTCATACCGACTTCAGCGCCGATCCCTTCGAAAGAAGAATCAAGAGAATCGGAAAACTGCTTGGCGGTCTGCTTGTCCATATAAACGGAATAAGGGTCGTTTAATGTAGACAGCATCCCCTGAATCGCTCCTTCAAGAAGCTTTTCTTTATCTACATTTTCCACGTATTCGTTCGAGATCAGCTCATATGCTTTTTCGATTTTTTCCATTGCCCGGCTTCTTTCTGCGTCTGATGAATTCGGCTGTGCCGCCCCGGCAATATGGGCTCCGCCGCACATGATGCTGACGGCAGCTATCACTGCGATCATTTTCTGCTTCATCGTTTACCTCCTCTTAGTCCTTTTACGAAAACCTGGAGATAGTATGTGTAAATTGCAAAGAATTCATGTAACGGCAACAAAAAAATGAAAATGCGAGATTGTTTCATATATATGGGTAACGTATAATATTTTGTATGCAATTCATTATATATACAGGAGAATGCGATATGAAAATAAAATTATCGATTTTATCCGCGGCAGTTCTGGCCGCAGGCATTACCGCCTTTGTCTGGCCAAAAACAGAGGCCAATGAGAAAGCGCAGACGGACGCCTTGTATGTTTCTCCCGCAGGCAGCGACCAAAATGAAGGAACGAAAGAAAAGCCGTTCCGCACATTAAAACATGCGGCTGAAAAGGCAGAGGCCGGAACAACCGTATTGATTCGGGAAGGGACATATGATGAAACGTTTGAAGTAAAGCACAGCGGCACGGCCGAAAAGCCGATTACATTTCGGAACTATCAGAATGAGCATGTCGCCATCAGCGGCAAATCTGCGCCAAAAAGCGATTCTGAAACTCCGTTAATTCAAATCCACAATAAACAGTACATTACCATTCACGGCATTACGCTTGAGAATCTCTCCGTATCATCAGAAGATGCGACGGCCATGGGGATCTGCGTCACCGGATCAAGCAGTCATATCAACATTGACGGCAACCATATCCGGAACATTAAAACCACGGCTGATGAAGGAAACGCACACGGCATCGCATTTTACGGCACAGGCGCCATGAAGGATGTCAGCATCACAAATAATACGGTTGAAAAACTGACGCTCGGCGCAAGCGAAGCGGTCGTGCTGAACGGAAATGTTGACGGATTTAAGATTGCCGGCAATACCATCCGGGACAATAACAATATCGGGATTGACGTGATCGGATACGAAGGAACATCCAAGCAAAACGACTATGCGCGAAACGGCATCATTGAAAACAATACGGTGAGCCATAACTCTTCTTACGGAAATCCCGCTTACGGAGATGAATATTCAGCGGGCGGTATTTACGTTGACGGCGCAGAACATGTGGACATTAAGAAAAACACCGTTTACAACAATGACCTTGGGATTGAAGCCACCTCTGAGCATAAAGGGAAATACGCACGAGATATCCGGATCACGGATAACAAGGTGTACGGCAATGCTTATACCGGTATTTCAATCGGAGGCTATGACACGAAACGCGGCGGCACCATCAATTCGGTGATCGCTCACAACATCATGTACCGAAATGACACGAAGGACCTTGACGGCGGCCAGCTGCTCCTGCAGTACGGCACAAAAGGGAACACGATCGAAAAAAACATCATGACGGCAAGCGATTCACGGATTTTTATCGCAAATGATTTTACGAAAAACGAAGACAATACCGTTAATCATAACGTTTATCACAAAGAAGAGGGAAAAGACGGCATCTGGAATTGGAAAAACAGAGAATATGATTCATTCACAGCGTACCGAAAAGGAACGGCAAACGATTCGGATTCCATTTATGCGGATCCGATGTACCGTGACGAATCGTCTTATGACTTTACATTAAAGCCCGGATCACCGGCCCTGCCCGTCATTCAGTAACGAAACCATTAAAAAAAGCCAGTCTATATCAGACTGGCTTTTGTATTTATACACGAAGGAATTTCCGGATGGAAGTCAGACTTCCCCATACCCCGATTACCGCGCCGATCAGAATGAGCACAAGTGATACTTGGAACACAAACGGACTGTACGGCAGAAGTGAAACAAATGATCCCTGAACTTTCGGGGCCACCCAAGCGACCATCGACTGGTACGTACTCAGCACGAGAGCGATCGGTATGACAGAACCGAATACCCCCAGCAGCAGTCCTTCCAGGAAGAACGGCCAGCGGATAAACCAGTTTGTCGCGCCGACAAGCTTCATGATTTCAATCTCTTTTCTTCTGGCGAAAATCGTGATTTTAATCGTATTCGAAATTAAGAACATCGCCGTGAACAGAAGGCCGATGATTAACGCAATCCCGATGTTGCGTGACACCCCGACGATCTTAAACAGACGGCTGACTTCTTCTTTCCCGTATGTCACTTTATACACATGATCAAGCTTCTCAATTTTTTTCGCGACTTTCGGCGTATCATGCGGATCTGTCGTTTTGACGATAAACGCGTTGTTCAGCGGGTTTTCCTGATCTTGCATTTTCATGGCCTTTCCGCTGTCGCCGAAGCTTTTGACCAATTGATCAAGCTCTTTATCTTTAGATGAAAACTCTACGCTTTGGATACCCGAGATGTCTTTAATCTCATTCTGCAGCGTATCCTGCGTTTTCTTATTTGACGTCAGATCGATTAATACTTTAATTTCCACTTCTTTTTCAGCATTTTTAGCCATGTTGTTTAAATTCAGCATAATGACTAAAAACACGCCGACCAAAATCAATGTAACGGTAACGGCACTGATGGATGCAAATGTCATCCACGTGTTTCTTCCGAGAGATTTAAAACTCTCACGCAAATGGCGCCCGAGAATTTTAATCATAAGAACCATACTCCCCTCTTGACTCATCACGCACAATAATTCCGTCTTCGATCGCGATGACCCGTTTCTTCATGGTGTTTACTATTTCTTTATTGTGTGTCGCCATCACGACGGTCGTTCCGCGGTTATTAATCTCTTCCAGTGTCTTCATCACTTCCCATGATGTTACCGGATCAAGGTTGCCCGTCGGTTCGTCAGCTATCACGACGTCAGGATTGTTGACGATGGATCTTGCGATGGAAACACGCTGCTGTTCTCCTCCGGAAAGCTGGTCGGGAAACTGCCGCGCTTTATGCTTCAGCTGCACAAGATCGAGCACTTCGAGCACGCGTTTTTTAATGACTGACTGCTGCTCTCCGATAACCTCAAGCGCAAACGCTACGTTTTCAAATACCGTCAATTTCGGAAGGAGTTTGAAATCTTGGAAAACAACACCTATTTTACGCCGCACGAAAGGAATCTCTTTTTCTTTCACAGCCGCGAGATCTTTATGGTTAATCAATATTTGCCCTTTTGTCGGTTTTTCTTCTCTGTAAATCATTTTAATAAAAGTAGATTTACCGGCTCCGCTCGGTCCTACGACATATACAAATTCTCCGGGATGAATCATGACTGACAGCCCGTTAATCGCTTTTACACCGTTCGGATAGGATTTATATACTTCTTTCATCTCTATCATGAAATCACCTAATCTTTTATTTATGTCTTGCAGCCATAGAGTTCGCAAACGTACAGCGGTTTATGGCCGATTCGTCAGGAAACAGATGAAAAATCTGAAAGTTCCTTTTCCTCAGTACACTTCATTATACGTCAAATTTAGACATATTACTATTACAGTTTCTTTTCATTCCCAGACCGAGAAAAAACCTTGCCCCTATAACAGGCAAGGTTTTTCTGTTATTTTTTCTGTGACAGCCATTTTGCGATCTTCGCGGCTTCCTCATCATTTACAAGATGGCTCGGCATATTGCCGCGTCCGTTTTTAATGATGCTTTCAATTTTAGCTTCATCATACTTCCCGCCGACTTCCTGTAAATTCGGACCTCCGCCGCCTTCTAAGTCTTTACCGTGACAGCCGATACAGCTTTGCTGATAAAGCTCTTCTCCTGCTGACGCAGATGCTTTTGACCCGCCTGAGCTGTCAGAGCTTTCTTTTTTCGATTCATTGGAACCGCCGCATGCCGCCAGCAGGACGGACATGGTCAGAACCAGCGCCAGCAGCGCCCATTTTGATTTCATATGTAAGATGCACCCCTTCGCTATTATAACCCCGTTTACGCGCGTTTGAAACCCTCGCCGAGCACCTCGCTTGCGTCTGCGACAATGACAAAGGCTGACTCATCAATTTGTTTGACGATTTGTTTCAGTTTTGTGAATTCGGTCTGGCCGACGACACACATTAAGATCGGCCGGTCATGTTCCGTATACCCGCCGACTGCGGAAATCTTCGTCACACCCCTGTCGATTTCTTTAAACACAGCCGACCTGACGGCTTCTTCATGCTGCGTAATGATTAAAGCCATTTTGGAGCGGTTGAACCCGACCTGCACGACATCAATCGTTTTGCTTGAAATAAATACCCCGAGCATCGCATACAGTCCCTGCTCCACTCCGAAAACGAGCATCGCGCTCAGCACAATTAATCCGTCCATGATGGCAAGGCACGTTCCCAGCGACAGTCCCGTGTATTTGTGAATGATCTGCCCCGCCAGAGCCGTTCCCCCCGTGGAGCCTTTGCCGAGATACACGATACCGATTCCCGTTCCGATCCCGACGCCTCCGAAAATCGCCGCCAGCAGTTCATGGGTCGTCGCGGCAGGCAGATCTCTTGTTAAATAGACAGCGAGCGGCAGAACGATGGAACCGACCAGTGTCTTCATTCCGAACTTCCCGCCGAGAATAATCACTCCGGCGATAAACAAAGGGATGTTAATAATCCACTGCACGTAAGCCGGTTCAAAACCAAACGTTTCTAAAATGGTACTGATCCCGCTTACTCCCCCCGCTGCTATACGGTTCGGCAGCAAAAATACGTTAAACACGACCCCCGTAATCGCCGCGCCGATCATGATGTATATATAATCTTTGATCAGACGGAGCGGCTTATTGTGATTCACATCCATGCAAAATCCTCCGTTCTCCGATTTTCTCTCGATAGCATTTTAAGTCTTCCCGGCTTAGAAGTAAATAACAGCCAAATACCGTATTAATTTGCTAAAGCGCTGTTGTGAAAAATGGAAAAAGAGAACGGATAAAAAAACACACCTTGCCAAAGGCAGGTGTGTTCCCGGATTACGACAGTTTAGAACGTAAATAGGCGTCAATGAAGATATCAATATCTCCGTCCATAACCGCCTGCACGTTCCCCATTTCCGTATTGGTCCGGTGATCTTTCACCATGGAGTACGGATGGAAGACGTACGAGCGGATTTGGCTGCCCCAGCCGATTTCTTTCTGTTCACCGCGGATTTCGTCAAGCTCCGCCTGCTGTTCTTCAATTCTGCGCTGATACAGCTTCGCTTTGAGCATTTTCATCGCCCGGTCGCGGTTTTTGATTTGTGAACGTTCCGTCTGGCACGTGACGACTACATTTGTCGGCAGGTGGGTGATCCGAACGGCTGAATCAGTCGTATTGACGTGCTGTCCCCCGGCACCGCTCGCACGGTACGTATCAACTTTAATATCTTCGGTCCGAATATCAATGTCGATTTCTTCATTGAATTCAGGCATGACTTCACATGACACAAATGACGTGTGGCGGCGGCCTGATGAATCAAATGGAGAAATCCGCACGAGGCGGTGTACGCCTTTTTCCGCTTTTAAATAGCCGTATGCATTGTGGCCTTTAATAAGCAGTGTGACTGACTTAATTCCTGCTTCATCTCCCGGGAGATAATCTAGCGTTTCAACTTTGAAACCGCGTCTTTCCGCCCAGCGGGTATACATTCTGAGCAGCATGGAACCCCAGTCCTGGGATTCCGTACCGCCGGCCCCCGGATGAAGTTCTAAAATCGCGTTATTTTTGTCATATGGTTCACTGAGCAGCAGCTGAAGCTCAAATTCATTCAATTCCTTCGTTAATGACTTCAGCTCTTTTTCAAGCTCTTGCTGAAGGTCCTGGTCAGGTTCTTCTTTTAAAAGATCATGTGTCATTTGCAGCTCTTCGTGAGACTCGCTCAGCTGATGATAGGAGTTCACGTATTCCTTCAGACCGTTCGCTTCGTTAATGACGGTTTGGGCCTTCTGCTGGTCATTCCAGAATTCCGGTTCCGCCATCTTTTCATCTAATTCTGCAATGCGGGCTTCCTTTGATTCGAGGTCAAAGAGACCCCCTGAAGTCCGCTAAACGAGAAGCCATATTTTCGAGCTCTGCCCTGATTTCTGATAATTCCATTCCATTCACCTCATTAAAAGATCCGGGGCGCCATAAGACGCAGACCCGGTCATGTTCGCTTCATACAGTCGAGACTATTCTGTCCGGCCGCAGCAATTTTTATATTTTTTTCCGCTTCCGCAATGGCAAGGCGCGTTGCGTCCGATATCCACAACTTTGCGGACCGGCGCTTTTTTCGCTTGTTTGGCCTCATCGCCGTCCTGCGGCTGATGAGCCGTCGTTTGGCCCTGAACAACTTCTTCGCGTTCCAGATTGCTTTCAATCTCGGCCTTCATGACGAATTTCGCAACTTCGTCCTCAATGGACTCAATCATGTGCTCAAACATTGCGAAGCCTTCCATTTGATATTCACGCAGCGGATTTGTCTGCGCATAAGCGCGAAGGTGAATCCCTTGACGCAGCTGATCCATCGCATCAATATGATCCATCCATTTTGAATCAACGGCACGCAATACGATGACTTTTTCAAATTCACGCATCTGCTCTGTACCGAAATTCTCTTCTTTTTCATTATATTTCGTCATGATGCGGTCCATGATCATCTCATGCATTTCATCCGGTTCTTTTCCGAAGATATCGCTCTTTTCAAGCGCGCCTTCATCAAGATACGTTGAATTCACCAGCTCCACGAGGCCGTCAAGATTCCATTCTTCCGGAAGCTCCTCTTTCGGCGTATAAGCGGCAATCGCACGCTCCAGAGAAGACTTGATCATGCCTTCCACAATGTCGCGCAGGTTTTCAGAGTCAATGACTTCAAAACGCTGCTTGTAAATGACTTCGCGCTGCTGACGGAGCACGTCGTCATATTGAAGAAGCTGCTTACGTGAATCGAAGTTGTTTCCTTCGACACGTTTTTGAGATGATTCCACGGCGCGTGACACCATTTTGCTCTGAATCGGCGTGGAGTCATCCATACCGAACCGGTCAAGCATCGCCATCGTCCGTTCAGCTCCGAAACGGCGCATCAATTCATCTTCCATTGAAAGATAAAATTGTGTGATGCCCGGGTCTCCCTGACGTCCTGAACGTCCGCGGAGCTGATTATCAATCCGGCGGGATTCGTGGCGTTCCGTACCGACGACTGCAAGGCCGCCAAGCTCTTTTACGCCTTCCCCGAGTTTAATGTCGGTTCCGCGTCCCGCCATGTTGGTCGCAATCGTGACAGCGCCTTTTTGTCCCGCTTCTTCAATAATCTGAGCTTCACGCTCATGGTTTTTGGCATTCAGCACCTGATGCGGAATCCCTTTGTTTTTCAGAAGTTTAGAAATCAATTCAGACGTTTCAACGGCAACCGTACCGACAAGAACCGGCTGTCCGGTCATATAGCGCTGGGCGACATCCTCCGCCACCGCCTTGAATTTCCCTTCCATTGAGCGGTAGATCAAGTCCGGACGGTCGTCACGGATGACCGGCTGGTTGGTCGGGATGGATACAACCTGCATGTTATAAATATTGCGGAATTCTTCCTCTTCCGTTTTTGCGGTACCGGTCATACCGGCCAGCTTTTCGTACATACGGAAATAGTTTTGGAACGTAATCGTCGCCAATGTCATGCTTTCATTTTGAATCTCCAGGCCTTCTTTCGCCTCAATTGCCTGGTGAAGACCTTCGCTGTAGCGGCGTCCTTTCATCAGACGGCCGGTGAAGGAATCAACGATGACGACCTGGCCGTCCTCAACAACATAATCCACGTCTTTCTGCATTGCCGCATGGGCTTTTAAAGCCTGGTTGATATGGTGGTTCAAGGCCACGTTTTTGACATCAAACAGGTTGTCGATGCCGAACGTTTTTTCAGCCTTCGTCATTCCTTCTTCCGTCAGCTGAACGCCTTTCGTTTTGACGTCATACGTATAATCCTGATCTTTCTTGAGCGTGCGGACAAACGCATTTGCCTGCACGTACAGTTTTGTGGACTTCTGAGCTTGTCCGGAAATAATCAATGGCGTTCTCGCTTCATCGACTAAAATTGAATCGACTTCATCAATAACGGCAAAATGAAGCGGACGCTGCACCATTTGTTCTTTATAGAGCACCATGTTGTCACGCAAATAATCAAAGCCGAGTTCATTGTTCGTTGAATACGTGATATCGGCTGCGTAAGCTTCGCGTTTTTCGTCTTTTGACATCGAATTCAGGTTCAGGCCGACTGTAAGCCCGAGAAACGCAAAGATTTCTCCCATTTGCTGGGCATCACGGCTCGCCAGATATTCGTTGACCGTTACGACGTGAACGCCTTTTCCCGTCAACGCATTTAAATACACGGGAAGCGTAGACGTCAGCGTTTTCCCTTCCCCTGTTTTCATTTCGGAAATGTTCCCCTCATGAAGGGCGATGCCCCCCATGAGCTGCACTTTAAACGGGAACATGCCGGTTACGCGGCGGGAAGCTTCACGAACGACGGCAAACGCTTCGACAAGAAGGTCATCCGTCGTTTCTCCTTTTTCAAGCCGCTCTTTAAATTCTGCCGTTTTATTTTTAAGCGCCTCGTCAGAAAGATTTTCATAATCTCCTCTTACGGCATCAATGTCATTTGCTATTTTTTCGTATTTGTTCAGCGCACGTTTGGTCGGATCAAACATTTTATTTAAAATCCCAAGCATCTATAACGCTCCTCTATGTTCACATGCAGATTTTGCATGGAATAAATGATAATTTTCTGTCCATGTATACCTCTCATTATCATAACATACCTTTTGCTATTTCCAAAGAATTTGCAGATAAAGATAGAGAAAAACCTTCCGCGCGTTCACGGAAGGCTGGATGGGTTTATTCAGTCGGTTCAATTAATCCGTATTTGCCGTCATTTCTGCGATAAACGACATTTGTGAGATTCGTCTCCGCGTTGGTGAATACGAAGAAATTATGTCCGAGCATATTCATTTGGAGAATCGCTTCTTCATTATCCATCGGTTTTAAATTAAAACGCTTTTGACGGACAATTTCCGGGCTGTCATCTTCAATTTCGTCCTGAACCGCTACGCCCGTATCAGCAGCGCTGCCGTTCTCGAAATAATGTTTCGGAAGACCCTGCTCGCGGAATTTTCGGTTGACTTTTGTTTTATGCTTTCGGATTTGACGTTCCAGCTTGTTTGTTGCGAGATCAATTGCATTGTACATATCCTCGTTATGCACTTCAGAACGAAGCGCCAGATCAGTCATCGGAATGGTGACTTCAACTTTGGATTCCTTATCGTTATAGAATTTTAAGTTGACGTTCACATCGGCATTGACGCTCTGCTCAAAATATCGTTCCAGCTTGCCGATTTTTCTCTCCACATGATCCTTTAACGCAGGTGTAACCTCAATGTTTTCTCCTCTGATATTGTAGTTCATCAAAGAACGCCTCCCTTTATCTAAGGATATGTAACTATTTCTCTTTTACCCCTTCTGATCCCTGCTGAAACGTTAAAATAATGTGTAAATTCGGTGAACGATGACGAATGGTGTCGGTTTTATCCGGCAGCTTCCGGCAGGATTATAAGTATATGCAAAGGACGCAGGCAAAAGACCTGCCGCTTGCAGCAGGTCTAGTGAAGAACATACGGTTTGATGCAGTCGTGCGTCTGCTCCATCCATAGCTTATAATGCGGCAGAAAGATGGTTTTTAAAAACTCCTGAAAAGGGGCGGACGGGAAATCATAATCATTTAACATGCTGAAATCCTGAAAGATCTCGTCAAATGAGCGGATCGCCGTCTCCACGCATCGGCACTCAATGATAGACAGCAGAAGTGCATGAGAGGAATCGAGATGAAAAAAAGCCTGAATCAAATCGTTGTAAATCCGCTCGCCCTCCGTCTTAAAAAAATCATCCTGCGTGTCCAACAGGTAGCAAAGCCCCTCATCAATCGTAAAAAGAAGCTGGTAATAGGCTGACACCAAATGGTAATCGTTCAAACTTCTCAAAACACTCACCTATTTGCGTTTGTCGTAATAACGGCCGTCACTTGTCGTTTGCTGATACGGATTGAAATACGTATTATGGTAGATTCGTTTTTTCTTAAGCGTTTTTATTTCATTTCGGATGCCATCCTGAATCCGTTTCACTTCGCCGGTAATCAGACGGTCCATCGCGGCCACCTGCTGAAGCAGCGTTTTTTCTTCTTCGGAAAAAGGCGGCTTTATGCCCGCAAGCATCTCCTCCCTTTTCTCCGTAAATGCCGTAACGCTGCTGATGAGACCGTCGCTTTCCGGGGCGTCCTTCAGCGCAGCGTACATGTTCTTCGTTTCGTTATACAAAGAAAAGACATTGCTGTTCATCAGGCAAGGCCGCCCGCGCCATGGCTGTTTTTCCGTTCACTCTGCATGGCCTGCTTCCACGTGTCGCGAAATTCAGTAACGAGCTTTTCCGCTTCATCTAAAAACTCTCCGTTATTCTGCACGTTCGCATCGATCAGCCGGCGGCGGATGTAATCATAGATTGATGACATCTGCTCAGAAATCTCAATCTCCCGGTTTAACGTGATGCTGAGCTCTTGAATGATGTTTTGCGCCTTTACGATATTTTCATTTTTGGCTTCAAGGTTGTTTTGCTTCATCGCCTGCCTTGCCAGCTTAATGAATCGCAGGCAGCCGTTATAAAGCATAAGGGTCAGCTCTTCCGGAGCGGCTGTAAAGACGGATGTCTGCTGATAAGCAGCAAAAGGATTATTTATTGCCATTTTTATAAAACCTCCAAGGTTATGATGTTGAAGATCCTAACATTGACGTGAGATATGAAGATTGGCTGTTCAATTTCTCCAATGCCGTATCCAGTGCGCTGAACTTTTTATAATATCTCGTCTCGATGTCATCCAGCTTCGTTTTCATATTGGAAATATTTGTTTCTATTTCATCCAGGCTTTTTCCAATGGCAAAGCTGGTTGATACCGAGCTTTCCGTACCCGCCTGTTTTGAAATTTGAATCTGCATTTTATTTAATGTGTCTTTTAATCTCCGGGCAATCCCCTGTTCCTCCGGGTTTTTGGTTTTCGCTGTATCAGGGCTGTCTGCATTAAACAGTTTAGCCACGAGAGCAGGATTCTCGGTAATTTTCTGTTTCAGTTTCGCTTCGTCTTTAATGACAAGCTTTCCTTGATCCGTATAACTATCAGACGTCTCAATTCCGAAATCGGCAAGCTGATATTTTTTCCCGTCAATCGTAACCGTTGAGTACAGATCAAGCCGCATCTCCGCCAAACCGTTCTGCAGCGTGCTGTCGCTCCGTAATAAACCGCTTTTGGCTTTTGCCTCCCACTGCTCAATCTGCTTATCGGTCATTGCTTCTCTTTGTTCATCGGTTAGCGGCTTATAATCGCGGTATTTTGATTCTGTCACCTTCTCGTTTGCGCTTTTAATTAACGTATTGTATTTATCAACGAAATCTTTAATGTTGTTAAAAATGCCGTCCGTATCAGTCGTGCTGTTAATCGTAACCGTTTTATTGCTGTCCGTCACGCTGTTCAGCGTGTATTTGATGCCGTTGATCGTAAAGTTATTTAACGTTTTTGTCATTTCAAGCCCGTTGAACGTAAACTTCGCGTTTTTCCCTTCGGCATTGGCCGTCAGTTCATTTGTTGCATCATCAACGGCAAAACCGAGCTGATCTTTCAGAAAGCTTTTGGTCGCGTCATCACCTGCTGAAAGGGTAAACCCTTCCCCCGTTTTATTGGAAGTGAACGCAATCGTGTCCACATAATCCGAGCCGTTAGAGATTTTCTCTTTTAAAGCCGTCACTCCGAGACCCGAGCTGTTCAGTTTGGTGACCACATCATCAATCGTATCGGTTGCGGCGATCGTGACGTTTACCTCAGTCGGCTTCGTTTCACCCGGATTTGTGACATTGAATTTCAATGTTTGGCTTTGACCCGAAGTGAAATTGATAGCGCCCGATGATTTATATGTCGTCGGCGTAGCCAGCTGCTGTACAGACATGCTCGTTGAAATATTCTGCTCAGCACTGACGGCCACCGCGCTGACACTGGAATCCGAACTTGTTACTGTTTTTTTATTCCAGTTTGTGGACATCAGCATATTATTAAATGTAGTAGAATACATGTCGGCAATCTGGGTATTCATTTCCCGATAAGCATCGCGCTTCCATTCAAGCGTCTGCTTTTGCTGGTTTAATTTATTAAGCGGCTGCTTTTCGGCATCCATCATTTTTTTCACCAGAGAATCTACATCAAGACCGGAATTAAGGCCTGTGATTCTTGTGACCATATGTACCCTCTCCTTTTCGGCGTTTAGTCGTAGACGGCTCTATGACAACAGTGAGTTTCCGACTGTTTATCATATCACAGCTCCATAAATGTATGATCTTATTCTTATATCGGTCATATTAAAAGGTTTTCAATAATTTAACTGCAAAATATAATGTTTCATTTTGTCAATAGGGTTCTTCGGCATGATGAAGGGGGAAATAGCTGAGGAAATAAAAAAAGACCCTGGAGAACCAGGATCTTTCCGTCATTAACCTTTAAGCAATTGAAGAACTTGCTGAGGCTGTTGGTTAGCTTGCGCAAGCATAGCTTGAGAAGCCTGAGTAAGGATGTTGTTTTTCGTGTACTCCATCATCTCAGAAGCCATGTCTACGTCACGGATACGTGATTCAGCAGAAGTCAGGTTCTCAGAAGAAGTACCAAGGTTGTTGATTGTGTGCTCTAAACGGTTTTGAACCGCACCAAGTTTAGCGCGCTCGCTTGAAACTGTGTCGATAGCTGTTTTGATTGTTGTAAGAGCTGAAGACGCAGCTTTAGCTGAAGAAGAGATGTCGATACCTTTTGTTACTTTAGAATCTGCAGCTAATTTTTCAGATGCAATAACTTTACCGCCAGCATCGTAATAACCAGCCGGTTTGTTTGTAGCATCGTCTGCATCCGCCCAAGTAGCAGTGCTTCCGTCAGTTGCTGTAAGTGTATTTTGATCTCCAGATACAGTATAAGTCGTACCAACTTTCAGGCTTTCAGAGTCCATTTTATTGATAGACAGGCTCATTGTTTGGCCTTCGTTAGCTCCGATTTGGAACGTCAGGTTTTGCGCAGTTCCGTCAAGAAGTTTCTTCGTGTTGAACTCAGTGTCAGTAGAGATTCTTGTTACTTCAGACGCTAATTGGTCCATCTCTTTTTGAAGCTCAGAACGGTCAGAATCAGTGTTTGTATCGTTCGCCGCTTGTGTAGCAAGCTCGCTCATACGCTGAAGAATGCTGTGAGTTTCGTTCAATGCACCCTCAGATGTTTGGATAAGAGAGATTCCGTCTTGAGCGTTTTTAGACGCCATGTCTAAACCGCGGATTTGAGAACGCATTTTTTCAGAGATCGCAAGACCCGCAGCGTCATCACCAGCGCGGTTGATGCGAAGACCTGAAGATAATTTTTCCATGTTTTTTGCAGCAGAGTTTGAACCTGCATTCAGCTGACGGCTAGTGTTAAGAGCCGCGATATTGTGGTTGATTCTCATTTTGTATTTCCTCCCTGAATTGTTTTTCGCACGTCCTTGTGCATTTGCGCAGCGTCATTTCTGAAGAAAATTTTTCCTCTCATTGGCTACAATATATATATCGGATGGCCGCTTCTATTGTTTATATTGAAAATAAAAAAATCCTCACTTTTTTTGTGAGGATAAGTTAAGTAATAAATCAGTATTAAAAGATACGGCTCTGTTGTTCTCTTCCAGGATCGACAAGTAGATTTCTTTCCGGTGAATATCTACGTGCTGAGGCGCTTCAATTCCCAGCTTCACTTGTTCTCCTTCGATAGCGATCACCTTTATTTCAATATCCGGCCCGATCTGAATGGACTCATTCACTTTTCTTGAGAGAACTAGCATGATCCTCCTCCTATCAGATGTTTTGTTTCATAGGAAGCATCATGTAAAATGATTTGTTTCGCCTTCATTTCCTTTTTATTGACGATAATCGGCGCTTTTAAATTGGCGGTCGTGTTTTCAAAAGGCTCTTCCAGTGTTAAAATCGCCATCACTTCGACGTCCTCTATATCTTCAATGTGCAAAAGCTCAAGCGTCGCTTGGTCAATGTCAAATTCGTACCCTTTAAAGAAAATAAACGGACTGGCGACAATAAAGGCGATGTGCTCCTGTTTCACAGACTGCAGCGCCAAAAACGGTGAATCTTCCGACAAAGGAAGAACAACAAATTGAGTCTCTTCATTAAATCCCGGCAGGCCGTTTTCAAATGAGATAATCTGCCCTTCATCTATTCTGATTTCTCCGTGATATTTTGTTTTAATTATCATGCTTCACAATCCTTTACCACTTTCATCTTTTATTCTGCGTTGCCATCATCAACCGAAATCGTCACCTTAGGGTCTTGCATCATATCAATCTGAACTTTCCCCGGCGTATAATTCCATACAGGTTTATTGACGGCTGCTTCAATTGAAGGTTTGCGGGCTTCAATATCAATCGTAAGCTTTGAAGGAATGCAGTCAATGTCGACGAGAAACTGCGCAGGCAGAAAGTCGCTGAATTCGCCGAATGGATCGGGCGGACTGACATCTGCTGCCTGCCGGGCCATCACATTGCCCGTTTTCTTTTCGATAGCCGCCATTTCCTTCCCTTCCCTGACTGTTTTTGCGATAAACTCGCTGCAGGCTTCCGCACCTTTTTGAGCGGCTTCAGCGTTCAGCTTTTCAAATGATTTGAGATTCAAGTTCTCCCACGCCCTCGTCTGGTCAATCGTCAGTTTGGCCGGCGTGCTTTCAATGTTCAGCTCTGCCGGCGGCTGCTCGATTTCCAGGTCAGCGGGCGGCTGTTCCATCTCGATTTCTTCCTTTTGAAAGGTTATACCGATTTTAGCAGGCACACTGTCAATAATCAATCTCGGCATCTGCACAGAGATCCCTCCTGTTTATAGTATTTTAGTAAAAAAAGCGATCTCCCTGTTGTGAGTCGCTTTTTTTATATATTGAAGACGATAGTTATATTATTTCAGGAAGTCGATCAGTGACGGCTGAATGATATTCGCATTCACTGACAGCGCTGCTCTATGAACCGTCTGTTGAGATAAATAATCAACAATTACATCTTCCATTTCTACATCCTCATTATCCGACAATACTTTTTCAGCGGTTGCCGCTTGTGATTCCAATCTTGTCTGAATGAGTTCCAACCGGTTTGTGCGTGCCCCGATATTGGATTTTTCAGCATTCATTTTGTCAGTAAAACCGTCGATATCTGACAGAATTTGATTTGAATCTGCTTCGGACAGCGTGCCTTTGCTTAAAGAAGCTTCTAAGGAGTTGAGAAATTCAAATACATTATCTCCATTTTGTGCGACGCCACCGAAAGCTGAGTTTGGATCAGAATTCACTTTCAGCACTGCTCCGTTTGAGATGTTGATGTTAACATCCGAAGCACCGGTATAATTCTCATAGTTGTACGTATATGTGCCGTCGGCATTTTCAGTGATCGGCGGGACGTCTGAATTTGTTCCGTTAAACAGATAACGTCCGTTTACCTGAGTATTCGCGACAGAAACGAGCTGCTTTTTCAGCTGGCCGATTTCTGTACCGATTGCTTTCAATTCTGTTTCACCGTTCGAATCACTTTTCGCCTGAACCATCAAATCCCGGATTTTCCCCATAATATCCGTTTCCGAGTTTACGCTTGATTCCGAGTTTTCCAGCCATGTAAAACCTTGCGAAACATTCCGCTGATACTGGTTTACCTGCGCAAGCTGAGTACGGTACTGCATTCCCTTCATTGCGACGACCGGATCATCAGAAGCTTTCGTGATTTTTTTCCCCGTAGACACTTGCTGCTGAAGCCGATCGAGCTTGTCATAACTTGAGCCGATAAATCGAAGAGAATTTTTTGCGATCATCCCTTGAGTTACTCTCATTTACTTATCTCCTATCTTCCTCCGGTGCCCATACCGTTAATAATTTTATCGAATATTTCATCCTGCATCGTTATGATCCGCGCAGCCGCATTATAAGCGTGCTGAAACTGAATCATATTTGTCATTTCTTCATCTAAAGACACTGCACTGACTGATTGTCTCCGTTCATCGGCTGAAAGGGTGTTGCTTTCAGAGTTGTTCATAAGATTGGCCGCTTTTTGTGAATTAACGCCCAGCTTTCCGATAAGGGATTCATAAAAATCATTAATTGTAGTGGTTTCACCGTTAATAGTCAGCTTGCTGTTCTGTACGGCTGCCAGGTTTGTCGCGTTTGTGCCGTCACTTTTTTCTCCGTTTAACGACGCTGCGATATTATCAGTAGACGCAAGGATTTTGTCACTGACTTTTATTTTCGCTGCCGCACCTTTTGCCGGCACCGCTTCACCGCCGCTGAAATCAAAAAATGCTGCACCCTGTTCGCCTGTGTAGGTCTTCCCTTTTTCATGAACTGCATTAAACGCGTCAGCAAAGGATAGCGCCATATTGTCAAGAGCCGTCAGCATTTCAGGATAAAGACCTTTTTCTTCTCCGTTTGACATATAGCCGTATGATTCAATAAGACCTAAAAGTGAGCCTTTTCCGGTAAATGCATCCGCATTGACCGTACTGCTGCCGACTGACACACTCGACACGAGTCCGCTGTCCTTGTCGTAGTTGATTTTCATTTCTGAAACTGTTTTTGTGTTACCGTCGAGCAGCGTACCGAGAGAATTGTTGTTTCCATTCAGCAATTCGACGTTAACCGTGCCCTCAGCAGTCGCCAAGGCATGTCCGCCCGACTTATTATATGAAACTTTTATATTTGCCATAGAAGATAATTGATCAATCAATCTGTCTCTTTGGTCATACAAATCATTAGGGAGCATACCGCTCGGCTCAACTGCCGCTATTTGATTGTTAAGGTCATTCAGCTGATTGAGAATGGAATTGACCTGATCCGCTGTGTTATCCAGGTTCTTTTTAATATCACCCTGAATGTTAGTCAAAGAGGTAGATATATAGTTAAAACTTTCGGCAAGAGATTTCCCCTGCTCCTGCAAAACTGAGCGCGCTCCCGTATTTTCCGGATTCGTCGCCAGATCCTGAAGGGCATTCCAAAACGAACTGAGCGATCCGTTTAATCCGTTATTGTCAAGCTCTTTCATGACGCCTTCCATTTGCGACAATGAATTGGAACGGGCTGTATAGTACCCTAATTTTGTATTTTCAGTTCTGTACTGATAGTCTAAAAAACTGTCTCTGACGCGCTCAACTGAACCGGCTTTTACTCCTGTTCCGATTTGGCCGGCCGTCAGATCACTGTTTTTTGATACTGCGGGATAAGGACTCGTCGATTGTAATGTGACGCGCTGCCTCGTATATCCTTCTGTATTTGCATTTGCAACGTTATTTGAAACTGTGCTCAATGCAGTCTGCTGCGCACTCAATGCACGCCTTGCTGTTTCGAGCCCCATAAAAGTCGATGGCATTGAAAATCCTCCGTTCTAAGCTTTTGAATCGAATAATGTCAAACGGCTGACAGGTTTGCGCGCCGCTTGCGGCTCTTTATAATTCATATTCTCTTTTTCACCCGGCATGATCATATCGAATGCCCCGGAGATGAATTGTAAAGCCTGAATCGTGAGCTGTTTGTTCATCTCATTCACTTCTTTCAGACGGTCAAGAAGCGCAGACAAAGAGTGATATAACCCTTCAAGCTCCTGTTTTTCACTGCCTGAAGTTCTGGAGATGCATGCAGCAATTGTATTGTCCTCACCGCGGCTGAGAAACTGAGAAGTTAACCTGATTCGTTCTTCCTCAGTCTGCCCGATTGCCTGAATATACTTTTGCTCTTTAGTCAATATGTTGGAGAGCTCTTTTGTTTTACCTGCTTTCAGCGCTTCCGTTTTCTCCTCAGACAGCGTGAGCAGATGTTCATGCAGTGCGCAAAGTCGCTTCAGTTGATCAATAATTGGCTTTGCTGACATTGGCTTTCTCCTTTTTATTGCTTTTTATAAAAATTCACTATGTTTTCAGCGATGCTGTTTGAATCTATTTTATATGTTCCGCTCTCTATATCCGCTTTAAGCTGAGCGATTTTTTCCTGACGAGTTTTAGTGACCGCATCTGACGCATTTTGAAGCTCTTTTGCATGAGAAGAAATTTCCACTTTGTCCTTCGGCTTTGCAGCCTCTTTTTGTACGGCTTGCTTTTCGTAATTTTTTTGGTATGGATTAACGGATTGTGTTCCGTACTGATTGATTTTCATAGGATTCCTCTCGCTTTCTGTTCGCAGTCTAATTCTTTTATCGACTGCGTTATCAGTTAGTTTAGGGAATCAGGTGTTTTTGGTATTATAGGCATAGTATGTGTCTTTTGTACTGTTTTTTTCTTTGAATTCAGCGGCTGTTTTTTGGTTCATATGGTCTAATTGCGACTCAATATCTGTCTGACAGGACTTGCAGAATTTCCCCGTCCTGATCGGATTTCCGCACCTTTCGCAAGGATATGCCAAATTTGGAAGCTGGCTGATCTGAATCCTTTTTTGTTTGATAAACTTGAGGATCAGCTCTTCATCCACACCTGTTTCCTCAGTGATCTGCTGCATCGTCGACTGTCTGTTGATCTGCTTTCTCAAAAATTTATAGACGGTTTCAAATGCTTTTTCTTCTTCTTTAATACATGCCTGGCACACGGTCTGCAGGTTCGTTTTAAAAAATAAAGCATTGCATTTTGGACAATTCGCCAATTCACCCATCGTATTAACTCCTATTCCTTCTTTAATCTGCCTTATATTTCTATCAATTATATCGGCAGAAAAAAAGAATGATTTAGCTCCTGATTAAAGTAAAAGAGGAGACCGATGACGCTTTACCCGCTGTCAGCAGGACTTCGGCGGCTTGATGCAGTGTGGCGCCCGTCGTATAAATATCGTCTATTAAGATGACGTTCATACCTTCGGCCGAGTTTTCGGCTGCTGAAAACTTTTTTTCTGCGGACAGCCTTTCTGTTTTGCTCTTTTTGGATTGTTTTTCATTGTTCAGTCGGATGAGGGGGAAAATGACGGGCATTCCGAGCAGAGAGGCCAGCAGCTCGGATTGATTGAATCCGCGTTCCGCCAGCCGTTCGCCGCTCAGCGGAATAGGGATGAGAGTATGTGTATTTGATGGATATGCCGCTTTAAAGCAAACAGCAAAGTCACGTTCAAATGCTTGAATGATTTTCGCATCACCCCTGAATTTAAACCGGGCCAATGAGTCCTTCATCGCATCATTATACAAATATACCGAACGGTTTTGCCGCAGCAAAAAGCGCTTTTCCGTTTTTGATTCCCGGGCCGCACAATCAGCGCATTTTTCATTTGACTCCTGAGGCCTCCCGCATATAGTGCATACGGGGCCTTCAATTTTTTCGAATCGGCTGCTGCATATGGTGCATACCTCTTGCTCGGGCGCCAGAGAAAACAGAGATCTCCAAGTCAATGAACTTGAAATTGGTGAGTCACACAATAAACAATTCAGAGATATTACGCTCCTTCCCGAGTTTCACAGAACTCGCTTGGATTAACCGAAACAATCGCCGCTGATTCAGCCAGAATGACAAGCAGCGCTGTATTTTTCTGTTTATCAACTATCTCTGCTTTTGCATAAGCAACTTTCTTTTTATCTGTAACATATGCCGGCTCAGCCCGGTTTAATGAAAGTGCCAGTACATCATTTTTGCATACCCGGCATGTGCATTTCATATGAAGCTGAGGCATATGGCGGTCGAGAAGTTCCTTTAATATGATTTCTTTAGAATTGACAAGCATGCTGACAGCTCCTCATAGGAAAGTATGAGTATACTGTATCACGTTTTCTGAAATTAACTAGTCCAACAATTTACTTTTTTGTGCCAATTTGTTCATATGTTCTATATGTTTTTTTGCTTTTTTCATTCCGTTTGTCATTCCGAAATGAAACATGACGACATCACCGCTGAAATGTTTATAATGCCTTCCCGTTCTGCCCGCGATCTGTACGAGCGCGCTCTCAGTAAAGATAGGTGCTTCTGCGCCGAGGACACATGTCTGAACTTTGGGCACGGTAACCCCTCTTTCTAAAATCGTAGTCGTTACCAGCAGGTCAAGCCGGCCGTCTCTGAACCGTTTCACTTTATCCTTTCTGAATGTGTCTTCCGCATGTACGCCTTCTGCCCGTATGTTTAATTTCTGAAAATAATCCGTTGTCTTTTTCAATACGTGTACAGACGGAACGAATAAGAAAACCGGCAGCTGTGATTGAAGTTTTTGGCGGACCCAATCCGTTACAGAGCGCGGCAGTTTTCCTTTCTGAAGCTTCTTCTTCCAATTGCCGCACCACAAAAAACGCGGCTCCGGGAGGGGTTTCCGATGATATCTGGCCGGTATGCGAACGCTTTTCAGCAAACCGGCTTCAGCATTCTTTTTTAATGTGTCTGAAGGAGTTGCCGTTACATAAACAAGGGCGCTGTTTTTCTTCCTCGCTTTATCAACAGCGAACCTTAATGTCTCATCGGCTGAAAAAGGAAACGCATCTACTTCATCTATTATCATGACATCAAAAATGTCTCGGTAGCGCATCAGCTGGTGAGCGGTTGAAATCATCAGCGGAGTCAAGCGGCCTTTGTCCTCGCTGCCGCCGTACAAAGCAGAAACGTCGACTTTCTCAAATGCTTTTTTCAGTCTCGGCAGCAGTTCAAGTACGACATCTGTACGCGGAGTCGCGACACAGACGCGCAAACCGTGATTCAGCGCAAACTCGATACCCGGAAACAGCATCTCTGTTTTCCCCGATCCGCAAACCGCCCATACTAACAGCTCTTGTCTCTCTTTTATCGCATCTGTAAGCGCGGCGGCGGCCTGCTTCTGTCCGTCTGTCAGTGTTCCTTCCCAAGAAAGCTTTACAGGCTCCCAGCTGTTTTCAGGGGCTTGATTCCAAGAATATAATGATGTCAGTTCATCAGCCCTTCCCATCATGACACAGGCACGGCAATAGGTAATCTGCCTCTTGGCAGAGGGCGCCCAAAATGCCGCAAAGCAGGCTTGATCAGACTGACCGCATCGTTGGCAGACGTAACGGTTTTTCCGGCGGATGATTGACGGCTCGGCCGTTATATACTCTTTTTCTATAAAACGATTGATGCGCTGATCTGAAAACGGTATCTCAGCTCTCAATAAATGCCGGCCGTAAAAGAAATCCCGCACCTCTGAAAATTCTGAAGCACCTTCGGACATCTCCCTGCCTCCTTTCTGCTCAAAGTATGCCTGCCGGGAATTTTTTTGTCGAATCACGAAAATTTAATAATAAAAAAATCTCCGCCCTTGAAAACGGAGATTTTCACTTAGTTTTTAAAACACCAGCCGATTCCGATGGCGCCTTCGCCCAAATGGGTTCCGATCACGGCACCGAAATAGCTGTTATAGAATTCGACATGAGGATATTTACCGCTTAACTCCTGTATAATATCCGCCGCTTCTTCTTCCCTGTTTGCATGGATGACAGCGGCCCGCATCGGGATTCCTTTACTTGCATCCTCCCCAAACAGCTCAAAAATTCTCGAAATCGCTTTTTTGCGTGTCCGAATCTTCTCAAAAGGAACAATTACCTTATTGTCAAAATGAAGAATAGGCTTTACCTTTAACAGACCGCCGATAAAAGCCTGAGCACTGCTTAGACGCCCGCCCCGCTGGAGGTGTGATAAATCGTCCACCATAAAATACGCACGGACTGTTTTTTTCATTTCTTCCAGCTCTTTTATAATCTCTTCCGGTGAGTCAACACCGTCTTTAATGAGCTGTGCTGCCTTTAATGCATAAAAACCTTGCGCCAAACAGCTGATCTCTGAATCAAAGGGATAAACTTTAATATGATCAACCATAGTGTTTGCCGAGGCGGCGCTGTTATAAGTTCCGCTGATTCCGCTGGACAAATGTATGCTTATGACTGCGTCATATGTTTTGCCCAGTTCTTCGTACAATGCGATTAATTCACCGAAAGAAGGCTGGGACGTAGTCGGCAGCTCATCATGATTTTTTACTTCTTTATAAAAACTTCTCCAGTCGAGTTCTGTTTCTTCGCGGAATGTTTTTTCACCGAAAACCACTTGAAGAGGGATCATATGAATATGATGTTCTTGTCTCATCTCTTTCGGAATATATGCTGTACTGTCTGTTACAACTGCAATCTTCATCACTTTACCTGCCTTATTAAGTACTTAATAAGTATTTTAATAGATATGAAGCTGTAAAAAAAGACTTGCCTATTATGGCAAGTCTTCTCATACATGACTAACGCATCTCTACCCAGCCGTTTTTAATGGCTACGACAACGGCTTGTGTCCGGTCATTAACGTTCATTTTCTGCAAAATATTACTCACGTGGTTTTTCACTGTTTTCTCACTGATAAACAGTGATTCACCGATTCCGCGGTTGCTTTTTCCGTCTGCAAGCATTTGCAGCACTTCACATTCCCGTCTCGTTAATATATGTAATGGTCTCCGGATTTCCGGATAAACCTCATGCTGAGGATGAGCAGAAACTCCGCTTGTCGCAAGACGGCGGAATTCGTTGACAAGATTGTGGGTTACTTTCGGGTGAAGGTAAGATCCGCCCTCGGCTACCACTTTCACTGCTTCGATTAAAGTATCTGCGTCCATCTCTTTCAGGAGATAGCCTCTTGCACCTGTTTTTAAAGCATGAGTCACATAGTTTTCATCATCATGGATGGAGAGGATAATCACCTTAGATTCAGGGTACAGCTCAACAAGCTGTTTAGTAGCCTCTACTCCATTTACATTCGGCATATTGATGTCCATTATGACAACATCGGGATGATAATGCTCGACGATTCGAGCCGCCTCATCTCCATCGTCACCTTCTGCTACCACTTCAAAGGTAGGTTCAAAATCCAATATTCTTTTTACACCCTCACGGAATAGTTGATGGTCGTCGATAATAACAATATTTACTTTAGTCACACGCTACGCCTCCTTATCCTATTGTTCTATATGCGCCGCTGTTCGGTCAATATGTCTTTTGGCTCTATTTAACAAATTATAGGCCGAGAGATAACGGAACCTTAATCATGATAAATGTCCCAAGACCTATTTTAGAGTCTATCGTTATCGTTCCTTCAAGCAGATCTACTCTTTCTTTCATTCCCAGCAAGCCGAATGACTTGTTTTTCTTTTGTTTAGCATCCTTAATATCAAAGCCTTTTCCGTTGTCCTTAATGATAAGAACGACAAAATCAGCGGTTACTTCCACTTTTACTGTTATTTCCTCTGATTCTGAATGTTTGAGTGCATTTGTGACGGCTTCCTGAGCGAGACGGAAAAGCGCCACTTCAAATTGCGGGGCAAGCCTTTTGTTCTCCGTGTCCCCGATACACTGAAAATGTATTTTCACCTTTCCGTTGTATTCTTCAGTTGTATAAAGATATTTTCTCAGTGTCGGAATCAGCCCGAGATCGTCCAATGCCATCGGTCTTAAATCATATATAATCCTTCTGACTTCGTAAAGGGCATTCCGCACATTCTGCCGAAGATTTCTGATTTCCTGAAATCCGTCCTCCGTGCCGCGGTCGCGGAAGATCCGTTCAATTAATTCCGATCTCATCATGACATTTGCCAGCATCTGCGCGGGACCGTCATGAATTTCTCTGGAAACTCTTTTTCTTTCTTCCTCTTGGGCTTCGATGATTCTTAAGCCGAAATCTTGTTTAGCCTGCGCATCGGCAAGAAGAAGCCCTACTTGGCGAAGGTCTTGATTCAGGTAATTCAGAACGACGGTTATTTGGCTGACCAATGATTCTGACCGTTCAATGATTTCCTGAAGCCCTAAAAGCCGGCGTTCTAAATCATCTCTGCGCTCCCGCAGCTGCTTTTCACGCTGCTGGATCATCGTCAGTTCCACTTGAAGTTTGTGCGCCTTTTCATAGGCGTTGCGAATTTCTTCTTCGCTGAACTTATGGAAATTTCTGCTTACTTCAGACAAGCGGTTTCGTGCGTGCCGCGTATGAACTTCAAGTTTGTCGCCCAGCTCAATGACTTCGTACACCTGCTGTTTGATCTGTTTGAGTTCTTCAACCAGCTGCTCATATTGCTGGCGCGACTGCTCTCCGATTTGAAAAACCTCGTCCTTGCTCCCGTCCACGGTTTTCAGCATTTTCATAAGTATAGAATCCAAAACTTTGGAGTCCATCTTCGATTTATTCATCTGTCTCCCTCCGTAACGGTGTTGTTATGTATTTTTATTATAAATGTAATTGAACTGCAATTTATGTCGAATTATAATGAAAGAATGCGTATATTCTAGAAAAAAACATTTTTATATAGTATCTTACTCTTTCATGATACCAAAATATGCGCAAAAATTCTAAAGTCTGTTCGAATTTGTAGAAACAAGTCTTTTAATGCTTGTCAGGAGGGTCCAGCAATCATGCTGCACAGCTATTTAACTGTTAAAGAAGCGGGTGAACATGAGATTGTGATTGAAAAATCACGTTTTATCTGTCACCTGAGCCGTGCTGCTTCTGAAGAGGAAGCGCAGGAATTTATACAAAAGATAAAAAAACAGCACTGGAATGCGACTCATAACTGCTCAGCTTATCTGATCGGCGAAACCGACCATATACAAAAGGCCAATGATGACGGAGAACCAAGCGGAACAGCCGGCGTCCCTATGCTGGAAGTGCTGAAAAAACGCGGTCTGAAAGATACCTGCGCGGTGGTTACCCGGTATTTCGGCGGAATAAAGCTCGGTGCAGGCGGATTGATTCGTGCATATGGGAAGTCAGTGTCTGAAGGCTTAAATCATATAGGAGTTACGGAGCGGAAGCTGATGCGGATTATGCATACATCAGCGGATTATACGTGGCTCGGCAAGATAGAGAACGAACTGAGAGAATCAGTTTTTTTACTGAAAGATATCCATTATGCGGATCATGTCGAATTTGAAACGTACGTTGAAGAAAAAGACAAAGAAGCGTTTCTAAAATGGATGACAGAACTGACGAACGGCAAGAGTAAGAATACAGAGGGAGAACTGACGTATTTAGAAACAGACGTCAGCCCTAAAGGAGACTAATGTAATGGCTGAACGTGTAAGAGTGCGTGTTCGAAAGAAAAAGAAAAGCAAACGAAAGATCATATTCAAACGGATTTTGCTGCTGCTTACCCTCGTTTTGTTAGTCGCTGCCGGATTTGGCGGATACAAAGTATACAAAACGATTAATGCGGCAGATAATGCATATGATGCCCTTTCCCGCGGAGACAAATCAAAATTGCGGGATAAAGTCATCAATATGAAGAAAAAACCGTTCTCCATTTTGTTTATGGGGATCGAAAATTATGCCACCAGCGGAAAAGGCGGACGATCAGATTCTCTTATTGTGGTTACCCTTGATCCGAGAAATAAAACAATGAAAATGCTGAGTATTCCTCGTGATACGCGGGTGACGCTTGCCGGCGACACGACCGGTAACAAAACAAAAATCAATGCGGCTTTTGCTAAGGGCGGAGCGGATGAAACCGTCTCAACCGTCGAAGACTTATTAGGCATACCGATTGATAAGTATGTCACTGTCGACTTCAATGGCTTTAAGGATGTTATTGATGAGGTAGGAGGGGTCGATGTAAAAGTGCCGTTTGACTTCGACGAGATGAGTGACGTCAGTAAAAAGAAACGGATCTATTTCAAGAAAGGAAACATGCATTTGAACGGTGAGCAGGCTTTGGCTTACGCGCGGATGAGAAAGCAGGATAAGCGCGGAGACTTCGGCCGGAATGACCGCCAAAAGCAAATCTTAAACGCACTGATCGACCAAATGTCAAGAGCTGGAAATATTGCTAAAATCGATAAAATCGCTGAAACAGCGAGCAATAACGTCCAAACGAATATCCGAATCACTGAAGGACTCGCTCTTCAGCAGATTTACAGCGGCTTTACCAGCAAAAAGATTGATACACTGACCATAACAGGATCAGATTTATATTTAGGCGGAACCGCAACTACGCGCGGAACATATTATTTCCAGCCGGATCCAACCAATCTCGAGAAAGTACGGCAGGAATTGCAGAAGCACCTGGATTACCCGTCCGGAAACAGCACGGCATCCGATCCCGCTTCTGACAGCACCGGAACGGACAGTACGACTGATTCGACTTCCGACAGCACGGGAATAGGCGGTACAACCGATTCAACCAACGGTACTGCAGGTGCAAACGGTACGGACAGCACACAGTCCGGCGGCACAACAGGCTATTAAGAGTAAACCCGATCCTTTGAGCAGGATCGGGTTTTTCTATATAATAAGAGAATAGCAAAAAAGCAGACCATTCGCATGATCTGCTCTTTTTAATTTTTCTTTACCAATCTTTTGTAAAACTTGGTAAATGGTTTAAATTGTTCATTTACTAACCCTGTGACCTCTGCTATGATTTGCATAAATACAATCAATATAAAAATAATAAACAGCGAAAGCCATATGGTCGCGCTTTTCAGCAGGATGGCACTGACGCTGAAAATAAAGCCGATTAAATAAATGATAATGACGGCCGTGCGGTGTGACAGCCCGAAGGCCATCAGCCGGTGGTGTATATGTGACTTATCAGGCGCTGAGATCGGCTGTTTGTTTAAAATCCGCCTGATGACGGCGAATGTCGTATCAAAAATCGGCACGCCCAAAATGATGATCGGAATGATGATACTGAATAAAGTAACACTTTTATAAAGACCTAATAATGAGAGTACTGAGATGACGTATCCGAGAAAGAGCGATCCGGTATCTCCCATAAATATCTTTGCCGGGTGAAAATTATAAAATAAAAATCCGAGTGTGCTTCCTATCACGACAAGTGAAAGTGACAGAATAAGGATTTTCCCTCCGGATAACGCCATAACGGCGATAGTGGAGAGTCCGATGACCGACAGGCCGGCAGCGAGTCCGTCCAAACCGTCAATCAGGTTCATCGCATTCGTAATACCGACGATCCATAACACAGTCAGCGGGTAAGCGACCCATCCCAATTCTAAACGTTCCGTTAAAAACGGTACGGAGAAAAAGTCCATTTTCAGTCCCGTGCTCACAATCATAATGGCCACGGCCAGCTGGACGAAAAACTTTACCTTTGCGCTTAATTGGTATTTATCATCAAGGATTCCTAAAATAACAATAATAAACGCACCCACCGTAATGGCGGTCATTTTCGTTTCATTATATATACCGGCCGCGAGCACACCCGCCGCTACGCCGATAAAGATGGCCAAGCCGCCCATACGGGGCATTATTTTATCATGTACTTTTCGGTTGCTGGGCTGGTCAACTGCACCTATTTTGATCGCAATTTTTTTTACGATAGGAGTTAGGATTAAAACCGTTAGCAGAGAGACAAAAAACGCAACAACTATGCGAAACATGCGTTCGTCAAGCATAAAGAAGTCTCCTTTGGAATTATATGAAGTCTTTTCTGATATTGAACCGTTCCTTCCATTATAATTCTTACTAGTTATTATAACAAGCATCATCAAAAAGAAACACACAAATCAAAAAATGCGCTTTCCCTTTTAATGGGATTGCGCATTTTCCAATATACCCGTGCATTCAAGCATTCGGCCGAATAAAACATTCCAATCCCGTCCCCGGGCCAATTCACGGCGCAAAGCCTCATATGATCCGCTGCGGTCCGCTGCCAGAAGCCCTTCGCAGGCCGCGATGAAATCTGCGGGGTCGCTCCCTTCAACGTATTCATAAACGTAAGGCCTTTTGATTTTTGACGTAGAAGAAAGGTTGCAGCCGACAACCGGTTTTCCGGCGGCTAAAAATTCAAAAAGCTTAAGCGGAAATACCGCGTCATTATAAGGTGAATTTTTATACGGCATGATGCCGATGTCGACAAGCTGCATATAGGACGGCACTTCATTCGGCGCGGCAGGTCCCGTCCAGATGACATTCGGGCGTTCCAGAAGCGACTCGAAATCCGGATCGTCCTGAGCCGTGTTCGGGCCCACCAATAAAATCGTCCAGTCAGGCCGCAAATCTGCCGTTTCCGCCATAAGCGCAAAATCGAGCTTCGGTTTGATTCCGCCGATAAAACCGAGAACCGTTCCGTTTCTTCCCCGTAAAATGTCTTCATCCGGCTGTTTATTTTCCCGTGAAAACAGGTCATATTCCACTCCGTTTTCAATGGTGAACACTTTCTGGTGCGGGTTCTCCAGCTTTTTTCCGACCTCCCGGTGCAGACAGTCAGATGTGCAGGTGATGGAATCGGCACGCTGAATGATTCTCATTTCAGCCTGTTTAATGATGTTTCTTCTTACATTTGACAGCACACTAGCGCGGCCGCTGATCGGAGCGGCCCACAGATCACTGCAATCGTAAATCACTTCATCCCAAGGAAACAGATCTGCCAGAAGCGGAAAACCGGGGAAGGTGTACCATAAGCAGCAGCGGGCCTCCTCTCCTTCTTCCTTCAGCATGTTCAACAGTGGTGAAAGTTTATGCCTGTAACACATGTCTGTATACCTGCCGAAACGGAATGCTTTTTGCTGCATGAGATCCTTTACAGTGAACTGCCGGATTCCCTCGGCGATCCCGGCCATCTGACCATCATTGGCTCGCGGTGACGGGCATACCCAAATGACGCTTTTCGTTTCTTTTTGCCGGGCAAGAAATTCAGCCAGCCGGTGCCGTCTGTATCTCAGCCGGTCATGCCCCCATTCCGCCGCTCCGACGATTACGTGAATAATCGGTTCCACCTTCATCACCCAGCTCCTCTGACGCCTACAGTCTTTTCAAGACCGCGTTTTTCGCATATTGCATAAAACACCACGAAGCCTTGATAAAATGCAGGCGCTCAATTTCTCTATAAACAAACCACGTTTTTTTTGCGGCTTTCCACTTGTTGCTTGAAATCGAATTCTGCACAAGCCTGTATTCTGAAAGGCACTCATTCAGGCCGTAAGCCGTAAATCCCCTTTTCAGCAGGGAAAGCCAAGTCGCCAAATCCTGCCGCGTTCTGATATCAGGCATTTGAATCTGCCCCGTCTGCTCTCTGTCAATCATGACCGTTAAACATCCGATAATCGTGTTTTTTAAAGCTTCATCATATGACAGGCTTTCAGGGGCTTGAATCGTTTTGTCCGTCGGCGTTCCGTCCTGCTCCATGACGCTGTAGCCCGTAAATGAAAAAGCGCAGGAACGCTCCGCCATAAACGCAAGCTGTTTTTGAAGCTTTTCCTTTTTCCATCTGTCATCGCTGTCCAGAAATGCGACATAACGCCCCTCGGCATGCTCGAGGGCTGTATTTCTGGCAGCCGCGGCTCCCTTGTTCTCGTCTAAATAAACGACGCGGATCCGCTCATCCTTTTGTTCATATTGCCGTAAAATATCTCTCGTTCCGTCCGTTGAACAATCATCCGCAATGATCATTTCCCAATGGGGATGGCTTTGATGTAAAACGGACTGAATCGTGTCTTCGATATATTCACTTGCATTATAAGACGGTGTAATGACAGATACGAAAGGTTTCCAGTTTGTCATGGTCACATCTCCATCGCAGATTTTTACAAGGACTCTCTAAAAAACTCAGGAATGACAATGAACATAAATGCTACTGCAATGCCGATTAAAACACCCAGAACCGCTTTCTTTTTCGGCGGCATGCCTTGTCCCGCCGTTTCATTCATCGGCTCTGAATTGATGACGCCGGCCGCTTTCAGGTTCAGCTGCGTATTTTTCAATTCGTATAAAAATCGTTCCTTATCCACTTTGGCGTCCGCGCTGACGGTTTCTCCTTCAAGCGCAGCAATACTCTGCCGCACTACTTTTGCCCGTTTTTCAAACAGGTCCTGATCATTCTTCAGAAAAGTTGTTATGACGGCTTGAAACACCGATTCGGTCTCCTGTTTGTTTTGGCCGCTGTAGCTGACCGTGATCAATGAATCTGATTGTGTTTCGACAGTCAGTTTACTTTTCACGGCCGCTCTTTCTGCGTCTGTTTTATCAGGCAGAGCCTGCTTTAAAAAGGCATCGCTCGTCAAAAGGAGCGGGATTTCTTTTGTATTGTTATAAAGCGGATGATCATAATTTCCCGCGGCGATCGCGGCTTCTGATGTAAAACTGCTGTTTCCGCTTATTTTTGACGGCAATACATATCCCGCCGCCCCTAACACAACGGGCAGCGCAATGATCCAAATGATATTCTTTTTGATACGCCGGGTTATTCTTGTCAACATATCCTTCATCTCGCATCTCCCTGTTTTTCATAGTACGCCGTGACGGCAGGCTCCTTTTGTAAACGCCTCAATATATTGACCGCCGCGATCACGAGCGAGAGAAATACCCAGTGGAAAAATAAATTTGATACGGAGCTTGGGCTGATGCTGCTTACCAAAAAACCGGCCATCGCCGTGATAAGTCCTTCTGTGATCAGTCTTGACTGATTTTCCGATTTTCTTTCATGACATTTATAAAGTGTCCAAAAAAGGAACAAATAGACTGTCAGGTAACCGAGCATCGTAAGCACGCCGAAGTTCGCCATAATCTCGACGAGCCAGTTGTGCACCTCAACTACGCCGCCCGTATCATAAACGGGCTCCGCTTTTAAATAGTAAGAGACGTTTCCGGCACCCACTCCGAACCCCCAGGAATCAATCACATAGTGAAAGGCGTTCTTTAAAAGATTCGCCCTCGCAAGGTTGGAAGGAAGCGGCTGCTGTCCCGGCATCGCCTGCGGAGCTGAAAACAGATTCAAGACGGCATTGGTGATACGGCCCGCAAATAAAACCGCAAACAGCGCAGCACCCGCTCCCGCAGCGTACAGCGCGAATTTTTTCAACAGGGAAGGCAGCAGGATGAAGACGTATACAGCCGCCCCTGCGCATATGCCCAGCAGACTCGCGCGCGAACCGGTCAAAATGATTAAATACAAAGCGCAGATCGCAAAGAGCAGGCTGACGGCCTTCACATAGCCGTTTTTCATATTTTTCACCGCCGCCGTATACAGAAAGAAACTGATGCACAAAAACGTCGCGAAATCATTTTGATTAAAGAAAACGGACGTCGGATAATGCTGTTTGTACTGCGGGCCGTTATAAAGCGTGGAGCTCGGCAGATGGTTGTGTGTAAAATGGTTGTAAAAGCCGATCGCCATCACAAAAATGGTCATCACAAGCCATATGCCGTAAAAAACCATCAGCTGATCAAAGCGCTGAATGAACATGACAATAAGATAAATCAAAAACATGCCCATTCCCATTAAAGCTAAATATTTAATCCCGTACGTCACGGATTTTGCCCACAATAACGATAGGAGACCGTATGTAAACCATAAGGCGAAAAACATCAGAATCCCTTTTACATTCACCCGATTCCATCTGTCAATATGATGACGGTTTGTCAGGATGCCGGCGATGTGAAGGGCGCCCGCCCCGATTAATAACAGCCGGTATATAAATAAGCTGAAAAATCCGAGATGAACCGCAAAGAAGGCCTGGTTTAAAAATGTACACGCGATCAGTATATAAATGAGCCCCATAAACATCTGACCGTTTGTTGTAAAGGCGGATAGCAAAGCAAGTCCGGCAATGCCGATCATGGCGGCAAGCAG
The DNA here is from genome assembly GCF_011065565.1 of Bacillus sp. EKM420B. Taxonomy (NCBI): domain Bacteria; kingdom Bacillati; phylum Bacillota; class Bacilli; order Caryophanales; family Bacillaceae; genus Bacillus; species Bacillus sp. EKM420B. The sequence goes on along the minus strand of NZ_JAAMNX010000002.1, from coordinate 528,409 downwards.
CAGCACGGTGATTTTTCCGAAGCCGGCATCCTCCCTGACCGCCCCCAGCATGATGCATCCTCCTGTAATGACAGCGGCAAGCAGCACAAGAACATGTGCCGCTGAACGTTTGATACTCACATGGCAAACCCCTTTCCAAAACCGGCAGCCGAGCCGGACTGCCGAGAGCCTGAAAACAAATCTTTTTCTATCTTGCCAGTTCTTTTATTTGCCGATCGGCATGAACCGCCGGACGTCCGACGGAATGATAAGTGAATCCTGAAACCCTCATATACTCCAACGGAAACATATTTCTGCCGTCAATGATGACCGGCTGTTTGAGCAGCTGCTTCACTCTCTGAAGATCCATCTCCTTGACTTCCGGCCAATCTGTTGTAATCAGGCATGCGTCCGCGTTTTTGATGGCACTGTACATCTCTGTGTGATATTCAATGCCGCCTTCTCCTAATATCGCTGACGCTTCGGGAATCGCGATCGGATCATACGCTTTCACGTGAGCACCCTGCTCTTTAAGACTTGTGATGATATCAAGAGCCGGGGCGGAGCGGACATCATTTGTATGCGGTTTAAAGGCCAGCCCCAGTACGGCCACGGTTTTCCCTTTTAAGGGACCGATGGCGCGGTTCAATTTTTCCGTAATACGGACCCGCTGCTTCTGATTGGTTTCAATGACCGCTTCCATCATTTCAAACGGATAGCCGGCGGCGTTTGCGATATGCAATAAAGCCGTTGTATCCTTCGGAAAGCAGGATCCGCCGAATCCGATGCCCGCCTGCAGAAATTTATTCCCGATCCGGCTGTCAAGGCCGACGCCTTCTGACACGTGAGAGATGTCCGCCCCGACACGTTCGCAAATATTGGCGATATCGTTAATAAAAGATATTTTGGCGGCTAAAAAAGCATTTGCGGCATACTTAATCATTTCCGCGCTTTCAAGATTGGTCTTTACGATCTTCGTACGGAACGGCTTATGAAGCTCTTCAATGACCGAAGCGGCATGTTCGCTTGTGGCGCCGATAACCGCCCGCTCCATCTGCATCGTATCCCGCACCGCCGAACCTTCGCGGAGGAATTCAGGATTTGACGCGACATCAAACGGATATTTCCCCTTTGACGCTTCGCTGACGATTTGGTAAACGAGCTTTCCCGTCCCGACCGGAACAGTGCTTTTGGTGACAATGATTTTGTATCCGTTCAGCTGTTCTCCGATTGTTTGCGCCGCTGCCTTAATGTAGGTCAGATCGGCTTCACCCGTCTTTGACATCGGCGTACCGACGGCGATATAGATGATATCAGCGGCTTTCACAGCCGGCTCAATATCGGCCGTAAAGGATAACCGCCCGGCACTGACATTTTTTTCAGCTAATTCCTCAAGCCCCGGTTCATATATCGGGATGACTCCGTTTTGCAAGCTTCTGATTTTCGCTTCATTGATGTCACAGCAAGTCACATGATGGCCGATTTCCGCAAAACAAGTTCCAGATACAAGACCTACATACCCTGTTCCTAATACAGCGATTTTTTTCACAGCTTCATCCCTCTTTCGAAAGGTTCTCCTCTTGCCCGGGCCGGTTCATGACGGACCGGTATTTCTCTTTCAGCGTTTTCGCGTTTTGGCTTGCGTCAAAATACGTGCGGACGGTTTGATAAAGTTCCTCGGCTGTTTGCGGCGTCCAAGCCTCTCCTTCGTCATATTGCAGAACGGATTCTGCCAGCGTGTCAGGTGAACCCGGCTTGATCAGCAAACCTCTATATTTCCCAAATAAAGAAGCCAATCCTCCGACATCGGTACAGATCACCGGCACCTTCAGAGCGAGCGCCTCAATGACCACAGTCGGCATGCCTTCGCTGTAGGACGGCAGCGCCATTACATCCGAGGCCAGCAGATAGTCCTGTACCTTGTCGTTCGGCACTTGCCCCGTGACGATATGAGCGGCTTCACGCAATGAAGATTCGGCGGGACCGTCACCGACAAAAACAGCTTCATATCTTTCATCCAATGACTGAACGGCTTTTGATAAGTCGAAAACACCTTTCTCTTTGACAAGCCTGCCGATGAACACGATCAGTTTTTTATCCGGAGGAAGGCCGAGCCGTTTTCTGACGGCTTCTTTCGTCTCGTTCCTTTTTCGGAAGGCGTCAAGCGTGATGCCGATCGGAAGCACGCTGCACTCCGCTTCGATGAGCTTTTTCATTTGTTCCCGCAGACTGCCGCTCACAGCGTAAATATCGGCTGCTTCCCGCACCGCAAATGTAAATGCGCGATGAGCGCTTTTGCTGTAATGCGGATAGACATTGACATCACTGCCATGCAAGGTCAGCACATACGGGATGCCTAAAGCCTTTGACACAATGGCCGCCGCTCCGCCTGACGGCATGGCGAAATGCGCGTGAATGAGATCGGGCTTCAGGCCATGATTTTTAATTTCGGAAAGAACCGATGACGCCATTCTTTTATGCGGCTGCGCCCATTTCAGCTGTCCGGGAACCGCCTGATAAAACGGCCGGTGGACGGACACGCCTCTCCGCCATTCATGCGCCGGCCTCATATCCTTTTGCCGATACGTCTTTTTCAGCACCCGGAATGGCGCGGCGAGTTTCGGCCGCGGACAAATGACAGTCATCTCCGCGCCAAGCTTTCTCAGTTCTTGGGCCTGCGTCTCATGAAAAACGCCTTCTCCCGGCTTCTCACTGCTCGGATATACACTTGTCATCCACAATACCTTCATAGCAAACGTCCTTTTCTTAATTTACTTTTCATATGCGGATAAGCTTTGCCTAACAGGAATAAATAACACAACGCGCCGCAGGCTACGGAGATCGCCAGCCGCAGCTTGACATCAAGGCTGATCCGCTCCGTTCCGAAGCTGGCTGTAAAGGCGATGACACCCATTGCCGCCGTAAGCAGAAACGGTTTGGCCACGGCTTTGAAGTAAGCCGACAGCCGCAGCTTAATGACATATGCCAGCAGCCAGCGCCCGATCAGGAAATTCAGGATGCTGATGAAAGCGTACGTCCAGGCTACCGTCAAGAGATTTCCGGACAGCACGGCGGCGTACAAAGATGCACCATACAGCAGCATCACCCCGGCGTCCCAATAAAATGCCAGATCGGCCCGCCCTTTTGCCAGCAGCACAGATCCGTTCGGATTCATCAGAACCCTTAAAATCCCGACGATGGCGAGAACGTTTAAAACCGGGACAGCCGCCAGCCATTTTTCTCCGAAAACCGAAGCCACGAATGCATCCGATACTGAAACCAAACCGAGCAAGAGCGGAAAGGATATCAGCGCGAGTATTTTGGTCATATTGAGAAACCCTTCTCTGATAACGCTGTTTTCATGCTTGTTTTTCGCAAAGACGGGAAACGCGACTCTCGTAATGATCGGATTAATTTTTAATACCGGAAGCGTGACAATCTGGTAAGCCAGATTGTAAATACCGAGCGCCTCGGCGCCGATAAAACTGCCGATCAAAATCATATCAATATTCGCTCCGAGCCGGTTCACAAGCCGGGAAGACAGCTGAAAGGCTCCGAAAGAAAAGAAGCCTTTCATTCCCTTCAGATCAAAAACGAACGCCGGTCTCCATGTTTTTCTGCAGGACACCCAGTACAGAATGCCTTTTGACGATTGCAGCAGCACCTGGGAAATCACATACGCGAGAATCGGGTTCGTATAAAAAACCGCAGCCGCCAAGTAAACGAAGGACAGCACATTTGAAAAGATTTCAATCTTGCTTAGCGTGTTAAATGCCAGCGCTTTTTGCAGCATATACTGATATTGCTGACCGATCGGCGCGATTAAAAACATGACGGCCAGCACGCGAATTAAATAGACAAGCTCCTCCCGCCGATAAAAATCGGCAATGAGCGGACTGCTGAAGAACAGCAGCGCAAACAGCGCAAGCCCCGTTATGATATTCAGCCAGTACAAGGAAGACATCTGTTTTTCAGTCACATGATCTTCTTGAATGAGCGCGGCGCCAAAACCCATATCAAGCGCAATTTGGGCAAACACCACTACCGTTGTGATCATGCCGACAAGGCCGAATTCAGCCAGTGACATGACCCGCCCGAGCAGGGCGAATTGGACAATTTGAATGACCGTAATACACGCTGTCGAAATACTTGTCCATTTGGCGCCGCTCAAAATTTGATTTGTAATACTAGGCATCGTTTTCCCTACTTTTTTGTCTGCTGACCAGAATTTTTATCGCGCCCCGTCACCGGTCCAGATCACTTTGCACGTTTTGAGCATAATCTTCAGTTCCAATGAAAAGGTCAGGTTGCGGATATAATATAAGTCAAACATCAGTTTTTCCCTCGGTGTCATGTCATATCCCCCGTTGACCTGCGCCCAGCCGCTTAATCCCGGCTTAACGGCCAGCCGCTCCGTAAACCCCGGAATCTCAGCCTGAAACTGTTCCGTAAACACGGGACGCTCAGGACGCGGGCCGATCAGGCTCATTTCTCCCCGAAGCACATTTACCAGCTGCGGCAGCTCATCAATACGGGTCCTTCTGATAAAAGCGCCGACCTTTGTCACGCGGGGATCCTTTTTCAGCGCCCAGACCGCCCCCGATTTTTCAGCATCTATTTTCATAGAGCGGAGCTTATACAAATAAAACGGCTTCCCGTCTTTGCCTACCCGCTCCTGCTTGTAAAAAGCCGGACCGGGCGACTCCAAACGAATCAGTATGGAGAACAGGCCCATCACCGGGAGCGCCGCCAAAAGCCCCGCAAGCGCAAACACAATGTCCATGAATCGCTTAAAAGCCAAATAACGGGCCGTTCTTTCCGTAACGGCAGCGGAAGTCCCCTGCCGCACTGCATAGTTATTATTTACATTCATGCTTTTCTCTGCTCCCACTGACACACACCTCACGATTTGTTGGGATGTTTGATGACCTATGCCGTGAGTTTAGCAGATGGATGTTAATTGGAAGTAAAGGAAACGTTAATGTTTATTAGAATGTTTTGATTATTGTTTTTTTATTGTAAATCTATTCATATCCATATTTGAGACAAAGCATAATGAAAAAATAAAAAAACAGACCGGTATGAACCGGACTGTTTCCATGAAAAAAATTATCTGAAATAGGAGGAAACGCCTTGGGTGATCCCCGCCGCGAGTCTGTCCTTTTTCGTTGATTGTTTTAAAATATTGGCATCAATCGGGCTTGTGACAAAACCGGTTTCTAACAAGACACTCGGCATTTTAGAATACTTAATGACGTAAAATCCGGCAGTTTTCACACCGCGGTCACGCGTGCCGAGAGCAGAAACCATTCTCGGCTGAATATTTTGGGCAAGCCTCAGACTGTTTGCCGATTGGTAGGTTTTATCATAATATGTCTCCGTACCGTTTGCACTGCTGTTATCATTCGCATTTGCATGGACGCTGATGAAAATATCGGCGTTCGCCTTCGCCCCTTTGTTCACTCTCTCCTCAAGCGAATCAAAGGTGTCGCCCTTTCTTGACATTACAGTAAGCGCGCCCGCGCCGTATAATTGATTGTTAAGACGCGTAGCGATATCAAGGTTTACATTTTTCTCAAGCAAGCCGTTTCCGGTTGCACCTGAATCCTGATAGCCGTGCCCCGGATCAATAAAGACCGTTTTGCCGACAACGGGATTTTCAAGCTGCGACGCGGCATTGTTGCTTAAAGATGAAGCACTTCCTATGACGGTGAAGCTGGTGATGTTTTTACTTCCGATATACGTCCGGACGTCTTTTGACAGACTGTCTCCATTCGTCAGCAGGTGAACTCTTCCCTGTTTGGCGCTCAGCACGCCTCCGACGATGGTATCCGCCTCTTTAAAGCCATTGGTAACAAACGTATAGCCTGTGCTTAAGCCTGTCTTTTTTGCAAGATTCACAGACAGGTTATAGCGGTTTTTGCCGCTGATTCTTGAAGGGTTCGGCAGCTTATTATAAAGTGAGCTGCTGATGCTGCTTGTCCCGCCGATGACAATCGTGTTTTTAATCCCTAAGCTTTTGATCGCATTGGACGTAGAACCATTTAACGTTGAATCATTAGTGAATAAAATCGGATATTTTTTAGCGGACGCATAAGAAATCGCAGCCATTCCATCCGCATCAACAAACCCGTTGACCACAAGGGCTGTAGAAGATCTTGTCATTTCACCCGCCACTTTTGCGGCTGTGGCATATCTCGTACTCCCTGATAATCGTTTGACACTGATGCCTAATTTAGCAATTTGATTTGCGGTATTTTTCGAAACGGCAGGTGTGCCGCCTACGATAATCACATTTTTCGTTTTTAAATCAATTAATCCCTTTTTTGTGCCGGCAGACAGCTGATCTTTATTTGTAAACAGCAGCGGCGCATTTTTTTGATATGCAAGCGGCGCAGCGGCAATTGCATCGGCATATGAAGTTCCGCCGGTGATAATTACCGTTTTCGCTTCACCCCATGATTGTTTTGCCGCCAGTACAGCCGTATCATACCGGGTGCTTCCGCCGATCCTTTTAACCGTGTTGTCAGCCAAAGCGGAAGGGACAAATAGAATGACCCCGAGAATAAAGACGGGGAGACATTTTATGATGAATTTCAATCCGATCTCCTCCACAGAAGTTTAGTAGTTTGTAAGTGCTGTATTAGGATAATAGAACGCAAGAATAGAAGTATACGGCTCTCCGGCCTCCGCTCTTTCTTTTGCTCCGTATTGACTCATTCCTACGCCGTGACCGTATCCCTTTCCTGATATCGTGATTTGCGAAGAATTACCGGACGCACTGGCGTATGTGCTTTTAAAAGATGAAGCTCCGATCATCGTCCTGAGTTCAGACGCTTTCACCTCAACAGATGCAGTCTTGTTCATGACATAGCCCTTCGACTTGTCATTCACATGGTACGTGACCTTCACCGCGGCGTCTTCCGCGCGCTGGCCTTTTGTTTTTCCGGTGAGCGAGAGATCAGAGATACTTGCAATTTTTATGGAACTTGCATTGGTTTCTTTATTTTTCATCAGCCAATTTTTTATTCCGTTGAGCTGCGCAGCATTTGCTTCGTTTGTTTTAGACCACCAGGATGCGGGATTTTTCATATCCAGACCCGCTGGCAGCTGCTGCTTCTGCAATGTTAAAGACCAGCTGATTTCCGGATCTTTTGTGTCCTTTTTGGCTACTAAATACGGCACTTTCGATCCCCACACTTCATCGCCGGCTTCCATGTAACCGCCATTGCTTGATGAGTAAGTGGCATCTATCAATCTGCCGGAATAAGTGAGCACTTTCCCTTTTGTTCCGTTAACGGCTGCGGTGGCGTTTGGATACCAGCTGTATCCCCCGTAAACCTGAAAGGCCGTTGTATCCGCGACTGTTTGTCCCATCTTGCCGATAGAGTAGGTGCGGGCAGCAACAGCCTGGGCTTTCAGCGCTTCTGTCGGCCAGCTTCCCGGCATTTCATTCGGCAGGACACCTTTCAGATAATCCTCAAATGGAATGTTTTCATTAACAGGTCTTACATATTTGCCGGATTCCGCAGTGAAACTCATATTCCCCAGATATGCTTTCCCGTCAATGCTGATTGTGTTTGCTGTTGAATATTTTTCAGGAACCGCCTTGAAAGACGTTTTTCCGCTGTTAATGCCTGCAACGCCTAATTTGCCGCCGGACGTTTCAATACGGTACGTCTTTCCGTTTACGAGATAAAACTCTTTTGCGTAAGCAGCCTTAACTGAATCGGCAATTGAATTCGCGCTGCCTATTAATGTATAAGAATAGGTGCCTTTCGTTTTAAAAAGGCCGGCCTCGTCGGCGGGTGTTTCGCTTTTTTTGATGTATACAAGCGGCATGTGATTTGCGGCGGCAATATTTGATCCGACAACGATGTCCGCTAATTTAGTCCCATTGGCAGCCACCGTTTTGCTTGCATCCATGCCCAGCGAAGTGACTGCGTTTGCTGATATTTGATATCTGTTTGATCCGGTAATTCGTTTGGTGACCGAGGCCTTCTTTTTAATTTGATTCTCCACATCTTTGCTGACGCTTGAAGTGCCTCCCATGATGATCACTTTTTTAGGCAGATTGTAGCTCGGAAGGGAGTCTTTTTTCGTCAGAAGAATCGGATAGCCGTTTTGCGCGGCATATGGCGCGATTGCCAGCGCATCCGTATATACATCTCCCGTTACTACGACCGCCTGGTCATAGCTGCCCATTTCGGCCGCAATATTTTTGGACAGATCATATCTGTTTTTTCCGCTGATCCGTTTCGTGCGGCCGTATTTCTTCAATGTCTTTTCCGCGGCTGACGAAATACTGTTCGTCCCGCCGATGATTAAAATATTATCCGGATTGAATTTCTTGATTTGCGCTTCTGTGCTGCTGCTCAGTTTTTTCGCTTCAGTCAGCAGAACAGGCGCTTTCAGTTTATTCGCTAAAGGAATGACGGAAAGCGTGTCCGCAAAATAAGCGTCCGTATTCACGACGACTACGTTGGACGGGTTTTTCCAATACTTAGATGTCGCGGCGTTAGCCGTATCATATTTGGACGCGCCTCCCAATCTGACAACGGAGGACACATCGCTTCCCGTCAGTTTATAAGTTCCTGAAGGTTCGATATTCAGAGTCGATTTATTACCAATATAATTCGTCAGTTTTACTGAGATATCAGAACTGGCCGCAAAAGTGCTTTCCGGTAATAAAGCCAGGCTGAATATCACAGAAAAACAGACAGCCCATATTGTTTTCTTCAATTTTTATCCCGCCTTTTGCTGATCATGGTGTATTATTTTGCTTTCTCGATTTCCTTGATCTCTTTTTGGCCTTTATCATTTGTGAAGTAAGTAATGCTGACTTTGTCATTTTCGCTGAATTTATTCAGAACATCAGAGAAGTCATCAGAAAATTCAAAGCTGACGGGCTGATCATCCACTTTTACTTCAATTGTGTGCGTATCCGCCATACCGACATAATATGCCGTTTCTTTTTGAGCCTGGTTCTCCGAAGAACCGCTTCCCTTCTTTGATTGTTCCGCCGTTCCGCACGCTGCCAATACAACAGAAAAAAGCAGTATTAAGAACGAAGCTGCAATAGTTTTTTTCATTTTTTTCACCTCATCTTTATGTATCGTCTTATACTAACTTTTTTTTAAGGTAATTTTAAGGTCTTTTTGTAACCTTTTTTTTAAGAATTTCGTCTATTACATGGTTATAAGTAAAAATATGACTGGGTTTATAAAGATTAGTAAATTGCATCATGAAAGTTAATAGAAAAGGTGATGACAAATGAGAGCTGAACGAAAAAGAAAGAAGAAAAAAGTTCTTCTGACAATCGTAACAATCATCGGGCTGTTAGTTTTATCATCAGGAGGCTACGTCTACTACTTGTGGCACAAAGCGGCTTCAACGGTGGCAAGCATTCAGGAAGACTTAAAAAAATCGGACAAACGTGACACGGATATAGATCTCGGAAAGAAGGATCCGATTTCTGTTTTAATCATGGGCGTCGATGAGCGGAAAAATGACAAAGGACGCGCGGATACGATGATTTATATGACCGTCAATCCTAAAACGAATACAACGGAAATGGTCAGCATCCCGCGCGATACGTATACGAAAATCTCCGGCAAAGGTACGATGGATAAAATCAACCACTCCTATGCCTTCGGCGGGACGCAGATGGCCGCGGATACCGTCGAGGATCTGCTTGATGTGCCGGTAGATTACTTTGTGAAGGTAAACATGGAGAGCTTTAAAGATACCGTGGATACACTCGGCGGAATTACGGTGAACAGCACGTTCGCCTTCAGCTACGACGGGCATTCTTTCGGAAAGGGAAACATCAGCCTGAACGGCGAAGAAGCACTTGCCTACACCCGCATGAGAAAAGAAGACCCCCGGGGGGATTTCGGCAGACAGCAGCGGCAGCGCCAAGTGATTGAAGGGATTATTTCTAAGGGGGCAAACATCTCGTCTGTCACGAAATTCGGAGATATGTTTAAGGTCATTGAAAACAATATGAAAACAAACATGTCATTCGATGATATGTGGACGGTTATGACTGACTATAAAAACGCCCGCAGCAAAGTCACTCAGCATGAACTGAAGGGAACGGGGACGAGAATCAACAATATCTATTATTACAAATTAGATGAAGCAAGCCTCGCTTCAGTCAAAAAAGAATTAAAAGAAAGCCTGAAATAATAAAAAAACTCTGCATATGATGCAGAGTTTTTTTATTCTGTAAAAGGCTGCGGACGGGTTTTTCTATAGCCGTACCGATAAAGCAGTTCTTCCGCAATCCGTTTTGAGGCCGATCCGTCACCATAAGGGTTTGACGCCTTTGACATCCGTTCATACTCGGCCTGATCGGTTAAGAGCTGTTTTGTCAGCTGATACACCGTTTCTTCATCTGTACCCGCCAGCTTCAATGTCCCGGCTTTCACTCCTTCTGGGCGCTCGGTTGTGTCCCGAAGCACCAGGACCGGCTTTCCGAGAGAAGGCGCTTCCTCCTGAACCCCGCCTGAGTCGGTCAAAATGAAATGTGCTTTCGCAGCGAAGTTATGGAAATCCACGACCTCCAGAGGTTCTATTAAATGCACCCTGTCCGAATCAGCAAAATGGGCTTCAGCGGCCTCACGAACTGCGGGATTCAAATGAACGGGATAAACGACTTGTACGTCCTCAAACTCTTCAACGATTCTTCTGACGGCCTTAAACATCTGTTCCATCGGCCTGCCTAAATTTTCACGTCTGTGCGCTGTCAAAAGAATCATCCTGCTTCCTTCCAGCTTGTCAAAAATCGGATGAGAATAGTCTTCCCGCACTGTCGTTTGAAGCGCGTCTATCGCCGTATTTCCCGTGATAAATATAGAATCCGGCTTTTTATTTTCAGCAAGCAGATTCTGTTCAGCCTGGCTTGTCGGCGCAAAATTCACATCAGCGATCACGCCCGTCATCTGCCGGTTGATTTCTTCAGGGAAAGGAGAGTATTTATTTTGCGTACGCAGACCGGCTTCCACATGGCCGACGGCGATTTGATGATAAAAGGCGGCAAGGCTTCCGGCGAACGTTGTCGTCGTATCTCCGTGGACCAAAACGATATCTGGTTTTACTTCTTGAAACAGCTTGTCCAGTTTCAGCAAAGCATGAGATGTAATTTCTGAAAGCGTTTGACGCTCTTTCATAATATTCAAATCATAATCAGGCGTAATGCTGAATGCTTCAAGCACTTGATCCAGCATCTGTCTGTGCTGTGCGGTTACAGTCACCAGCGAATCAATTTCCTGATATTTTTCAAGCTCTAATACGAGCGGAGCCATTTTAATTGCTTCAGGTCTTGTACCGAATACGGTCATTACTTTTAGTTTTTTCAACGGTTTGTCTGCACCTCGTTTTATATGTCGGATATCCCTTCATGTTAACATATTTATGCCGTTTCTTAGATATTGTAAAGCTTAATGGCAGACAAAGCAAAAACCTTTATAAGACTCTTTGAAAGCGGATTAAAAGGTGTGAATTTTAATCAATTGTGGTAAAGTGGAAAAAGACTAGGTTATAGTTCTGAAAAAAAGATTTTGCAGAAACAAGGATGGTGTTATTCAGTGAAGAAAGTACGCAAAGCCATTATTCCGGCAGCAGGTTTAGGCACTCGTTTTTTGCCGGCCACAAAAGCAATGCCTAAAGAAATGCTTCCAATCGTTGATAAGCCGACAATTCAGTATATTATCGAAGAAGCTGTCGAATCCGGAATCGAAGATATTATTATCGTAACCGGAAAAGGAAAAAGAGCAATAGAAGACCATTTCGACAATGCCCCTGAACTGGAACGCAATTTAGAAGAAAAAGGGAAAATCGAACTGCTTCAAAAAGTGAAAAAATCGTCAAATATTGCGGATATCCACTATATTCGCCAAAAAGAGCCAAAAGGACTCGGTCATGCCGTTTGGTGCGCACGCAACTTCATCGGCGATGAACCTTTCGCCGTTCTTCTCGGCGATGATATTGTCCAGGCTGAAAAACCGGGACTTCGTCAGCTGATGGATGAATACGAAAAAACATTGTCTTCCATCATCGGTGTTCAGCAAGTTCCTGAAAGCGACACACACCGCTACGGAATTATCGATCCGTTAACAAATGAAGGCCGCCGTTACCAGGTCAAAAATTTTGTAGAGAAGCCTGAACCGGGCACAGCCCCTTCCAACTTGGCTATTTTAGGAAGATACGTTTTCACTCCTGAAATTTTCATGTACCTTGAACAGCAGGAAGTCGGTGCAGGAGGAGAAATTCAACTAACGGACGCCATCCAAAAGCTCAATGACATTCAGCGTGTCTTCGCTTATGATTTCGAAGGAAAACGTTACGATGTCGGTGAAAAACTCGGATTTATCGAGACGACGCTAGAATTTGCCTTACAAGATCAGGATATCCGCCATAAATTAATTCCGTTCATGAAGGATCTTCTTGAAAAAGAAGAAGCTGGCGAATAGAAAAAGCTGCCGAATCCGGCAGCTTTTTTATGTGATCTTTACTTTTTAGACGTTACCGTCAGTGTTTTATCAGCATTGTTCACAGAAAAAGTATACTCCTGATTTTTAAGCATGAGCAAATTCTGATTGATTTTGCTGCCGCCTTTTTCACTTAAAGCTGAGATGTCTGCGGGGCGCGATAAATGAAAAACCACTTCGGAGACTGTATCATTGTCAATCACTACATCCGTTTTTGCATCGGATGCTTTTAATACGTTCCGTCCGTCAGCCGTTTGTCCCGCAGCTGGATTTTTCAATTTACGCTGCACATCGTCCCGGCTTTTATTGAGATATGAGAGAAACTCTTCTGCTGTTTGGCTTGATAAACTGCCGCTGAAATCGCTGAGCTGAACATCCGTCTTTTTTAAAGCGTTCACTTTATGCAAATCAGTCTTTTTCATAAAGTACTCTTTATCGTCTAATCTCACTTTGGCCGCTTGGTTATTCTCGGCTTCTATCTGCACCTTCGTGCCGAAACTTATAGTTGCGGAGGCTTTTCCTTTTATATCTTTTTCAGTGTAAAGGTCCGCCTTTTCAGCTTTTACCAAAGCAGGTTTATTCACAGACTCATAAAGGCCGGCATCGCTCTGTTTGACGTCACCGAAAGATGTGATCGCACGCAGAGGCTTGTCAGAAAACATCGAAGCGCCTGCGCCGACAGCCAGCAATGCAAGCAGCGTAATCTGTATCGTATTGGCAATGAATTTAGGCTTCGCTTTCTTTTGCTGCGCCTGAGTGATTTTCTGTTCCTCGGCTGCCCGCGTTCTGCCTTCAATCTGCTCGTTTTGATATTTCTTTTTTTCTTTCTTTGAAAGCTTGTTGAACCAATCCACAAAAGCTTTATATTCTTTCACAACGGCTTTCGTTTCGTCGAACATACGCATTTCGCCGTAATGCATCCAGGCCACCCGATCACACATTTTCTCAATCTGTCCGATGGAATGACTGACGAAAAAGATCGTTTTGCCGCGTTCTTTAAATTCCGTAATGCGGTCCACACATTTCTGATAGAAAGTCTGGTCCCCTACTGAGAGCGCCTCATCAATAATAAGGATGTCAGGGTCCATATGCGCCGATATCGCAAAACCGAGACGGGATTTCATACCGCTTGAATAGCTTTTAACAGGCTGATCGATAAAGTCGCCGATATCCGCGAATTCAACGATTTTTTCATAAAGCTCGTCTATCTGCCGATTGTTGAGACCCATCATCAAGCATTTTAAACGAATGTTGTCCTTGCCGCTTAATTGATTGTTTAATCCGGCAGAAATCGCGATTAAAGACGGCTGCCCGTTCATATCAATCTCACCGCTTGTCGGCGGAATGATCTTTGCAAGCAGATTGGACATCGTTGATTTTCCCGAGCCGTTGATACCTACGAATCCGATCGTTTCCCCTTCATAGACGTCAAAAGAAACATTTCGGACAGCGAAAAAACCTTTTTGATTTCTGTTTGGGAAAAACAGTCCTTTAATTTTGTCAGACTGTTTTTTATATAGAAAATACTGTTTTGAAACATTTCTGAACGAAACTTTTAGTTTCATCGTATAATCTCCTTACTATATTAAAGAAAGTCAACAAACTTATCTCTGAATTTCATATGAAGAAGTGAACCGACTGTTAACAACAGCAGTGTGACGAACCAGAAATACAGCGTGTATTTCACATCATGGAAAAACCACTGCCCTTCCATAAAGCTGTCTCTGAAGCCCTCGATAATATAGAATAGAGGGTTTAACTTCAAGATGGTCAAAACTTCAGGTCTATTTCCAAATTTCTCCGCAATGTCCCAGAAAATCGGCAGAAGAAAAAAGAGAAGCCTTGTGACGGCTTGAAGCAAAAACTGATAGTCCCTGATTAATACGCTGATGGTTGAATTAAACAGGCCGAAAGCAAACATAAAACTGATCATGCAAAACAAGTAATAAATATATTGCAGCCAGTGAAGCGTCGGAAACAGTCCGTTGCTCAGCAGCACAATAATATAAATCGCCATCATCACAAAGTAACTGAATAAATTCGATGCTATCACTACAGAAGGCAGTGAACTGATCGGAAAGTTCATTTTCGACACTAAATTTATCCGTTTAAAAACGCTGTTAGATGCATCCAGTATCGTCGGACTGATAAAGAACCAAGGAATTAAGCCGGCCAGCATCCAGACGATGAACGGTACGCTGTCTCCATTTCCAAGCACCATATCATGTCCGCCGCGAATCCCGAGACCAAATACGAACCAGTAAGCCAGCATTTGAATCATAGGGTTGAGAAACTGCCACAATATACCCAAATAGTTCACTTGATACTTTGATTTCGTTTCGTACACTGCAAGCCGCATAATCAGCGGAAATGAGTTGAATTGCTCTTTCAGAATTTTTACCAATGCATTCATTCTAATCTTCCTTAGTCGTAAGTTTTAGGTAATAGCTTTGACTTACAAAAGCACCGCTCATAATTGTAACAGATTACGATGTATTTTTCACTTCATAACAAGCCTGAGTCCCATGAACGCAACATGCCGTCACTTAAGCAAAAAAGCATAATTAACGTGGTTAAATTATGCTTTTTTGCACTTATTTACTTGTCCCCGAAAATCACTTTTACGGCTTTTTCAGACGATTCTCCGGTTTCTAAATAACAGAACTTCTCGTAAAAAGGCCCGAACGAATCCGGAAGCTTATAATCATCTGATTCCGTTTCATTGACCCATTTGATAACGTCACCTGTTTCTTTGACAAGCGGGCCGGGCGCTTCTTTTTCAAAGTCAAAGTAAAACCCTCTGAGTTTATCCCGGTACGTTTCGATATCAGGCACATAAAACAGCATCGGTCTTTTCAGATTCGCATAGTCAAAAAAGACAGAGGAATAGTCCGTTATGAGTAAATCAGAGACCATATACAGCTCACGGATATCCTCGTAGCTGGAGAAATCATACGCGAATCCTTCATACGGTCCGAGATCAAAGTTTTCCGCCACGAGATAATGCATCCGTAAAATAATGACATAACGGTCGCCGATCGCTTCTCTCAATTGGTGAAGGTCTAAATCAAGGTCAAACTTGTATTTTCCCTTCTTATAAAATTGGTCATCCCGCCATGTCGGTGCGTAGATAATCACTTTTTTATCTTGCGGAAGATTCATTTTTTCTTTCAGCGCTTTGATGACAGAAGGGCTGTTATCCGTCTGAAGGAAGTCATTCCGCGGATATCCCGATTCAATCATGGTTTTATTAAACTGAAACGCCCGGGCGAATATTTCGGTTGAATATGCGTTCGGTGAAATCAGGTAATCCCACTTTGAAGCCTCTGTCGTAAAGTTGCGCTTATATTTTTCAGTGTTTGTTCCGGGCATATGCACTTCATCCATATCTACGGCAAGGCGCTTTAAAGGCGTGCCGTGCCATGTCTGGACATATGTCGTATGCTCAGGTTTCGGAATCCACAGCGGCATACGGCTGTTGACAACCCAGTACTCGGCTCTTGCCATGGCAAACAGCCATTTGAACGTAAAGCGTTCGATATAAGGAATTCCTTTATCTTTAAATGTCTGTGAGTAAGCGGGGTTTACACTCCAGCAGAGACGGTATTCCGGCATCTCTTTGCTCATGTATTCATAAATCGCCCGCGGGTTGCAGCTGTACTGTTTTCCGGCAAAGCTTTCAAACATGACAAGTTTCTGTTTGACAGGCAGTTTTCCTGCAAATCTGAATCCTGCTTTGTAAGTGTTCTGTATTCTTTTCTCAATGAACTTTTTCAGCTTATTCTTTCTCCTGCGTACAAAGGAAGCGCCCCGTTTCAGCTTTCCTTTCACAAAATACTCCACGCGGGTGCTGAAGCTGTAATCGTTCATTCTCAGGTGGAGATTTTTCGTTTTCTTTTTCGTGAAAACGTGAAATCTGGCAGGCCCTTTTTCCGTTTTCAGAATCGTGAATTGGTTAGGGTTTACATGTTCAGATTTCAGAACCTTTAACGGTTTGCTGTTGGTGATAATCTCTTCACCTGTCCCGGCATCTTCAAAAATGAATTGAATATGGAATTGAAAGATGAGCTGCTGATTCAATTCTTTATAAACGGCATTCAAATCAATTTTTGTATCAAAGCCTATCGTGTCAAGCATCGTTGTGTCCTGAACATATTCATCAAGGTCGTGTCTCGGCACGTCGTGAAGCGGATACTTCAGAATGAGAGGCTCCTCTTCTTTTCCTTTTTTCATTTTCAGAATCAGGTTTTTTTCTTTTATCTTTAAGGTTTCTGCCGCATTCAGCCGGAATGCAAAACCTTTCAGATGTAAGCTGCCGTCAGATTCGAGCTCCATTTCATCAATCCGCGTGACGAACTTTTTCTGCAGCAGCTTTAAGGAGAAATTCCCTTTCTTCGTCGTGTAAGGGAAAAAGTACATATGATGAGCCTCATCTTTATAAGAAGACAGTTCAATAGGTTCAAGGCTGGATTTTAACCGTTTTTTACTGATATCACTGTCATCATTGATAAAGGAGACATAGAAATCCAGACATCCTTTGCCGTCCGTATGGTCAGAAAGCAGATCCGTGCTCATGACAGCATGGTACTCTCCGCCCTCTCCGGCCAACCGTTTCAGAGGGACGGAAAGTTCCGCTTTTGTTTTACGATTTATAATCTGAAGAGAAGGCTCTTCCCCTGCAGTGACATTTTCACAGGATATCGTAATGCTGAATGTCTCTTCCTTTATGTTAAGATGTTTTAACTTGTATCTGACAGGATTTTCTATACCCATAAAATAAGTCTACTCCTCTGTTTCAATTAAACATATCCAATCACAATCATCATTTTGTTACTTTCAGTGAAAGGTTCTCCTTCACCGTCCGGTAGAATTGATATTGCAGTCCGTTCGCTTCTGCCGTCACCTTTTCACCGTCTTCTCTGTTTAACATGACACGTTCATAATCGTTATAAATGACATACATAATATAACCGCCAAGTCCGACTTTTTCAATGTCACTTAACGGGATTTCAAGGACGTACCGCCCGTCTCCCAGTGACTGAACCGGAAACTGGTGGTGTACTTTCATGTTATCTCTGTGCTGAAACTGAATATATTGGGCATTATTTCTGTCCTGTCCGAACAAGCGGAACGTAACGGTGAATTTATGATCGGCGAACACCGCGCTTTCCGTTTCTCCGTGCATGCGAAGTTCGACCAGTTTATTTTCTTCATCCGTCAGCGGGCTTTCTAAATAAGCCAGTCCGTCTTTCGTCACGATGTTTTTATCGGGCACTTTTTTGGACCAGCGGAACAGCTTTTCGACCTCATCATACCGTTTTTGAGTCAGCAGACGGTAGGCTGTTTTATGAATCGGATGAAAAAATGTCTCGGAAATATCGTATTTCGTCTTCTTTAACACATTCAGAATTTCATTGAATTTATTGTAGTAAGCTTCTTTGTTTTCGCTTTTCAGGAAGTGCATCCGATCGAAAAGCCGCGTAATGGAATCGAATTCGATCAGGCGGTTCATCGCCATCTTCTCTTTTTCAGTATCTAATTTTTTGTTCAGAATATACTTCATTACGGCTATGTTCGTGTCGGTTTTTTCCATTATATTGGTCTGCTTTGTCAGCGACTCATTATTGTCCATTCTGTTCAGGTAATAGACCGGTTCGGTTGACGTTGAAATATCTCCGCACGCCAAAAGAACATCCATAAAAAATTGCTTATCTTCAGCAAATTTCATTTCCGGATATCTGATATCGTTATCTTTTAGAAATTGTAAGTTCATCATTCTTGCCCGCGGGCCCAGATGATAGAAAATATGCCGGATTGAAAAAGGCGATACCTTCGCTCTGTTCAGCGAAGACTCATGTTTCCCGATCGTTTTTTGACCGTTCACCTGCATTTCGATCGTTTTTCCGACCGCATAATTTACATGATCTCTTTCAAGCATGTCGAATAAGATTTTAACTCCGTTCGGCGCAAACCAATCATCCGCATCCAAAAATGTAATGTACTTCGCATTTGCCAGCTCAATTCCCAAGTTTCTCGGATAAGCCGGAGTTCCCGTGTTGTCTTTCAAAAAGACGACTGTAATATTTTCATACAATTCGGCGTACTCAGTCAGGATGTTTCTGGAATCATCAGTAGAGCAATCATCGACCAGAATTAAAGAAATATGCTGAAAACCGATGTTTTGAAGGATCACAGAATCAACTGTTTTCCTTACATATTCTTCTGCATTATAAACAGGAACGACTACCGCTACCTTCTTCTCTTCCGCCAATGCTTCTTTGTTTAAAATGGTATATTCGCGTTCTTCTATGGACGGCTTGGACTCTTTTTTATTCAACTTAAAAAAGTTACTAAGATTCATCTTTAAATTCTCCTCTTATTGTCTAGCTTTTTTTCAAAAGCGCATAACAAATATAGCGAAAATAACCTTATATTACAAGAAGTACTCCCTATCCGGAGGGAGTACTTCTTTATCATCTGTATATCCGAATGTTTCAATTACACCCCGGCAATTTCTTTTTTAATCTGTGTGGTGGAAATGCCTTCGGTTCTAGGGAGATAGATGACTTCGCATTGATCTTTAAGGAAATCGAATTTGCCTTCCCAATCGTCTCCCATCACGAACACGTCGATGTTGTGATCTGCTACGTCACGTACTTTTTGATCCCAGCTGTTTTCCGGAATGACTTCGTCGACATAACGGATCGTTTCCAGAATCAGCTTTCTGTGTTCATAGCTGTGGTAGGCCTTTTTTTGTTTTTGCAGGTTGAACTCGTCTGTTGAGATGGCAACAACTAGGTAATCTCCAAGCTGCTTTGCGCGCTCAAGCAGTTTAATATGACCCCAATGCAGTAAATCAAACGTTCCGTAAGTAATGACCTTCTTCATGAAACAAAAGCTCCTTTCTATCATCATACGTATAACAAGCAACTGCCCTGAAATGCTGCGCAGCTGTATCCTTAATCACTAAAGTGCCAATTTCGTACTCATGGAACCTCATTATATCACATAGCCCTGAAAAGGTTAAGCCAATGTAAAACGAAGTTAAATTCCACTTATTAACAAATGTTATTACAATAGGAGTTTAGCAGGGTTTTTGCGCGGTTGATTAAAGAAATTGTTATCTTATTTATATTTTTGTAAAACTATTGTTAAGTTTATCTGAAGGTATTATGTTAAAATAAAGCTTAGCCTAAGTCACGAAAAAATGAAAGAAAATCCCGTACAAAAAGGAGGACGGCAGATGCAGACTGAAATGGTGCACAACCTTTCTTATGTTAATGGAAATTTACAGGAGTTTATTTCATATTTAGACACTTATTATATCGCACAAAAGCAAGGAGCCGTCATTGCGACGGTCAACCCTGAGATCGGATACGCTGCTGCGAAAGACAAAGGTTATCATCAAGTCATTTCTTCCGCGGATTTCGTCCTGCCGGATGGTATCGGCGTCGTGTTAATGTCACGTTTGACGCAGCACCCGCTGAAATCAAGAATTGCGGGATTCGATGTGTTTCTGTCGCTGCTCGGTCTCGCAAACCGGCAGTCTAAAAAAATATTTTTATACGGAGCTAAGCAAGACGTGCTTGACGCCGTTTTGAACCGGATCGGCAAAGAGTATCCGAATATTGAGGTTGTCGGAGCCAGCAACGGTTATGAAGCGGATAAACGCTTCGTCGCCAAACAGATTTCCCGGGCGAAACCCGATCTCGTGTTTGTCGCCTTAGGATATCCCCATCAGGAGCAATTTATTTATGAATACAAACATCTTTTCCCTCAGGCAGTATCGATCGGTTTGGGCGGAAGCTTTGATGTGTTCAGCGGAACGGTGAAACGCGCCCCTGAATGGATGATCAAAACGAATCTGGAATGGCTGTACAGACTGGTGACGAATCCGTGGAGATGGAAAAGGATGCTGAACATTCCGAAGTATGCTTTTACCGTTTTGAGAAATAATAAATCAAATAAAAGCCTGTATTCCAAGCAGGCAGAAGATCAAACGAAACAGCTTTAAACAAATAAAACAGCAAAAGAGATTGGTAATCTATGAACTTGCGATCTTTATTCGCCGCCTTTTATTCTATATATCTGTCTGTTCTCGGCATTTTGTTCAAGCCTGTAAAGCCCAAGAACCATCTGACCCTGCTGGTATCTTTTGAAGAGAATGCACAGGCTCTCATCCGCTCTTACAAAGCGCACGCTGAATCGCTTTCTTATGAAATGACGGTTTTGTATACGAGACACGCCGTCAGTCTGAAAAAAGAGCTGGAAGGTCTCGGCTCTTTTTATCTGAACGAAAAACATCCGCTGCATCTTTTGAAGGCAGTTTTGATCCTTTTTAAGAGCAAAGCGGTGATAACGGATAACTATTTCCTCATGACAAGCGTCTTAAACCGCCGGCCGCAAACGACATGCATTCAGGTGTGGCATGCGAACGGCTCTTTGAAAAAGTTCGGCCTTGAGGATGTGACGAATCAAAACCGTCCGGCATCAGACATCAGCCGTTTTAAAAAAGTGTACCGCTCGTTTGACTTTGTCACCGTCGGTTCAGACGCGATGGCTGACGTTTTTAAAAAGTCGTTCGGCATACGGGACGGCCAGCTGTTAAAAACGGGTGTCCCCCTGACTGACGTCTATTATGAAGAACACAAGACCGAACTGAATCACAAATGGCCGAAAAAAATCATCCTGTACGCACCGACATTCAGGGATTATGATATGCAGTCCTTTCGGCTGCCATTCACCGAAGAACAGCTCACAAACGCGTTAAACGGAGAGTATATGCTGCTTGTAAAGCTTCATCCTGCCGTTTTGCATCATATTTCGGCTTCGTTTGAAAGCGAATTGATCAAGAACGTGTCTGACATGCGTCTTCATGATCTCTTGAAAGCGGCTGATATTTTAATTACGGATTACTCTTCCGTGCCTTTTGAATTCGCGCTCTTAAATAAACCGATTTTCTTTTTCACGTATGATCTGGAGGAATATGATCGAAAACGCGGTTTAATCGACAATTATACTTCCGTCATTCCCGGAAAAGCTTGTCATGACAGCGAAGCTCTTCTGGAGGAAATGACGAAAAAGCCATTTCGTGCAGAAGAAATAAAGCGGTTCTCGGACAAATGGAATATGTATTCAGATGGGAATTCGAGTGAAGCGTTGTTGAAATTTGCGGAAACAAAAATGAAAAATTGCGCTGAAGCACCTGCCTGAATCTGAGGCGGGTGTTTTTTGCATGAAGAAAGGGCTGAAGCATGCACTTCAGCCCTTTTTTTATACTTTCATATACACGGGAACATCATAGTAAAGCGTATAGTCATCCAGCAGTGAGTATAAGCTGTACATGCGGTTTACCTGCTTATACGCCCAGCCGATGTCTGTCGCATACTGATGAGCCGCGGCTGGAGACCATCTCATTTTATACAGCGTATCCTGCTCGTATGAAGGATTGTGAATATAAGACGCACCGATAAATTGGGCTCCGCCGATAATCGCGGCTTCCGGAGTAAACCAGCCTTGCTTATATGCGTATTGTGCGCCGTAGTAATTCGGGTTGCTGTCATAAGCCCCGATGCCGTACATGTTGTAAACCTTTTTACCATTATACATAATGCCGTTCGCAAGCTCTGACGTGCCATTGCCCGTTTCAAGCAAAGCATGCGAAATCAAATACACTTCATTGATGCTGTATTTGCCGGCGGCTGTAATAAAGGCCTGGCCTTTTCCTGTCAGTATTCCTTTATTGACCAGCACTTTTTGATTCAGTTCCGATGCGTTCAGTCCGGCTGTCTGAGAGAGCTTCAGAAATTGAAAGTAATACTTGCTGTCTTGTGCGAAGTGAGCCGGATTGACGTACTGCCCGACTTCGTCACTGCTGGCGTTTCTCCAGCCCATGCTGAGTTTGGCCCAGCCGTTTGTCTGGCCTGTGATGCTGACTTTATCGCCTTTTTTCAACTGCCCGATAATATTGCCGGAGCTGACTTCCGGGGTTGACCGGACGTTCAGGACGTCGGCTGTGACCGTTCCGGAGGCCGTATTGATGTACGTAAGCGATGCATAAGCCGCGGCATCAGTCTGCGGGCTGACTGTCATTTGTTTTTTGACCATATCTGCCAGCGAGATGTTGTAATTGGTGTTCATAATTTGCGGTCCGTTTTTTATTTTCAGAATAGCCATCGTCCATCCGTACAGCTTTTTCAGCTTTTGGGAGGCGGCGTCCGCTGACTGCGCTCCCGTGAATTGATCGCGAATGCGGAGTTCATAAACCGGATGGCTTTCACTCGTATAGCCGGCCTGTAATTGTTTGGCGCTGAAAAAGCTCATGCTTTTATTTAAAACGGTTTTACTGCTGAATTTTTCGGTTTTGATGACGTACTGTGCGGAGCCGGTTTTCCCCGTCTCCTTCACAGTGCCGGCCGCTTTGTTTTGCTTGAAAAAAGCAGTCACGCGGTCAATGTCTTCCTTCTTAAGCAGCGGTGCCGTTTCAATTCTGAATTGTGTATACGCCGCTTCACCTGTTTTCTGTGCGGAGGCGGATACTTTTTTCCCTTTGAAAAAATCCAGCGATTGATTGATCTTTGCCGTATCAAGCAGTGATTCGGTTGTGACTTGGTACGTTGTGTCCGTCTGCTTGGATATCGTTTTTGAAATGGCAGTCAGTTTATATCCCGCCAGCAGATTCAATCCTTTTTTTATCTTCGACTGGTCTGCCGTCTGCTGAGAAAGCAGCTGATATTCGTTTTCTGCTGTTTTTCCCGCCGCTGTTCTTGCCGTCTTTACATGCTGCTGGCGGAAAAACGCCTCCGTTTGATCTGCCTTTGCAGCGGTAAGCTGCCCTGCCGCGATCCGGTAAACGGACACTGATGCTGTCTTTTTGACAGGCGATGCGTCGCAATGCCATTTTTTCTTTTTAAAGAAAGCTTGCACGCTTTGCAGCTGCTTAGCCGTAAGTCCGCTCATCGCGACCGTGTAATTATTTTTCTTGCCGGCTTTTTGATAGCTTCCGCTGACGCCCGTATTCTTCTTGATTTGGGTGATAGCATTTTGTACGGCGCTTACTCCGTTAAAATATCCTGACTGCACGTTATACACGGTTGCTGTTTTGCTTTGGGCATACTTTTGAACGTTCCCTTTGACGCCCGTTTTCTGCTGCAGCTGTTTCACTAAACCTGCCGCATTATTTGCATTTGAAATGTCAGAGGCTGTCACGGTGATATTCGGACTGGCCTTTGCCGTGACTTTCAGCGACGATTGCAATCCTGTTTCCTTTTGAAAATCAGTTTGAATCTGAGCGGCTTTTTGATCGCCGGAGATTGTTCCCGATTGGATCTGAAACCGGGCTGCTTCCCGTTTGATCTGACGGTATGACGCTTTCACGCCCGTCTGCTTCGTCAACCCTTGCGAGAGCGCTTTTGCATCTGCATCGGCCGCCATCTCAGAAGTCACGACCTGCATATACGGCTGTTTTGTCCCCGCCGGCTTGACGGCGCCGGTCACGCCCGTTTTTTTCGTCAGTTCGGCAAGAAGATTTTTCGTCTGCCGCTCGTCTGACAGAACGCCTGATGTGACGGTCACGTAAGGCTGTTTGCTTCCGCTTGCGCTGTAAGTGCCGGCCACGCCCGTCTGCTTCGTAAAATCTTTCAGCACGGTTTTCGCATCCGTTTCATCGTGTAAGCCTGAAGCTGAGATTTGATAAGTGAGCGGCGCATTTCCGGCTTTCTTTGCGTCAGCCTGCCACCCCGTATCCTTTTTCAATTTCGCTGCCGCTTGAAGCGCCTCGTTCTCAGAAGCAAATTGCTGCTTCGTTTCCAGCTCGTAAACGGAGTAGTCGCTGTATGCGGCCTCGGCGTGCTGTGTAACGGTGCTAAAGACAAGGAAAACGGCGGACAATAACATAGGTGCAACGAATCTCTTTTTCATTCCTTCTCCTCTTTCTGATTCAATTGGTTTCTATCAAACTAGTTTATTTATCGGCCGGCCTTCTTCATTTTTACAGAGAGAAATCACCCAGTTTTCCAAATAAAAAAACTTAATCCCAGAGCTGGGATTAAGTTTGGTTTTATATATGAGAAACGATGATCGTGCAATCTCCGTTTATCGTAAAGTCAGGCATCTGATCCGGCAGTATGAAATGCGCGCCTTTTTCAAGCTTGGCGGACTTGCCTTCAAAGATAATGGAGCCGCTTCCTTCTGTGACGCTGCACAGCATAAACGGAGCGTCCTGGGTCATTTCCGCCGTCCCGCTGATATCCCATTTGTATACAGAAAAATATTCTCCCTGCACAAAGGTTTTAATGGTGACTCCTTTTCTCGTTTCAGTTGATTCATCCAAAAATCCGTCCACATGAGGAACGGTGGCGGCGTTGACGGCATCGCGGATATGCAGCTCACGCGCCCCGCCGTTTTGATCTGTACGCCCGTAATCATATATCCGGTAGGCGGCGTCTGAATTCTGCTGTATTTCCAGCACGAGCGCCCCGGCGCAAATGGCATGGATGGTTCCGCTCGGCACATAATAAAAATCGCCGGGTTTGATCTTCACGCGGCGCAGCAGGCCTTCCCAGTCACCGCTGTTAATCATGGTGACAAGTTCCGCTTTCGAACGGGCCGTATGACCGTATATGATTTCCGCATTTTCTTTACAGTCAATAATGTACCAGCACTCGGATTTCCCCGTTTCGCCCTGTCCATGCTCCTCGGCGTCATAATCGTCAGGATGGACTTTAACGGACAGATGATGTTTGACGTCCAGTATTTTCGTCAGCAGCGGAAACCGGTCCCCTTCCGTTCCGCCGAATAATTCTCTATGCTGATCCCACAGTTCCATCAAGGTTTCCCCTTGATACGGACCGCTTTTGACCGTGCTCATTCCGTGCGGATGGGCTGATATCGCCCAGCATTCGCCGGTTGTTTCTGAAGGTATGTCATATCCGAATCGTTCGCGTAATAACGTGCCGCCCCATATTTTTTCTTTACATACAGGCTGTAAAAAAATCGGCTCTTGCGTCATGTTCGTTCCCCTCCCCTTAAAAAGCGGCTCATATCCCATTCCCCCTGTGTCTTTTTTAAAACACGGAGAGCCGCGGTTAAAAACAATATGTATAAAATGGCTGACCTGCTCATTATACCATTCGGATGGGGCGGAATGCTCAGTCATTTCCTATTCCAGAATAAAATGCCTTGTTTGTCGCAAATTAAAATAACTGATGGAAAGGGGGGAACATTATGACGATACATACGGAGCTCGGCAAAAACCTTGAAGCGCTGAAAAAACGGATCGGCCAAAGCGATGACATGATGTTTTATTCGTTTACGTACGGAAACGGCAAATGTGACGCCTGTCTTATATATATAGACGGACTGACCGACAATCAATTGCTTGCGGAATATATTATTTCGCCCGTGCAGGCGGCCGCCCTGCATCAAGAGGAACCGGCTGAAATACCGCCGTCATCCATCTCTTTCGGCTATCGTCACACCCGGCTTTCTTCACTTAAGGACGCGGAGGCAGACATTTTTTCCGGCAAATCGGTTTTGCTGGCGGAAGGATGGGAGGAAGCCCTTTCGTTTGAGACGGAAACATTTAAAATGCGTGATATTGAAGAACCGGCTTCAGAAGTGCTTGAACGGGGGCCGAGGATAGGTTTTGTCGAAAAGCTCCGAACGAACACGGCGCTTTTGCGCGAGCAGTCCGGTGATCCCAACCTCCAGATCAAAGAGATCACACTCGGCGAACGGACAAAAAAGCGGATCGCTGTTGCCTACATTCGGGATATTGCGCCTGATGATGTTGTAAAAGAAGTGATGAAAAGACTGGATTCGATCACCATTGATGACATTCCGGAATCAGGAACGATCGAGCAGCTTATTGAAGATAACACGTATTCCATTTTCCCGACCGTCTTGACGACCGAACGGCCCGACCGGGTTATGGGCGCTCTTTTGGAAGGAAGGGTCTCCATTCTTGTAGACGGAACGCCTTTTACCCTTTTGGTGCCGGCTACCATTGATGAATTTATCCACTCACCTGACGATTATAATCAGCGGTGGGTTCCGGTTAACTTTCTCAGGCTGCTTCGGTATACATGCATTTTAATCACGATTTATTTACCCGGCCTTTACATATCGCTCGTTACGTTTCACACGGGGCTTTTGCCGACGAGAATGGCGGTGACGATTGCCGGAAGCAGATTGAATGTTCCGTTTCCCCCTTTTGTTGAAGCGTTTATTATGATTTTTACGATTGAGATGATCAGAGAAGCCGGACTCAGGCTGCCGAAGCCGATCGGACAGACGATCGGCCTGATCGGGGGCGTGGTGATCGGGCAGGCCGCCGTTCAGGCGAACATCGTCAGCGCGATGATGGTCATTATCGTATCCGTTACGGCATTGGCTTCTTTTACGGCGCCCTCCTATGCGTTCAATTTTCCGCTGAGACTCATCCGTATTTTTTCGATGATTTTGTCGGCGATATTAGGCTTATACGGACTGATCATGTGTTATCTGCTTGTCGTCGGCCATCTGATGCGCCTGAAAAGCTTCGGCCAGGACTATCTTATTCCGATCATGGCGCAGCCTGGCCAAGACTTAAAGGATACGATCGTCAGACTGCCGACGCCTCTTTTGAAAAAACGGCCGACCAGAAAAGAGACGAAAGATAAAATCAAACAAAGGTGATCACCATGAAAAAACCGGAAGACAAGCTGTCGTTTATGCAGACACTTCTCATGGTAAGCGGAACAATGATCGGAGCGGGCGTGTTAACACTGCCGCGCTCCGCCGCAGCAGCGGACAGTCCGAGCGGATGGATCATTATTCTTGTGCAGAGTCTCGTGTTTATCGGCATCGTCCTGCTCTTTATGCCGTTTTTGCAGAAAAACAGCGGGGAAACCATTTATGAGCTGAATCAAAGCATTATGGGACGCGCCATCGGTTCTCTTCTGAATTTATTCATCAGCTGTTATTTTGTCGTCACCGTCTGTTTTCAAGCCCGTTTTCTCGGTGAGGTCATCAATTACTTTTTACTGAAAAATACGCCGATGGGTGTCGTTATATTCATCTTTCTGGCGGTCGGCATCTACCATGTCACCGGCGGGGTGTATCCCATTTCAAAACTCTATGCTTATCTCTTTCCGATTGCGATCGTCATTCTGATTGTGCTGCTCATATTCAGCCTGAGACTGTTTAAGCTGGATTTCGTCCGCCCGGTCTTGGATGGGGGCTACAAAAGCTTTTTTGAGCTGTTTCCGCGGACCCTTCTGTATTTTTCAGGACTTGAGGTGATTCTTTATCTGGTGCCGTTTATGAAAAATCCGAAGCAGGCGAAAAAGGCTGCCGTCTTCGGCATCGCATGCGCAGGCTTATTTTACAGCTTTACGCTGCTTGTCGTAATCGGCTGTATGTCGATCGCTGAAGCCAAAACGGTGACATATCCGACCATTTCCCTGATTCACGCCTTGGAAATCCGCGGTATTTTCATCGAAAGGTTTGATATCTTTCTTTTAATTACGTGGACATGCCAGCAGTTCACCTGTATGCTCGGTTCTTTTAAAGGAGCGCATCTCGGATTAAACACCATTTTCAAACTGAAAAACAAAAACAATGCCTGGCTGCTGGGGGGCTTATTGGCAGTGACATTCGGCCTTTCAATGTACCCCGATGATATCAACAGTGTGTTTGCATTCGCGAATATTCTCGGATATGCGTTTTTTGCCGTCATTATGATTCCTTTTCTCATCTGGTTTGTCAGCTGGATGAAAAAAATAGCCGGGAGGAAACAGACGTCATGACACATTTCGTAAAATGGGCGGCGGCGCTTTTCATACTGATGACGCTTTCAGGGTGCTGGGACGCGAAGGAAGTCGAAAAGCTGTCTTTCGCCCGGGGGCTGGCGATAGACGAGACGAGTGACCGCCGATATAAATTAACCTATCAAAACCTGCTGCCCCAAAGTGAAAACAGCCAGGCTTCCGGCCGGCCCGTGTTTGTCAATGTGACGTCGCGGGGGGATACCATTCTTGAAGCCGTCAGTGAAGTCGCTTTAAAAGATCCGCCCGTTTACAGCGATCATTTAAAAGTGCTGATATTCAGCGACAAATTGCTGGCCGACCAAAATATACTGCAGATGATGAATCATTTTATCCGCGATGATGAATTAAGGCGGAGCAGCTATCTCTTCGCGGCAAGAGGCAAAGCGTCCGATATTCTGACGGAGCCGACGCCGAATCAGCAGCAGCCCATGCCCGCGGAAAAGCTGATCGACCTTACGAACAACGGCGGCTACAACGGGAAGATTTTAAAACCGCTCCGAATCGGGAGAGCTTCGATTTACTGCCATAATAAACTCAGTTTTCTCATTCAGGCCGTCAGCAATCAAAAAGGAAAAACGGTGTATGACGGAGCGGCCATTATCAAAAACGCAAAACAAAACAGATTGGCGGGCTTTCTGTCATCATACGAAGTACAGAGCCTGAATTGGCTGACGGGGACGATACGGGGCGGCGTGCTGCCCGCTTTGGATAAAGGGGGGCACCCGATTACCTTCGAGATCAAAAAATCAACATCCTCCATCACCCCCCTGCTGAAAAACGGGAAGCTGTCATTTCATGTAGCGGTGAAAACAAAAGGACTTTTGTCAGAGGATCAATATGCCGGAGAAGATTCATTCGATCAGCACTATTTAAACGGGCTGGAAAAGGTTTTCGAAAAAAAACTGAAAAGCGATATGAAAGAAGTCATCGATAAGCTGCAGAATCAATATGAAACGGACCCTGTCTTCTTTTCTGACAGAGTCCGCATTCAATATCCCGACTATTGGAAGAAAGTAAAGCATCACTGGGATGAGACCTTCTCCGAAGCGGCCTTTGACTATGATGTTTCCATTCAGATTACCAACTTCGGAACGATGGGACGGTAGCCTTCAGCGTGTTTTTTCGACACGAAGGAGAATCTGATAAATCCGGCTTTGTTCGGGCAGCTGTGTCACCGGAAATTGCATCGATTGCGCCATTCGTGTGATTTCCTGTAAAAACAGCTGCACCCGCTCATCCACGTGAACATACGTATAGGACTGCTTTTTCATGTCAAATGTCTCTTCCGGAAAGAGCGTGCGCACCGTCTGCGGCGTAAAAAACCGCAAGTGGGTGCGGTCGAGAATACCGGCGTCTCTGTATGTCCAGTCACCGAGCAGAAGCGGGAACAGCGCTTCGGCGTGGGAAATATTCGGAATGCTGCAAACGATTGATCCGGCAGGGGACAAATAGGATGAGTACGTTTCAATGACGCGCCACGGGTCTTTTAAGTGCTCAAGGATGTCCGCGAAAATGATGCAATCAAAAAAGCCTTCCGGATAAGGCAGCTTCACTTTTTCGACATCTTCCTGCAGCACGGCTTCATAGTGTCCTTTTGCCGCTTGCGCCGCCAGCGGGTGCAGTTCTATTCCGTACAGTTCGCAAGGCTGTCTGTTTTGAAGTTCCAGCCCCGTAGCTCCCGCACCGCAGCCGACATCAAGTATCCGTTTCGCCTCCCGGGGAACGAGCTCCGCAATTTCCGGTCTCGGATGAGTAAAGTACGTAAAATCAGTGCCCCATTTTTCCGTAAAACGCTGGCGGTTCTCCGAATATAACTGATTGATATTGATATCCTGATTAGCCGTAAACGTCGCATGCCCGTGGTGATGCACAAAGGCATCGAGAGCGATGTGCAGGCTGTATCCTTTTTGCAGGGCGCGCAGACATAGGTCATCATCTTCAAAAGAACCGTATCCGAATTGCTCATCGAACGGGCCGATGTCTTCAATGACGCTTCTTTTCACCAGAAGACAGAAACCGACAAGGCGCAGCACCCGCTTTGTTTGATGCTTTTCCCGTGCGCAATATGCCTCCGCGAATGACTCCAGCTCATCAAGCGATTGATACGCGTCATGGATCATTTGCGCGCCGCTGACATAGTTGCTGACGGGCCCGACCATACCGGTTTTTTCAGATTGATACAGCACCCTCAGCATGGAGGTGAGCCAATTTTTCGTGACCATCGTATCGTTGTTCAGGAACAGCAGATTTTCTCCCCCTGCCGCTTCGATTCCCTGGTTGCACCCCTTGGCGAACCCGAGGTTTTTTTCATTAAGGATGACTTTGACGTCAGGCAGATTTGATATGTATTCTCTCGTTCCGTCTGAGGAACCGTTGTCAACTATAATCAGTTCAATCTTATCTTTGTCGGTGTATCGTTCAATGCTGGCCAGACATTTTTTCGTCAGCTCAAGTTCATTATATGTAAGGATAATAATACTCGTTTTCACCGGCATCCCCGCCTTTATCGTGACTTTATACAACGTATGACATATCCCCGTCATTTATGTGACCGGGCGCCCGCTCGGCATCCGTTTTGAGGGGCCGGTGAATAACCGCCCCCCTAAAACTGAATATTACGGATGAACTGTCCGCCGATTTGATTCTGATCCCGAGCCTCCGTTACGGCTTTTCAGATCCTGCTCAATTTCTTCAAGGCTTTTCCCCTTCGTCTCGGTCACTTTAAACCGGACGAACAGGAATGCCAGTATCCCGATCGCGGCATAAATGAGAAATAAATAGCTGATGCCGACTGCTTCCATTAACATCGGATAGGTTAATGAGACTATCAATGTTCCGGCATGCAGCATCAAAGTGGAGACACCCGTCCCGATACCCCGGACATGCAGCGGGAATAATTCAGGAAGCATGACCCACACGGCAGGCCCCCAGCTGACCGCAAACACAATGATAAACAGGCCTAAACAAATCACCGTTGTCCATGATGCGGCTGCTGAATGTTCAAAGAAAAGATTGACCGCGGCCAATACGAGCAGACTGATGACCATGCCCGCATTTCCGGCCAGCAGCAGCGGCTTCCGGCCGATCTTATCAATGACTTTAATAGCCGCAAGCGTCATGATGACATTGACGGCGCCGATTCCGACCGTTCCCAATATAGACGCGGAATTGCCGAATCCGACACTGGTAAATGTTTTCGGTGCGTAATAAATAATTGTATTTGTCCCGATGAATTGCTGCAAAAAGGCAAGTCCGAGGCCGGCAATCAGCGCGGGTCTCACCCACGGCTCAAACAATTCTTTCAAACCGCCTTCGTTTTCCTTTTCCGCTTCTTTCATCTGATCAATCTCATCGTCAATATTCTTCGTTCCCCGCAATGATGAAAGGATTTCTCTTGCTTTCTCTTCTTTGCCGATCGTAAACAGCCAGCGCGGGCTTTCCGGCATAAATAAGATTCCGATCAGCAGAATGACTGACGGCACAACCGCAAGTCCAAGCATCCAGCGCCAAGCGCCTGCATCGGCAAATATATAGTTCACGATATAAGAAACGAGGATTCCGACCGTAATCATCAGCTGATTCAGCGAAGAAAGCGCCCCCCGTTTATGCTTCGGAGCCAGCTCCGATAAATAGAGCGGGACGATCGTTGTAGATGTTCCGACAGCCAGTCCGAGAATAATCCGGAAAAGAACCATCACCCCTGTATTCGGGGCAAAAGCGACTCCTAATCCGCCTATACAAAACAGCAGCGCCGCTCCCATGATGGCCTTCCGCCTGCCGAACCGGTCGGTCAGTTTGCCGGCGAATCCCGATCCGAGAATCGCCCCCGCCAATAACGAACTGACGACGAGGCCTTCTGTAAAGGCGTTCAGTCCCAGTTCTTTTTTCATAAACAAAATAGCTCCGGAAATGACCCCGGTATCATATCCGTATAACGCGCCGCCGAGTGCGCCGAAAAAATAGAGCCATTTATTCGAGTGTATGCTTTTCATGTTATATAGACTCCCTTCATCCAACGCTGTATCCGCGCGGAATTGTTCTACTGCTTCTTTTGCCTGTTTCCGATTGTTTCAAACCTTCCGCACCGTTAATATCCATTATTTTACTGATTATTTTTTACAAAGCGCCGAAACATTTCCCGCTTCCTGCCGTCCAATATAATGTGAACCTGATGCAAAAATAACAGTAGATGTTGTCGAAATAGAGAGAAAGATTTAGAATTTTCTCATTTGCAGAGTTGCTCCAAGTCAACAATTATGGTACGCTTCACAAAGAATAGAAACGAGAGGTAATGATATGGAAGAACGATCTCAACGCAGAAAAAAGAAAAGACGCCTCAGAAAATGGGTGAAATTTGTACTGGTATTCGCCGCTTTCTTATTGGTGATCGCCGGTTCCGTCGGCACCTACGCATTTGTGAAATTGAATAATGCAACCAAAGAAGCGCACGTCAGCCTTGACCGCGGCGACCAGTCCGTAAAACGGATCAAAGAATTTGACCCGAAGAAGGATTCTTTCACCGTATTGCTTTTAGGAATAGACGCCCGTGACAATAAGGGCGAATCAGTAGATGACGCAAGAAGTGACGCCAATGTGCTCGTCACCTTCAACCGGAAAAAGAAAACAGCGACGATGCTCAGCATTCCGCGCGATTCCTATGTCAACATTCCGGGTCACGGCTATGACAAATTCGCGCACGCACATGCTTACGGCGGTTATAATTTAACTTATAAAACAGTAGAAAACATGTTTGATATTCCGGTAGATTATGTGGTTGAGAGCAACTTCGACGCGTTCCGCGATGTCGTCAATGAGTTGAACGGCGTTACGGTAAATGTGAAAAGCCAGAAAATTGCCGATCGTATTAAAGTCGATACAAAAGGAAAAGTCGTGCTGAAGCCGGGCGTCCAGACGCTTGACGGTGAGCAGGCACTGGCTTATGTAAGAACACGCAAAGCGGACACCGATCTGATGCGCGGACAAAGACAGATGGAAGTGCTGAGCGCCATTATTAAAAAATCTAAATCGTTAAGCTCGATCCCATCTTATGACGATATCGTCGACAGCTTAGGGAAAAACTTGAAAATGAACTTATCTCTTAATGACGCCATCGGTCTGTTCCCGTTTATCACATCGCTGAAATCGGTGAATTCTTTGCAGCTGACAGGTTCAGACAGCTACATTTACACTCCTCAGTACGGCAAAAATATTTATTACTTCAAGCTGAATGAGGAAAACCTTCAAGAAGTAAAAACGAAATTAAAAAATGATTTAGACGCGTAAGATGTCACGGCGGGATTAGCAAATCCCGCCGTTTTTCTGTTGAAAAAAAGGACATGAAGGTATAGCCTTTTAACTGACGGCTTTCTGCTGATTTCGCACAAAGCTGAACATACTACATGAAGCAGCTTTATTTTTAAGGAGGGCATCCATACATATGAAATTGATAGCCATTGACTTAGACGGCACATTACTGAATTCGGACAGTGTGATTTCTCCGGAAAACAGAGCGGCTTTACAAAGAGCGGATGAAGCGGGCATTCTCGTGGCCATCTGCACGGGCAGAGCCACGTTTGATGTAAAAGCGCTCTTGAAGGATTTGGATATTCCGATCATTGCGGCAAACGGCGGGACAGTCCATGACAAAGGATACCGCCTCGTCAGCCGCCTCTTAATGGATCAGCAGGCCGGGAAGGATATCGCAGCTTATTTAACGGACAAAGACATTTACTTTGAGGTCTATACGGATGATCATCTGCTGTCCCCGTTTGACGGCGAGTCCAAACTGCAGGCAGAACTGGACATTCTGAAAAGCGCCAACCCTAAGGAAGATATTCAGACATTATGGGAGGGCGCAAAGACGCAGTTCAAACAATTCGGCATTAAACCCGTACAGGATATACAGGCGATTTTTAACGGAGACGAACATGTTTATAAGCTTCTTTGTTTCTCTTTTGATATGGAAAAACTGAGAAACGCCAAAGAAGAAATTACACATCATCCGAAATTATCCCAGACATCTTCCGGAAAACACATTATCGAAATCCTCCCTGCCGGTTCCGGAAAGGGACGTGCTCTGACGGAGCTTGCCTCACTGTACGGAATTGAAAAACAGGATATTTACGCCATCGGCGACAGCCCGAATGATTTCTCCATGTTTGAAGCGGCGGGAAACCGCATCGCTATGGGCAATGCGATTGATGAACTGAAGGAAAAAAGCACGTATATTACAAAAAGCAACGATGAAAACGGCGTCGCATATTTCATCAACCGGCTTCTCGACAACGGGCAATAAAAGGTAAAAGCCAGGTCTTTCACGGCCTGGCTTTTTCATATTTTCTAAAAAAGAAATTTCCAAAATTGAAAATAAATTGTAAGATAAAGAAAAAAGGAGTTTCATGATGTCGAATGCAATCGCTATTATAGGATTTTTAGCTTTTCTCTGCGCAGTCGGATACGGAATGTTTCATCTCATATGCAAAGCAGCAAAAAAAGAAAAACATTTTTCAAAAAAGCTGTTTTGGCCCCTTCTCATCGGCGGATTTATCCTGCTTCTGACCGGCGCCTCCCTTGCAGAGCCGGACGCCTCGGCCGTGAAGGCAGAGGAGAAATACAGCACCCTTGATACGGCTTATCAAAAATTGACGAAGGAACACCAGGCGCTTGAGAAAAAATATGAAAGCATCAGTGCCGCGGCCGAAAAGGAGAAATCCGAAGCGGAAGCCGGCAATGAAGAAAAACTCAGCAAACTCAGCCAAGAGATAAGCGAGCTGAAAAAAACAAACAAATCACTCAAACAAGATAACGAGAAATTAAAAAATTCACAAAAGAAGCTCGAAAAGACCGCTGAAACGCTTCAGTCAGAAAATAAAACTTTAAAGCGGCAGAAAGCAGAAACAAAAACATCCGAAAATGCGGAAACGGCGCAAAACAGCGCCCCTTCCTCCGGAGGACATGCCGAAACGAAAGCAGCCGGCACCTCACAGGGATGCGACATTAAAGGCAGCCGGAACGGCATTTATCACACACCGGGAAGTACATACTACGACCGGACGACAGATCCCGCGGAAATGTTCTGTTCCGTAGAGGATGCGGTAGCGGCCGGATACAGAGCGCCGAAACGGTAAAAGAAAAAGACGTCAGAGACACTCTCTGACGTCTTTTTTTACGGAAGCCGGATGCCGCCCGCATATTTGTCCTTCCAATAAGCGCTTGTGTTCATATTTGTGATGGTAACGCCTGCGGACACGGTGACATGAATCACTTGTCCGTTCCCGATATAAATGGCCGGATTCAGGCTTTCCGCTTTAAAGAAGACCAGATCGCCGGGCTTCAGATCTTGTTTATCGACCGGAACGCCCGCCTTCATCTGCTTGTCGGCATAACGCGGCAGGCTGATTCCTTTCGCTTTTTGATAGATGTATTGAACAAATCCCGCCGTATCAAAGCCGGTTTCCGGTGAAGCGCCGCCTTTCAGATAAGAAATTCCGATATGATCGGCCGCTGTGGACACAACGGGGTTGTCTTTAGAAATGGCTAAATTGCTGAATCGGCGCACCCCTGTGAAATGTTTTTTCCAATAATCTTCCGCCAAGTAAGAAATGGTGACTTTTTCGGAGCGGCTTGCTTGGATGAACCTTCCCTCTCCCGCATAAATGCCCGCATGGGAAATTCCTTTTTTATACGTATCGCTGAAATAAATCACGTCCCCGGGCTTTATGTTGCTCAGCTTGATTTTCTCACCGACCAGCCACTGCTGTTCCGCAGATCTCGGCAGGTAAATGTGAAGCTTGTTTTCAAAAACATATTGGACCAGCCCCGAACAGTCGAATCCTGCCTCGGGCGTGCTTCCGCCGAATACATACGGAATGTCGAGGTAACGGGCTGCCTCCTGAACGATCGGATCATCAGCCAGTTCCGGATCTTTTGTCATCCGCTTTGCGCCAAGATATAAATTCATCCAATAACTGCTTTTTTGAAAGCGTGTGACGGTTACGCCTTCTGACGGAGAACTGTGTATCATCTCTCCGTTTCCGATATACAGACCGTCATGGACAGGCGTATTTTGTGTTGAATCCGACTTTTTGAAAAACACAAGATCTCCCGGTAAAAGGTCATTTTCTTTGACGGCGGCTCCGACTTTCCATTGATCACTGACCGTTCTCGGCAGATGGATGTTCTGCCTGCTGAAAAGATAATGCATCAATCCGGACGGATCAAAACCGTCCTCAGGCTCTTCGCCTCCGTAAACATATTTATTTCCGACAAGTTTTTGCGCGTCTGAAACGATCAGGACAGAAACTTGAGAATCCGCTTCGGCAATTTCCGTTCTCGTTACTGCAGGTGCCACAAGACAAATCATAAGGCCGGCAAGGATGTACTTCCTCCAGCTTGTGAGCATGTTTTCTATTCACTCTCCTCATTTTTAGTAGTTTTTACATCGGTAACTTTTAACAAATGTTTAGGAGAGCACACAAAAAAGAATGCCCGATATGGGCATTCTTTACTGGATTCGGAACAAACAATATGCCGGCAAGCGAAATCATGCGCTTATTTTGCGCCCGCTGTGTCCTCTTGCTGAATTTTTTGCATTTCCGTGTCAATTTTTTGTTTTTCCTGATCTGTGAGCTGATCATTGTATTTAAACGCTGACATAAACATAAATACCATAATGATCGCGGCAAACGGCCATCCCGCTTTAATGATTTTCATTTGTTTTTCACTCCGCTTTCTTTTTTAAGATATCGCTGTGATCCACATCAAACGTTAATTTTCCATCCTTGACGCTCCAATCGAAATTCGATTCTTTCGTCAGTTCACGTACGATCGTTTTATGATTGATGCTGCCTTTTTTAACAGGTGCAGGCGTCGCTTCATGAATATTCATCGGCGTGACTTCAAAGCGTCCCGTGCCGTTTTTCTGCAGATGATATTGAACAAGCGCCGTGTCTCTCGTTCTTGTCCACCCCTGGTCGAATACGAAGTTGCCCAGGCTGTAGAAAATAACGGTGCCGTGGTACATTTCGATCGGTTCCAGCACGTGCGGATGGTGTCCGACGATAATATCCGCTCCGGCATCTGACATTGCTCTTGCCAATTGGCGCTGTCTGTCATTCGGATCATTATCGTATTCCTGTCCCCAGTGTGTTTGAACAATGACAAGATCGGCTTTCTTTTTGGCTTCAGAAATCATCGGAATAAACAGCTCTGGATCGGCCGGAAGCACACCCGGCGCATTTCGTTTAGCTGCAAAACCTTTTCCGGAAACATCAGTGAAACCCAGTGTTGCGATTTTGATTCCGTTTACATCTTGATAAGAAATGTTCTGCTCGGCTTCCTTCAGCGTGAGGCCCGCTCCGACAAGTTCAAGATTTTGCTTTGAAAACTCTTCAACCGTATCCCGCATTCCTTGAGGGCCGTAATCCATCGCATGGTTATTGGCTGCCGTGAGAACGGTGAAATTCATGTCCTTCAATACTTTTACGGCATCTTTGTTTGACTGAAGGTGGATATTTTTTTCTGCTTCTTTGTAGTTCTTTTTATATGTAACCGGGTTTTCAAAGTTCCCCGACACATAGTCGGATGCTTCGAAGAATGGCTTTGCGTAACGGAAGACACTCTCCGTGCCTTTATGCTTTGTCACTTTCTCGACATTCCGGCCCATCATAATATCTCCGACGAACGAGGCTGATACAAGGTCATCGGCATTTCTTTTCACACTCGGCGTTTCCGCCTTCCCTGTCAGGATGCAGACGAACATCAGGCAAAAGACGATCGGCAGCGCGATAAAAACGTGAAGATTGGTC
This sequence comes from Bacillus sp. EKM420B, assembly GCF_011065565.1. Classification (NCBI taxonomy): domain Bacteria; kingdom Bacillati; phylum Bacillota; class Bacilli; order Caryophanales; family Bacillaceae; genus Bacillus; species Bacillus sp. EKM420B. The sequence goes on along the minus strand of NZ_JAAMNX010000002.1, from coordinate 490,321 downwards.
TTCTTTTTCTGCTGTTTGGTCAGCTTCAGCAGTTTTTCTTGAAAGCTTAATTGTTTTTTCATCGTTTGACACACCTTACATTAGATTAAGTAGTAAGCAAACATAATGGCAAAAGTTGCGCCGCTTAAGAACAGCGTGCTGGCGAATGTAATCGTTAATCCCTGTTTCTGAATGGTATTGGCGATCAGACCCGGTACGATGATACCGATTCCGCGGAATTCTGATATCTCAAACGGTACGATCGGGTAAAGAAAATCAAGGGCGATTTTTAAGCAGATTCCCGTTATCAGCATAGCTGCGAATTTTCTGCGTCCGTACAAAATCATAAATCTGGATAAACCGTATTTGACGATCACGTATGTAAGAAGACTCACTAACAATACGAGTAAAATAAAGACCGGCTGGTTAAAAACGAGCCCTAAATAACCCGGCACAACTAAACCGGCAGGTACGATACCTGTTTTTTCCGCGAAAATTAAACTGATTAACACGCCTAAAATAAGTGAAATGTATAAATCTGATCCGAACATTTATCCTTTTCCTCCTAGCTAACGAGCTGTTTCACCTTATACTCTTGGATTTTTTCAATTAATGGTTCCGCTGAACCGTGGATATTGCCGACGCCATATATGACACGGTTTTGCATTCTTGTTTTCAGCACGTCCATGATTTCGTCTGTTGATTTATATTCCAGATCGTGCAGTGTATCGGCAGGAATCTTGCCTTCTTCATAAGCTCTGACGATCGGTTCTGTCGTTTCGCCGATGAGTATGAGTTCCTTCGTTTTAATGTACGGAAGCACGTCGTTTGCGAACTGAATCGTTCTGTCCACACGGTCGGCGCGGCAGTTCATGATGACGATCGGTTCATCTGTCGGATAGCCGATTTCCTTTACACGTTTCCATATATTCAAAGTAGAAGATGCATCATTTGCGGCAAAGCCGTTTACGAAATGACCGGGCTCCTTCGTGCTGAGCAGCGGCAGGATTCTCATGGCGCCAGGATCAGGCGGCGCGTTCAGCATGCCTTTAAACGCCGTTTCTTCATCTATCCCAAGAGCCTGGGCAACGCCGAGCGCCAGGGAAGCGTTATCAGGAAAGACCATATATTCAAATTTACGAAGGTATTCATCTGTAATTTTAGAGTTATCCGCAATAATGACCTCGGTATTCCGCTCTGCGGCTTTTTCTTTAAAGAAGTCTGTGTATTCACTGTCTGTAATGACAAGGTGACCGTTATACGGTATCGTCGCGGTAAAAGCTTCAGCTATTTCATCAAGCGTCGGCCCCATGACATCCATATGGTCTTCAAGCACATTCACGATGACGCCGATGTTGGCTTGAAGGAGTTCTTCCTGAAAGATAATCTGATAATCCGGGTTTACCGCCATACATTCACTGACAATGGCATTGGCGCCCCGTTCTACGGTTTCCTTCATTACTTCTTTTTGCTCGCCGATATTCGGGCCCTGCGGTTTCCGTTTGATCGGTTTCTCCTCAGGTGTATCCCAATAGATCATCCTTGCATCTGTTCCCGTCGTTTTTCCGACTGTTTTGTAGCCCGCCTCCATCAGTATTCCGGTCGTCAGCCTCGTTACGGTTGACTTTCCGCGGATACCATTAATATTGACGCGTACTGGCAGAGCATCGATATTCTTCTGATGCCGCCTTTTTTCAATGATTCCGATGATTAGTACGGCAGCACAGGCTATAATGAGTAACCACATTGATTTTTGACATCTCCTTCTGTATTGATAAATTCATTCATCAGTATATAGCTTCACTATGAATTCTCAATCGGCATTATGTAACATAATCTTCCCGCTTTCACTGAGCCAAACTTCTCTATTAGTGACGCTATTCTTCCTATGATCGAATTGCTTTTTTTGGGAATAGGCAGGACTTCAACCTTACTTCAATTTTTCAAAAGAAAAATGAATGCGTTTACATTTCCGCGCAGAAATTCATTTGGACCAATGGGACTATACACGTTCCGGAAGAAAAAGATGTAATGATAATCCATCTTTTACAGCCTGTTATATCAGCGTTTTCCGCACTGCGCATACGTTTCGGGACTCTATGTCCGCTGTGTGCAGACTGCCTGTTTTGTTAAGGATAAGGTCTTAAAGTCATTCATTTTTCCCCCGTATCCTGCTTTCAGTCCCATTCCAAAATAACTAGCGGAATGACTGGTACGTGACAGAAAAAGACGGGTCCGGAGTGTTTACAAGAAATACACATTTTATATGCGGAAAGCCTATCTCCTTTTAAAGCATTTACAGGACATTTATCACTCTTTTGAAATAATTTTAATAAATCTTTATATTCGTTCAAGAAATATTCATCCATAATTGTGAAGTTCTTGGTAAAACATCGAGAAACTCCTCTATTTTATAAAATGCATAAAAAAGGAATACCCGCTGAAAACTACAGATAACCGGGAAAGGAGGCGGTCTGATGTCTGCGGATAAACAAAACAAACGGATTCCCGGCGATTTTGAATCGGCTGTACGGGAAATGCAGGAGCTGATGTGTGTTTGCGGCGATTTTAAAATACGAAGGATCAAACTGCAGGACCGTCATACCGCTTTCTTTTATATTGAACAAATGATAGAAGAACAGAAGCTGAATGAGTTTCTGTTAAGCGACACCCTGCAGAACGGTCCGCTTGAGGAAACGATGAATGCCGTCAGCAGTGCGGAAACGGATGAAACCAGAAAACTCATTGACGGGATTTTGGCAGGCCAGGTTGTTTTTCTCAGCGATGCGTCAAGGAAAGCGAAGCTGTTTTCCGTCGGGCAGAATCCGCTGCGTTCCATTATGGAACCCGAATCTGAAAGTATCGTCCGCGGCGCCCATGACGGGTTTGTGGAAAGTTTGGAAACGAACATTCATCAGCTGCGGTTTCACATACAGGACCGCCATCTCTCCGTTCATTATATGGATATCGGGGAAAGAGCCAAATCAAAGGTTGCGGTTATCTTTGTTGAGAATATCGCCAATCCGGAGATTGTGGAGGAAGTGAAGCGGCGCCTGTCATACCTGCGTATAGACAGCGTGCTTGCGCCCGGAATTATCGAGGAATCAATAGAAGATAATTCGTTTTCCATTTTTCCGCAGATCGTTCATACGGAACGGCCGGATAAAGCAAAAGCATGCGTGATGGAAGGCTGTGTGCTGATCATGATGGATGGGAGCCCGTCGGCCTTGATTGCCCCGATCACGTTCTTTTCTTTTTTTCAATCGCCGGATGACTACAGCACGAGGTGGATTTCCGCCAGTTTTTTGAGAGTGCTGAGATTTTCCGCCTTTATGATCGCGATTACGCTGCCCGCTTTTTATATCGCGCTGATTGCGTTTCATTTTGAAGTCATTCCCAACGATCTGATTATCACCATGAAAAATTCGATAGTTGATATTCCCTTCCCTCCGCTGATAGAAGCCATGATTATGGAGATTACCATTGAACTGATCCGCGAAGCCGGTATCAGGCTGCCGAAACCGATCAGTCAGACGATCGGCATTGTCGGCGGTCTCGTGATCGGTGACGCGGTCGTTCAGGCGGGACTCATTTCTAATATGATGATTATCGTCGTAGCCGTTACGGCTGTTTCTTCTTTTGTGCTTCCTTCATATGAAATGAGCACGTCCATTCGAACGCTCAGATTTCCGCTTATGTTTCTGGCATCCTCGTTCGGTTTTATCGGCATCGCATTCGGCTTCGGACTTATTCTGATGAACCTGTGCAAGCTTGAATCCCTCGGCGTTCCGTATTTATCATCTCTGACGCCGTTTCATTTCAGCGACTTGAAGGATGCATTTATCCGGCTGCCGGCTTGGTTTATTAAAAGAAGGCCTTTTTATTTGAGACCGCAAGACTCAAAGCAGATGAAACATGTTCGGGGGTGGAGAAAAGATGAAGCCTAAAAAAATCAGCCGGCTTCAAGGCGTGTTTTTCATTAATCAGACGCAGATCAGCATCGGCATTTTGGCGCTGCCCCATTTACTGATGATGAAATCGGGAAGCAGCGGGTGGATTTCCATTCTGCTTACCGGATTGCTCGTCCAGCTTACATTCAGCCTGTATATGATATTATTCCACCGGTTTCCGAAGCTGAACCTGTACGAAATGCTGGAGGAGGTGTTCGGAACACTTGCCGGCAAAGGGGTGCAGGTGCTGTATATTTTATATTTCGCGTTTCTCTGCACGCTCATTCTTTCTGTATTTACACGGATATTGGATATCTGGGTGCTCCCTCAGACTCCAAATTGGGTGATCAGCTTAATGCTGATCCTCGGTTCTGTCTATATCGCCCAAGCTCCGCTGAATGCGATCGCGAGGTTCAGCTTTATTTTAACGCCGTTTTTGCTGCTGATCTCTCTGCCGCTTTTATACACGCTGGGAAAAGCCGATATCACATACATTATGCCGATTTTTCACGGAACCGCAAAAGACATGCTGACCGGGGTGCAGCAAACACTTGTCAGCATTACCGGCTTTCAGGCGGCGCTTGTGATCGGGCCCCTAATCAACTGCACCGTCAGCCAGCGCTACAAAATACTGACGATTTCAAACGGCTTGATTATCCTTTATTACCTGTATATCACCCTTACTTGCTTTGTCACCATCAGCCCCGAAGAAATAAAAATGATCCCGGAGCCTGTGCTGTACCTGTTAAAAACCGTTTCATTCAGAATTATCGAACGGACGGATCTGCTCTTTTTGACGTTTTGGTTCGTGACCGTCTTTTCAACGCTGGCCAACGTGTTTTACTTGGCAAGCACCGGCATCGCCAAGCTGTTCAATCAAAAAGATCACAGCCGGTTTGTCTATCCGCTGGCTCTGCTCGTCTTCCTTCCGTCTATTTGGGCCACAAGCACGGATAAAACGATACAGCAGCTGGATCAGTTTTTCCGCATTTCCGATATTGTGTTTGTGTATTTGTTTCCGTTGTTTATGGTATTGATTGTCCTTGTACGCAAAAAGGGTGTCCGCCATGCGCATTAAAAAAGCGGTTCTTATCAGTCTCATGTGCGCAAGCCTGACACTTGCGGGCTGCTGGGATCAAAATTTGTTGAAAGATATTTCTCTCGTGCTGACCGCAAGCCTTGATGTTGATCAGGACGGTAAAAATAAAATCGCCATCACCTATCGGAAGGTTCAGTCCTCCCAGGCGGAACAGGAAACGGGCGGCTCATTCATTACGACGGTGCTCAGCGCTTCCGGGCACACCATCCGTGAAGCGCGGTTTCAATTGGATAAGCTTGTCGACCAGCGCATTGACACGTCCAAGCAAAGAGTCTTATTAATCGGTGAGAAAATGGCGGAAAAACCGCTTTTTCCTTATCTCGATGTCTTTTACAGAGATCCGAAAAGTCCGCTTCTCGCTCATCCGGCGGTTGTAAAAGACGGCGAGGCGATTGAAGTGCTGAAGCTGATCGTCCGGCAGAAATTGATCGTCAGCAAGTATTTAACGAATTTATTAACAAGCGCTAATGCGGAATCAAATATCAGCATGGAAAATTTGCAATCCATCCGTTCAAGCATGCTGACGGCTGATAAGGATTTCGCCCTTCCTTATTTATCGATTAACGGACAGACGATAAAGGTAGAGGGTTCTGCCCTGTTCAGCGGCCAGCGGAAAGTGACTGAGGTGCTCGGTCAGGATTCGACCCTCCTGACCCTTTTAAGCGGGCAATTTAATAAATCGGCTAATATTAATCTGAAGCTGTGGGACAAATACAAAATGGATATTGAAAATTATCTTTCTCTCGGCATCACGGATGCCACGCGAAAGATTGTATTTATAGATACAGATCCGCAGCATATAAAAGTGAAAATCCGTTTAAAGCTGAACGCACGCGTCTTGGAATATCCGAAGGACAAGCTGAATTCTTATACGGCAATCAACCAAATGAACAAACAAGCATCAGCAAATTTGAACAGCCAGGCCAGATCGGTGATCAGCCATATTCAGGAGCACAACTCGGATATCCTCGGCATCGGCCGGAAATATCAAACCCATTATTATGAGCGGGGCAAGCGGCTCAATTGGCGTGAGGTCTACCCTTCCATTGAAATCGTCCCTGATATCAAAGTGAATATCTCGCAAATCGGCATCGTGAACTAAAAGAGACCCCGGTCTCTTTTTTTGTTGCCAACCGAAATGATTCGTGTTACTCTTTTTTTGTGTAAACGGTTACATAAATGAAGGAGGAGTGTTTGTTGGCAACGATTAAAGATGTCGCAGGCGCTGCCGGCGTCTCTGTTGCCACGGTCTCGCGTGTCCTCAATGACAACGGCTACGTGCATGAAGATACACGAACGAAGGTCATGCTTGCCATGGAGAAGCTGAATTATTATCCGAATGAAGTTGCCCGCTCTCTTTATAAAAGAGAATCCAGACTGGTCGGGCTTTTGCTTCCGGATATTACGAACCCCTTTTTCCCGCAGCTTGCCCGCGGCGCTGAAGACGAGCTGCAGCGGGAAGGATACCGGCTGATCATCGGCAACAGCGATGAAGAATTGGAAAAAGAACTCGACTACCTGCAAACATTTAAACAAAATCAAGTTGCCGGTATTTTGGCGGCCACCCATTACCCCGACCTTCCCGAATACAGCGGCAGCCTTTACCCGGTCGTATTTCTGGACCGGACAAAAGAAGGCGCCCCATCCGTATTCAGTGACGGGCGGGCAGGCGGAAAACGGGCAGCTGAGGAAATGCTTCGCGGCAAAAGCACAAGCATCACGCTTGTCAAAGGCCCAGGCCACCTTCCGACCGCTCAGGAACGTTTTAACGGCGCACTTAACGTGCTGCAAAAAGCGGGAGCGCAGTTCAATGTCATCTCCGCCGCTTCATTTTCCATCAAGGATGCCGCCGTTTTAGCAGAAAAATTGTTTGCAGCATACCCCGAAACCGACGGAGTCATTGCCAGCAACGACATTGCGGCGGCTGCCGTCCTCCATGAGGCGCTGCGGCTCGGTAAAAAAGTTCCGGAGGAGATTCAGATCATCGGATACGACGATATTCCGCAGAGCAGGCTTTTGTTTCCGCCGCTTTCAACCATCCGCCAGCCTGCATATGAGATGGGAAAACAAGCGGCAAACCTGCTGCTGCAATTGATAAAGAAAGAGCCGCCGAAAGAGACGGCCATTCAAATGCCCGTGACTTATATAAGAAGACAAACGACGAGAAAGGATGATCACCATGAGTGAAATTTGTGTTATCGGAAGCTGTTCTATGGATCTGGTCGTCACATCCGAACGGCGTCCGAAAGCCGGGGAAACCGTACTGGGCACAGACTTTCAAACCGTGCCCGGGGGAAAAGGCGCAAACCAGGCTGTAGCCGCTTCCCGTCTGGGCGCAAACGTATATATGGTAGGAAAAGCTGGCAATGACAGCTACGGAAAAGCGATTATTGAAAACCTGAAGGCAAACGGTGTCAATACGGACTGCATGGAAACGGTTACACATAAAAAAAGCGGAACGGCTCATATTGTGCTCGCAGAAGGAGACAACAGCATCGTCGTCGTAAAAGGCGCAAACGATGACATCTCCCCCGATTATGCCAAAAGTGCGCTGGCAAAACTTCCCGGCATTGATATCGTGCTGATCCAGCAGGAGATTCCTGAAGAAACCGTTGAAGAAGTGTGCAGCTACTGCCGCGCGCAGCAAATTCCGGTTATCCTGAATCCCGCGCCGGCCCGCCCGCTGAAACAATCGACGATTGAGGATGCCGCATATCTTACGCCGAACGAACATGAAGCATCCATTTTATTTCCTGACCGGACGAAAGAAGAAGCGCTCGCCGGCTATCCCGGCAAACTGTTCATTACCGAAGGAAAACAAGGCGTACGCTACTCAGACGGCACCGCGGAACGGCTCGTTCCCGGCTTCCCTGCAGAAGCGGTCGACACGACGGGTGCCGGCGATACCTTTAATGCGGCACTTGCCGTCGCACTCGCGGAAAGACGGGACATCGAGCAAGCGCTCCTGTTTGCCAACCGCGCCGCCTCCCTGTCCGTGCAGCACTTCGGCGCCCAAGGCGGGATGCCGGTCAGAAAAGAGGTTGAGGAGCTGCTGTCATGAAAAAACACGGAATGTTAAACAGCCACATTGCCAAAGTATTAGCCGATCTCGGGCATACAGACCTCATCGCGATCGCCGATGCGGGTCTCCCCGTCCCTGACGGCGTCCCTAAAATTGATTTGTCCTTAACGGCGGGCGTTCCCGCCTTTCGGGACGTGACCAGCTTGGTAGCCGGGGAGATGGCAGTCGAAAAGGTGATGGCCGCTTCTGACATCAAAGACGCAAATCCCGAGAATGCAAGTTTCATAGAAAGCCATTTCTCAGCGCAGACGATCGAGTACATGTCCCACGAGGAATTCAAACGGCTCACACAGCAAGCAAAAGCCGTCATCCGAACGGGTGAAATGACACCATACGCCAACTGCATCCTGCAGGCGGGTGTGATTTTCTAGAAAGAAGGGATCCAGCATGCACATCAGCATGACAGACATTCATAAAGCATTCGGCAAAAACCAAGTGCTCTCCGGCGTCTCATTTGAGCTTCTGCCGGGAGAAATCCACGCTTTAATGGGAGAAAACGGAGCGGGCAAATCGACGTTAATGAATCTGCTCACCGGGCTCTACCGGCTCGACAAGGGAAACATTACGATAAACGGAACAAATATGAGCTTCTCCAATCCAAAGGAAGCCGAAAAGCACGGAATCGCCTTTATCCATCAGGAACTGAATATATGGCCGGACATGACGGTGCTTGAAAACCTTTTTATCGGCAAAGAGCTGACGACGGCGTTCGGCGTTTTGGAAACGAAGAAAATGAAAGCGCTAGCAAAATCACAGCTTGAAAAACTGGGAGTCTCTCTTCCTCTTGACCGGGAAGCCGGACAATGTTCCGTCGGCCAGCAGCAAATGATTGAGATTGCCAAAGCGCTGATGACAAACGCCGAAGTCATTATTATGGACGAACCGACCGCGGCGCTGACCGAACGGGAAATCAGCAAACTGTTTGACGTGATGACGGCGTTAAAGCGGGACGGCGTATCCATTGTCTATATTTCGCACCGAATGGAAGAGATATTTTCGATTTGCGACCGGATCACCATTATGCGGGACGGCCTCACTGTCGATACGGCGCATATGAAAGATACTCATTTTGATGAAGTGGTCAAAAAAATGGTCGGGCGGGAGCTGACCGATCGGTATCCAACCCGCACGCCGTCACTCGGCGATAAGGTGCTCGAAGTAAAAAACGCCTCAAAAAAAGGAAGCTTTTCACAGATCAGTTTCCATGTGAGCGCCGGAGAAATCCTCGGCGTTTCCGGCTTAATGGGTGCCGGACGGACAGAAATCATGAGGGCGCTATTCGGAATTGACCGGCTCGATTCCGGAGAGATCTGGATTTCCGGCCGAAAAACCGGCATTCGGGGTCCGTACGATGCCATCCGCAAGGGACTCGGCCTGATTACGGAGAACCGCAAAGATGAAGGGCTGCTGCTGGATACGTCCATTCGTGAAAATATCTCATTGCCGAACCTGACCAGCTTCTCTCCGAAAGGCATCATTGACCGAAAACGCGAGGCGGAGTTCGTTGAGCTGCTCATCAAGCGTCTGACCATTAAAGCCGCATCTCCGGAAACCGCCGCCCGGCATTTATCAGGAGGAAATCAGCAAAAAGTCGTCATCGCCAAATGGATCGGAATCGGCCCGAAAGTTCTCATCCTTGATGAACCGACAAGAGGCGTCGACGTAGGCGCGAAAAGGGAAATCTATTCATTAATGAATGAACTGACCGATCGCGGAGTCGCCATCATCATGGTGTCTTCCGAGCTGCCGGAAATTCTCGGTATGAGTGACAGAATCATCGTCGTCCACGAAGGGCGCATCAGCGGAGAAATCAATACGGCAGACGCAACACAAGAACACATCATGACACTTGCCACGGGAGGGCAGCAGTATGAAAACTGAACCAATGACATCAACTGAACAAAAGCAATTTTCCATTCACACCTTCACGCAAAAACTCGGTCCGTTTCTCGGCTTACTGATTCTTGTGCTGATCGTTTCCGTTTTAAACCCGAGTTTTCTTGAACCCCTCAATATTCTCAATCTTCTTCGGCAGGTTGCGATTAACGCTCTGATTGCATTCGGAATGACGTTTGTCATTTTAACGGGAGGCATTGATCTCTCTGTCGGAGCCATCCTCGCCTTATCGAGCGCATTGGTCGCAGGTATGATGGTATCAGGCATCGACCCGATCTTAGCCGTCATCATCGGCTGCGTGATCGGCGCCGTACTCGGCATGATAAACGGATTATTAATCACAAAAGGAAAAATGGCGCCGTTCATCGCCACTTTGGCGACAATGACCGTCTTTCGCGGACTGACCCTCGTCTATACGGACGGAAATCCGATTACGGGGCTCGGTTCAAATTACGCATTTCAATTATTCGGGCGCGGTTATTTTCTCGGCATCCCCGTACCTGCCATTACGATGCTGATTGCATTTGCGGCCCTGTGGGTTCTTCTGCACAAAACACCGTTCGGCCGCCGGACATACGCCATCGGCGGCAATGAGAAGGCGGCGCTGATATCGGGAATCAAAGTGCCCCGCATCAAGATCATGATCTATTCTCTGACAGGTTTATTATCGGCGCTGGCGGGAGCGATTCTGACATCACGCTTAAATTCCGCACAGCCGACGGCCGGGGAATCATACGAGCTGGACGCCATCGCAGCGGTCGTTCTCGGCGGAACGAGCCTGTCCGGCGGCCGAGGGCGCATCATCGGGACGCTGATCGGGGTTTTGATTATCGGTACACTGAACAACGGCTTGAACCTTCTCGGCGTATCATCTTTTTATCAGCTCGTCGTCAAAGGAATCGTCATTTTAATCGCGGTGCTGCTGGACCGCAAAAAATCGGCATAGTAGGAGGACCATTATGAAGAAAGCCATCATCACGATCGCGGCATTATCACTGTTTTTGCTGTCCGCCTGTTCACTTGAACCGCCGCAATGGGCAAAACCGTCAAACACAAAACATAAAAAAGAATTCACTATCGGGCTCTCCGTCTCCACATTAAACAATCCGTTCTTCGTTTCATTAAAAGAAGGCGTTGTAAAGGAAGCCAAAAAACGGGGCATGAAGGTCATTATTGTCGATGCCCAAAATGATTCATCTAAACAGTCAAATGACGTAGAAGATTTGATCCAGCAGGGAGTCGATGCGCTGCTGATCAATCCGACCGATTCATCAGCGATTTCAACAGCCGTCGAATCGGCAAATTCCCTCGGCATTCCCGTCATTGCGCTTGATCGTTCAGCCGAACACGGCAAAGTCGAAACGCTTGTCGCCTCTGACAATGTCAAAGGAGGAGAAATGGCGGCTGACTACCTCGCCGATCAGCTCGGAAAAGGCGCCAAAGTGGCTGAATTGCAAGGGGTGCCGGGCGCATCCGCGACACGGGAACGCGGAACGGGCTTTCATCATATTGCCGACAAAAAGCTGGATGTTGTAACGAAGCAAGCGGCAGATTTTGACCGCACAAAAGGATTGACCGTCATGGAAAACCTGCTGCAGGGACATCCGGATATCAAAGCCGTGTTCGCCCATAATGATGAAATGGCACTCGGGGCACTCGAAGCGATTAACAGCTCAGGCAAACACATTTTGGTCGTCGGTTTCGACGGAAATAAAGATGCGATTTCTTCCATTAAAAATGGGAAGCTGACAGCCACGGTCGCCCAGCAGCCGGAGCTGATCGGAAAACTGGCGGCCGAAGCGGCGGAGCAGGTGCTCAAAGGAGAAAAAGTCAAAAAAACCATTTCCGCTCCATTGAAACTTCAAACACAAAAATAATCGGCCGATGTTTAGACTTCCGGTAAAACGTGAAAGGATGAAGTAAAAGGAGAGATACAGATGAAGAAAACAGCCAAAGCGGCATCCATTCTGACCCTTGCAGCGGGAATATCAGCGGCTTCAGCTGCCGGAATAACGCCTCTTCCGGAGACACACGCGCAAGAAGCGGTCAAAATTGACGATCTGTACAGCTACCCGCTTGACTCTTATCTCGTTTCCGCGGAAGCATTGAACGTCAGAACAAAAGCATCAGCAGCCAGTCCGAGAGCTGATACCCTTCATTTAGGCGACAGCTTAAAGATCGTTTCATTCCAGAACGCTGACTGGGCAAAAGTACATTATAAAAACGGAAAAACAGGATTTGTATCTACTCATTATATTGTTAAAGAAGCAACAACCGTAAAAACGACGGCAAAAACAAAAGTATATACAGACAAACAAGCGGTCAAAGCTTCCCTTGCCAAAAACACGAGCGTTTCTTTCCTCGGATGGAAAAAGACAGCCGGCGGCGGCATTGATTTCGGCTGGGCGCTTGTCGATTACGGGGGCGCAACGGGATATATCAGCACAAAAGATCTGCAAAAACTGACATAATATCAAAACGGATTTCGCAAATTCAGCGCGAAATCCGTTTTTTCTTTCTTGAGCAGTCAGAAACGTCTAAGGTTCGAAATATTTCTCAGGAAATATTGTCGGATGAAGATGAATGCATACGACTCTAAAATGGCTTCTTTATGTAATCCGCCAGGCGTTTGGCATTGTCACGGATAGCCGCAGCATCGGCGCTGCTAACCCCGTACATCGCGAAAGCCGGCAAATAGGTCATTCCCGTAAAATTAGCCATTGCCTGAAACGGCCTTAAGAGCTCGCTCAGTGAAAAATGGTTAGACCCGCCTGCCTGATATGCATCCTCCCCGGCACCTACAGAAACAGCCAGCAGCAATTCTTTACCGTGCAGCGCCTTTCCTTTGGAACCGTAAGCCCAGCCATACGCCAGCACATGATCCATCCATGTTTTTAAAAGCGGAGGCGCACTGTACCAGTACAGCGGGAATTGAAATACGATCCGGTCATACTGTTCACACAGCTGCCGTTCCTTTTCCCCATCTATTTTCCCGTCCGGATATTCTTTATAAAGCTCACGGACCGTGATGTCATCATGATTTTTTAATTCTTCTGTCCACGCCTTATTGACCGCTGAGTTGTCCATGTCAGGATGAACCGCTAATACCAATACTTTCACAGCTACCACACCTTTCCCTTTTGACTGTATTTTACCTAATCTTTGCCGGTTCAGCCAAATAAAAAGAAAGCCCCCGAGAAAAATGAGGCTTTCTTTTTTATTTTATTCCGGGCTTCCTTCGGTTGTTTCAATATCCTTCGCAAAATTCGGATTATCTAAATTTGCGTTGAAAAAGTCCGCCGTATTCGGAAGCTTGAGGTTCATATTCATTTTTTGAGAAATGGTCACTTTACAATCTTTAATGACATAGTCAAACACGTGTCCCCCGGAATTGCGTCCTTCATCAATGAAGTGCAGGTGGTATCCGGAAACAGCGATGCCGTTTGCGTAACCCGGCGTCCAGAAGCCGGCGATTGTACCCTGAATGTCGTCAAAGTTGAACACAGGCTGTGTTTTCACCGCTTCGATCATCGGAACGTACGGTTTCTCCTGGCGTTCTACCGTTCTTGTCTGCACCTTTTTAAATACGCCGTCTAAACGGATCGCATAAAATAAGTTTTTACTAGGCAGAAGGCTGGCGATTTCCTGCTCGAATTCTTCACGGGTCATTTCGCCGTCGATCGTATGCGTCATGTCCGGCGTGAAAAATGTGAATGAGCAGAATGGTGACAGGTCTCCGCCTTTAACAGGCGTAGCCGTTCCGTCGCCGCGCAGACGGTAAAATTCGCCGTCAAATCCGATTAATTCGCCGTCCAGTTTGTTGAACGTGCCGATTCCGAAATCACCGAACTTCGGAATGTCAGCCATATCAAAATCTCCGTCATATACTCCGTCCAGCAGAGATGTCATTGTGGATACTTGATAGATCTGATCCTCAGGTGAGCCTTTTTCTCCGCGGCTCATCATATGGATGTCGCTTGCGTTTTTCATATTCCCTTCACTCCTTTTAAATTGGGCTGTTTTAGAAAACAGGTCATGGTGCGCAGAGTGCTAGAGAGCTTTTGCTTTCATTTTTTCTTTGAATTGCTTCGGAAGCATGTCGCTTGATAAATGGACATTGTCACTGTAATCGACAGGAATGTCAATGATGACGGGGCCTTCTGTGTTCAAGCCTTTTTGCAGCACGTCTGCCAGCTGTTCCGGTGACTCAACGCGCAAGCCGGTGGCGCCGAAGCTTTCTGCATATTTTACGATATCAATGTTTCCGAAATCTACGCATGATGTACGGTTGTATTTTTTCATTTGCTGGAATGCGACCATATCATATGTGCTGTCATTCCATACAAGGTGAACGATCGGCGCTTTTAAGCGGACTGCCGTTTCCAATTCCATTGCAGAGAACAGGAATCCTCCGTCTCCTGAAACGGATACGACTTTTTCACCCGGATTCACCAATGTGGCGGCAATCGCCCAAGGAAGCGCTACGCCCAATGTCTGCATGCCGTTGCTGATCAACAGTTTCAGCGGCTCATAAGCGCGGAAGTAGCGGGACATCCAGATCGCGTGAGAACCGATATCGCAAGTGACGGTTACGTCGTCATCAATTGCATTGCGCAGTTCTTGGACGATTTGCAGAGGATGCACTCTGTCGGATTTATGATCGCTTGGCGCCTTCTCGCTGTCTGTGAGCATCTGTTTTAACTCGCTCAGCACTTCTTTTTCACGGCTGCCCATATCAAATGTCACAGCGTCGTGTTCAATTTGTTTAACCGTAGCGGCGATATCGCCTAATAATTCTAATTCCGGCTGATAGGCATGATCGATATCGGCCTGGATTTCGTCAAGATGGATAATAGCACGGTCACCGTTTACGTTCCAGAACTTCGGATCGTATTCAATCGGATCATAACCGATCGTTAATACGACATCCGCCTGTTCAAGCAGAAGATCGCCCGGCTGGTTGCGGAACAGTCCGATCCGGCCGAAATATTGGTCTTCCAGCTCTCTGGACAATGTGCCGGCCCCTTGGTACGTTTCTACGAAAGGCAGTTTTGTTTTGGCAAGCAGTTTGCGGATTTGTTTTACCGCTTCCGGTCTTCCGCCTTTCATACCGACTAACAGAACGGGAAGTTTCGCCGTCTGGATTTTCGCGATAGCCGCGCTGACCGCCTCTTCCGGTGCAGGGCCTTGTTTCGGCGCCGGCACGCTGCGTACGTTTTTCACATTTGTGATTTCATTCACAACATCCTGCGGAAAGCTCACAAAAGCCGCGCCTGCCTGACCTGCTGACGCTGCCCTGAAGGCGTTTGTTACCGCTTCTGGTATATTCCCTGTTTCCTGTACTTCTACACTGTATTTAGTAATCGGCTGAAATAGCGCCGCATTGTCCAATGATTGGTGTGTCCGTTTTAACCGGTCTGCGCGAATTACGTTACCCGCCAGCGCCACTACCGGATCACCTTCTGTATTAGCCGTTAACAAGCCGGTCGCCAAGTTGGATGCCCCCGGGCCTGAAGTAACGAGACAAACGCCTGGTTTTCCAGTCAGTCTTCCGACAGCCGCAGCCATAAATGCAGCGTTCTGTTCGTGACGGCATAAAACCAGTTCAGGTCCTTTATCTTTTAACGCATCAAATACTGCATCAATTTTTGCACCCGGAATGCCAAAAACATGTGTGACACCTTGCTCCACTAAGCAATCAACAACAAGCTCCGCCCCCCGATTTTTTTCAGAGGTTTTTAGTTCATTTGTTGCTTTTGCCAACACCCTCACTCCTTATTATGCATATTAAATATAAAATTTTAAGTAATTTGTGATATTATTCACTATACACTCTTTGGAAATTGACCTCCAATATCAATTCGCCGTATGATTAATATGTTTCACGAATAATTAACAAAGAGAAAGGAATGGATAAGGATGGAGCTTCGCCATCTTCAATACTTTATTGCCGTTGCCGAAGAACTTCATTTCGGCAAAGCTGCGCTTCGGTTAAATATGACACAGCCGCCTCTCAGCCAGCAGATCAAACAGCTTGAGAAGGAAGTCGGCGTGACCTTATTAAAGCGCACGAAACGGGTTGTAGAGCTTTCAGCTGCCGGAGAAAGTTTTTTAAAACACAGCAGAAACGCGATCGAAGAAATAGACAAAGCGATTGAAATGGCGCAGAGAACGGCGCGGGGAGAGCTCGGCCGCCTTGTCGTCGGTTTTGTCGGCTCGGCCACATATGAATTTCTGCCGCCGATCATTCGGGAATTCCGCGAAAAATTTCCCTCCGTCAAGCTTGATCTGCGTGAAATTTCTTCTTTCAGACAGCAGGAAGAACTTCTGAAGGGGAACATTGATATCGGCATCCTTCATCCGCCTTTACAGCATTCCGCGTTACATATGGAAAAGGTGCAGAGCAGTCCGTGCATTCTGGCTTTGCCGAAGCAGCACCCGCTTACCGCTAAACAGACAATCGACATTCAGGATTTAAAAAATGAACCGATTATCACACTGTCGAAAGAAACATGGCCGACTTTATACCTAGAGTTTGTAAACTACTGCGAGCAGGCGGGCTTCAAACCGAAAATCGTTCAGGAAGCGACGGAGTATCAAATGGTGATCGGATTGGTTAGTGCCGGTATCGGTGTAACCTTCGTGCCTTCTTCTGCTAAAAAGCTGTTTAATCTCGAAGTCGCCTACCGCGGCATTAATCAGGCGCAGCTCACTGCCGAATGGGTCATTGCCTACCGCAAGGATAATCAAAATCCGATTCTGAAACATTTTCTGGATATTATGAATAAACGCCAGGCTTTATTGCAGGCGGATAAGGAAAATGCATAAAAAAGAGGGCCGCCGAAAGCAGCCTCTTTTTTTGTGCTTTTATGGATTTTTACTAAATTGGTAGAAACGCTCAGTACACCTTACGACCTGTACCCGTATACATACAGTACAACTGATCAGGAGGGATAAAAATAATGGGGCGGCAATGACCCATCTAAAAGGAGGCAGAACACATTACACATATTACCGTCATTTTGACCCTGATTTCTTTCTTTGTGACCATTATTTTTATATTTTGGAGACCCGGGGGATTAAATGAAGCCGTTCCGGCGTCGCTGGGCGCCATTCTCGTTTTGTTATGCGGAACCGTTTCCTTTCATGATTTGGGGGATATAGGGTCAAAAGTCACCGGAGCATCAATAACCATTATCTCCACAATGATTATGGCGATCGCGCTGGAAAGCTTCGGTTTTTTTAACTGGGCGGCGGCCAAACTGCTTCACCGCGCCAAGGGATCGGGCATCCGGCTTTTTTGGCTGACCAACCTGCTCTGTTTTTCAATGACGCTCTTTCTGAATAATGACGGCAGCGTATTAATCACCACTCCTATTTTACTATTGGTCTTACAATATCTCGGACTTAAAAGACATCAGAAAACACCGTATTTAATAAGCGGCGTATTAATAGCGACGGCGGCAAGCACCCCGATCGGCGTCAGTAATATCGTCAATTTAATTTCTCTCAAAATGATAGGCATGGACCTTTATTTGTACACCAATATGATGTTTATCCCCGGCACGCTGGGACTGGTGTTTATGGCCTTTCTGCTGTTTGCCGTTTTTTACCGCCGTTTGCCGAAACAGCTCCCCGATATTCCGGTTCATTTTGATTCGCTGGAACACAAACGATATCATCCGCTTCAGCCTCCGCCGGACTTGAGCCAAAACAGCCGTACGAACATCATGTTTTGTGTTTTGGTATTTGTATTGTTCGTCCGGATCAGTCTGTTTGCAGCTTCTTACAACGGCATATCCGTTTCGCTCGTGGCTGTCATCAGTTCAGTCATCCTGCTTTGCTGGAGATGGTTTTATTTAAAAATCGGTCCGGCAGACTTATTAAGAAAAGCGCCTTGGCATATCTTTATTTTTGCCTTCACGATGTACATTATCATTTACGGACTGCATAATATCGGACTGACGGCGCTGCTTGTTCAGTCTATTGAGCCTTATGTCTCACAAAGCATTGCCCACGCTGCATCTATTATGGGCATTGCTACATCCGTCCTCTCTAATTTGTTCAATAACCATCCCGCCTTAATGATCAGCACTTTGACATTAACTGAAATGTCCATCGACCCATTAACCGTAAAAATCATTTATCTGGCTAATATTATCGGCAGTGATATCGGATCATTGCTTCTGCCGATCGGGACATTAGCCACGCTGATCTGGATGCATATCATCAAACAGCACGGCGAAAAAGTTTCTTGGTCAGAATATATCAAAACGACCATTGTCGTTGTCCCTCTCACCGTCGTGTTTACCATTACCGTTTTATATGTTTGGATCAGTTGGATTTACCTTTAGCTCCGATGAAAAAAACTGCCTGCTGTATAAGAGAGGCAGTTTTATCATTTATGGCAGGTGCATGGTTTTTAAATGATTCAATTTCCAAAAAACAGTATCGCCGTCTGCATTGGTCAATTCAAGAATATTATCTGAGACATCCTGTAACAGCCCCACTTTATTCGGTATATCTCCTAAATCCAGAATAATCAGCTTCCCGATATATCTTTTTAATTGCTCCTCAAAATTCCGGACAAGGGGCACATTAGCGGGAACAACCGGCAGCTCTGAACTGTTTAAAGTATACGGCGTCTGCTCATCGGAATAGGGTGTCAGCCATTTCAAATGATGCATCGAGATGAAAAGAGTCTTATAAACCGGAGAGAAGAAAACAAAATAATCATTTAAAACACTTGTCACATACCCATGGATGGAACGGTCTCCCGTAACAAATATTTCTGTAAATCTGCCTTTTATATGCTGGAGGGTATTCCGATAAGAAAATGAATGTTCCTGTTTTTCGGGATGCGGACTTTTTTTTCTTGCGTACGGCTCTTTATTCTCTTCGTCCGGGAGCGTCAATGTCATCCTCTGAAGATGCAGCAGCGGAATATAAAGAAACGTCCGGCCGTCATGAATCACAATGATATCCTGACCGATATCCAAAAGAGTTCCTGAAAATGTCGTATTCCCCGATATCTCAATATCGACTTGTTTATCCAGAAATCTGCTTAATCCAGCCATTTCATTCCCCCCTCTCCCGCGTTTACGGACAATCTTTCCAATCATTTACGGCCGTGTTTCCACCGATAATCTATTGTCCTTAATACAGTGGCGTAGCTATAAGAGTTCTCTTCCTCCCGTTTTGAGGATCGAACGGATCTTGATGATCTTTTCGACTTTTTAGAGGAAGTACGCTGCTCTTCGCGTGATTCTTCTTCATGTGACTTTTCTTCTTCGGCGCTCTCTTTCTCACCTTTATTCTCGTCGTCTTTATTCTCCTCTTTTTTAGCTGCTCCTTTTGCCCCTTCGCTGATGCTCTTGATATGAAAAGGATAGATACGCAGCACTTCTTTATCTTTCACAAGAGTGTAGTGGCCGTCGGAATTATCCACAAGTATACCTTCAACGGCTTCAGGACCTCCGCGGTTGATGGATACCCATTTGTGGATCAGGCGTTTAAATATGCCGTGAAAATCATCAGCCATTTCAAATTCCGGGCGCTCCTCCTCTTGGCCGTCCTCTTCTTGTTCCGCGCTGATGCTTTTGACATGGTCGGCGTTAAAATATACGATTCCGTCATCTTCCGTTTCCAGCACGAGAAAATCCTCCCCTGTTTCGTGAAGCTTTCCTCTTTTCGATTCGGGACCTCCCTGATTCAATTGCACCGTGCGATTGGTCATCCGGCTGATCAGGTCTTGAAAATCATCAGCTTTTTCACATTCTGCCGCTTCGGCCGGCGATACGGTTTCACTCGTATTTTCCGTCACACTTTTCACGTGTTTCCATTGATAATAAACGATTTTATTATCAACCTGAAGAGCGATATAATCCGATTGAATGTCTGCTAATCTCCCTGTCTTGGACTCCGGGCCTCCCCGGTAGACAGTAATTACTTTTCCTTCCATTGCATGCAAAAAGTTGTCATCAGACCGATGCCGCTTCGTATTGCGTTTCATCTATTGTCCTCCTAGTCATTTTTCTCATAATGTAAAAAGCATAATGCATATATACGTATCACGATTATTTTCGGGAACTGATTCACCAGCCTATTTGTAAAAAATCTTTCTTCATTTCCAAATCAGATATTCCACCGCTCTAACTCACTGCTGATGAAGGCGGACCGCTCCTTAATGTATTCGCAAATCACATCAGGCTCCCGGTCAAAGCAATCAATCTCCTCTTTCTTATAAGGATCCTTTGCGACATGCGGCCTGATCTGCTCATACAGTGACATGACCTTCGGCTTCATATGTTCAATGGTAAACCGGGTCTGAAGCGTTTCTTCCAAAAGCTGTTTGTACGCTTTGCGGAAATACGGTTCATCCAGAAGCCTTGCAGTCAAGGTATTAAACCCTTGTATTCTGACATAATCGGCGTCCATCCGATCACCGTGAATGTCTCTTCCCCACGTCGCATCGTAATCCCACGGAATGACTTCAAAAAGTCCCGTTTCATGATTCCGGTACAAAGCGTAATTATGAACAAATCCATCGTAGTTTGAGGTAAACACGATGCCCGCAAGCCACCGCAAATACTTATCGGCGTCCAAGTGTTTGACGATCTCCCCCTTGAACTCTGACTTCGGCACGGTATTAATTTTATAGATCATGTCCTGCAAGTATAAATCGTCTTCTTTCGTTCCCGTTTTCTTTTCATAACCAAGTTCGAGCGATGTTTTCGTATCCCGCTCCAGATCACTGACGAGGGAGAAATTGGCGTCGTCATCAACCGCGTAAAAAACAGCCCCTTCCGCCAAATTCCGTTTCGCCAGAAAATATTCATCCACTGACTCCAGCTCAAGATACACCCCCTCATGTCTGCCATTGATTTGCAGGGTTACGAAATTCGCCTTTGGTGACAGCGTCCCAAGCTCCGCGAAGAAATCGAGAGACAGCTTATTCCGCATCATCGACGGATCTTTGTATTCAGCGTTTAAATGTATCTCTTTCGCCCTGCGAAATGTTTTCGGCGAATAAAAAGCGATGTGATACGATTTTTTCTTGAAATCTCTTATATGAGAGCCGCGGTACGCCAGATCAATGTCAAGCCGTTTTTGATTCACTCTCAGCACCGCGGGCACCGGATCATCATCCCAAATGTCTTTTTTCAGCTCCATTAAGTCTTTCGGGTGAATAAACAGCTGGTACAGAGGCAATGTTGATTGGTCTTTCATCAGTAACCCTCCCTGTATTAATTTAGGCTGTGCTTTTTATATAAAACTCAGCGAATCACACATACACTTTTTTCATTCATGCGTACTATGTGGTAGTAAGGATCGCATCCTTAAAACATATATCATGAGGAGGTTTCAAAATGGGCCACTATTCCCATTCTGATATCGAAGAAGCAGTAAAGTCCGCAAGCACCGAGGGATTGGAAGATTATTTGTACCAAGAACCAAAAAGCAGTAAGAAGAGAAAATCTCGCAGTCATAAAAAATCGTGCCGCTCTCACAAAAAATCTCGCAGCCATAAAAAATCGTGCCGTTCTCACAAAAAATCTCGCAGCCATAAAAAATCCCGTTCTCACAAAAAATCTCGCAGCCATAAAAAATCCCGTTCTCACAAAAAATCTCGCAGCCATAAAAAGTCCCGTTCTCACAAAAAATCTCGCAGTCATAAAAAGTCCCGTTCTCACAAAAAATCTCGCAGCCGTAAAAAATCGTGCCGCTCTCACAAAAAATCTCGCAGCCACAAAAAATCATGCCGCCGCAAGAAAAAACGCACGCAGAAAAAACCTTATCGTCCTCATAAAAAAGACCCTTGCAAAAAAGACGATTACTGCAGCAAAACAGAGTACTGGAAAGACGGGAACATCTGGGTTGTAAAGAAAAACTACAAGTAACGCCATTTGTAAATAGGCTGCCGGCTAAACGGAAGCCTTTTTCCTCAATCAGATATATGCCACGTGATAAGATATGCAGCCGGTTTTCTTTTGTTGTGTTTCCGAATTTTCTTTCTGTATAATCAGGTCATACGATAAAGAAAGGCGGCCGAAATCATGCATATCTTACGAGCAGACGAACTGAACGCAAAAGACACTTACAAATTGCTTTCGGGCACAGTCGTTCCCCGGCCGATCGCATTTGTCACGACGCGGTCATCCATCAACGGCGCCGTAAACGCGGCGCCCTTCAGTTTCTATAACGTTGTCTCCGCAGAACCGCCGCTTCTGGCCATCTCTGTCAGCCGCGCGGACGGACGGCAGAAAGACACCGCGAGAAACGCAATCGCTCATCGGGAATTCGTGGTGCACGTCAGTGATGAGTCCATTATTGAAGACATTAACAAAACGGCGGCAAGGCTTGATCCTGATGTCAGTGAACTTGGCATGACAGACCTTTCTGTGACAGAGAGCGCCTGCATCAGCGTTCCCGGTATAAAAGAAGCAAAAGTCAGGTTTGAATGTATACTCGAACGCCATCTTCCGTTTCAAAATGACAGCGGAGAAACGACGACAGACCTCATCATCGGCAGAGTCGTTTGTTTTCATTTGAATGACCAAGTATATGACGCCGATAAAGGCTACATACGGACAGATGAGCTGAAGCCTGCGGCAAGGCTCGCGGGGAATGAATACGCCAGACTCGGGAAGACATATACGCTCGTCCGCCCGACCTGAAGCAGGAACCATTATAATAGAAGAAACTAGTCAAAAAGACCCCTTTCGAAAGGGGTCTTTTTGAGTCTTTTACCATTAAACTCTGCCTAATGTCTTATAGAATGCTGAAACTTACAAGGCCCTCTCCCATACGAAACGAGTGACACATTTTCAGGAGGCTGACGATGGATTTCAGTTACTGATTTTTTCAGCCGTGTTTATTTTGCTCAGCCTTATGTTTCAAGTATTCGCCTTCAAAGTTCTCCATTTGCCAAAGCCTGTTAAAAAGCAGAAGCCGATAAACGGCACACATCGATTAATCGAAATCACACTGCTTATTACGGGCATCGCAGCGGTGACTTTTTTCAATGAAATGGACGTATTTGCCGGAGCTGTTTCCATGCTATTTTGCTGCAGCGGCTTAATGGAATGGCGGCACCGGCGGGAGGAAAAGCAATATGTGTACGATTCGTTTTACGCAGGTCTTTCTTCCGCGCTTGGCGCGCTTATTTTTTTCATCAGTTAGCGTATCATGCTCTATACTCCTGCGGCCGCTCCGTCGCCGCGCGGGTCGGCCCCGCCTTGGAGAAAGCCTTCTTCATCAATGACGATCGCTGCCGCATGGCCCATAAGCCCGTTAAAATCACCAACGGTCTCGACGCGGTGGCCGCTCTGCCTTAGGGCTTCTCTCGTTTCAGGGCTGATTCTGCTTTCAACCCTCAGCCCTTCATACTCCTCTCCCCATGTCCGTCCCCAGACCCAGCGCGGCTCATTGATCGCCTGCTGCGGGTCCATTTTGTAATCAATGATGCGCGTAATCATCGCTGTCTGAGTTTGCGGCTGGCCTTCTCCTCCCTGGGTTCCGTACAGGATGTGCGGCTTTCCTTCTTTACAGGCCATCGCCGGCATGAGGGTGTGGAACGTCCGCTTGCCGGGTTCGAGCGTATTGACATGGAATTCATCCAGCGAAAAAAATGACCCGCGGTTTTGCAGTAAAATACCCGTCTCCCCCGCCGTAACGGCAGATCCGAACTCGAAATAGAGGCTCTGTATAAAGGAAACGGCATTTCCTTCCGCATCTCTGACGGCGGCATAAGCAGTGTCGCTTCCGACCGGACGGCTTACCGCCGGCGCAGCCGTGTAACCGATTTCTTCCGCCAGCTGCTTTGCATACCGTTTATCAAGCAGCCGATCCAGCGGAATATGAGAAAATGCCGGATCTGTCAGCACTTCATTCCGGTGCTGAAAACTCTTCTTC
The DNA here is from genome assembly GCF_011065565.1 of Bacillus sp. EKM420B. Taxonomy (NCBI): domain Bacteria; kingdom Bacillati; phylum Bacillota; class Bacilli; order Caryophanales; family Bacillaceae; genus Bacillus; species Bacillus sp. EKM420B. The sequence continues at coordinate 466,401 of NZ_JAAMNX010000002.1, read as the reverse complement.
AGCGCCTCGATCAGCAGATGATAATATTCAAAGGAACCGTGTTCAATCTGAGAAAAATCATAGTTTTCCAATATATTGAGCGTCATTAAGCCTGTAAAGCCCTGTGAATTCGGCGGAGCCTGATAGATGCGGTACCCGCGGTAATCAGAGGATACCGGGTTCGTCCACTCGCCGCGGTGGGCTTTAAAGTCATCAAGTGTCAGACGGCTGCCGTTGTTTTGCAGAAAGGATGTGATGCTTTGAGCGAGATCTCCTTCATAAAAAGCGCCTCTGCCTTTCTCGGCAAGCTGTTCCAAGCTGGCCGCCAGATCCTTCTGGACAAACCGTTCACCGGGCATGGGCGCTTTTTTGTTTCTCGTAAAAATGGCTGAGGTATAAGGTGTTGAGGCTAAAAGAGCGAGATTGCGTTCTGTGTGGGCGCACTGGTCGGCGGACACTGGAAATCCGTTTGCAGCATAATCAAGAGCAGGCTTCAGCACCTCAGCGAGCGAAAGACGCCCGTACGCCGAAAGCACGGCATCCCAGCTGTCCGCCATTCCCGGAACGGTAATGGCGCTTTCTGGCCCGCGCAGAGGGATCGCTTCTCTGCCCCGATACAAGTCTCTCGTCACATGCTTCCCTGAACGGCCGCTCCCGTTATAAGCTTTGATTCGTCCCGTTTCTTTATGGTAAGTGAGCCAAAATGAATCCCCGCCAAGACCCGTCATATGCGGATACACGACTGCCAGGCAGGCGCTGACCGCCACTGCCGCGTCAAACGCGTTTCCGCCCTTTTCCAGAATGCCGGCCCCCGCCTGAGAAGCAAGATAATGCGGACTGACGACCATTTGTTTCGTACCGATGGTTGAAGTATTCATGGCAAGCCCCTTTACAAATTTTCTCAAGTATAAAAAGCGGCATCGCCGGCATCCACTTTCCTGAAAGAAAAGCTCACACACTATTTACTTTCCGATAAGAAATAATCCTCAGTTGTTACGTAACGAAAACAATAAAAAAATTTCTCCTTCATACCGTAACATTTCATGATACAATAATATCCACCAAATGAAGGAAGGTGAAGCCGGTTGGAACATGAGTACAGCATTCCGAATCTTGTCCTTGATGAAACGGATAAACAGATTCTCTCGATTTTGCACGAGGAAGGGAGGATTTCCTATACAGACTTAGGAAAGCGGATTAACCTGTCGCGAGTGGCGGTTCAGCACCGCATTCAGCATTTACTGGATGCCGGTGTGATTGAAAAATTCACCGCTGTCATCAACCCGGCGAAAATCGGCCGTCATGTGTCCGTGTTTTTTAATGTGGAGGTGGAGCCGCAGTATTTGGAGGAAACCGCATTAAAGCTTGAAAAGGAGCCGGCCGTGACAAGCCTTTATCATATGACCGGACCGAGCAAGCTGCATATGCACGGCATTTTCGCAAATGATCAGGAGATGGAAGAGTTTTTGACAAAACGGCTCTATACGCAAAAAGGCGTCGTCAGCGTCGACTGCCAAATGCTGATTAAACGGTATAAAAGCAGAACGGGCATGAAGCTGTAAGGAGGACATAGCCATGAAACATCCCTATTGGGACATTACGGCGGCGATGGTCCGAACGGGCATTCTCGGATTCGGAGGCGGCCCGTCGGTGATCCCGCTTATCCGCCATGAAGCCGTCAATAAATACAAATGGATAGATGATGATGAATTCGGAGAAATATTAGCGATCGCTAATGCGCTTCCCGGACCGATTGCCACAAAAATGGCTGCGTATCTGGGCTTCAAGCTGAAAGGCACGTTAGGCGCAATCGCGGCAACCCTTGCACATATTCTGCCTACATGTCTTGCTATGGCGGGCTTGTTTGCGGCTGTAAATGTTTTAAGCCGCTCAGCAATCGTTGCCGGCATGATTGGTGCCGTAACACCGGTGATCGCCGTCATGCTCGGCATCATGGCGTACGAGTTTGGCCAAAAAGCGCTTAAAGGTTTCGGCTGGGTCACGGGCATCCTGTTTTTTATCATCGCTTTTATCGGCCTGCAAACGTTACAGATCAATCCCGGCTTTGTCATTATCATTTTCTTGGCGTACGGCGCGTTTCATTTTAAATTAAAGGACAAAATCACAAATAAACGTTCAAAAGATAAAGGAATGCCGGCCTCATGATCATGATTTATGTATTTATGGCGTTTTTTGTCGCAAACGTACTCGGATATGGAGGCGGACCGGCGTCGATCCCGCTGATGTTTGAAGAAGTCGTCAACAGATACAGGTGGCTCTCAAACGATCAATTCTCAAATATGCTCGCACTTGCGAACGCATTGCCGGGCCCGATCGCAACCAAAATCGCGGCGTATGTCGGCTACAGCGCAGGCGGGTGGCCCGGGTTCCTGATTGCGCTGATCGCCACCGTCGTACCGTCGGCGCTCGCATTGATCGTCCTCTTGCGCATCATTCAGCGCTTCCGCCAATCCCCCGTCATCAAAGGTATGACGCTGTCCGTCCAGCCTGTCATCGCCGTCATGATGCTCATTCTTACCTGGCAAATCGGCGCAGACGGCATCAAAGCGATCGGCTGGGTTCAAGCGATAGTGATTGCGGGGATTTCCCTCCTTGCCTTGACAAAATTCAAGATGCATCCGGCCTTCCTGATTATCGCGGCGTTTTTGTATGGAGGGCTTGTGATCCCTCATTTATAAAGAAAAGCACCTGGACAGGTGCTTTTTTATTTTGGCCCCGCAATGCCGTTTGATATGACAACAGTTTCTTCGCCTGCATCACTCTTGATGATTTGCTTGACTTGCAGCGTTGTGCCTGCCATTCTCACAGATTGCTGAACCTGAGGCGAATTGGTTTCAGCCTGTACCCAAACAGAAGTCGGCGCTTTCCAAGCTAGAAAGAGTGCAAGAATCAATATACCAGAGATAACCAGCAGCAGCTTCATATCGCATCACTTCTTTTCAATAAACGGCTCGCAGCGGACAGAGCCTGTTGATCATGAAGAATATCACCCGGACGATTGCCTTCTCCCAGCACATAGCCTTTAAAGGACATCCCCATAAAATGAAAAATATGTTCAAATTGCTGAATCATCGGCAGCCCCTTTATTTTTGGATGGTCTCCGCCCACTGCTGTTACATATGCCTGCTTCGCTGACATTTGCTGTTTAAAATCAGGAAATCTCGGATCTCTTAACGTCTGTGACCAGCGATCAATAAACAGCTTTAATGTCCCTGACATGCCAAACCAATAAATTGGGGTGGCGAATACAAGAATATCGCACGGCAATATCCGCTCAATAATAGAATCGTAGTCATCTTGAACAGGGCGAAAGCCGCCTTGGGCGTGACGCAGATCTTCAATTGGCCGGATCCGATATTTCCGCAAATGAATGTGCGCCGCATCGAATCCTTGAACAGCCTTCTCCGCAAGAATATCCGTATTTCCGCCAAAACGAGTTCCGCCATTAATAACCGCAATTTTCATGATGCATCTGCTCCTTTGTTTACGAATGATTTTCTTCATCATATAATGGATTCATCAATCAATACAGATGATTATTTCGATTATTCCAATCGGCAAAACCGATTTAGAAAGGGCGAGATCAAATGGAATTGAAGCAGCTGATCACCTTTATTACCGCAGCAGAACACGTAAACTTCACCCTAACGGCCAAGATGCTTAACTATGCACAATCAAGCGTTACCTCTCAGATCAAATCACTGGAAGAAGAAATCGGGACTCCTTTATTTGAACGGCTCGGCAAGCGGCTTTTCCTGACAGAAGCCGGCAAAACGTTCAAATCCTATGCGGAGAAGATCATTGCGTTAACAGAAGAAGCAAAAATGGCCGCAAATCAAGCAAGGGAAACAACCGGAACCTTGAAAATCGGTGCGACGGAAAGCCAGTGCACATACCGCCTTCCGCCTATCATAAAAGAATTCAAACAGGCTTTTCCTCAAGTAAAGCTCATATTCAAACCGTATATTTCCAACGAACAAGCGAAAGAACAGCTCTTGCAGGGCCAGCTTGATATCACTTTCATTTTGGATGTGAGCCGAACGGAAGACGCACTGCACGTTGAATCTCTGATTCAGGATGAAATCAAAATGGTAGCCGCCAATGACCATCCTTTTCCAGCAGACTCACCAGTAACATTGAAGGATCTTCAAAACGAAACCCTTCTGCTGACAGAGGACGGCTGTTCATATCGCACGCTCTTTGAGAACACTTTACATGACGCCGGAGTCTACCCTAATAAATTAGAATTCGTCAGCATAGAAGCCATCAAACAATGCGTGATGGCCGGACTCGGAATTGGACTATTGCCTGAAATGACAGTAAGAGACGATATTGCCGAAGGACGGATGAAAGAACTCAACTGGCAGAATGAATGCCCCGTTTTTACTCAACTAGCATGGCATAAGGACAAGTGGATGTCTGCACCATTAAAGGCATTTATCGATTTGACGCGAAAAACATTCAAATAAAAACCTGCTGCAAGGACGACAAAGTTTTTAATAAAGCGGACACCAGGCATACAAAAAAACACTTGGTGGCTTAAAGCCCCAAGTGTTACACGTGATTTTTCCGATAAAACGTTCGCAAAACATGCGTTTCAAGGTCAGCCAGACGGACAGGGATCGGCAGCCTGCTTTCTCGATTGATCATTTTCATTGTGATCTGATAGCTGCTTTCTAAATCAATGTTATGTCCGCAAGACAAGAAGATAGGCTTCACGTCCCGCCGCGTCCGAAGCGCCCGGCCATATACCTCGCCGTCAATAAGAATATCGGTGTAGGCGCCGACTTCATTTTCAGGCATCTCAAAATCGCAGCCTTTGATTTTGAGATAGGTTTTCGCAATCCCAATCGTCGGCTTCCCCAGAAAAAAAGCCGCATGGGTGGCAACGCCCATATGATTGTAATGCAGATACCCGTTGCCATCAAACAAGAAGACATCCGGCTCCGTCTCCAGCTTTTCGGCCGCTTCAATAATCAGCGGCAACTCGCGAAACGCAAGAAAACCGGACACATACGGCACGCTGATTTTCCCCATGCTGTGCACTTTTTCAATCACTTCTTTTGTATCAGCGTCAATCACGATGATACTGCACACCCCGTACGGTTCCCCGTCCTGCTCCCAATAGGCGAGGTCGACGCCTGCGCATGTATTGACGGAGTCTGGATGGATGACGGGGGATAGGTTGATTTTATGTATTAGGGATTGTTGTGTTCGAATAAAATCTGATTCATCTTTTAGATCAAAATCGTGAATTTGATGTATTTTCATTTCACTTGTTTTCCTCTCTTCGCGCTCAATTGTCCTGTGTGTCGATCTAGCAAAGACTCCTTATGCTTCATTGAAAAAAGCAAATAGTATAATCTGCTTTTTATTAATATTCATTTTTCATTTCTTTCATAAAAATGAGATCCAATTGTTTAAGTAATTCTTTAAGTTCAGTACACATAATATCTTCTAAAGGATTTTCCCAATCTTCGTTTTTTATCAGTTCAATGCCATAACTGCCGGTTGGATCCCCTTCTGGGTACCACCCTACATCTAGCAGCAAATTCTTAGTTTTATGAGAAATCTGCAGGAGATCTTGATTAAAGTCAAATAACCAAGCATCATCATTTTCCTCTAGAGTTTTAGGGTCAGTATCTTTTAATGTAATATAATCAACAGTCCACCCCGCCGATATCTTAAGCCGTAAGAAATTGGGAACATGTTGGCTTAGCTGCTGCAAACCCTCTAAAACCCCATTTCCCACAGTCCAGATTTGATATTCTAACTCTTCCAATAATTGTTCTATTTCATTAAAAGATTCATCTTCATAAATCTTATCTGTTTTTAAGCCCGCTACTATGACATGGTATTGATCATTTTCAAATATTACCTTAATAACAGCATTACGTTTTTCATTTTGTAGTTTTAGTAATTCATATTTTTCTCGCATTCTTTTTTCTGAACTTAAATTGTTCAGTACTACAGACCAGCCATTACAGATTTTTAATGGCAGCAATTGAGAAATATGGTCTCTGTCCATCCTGCTTCTCCTTGTACTCCACATTGTTATACTATCAATAAAAAAACTTGCCGATGACAACACGGCAAGCTCTTAACTATAGCAATTCTAATACATCAGTAAACAAGGCATCTCCTAATGTTAATCTCCTGTTGAAAGGCTGTATATGTGGCAATTCACTCCACTCATACACAGTATCGTAGTAATCATACAAATAACTGAGTTCGATAAACCCTTTCTCTTGCATTATTTTATTAATATAGTTCGTTCCCTGAATGAATTCTAAAGATTCAGCGGTTCCTACAATGTCATAAGCGCCATCTATTAAATCGTGTCTTAGGGAATAACTATAATCTAATACATAAACAGGAACCAATTTAGATACTTTCATATTGATTTGCTGTTCTAAATGAAAACCATTTTCCCCAGAAAGATCTTGCAAATGGATATCAATTTCTCCTGAAGGATTGTTTAAATCTCTAACTTCAATTTTTTTCAAACCTTTTATTTGATTAAATTCATCAGGTACTTTTATTTTCTCTGCGCATTTGCTCTTGTACCATTCGTCTAATTCCCTATTCACAAATAGACGATGAAGCAATTCACCGATTTCAGGGTATTCATTAATAAATCTGATTCCATGTTCCATAGTTTTAACCATCCCATCTTCTTGAAGGCTCGCCTTTTTTCGTCTGCTTACCAGTTACAGGATCAAACTCTCCTAAATGCTCTGTTCTTCTGCGGTTCCACTTTTCTAATTTACCATGCTGGGAATCCCATTGCCAATTAAACCCATCTCTATCTGTCCAAGATTTTCTTTTTAATCTTTCTTTTATTTGTATCATACCTCTTTCTTCCATCCAGTTAGTTGGTTCTTTTAAACGATATCCATTTGAATTGTCTCCAACTATCTTCTCTCTATCAGCTAGCGCAGCATTGTATTCTTCAGTCCGTTTCTTTTTACTGTAGTTAGTACCATTATGAGCAACATAATCATTTTGAGTCATCCCCTCAGGTTTTTCCAACCATTTTGGTTTTTTTGACTGGCTACTAGCCATCTTCACAATCCCAAGATCCTTCACAGCCGTCTTTTCTACATCTACCCGGACTGTCGGGATTCCGATCGTGAAGCCATCCGGAGTTACTGGGCGTTCTGCGTACACGCGGACGTTTGTCGGGACTTTGAATTGTTTAACTTTTTCTAGTGTCTTGTTAGCTTTTTGAACTTTTGAATGGGTTGCAAGCGGTATGCCTTTGTTTACATGCTTCGCCAGTGCGCCGGCTCCAACCAAACTCAGCGCAGCTTCCAGTGCCCCTTGCTTCCGCTTTTCCTCAGACACTTTATTTCCGAACATATCTCTGCCTGTGACGGCTTCTGAGAATCCGTTTGAGGCGACGAGGCCGTATGCGCCCATTTCTGTCATTTTGAGAATGTCTAAGGATTTTCCGGTTTTATAGGCATCTAAAGCATGTTCTGCGGCAATGACGGTTTTTCCGGTTTTGTAAATGGCTTTTCCGCCTTTGAAAGCGCGGCCCGCCCAGCCGACGACCGGTATGAATCCGGCGGCGGCCATCGCTCCTGCTGTGATGCGTTCTGCGGTGGAGAGTTTTTCGCCGGTCACCGGATCAACGCCTTCGGCTGCTCTTTTATAATCATAATAGCCGGTGACTTCGCCGGTAAAGTTGCAGATGCCGTCCCATGTTTTTTCGTACCATGGTTTATTGGCTTCTTCTTCAGCCTTTTCCTGAAGCCGTCTTGCTTCGGCCTGCTGGGCTTTTGCGTCAATATAGTCCGTGCCCTGTTTTTCTGCCGCCATGACGCTTTTGTAGATTTCATTGCTGTGGAAGGCTTTTTTGTCATAGTACATAGGGGAGGCGCTTTTCCCGTTGCTGGTGGCCTGCATGAGAACGGAATATTTGCTGAGCACTGCGTTGTCCAGAGATTCTAAGTTTTGATATTCAGCGGTCAGGGATTCATCAAGCGTATCGACTGCAGTGATCGTGTCGCGTCTGGTTTTCTGGGCATCGCCCATTTTATCAGCGTAATCATCCAGGGTATATGTGTCGAGATGAATAATATCGCTGATGCCAGACAAAATCGAATCGATTTCTGCTTTATGAGCGGAGACAATCTCTGAAGCTCTCAAATCCGCATTGGGCAGCTCATGCTCTAAAAACGAAGTCTCCACATATGAATCGCTGAGTTCTTGATCTTTAATGTCACCTGAAATGCCATTTAAAAACGCAATTTGAGCAGAGACAAGCGTCAGCCAGCTGTCGGCGATTTCCGCTTGTCCCTGAAAAAAATCTTTTATATTGTCTGCGCCTTTCCCTTTCAAAGCATCACCCAGATCGGCCACGCCTTGAAAGGCTTGTTTGAGCGCACGCAGCTGCCCTTCAAGGGCTTCGTATTGTTTCTTTCTCTTATCTGCTTCGTCCGTTAACGATTGTGATTCAAACACTTTGCTCATCGGCAAGTCCTTTCTTTCGTTATTTTACGGCGATCGCCTCGTCCTGTTCCTTCAAAGAATCTACGTTGTCTTTAACGTCCGCGATATTCTTATGAACGGCCTGCTTGTATTCGCTGATCATCGATACAAGCTTTGCCTCGCGTGATTGGTATTTGGAGGTATAGTCGAGCTTGTTTTTTCCGTTTGAACCGGCGTTCCCGATAGAAACGGCCTCCAAAGCGCTGCTGACGGATTCAAGCTGCTTCATGACGGCTCCGTATTTGAGTTTTATTTCTGCCATTAAAACCAACTCCAGCTTTTTTTGATTGATTGTATTTTTTCTCCGACCGTGTCAAGGGCTTCTTCTCCCAGCGTCAGCAGGTGCTCTGCCTCTCTCGCGATGCTTCTGGCGGCAAGGAGCCCTCCTTTTTCAATTTCAAGCTGTGTCATCTTTAAGCCGATTCTGTAAATATAACCGTCGTATTTGTCTGTGACGATTCTGTATGCTTCTGTATGGGCCTGATCGCGCCGGTCATCAAATTCTTCAGCAAAAGTGCCGGTCCAATGATGATCCAGGTGCGGCCTGAGGATGTCCCTGATTTCAGACACGCCCTCTTCCTGCAGAGATTCTATCTCTCTTTTCGCTTCTTTTAATTTATCAATTTGGTGTTCGATCTCGCCCAGTTTATGGCTGATCGTGCTGTTAATATGGCTTAATGTGCTTGAATGGCTCATCTGTTTTCACCTCGTCTTACGCAAAAAGTCGTACAAAAAGCACAGACTTTTCCATACTATATTTCCATATATTATATTTTAAAATAGACAGAAAGCAGCTTAAATAGGTTAAATGACTTATTTTCAGCAGCCGAGATGCTCATCATTAACGTCAAAAGACTCACATAAACAGCGTATCCATTCATTGATCTCCTCTATGTATCCATGATAAATTCCCTAAAAAAAGGAGACAGTGATTAACCGTCTCCTTTGCCTTGTATCATGATTCTAATACTGTCGTTAACTGCAGTCCCAGTTGTACAAAACGTTTGAGAAATCTTTTTTCTTCAAATCTTCCGGTCTGATAAAGAAATTGGCGATTCCCACATCTCCCCACATCGAATCAATGTCATCATCTGAATCAATTTGCAAGAGCAAAATCGTATGGTTTTGATGGGAATAAGACCGCGGATCTTCCTGGGTGAAGGACGCATAGCCGCCGATTTTATGGCCGAATGCGTTCGCCGTATATTCGTCATACACCTCATCGTCAAACTGCTCGAAATAGTCGAAGGCATCCATCCCGGCATACTGCCTGAATTGAAAATCAGACGGGAGCACCCATTCAGCAGACAGCTCAGGGGTGATCAGCGCTTCGGATTGAATCGGAAAATCGTACTCCTCTTCAACCTGAACGAAAGAAAAATCATCCATGAGCTCCTCTTCCCGATCTGTCACATGCTCAAAATATTTGACGCAGAAACCCGTTTGCGCGCACCCGTCGTCAAAATTCAAACCGTATACGTCATCACTGACCGATATGTAAAACTGAAGAATGCCGGTGTCCGGAAAATCAGGTAGTCCGGGTATATCCGCAAAATTGATTTGGGCGAGAAGTTTCATCGGCCTGCCGCTTTCATCTTCAGGGTATGGTTCATGTTTCGGAAAATAGGGGTCTCCGGCAATTTTACTGTCATACCGTCCCGTTTCAGTTTTTTTGACGTGCAGTTTGATAAAGGGCCGTGCTGACGTTTCCAGCAGACCGCGGGATGATTCCATTTGCTTCGGCAATTTCCATGTGTTTTCCACGATTAATATCCCCTTCGTCTCTAATGATTGTATGATAAAAGGCCGGCGCGGACCGCCGGCCTTTTAAGTGACAGAATCAGTCTGAGGCACGACGGCTCTTCTTCCGATTGAAATATATTCCACGCCCGCCTGTTCCGCTTCCTCAAGCGAGTGGCAGTTTCTCCCGTCGAAAATAACCGGGGTTTCCATCAGCTCTTTGTACGCTTCAAGCGGGAAGTGTTTAATTTGTTCCCAATCTGTCAGAATCAGGACGGCATCCGCTCCCCTGACGGCTTCTTCTATGGACTCCCGATAGGAAACCGCAGCCGGAAGCAGCTCGGAGGCCCGAAATGAAGCGATCGGATCGTACGCTGTCATCCGGGCGTCAAGAGCCGCCAGACGATCCGCAATGACAATGGACGGGGCATCCCGCATATCATCTGTATTCGGCTTAAAAGACAGCCCTAATAACGCGATGGTTTTCCCCGTCACACCGCCCAGCCTGTTCAGCACTTTATCAACCAGCATGGACTGCTGGTTATTGTTGACTTTAATGACGGACTTCAGCAATTCAAAATCATGCTCCACATGTCCCGCGATCTGCACGAGGGCGTTTGTATCCTTCGGAAAACAGGAACCGCCGTAACCGATGCCGGCTCTTAAGAATTGATTGCCGATCCGTTTATCCAATCCCATTCCGTGTGCGACTGATTCCACATCCGCACCGACTTTTTCACATATATGAGAAATTTCATTAATAAAACTGATTTTTGCCGCTAAAAATGCGTTTGACGCATATTTGATCATCTCAGCGCTTCTGATGTCCGTATGATATACCGGAATCGCAAGCGGCGCAAAAACCCGGTCAAGCGTTTCCCGCGTCTGCCGGTCTTCCGTCCCGATCACGATGCGGTCGCCGTGAAAGGTATCGTGAATCGCCGAACCTTCACGGAGAAATTCCGGATTCGAGGCGATTGAAATGTTCACGTCCGCTCTCAGCCGTGAATGAATAACTTCGCTGATCCTGTCATTCGTTCCCACGGGAACCGTGCTTTTTGTCACGACGATCGCATCTTTAGAAATATGTTCGGCAATCCGTTCGGCGACATTTTCAATATAAGTAAGGTTTGCGTGCCCATCTTCTTTTTGCGGCGTTCCGACCGCTATAAAAATAACGTCCGCTTCCGCAAGCCCTTTTTCGTAGCTTGTTTCAAATGCCAGCCGATGCCGGCCGATATTTCGTTTCATCATATCTTCAAGGCCCGGTTCAAAGATAGGGGACAATCCCTTTCTCATCTGCTCAACCTTACGTTCGTCAATATCTATGCATGTTACGTCATGGCCGATTTCTGAAAGAGACACTCCTGTCACAAGACCGACGTAGCCTGTTCCGATCACTGTTATTTTCATCGTGTTCCCCCAACCGTTTAGAAATTGCTGCTGGGCAGCTTACCGTTATTATCATATGATCCCGGCGCCGGCGGAATGCCGGAAGCCTGAGGCCATGATAGGAAAAAACGGCGCCGGCCGCTGATAATAGCATAAGCATAAACGAATCATCTTGCAAAACAGCCGCTTACGCTTCATTTAAACGGGATGGAGACGACGATTAAAAAAGACCCCAGCGCTTACGGCGGGCCACAGGCAGCGGAGGTTCCTTATAAAAGGCTTTGTTTTCAGCGAGAAGCGCCGCATTTTCCGTAAGCATGTAAATCAGCTCCGCCCCTGCTTCTTTTTTCAGAACGCCGAGCGCCTCCTGATAATAAAAATTCCTCGGTCCGAGATTATGGGCGTCAGATGCGAGAAAGTGGATCAAATTCGCTTCCATCAGCTGCAGCGAAAAGGATTTCGCTTTCCGCCCGAATGCTCCGGCAATGCAGCCGGCCGTCACTTGAGCGGCCGCCCCTTTCTTCACAAGACTGTAAAGGACGGAAGGGTTTTCGCGAATTTCCCTGTTCCGCTCCGGATGGGCGATGACGGGGACATATCCGTTCAGCTGCAGTTCATAAAACAGCCTTTCAGCGTAGGCCGGGACATGATCCGCCGGAAATTCCGCCAGCACATACTTTGTATTATGGAGCGGGGCAAGCGAGCCGCTTTGAAGACCTGCCAGCAGATCTCCGTCTATTCTGATTTCCTGGCCTGGCAGAACAGTCAGCGGAATGCCTTCCTTATTCAAACGTTTGTTTAACAGGCTGACCGCTTCGTTGACCGTATGCCGATCCGTGTCATAGCGGTATTTCACATGATGCGGCGTCGCGATGATCGTATCAATCCCCTGTCTGACCGCTTCTCTCGCCATCTTCAGGCTTTCTGTATCATCCGCCGCGCCGTCGTCTATGGAAGGAAGGATGTGACAATGGATATCTATCATATTTCAATCCCTCCTTAAAAAGAATGGACCGCGCCCATTGTGACATTATTGTCCGTAATAGGCGTAGTCCGAATGTTTCGTTTGTTTCTTCCCGTTCATAACGGCCCCAAGGAGCTTGCACGGGCAGTAATCGAGCGCTTCTTTCGCCTTGGCCGCTTTTTCTTTGTCCGTTTTCCCGCTTGAGATCACCATAATGGCCCCGTCAGTGTAGCTGCCTAATATTTTCGTATCGGCTACGGCCAAAACGGGAGGCGTATCCAAAATCACCTTATCATAAACTGCGGCTGCTTCTGACAGAAGATCTTTCATGGCACCCGTCGATAAAAGCTCCGCCGGATTGGGCGGGATCGGCCCGCTCGTTAAAATATCCAGGTTTGCTTCATCAGCCGGCAGGACGGCTTTCTGAAACGGCAGCTGTTTTAACAGCAGCGACGTTAATCCGGTTCCGTTATCCAATTTGAAGGTGAAATGAACCGTCGGTTTGCGCAGATCCGCATCAATTAAAAGCACTTTTTTCCCCTGCTGTGCAAATACGACGGCAAGGTTGGCCGCGGTTGTCGATTTTCCTTCTTCCGGACCGGCGGATGTGATCAAAAGGGACTTCACCTCCGTATCAACGGAAGAAAATTCAATGTTTGTGCGGATCGTGCGATATTGTTCTGAGTTGATGGATTTCGGTTCAGACATCGCAATCACGCTTCGTTTTCCGGGTTTGTCTTTTTTACGCGTCAACATGTCCGCCTCCCGCTTGTTTGGTTTCCGCCATCCTCACGTTTTTGGCAACGCTGTCTTTTGTACTGATTGAAGTAACCGTTCCCAGGATCGGGATGCCGAGCAGCGCTTCCAGCTGTTCTTCCGATTTGATCGTATTATCCAGATGTTCCAGCAAAAAGGCGAGACCGATTCCGCCCAAAAGTCCGGCGGCAAACGCAAGCGCGATGTTCAGCTTACGGTTAGGCTCTGCCGGTGACTGGCTGTCCGACGCTTCGGCCTTTGAAAGGATGCTGACATTATCAACGTTCATGATGGCGGTGATCTTGTCCTGAAAAACGGATGCAACCGCATTTGCCATAACGGCCGCCCGCTTAGCATCCGTATCCCGAACGGCAATCGTCACGACTTGTGAATCCTGCTCGCTGGATACCGTGATTTTCGATTCCAGCTCTTTCGAAGTCATGGACAGATGCAGCTGTTTAATCACCTCATCGAGGATGACCGGGCTTTTGATGATGACATTATACGTGTTGATTAATTGGAGGTTGGTTTGAACGTCATTGAATTGGACTTCTTTTTGATTGTTTTTGGATTGGCTGACCAAAATTTGAGTTGAGTTTTCATAGACCGGCGTAAGAGCGAAGAAACTGATGAGACCGCCTGCGGAAGATGCCGCCGCGGTAATAATAAGTATAAACAGCAGACGCTTTCTCAGTATTGCGAATATTTCCTTTATGCTTGCAGATTCTCCCATATAACCTCCATATCACTTTCCGTGTATTCCCATTCCCTCCAATGATCTTTTCCAATTACGATTATACAGCTTTAAACTGTCATTTCTAACCTTTTCAAATGACAAAATTCGACAAAAATATACAATCACTTCAATCTGTTTTATATTTGTAAGCGCTTTAAACACTGGTGTCACAGGAAGATTAAAAAATCCCGCGGCCAGGAGCCTGCGGGATTTTATGTTGCATATCCATTTTTAATATAAGAAATCAAATTCTCAAGCATTTCTTTTGTGGTCATCTCAGAGGACTGCTCACCGATGTCGTGCGCATGCATTAAAATCTTCAGAAACTCCTCTTGATCTAACTTCGTTTTCTTCATCATTCGTTTCCTTTCGGCTTCCATTAAATTGAAAACAAGATTATTATATGCTGTCGGGTGCTGTTTTGCAATCTCTAATACATCATTCGACACATTCGGGTTTTTATGTCCTTTTTTAGGAAAAACTTTTTCCGGGCCATGTGTTGCGATATAATAGAGGAATTGGAATCTTTTTATTTTGTGACTCGTTAGGAGCGATAATCATGCTTCAGGATATGATTGCTAAAGAAGATGTGCTCGCAGCGGCTGAACAGCTTAAAGAACTTCTTCCTTACAATGAAGACAATGTTCAGCTGATGAAGAAAGCACTCATTTTATATCGGCAGGATTCCGTCTATCGTATACAGGTTCAAACCCCGACAGAGATTTCCGCATATGTGCAGGATGTTGTGCCTGTAAGGGTCACGCTGAACTTATTTTTCATGGTGAAAAGCGGCTGCGCATGCCCGTCTGAGGCGATCTGCCGCCACGTGCTCGCCGTTTTTCTTTACGTATATGCCCAATTCGAGCGGGTCGGTACCTTTACCGAACATTGGCTGGAAAGAGAAAAGCTTGAGGAAAGCAGGGAGCTTGTCCGCCGGCAGTTTCAGGAAAAAGTGCTGCCGAATGAAGAGTCGCTGTCAAGCTGGCTCGCTTTTTTTGATTCGGAATTCTCGCTGTGGGAGGCGCGGACGCCGGCCGGAAGCCAGACGATGCAGGGCCTTTATTACGGCTATCTGTCAGCGCTCAAAAAACACGCCCCGAAAAAACCCGAGCTTAAAAGCTTATATCAGATTCATTCGGCGCTTGCCGTCTGGCTTCACATGTTCACTTTGATTGAGTCAGGCAGATTGGATGCCGAAAAAGATTATTACAGCATTAATCCATACGTGGAACAGCTGATGGATACGATTTATTCCTCCATTGACAGACTGAAAACGTACGCCTTGTCTTTTTCACTCGATCCTTTTTTAGACCGGACGCCCCCGGTGCTCCGCAGACTGCTTGTGAAAGAAGAGCTTTTTCAATACGAACGCCTCCGGGTATTCGGTGAAATGTGGAGCGCGCTTTTGAACCGGCCGAAATGGGTCGCGCGTGAACAGGAGATTCTCGAACAGGAAAGCGGGCGCCGTTTTTCGCCGGAAGTGCGGTTCGGACGGCTTCATCTGGCCTTTTTGCAAAAAGATGATGAAGCGGTCTTTGAAGATATATCCCGCTTCCCTCCTGAAGCGCTGCCGTACACCTTTCAATGGCTCGGTGAACTCACCGCGAAAAAAGACTGGAAACGGCTGAAAACATGGTATGGCCGGATCGAACCGCTTGCCGTGAACTATACGAAGCTTGATAAGCCGTTTAAAGAAATGCGCGACATCATCGGAGAGCTGTTTGCGCTGTTGGCGGATTATGCGCGGCACTCACGGGATGATCAGCTGTTTGAACGGTTTGCTTCCGGCTGCCTTCCCTATACCTTTACCGAATACAGCCAGTACCTGTACGAAAAACGGCGGTACGCGGAATGGGTGGAGATTCACAGCCTCGTCGGTTTTTCCGTCTGGGAAATTGAAAAGGACATCCTGAAGGAAATTGCCGCCAGTGATCCGGAAGCGCTCATCCCCTCCTATCACCGGGCGGCGGCCTTTTTTATCGACCAAAAAAACCGCAGCGCCTATAAAGAGGCTGCGCGCCATCTGAAAAAACTGCGGACGCTTTATAAAAAGGCAAAAAAACAGCAGGTTTGGGAGCGGTATATCAGCCGGCTGAGCGCAAGCTACAAGAGGCTGCGCGCCCTTCAAGAAGAATTGCAGAAAGGAAAGTTGATTGATGGCGAGTCTTAAGGAAATTTTCATTCATGTAGAACAAATGGAAGATTGGACATTTACGCTGTCAAGCCATGATGAGAAGGAGCAGCCGCTTACTCTCAGTCAGATGAAGACTCATTTGTTCCAATGGCATGAGTCCACCTTTTACGGAACGTTTCTTGAAGACGTCAGCTTCATCGGCACTCCGGCCGTTCTGCTCAGCCCGTGGATGACCGTCGAGCTGCTTGGAAAAAACTCGTTCAATTCATTCAGCACCGTGCAGCTGACAAAGGAAACGGAACCGTTAATCGAAGCGGCTTCGACGATATACGAATTTATTGCCGACGGCGATTTTCTTCCGGATTATGACGCATGGCAAAATGGCGTCCTGCGCTTCAAAGACCGCGAGCTTTTGCTGGAAGGCTTTACGGCAGACTGGTTCTCAGCCGCGGTACAGGACTACATTCAGTACAATGATGACCTGCTGGAAAAATGGCGGCGGATCGAAACCCGTTCGCCGGCCGTTCATACGTTTAAAGGCTCCTTTTTGGATGAAGATGATTTTCTCGAGGGAATCGGCTGGCATGACGATCTGACGCCGTTTACCGTCGGGCTCCGATTAAACGAGCCTGATTTCGACGGTGACGACTGGAAAATCGAGATGTTTTTACGTGAGAAAAAAACCGGCTCCATCACCTTTTTCGACGGATTGAAGGGTCTGAAAAAAGCGTGGCAGGCATACAGCGGAAAAATCGCGCGCGAACAGGACCGCTTCCGCAGAACGGTTCCCTGGCTTTCGTTTGATTCAGGAACGACGCTGATCTCTGAAGAAGAGGCTTGGATCTTCTTATCGGAAGCGAGTGAGACGCTTGTCGATATGGGTGTGGAGATTCTTCTCCCATCATGGTGGCAGATTGTCCGGGACAGCAATATGATGCTCAAGGCGAAAGTGTCATCCTCCCCGCGGGGCGAGTCCTTCGTCGGCATGAACGCTCTGCTTGATTTCAACTGGAGATTCGCCACAAACGGAATTGAGCTGACAGAGGATGAATTCAATGAGCTTGTCGCAAACAACAGACGTCTCGTCAACATCCGCGGCCAATGGGTGAAAATTGATCCGCAATTTATTAAACAGATGAAAATACTGATGGAAAAAGCGGAATCTGAGGGCCTCCACATGTCCGACGTGCTGGCGCGCGAACTGATGGATCACGGGGAAAACGGAGCCGAGGACACGGACATCATTGACTCATCGGCATTTGCCGGGATCAAGATCGAATTATCAAAGCATCTCAGAAGCCTGATCCGCAAACTGACGGATGCCGGGGATCTGCCGGAGCATGAAGTCAGCGCCGCGTTTCAGGGCCAGCTCCGCCCTTATCAGATGTACGGCATGAACTGGCTTCTGTTTTTACGGGAAAACGGCTTCGGCGCCTGTCTCGCAGATGACATGGGACTTGGAAAGACGATTCAGATGATCGCTTATTTTCTCCATGTGAAGGAAAGCGGCCGGCAAAAAGCGCCTGCCTTAATCATTGCGCCGACATCGGTGCTCGGCAACTGGCAGCGTGAGCTCCAGACCTTCGCGCCGCAGCTGAAGGCCGTGCTTCATTACGGCCCCCGCAGGCCGAAGGGGGAAGCATTTGTCCCGGCCTATCAGGACGCGGATGTCGTTCTTACTTCTTACGGCCTCTCGCACGCCGATCAGGAAGAGCTTTCTTCCGTGACATGGAGCACCATCTGCCTTGATGAAGCGCAAAATATTAAAAACGCGCATACGAAGCAGTCCCGCGCAATCAGAAATCTGAAAGGCGTCCATCATATCGCGCTGAGCGGAACACCGATGGAAAACCGCCTGACAGAGCTTTGGTCGATCTTTGATTTTATGAACAAAGGCTATCTCGGCAGTCTGACCGGCTTTCATAAACGCTATGTGCTGCCGATTGAAAAAGACCGTGACGAAAAAAGAATCAACCAGCTTCAGCAGTTAATCCGGCCGTTTTTACTGCGCCGGACAAAACGGGATGAAGAAGTGGCGCTTAATCTTCCTGACAAGCTGGAACAAAAAGAGTTTATCCCGCTCTCAGCCGAACAGGCATCCCTTTATGAACAGCTTGTCAAAGATACATTTGAACATATGGCTTCTCTGACCGGGATGCAGCGGAAAGCGCTGATTCTGAGCATGCTCGGCCGCTTGAAGCAAATATGCGACCATCCTGCGCTCTATTTGAAGGAAGAACAGACAGAGCTGTTAAACGGGAGATCCGTCAAACTGGAAAAGCTGCTTGACTTAATGGCGGCGATCCGCGGACAAGGGGAAAGCTGCCTCATTTTCACCCAATACATTCAGATGGGCAACATGATGAAGCGCCTCCTGGAAAAAACATTCGGAGAACCGGTTCAGTTTTTAAACGGCAGCCTGTCCAAGCAGGAACGCGATTCTCTCGTCGAACGGTTCCAGAAGAAAGAATACCCGACGCTGATTTTGTCACTGAAAGCGGGCGGAACCGGCCTGAATCTGACGGCTGCCAATCATGTCATTCACTATGACAGGTGGTGGAATCCGGCGGTGGAAAACCAGGCGACCGACCGCGCCTACCGAATCGGCCAGGAACGGTTTGTCCACGTTCACAAACTCATTACGACGGGAACGATTGAAGAAAAAATTGATGCCATGCTCGAAACGAAACAAACGCTGAACGATCAGATTATCCAAAGTGAAAATTGGATTACCGAGCTGTCATCCGATGAGCTTGAAGAATTATTCACCCTCAGCGCATCGGCGCAATCACATTAAACGCAAAAAGACCGGCTCTCTCGGGAAGAGCCGGTCTTTTATGTCGTCCTTACTGTTACGCCGCATTTGCCATGAATGCGTCACGCCAGTCATGAACAGTATCGCCATACTTTTCACAGTAAATTCCTGATCATATACGCAACGCCGTTTTGATCATTTGTCAGAGTAACGGCATCAGCGATCTCTTTAATATCTTCTCTCGCATTCCCCATCGCTATGCCTTTCCCGGCCGCCTGAAGCATTGAATAGTCATTTAAGCTGTCACCGACCGCGGCGGTTTCAGCCATCGGAATGCCGAGCTTTTGCGCCAGCCGTTTGAGCGCCTGCCCTTTAGAGGCGTTTCGAGACGCCAGTTCAAAGTTGTGATCGGCAGAGCTGACAAGGGTGAGATCTTTCTGACCGCTGAATCGGTCCCAGCCCGCTTTCAGCTTCCGCTGATCAAACGAAAATCCGAGAATATTATAAAAATCCAGATGCTCTTCTTTCTCAAAGAGCTCACGGTATGAATGAATGTAAGCAAAGCCGGACTGGCTGTATTGCACTGAAGCCGCCTGTTCCAAAACAGAAAGATCGGTTTCCGGATTGGCGCTTTTCACCCGGTCCATTTCGATATCGAGCAGCTGCCTGCCGGTTTCAGGCGTATAGATAGCTTTGTTTGTAAACACCTCATAATAATATTGATTCTCTTCAAGCCATGACAAAATGCCGCGGGCTCTTGATTCTTCAATCGCTTCACAGTGGTACAGGCTGCCGTCAGGAGCATGAATGGCGGCTCCGTTTGCGCTGATAATCCATGTTTTTATGCCGAGCGGTTCAAATATGGAGTGCACATCAAAATGCGCGCGTCCAGTGGAAACCACGATTTCAATTCCCGCTTGCCGGGCTTCCCTTAAAGCCCGCTTGTTTTCATCGCTTACTTGATGACTGCTGTTCAGCAGTGTGCCGTCCAGATCTATGGCAATCAGTTTCACATGTCCTCATCCTCTTCTTCAGATTCAGTTACAAGCAATTCTACGCCGTGCCGGTCGAGCAGATCGCAAAAATCCTGATCAGGCAGCCGATCGGTAATCAGCAGGTCAACCTCGTGCAGGTCTGCATACTGATAAAAACTCGTACGGCCAAGCTTCGAGTGATCGCTCAGCGCAATCACCTGTTCAGCCTGTCGGATCATTTTACGCTTTACCATGCCGTCTTCTTCATGCGGAATCGTCAGGCCGTTTTCCGAGATGCCGACAACGCCGATCAGCACCTTATCAGCGTGATAATCCCCCAGTTTTTCTACGACGGAAGCCCCGTATAAAAACCGGTGTTCCTTCTGGAGCTTTCCGCCGAGCAGGTGAATATCAATTCCCTCTTTTGCGGAAAGGATATCGGCCTGATTGATCGAATTTGTAATAACAGTGCAGCCGGTGACATTTATATGCTCCGCGCAGGCCTGAACGGTTGTCGAGGTGTCCAGGATGATCCGGTCTCCTTTATGGATCAGGGATGCGGCCAGCTTGCCGATTTTGTTTTTCTCTTCAGAAACGGTTTTCAGCCGGCCCGAATAGCCTGGAACTTCCTGATTCACCGACGGCAGAATCGCGCCGCCCCGTGTTCTGATAATGGCCCCTCGCTCTTTCAGCTTTACAAGATCCCTTCTTGCGGTATCTCTTGAAATATGAAGCAGCGAACATATCTGTTCAGCGGTGATCCGCCGATGCTGTTTCAAATATTCCATTATCGCAATCAGTCTTTCTTCTTGATACACGTCCTCATTCCCTTTTTTCGTCACTTATCTGTAAGTAATTATAAGTTTTTATCCCAATATATTCAATGTTTTTAAGTATTTATAAGCAAAATCACTTCTTTTTAACCATTTTTCAGCACCCGCACAAAAAAACCAGTCTTTCGACTGGCGAGTGGGAAGGAGGTATTGCGGGGCCCGCTGAAAGGCGGGAAATCGAGGAAAAAAGCATGCTATTCAGCCAGCGGCTCTTTCCGTTTCTGATCCATAAACCGAACGGTATCAGCCATGACCTCGGTCACATAAACTTTTACGCCGTCTGTCTTTTCATAGCTTCTCGTCTGGATTCTGCCGCTTACACCGACCATTGACCCTTTTTGGCAGTACAATGCCGTGTTTTCAGCGTTTTTTCTCCAGATGGTGCAGTTGACGAAGTCGGTTCCGGTTTCACCCGACGCGCTTTTAAAATTGCGGTTTACCGCCAACGTAATATGCGCGACGGGAATGCCCGCTGATGTAAAACGGAGCTCCGGATCTTTCGTCAGCCGGCCGACAAGCATAACGTGGTTAAACAAGCCGTATCCTCCTCTCTTTTTCGAGGCTGGCTTCATTGTAGTACAAGGGCTCATGAAAGCAAAAAGCGGAAAAAGCCGTTATCCGTTTAGGCTGCTTTTATGTTTTTGTTTTTCTTTCTGATAAAAAAAACTTTTGTTTTTGACCGCTTATGTAATATGTATTTTTGAGCAGCCGCGAGAAAAGTTTCGTTTTGAGCCAGTCTTTCTCAAACATGCGGACAAACTTTCCGCCGTCCCATGCGAACCAGTAAAAACTCAGCTTTTTATCAGTCAGTGAAAGCTGAATTTTATACTGTTCCATGCGGTCTTTTGTTTCATATAAAAAGACGACATTTCCCCTTCTGTTAAGATGCACCTCACAATCTTCCTTTTTGCATACCAAGTAGGAATGATCGTCTTTTCGCCTTGAACCGTCTTCTATATAGATTTCCTTCAGGCGCAATTGATTCATAAGCATCTCTCCATGACCATATTCTTTTACATTATAATGAAAAAATAGAAATGATTAAATGTTGACCGCCTACAAAAATGATGAAGCATGTCTTACAGCATTTTCCCGGGAAAAATGATATGTGTTATAATAAATGAACGAAAAACATGGACAACAGGGGTGAAAATAAGAGATGAAAACCTTTAAACTGGTTGATCTGAATGTGGAACGTTTAGATAAAGACGATCAGCCGATTGAACAGTTTCCCCTTTTAGACGGATTGATTATCAACAAAGAGGACGGAGAAAATCACTGGTTAATTGAAGCACTGGTCCCGGCCGAACACTTTTCTTTTTTTGACATGCTGATGAAAAGCCAGAAAGAAGCGAAGGTGTTTGTAACGATTACGAAAAAAAGCAACCGCCCCGCCCAGCTGACGGGAAGCATCAAAAATATCGTGGAGCTGGAAAAGAGTATACAAGTTTTAATTTACGGTCAAATGGTGTCAAGAAACCACCCCGGATCAGAAAGCATTCTGGAGTCGCTCGTAAAAGAAGGCTACTCGGGCAGCCGGCTGATTGAAGCGTTTAAACAAAAATTATAATCATAAAAAAGGCCGGACGTTAATCATCCAGCCTTTTTTGTGCCCTAGTCATTGTGAGGAGCCCGCTGTTTCAGCAGATCTCTGATTTCAGTCAGCAGTTCTGTCTGCTGATCTGTGTCTTCTGCTTCTTCAGCCTCTTCTTCTGCTTCTTTTTTACGTCTCAGCTTGCCTATTGTGCGGATCACGATAAAGATAGAAAATGAAATAATGAAGAAGTTCACAATCGTTTGAATGAAGCTTCCGTACTTGATATGGGCATCGCCGAATGTCACCGCCAGCCCTGAAAAATCAAGACCGCCAAGAAGCAGGCCGACAAGCGGCATGATGATGTCTTCAACGAGCGACGTCACAATTTTGCCGAAAGCGCCGCCGATGACGACACCGATTGCCAGATCCATGATATTGCCCCGCATCGCAAAGCTTTTAAATTCTGACCACATTACATTCACCCCTTTCTATACAAAATGGGCTTTTTTATAAGCCCATCTGTTTGTTTTTATTCTCCGAGCGCAAAGGTTAATTCAGCTTCACACACGAGCTCGCCGTCAACTTTGGCAACGCCTTTTCCGCGTCCGATCGTACCGCGTGCACGTGTAATGTCCACTTCAAGCTCCAGCTTGTCACCCGGTTTTACCTGCTTTTTGAAACGGCAGTTATCAATCCCCGCAAAAAACGCGAGTCTGCCCCGGTTTTCTTCTTTAATCAGCATCGCCACAGCTCCGACCTGCGCCAAAGCCTCTACGATTAATACGCCCGGCATAACAGGGTATTCAGGAAAATGGCCGTTGAAAAAATCTTCATTCGCCGTCACATTTTTATATCCCGCCGCCCGTTTTCCTTCTTCGACTTCCGTAATTCTGTCTACCAGAAGAAACGGATAGCGATGGGGAATAATTTCTTTAATTTGCTGAGTATCAAGCATTCTCTTGACATCTCCTTCATCGACAATAGTATGTATAGAAGGTATAAGTGGTAACCAATCTGTACATTTGGAAGTATATTATGAATCAATTTCTTTTTCAACCGCGCTGTAAACTGTAACCAGCTGGCAATGAGCCTCGTCCATTAATGTGTTATGATAAATAAAGATTTTTACCCTATGCAAAGAGGTTGGAAGATGATTGCTAAGTTTACTGAAAAACGCACGCTGGTGATGCTGAATGAATGGTATGACGCCATGGGAAAACGCCAATTCGATCTAGCCCGTTCCCTTCACGAACAAATCAATCAGCATCTCCCCAAATTACAAAAGAATGCAAAGCTCAATCTCAGATATCAGCTGTTTTTCGCACGGTTTCAGCTGCTGTTTGAGAAAAAAGACGGTCTGACTAAATTGTTCTGCGAGCTGAAGCGGCGCAAAGATGAGATGGATCATGAATTAACTTATTATTTCTATTTTTTCAAAGGGTTATTCCATATGGTGAATGGCGCTCCGAACCGTGCTGTCTGCCGCTTTAAAGAAGCTGAACAGTACCTGCCGGCCATTCAGGACCGTTTCGAAGCCGCTGAATTTTATTATAAAACAGCGGGTGCATATTACATGATGAAGTCGCCTGCGCTCTCCATTCAATATGTCAATAAAGCGCTGGAAATCTATCAAGGTGAATTCGGCTACATCAAAAAAACGCTCAGCTGTCGGCTGCTTCTCGCCGTGAATTACATAGACGAGGCACGCTATGAAGACGCAGAACAGCTCTTTAATGAATCCATAAAGATAACGGACCGGATCAATGACAATAACCTGCTGTGCCACGCCTATTATAATTTTGGTTTTTTAAAGACCGCCCAGAAAAAAGATAAAGAGGCCCTCCCTTTTTACAAAAAGGTATTGGGCAATCAGCGTTTCGAGAAAGAGTCTCCCGTTTCCTACCTGCATTGTGTATACGAAGCGGTCAGAGCACTTTTTAAAACCGGATATGCCGCCGAAGGACAAACCGTGCTGCAGAAAGGTTTATACATATCTGAAAAAGTGCAGAACAAGATTATGAAATTGAAGCTGACCGCGCTCAACATACTGTACACCGCTCAGGAGGACCCGTACGACCGATTGCAGAAGCTCGTGCTGGAGCTGCAGAAAATTGAAGCGTGGGTGGATTTGGAAGTGCTGCTTCAGGATATTACTGATTACTACAAAAAAAAGGGCGATTTTGAGAAAGCCGCATTTTTTATCATGCGCGGCTGATCAAAACGCCCCTTCTTTTATCTGACTGAGTTGATTAAGCCCAGCATTTGGTCTCCCAATGTAATCGTGCGGCTGTTCAGCTGATAGGAACGCTGAGACACGATTAAGTCGGTCATTTCTTTTGACATATCGACATTTGAACTTTCAAGCGCGCCCTGCTCCATGCCGATTGCCTGCCGGTTTGCGCCGGTAAGCTCTTCAATCGCTGAAGCCCCCGCTCCGTTTACGGAAAACAGATTATCCCCTTCCGCATGAAGCGCCTGAGGATTATTGACATTGACGACACCGAGATTAAACGTCTGCGAGCGGGTTCCTGCCGGGTCTGAAGCAGTCAGCGTTCCGGTTTTGCTGATTTTCAGCTGATTCAGCGAACTGTCAATTTGTATGGGCTGGCCGTTCTCATCGAGAATGGGATTGCCTCCCGCTGTCATCAGCTGAAGCAGCCGGTCATTTCCGCCGGCCGGCTTGAGGGAAAGTGAGCCGTCCCTTGTATACACCCGCCGTCCGTCCGCTTCTGCCTGAAGATATTGATAAGGTGATGTGAACGCGATATCAAGGTCACGGTCGGTTTTTTTGATGCTTCCCTGCCCTGAGTCCAGCTGCGGAGTCATGACCGTTCCGGCGCCGAGACGCAGGCCGGGCGGCGTTTTCCGCATGTTCGGCGAATTTTCCTTTTTGTCATCTATATGGTCATACTGCTGTCTGATCAGCTCGGAAAAGCGGGAGTCCCTCGCTTTATAGCCTGTCGTATCACTGTTTGAAAGGTTGCTGCTGACTGTATCCATCTGCTGCTGAAGCTGATTTAAGGCTGTTGAAGCCGTCAGCATTGATCTGAGCATCATAATTGAACGTCCCCCATTTTGTTACACTTTGCCGATTTCATTTGCGGCTTTATCCATGCTTTTATCGTAAGCCTGAATGACTTTCTGATTGGCTTCAAATGATCTGTATGCTTCCGTCATTTCTGTATACGTGCTCGTCACGTCCACGTTCGAAAGCTCCGAGACGCCTTGCTTTAATGAATACGAGACCTGGGGATTCGCCGCCGCGCTCGGCAGTTCAGAGCCGTCGGCCGTGCTGTATAGGTCATTGCCGTCCCGTTTCAGATTGCGCACGTCTTCTTCCATTCTGATGTCAATCTGCCCCGCCGGCCGGCCGTTTGTCGTGACCGTTCCGTTTTCTGATACGGTGAATTTTTCATTGTCGACTGTAATCGGCTGTCCGTTTGTTGATAAAACAAGGTTTCCGTTTATCGTAAGCTGATTGTTTTCATTTAATGAGAAAGTGCTGCTTTTTGAATAGCGGACGCCGCCCGCGGTCTGCACGGGATAAAACAGCTCGGCGTTTTCATTCGTTTCGGCATTCTTGGGAACCTGATTCTCCATAAGCGCGATATCGGTCGGCTGATCGGTCGTTTTCAGGCTTCCCTGCGTAAACAACGGTTTCAGCTCCTGCATGTATACACCTGTGTTGACGGAACCGATTTTCGTTTTTTTGTCGCCTTCTATTCGGCTCAGAAGCATCTCGGGAAAGGCGCGGATTGAACCTTGATCCTCTTTGTATCCTGACGTATTCGCGTTTGCGATGTTATTTGACAGCATTTCCGTTCTTCTCTGCTGTGTAATCATTGCGGACGTTGCGGTATATAATCCTTTTAACAAGTCTTCCACCTCTGAAATAGCATTATTTCCAGTTGCCTCACCGGAACATTTGTTCTATAATGAAAATCAGCATTTTTTCTTATTATCGGATTTACATTCCCGTTCGTGAAGGGTTTGACAGAAAAAAACCCCATTCTTTTTCAGAATGAGGTTTTATCATCAGCTCAGTTTGCGTTTTGGAAGCTTGTCCATGTTATCCAGCATGACGCCGGTTCCGACCGCAACACAATCCATCGGGTTCTCAGCGACAAGAACAGGCACCCTCAGCTCTTCGGCAAGAAGCTGGTCAAGCCCGTTTAACAGCGCTCCCCCGCCGGTAATGATAACGCCGCGGTCGATGATGTCAGCGGACAATTCAGGCGGTGTTCTTTCAAGAACCTGCTTGGCGGCCTGCACAATGACGGCAACTGATTCACGAAGGGCTTCTTCCACTTCTTTGCTGTTTACTGTAATCGTTCTCGGCAGACCGGAAACCATGTCACGGCCGCGGATGGTGATTTCTTCATGACGTGCGTCTGGGAAAACCGTTGCGACCTTCACCTTAATATCTTCAGCGGTACGTTCACCGATCAGCAGCTTATACTCGCGTTTGATATAATTTAAGATTTCCATGTCAAACTTGTCCCCAGCCATCTTAATAGAAGAGGAGGTGACAATATCGCCCATAGAAATAACTGCGATATCTGTCGTACCGCCTCCGATGTCAACAACCATGTTACCGCTCGGCTGGAAGATTTCCATACCCGCGCCGATAGCGGCAACTTTCGGTTCTTCTTCAAGGTACACATGCTTTCCGCCGCTTTTTTCAGCTGCTTCTTTAATCGCTTTTTGCTCAACGGACGTAATATTCGTCGGGCAGCAGATCAGCATGCGCGGTTTTGAGAAAAGTCCTTTTACATTCAGCTTATTTATGAAATGTTTCAGCATGGCTTCAGTTACTTCGAAGTCTGCGATTACGCCGTCTTTCAGCGGACGGATCGCAACAATATTCCCAGGTGTACGTCCAACCATTCGTCTGGCTTCTTCACCGACAGCCAGCACTTTGCCGCTGTTTTTATCAAGTGCCACAACGGAAGGCTCATTCAGAACAATTCCTTTTCCTTTTACATGGATCAGTACATTTGCAGTACCGAGGTCAATTCCAATATCCCTTGCAAACATCTATTTATATCCTCCTTGATATCTGTTTCACAGTAAAATATCCACATTGTGCCCTAATTATATATATTATCATAATTTATCAAAAAAAAGCTGCTGAACGATATAAGTTCTTGACAAAATTTTGCGGATATTCGCGAAACCGCCCGGAGGAGAAAAAAGGGCCCGGCAGACGTCAGGCGCTACGGCTGCTGAACGGGCTCCCCTTCAAGAATTTCATCCTTCTTGTACTTTAATTTCGTCGCCTCGCCCCCCCTTAAATGTCTGATGGATTTATGATAATCGAGTATTTCTTTTACTTCATTCGCCAAGTCAGGATTGATTTCAGGCAGGCGTTCTGTCAGATCTTTGTGTACGGTACTTTTGGAAACACCAAACTCTTTCGCAATGACACGAACGGTTTTTTTCGTCTCCACGATATACTTACCAATCTTGATTGTTCGCTCTTTGATGTAATCGTGCACACCACTCGACCTCCCCAGTTGGATGTGAGAAGTGTGAAATGAGATCCGTATTCTGTAACAGATTCACTGATGATGCAGCTTCTTCGTTGTCCGATTATATAAGAAGGTTTTAGAAATATGCCCACGATCCCTCACCTCAAACACTCTCTTTGATAGGTTTGTAACAGTGTATTAGCAATGAATTGGGAATATGCTAAAAACTCAATAAGGACAAGGGGCGGGTCATAATTTTCTGCTTTTTGAACGGGGGGTTTACATCCGCGCGATCCTGCTGTAGAATGAAACAGCACAATTAGTTACTTAGGTAAGTTTTTTGAAAAGGAGAACGGAAATGATCCACGTCAACAGACGCCTCATTCATCAAATCAATCAATGCGCCCGCCTGATTACGAAGAAAGCCAATGAACGGCTGGAACCATTCGGCCTGTACTCCTCTCAATGGTCAATCCTATATTGCTTAAAAACGATCGGGCCGATGACCCAAAAAGAAATCTGGTCCTATCTGAACGTAGAGGCGCCGACCGTTACCAGAACGATCAAACGCCTTGAAGATAACGGCTGGATTCAGCGGGAACAGGGAGAAGACAAGCGGGAAAAGCTCGTCGTCCTGACGAAGGAAGCTGAATTGAAATACAACAGCATCAATCAAGAGATGCTGAAGTTCGAGGAAGACATGCTTGCGGATTTCCAAGATGGAGATAAGGAAGCTTTTTCTGAGTTTCTGAATGTGTTTTTAACGAAATAATAAAGAAAGGGAAGTGCTGTACTTTTGAGTAAATCTGACTCGATCTGGACCAAAGATTTTATTATGGTCGTACTCGTGAATTTATTTGTCTTTGTGTTCTTTTATACATTTTTGGCCGTGCTGCCTATCTATATGATTCAGGAGCTTGGCGGCAGTGAATCGCAAGGAGGGCTTTTGATCAGCCTGTTCCTGTTATCTGCTATTATCACCCGTCCTTTTTCAGGGGCGATTATTGAACGGTTCGGCAAGAAAAGAATGACGATTGTATCTCTGGCGCTGTTCGCCCTGTCTTCTTATCTGTATTTGCCGATACACAATTTCTATCTGCTGCTCGGACTGCGTTTTTTCCAAGGCATCTGGTTCAGCATTTTAACGACGGTCACGGGCGCAATTGCCGCTGACCTTATTCCCGCCAAGCGGCGCGGCGAAGGGCTCGGTTATTTCGCGATGTCTATGAACCTTGCCATGGCGATCGGTCCGTTTCTCGGACTGAGCCTTGTGAAAGTCATATCGTTCCCGGTGTTCTTTACGCTTTTTGCCGTATTTGTTTCTTTAGGCTTGCTGATTGCTTTTATGATTCGTGTGCCGGATCAAAACAACAGCGGAACGACTGTCTTCCGTTTTTCTTTCTCCGACATGTTTGAAAAAGGCGCGCTTAAAATCGCGATTGTCGGGTTGTCCATTTCTTTCTGTTATTCAAGTGTGACTTCATATTTATCCGTTTATGCAAAGACGATCCACCTGTTGGATGTCAGCGGCTATTTCTTCGTCTGTTTCGCCGTGACGATGATGGCCGCACGTCCTTTCACAGGAAAGCTGTTTGACAGAGTGGGGCCGGGAATCGTCATCTATCCGTCGATTATCGTGTTCTCCGCGGGGCTTTGCATGCTGGCGATGACAAACAGCGCCCTCATGCTTCTCTTGTCCGGTGCCGTAATCGGTCTCGGATACGGCTCTATCGTACCGTGTATGCAGACGCTGGCGATTCAGAATTCGCCCGGACACCGTTCAGGCTTTGCGACGGCTACCTTCTTCACTTTCTTTGACAGCGGGATTGCCGGCGGGTCATATGTATTCGGCCTCTTCGTCGCTTCGGCCGGATTCCATTCGATTTATCTGGCAGCGGGGCTGTTCGTCCTGATTGCTTTGCTCCTGTATGGCTGGAGCCAGAAAAAAAGAACGCCGCTTGAAGCGGACGGAAACGTTTCAATCGCAGACTGATATGACAAAAAGCCGGGGGGCAGCCCCCGGCTTTTTTTATTCGGCCGCTCTTTCCCGCACGATTCGCCCCTCCGCTTTTGCATAAGGAGGATGAATGTACATAAGCGCCGTATAACCGAGACATGATAAAATGACACCCGCAAACCAGGAAATATCATAGATGCCGGCGAACGCCGGGACGTACATCCCGATTAAAGAAATAAACGCGCCGAGAAAGGTCGCGGCAAAGGCCCGGTAATTATAGCCTTTGTAATAAGTGTACTGTCCGGTTTCCGAATAAAGGTCTTCAACTGAGAGCTGCCTTTTTCTGATGATAAAATAATCAGCCATCATCACCCCGGCCACCGGTCCGAGCATCCCGCCGATGAGTCCGAGAAACGCATATACATTCGTGGCGCTCTCCATCAGCTTCCACGGTATTGTGAACAGAGCCAAAACGGCGGTCAAATACCCTCCCCTTCTGAATGTAATATACTTCGGCAGGACATTCGCCAAGTCATAGGCCGGTGACACGATGTTTGCCGCCACGTTAACCGAGACGGCGGCGATGCAAAGTGTGATGACCGAAAGAGCGATGACGAAAGGATTATCAAACCGGGCCAAAATCTCCACCACATCCCAAATCGGTTCTCCGAATGCTACCTGTGATCCGGATGTCACCGTGATGCTTGCAAACGCAAACAGCGCAAATGTTCCCGGCAGCCCGTAAAACTGGCCGCGAATCTGTTCTTTTTGCGACGCGGCGAACCGGGTGAAGTCAGGGATATTCAGGATCAGCGTCGCCCATATTCCGATAATTCCCGTCACTCCGGCGGCGAACGGCCAAAACGTTTCAGAAAAGGTATGGAACTTTCCCGGCTGTGAGTAAATCGGACCGAGCCCGCCGGCAATATCTATCGCCCACCAGACCATGCCGCCGAAGACGAGATATACAAGCGGGCCCGCCCACACTTCAAATTTTTTGATCGATTCCATGCCGTGCCGCAGCACAAGCAGATGAATGCCCCAAAAGAAAATGAACGACAGAAAGCCCGGCAGATGAAGCCCGAATATATTCCAATCTCCGCCGAGACTCCCCCAGCCCGGCCATATGTTCAAAAGCAGAATGTGTAAAGCCGTGCTCCCGGCAAATGTTTGAATTCCGAGCCACATGATGGCTGTAAACGCCCTGAGAAGCGCCGGAATGTTAGCGCCGTATATTCCGTAAGAAGCCCTGATAATGACCGGAAAAGGCAGGCCGTATTTCGTTCCGGCATGGCCGTTCAAGGCCAAAGCGGCGAACAAAATCAGTGACGCCGTCACGATAATGGCGAGCACCTGCCACGGAGAAAGGCCGATCGCAATGAGCCCGCCCACAGTCGCGTAGGTCGGGATATTATGAATACACCCCATCCAGATGGATGCAAAATTCACTGCTTTCCATGTCCGTTCGCCGTCTTCTAAAGGCAGTAAATCTTTGTTGCTTAGCCGATCACTCATTGTTTTTTTCATTTTCTCCCTCCCACATGTGCGTTTTCCTTACATCACATGTGAAAAAATATAACTGAAAATTCCGTGAATAACATTGGTCGCTGTCGACAATAATCGTTTTGATTTTTGAGCATATTACACAAAAAGAGACGGGGAGAGCCCGTCTCTTTTTTTCGCGCCTGTTAAGAGGCTTTTTTGAGGAGAACCGAAAACCGGAACGCCATCAAAAGGCTTAGGGCGCCGACAACGATAAGAATCGTCCCAAGCATATGAAAATGGCCGGCGGTAATTTCTTTTCCGAAAAGAATGCCCAAAATGACAGAAGACAAAATCGAACCGAGATACCGGCAGGTCTGAAACAGGCCGGACGTTGTTCCGACCATGTCGGCGGGGCTCGCTTTCAGCATGGCCGCCTGAAACGTGACATTTCCGAAGCCGTAGCCGACACCCAGCACCGACAGGATCAGCCCTTTTCCTATCATGGGCGCCTGAAGGAAGAAAAACGTTAACAGCACCGCTCCGAGCGCGGTCAGGCAGGTTCCGGCAACAATCGGCTGAAGAAGCCCTTTCTTATCTATCCATTTTCCGGTCAAAGGCGACACCAGAATACTCATGCCCGACATAAACAGCATAATCAATCCGCTTGTCTGAACGGACAAATGCATTTCATCCTGAAAATAGCTCGGAAGCCCGAAAAAGATGCAGTAAAAGAATATATTCAGCAAAATAAATTGAATATACACCGACGATAGTTTCCGATGCGTTTTAAACAGCCTGACATCAATAAACGGCTTCTCCGTTTTCAGCTCGCGCCAGATAAACAGCCCGACAAACAAAAGCCCGAATACGCCTTCTGTATAGTGAGGCTTCGTACTGAAGGACAATAAAAACGACAGGAGAAGGATAATCGCTCCGGCAAACAGAAGTATCCCGATCGTATCAAGCTGGCGGAGCACGCCTTTCAAGCCGCCGATCTCGCGTTTTTCATCTTTCGGAAACATATACATTCCGAGAAAAAAGCTGAGAATGATAAACGGCAGATTGACGAAAAAGATTGCCGGCCACCCTCCCCAAACGATCAGAAAACCGCCGAGAGTCGGACCGAGCGCCGTCATGGCTGATGCAAAGATTGACAGGACGGCCAGTGCCGAAGCCTGCTTCTCCTGTATATTTGAACGGATCAATCCGACGCCGGACGGATATATCGCGCTGCTTCCGATCGATTGAAAAAGCCGCATGATCAGCAATGTCATAAAAGTCGGCGCAAACGGCGCGCCGACCGCCGAGACGGCAACAAGCAGAAGCCCGATCAAAAACAGCTTCTTCCTGCCGAGCATATCACCGAGCTTCCCGGTAACAGGCTGCGCCACCGCGCTGGCAAGATAAAAGGACGATATCAGCCAGGACACCGTTGTAAACGACAGGTGAAATTCATGCTGAATACTGTGAAGCGCAAGAGAAATCATCGACGAGTTCAATGGGTTCAGCATCGTCCCCGAAGCCACGGCCGTCAAGAACAGGACGCGGCTTTTTTTGGAGAATGTCATTTTGTCTGTGCGATAAATTCTTCCGTCGTCCGGCTTCTGCCGATTTTCGGGAAGATAAACTTGAGTGTCGCTTCGTGCTGTTCATCGCTGAATGTCGCCATCGCGTCAGTTACGAAAACTTGCTGATACCCGAGCTGAAAAGCTTCCCGCGCCGTGCTTTCCACACCGATGTTTGTCGCAATCCCGCATAACACAATCGTGTCGATTCCCCGTCTTCTGAGCTGAAGATCCAGGTCCGTGCCGAAAAACGCGCCCCACTGCCGTTTTGTTACCGTATAATCGTTTTCTTTCACTCCGATTTCAGGCACAAATTCAGCCCAATCCGCCGGCGGAGCCGAATGGCCCGCCGCCTCTTCATCCGTCAGCGGCTTCAGCGCATCCGCTCCGTCATGAAAATCCACGTTCACAAAGCTGATAAATCCACCTTTTTCCCGGAACACATCAATTAATTTTTTCGCGTTCGGCACAACGGTACCGCTTTTATCCATCGGCACAATGCCTTTTTGTAAATCAATAATGACCAAAGCCGTTTTTTCAAATTGCAGATTCAATGATGTTGTCATAATGATTCCTCCTGATGCAGTTAGTGTTTCTCACCCCGTTTATTTTACTCTTTCCCGGACAGGATTTCTTCCGCCATGCTCCGGCGCTCTTTTTATGGATATAAAGTCGCATGACACCCCTTTGAAAAAGCGACATTATGAACGCAAAAAACCATGTCAGATAACCTTACACGAAAATGTTTTATCGTTCTTTTTTCTCTATAATAATGAATTAATCACGATTACATTTTGAATGAGACGGAGGAATACAACATGCAGATGGGCGATACAGTATTTATGTTCTTTTGCGCTTTACTCGTGTGGCTGATGACCCCCGGGCTGGCTTTGTTTTACGGCGGAATGGTAAAAAGCAAAAACGTGCTCAGCACGGCGATGCACAGTTTTTCTTCCCTCGCCATCGTATCCGTCGTTTGGGTTTTGTACGGATATTCACTTGCTTTTGCCCCCGGGAATACATGGCTTGGCGGGATTGAATGGGCCGGGCTGAATGGGGTCGGCTTTGAACCCGGAAGTTATAGTGATACGATCCCGCATTCATTATTCATGATGTTCCAAATGACGTTTGCCGTACTGACGACGGCCATTATTTCCGGAGCATTTGCTGAACGCATGAGATTCAGTGCTTTTCTTGTATTTTCCTTTTTGTGGGCTTCCCTCGTATATACGCCCGTTGCGCACTGGGTATGGGGCGGCGGCTGGATCGGCCAAATGGGCGCTCTTGACTTCGCAGGCGGAAACGTCGTCCACATTTCTTCCGGGGTCGCCGGGCTCGTGCTGGCGATTGTGCTCGGGAAACGCAAGGACGGCACGGCGGCTTCGCCTCACAACTTAATTTACACGTTCTTGGGCGGGGCGCTCATTTGGTTCGGATGGTTCGGCTTCAATGTCGGCAGCGCCCTCACGCTTGACAGTATCGCGATGTTTGCCTTCATTAACACAAACACCGCGGCTGCGGCCGGAATTATCGGCTGGATTTTAATCGAATGGATGCTGAACAAAAAACCGACCATGCTGGGCGCTGTATCAGGCGCTATTGCCGGGCTTGTCGCCATTACGCCGGCTGCCGGGTTCGTTACGCCGTTCTCTTCCATCGTAATCGGCTTCATCGGCGGGCTTGTCTGCTTCTGGGGCGTGTATTGGCTTAAAAAGACTTTCGGATACGATGATGCGCTTGACGCTTTCGGCCTGCATGGAATCGGCGGGACATGGGGCGGCATCGCGACCGGTTTATTCGCCACCACTTCCGTCAATGACGGCGGGGCAAACGGGCTGTTTTACGGCGATCCGGGACTGCTCTGGAAGCAGATTGCGGCCATTGCGGCAACCTATGTATTTGTATTTATTGTCACTTTCGTTATCATTAAAATTGTAGGTCTGTTCATTCCCCTCCGCGCCAGCGAAGAAGAAGAGTCACTTGGGCTTGATTTAACGATGCATGGGGAAAAAGCATATCAGGACTTATAAAGTGAGGAGTGGCTTAGATGAGCGGTCAAATGTTCAAGGTAGAAATCGTTACGCGTCCGGCTAAGTTTGAAACATTAAAACAGGAACTCGGTAAAATCGGAGTCACATCGCTGACCTTCTCCAACGTACACGGCTGCGGCCTTCAAAAAGCTCACACCGAACTGTACCGCGGAGTCAAAATTGAAAGCAATGTGTATGAACGGCTGAAAGTGGAAATCGTTGTCAGCAAGGTTCCCGTTGATCAAGTGGTGGAAACGGCGAAAAAAGTGCTGAAAACGGGAGAGCCCGGAGACGGCAAAATATTCGTCTATGAAATCGGAAACACGATTAATATCCGCACCGGAGAAGAAGGACCGGGAGCTTTATAAACAGACAGAACGCCCGGAAACAGAAATATTCCGGGCGTTTTTTCTGGCTTCATTAAAAAGAAGAAGCCTTTTTTTCATGCGGGGCAGGACGCTTATGCCGTACGGTTTGTTTTTTCGCATATGTACTGATATTGACCAGTATGCCGCACAAAAACAGCGTCATAATCAATGAAGAACCGCCATAGCTGATAAACGGAAGCGGCACACCCGTAACCGGGAGGAGTCCGCTCATCGCTCCCAAATTCAAGACAACCTGAAACATTAATTGAAACGTAATTCCGATGGCAAGAAGCTTCCCGAACGGGTCATCAGCCCGCACGGCCGTTTTTACGCCGAGAAGCATTAACGCAAAATATAATCCCAAAACGATCAGAACACCGAATATCCCCAGCTCTTCGCTGATCACGGCCATAATGAAATCGGTATGCGCCTCAGGCAGATAGTTCATTTTTTCAACACTGTTTCCAAGCCCTCTTCCGAAAAACCCGCCTCCGGAAATAGCAAAATAGGATTGAATCAGCTGATAGCCGTCCCCGTTCGCGTCACCAAACGGATTGGTAAAGGAAACGAGGCGCTTCACACGATAGGAAGCAGAAAAGGCGAGATAAACAACCCCCGACACCGCCGTCGCGCCGAGCACGAACAGATGGCGCTTTTTCAAGCCGGCACATAATAAAATCGACCCGCACGCCGCCAGTATTAAGGAAGCCGTCCCTAAATCAGGCTCCGCCAAAGTCAGCAGAAAAGCGGTCCCCAAAATCACTAAAGGCGGCAGAACCCCTTTCACAAATTGATGAATGTACGGCTGCTTTTTCGTATAAATCGAAGCGAAATACAAAATCATGGCGATCTTAGCCAATTCAGACGGCTGTACGACAAGCGGGCCCGCTCCCAGCCACCTGCGGGAAAAATTCCGCTCCAGCCCGATTCCCGGTATCAATACGAGCAGCAGCAATACCAGCGAACCGACCACAAACAGCGGTACAAGCCGCGCATACCGCTTATACGGCAGACAGGCGGCAAATAGAAATAAGCATAATCCGATCAGTAAAGAGGCACTTTGTTTATGGAAGAAATAGGATGGATCTCCGTACCGCTGAGACCCCATCACATCACTGGCGCTGTACACCATTAACAAGCCGAATCCGCAAAGCAGCATAATGACAAACACAAG
This sequence comes from Bacillus sp. EKM420B, assembly GCF_011065565.1. Taxonomy (NCBI): domain Bacteria; kingdom Bacillati; phylum Bacillota; class Bacilli; order Caryophanales; family Bacillaceae; genus Bacillus; species Bacillus sp. EKM420B. The sequence continues at coordinate 430,034 of NZ_JAAMNX010000002.1, read as the reverse complement.
CGGCAGATCGGCGTTTTTCAAACGTTTCAGCAACGGACAAAACTCCTTCGGCTATTCTTTTCCCGCATACTTGACGCACAGTAATACAGTCACGTTTCATTCTGTTTACTTTTTTATGATTATTTTTAATACCAATTGTGTCTCATAGAAAAAAGCATTACACTGTTCATATAAAATAAAGATAAAAGGTGATATTTGTGAATTACGAACTATTTAAAGCGATCAATGGTTTGTCGCACCATAGTGCCATTCTCGACTCTATCATGGTATTTATAACGGAATACGCCATTTACGCCTACGCCCTTTTCCTGCTTGCCATGTGGCTGTTCGGAAGCACAAAAGGCAGACAAAACGCCCTGTACGCGGGCTTCACGGGTGTTGCGGCGCTTATCATCAACTACCTCATCACGAAAGTCTATGTCGAGCCGCGCCCCTTTGTCGAGCATACGGTTCATACGCTGATCCCTCATGCCGCGGATGCTTCATTTCCGAGTGACCATACGACAGGCGCTTTGGCGATTTCAATTGCGATTCTGTTCCGCAACAAAAAACTCGGCTGGCCGCTTGTGATTTTCGGCCTTTTGACCGGCTTCTCAAGAATTTGGGTCGGCCATCATTATCCGATCGATGTGCTCGGAAGCATTGTCGTTTCCCTCATTGTCGGATTCCTGCTGTTCAGATTTTCAAATGTGCTTCGTCCGATTGTCGATCTGATCGTGCGAATCTATGAAAGTATCGTTCATAAAAGCAAATCGACAAACCATAATATATAAAAAAAAGCCGGCGTCTGTCACAGACTGCCGGTTTTTGTATGTTTGGCTGTATGCTTTTTCCTTTGTAAAGCACAGAATGCGGCAATGCCGAGACTGTCAATCATCACATCGCGGAGGCATCCGTTTCTGCCGAAAAAGAGCTGGACGATTTCTGTCAGGAAAGCGGCGGCCAATGCATACAGCACCGCCCTCTTCATGCGCCTGCGCTCCCTGAAAAACAAATAGGCGAGCACAAAAAATGAAAACGCGTGCCCAAGCTTTTGAATCGCCGCTTCCGGTATGGCGAGCTCCGCCATATCGAACACAAAGAAACCGGACACATCCGGATGGGACGTGAAACGGAAGGACACCGTCTGCGACACAATCATATCGTGAAAGCTTTCAGTCAAAGCAGAAACGAAAACAAAGACGAGCCACCCGGCCGCCAGACATTTATTCATTCAGCATCTCCTTCGTTTTCTACTAGTATAAAGGCACATGCGGCAATATGAAAAGCGCCTATCAGAGCTGATAGGCGCTTTGGGATTAAGATTACTTGCCCGAATCTTTCATTGAGCCGTCATCTTTACCATCTGTCTTGTCTTTTGTGCCGTCCTCTTTGTCACCTGGTTTTTCTTCGGTTTCTTTTTTAGGCGTCACATCTTTTTTCTCGGAAGACTGCTGAATTGACCCTTCCGTTTCTTCTGTTACAGCGTTTTTCTCTTCAGCCGCCGCTTTTTCAATTGATGTTACCGGCTTGTCCATAAAATTGAGCGGGTTCATCGCTACGCCGTCCTTGCGGATTTCAAAGTGCACGTGATTTCCGCTTTCTTCACTGTAAAGATTTTTTCCGGATTTACCGATGACCTGGTTCTGCTTTACTTTGTCGCCCTGGTCCACGCTGACTTCAGATAAAGACTGATAGACAGTAGACAGGCCGTCTGAGTGTTCAATTTCAACCACATACCCCAGTACAGGGTCTTTAGCAGCTTTAACAACCGTACCGCTCAGAGAAGCAGAAACATCAAATGATTTTCCGTCTTTCTCAGCTAAGTCAATTCCTTTACTGAGGCTGTACGTGTTATTATAGTTAACAAGTGCTGCTTCTTTCTCTTTTTTTGCGGCATCAGATTCGTAAAATTTTTTCACAACAGAAACATTTTCAGAATGAGCAGCCGGCATTGCGACGTTTTCCATTGACTTGCCTACTTCGACGGCATCGTCTTTGCCGCTGTCATACGCGGAGTCTCCGCCGTTGTTCGTCAGATTGTCCTTCACATCATTCGAAACGGATTGATACCAAAGGACAGCTGTTAAAATGACGGCCGCACTGACTAAGTAGATTGCAGGGAATATCCAGCGTTTGCGAAAAAACCGCTGAAGTTTTTTGACTTGAGAAGTTTTCTTTTCTTCCTCTCTCATTTGTTCATCACCTCAGCAACATTCTGAACACTTTTCTGAAAATATATACACATCCATAAAAAACTTTTTTGGAAGTAGTATGTGCAGATTGCACTTGATTATGTAATGAAATGTGAAGGGAGATCCCGGAATATGAATTTGACCCTGCGCAAAGCCGTATTGGAGGATTTAGATGCGGTGGTGGCCATATACAACTCGACGATTGCCTCACGAATGGTAACGGCTGATACGGAAGAAGTGACGCCCGCAGACCGGATGGATTGGTTTTTGCGGCACACGGACCGGCGCCCGCTGATGGTCGCGGAAGATGAGACCGGCAAAGTGGCGGCCTGGATCAGCTTTGAAACGTTTTACGGCCGTCCGGCCTATGACAAAACGGCGGAGATCAGCATCTATCTGCATCAGGATTGCCGCGGCAAAGGAGCAGGAAGCTTTTTGCTGAAAGAAGCCCTGGCACTCGCTCCGACAATCGGCATCCGCAGCCTGATGGCTTTTATCTTCGGACATAACGTGCCGAGCATTAAGCTGTTTGAAAAATTCGGTTTTACCGAATGGGGCGTATTCCCGGGTATCGCCGAAATGGACGGAAAACGATATGACTTGAATATTTTAGGGAGAGAACTGTCATGATCACCATCGATAAAGACAAAGACGAAAACCAGCCGCTCAATAAAAAAGCCCGTTCCCTTGCCGACATCGCCAAATGGGGAAAGATCACCGCCGTGTTTCTGATCATCACGGGCTCTCTTTCCGCTCTGTCAGCCATTGTGACGCTGCTCGGAGCCATTCCGGGTGTTCTGCTCATCATTTCCGGCGTCATGCTGATGCGCTCGGCAAAAGCGGCTGCCGCCCTTCAGGAAGGACTAGAAGAAAACGCGGAAGAAAATATGCTTGCACATTACGCGTCATTTATCAAAATGCAGTTTTTTTACGCGGCATCCAGTGTGGTCTTGGGCATTCTCGCTTTTATTTTAGTCGTCATCTTCGCTGTCATCGGAATTATGGCTTATTACAGCACTGATACGTATGACACGCCTGATTCATATTACTATGAGAACGACCCTGTGTTTGAATGACAAAAAGAGCTGATCGCGCGTCAGCTCTTTTTTAATAAAGCATTTCTTTTTTCCGGTCTTCTTCCGTTAAAAATTCAATAAAGCTCTTCATCGCAGACGGCTCCTCGGCAATCAGCCGGGTATAGGCGCTTTTCCGTTCCTCAGACAGAATATCGCTTTTTCTGATCCTGTTCAGCATATAAAGGCGGATCGTTTTTTGCACCTGTTTCCGCTGATAGCCGGCTTCCTTAAAAAACGCAAGACCCAGAGCCGCAAGGAGGGCAAAAATGCCGGCCGATACGAGAGCTCCTCTCCCGGAAGGGGCCTGAATCAAAAGCGATGCCAGATGAAACAGACTAAAAGCGGCGAGCGGGAAAGCAAGAAAACGGTAAATGATGCTTTTTTTCATCAGCGGCGCGATGGCGATTTGTATTTTCTGAATTTCTTTTTTTATGAATCCCGGCAATTGTTCCGCATGCTCCAGCTTCATGCCCTCTCCCCTTTGCTGTCATTTTTGTCTTCTTTTTCATATATGCATATTTTACCGCACCCGGAACTTTCTTTGAAAGAAAACTGCATTCATCTTTGATTCCGGCTCTTTATTCTTTCAAAATGTCAATGTTATAATTTGAAATGGGAATCAGATTGCTGCACTTGTCGGAATACTAATGGGCACAGTCTTGATAAATATGATATAGCGGGGTTGCAAAGTGAGCATTTCATTTATTTTATTCGGATTTTTTTTCGTTTTAAATATACTTTTGGCCGTCATCATGATTTTCAAAGAAAGACGCGATGCCAGCGCTTCATGGGCTTGGCTCTTGGTTCTTTTTTTTATTCCCATTTTAGGGTTTATTTTATACCTGTTATTCGGCCATAACCTGAGACGCAAGCATCTGTTTCAATGGGAAGACCGTAAAAAAATCGGGATAGAAAAGCTGCTGAAGTCTCAGCTGAAAGATCTGAAGTCGAGGCAATTCCAATTTAACAACAGGGCGACTGTGGATAATAAAGACCTCATCTATATGCTTGTCATGAACAACCACGCAGTCTTTACAGAGGATAATTCGGTGGAGATTTTAACGGACGGGCGCGATAAGTTCAAACGCTTAATGAAGGACATTTCCAACGCAAAAGATCACATTCACCTTCAATACTATATTTATAAAGGTGATGAACTGGGAAAAAAATTGCGCGATGCCTTAGTGAAAAAAGCACGGGAAGGCGTAAAGGTCAGAGTGTTATATGATGAACTCGGTTCAAGATCACTCAGAAAAAAATTCTTCAAACCGCTGCGGGACGCCGGCGGCCATGTGGAAGTCTTTTTTCCTTCCAGGCTTCGTCCGATTAATTTGCGGCTCAATTATCGGAATCACCGCAAGCTCGTCATCATTGACGGCGAAACCGGCTATGTCGGCGGCTTTAACGTCGGAGATGAATATCTCGGCCTGAATCCGAAATTCGGCTACTGGCGCGATACGCACCTCAGACTTCAAGGCACGGCGGTACACGCCATTCAGACACGGTTTATTCTCGATTGGAACCAAGCCTCCCATCACCATACGCTCACTTACGTTCCGAATCATTTTCCGGAATGCGAGCCGAAGGGCAATGTCGGGATGCAGATTGTCACAAGCGGACCTGATTCAGAATGGGAACAAATTAAAAACGGCTATATCAAGATGATCTCAACGGCCAAACGATCGATTCTGATTCAGACGCCTTACTTTATTCCAGACTCAAGTCTTTTGGACGCCCTCAGGATCGCCTGTCTGTCAGGCATCGACGTCAAAATCATGATCCCGAACAAACCGGATCACGCTTTCGTTTACTGGGCGACTTTATCTTACATCGGCGATCTTTTGAAAGCCGGAGCCTCAGTCTACATTTACGATAACGGCTTTATTCATGCAAAAACGATTGTCGTTGATGATGAGACGGCTTCAGTCGGTACGGCGAATATCGACGTCAGAAGCTTCAGACTTAATTTTGAGGTCAACGCCTTTATTTATGACGTCACCATCGCGAAAAAACTCATTTCCTCATTTAAAGAAGATCTGCTCGTCTCCAGAAAATATACGTATGAAGAATATCAGGAGCGTTCGCTGCGGATCCGCATTAAAGAATCGATTTCAAGACTTCTGTCGCCGATTTTGTAAAATGATAAGCATTAGCTTATTTCACCTTTAAAAGACGTGTATAACCATAACAATTTTGGTTATACACTCATTTAAAGGTATAAACAGCCAAATTTTCATGAGTATTCGCACTTGTCTTTTTATAAATTTAAATTAAACTATTTTTAAAATTGGAATATACATTGATTAATTTATAATATATAGTAAAATATTTCATAAAAGGAGGAAATTATCATGAAAAAAATCTCAATTTTATTATCGGTTGTTGTTCTTTCACTAGGCCTTCTGAGTATTCCGGTTGGTAAAGCTCAAGCAGCTACAGGCCCGTGGACTGAAGTTGGAAAGAAAGGCTGTAAGGTCAGAGTTTGGGTTGACGCTTATACATATTCTAAAAAAGCATCTACAATTGATTGGTATGGAGAAACTAACGGTAAATGCGGAACATTAAATTATACTGCTTATCTTAGAGTCTCAGAGGGCGCTTCACAATATCAATTAAAAGGCTCATTCTCAAAAAGAACTCCTACAAAATCATTCTCTATCAATAAATTAAGAAAAGAACACTTTAGCAGAAACCGAGTTGCGGTTACACTTAATATTGGATCTTATGAAGTACAATCACACACAATAACTGTTAAATGGTAGCATCATGACCCTTCTTTCTGGAACTGACTTTTTTTAGATTCTTACTAAAAAGCTATTTACCGCTGATAGAATCAGCACTCTTTTGCTTTTTGCACTATTTAATTGAAGATGAATAAGTTATACAACAAGTAGTTCATAAATAGAGCTTTTTCAGTTGGTTAATGACGATTATGTCTACTTGTTGAACACCATCCCTTCAATAGACAGTCATAACAGGTAAAAACGGACACGGCTTGAAAAAACACATTTTATATTCAAAAGAATGACCGAATAGTGTATAAATGAAAAGTGAGTATTTTTTTGTAAAGGAGTGCCATAGTTTGAAACCTGAATCAGTGAATCGTTCGCTTATTTCTATTTCGAAATGGGGAAAAGCGACAGGTATTTTATTTATTATTATAGGCGCGTTTGCGGCGCTGTCGGGCGCGTTTTTCTTTTTAATCGGAGCCATTCCCGGCGTTCTGCAGATGATTGCCGGCATTTTTCTGATGCGCTCGGCAAATGAAGCGGGACAGATGGCGGCGCAGTTCAATGAACTGACAGAGGAACATATGCTGGAGAATTATGCAAAGTTCGTGAAAATGCAGGGGATCTACCTGATCGTGACGGTCGGCTTGTCCGTTCTCGGTATCGTTCTCTTCATTGTCCTCATGACGCTCGGCATCGTGGACGGCGTGTTTAATAATATTGATGCCAATACATATTAAAAAGGAAAATCCCGGCGCATCCGCCCGGGATTTTTTCTTATTCCGCTTCTCCGACAACGGTAAAGTTTTTCTGCTTTGGATTTGCCAATACGGCGGCGAACAGCATTGACGCTGTATGCAGATATTCTTTCGGCAAAAAAGTTTTTTCAAATAAAACGTTTCCTCAGAGTTTCAACTGAAATCACTCAGTTCTGCGAAATAAGGCTATGGCGGTACAAGACCACTCATCATACAGTTTTTGGGTCTTTGTAATTAAATTACAATTGTTCTTAATATTCACTCATGTATTCATGCTATTATATTGAAAGGAACGATCAAAAGCGTTGGCGTTTGTTAAATATTTACGAGTGCTGCCTCATGTCAAAGTCAGAAAAAATAGTATAGGAGGTAACATATGTTTAAGTTTAAAAAGAAATTCTTAGTGGGATTAACGGCAGCTTTCATGAGTATCAGCATGTTTTCGGCAACCGCCTCTGCAGCTGGCACAGATTACTGGCAAAATTGGACTGACGGGGGCGGGACAGTAAACGCAGTCAATGGCTCTGGCGGGAATTACAGTGTTAATTGGTCTAATACCGGGAATTTCGTTGTTGGTAAAGGCTGGACTACAGGCTCGCCATTTAGAACAATAAACTATAATGCCGGAGTTTGGGCGCCGAATGGCAATGGATATTTGACTTTATACGGCTGGACGAGAGCACCTCTCATCGAATATTATGTGGTGGATTCATGGGGTACTTACAGACCTACCGGAACGTATAAAGGTACTGTAAAGAGTGATGGAGGTACATATGACATATATACAACGACACGTTATAATGCACCTTCCATTGATGGCGATAACACTACTTTTACGCAGTACTGGAGTGTCCGCCAGTCGAAGAGACCGACAGGAAGCAACGCTGCAATCACTTTCAGCAATCATGTTAACGCATGGAAGAGCCATGGAATGAATCTGGGCAGTAATTGGGCTTATCAAGTCTTAGCAACAGAAGGATATAAAAGCAGCGGAAGTTCTAATGTAACAGTGTGGTAACAGCTCATCTTTAATGAGGGGCAGCTAACGGGCTGCTGATCGTTCCTTGAGAAATTTTATAATGATTGTGAAGAGGCGAACGGTTTTGGCATTACCGGAGGCAGGATATTCTCCATCAGTTTTTTTAGCGCGTATTAAAATAAGAGTTCCGTCTTTTTTTGGTAACCCGCTTACAACAGACACCTTCACATAAGCCTTAAGCAAAATAAAAATATCCTGGTTACCACCTCCTTTAGTTTCGGAGGATTTCTTCATTAAACAGATCGCAATCCCGCATCCAGGCTTGTCTGAATATAGAGCCAAAACCGTGATTTCCTCATTATCCATTGTAACCATTTCCGTTACACCTCTAGCGGCATGAACCCATCTCTTTTTAACAAAAGAGATGATTCATTACATCATAAAGGGACTTGCTCGCAAGTTCATTCTCCATTGCCCGCTGTACGCTTCCGAACGTCTCATCGAGCGCGCGCTGAATATTTTTGCCGACCGGACAGTCGGGGTTCGGATTGTCGTGAACCGCAAAAAGCTCTTCCTTATTCTGCACCGCCCTGTAAACCTCTAAGAGGGCGATCTCCGACGGATCTTTTTTCAGGCTGGCTCCCGGAACACCCGCCCGGGATGTCAGAATACCCGCTTTTTTCAGCTGGCTGATCGTTCTCCGCACTACGACGGGATTGGTGTTTACGCTGCCCGCAATCATGTCCGATGACGCCCGTTCATCCGTTGAGATCAGCGATAAAATGTGAATGGCCACAGCAAGACGGCTGTTAATCATGTTTTTCACCACCGTTGTAACCACAATGGTTACATTTCATTTGTTTGTCAACTACTAATATACACTAAAACGGGCGGCAGGATGAAATCAAGTTGGCAATAGAGGGTAAACAGGCCGGCGGGAAACCGGCCGGAGAGGGATTAAAATAAGAAATAACGCTGTCCTAGCGGAACATAACTGACGGGCTGGCATGCCAGCTCTTCTCCGTCGGCGAACACCTGATAGGTTTTCGGATCGACATGTATATTCGGCATCGCGTCATTCAGCTTCATGTCGAGCTTACTCAGCTTACGGATATTCCGTACGGGAGAAATCATTTTTTCAAGGCCGAGCTTTTCCGGCACACCGTTTGCGATACCGGCCTGGGACATAAATGTAATAGAGGTATTTCGGTTTGCTTTACCGTAGGATGCGTACATCTGCCGCATAAACACGGGCTCAGGCGTCGGAATGGAAGCATTCGGATCTCCCATCTGGGCGCGGGCGATCATGCCGCCTTTGAGCACAAGTTCAGGTTTGACACCGAAGAAAACCGGGTCCCATAGTACAAGGTCTGCAAGCTTTCCTTTTTCAACGGAACCGACTTCATGGCTCAGGCCGTGAGTGACAGCCGGGTTGATCGTGTATTTGGCGATATAGCGTTTGGCGCGCACATTGTCATTGCCGTTTTCTCCTGATAGAGCGCCGCGCTGTTTTTTCATTTTATCGGCCACCTGCCATGTCCGGATAATCACTTCTCCCACCCTGCCCATCGCCTGCGAGTCAGATGACGTCATGCTGATCGCGCCGATATCGTGCAGAATATCCTCCGCCGCAATGGTGGCCGCTCTGATGCGTGAATGACTGAACGCCACGTCTTCAGGCACTTTTGAATCTAAATGATGGCAGACCATCATCATATCAAGATGCTCATCCATCGTGTTGACGGTATATGGAATCGTCGGCGTCGTAGAGGACGGCAGGATATTGGCGTAAGATGCGAGTTTCATAATATCCGGTGCGTGGCCTCCGCCGGCTCCCTCTATGTGATATGTATGGATAACCCGGTCGCCGATCGCATCAAGCGTATTTTCTAAAAAGCCCGCTTCATTTATCGTGTCTGTGTGGATCGCCACCTGAATGTCCGCCTCATCCGCTGCTTCCATGCAAGCTTTAATGGCGCTTGGCGTTGATCCCCAATCTTCATGCAGCTTCAGGCCGATCGCGCCTGCTTCCACCTGCTCGATCAGCGGCGCTTTATCGGATGCATTTCCTTTTCCTAAGAAACCGACATTGATCGGAAACTCCTCGGCCGCTTCCAGCATTCTCGACATGTACCATGCACCGGATGTACAAGTCGTCGCTTTACTTCCCGTCGCAGGACCTGTTCCGCCGCCGAGAAGCGTGGTCACGCCTGAAGAAAGCGCGACTTCCATCTGCTGCGGGCAGATAAAGTGGATATGCGTATCCACCCCGCCGGCCGTTACGATTTTCCCTTCGCCGGAAATGACTTCTGTTCCTGCACCGATAATCATGTGCGGGTCCACCCCATCCATCATATCAGGGTTGCCGCTTTTCCCGACGCCGACAATCCGGCCGTCCTTCACCCCGATATCCGCCTTGACGATTCCGGTATAATCCAGGATGACGGCGTTTGTAATGACCAGATCAAGCGCTCCGTCTTTCCCAGTGATACGCCCGTTCTGCCCCATGCCGTCCCGGATTGTTTTCCCTCCGCCGAAAATCATTTCTTCCCCGTAATTCGTGAAATCTTTTTCGACTTCAATCCATAAATCCGTATCTCCGAGTCTGACTTTGTCTCCCGTTGTCGGTCCGAACAGTTCTGCGTATTGCTCACGTGACATTTTCATCGGATCGCCTCCTCCATCCATCCGGCTTTTTTAAGATTTGACAGCGTCTTCTCTTTTCCCCGCTCATCCATATACGTATCGGCCATGCCGTTGAGGCCTCTGACCGTTTTTCGCCCTCCGATTTCCACGAGCGTGACGGTTTTCTCTTCTCCCGGTTCAAAACGGACAGATGTGCCTGACGGGATATCAAGGCGCATGCCGATTGCTTTGTCCCGATTAAAGGAAAGGGCGCCGTTGGCTTCGGCAAAATGAAAATGCGATCCTACCTGCACTGACCGTGTTCCGTTATTGGTGACTGACACCTCCAGCGTCTTCCGGCCTTCGTTAATGGTGATGGTCCCCTTTGCGACTTGTATCGCTCCCGGCTTCATGACTTCACCTCCGATTTGATCGGCTGATGAACGGTGACAAGCTTAACCCCGTCCGGGAACGTCGCTTCCACCTGAATGCTGTCCAGCATTTCCGCAACGCCTTCCATAACGTCTTTTTCCGTCAATACATTGCGGCCGGATTCCATCAGCTCAGCAACGCTTTTTCCGTCTCTCGCGCCTTCCATCAGATAACAGGTCAAATATGCGGCGGCTTCGGGATAATTCAGCAGAACGCCGCGCGCCTTCCGCTGCTTAGCGAGCTCTCCCGCCGTAAAAATAAGCAATTTTTCTTGTTCAACCGGTGTCAGTTTCATCTGTATTCCCCCTTAGTGATAGTCAAACACAATCCGCATGGTCATACCGAAACGATGCAGGCGGCCGTCACCCCCTTCACCTCATGAAATGTTAAGTGATAAAAGTTATTCGACGGTGAACGGCCCGATTCCTTTTGCAGAAATGACCGATTTCTCATTTTTTTCTTCAACAAACGTTTAATCAAATGTGAAGAAAGGTTACATTCTTTGTGAATATTATAAAGAAATTGCCGGAGAATTTATAGAATATTTAAAAATTTAGTGAATATTAACCAAACGAACTGGAATTTTTGTCATTTCTCATAACAAAAAGCCCAAAATATTTTGGGCTTTTGCTGTGTTTCACGATCAAATTAATCGTCACTGAGTTTATCTTTCGTTTTACCGACACCCTTTTGCAGGCTGCCTTTCGCTTTGTCTTTTTTACCTTCCGCTTTTAAGTCGGACTTGTTTGCCATGTCGCCGGCTTTGTCCTTTGCTTCCCCTTTCATTTTGTTCATACCGCCTTTTACTTTGTCTTTTAAACCGTTATCTTCACTCATGATCTCTTCAGCTCCTTTTGTTTTTGTGTACTTGTTTTCTTCCCTTTCAGCCTGATAGCAAACATTTCAACTCTCAATTATTGATTTCACAGCGTTCCCCGTAGCGGATCACTTTGTAAACGGCCAATCCGTCTGACAGCTTATTATCCCCGTATTGCACGGGCAGAAGAGCAAAGAAAACATAATAAGTTGAAAAATAGACAAATTGGTAAAAAAATAAGTTTGGCTCAAGGACATCTTTTATGATCAGCAGATTTATTAAAAAAATAGAAGCGAGATTAAACAGACAGCCTCCGGAATAGACGAGCGCGCTCGTCAGGCGGTTATCTATCCGCAATTCGCCGAACTTGCAGAAAGAATCTATGAAGTAGATACGCCGAACCTGAATCGGCCCTACTTTTAAAAGACGTTTCCCCATTCCGATATCCAATGACGCCTTGCCTCCGAACAGCATGGCCATAAAGCTGTGTCCCGACACATGGATGACAGACACCATCGGGAGAATGATGAGAAATGAAACGAAAAACTTTATCATATCATTAAATCCGAACAACAAATCCCTCCTTCCCATCGTACTTTTTTCCCTCTTTGCGATTTTTCCGATTTTTTCTATGATCAAACGTCCTGATGTGCATAAAAAAATAACCATCTGCTGATCAGATGGTTAAGAAAATTATATATCGTATAAACACTGTTCTTTTTGAATGTTTTCTCTCATGCGAATCGCCTTTTCATAAAAATACGCCGCTTCTTTATATTGCTCATGTGCGCTTGTGTAAACGGCGGCCTCCAAGGCGAAATCTTCAATATACACATACAGCGATTTTTCATTCATATAGTCAAACACTTCATGAATTAAATCCATATTGAGAGACTCCAAATAAAGCGCTTGTAAAAACTTATACTTCTCTAAACTGAATCGGTCGCCGCGTTCTTTCGCGATCATGATCCCTCTTTCATAATAGGTAAGGGCCGCTTGGTCATCATGCAGCCTGAAAAGGGTGTGCGTTAAGCTGAACAGCGCCTTCGGAAGCTGTTCAAGCTGATGCTCTTCAAAAACGGGAACCGCTTTTCTAAAGTACCGGGCCGCTTCATCCAGATCCCGCTTTTCAGAATAACAATTCCCCAGATTGTAAAGCGAAGACCCGATCAGGCGGGGCTGTCCTTCAAGCAAAGAAAGGCGGAGGGCTTCGTCTAAATGCTCAAGCGCTTTGTCGTAGTTTTTACAGTCGATGTAGTTTCCTGAGATGACGAAATGGCATTGAATTCTCCGCACTCTGTAAAAATCGTGTTTCATATACGTATCCAGCGCCTGAATCCCGTGATTCATGGAAAAATGAGTCTGCTTCATGACGTAAAACACTTCAGACATCTTGAAATGGAATTCCGCCCTCTCTATATCATCCTCGACAAATGAAAGGAGTTTTTCCGCTTTCCGGTAAAAAGAAATAGCCGCAACATAGTTATTGTGATCGAATTCATACATTCCTCTGAACAAATGGAAATAATACTCAGACAGTCCTGATATACTGTCCGTGCTTTCGATCGTCTTTTGCAGCTCGCTGTACTGAATCTGTGATTGTTCGGTGCATTCCGGCTTGACGTAATTAAGCATAATATGATGGCGGTAGCTGATCAGCTGATAATATAACAGCAGCAGCTGGTCTTCCTCCATACGTTGTATATCCTCATCAATTTCCTCTTTCAGCTTTATGGCATCAGCCGCTTGAAACGCTAAAATGTGCTTGTACCATTTGTTGATCTTGACTCCAACTTGAGATGACGGAATCTCGTATGCGGTCATGCCCCTTTCACAACCTTTTCTAATTTCTATTGGTTATATTTTAACATATTGTATGGCTTTGGAATTGCATAACTTGATTGTCCTGCATCAAAATTCCTATCATATATTTCGGCTGTCACCGGTATTTTTTGAACAGACCGCTCTCATAATGTGAATAAAAAAGCCTGCCCTTGTCCGGGCAAGCTTTTCTTCATCCGCCTATATAAGACATTTCCACTTTCTTTTTCCCATCCGTTTTAGAAAGCGCGCGGTCAATTGAATACTGATCCGTGCGATTTCTCCAGACAGAAGCGATGGATTCCGTCAATTCATCATCGGTCAGACCGCCGCGCACGAGTTTCCGAACATCATAGCCGCTTGACGCAAACAGGCACGTAAACAGCTCGCCTCTCGCCGACAGGCGCGCTCTGTTGCAGGAGGCGCAGAATGCATCCGAGACGGAGGAAATCACGCCGATTTCGCCGGAACCGTCAAGATAGCGGAACCTGGAAGCGACCTCTCCTTTATAATTCGCTTCTATCGGCTCCGTCGGCATGTGCTGGTTGATCAGATCAATAATTTCGGCCTTCGTGATCACGTCTTTTTTATTCCATTGATTCGTATTGCCTACATCCATAAATTCAATAAACCGGAGAATATGACCCTTTTCTTTAAAATAGCGGGCCATCGGCAGGATATCTTTTTCATTGACGCCCTTTTGAACAACCATATTGATTTTCACACCGAGTCCGGCCGCTTTTGCCGCCTCAATGCCCTCAAGCACCTTTTTCACCGAAACGCCGCGGCCGTTAATGGCCTTAAACCGCTCATCCTCTAAAGAATCGAGGCTGACTGTCACTCGATGCAGCCCCGCCTGCTTCAGTTTTTCCGCATACACGGGAAGCAGAGAGCCGTTTGTCGTCATCGCGATATCTTTAAGTCCGGGGATGCGCGCAAGTTTTTTGATCAATTCAGGCATATCTTTTCTCATGAGCGGCTCTCCGCCCGTCAGCCTGATTTTTTCAACGCCGAAGCGGCCGACAAACAGCTTCGCAAGCCGCTCAAGCTCCTCGAAGGAGAGCAATTCCGTCTTTTGTAAAAATGGATAATCCGGTCCGAATAATTCGGCTGGCATACAGTACGTGCATCTGAAGTTGCAGCGGTCGGTTACAGAGATACGAAGATCCCTGAGCGGCCTTTCCTTTTTGTCTGTCACCCGGCGCGTTTCTGTATTCATAAGCCCAAGACCCCTTTCTATTGTTCAACCCGTTCAGGATGTGTGTATACGTTAAATGATCCGTTTCTGACAAAACCGATCGCGGTGATGTTCAGCTCTTCCGCCATTTGCAGCGCGAGCTCCGTCGGCGCCGATTTTGAAATGACAATCGACACGCCGATTTTTGCGGCTTTTAATAAAACCTCTGAGGAAATCCGGCCGCTGAAGACGATCAGCTTGTCACGGACGGGCATTCCGTTTTTCAAACAGCAGCCGTACAGCTTATCCAGCGCGTTGTGGCGCCCGATATCCGTCCTCATCAAGAGCAGCTTTTCCGTATCGCACAGCGCTGCATTATGGACGCCGCCCGTTTCCCGGAAGGTGCCGCTTCCGCTTTGCATCTCCTTCATCAGGCGAAGGCACGTCTCAGGAGTTATGGTAATCCGGCTGACGGCGGTTTTGGCCGTTTTCACATCCTGCTGAAAGTAAAAATGGCGGCCTTTCCCGCAGCATGAACCGATGACCCTCTTCGTATAGTCTTTTTGCTCAAGCACTCCGGGATTCGTCAGTTCAACATATGCAAACCCGAGACTTTCATCTATAGTAAAGCTTTTGATCTCTTTTTCAAAACGAATGACGCCTTCTGATGCGAGAAATCCGATGACGAGTTCCTCTAAATGGTCAGGCGTGCAGACGAGCGTAACAAATTCCTGCCCGTTCACCATGACGGTCAGCGGATACTCTGAAACCATCCGATCTGCCGTCTTTGTTAATACCCCTTTTTCATAGCGGTATATGTCTCTTACCGCTGTTGTTTTTTCATCCACTGTTTTCCCCTCCGCAGTATCCTTCTCTTTTATTCTTCCACAATCCCTGTATTTTGTCGAATTTGCGGTTTAAAAAAAGAGCCCTCTTCGGACTCTATGTTTCATTGCGATGATGTCTGCTCAGAATGGTGAATAAAATAACTGCGGCGATAATGGCCAATATGCTGACGAATATGAAGGCGGCAAGCTTCAGAAAAATCCCTATCAGAACAAAAACGACTGCCGCCAGCACCAATATAATGCCTGCTCCTTTTAACAACAGCGTTCATCTCCTTTTATCCGTATCATTCCCGCGGTCCCGTTTTCTAAACAAAAAAAGACGCCGCGCGGGCGTCCTTTTTTAACCTATTCTTTTGCTAAATCCTTTGCAGCGTCTTCCCAAGCCTGTTTAAACTCGTCCGCGCTGTCAGCTGAGACATATGTGCCGCCTCCCGCTTCCGCCGCTTTTTCAAGGCTTTCGCTTCCTTTCATGCCGAAGTTGAAGCCGATGATATTGACGACCGTGTTGACATTCGCTTTACGGAGTTTTTGAATTTCGGCCTGAGGATTCCCGCCGCATGTTTCTTCACCGTCTGTGATCAGATATACGACGTTTTTCCCTTTAGCGCCGGCTCGCTCAAATTCTTCACGTGTATCAGAAAGCGCTTTCGCTATCGGTGTCCAGCCGGTCGGTTTAATCTTGCTGAGTGATTGCTCAAATGGAGTCACGGCGTACGGCTGAAGGCCGTATAACGTTTCTGTCGCGTTACATGATACGGCTTTGCCTGAGTTTTTATTATTGCCCTTATGCCCGAATACCCGAAGCATCAGATTCGTGTCTTCAGGAAGAACTTCCGCAAAAGAAGTGACAGACTCTTTCGCAACATCTATTTTACGCTCTCCCCCTGTTTTTTGTATCATGCTCCCGCTTGCGTCAAACAGCACGGCGACGTTTGTTTCTTCGTGCTTTTTCTCAGCTGCAAAAACAGGTGATCCGAGTGAAAGCGTTAAAAGTCCGACAATCCCCGCAGTGAACATTTTTTTCATTTCCTTCATTCCTCTCCGTTTGTTTTTGGCCGATGGGCCCCCGGCTCTTCTCTATGCTAGATGAGGAGTATGCAAAAAGATATAGGGCGGGATTCCTTTTGTATAAGCGGCTGTACGCCGTTAAAAATGAACAGAATTATGCGCATCATCCTAAAAAGATTGGATAAATGATGACAGATTTAATGCCTTTTTCGCCCTTTTTGTAATATAAGTCCGGAATCTGATTCTTTTTACAGTTTTCTCTTCATCTTTTCTTGAAATTTTTGTTAAATAAAAATAAAAAAAAGGGCCGCTAAACGGCACCTTTTCTTATTTCGCTAATGAACTCGCTTCCATCGTAAAGATGCGGTTCATATCCTTTTGGCTGTGAGCTTCGTAATATTTTCCTCCGCCCGCACCGGCAATTGCGTGAAGCTGTCCGTTGAAGCCTTCTTTAAAGTCAAAGCCGATCACGTTGACTTTAATATGATGTTTGCGAAGTTCTTTCGCTGTCTTAATAGGATCTCCGCCGCATGTCTCCTCACCGTCTGTCAACAGGTAAACGGATTTAAAGCCGAATTTATGAACGCCGTTAAAAGAAGCCTTCGCATCTTCTAATGCTTTTGCAATCGGTGTCCAGCCCGTAGGCCCGATTCCGTTCAGAGAGTTGAGGAAGCTCTGTCTGTCAAACTTTTGGAATCCGTATACACCGCGAATGGATTCACAAGATTGAACTTTGCCGGAGTTTTTATTATTGCCTTCCGAACCGAAAACCGTCATTCTGACCTGTGATGTAGACTTAATTCGATCTGCAAAACGGACGATTTCATCTTTTGCCATATTGTATTTAGAAACGCCGTCAATCCGTTTCGCCATACTGCCGCTCGCATCAAGCAAAATGGCGATATTGTTTTTAAATAAAAATGTCTTCTCGTTTGCATTCTCGGCAGCAAAAGCAGGAGATGCAGCAGTCAGCATCAATCCGAGCATAATTATGAGTGAAAGTGTTTTTTTCATTGCTTCTTCCCCTTTTCAATAGATTTACGTTCAACGCCGAACAATATTTATCGTAAATGAGATGAAAAGGGAAATAAATAGGACGGCGTTCCTCATTATTTTTGCGTATATTCACATAGATGCGGCATTTTTATCAGTGATTTTCACCCGGCGCTCAGCCTTCAGACGGCATTTGTCAGCCTTTAGGCTTTCGTTATATGAGTCTGTTGGTTGCTTTACCGTTTATGGAATAGTTTTCAAAAAACAGACGCTCATGAAAGCGTCTATTTTTTCGCCATATATTTGTTTAAAAATGAATCTGCTTCGGATATGTCCACTCCCTGATAATAATGCTTGACGATGTCCGCAACGGATTTCCCCTGCTCCGCCATGTAATTGGCCCCGTACTGGCTCATGCCGACGCCGTGGCCGAATCCTTTTGTCGTAATGGTGATGCTGCCGCCGTTCCGTTTCCATTCAAAGTCGGCAGAACGGAGTCCGAGTTTTTCCCGGATGTCTCTTCCCTTCAGCTTTTTGCCGTTTATGACGGCCGTCGCCACTTGATGGCCCGGCGTTCTGGCTGTAATCTGCCCTACCGTGTTTTGCCCCGAGAGCTGTACGCCGAGCTTTTGCTGAAACTCCGGCACACTGAAGGTCTGGGTGGCGAGATATTTCGGCGATTGCTTATCCCACGGACTTTTCACGCTCTTTAAATAAGGAATGGCGCTTGTCCAATAGGCTTCCGCATTTTCCGTATACCCGTTGCTCGTAGAGAAGAAAGATGCCTCAATCGGCTTGTTGTCGTACGTTAAAATCTTTCCTTGCGTGCCTGCGACCGCGTTTGTGATTTTCTTGAGGTTGTGTGCGTACTTAGAACCCCATTCTTTTTTCAGCTGGCTTTTGCTTTGATAGACTTGGAACATTTGCGTATCATCCACCAGTGATCCTTTCGGCGCCTGAACGGCTGAGTCAGCGACCATCAGTCTGACGATGAAAGTCCGGGCGGCGAGCGCCTGGGCTTTTAAGGCTTCCGGTTTAAAGGTTGCGGGCATTTCGGAAGCCACGACACCGATCACGTACTCTTCAAGCGGAATGTTCTCTACAGAATGTTTGGATGTCCGATAAACCGGAATGGATACAGGTGATTCTTTCAATGTTTCTGCTCCTTTTGTTTCTCGTATGGTGTGTGCTGTTTTGTGCCCGGGCTCTCTGTTTACGGCTGCTCCTTTTTCCGCCTGAAACGGAAGGACGAGAATAGTGGGGACAAGAAGAATAAGTATACACAGCCCGGATAGTAGAAATACAATCGGTTTCATATATCAGCTGCCTCCTGCTTGGGATTCGACTCTACTTCATCTTATGGGCAGGGACAAGCTAATATGACTTCCTTTTGGACAGAATCTTTATTCCATTTTTCAGGCGAAAAACGTATTCTTTTTTGAAAATCAGAGCATAATAATGATGATAAAACCATAAAAAAACAGTATGCCAGATTGACATACTGTTTTTACAGCCATTATGCGTTTAGGTCAGTCACGACTTCTTTGCTTTCTTGTTCAGCGGCCGTTTCATCAACGACACGCTCGATGTCAGCGCCGAGAGCCGCAAGTTTTTTATGGAAATTCACATAACCGCGATCCAAGTGCTTCAGTTCCGTGACGCGTGTATGACCTTCAGCCACTAATCCCGCAAGAATCAGCGCCGCGCCCGCACGCAGGTCCGTAGCGGCAACTTCTGCGCCTTGCAGCTGTACAGGACCGTTAATGATCACAGAACGTCCTTCAATTTTAATGTCGCCATTCATCCGGCGGAATTCTTCAGCATGCATAAAACGGTTTTCAAACACAGTTTCAGTAATCATGCTTGTTCCGCTCGCACGGAGAAGCAGCGCCATCATTTGCGACTGCATATCAGTCGGGAATCCTGGGTGAGGCATCGTTTTAATGTCGATCGGCTTCAGCTGGGCAGGACCGATGACACGAAGGCCTTCTCCTTCATCCGTAATTTTGACTCCCATTTCTTCCATTTTCGCAATTAAAGACGTAAGATGCTCAGGAACCGCACCTTTGACTAATACATTTCCTTCCGTGATAGCCGCAGCCACCATGAAAGTACCCGCTTCAATACGGTCAGGAATGATGTTGTGTCTTACGCCGCGAAGCTTCTCGACACCTTCAATTTTAATGGTGCCTGTGCCGGCTCCGCGGATTTTTCCGCCCATCGCATTGATATAGTTCGCTAAGTCAACGATTTCAGGCTCTTTTGCCACGTTTTCAAGCGTTGTTGTTCCTTCAGCTAAAGCAGCTGCCATAATCAAGTTTTCTGTCGCACCCACACTTGGGAAATCTAAATAGATTTTTGCGCCCTGCAGACGGCCTTCCACTTCTGCTTCAATAAAGCCGTTGCCTACTTTGATTTTTGCACCCATTGCTTCAAAGCCTTTTAAATGCTGATCAATCGGTCTTGAGCCGATTGCGCAGCCGCCCGGAAGCGCTACTCTTGAATGACCCGTACGAGCTAACAGAGGGCCCATAACAAGCACTGACGCGCGCATTTTGCGCACATATTCAAAAGGTGCTTCTGTTTCTAAAGCGTAAGAAGCGTTTACGGTAACTTCATTATTCTCAAAATGCACATCTGCTCCTAAATGACGCAACACTTCATTAATTGTATATACATCGGAGAGCGTAGGTACATCACATATTACGCTTTTTTCTTCACTTGCTAATAAAGATGCAGCGATAACTGGTAAAACGGCATTTTTTGCTCCTTCAACTTTCACTGTGCCGTTTAACTTCTGACCGCCGCGGACGATGATTTTTTCCAAGGTATTCCCCTCCGCGTCCCTATATTCTCTATATTAATATTCAGTCGTCACGATTGGTGTGCCAACCGTAACGGTATGTTTTCCGCCCATTCCCGCACTTCTAAGCGCAACTTGCACATTCATCTTATGTTTCGATGTCATGATGTAATCTGTCCACTTATATGTAAATGCAGAAACAGAAACGAAATGAGGCTCAACTACATGTTCAACTGGACTTGCTTCAAATTCTTTCATGAGCTGTTCTGCTTTTTTTTGCAAAACAATACTCATATTATCATTTAAATGACCCTTTAGACAAGTAAAAATAAATACTTTATTTTGAAATATGTCATGTGCCTGCCGTTCAAACTGTTCATATGTATCATTCCAGTTTTCCGGTTGCTCCGGGCTCATTTGCTCATATAATAAATACGAAGTTGGGTTCTGGTTTTTGAGGGTAGTGACGAGCTGCAGTTTAAAAGTTGTGTGATTTTTTTTGTCAGAATACGTGCCGACGGCCTTTACGATTTTATCTTCCCGCGCGGATTCCCAATGATATTGCGGATACTGCGTCTTCAGTTCTTTTACCTTGTCATCAAATTCACTCAGTGACAGGTTCAGATTTTTTTTCGCATGAAGCGTCCATTCATCCACAGTGACCTGCTGCCGCTCCATTCCTTCGGCAATCTGGGCAAGCGGAGACAGCTCACTTGCATGAATGGAATGAAATACCGCTATTAAGGCGCTTAAAAAAACAAAAAACAAGAT
Source organism: Bacillus sp. EKM420B (assembly GCF_011065565.1). Taxonomy (NCBI): domain Bacteria; kingdom Bacillati; phylum Bacillota; class Bacilli; order Caryophanales; family Bacillaceae; genus Bacillus; species Bacillus sp. EKM420B. Next base: position 409,023 of record NZ_JAAMNX010000002.1, on the reverse strand, counting down.
GATGCGGCCTGCTCTTTTTTTCTTCATATCGATCTCTCCCCCTTACTCCCATTTTTGCCGGAGCCGGGGAAAGCAATACATGGAAAACTTCGTCAAAACTCGCCAAGCGGGTGGAAGAAAAATTGGTTTCTCACCCAGCGATTCCCTTCATTTCAACAGACGAAACATCTTAAAATAAGTATGGAAGCTGTTTCGAATAGGTAAGATAATCTAAAAAGAAGTTGGCGACTGCCGTACCGATCGCAATGGTAAGAAGAATGATCAGCAGCCTCGCCTGCACTATTTTTCCTTTTCGGATCAGCGGATCAAAGTTGACGGCCTGAAGCGCCCACCATGTCACCGCAATGCATACCAGGTGAACCAGGATGCTGATTGCGGCCTGCTGCCCCAATACATTCACAAATTCCATCTCCTTTCATTTTTTCCGCCCCTCATATCCTCTCTTATTATATAAGAAGAAGAGAGAAAGATGATCATTTTTACATCAGAATTTTTATCCAAAATTAGGGGCAATCCCCGCTTAAATGTCCGTTCTCCGGCATGATATACTTTTTTGGAAAGGAGATGGGAATATGAATCATTCCTTTTTTCATCCGGAAAAGCAGTATGGAGAAACACTTCCCGTATTTGACCACGAGTGGGAAGCGATAGCATTCTACTATGATTATAGACAGTCTCAAACAGAGGAACTGAAAGAATTATGTCAGTTTTTCAACATTTCTCTTGATTATTCACCCGGCAGCCTGCTGGCAGTGGAAGCTCTTTACTTCCGCAGCATAAAAGAGCTGCTTTTGGCGGATTGGAACCTGCCGATTGACGAATTTGAGAAAATGCTCAGCGTGTATGTCATCGATTGCGCCATCAGACATCATGACGATGCCGAATGGGTCGTCAAACCTTATCCGTATACGGACGGCGCTTATACGACGGGTGTGCGGAGAGGAAACAAAACGTGGCACACCGACAACTGCTGCGAACATTTATATCTGCAAAAAGAAGAGGATCATCCGCTTATCGGCGTCTATGAATCTCTTATGCGTTAATATAGAAAAAGAATCCTTCTCAGACAGCCGAGAAGGATTCTTTTTTAGTTTCCTGCAACATCCAATCTGTTTACAGCCCGCTGTAACGCAAGCTCAGCCCGACGAATGTCAGTATCATCTGATCGTTTGTTCAAACGGTCTTCCGCCCGCTTTTTCGCAGCAAGGGCGCGCTCTTTATCAATGCTTTCCGCTGTTTCAGCGGCTTGTGCAAGGATAGTGACCTGATCAGGACGGACTTCTAAAAATCCGCCGCTGACAGCCGCCAATTCGGTCTGCCCGTCTTTTTTAAGGCGGACAGCGCCGATTTTAAGCGGAGCCACGGTCGGAATATGGCCAGGCAGGATACCGAGATCACCGCTCTCGGCTCTTACACTCACCATTTCAATATCAGCATCATATACTGGGCCGTCGGGAGTAACGATATTGACTTTAACGGTCTTCATGCTTTTACCCTCCTAGGACCAGATTAAACTTCTACACCCATCTCTTTTGCATTCTCAATGACTTCTTCAATGCGTCCCACAAGACGGAATGCATCTTCCGGAAGATGGTCATATTTACCGGAAAGGATTTCTTTAAAGCCTCGTACCGTTTCTTTAACAGGCACGTAAGAACCCTTTTGTCCCGTAAACTGCTCAGCTACGTGGAAGTTTTGAGAAAGGAAGAACTGGATACGGCGTGCGCGGTGAACGACAAGCTTGTCTTCTTCACCTAATTCGTCCATACCGAGAATCGCGATAATATCCTGAAGTTCTTTGTAACGCTGAAGCGTTGACTGAACTTCACGCGCCACTGCATAATGCTCTTCTCCGACAATTTCCGGAGCAAGCGCGCGGGAAGTGGAAGCCAGCGGATCAACCGCAGGGTAGATACCCATTTCAGTTAATTTACGCTCAAGGTTAGTCGTTGCATCCAAGTGAGCGAACGTTGTCGCCGGAGCCGGGTCAGTGTAGTCATCGGCAGGCACGTAGATCGCCTGGATAGATGTAACTGAACCAACGTTTGTAGACGTAATACGCTCTTGAAGCTGACCCATTTCTGTCGCAAGCGTCGGCTGATAACCAACCGCAGAAGGCATACGGCCGAGAAGCGCGGAAACCTCTGAACCCGCTTGTGTGAAACGGAAAATGTTATCGATAAAGAACAGTACGTCCTGTCCTTGTTTATCACGGAAATGCTCAGCCATTGTAAGACCCGTCAGTGCTACACGCATACGTGCGCCCGGCGGCTCGTTCATTTGTCCGAAGACCATGGCTGTTTTCTTGATAACGCCTGAATCGCTCATTTCGTAGAAAAGGTCGTTCCCTTCACGAGTACGCTCTCCTACACCGGCGAATACGGAAATACCGCCGTGCTCTTGCGCGATGTTGTTGATTAATTCCTGAATTAATACGGTTTTACCTACGCCGGCGCCGCCGAACAATCCGATTTTACCGCCCTTGATGTAAGGAGCGAGCAGGTCAACAACCTTAATTCCCGTTTCAAGAATTTCAACCTCAGTTGAAAGCTCATCGAATGAAGGAGCTGATCTGTGGATCGGGTCCTTTTGAGCATCCGCAGGCAGCGGTTCATTTAAATCAATTTTATCTCCCAGTACGTTAAATACGCGTCCGAGAGTCACATCACCGACAGGAACGGAAATCGGCGCACCTGTATCAACGGCTTCCATTCCGCGCTGAATTCCGTCCGTAGATGCCATGGCAATTGTACGGACTGTATCATCGCCTAAATGAAGAGCAACCTCTAGCGTTAGGTCGATGCCTACTTCATTTTCGCCTGTAGCTGGCTGTGAAACTTTAATCGCATTATAAATCGCAGGCAAGTGGCCGTCCTCGAAACGTACGTCGACAACCGGTCCAAGCACCTGACTTACGCGTCCTTTCTTCATCGCTATCCCTCCTGACAAAATCTTTCTATTCTAAAGCGGCTGCACCGCCGACAATTTCGGTAATTTCTTGTGTAATCGCCGCTTGACGCGCGCGGTTATATGAAAGCGAAAGTGAATCAATGAGTTCTTTCGCATTATCAGTCGCATTTTTCATTGCTGTCATTCTCGCAGCGTGTTCACTTGCTTTACTGTCAAGAAGCGCGCCGTAAATTAAGCTTTCCGCATATTGAGGAAGCAGCACTTCGAGCACCTCTTCTTCATCCGGTTCGAACTCGTAAGAAGCCGTGCGCTTCCCGCCGCTCGTTCCGAAATCCGTTAAAGGCAGCACTTTTTTCTCCGTCACTTCCTGTGAAATCGCACTGACGAAATGGTTATACACCAAATGCAGTTCATCAAAAGCGCCGTCGATAAACATTTGAACCGTCTGACGGGTCAAATCTTTAATCTGAGCAAAAGTGACCTCGTCGCCAAGCCCCACTAACTCAGACAAAATCGGCATCTCCCGTTTTTTGAAGAAATCGCGGCCGACTCTGCCGATTGCAATCACCGTGTATTCATCTTTAGACTGATGGCGTTCTTGAATGGTGCGGTAAGCGTTTCGCAAAACCGAACTGTTAAACGCACCCGCAAGCCCGCGGTCAGACGTAATGACGAGATACGCCGTCTTTTTCACTTCTCTTGAGACAAGCATCGGGTGTTTCGCGTTTTTCGCGCCTTTTCCGACGTTAAACACAACCTCCTGGATCTTATCCATATACGGAGCAAATGACTTCGCATTGGTTTCCGCACGGTTCAGCTTCGCAGCGGATACCATCTGCATGGCTTTTGTAATCTGGCTTGTTTTTTTCGTTGACGTGATCCTTGACTTAATATCGCGTAATGAGGCCAAAGATTTCACCACCTTTATTCTTCATTTGCGTAAAAAGAGAGAAAAAGAGAACCTTTTTCTCTCATCTTCTAAGGGTTAGTTGCTTGGTGCAAATGTGCGTTTGAAGCCTTCGATTGCAGCTTTGAAGTCTTCATCAGCAGGAAGGTTTCCTGTTTTCGCAATGCCGTCAAGCAGATCTTTATGGTTTTGATCAAGGTACATGTAGTACTCTTCTTCAAAACGTCTGATATCCGCAACCGGAATATCATCAAGATATCCTTTTGTCAGCGCATAAAGAATGGCTACCTGTTTTTCAACCGGAAGCGGTTTATTCAAGTCTTGCTTCAGCACTTCAACTGTACGCGCACCGCGGTTCAGTTTCGCCTGAGTCGCCTGGTCAAGATCAGATCCGAATTGGGCGAATGCTTCAAGTTCACGGTATGAAGCAAGGTCAAGACGCAATGTTCCCGCTACCTTTTTCATCGCTTTGATTTGGGCTGACCCGCCGACACGGGATACGGATAATCCGGCATTGATCGCAGGACGCACGCCTGAGAAGAATAGGTCGGATTGAAGGAAAATCTGTCCGTCAGTAATGGAAATGACGTTTGTCGGGATATAAGCGGAGATATCTCCTGCTTGTGTTTCGACGAACGGCAGCGCCGTAATTGATCCTGCGCCTTTTGCGTCACTCAGCTTGGCTGCGCGCTCAAGCAGACGGGAGTGAAGATAGAATACATCCCCAGGGAATGCTTCACGGCCCGGCGGACGGCGAAGAAGCAATGACAGCTCACGGTAAGCGGCTGCTTGTTTGGATAAATCATCATATACGACGAGAACGTGCTTGCCGTTGTACATGAATTCTTCACCCATTGTCACCCCTGCATACGGTGCAAGGTAAAGAAGCGGAGCCGGCTGTGAAGCGGACGCCGTCACGACAATCGTGTAATCAAGCGCGCCATGCTTACGAAGTGTTTCCACCACGCCGCGCACTGTAGATTCTTTTTGGCCGATCGCTACGTACACACAGATCATGTCTTGATCTTTTTGGTTTAAGATTGTATCAATCGCAACAGATGTTTTACCTGTCTGACGGTCCCCGATAATCAGCTCACGCTGTCCGCGGCCGATCGGAATTAACGCGTCGATCGCTTTGATACCCGTTTGCAGCGGCTCATGTACCGATTTACGGTCCATTACGCCTGGAGCCTGGCTTTCGATCGGACGTGTTTTGCTTGTCAGAATCGGACCCAGTCCGTCTACCGGCTGTCCGAGCGGGTTGACGATACGTCCGATTAATTCTTCACCTACAGGAACTTCCATGATGCGGCCCGTTCTTTTGACCTCATCACCTTCACGGATATCTCTGTAAGGTCCTAAGATAACGATACCTACGTTGGATTCTTCAAGGTTTTGAGCCATACCCAAAACGCCGTTTGAAAACTCAACAAGTTCACCGGCCATACAATTGTCAAGGCCGTGCACACGCGCAATACCGTCTCCGACTTGGATGACTGTACCTACGTCATGAACTTCAATTTCAGATTGGTAATTTTGAATTTGCTGCTTTATCAGCGTGCTAATCTCTTCAGCTTTGATGCTCACTTAGGTTTCACCCCTTCTATCGATTTCCTCCGGCAAGTTGACGTTCCATGCGCTCAAGCTTTCCGCTTACGCTTCCGTCATAAATCCGGTTTCCAATGCGGACTTTAATGCCGCCTATTAAATCCGTCTGCACTTCATTTCTGATTCTGAGCGAAGCGATTCCGGCTTTTTTTGCAAACACTTGAGACAATGATAACATTTCCGCTTCTGACAGCGGTTTTACTGAATAAACAACCGCATCCTCTGTCTGACGGGCCTGATTGGCAAGTTTGATAAACTCGTCTGTGAGATCAGGCACAATCGAAGACCGGCGGCGGTCAATCAGAAGAAAAATCGTATGCAGCACAGACTCAGACAGTGCGCCGAACGATTGCTGAATCAGCTCTTTTTTCTTAGCGGCCGATACCTTCGGATGGCTTAACACTTCCTGTAATCCGGCTTCGTTCCGGAACACTTCTTTTAGTACGGTAAGCTCTTCTTCGATTTCATTGATTTGAGAAGTCTCAACGGCAATGTCGAAAAGCGCTGACGCGTATCGTTTAGAGACAGCAGATCCACTCATCGGCTTTCTCCTACCTCTTTAAGATAGTCCTGAATCAGTTGTTCCTGGGCTTGTTCATCAAGCTCTTTTTCAATCACTTTCGATGCGATTAAGACAGAAAGTGATGCGACTTGCTCGCGAAGTGCGGAAACCGCTTGTTCTTTTTCTTTGACAATTTCGGTTCTCGCCGCTTCTTTCAATCTTTCAGACTCGGCGCGTGCAGCCTGGATAATGTCTTCCTTCTGCTTTTCACCCAGTTTTTTCGCATTTTCAATGAGTGATTGTGATTCCTGTTTCGCTTCTTTTAAAAGAACGCGCTGCTCTTCAATCAGCTTCTGCGCTTCTTTATTTCTTTCTTCAGCGGACGTAATTTCGCCGGCGATATGATCTTCACGCTGTTTCATTATATTTAATAGCGGTCCCAGAGCGAATTTCTTGAGAAGCGCTAATAAAACTAACATAGCTAACAATTGGAATAGGATATCTCCGCCGTTAAACGACAGTCCTAATTCAAGAGGTAATTGAGACATCTACTACGGCAACTCCCTTCTGCAGGTTTTCTCTGCTGATAAAAAGCCGTTTCGGCACGGCCTGCTTATCAGACATAAAGCAATGGCGAAGGTTCTCTTAGAGTGATCTTCGCCATTTTTAGTTCATATAAGGCTTTTTTGCTTAGCCAAAGAACGCTAAGAACGCGATAACGACAGCGATAATCGGAAGGGCCTCAACCAATGCGATACCCATGAACATAAGAGTTCTAAGTTCTTTTCCTGCTTCCGGCTGACGGGCGATTCCCTCTACCGTACGTGAAACGATCAGACCGTTACCAATACCTGCACCAAGTGCGCCTAAACCGATTGCAATTGCAGCTGCTATTAAATTCATGAAAAAGTTCCTCCTTTAAAATGTTATCCGAATGGATATATGATTTTAATGATCATGACTGATTTTGTGTGACATGTACACCATCGTCAGCATCGTAAAGATAAATGCCTGGATGGTACCGATGAACAAGCTGAATGCCTGCCATGCAAGCATCGGAATAATGGCTCCGACTGTGCCGACCAAACCGAGAAAGAAACTGTTTGAGTAGAAATTCGTCGCCAGATTCGCAAGCAGGCCAAGAAGAATTTCCCCGGCGAAAATGTTACCGTAAAGACGAAGTCCGAGTGTCAGCGTATTCGCAAACTCCTCAATGATCTTCATCGGGAACATAAGCGGAACCGGTCTGAGGTAATCTTTAGAGTATTCCTTCAAACCTTTCATCTTCACGCCGTAATAGTGCGTTAACGACACAACCATAACGGCTAGAGTCAGAGTAATAGCCGGATCGGCCGTCGGTGATTTCCACCAAAGCTCGTGTCCGACCGTTACAGAAAACGGCAGCCCTAGCATATTTGATACAAATATGTACATCAGCAAGGTTACACCAAGCGCCAAGAAGTTAGCCCCTGTTTTTAAATCCATTGTACTGCCTATAATATTGCGGACAAAATCAACAATCCATTCCATGAAGTTCTGGGCTTTTCCCGGACGGATGGACAGCGTTCTTGTAGTAAGAATCGCAATCAGCAGCACAATCACACTTGCCACAGTAATCATCAGAATGTTTGTCAGATTAAAAGTAAGACCAAACAAATCAATAGTTCTGTAATCGTGATTCAATGGGTTTTCACCTCTCTTCCATTGATGAACGTTTGAGCTGAATAATGGAATCTATCATAATGACGGGATAAATTGTCATTAATCCAATAATCACACTTGCCACACTGACTTTATCGGGATATTTAAAGGCGACAGCCATCGCAAGTATCGCATTGCACCAACGCGCTGCGCTCCCGAGTGATCGTATGGACTTTCCTTTCGCCACGGCCTTGTCAAAAGCATTCATTCTTCTGGTCAAGAGCCACAAATTAAACAAACTGAAAACAGTTCCCAAAAAGAGGCCTAAAAAAACAGTTTTATACGCCGTAAGACCATATCCCAGCAAATAGATTGCTAAGATTACAAATACATATCTCCGTTGTCTGCTGAATGTAAGATTGGGATCGTCCATCAACTATCTGTCTCCTGATGAAAATGTAATATAATTCCTGGATACGGCAAAACATGCGGTTAACCCTTGCAGAAGGCCTTTTTTGTCCGCAAAACGGCCTGTTCGAAAAAACCACTCATCCTCCTGATGCCACGGGATGCTGTTTCATTCGCTTAGATAAATCCTCATATAACGGGTTTTTTTGGAGGATTTAAAATGAGGATGGATACTAGAAATGAAAGGAATGAAAACCTTCTCATAATACCCTCGTTTAGCATACAATAGCCCCTAACATGTGTCAATCTGTTTAAAGTTAAAAAACTTTTTATACCGGAAGCATACACAGAATGTTCACAAATTCACCTATAAATGTATGAACTCTGCCCATTCAGCAAAAATCTGGATAAAAAAAGAAAACCCCCTGAATGAGGTTTTCCGATTTATTTGGTTCCGTACAGTCTGTCACCCGCGTCACCGAGGCCCGGAACGATATAGCCTTTTTCATTCAGTTTTTCATCAAGGGCGGCGATATAAATATCAACGTCAGAATGATGTTTCTGCAGCTCTTCCACGCCTTCCGGAGCCGCTACAAGACACATAAAACGAATGTTTCTCGCGCCGCGCTTTTTCAGGCTGTTGATCGCTTCCACCGCAGAGCCTCCCGTAGCAAGCATCGGATCCACGACAATAAATTCGCGTTCTTCTACATCAGAAGGAAGCTTGACATAGTATTCCACCGGTTTTAAGGTTTCCGGATCACGGTATAATCCGACATGTCCCACTTTAGCGGCCGGGATTAATTTCAGCATGCCGTCAACCATTCCGAGACCCGCTCTCAGGATCGGCACGATACCGAGTTTCTTCCCTGAAATCACTTTGGATGTCGCTGTTTGAACAGGTGTTTTCACTTCCACTTCTTTAAGAGGAAGATCACGTGTAATTTCAAACGCCATCAGTGATGCGACTTCGTCCACAAGGTCTCTGAAATCCTTTGTGCCTGTATTTTCATTCCGAATATATGTCAGCTTATGCTGGATTAAAGGATGATCAAATACGTAAACCTTTCCCATACTGTGTTCAGCTCCTTTTTTGTTGTCCGAGTGACTTTTTCACACTTCTATTGATTCTACAGAAAAAGACAAACAGTTTCAAGAAAATCATAAAAAAACCCGCCGGATTAAGGTTCCGGCGGGTTTCTTCCTTATTAATAGTCCAGTTCTTTATATAAAGGAAACTTTTCAGTCAAGGCAGATACGCGCTGTCTCGCTTCTTCAAGTTTTGCTTCGTCTTCATGATTTTTCAGCGCGAGGCCGATGATAGCGCCGACTTCTTCAAGCGCGTCACCGTCAAAGCCGCGGCTTGTCACAGCTGCCGTACCGAGACGGATTCCGCTTGTGACAAACGGTTTTTCCGGATCGTAAGGGATCGCGTTTTTATTAGATGTAATGCCGATTTCATCAAGAACGTGTTCAGCGACTTTTCCGGTCAGTCCGAGAGAACGGAGGTCGACAAGCACAAGGTGGTTATCCGTTCCGCCTGATACGAGCTGAATGCCCTCTTTGTTCAGAGACTCAGCCAGGCGCTTCGCGTTCGAGATGACGTTTTGCGCATATGTTTTGAAATCATCTTCAAGCACTTCTCCGAAAGATACGGCTTTGGCCGCGATGACATGCATAAGCGGTCCGCCTTGGATTCCCGGGAAAATGGATTTATCAATCTTCTTGCCGAACTCTTCACGGCAAAGGATCATTCCTCCGCGGGGGCCGCGAAGTGTTTTGTGAGTCGTTGTCGTTACAAAGTCAGCGTAAGGAACCGGATTCGGATGAAGACCGGCTGCGACAAGACCCGCGATATGCGCCATGTCTACCATGAAGTAAGCGCCGACTTCATCAGCGATTTCGCGGAATTTTTTAAAGTCGATCGTGCGGGGGTATGCGCTCGCTCCGGCTACGATGAGTTTCGGCTTATGCGCCAGCGCTTTTTCACGCACATCTTCATAATCTATATATTGCGTGTCTTTATCGACACCGTATTCTACAAAGTTGTATTGAACGCCGCTGAAATTAACCGGGCTTCCGTGTGTTAAGTGGCCGCCGTGGGAGAGGTTCATCCCGAGCACCGTGTCGCCGTGCTCTAAAATCGTGAAGTAAACAGCCATGTTCGCCTGAGCGCCTGAGTGCGGCTGAACGTTTACATGCTCAGCTCCGAAAATCTCTTTCGCGCGGTCGCGGGCGATGTCCTCAACGACATCAACATGCTCACAGCCGCCGTAGTAGCGTTTGCCGGGGTAGCCTTCAGCATATTTGTTTGTTAAAACAGAGCCTTGCGCTTCCATTACCGCTTCCGTCACGAAGTTTTCAGAAGCAATTAATTCGATCTTAGTCTGTTGACGCTTACGCTCATCTTTGATGGCGTTAAACACTTGTTTATCTTGTACAGGTAAATGTTTCATCAGCGAGATCCTCTCCTATCCGTTTCCTGTTCTTTATTTTTACCACCCTTATTGTACATGGTTTTTCAGGTGAATGTAACAGCTTATTTAAAAAAATCACAAAATTTAATTAGAAAACACGAACATTATAGAGGAAAAGTATTTTCATCATTCGCATTCATAAACGGCGCGAATTCCGCCTATCAGTTTCGGTCTTGTCCGAGCCATCGTCACATGTGCTTCTCCAAGCTCACGGCTCGATATCCGGACAGGGACGGCAACGGGTTTCAGATGCATGCCGATGAACGTATCACCGATGTCAATCCCGGCGTCAGCCTGAATCGATTCAGCGAGCACGGGAGAACGCATCTGCCGGTATGCATAAGAGGCCATCGCTCCGCCCGCTTTCGGGACGGGGACGGCTGAAACAATGGGGAGCCTGAACCGCTCGGCCGTTTCCGCTTCAATGACAAGCGCCCTGTTTAAATGCTCGCAGCATTGAAAAGCAAGATGCACACCCGTTTTTTCCTTAAACCGGTTAAGTCCGCCGTATATCAATTCAGCCCAATCCCCGCTTCCGGCGGTGCCGATCCGGCTTCCGGCGGCTTCACTTGTACTGCACCCGATCACCAGCAGACTGCCGTCCGTCAGTCCTGCCTGCTCTTGAAACTCAGTCAGCATGTCCGTCCATTTTTGCTTCATCTCTTCCATTGTCCAGCACCTCTTACAGATTTTTTTCTTCGTAATCTGCGATTTTGCCGATCCGCCGTTCGTGGCGGCCGCCCGTAAATTCAGTCGTCAGCCAGACTTTTGCGATTTCGCGCGCCAGTCCCGGGCCGATGACGCGTTCGCCCATCGCAAGAACATTCGTGTCATTGTGTTCACGCGTCGCTTTTGCGCTGAAGGTGTCATGGGCAAGCGCACAGCGTATGCCCTTTACCTTATTTGCGGAGATGCTCATGCCGATGCCTGTGCCGCAAATTAAAATTCCCCTGTCAGCTTCGCCGTTCACCACTTTTTCCGCTACCGGAAAAGCGTAGTCTGAATAATCGACAGAGCCGGCGCCGCATTCACAGCCCATATCAATGTATTCAATCTGCAATTCATCCAAAAGACTTTTTATTTCTTCGCGGATATGGACGCCGCCGTGATCTGACGCAATAGCTACTTTCATTCATTTACCTCCTAGGTGTGGCTGGGCGAAGACAGCCCAGTTTGCTTGTCCTTTTTATTACGAAATCCGTTGATTTCATTCTACTCTTTCACATTCGTTTTGCAAATGACCTGTTTGCAGATTTTCTGACAGATTACTTGCTTTTCCCGTCAAGCAATTGATCAGCCAAAAGGGTCAGCAGCTCCTCCAGTTCGTCCCGCGTCTGTTTATAAACATCAAGCGGACCGCCGAACGGGTCAGAGATATCGCCGCTTTCCCCCGTCACGTATTCTTTAATGGTAAAAACTTTGCCCTGACTGTTTTGATATCGGCCTTCAATCAGCTGTTTGTGCTGTTCGGTCATCGCCAGCACCAGATCGGCCGTCTCGATATGTTCTTCCGATAAGGGAGATGAACTGTGATTGAGGGCGATCCGTTTTTCAAACAGCGCTTCTACGGCATGAGCCGACGCTTTTCCGTGCGGAGACGCGAATACGCCGGCCGAGCTTACGCTGACATCCAGCCCTTTCGTTTCTGCTATGGATTTAAAAAGAGCCTCAGCCATGGGACTGCGGCACGTATTGCCTGTACAAACAAAGATTATTTTCATGTCCGTCACCTCTTACTGCCTATTATAAATGAAGAAAAAAGAAACGGCATCTTCGTTTCTTTTTTTACGTATCTTATATCGGTAAAAGCAGTTTCAGCCCGAATCCGATCAAAATGGCTCCGCCAAGCGCTTCGCTGTAGGAGCCGAGCCACGACTGCACCTTTCTTCCCGCCAAAAGGCCCGCCCATGTTAAAACGGTGCTGAAGACCCCGAACAGCGTAACGGCCAGAAACGGATTGGAGCCGTTCATCCCGAGACTGAGCCCGACAGAAAAGCTGTCCAGACTGACACCGACCGCAAACAGCAACAGTCCCGAGCCTGCCGGAGATATGAGCGGCCCGTCCGATTGTTTAAACGCGGCGATCATCATCTGCACCCCTAAAATAAAAAGAAGAGATCCGCCGATGTAAACGGCGAGCATCCCCAGAAAACCGGACAGCAGATGCCCGGCCGCCATTCCCACAAGCGGCATCATGACATGAAACAGCCCGATGACAACCCCTATATGAAAAATCTGTTTTTTCTTCAGCTGAATCATTCCCATTCCGAGCCCGACGGAAAAGGCATCCGTCCCCAAAGCAAATGCCATGATGCTTAAGGAGACAAGTTCCCCGATGAATAGATTCGACATGAATAAAAACCCCCTTGGACGTGCCCGCTTGTTTAGCTTATGCATGTCCGATAAGGGGTAGAACAAGTTAATGGATAACGGTGCCGCCTGCGGCTTTCATCAGCCTGTTCATAACGGCGAGCCCCACTCCGGTATCCGGAAAGGACTCAGAAATAATCATATCCACTTCCGCTTCATCAAAGCTGCGGAGCGCATCGTATAAGGCGGACGCCACTGTTTCAAGGTCGGCGCGTCTGCCGCAGACCTTGATATAATCAGCCTGGTAACTATCGGCGTTCTCTTCTGTTGTCAAAATGCCGATTCGTTTTCCCCGGCTTTTATATGCGTCTGCCAGTTCTTGAATTCTCCGGGCGCCGCCGCCAGCAATAGCCATCGGCGCAGAAGGCGCGTAATGTGTATATTTCATACCGGGAGAAATAGGAACCTCATCTTCTTCGGTCAGCCCTTTATCCACAAGAACCGGACCGGCGGCGGATTCAATCTGCTCTTTTGTCACGCCTCCCGGACGAAGCAGCACGGGCTGTTTCCCCGTACAGGACAGAACGGTTGATTCCACTCCGATTCCCGTCGCGCCGCCGTCCACAATACCCGCAATACGGCCGTTTAAATCATGAGCTACATGCTCGGCCTTTGTTGGGCTCGGTTTTCCTGATAAATTGGCGCTCGGCGCGGCGATCGGCAGCCCGGCCGAGCTGATGAGGGCTAATGCTGCCGGATGATCAGGCATTCTGACCGCTACCGTCTCAAGTCCCGCGGTGACACGGGGTGACAGCACACCGGGCTTACACGGCAGGACAAGGGTCAGCGCCCCCGGCCAGAATAGCTCCATAAGCTTTTTCGCCGTCTCAGGAATATGGCTGATAAAACGATCAAGCTGGCTGATATGGGATATATGCACAATCAGCGGGTTATCGCTCGGCCTTCCTTTCGCCTCATATATTTTCGTTACGGCTTCCGTATTTTCAGCGTTAGCGCCCAGTCCGTAAACGGTTTCTGTCGGAAAAGCCACAACCTCATTCTGCCGGAGCAATTCCGCGGCTTGTGTAATTTGGGGATCGGTTGTGGATAATTCTGCGGAACAATCCACAAACCATCTTCTTGTTTTCATGTATAACCAAACTCCTTATTTTAAAGCGGTAAAACTTTATTTTCTCTCGTGTATTCCTTTTGAAAGTATAAAAGATGTCCTTTAATAAAACAAGTGTTATCCACAAACTGTGGACAACACTTTTTAATAAGTGGATAACCTTGTGTATAAGTTAGATCAGGCAGAGGTTTTCACCATTAAAAACGAACCTTCTGTGCATAACGAGTTGCGGAAATGTTCGGACGTATACAGTTCATCAGGCGCATCGGCGCACGCTTCAAATCCCATCACATTCAGAAACTCAGCGGATGAGGGCTGATTGGCGACTAAGTAGACATCTTGAATCTCATGTTTTTTGCACAGCACATCCATACTTTGAAACAGTGTAACGATATGGCTTTGATTCAGCCTGTCCGACATGACGAGTGAACGGAGAAGCCCTTTTCCGCCGCTGAATTTTTCGATCCCGAGACAGGCGGCAATCTTTTTTTCGCTGTCTTCCAGCACGATAAACCGGCTGATCTGCTGATCGATTTCCGCATGTGCCGTATCAGACTTTTTCAAAAAGGCCTCCAGCGCCTCGGTATCTTGATCTCTTGCCACTCTCAGCTGATAAAACATATATTTCCCTCCGTTTCGATCAACTCTTTCTTCCAATCTATGAATCGAATCCGGATTTATGCCTTTTGCTTCAGGAAAATAGATCTGAAATCCAATCGACGAGGAAAAACTTCACTTCGGTATCATCGTCATCTTTATTTTCTTTCTTCGCTTTATCAGCCTTTGCTTTTACGTCATCCAGCACTTTTTCTGTCTGTTTCTGCGTTTCTTCCTGCTTCTGTCCGCCGTCTTCCTGATCTTTCACCGCTTCGCCGTTTGAGAAATCAAGGAAGCACAGCGGCGGAAACAAGACGCACCACCAGTTGGCGCCCTCGCCATTGCCGAGTGTAATTAAAATCGCTTCATATTTTCCGGCCGGATAGACCATATTGCCGTACAGCTTTGTCGGAAACGAGATTTTATTGAATTGAACTGAAACGGATTGATGCGCACCCTTTTCTTTCATCGTTCGTTTGGCGATTTCTTTAATTTCAGGAAGCTTCGAACGAATGAGCCGCCGCGCTTCTTCAATGGAAGTGATATCTTTCACCCAGTCCGTGATTTGCTTGTTTACAGCATCTCTGATCTGGCGCTTGAGCTTTTGATCCTCATCGTTATCACTGTTGGCCAAAATCCTGAGCCGGATCGCTTCATCCGGTATGACGACGGGCTCATCGGCTGATGCCCGCGCCGTTTCTTCTTTTGTCAAACCCGCAAGCGCTCCTGATAATAAAAGAAAAATATATATGCAGATCATCATTGTCTGTTTCATCGGTCCCCACCGTTCCTCTCCGTGCTTTTTTTATCTAGTCCCATTATGGACATGACGGAAAAGGTTTAAACCGGCGGGAAGAAAAAAATCTAGCAAGCTGATAATCTGCATTGACAGATTCAAAATATGGTACGATATTATTTTGATAGGAGGTTTTCAGATGAAATATAATTACACCGTGCTGCTGTCGGCGGCATGTATGTCTGTCATTTATTCTATTTTGTATGTTCATCAATTCATTATCGCGGCTTTCATTTCGATGGCGTTTTATTTTTTGTTTCCTTATTTGATTTTTGCGCTGCCGCTTCAATACTTTCTGAATAAAAAGCCGAAGAGATTTCATCCGCTGTATTTTCTTTATTATTTAGGGGTGTCGTTCATTGCAAACGGGATCATCTTCGGTCTTTTGCAGCCGTCAGGCCAATCTCTGTTTTCTAATTCAGCCTTTTATATCTTTGCGGTTTTAACAGCCGTCGTCTATTGGGTGTGGGATTCCGTATTGCTGCAAAGACAAAATTCGGCTACAGAAGCGTAATCAGCAGACAGCCGGCTGAAGGGAGAGCGGCGCAAAAGAAAACGGCGGCCATCTTTAAACGGGCGTGCCGTCCTTCTTCTGTTTCAGAATGATAATTGGCCCGCTGCTCCGCTCCGCTTACGGCCAGCCCGGAAACGATGACCGCTGCGACGATAAGAACAGCCGTAACGGCACCGAAAATGATGTCAAAGCCAAACGGCAGGACAAATCCAGCCGCATAAGCTGCGGCGGCGAGTATACATCCGAAGGCGAACGCTTTTTTCAAGGCGGATGCCCCTTTCATTTTCTTTCCATTGTAACAAAAGCCCGCCGTGTGCGTCACCGGCGGGCTTTTTTCATGATGTGATGACCGCGGATACGGTTCTGTCTTTTCCGTTGATGTCCTGTACGACTTCCACTTCCGCATTCGGAAAGGAATGACGGAACAGGTCTTTCACGGCTTTTCCCTGATTATATCCGATTTCAAAGACGACAAGCGCTTTATCTTTCATGACAAGAGGCAGCTCCTCCATAAACCGCTTGTAGAATTTCAAACCGTCACCGCCGTCCGTAAGTGCATGAAGCGGCTCATGGAAACGGACGATATCCGACAAATCCGCCATTTCTTCTTCAGAAATATACGGCGGATTGGAAACAATCATATCCGCTTTTTTTCCTGATGAAATAAAAGGAGTTAACAGATCTCCCTGCAAAAAGCACACGTCCGCTCCGAGGTTTTGCGCATTTCTTTCCGCCACCTGCAGCGCTTCTTTTGAAATATCCGAAGCCGATACTGAAAAATGTCCGCATTCAAGCGCAAGCGTCACCGCAATGGCTCCGCTCCCCGTACCGATATCAATGACGTTCAGGCGTTCTGCCCCGGAAAATACCCGCTTCTGTCTGTCCAGCAGATGAAACACAACTTCTTCCGTTTCCGGACGCGGAATGAGAACATCGTCATTCACAAAAAATTCCCTGCCGTAAAACTGTTCTTTCCCGATAATATATTGAATCGGAATACCTTCTTTATGCATCTCCACGTGCCGTCTGAAACGGTAAAGTTCGTCCTCGCCGACGGGCTCCTGCAGACTTGCGAGAAGTTTGCTCCGATCCATTCCGGTATCATTTAACAGCAGCAGCTCGGCCGCGTTTTTTTCTCTTCCCGCTTCGGTTAAATAAGAAGAAGCCCAGCTTAGGGCTTCAAAAACGGTCTTCATCTTAATTTTCCGCCTGCTGGAGCTTGCTTGACTGGTCTTCTACGATTAACGCTTCAACCACTTCATCAAGCTTGCCTTCCAAGATTTGATCCAGCTTTTGAATCGTCAGGCCGATGCGGTGATCCGTCACACGGTTTTGCGGGAAATTGTATGTGCGGATACGCTCGGAACGGTCGCCTGAACCGACGGCTGATTTACGGGTCTGATCATATTCAGCCTGAGCTTCCTGCTGGAATTTATCATAGATTCTGGCGCGGAGCACCTTCATCGCTTTTTCTTTGTTTTTAATCTGAGATTTTTCATCCTGACAGGATACGACGACACCGGTCGGTAAATGCGTCAGGCGTACGGCCGACATCGTCGTGTTTACGCTTTGTCCGCCCGGTCCGCTTGATGCGAATGTATCGACGCGGATATCTTTTTCGTGGATGTCCACTTCTACTTCTTCCGCTTCAGGAAGACACGCCACCGTCGCCGTGGATGTATGAATACGGCCGCCTGATTCCGTTTCCGGAACACGCTGTACGCGGTGCGCGCCATTTTCATACTTCAGCTTGGAGTATGCGCCTTTTCCCGTAATCATAAAGATGATTTCTTTGTAACCGCCCGTTCCGGTCACGTTTGCTTCCATGACTTCAGTCTTCCAGCCTTGGATCTCGGCGTAACGGGAGTACATTCTGTAGAGATTTCCCGCAAACAGCGCGGCTTCTTCTCCTCCCGCTGCTCCGCGGATCTCCATGATTACGTTTTTGTCATCGTTCGGGTCTTTCGGGATGAGGAGCACTTTCAAACGCTCTGATAAGGTTTCCGTCTCTCCCTGCAGTTCGGAGATTTCTTCCTTCACCATTTCTCTCATATCGGCATCAAGCTTTTCCTCAAGCATCGCTTTCGCATCGGCAAGCTGTTCTGATGCGTCTCTGTATTGTCTATAGACTTCAACGGTTTCTTGTATATCAGATTGCTCTTTCGAATATTCTCTAAGCTTTTTCGGATCGTTGACCACTTCCGGATCACTTAAAAGCTCATTTAATTTTTCGTATCGTTGTTCAATTGACTGTAAACGGTCTAACACGGTCTTCACCTCTGTTTTCCTGTGCGTAACATTCTCATTATAGTATAGGGCTTATCGCCAGTCAAAAGCAATTCGCCTCTGTTATACTGAAGCAAAAAAGGAGGGGCGGATATGCTGAAATCCATCCACCATATAGCAATCATATGCTCTGATTATGAAAAGTCGAAAGCTTTTTACACCGAGATACTCGGTTTCGGCATTATAAAAGAAACATACCGAAAGGAACGGGAATCTTATAAACTCGATCTGGCGCTGGGCGGCGCGTACGCGATTGAATTGTTTTCCTTTCCCGATCCGCCCGAACGGCCGACCAGACCGGAAGCCGCGGGTCTCCGGCATCTCGCCTTCACCGTAAACGATCTTGAAGCAGCCGTCAGGGAGTTAAAGGAAAAGGGCGTCGGCACAGAACCGATCAGAACCGATCCGCTGACGGGGAAACGGTTTACCTTTTTCTTCGATCCCGACAAGCTTCCGCTTGAATTGTATGAAGCGTAACGTTTTTTGAAGAAATGCCGCTTTCTTTGGCGAATTCCTTCTTGTTTTGTCTAACATGAAGGGAACGCCGCCTCATGGTCGAATACCTAGCAAAAAGGAGGTATGTGATCATGAATACAAACATGGCCGCAAAAGAGCTCGGCGTCTCCGCAAAAACGGTGCAAAGGTGGGTCAAGCAGCTGAACCTTCCGGCTGAACGGAATGAGCTCGGACATTATTCCTTTACACCTGAGGATCTTGATGTGCTGAAATCGGTCAAACGGCAAATTTCTGAAGGCACTGCCCTTCTGGACGTTCAAGTGCCCCGGCAGCCGAAAAAACGGACGGGCTTCATTTTGCAGCGTCCGAAAATCAATGGCGGCGCTGAACAAAGGTTGGCAGAGCTGGAGCGCAAACTGGACATTCTCACGAAAGAGAAACAAGGTGAGAACCATCTGCTTTCAAGGATAGAGGAGCTAGAACGCCAGCTGAAACAAAAGGCGGATGAAGGGGTGTCTTATCAGCTTCTTCAGCACAGACGGGAAATTGACGACCTCAATACCGAATTGCAGACATTGGCCTCCCGCATCCAGGAACTTGCCCAGACAGCTCCCCTCTCAGAAACAGCCGCTTCTTCAGAACATAAGAAACCCAGAAAAAAAACGAGATTTTCGCCTTTTAAATTTCAATTCTAATCAAAAAAGCTCCCTGAAACAGGGAGCTTTTCATTATGCAGTCAGCGCAATGATGATCGGCAGTGAGATAAGAGATAAAATCGCACTGATCACGAACGCGGACGCAGTTTCTTCCTCTTGTTTTTCGAAACGTGTGGCAATCATCGCCGCTACCGCAGATCCAGGGAATGCAACGAGCAATACCGCTTTAGTGATCTGGTCAGCCGGAAGTCCGACTGCAAGAGCGATCAAGTACATCAGCGCAGGCTGAACGGCAACTTTTAACAAAGCGATACCGAAAGCCGGCAGACTGAGCTTAATGTTGCGGATACCGACAGTTACACCGACGGCGAAGAGTGCAACACCTGATGTTGTGCTTCCGAGCTGATCAAGCATTTTTTCACCCAAGCCAGGGAGTGTTACACCGCAGAGTACCAGGATGATACTGATAAGCGGTGCAGCCGCAAGCGGTTCGGAAAGACCGTGAAGAATAGACTTACCAGTCATTTTCCAGAAGTTCTCGTTTTCGCTGTCTTGTTTCTTAGATGACTCTCCGACAGTAGCGATAATGATCGCAAGCGGGTCAAGGATGGCGTTAACCACGATACCCGTAACGGCGATAGGAATCGCTACTTCGTTTGCTCCGAATAAGCTTCCGAGTACCGGAATACCCATAAATGCAAATGTCGGCTGTGCAGAGTTTAAAGAAAATACAGATGAATTCGTTAAATCATACTTGAAGATAAATTTGCAAACCAACAAAATGACGATAAAGAATCCGACAATCCCAATGATCAAAGCGATCATTAAAGGAACCTGTGATAAAAACGCACTTCTTGAAGTGGTTAAAATACTTGCGATAAAATGCGCCGGAAGCGCGTACTTCGTAACTAAGGTGCTTACCCCTTTTGCTGACTTCGCGTCATAACTTCCGAAGCGACCTGCGAACCATCCCAGCACGATCACGAAAAAGATCGGCGCCAGGAGGATTAAAATATCTAAGAAGCTCAAAATGTTCTCCTCCAAATCCTTAATGTCCGTATACTTTAGCCTTTACATAAAAGCTTTCCCTCGGACTGTAAAATTAATCGTAAAATTATTTAGCGATAACTTGTTTATATTGCGGTTTCCACATTGCATCAAGAACGGCTTGTTCTACATTCTCAGGAATGCGGTTTGCCACGCCTTCTTTAATGGCAGTTTCCGCTACGGCGATCGCAACTTTAATTGAAACTTCTTGTAAGTCGCTCATGCTCGGCAGAAGGCCTGCACCCGGTGTTTCAAAATCAACGCTTTCTGCGATTGCGTCAGCAGTTGCCGCAAACATTGCAGGAGTAATCACTTTCGCTTCTACAACGATTGAACCGAGACCAAGTCCAGGGAACGCAAATGCGTTGTTAGATTGTCCGATTTCATGAGAAACGCCATTGTACTCTACATTCTCAAACGGGCTTCCTGTCGCCACAAGCACTTTGCCGTCAGTCCATTTGAAAAGATCGCTAGGAACGGCTTCAGCAAGCGGTGTCGGGTTAGACATCGGCATGATGACCGGACGCTCAACGTGTTTTGCCATTTCTTTGACGATTTCTTCACTGAACGCGCCGCTTTGGCCTGATGTACCGATTAAGATTGTCGGTTTCGCTTGACGGATCACTTCAATGAAAGGAATTTGTCCGTTTTCATCGCGTTTCCAATCTTTAATTTCTTCAGCTGTGCGCAGGTACGGCTCTTGGAAATCAAGAATGTTTTCCATACCTTCAATTAACAAGCCTCTGTAGTCCATTGTGTAGAACGCTTTGTTGGCTTCTTCTTCAGAAAGACCGGCAAGCACCATAGTGTCGCGGATTTGGTCAGCGATTCCGATTCCGGCAGATCCCGCACCGAAGACAACCACACGCTGGTCTTTAATAGACGCGCCTGTTTTCTTCATAGCCGCAAGCACACCTGCAAGCGTAATCGCGCCTGTTCCTTGAATGTCGTCGTTGAATGTAAGAATTTCATGGTTGTATTTCTTCATGATATTGCGCGCGTTTTTGTTTCCAAGGTCTTCCCAGTGAAGAAGAGCTTTAGGGAAATATTTAAGCGCAGCTTTTACATAAGCGTCAATGAAAGCTTCATAACGTTCGCCTTGGATACGTTCATGACGGTTACCGATGTATAAAGGATCGTTCAGAAGTTTTTCATTGTTCGTACCGACGTCAAGAACGACAGGAATAACACGGCTTGGGTCAATACCGGCAGCCGCTGTGTATACGGCTAATTTACCGATGGCGATGTTGATACCGCCTACACCCCAGTCACCGATTCCGAGGATGCTTTCTGAGTCTGTCGCAACGATCAGATCAATATCTCCGGCAGTGGCATGAAGGTTTTCAAATGCCTCTTCGATTCCTTCTACATTGTCGATAGAAAGGTAAATCCCTTGAGGTCTTCTGTACTCATGGCTGTATTCTTGAATCGCTTCACCGACAGTCGGTGTGTAAACAACCGGCAGCATTTCACGAAGATGGTTTTGAAGCAATTTAAAGAAAAGAACTTCGTTACGGTTTTGCAAATCATTCAAATACACGTTTTGGCGAAGGCGGTCCGGCTGAGCTTGAAACTGCTCGTATGCGCGTTTTGCCTGCTCATCAAGAGACAGAATGGTCGGAGGAAGCAGCCCGTCTAATCCAAGGCTTTTTCTTTCTTCTGCTGAAAACGCAACACCTTTATTTAAAGTAGGGATAGATAGAACTTCTTTTCCTCTTAAAGTAGTTTCTAAGTTGCCTTCCTTCGTTACTTTAATATTATTCAAGAAAATCTCCTTCTTTCTTCAAATAGTTAACAAAGTTAAGTAATTACCCATTTTGGCTAGTGTGATCGCGATCTGCTATATCTTTTTTTGACAATTATTCGAACAATGTCTCATAACTATTTACATTACTTAGTCATTTTATGCCTGTAAAAATGAAAATTCAAGAGATGAAAATTACTTAATTTTTTCATACTCTTTTTTAAGTTAATTAACTACAATTTTTGAAAAACCGTCAAAAAAACACCGGATTTTTTACCGATGTTTTCATGAAAAGGGTTATTTATCAGTCTGTTTTTTCGGCACTTCGTGATGGTGTCTGCATCTCGCTTCGTATGACTCCGACGCGCCGACTAAAATGACCGGATCATCATAGGAAGCGGGCTTCCCGTCAATCAAACGCTGCGTACGGCTTGCCGGCGACCCGCAAACGGAGCAGACCGCCTGCAGCTTCGTCACTGATTCGGCAACCGCCATCAGATTCGGCACCACGCCGAACGGCTCTCCCCGGAAATCCATATCAAGTCCGGCCGCGATGAC
Organism: Bacillus sp. EKM420B; assembly: GCF_011065565.1. Classification (NCBI taxonomy): domain Bacteria; kingdom Bacillati; phylum Bacillota; class Bacilli; order Caryophanales; family Bacillaceae; genus Bacillus; species Bacillus sp. EKM420B. Next base: position 386,477 of record NZ_JAAMNX010000002.1, on the reverse strand, counting down.
ACGATAGCCTTTATCCGCAAGCGAGGATAAGTCACCGATGATCGATTCGCCGAAAAACTGCACTTCATCTACCGCGATGACGTCCGTGCTTTCACTGATATGATCCCATATTTCAGCCGAAGACGAGATGACGTGGCTTGTCATGGATGTGCCGTTGTGAGAAACGACGGCCTCCTCACTGTAGCGATTATCAATGGCAGGTTTGAACACCTTGACCTCCTGCTTCGCATATGTCGCTCTTTTCACTCTGCGGATCAGCTCTTCTGATTTCCCAGAGAACATGCTGCCGCATATCAGCTCAAGCCATCCGCTTTGCTTCATTATGTACATAGGCTATCCGCTCCCCTTTTTTTCCTGTTTATGGACATAAAAAACAGGCAAGAAGCAATTCTTGCCTGCCTGTAAAATCTATTATTACTTAAGACCGTATTTTTTGTTAAAGCGATCAACACGACCATCAGCAGAAGCGAATTTTTGACGTCCAGTGTAGAATGGGTGGCATTCAGAGCAAATCTCAACGCGTACCTCTTCTTTTACTGAGCCTGTTTCAAATTCATTTCCGCAAGCGCATTTAACTGTTGCTTTTTTGAAATTAGGATGAATTCCTGCTTTCATTGTATCCATCTCCTTCCGCCCTGAATCCCGTGTGGAAACAGAGTTATTATTCCGGAGCGAATCCGGAACGCATATGAGAGAATTATATCAGTCATTTACTGCATTTGCAAATACATTTTTTATCAGCGGCGGGCTGATGATGAAAGGTTTGCCTGCTTCCATTCTTGGTTGATCAGATCGAAGAATTCCTGATTCGTTTTTGTTTTTTTCATTTTTCTCATAAACTTCTCTGCGAAGTCCGGAGAATCAGACATCGATTTGCGGATTGCCCATAGACGGTCAAGATGCTCTTTCGGCACGAGCAGCTCTTCCTTCCGCGTGCCGGAGCGGCGGATATCGATCGCCGGGAAAATCCGTCTTTCCGCAAGAGAACGGTCAAGGTGAAGCTCCATGTTGCCCGTTCCTTTAAACTCTTCATAGATGACGTCATCCATCCGGGAGCCCGTGTCTACGAGCGCCGTCGCCAAAATGGTCAGGCTGCCGCCCTCTTCAATGTTTCTCGCGGCACCGAAAAAGCGCTTCGGACGATGGAACGCAGCCGGGTCAATCCCGCCGGAAAGCGTACGTCCGCTTGGCGGGATAACGAGGTTGTAGGCCCGTGCCAGGCGGGTAATGCTGTCCATCAGAATGATAACGTCTTTTTTGTGTTCAACGAGACGCATCGCCCGTTCAAGCACAAGCTCCGCTACCTTAATGTGATTTTCCGGCACTTCATCGAACGTCGAGCTGACGACATCGCCCGCTACGGAACGTTCAATATCCGTTACTTCTTCCGGTCTTTCATCAATTAAGAGAACGATCAATTCAGCGTCAGGCTGATTTGTCGTAATGCTGTTAGCGATTTCTTTTAACAGCATGGTTTTACCGGCTTTCGGCGGCGCCACGATCAGACCGCGCTGGCCGAAACCGACGGGAGCCATCATATCGAGAATTCTTGTTGAAAGATAATTCGGTTTCGTCTCAAGCACCATTTGGCGGTCCGGATAAAGCGGAGTCAGCGCGGGAAAATGAACGCGCTCTTTCGCAGATTCCGGATCGTCTCCATTTACCGCTTCAACGTGCAAAAGTCCGTAATAGCGTTCGTTTTCTTTCGGCGGACGCACCTTGCCGGATACTTTGTCACCGTTTCTTAAATCAAAGCGGCGGATCTGGGAAGCAGAAATATAGATGTCTTCTGAGCTTGGCGAGTAATTAATCGGTCTGAGGAAGCCGAATCCTTCCGATTGGATGATTTCGAGCACGCCTTCCATAAACAGAAGATCCTCCTGCTCGGCGTTGGCTTTCAGGATGGCAAAGATTAATTCTTTTTTAGTCAGTTTGCTGTAGTAGGAGATTTTATAATGTCTGGCCAGTTCATATAGTTCTTTTAATTTCATATTTTCCAAAGAGGAAATAGATACGTCTTTCATAAAAACACCACGCTTTTCATAGTCAATGTATTGCTGTTTTCATTCAAATCGGCTGCTTCGCATGATTCCGCCAAAGCACATTCTTTTATAAAACGTTCAGGAACTTCTATCGGTAACACTTCCACCCATGATCGGCGCTTTTTTAAAAAAGGAATGTCTTAATGAGTTTTGAAGGAAGCGAGGACAAAAACTTGAGAAGATCAATATTTATATCGTCTGTATGCGGTAGAATTTGAAAATTTCCCAGTACTCAAAAGAAGGAATGACACAGAAAAATCGCAGCACTCTTTATTTTTACCTCATTTCAAAAAATTATTCAACTTAAATAATGCTTTGACATATAAATGATAGGGTTGACTCTTTTTTGCAAAAGAAAAGCGGGACTTTCCGTCCCGCTTTTCTCTATTTATGGCCGGATCACAAGATTTGGTTTTTTCTTCAGGCTGTGTCTTCCGTCAACGAATCGGACCGTTCCTGATTTCGCTCGGATGACCAGGCTTTCAGTCGTGCCGACGGAGCCTTTGAACTGAACGCCTTTCAGCAGCTCTCCGTCCGTGACGCCCGTTGCGGCAAAAATGGCGTCATCCCCTCTCACAAGGTCCTCCATCCGGAGCACTTTGGATACATCAAGGCCCATTCGCTCACAGCGCGCCTGCTCTTCCGCACTTTGCGGCAGAAGCCTGCCGATGATTTCGCCGCCTAGCGCTTTTAACGCAACGGCAGACAGCACGCCTTCAGGAGCCCCGCCTGAACCGAAGAGAATGTCTACTCCCGTATGGTCAAAGGCCGTATTGATGGCGCCCGCGACATCGCCGTCGTTGATCAGTTTGATTCTGGCGCCCGCCTCACGCAATTCAGAGATGATTTTTTCGTGTCTGTCACGATTTAAAATGGTTGCCACGACATCTTCAATGTCTTTATTTTTCGCTTTCGCAACGGCTTTTAAGTTATCAATGACAGGCGCTTCGATATCGATGCAGCCTACCGCTTCGGGACCGACCGCGATTTTTTCCATATACATATCCGGGGCGTTCAGCAATGTTCCATGGTCGGCGACCGCGATCACCGTCAGCGCATTCCAGCCGCCGCTCGCTACGATGTTTGTGCCTTCAAGAGGATCGACGGCGACATCGACGCGCGGGCCGTATCCGTTTCCGAGCTTTTCGCCGATGTAAAGCATCGGCGCTTCATCCATCTCGCCTTCCCCGATCACGACCGTGCCTTTCATCGGCACCGTGTCAAACACGTCACGCATTGCGCTTGTCGCCGCATCATCAGCTTCATCTTTTTTCCCGCGGCCCATCCATCTGGCAGATGCTAAAGCCGCCGCTTCAGTGACTCGAACCAATTCCATCGATAAGCTTCTTTCCATTTCAACACGATCTCCTCTCAAAAGTCCGCATTTCTATGAATTTTGGAGCTGTTCTATCTCTTCGTCCGTCAGCCTTTGCCGCCAGATTGTGGCGCCCAGACCTTCGAGTTTTTTCTCAAGATTGCTGTAGCCGCGGTCTAAATGCTCGAGACCGGTAATTTCGGTTACGCCGTCAGCCATGAGCCCGGCGACGACCAGACAAGCGCCTGCACGCAGATCGCTCGCCTTTACTTTTGCGCCCTGAAGCTCGGCCGGACCGGTGATAATGGCCGACCTGCCTTCCACTTTCATATTGGCCCCCATCCGTCTCAGCTCATCTATATGTTTAAACCGGGCCGAGTAGATGGTGTCGGTTACGACGCTCGTGCCGCTGGCTCTCGTTAACAGAGATGTCATCGGCTGCTGAAGATCAGTCGGGAATCCCGGGTAAACAAGCGTTTTTACGTCGACCGGTTTTATCTGCTTCTGCCCGCCGAGCATAAGAAGCTGATCGTCACTCGTCTCAATGTAAAAACCCATTTCCCTGAGCTTCGCCGTTAAAGACTCCAGGTGAGTCGGTATGACATTATCAATAATGACTTCTTTCCCCATCGCGGCGCCGGCGATCATAAAGGTGCCCGCCTCAATTCTGTCCGGAATGATCGTATGCCTGCATCCGTGCAGCTCTTTTACGCCGTCGATTCTGATTACATTGGTTCCCGCGCCTTTGATCTTCGCGCCCATGCTGGTGAGCAATGTGGCAACATCAATAATCTCAGGTTCCTTGGCGGCGTTTTCTATCACGGTTTTACCTTCAGCCAGTACAGCGGCAAGCATGATATTGATCGTCGCTCCGACGCTGACGACATCTAAATAAATCCGTGCGCCTCTCAGCCTTTCGGCGCGCAGATAAATCGCGCCTTGTTCATTGGTGACTTCCGCCCCAAGCGCCTCAAACCCTTTGATATGCTGGTCAATCGGCCGCGGCCCGAGATGGCATCCGCCCGGCAGTCCGATGACCGCCTGTTTGAAGCGGCCGAGCATCGCGCCCATTAAGTAATAGGAAGCGCGGAGTTTTTTCACTTTGCCGTTGGGAAGCGGCATGCTGATCATCGGGGAAGGGTCAACGACCATTTCTCCTTTTTCAAAATGGACGTTTCCGCCGATTTCTTTCAGCAGGTCACGCAGCGTTTCAATATCTGAGATCTCCGGAAGCCCTTCGATCGTTACTTCGGAATTTGCCAGAATGGTTGCGGGTATCAATGCGACGGCGCTGTTTTTCGCACCGCTGATATGTACGGTTCCGTTTAACGGATCGCCGCCGGCAATATTCAACTTTTCCATGATAGTCTCCTTCCATAAGAAGATAGCTGCGGAGCGTAAATAAAATGGCATTTTATTCTGTCTCTGCAAATAAAGCTCTTGTCCAAAATGTAGCCAATTCGAAGAGAAAGAATACAAGGACATTATAAAATAACAGGAAGAAAATAGCGAAGCTTTGCGGGGCATTTTTAACACAGGATGCACAGAGGCCCGCCGGGTTCATATTCCGGGGAAACACACTCTTCACTTTGATACTGAAGGCCCGCTGCCAAACATGAAAACATAAGGGTGCGGCAAACGGATGCAACCGGTTTGCCGCCCTTTTCCCCCTTATTTATTCCAGTCAGCCAAGAATTGCTCGATGCCTTTATCCGTTAACGGATGTTTCGTCAGCTGGTGAATGACTTTCAGCGGCATCGTACCGATATGCGCACCGCGTAAAGCGGCTTCAGTCACGTGCTGTGCATGACGGATGGAAGCTGCGATGATTTGTGTATCAATGTCATGAATGTCAAAAATCTGTCTTATTTCTGAAATCAGTTCAAGACCGTTATGGCCGATGTCATCCAGACGGCCTAAGAACGGAGATACATAAGTCGCTCCGGCTCTTGCCGCCAAAAGCGCCTGGTTGGCGCTGAAAATGAGCGTCACGTTTGTTTTAATGTTCAGGTCGCTCAGCGCTTTTACGGCTTTTAACCCTTCAGACGTCATCGGGATTTTCACCGTAATATTCGGCGCGATTTTCGCAAGTTCTTTACCTTCTTCAATCATTTCTTCAGCATTCAGGGAAATGACTTCCGCGCTTACTGATCCGCTCACGACTTCCGTAATCTCACGAAGTCTGTCATGGAAAGACACGTCAGCTTCTTTCGCCACTAAACTAGGGTTTGTCGTAACTCCGGCAAGAACGCCAAGTTCATAAGCTTCTTTAATCTCGTCAATGTTTGCTGTATCAATGAAAAATAACATAAGGAAAGCCTCCCCAGTAATAAATTTTCAGAACTGTAAAACATGATTGCGCTTTCTAAAGGTAAGACATAAAACCGCCTGTCAATGCTGTCAGGCGGTTTATGGATGTTACATTGAATTAAGCTTGGTTTGAAGAACCGAACTCACGCATTTTGCCGATAACCGTTTCTTTGATTGCTTCACGAGCAGGTCCAAGATATTTACGAGGATCGTATTCGTTCGGCTTAGCTGCCAATGTTTCGCGGACAGCTTTTGCAGAAGAAATTTGGTTTTCAGTGTTTACGTTGATTTTAGCCGTACCAAGTGAGATTGATTTTTTAATGTCGGCAGTCGGAATTCCTGTACCGCCGTGAAGTACTAACGGAAGGCCGGTTGATTTTCCGATATCTTCCATTTCTTTGAAACCGAGGTTCGGTTCGCCTTTGTAAGGACCGTGAACAGAACCCAGTGCAGGTGCAAGGCAGTCGATGCCAGTGCGCTCTACAAGTTCTTGACACTCTTTAGGGTCAGCATAGATTACGCCTTCAGCGATCACGTCATCTTCCTGTCCGCCTACAGTTCCAAGCTCAGCTTCAACTGAAACGCCGTGGAAATGAGCAAGCTCAACCACTTTAGCTGTAGTTGCTACGTTTTCCTCAAACGGATGGTGAGATGCGTCGATCATTACAGAAGTGAAACCTGCATGAATCGCTTTCGCACAAGATTCAAAGCTTGAACCGTGGTCTAAGTGAATCGCGACAGGAACTGTCACTTTGTATTCTTCCATAAGAGCTTTAACCATGGCAACCACTGTTTTGAAGCCGCCCATGTAGCGTCCCGCGCCTTCTGAAACACCAAGAATAACCGGGGATTTTTCCTCTTCTGCTGCTTGTAAAATAGCTTGAGTGAACTCAAGGTTATTTAAATTAAATTGTCCAACAGCATATCCTTTTTCTTTAGCTGTATTCAACATTTCCGTCATTGAAACTAAAGGCATGTCGAAAGTCCTCCTTATGTAGCCTGATTTGCTTCTTCTCGAAAAAAGCTTTCCACCTATAGCATGACCATAAAAACCTGTCATATGTAAAACAACAGATCGCTTTTTCTCCATCTCTAGGATACCAACTTTTCGACAAATCGGCAACACAATGACATAATTGTTTCTAATTTTATTAATTCGATTTTAGAGGTAAATATTTTTTCACCGCGTCTCTGATCTCATCAATGTCAAAAGGTTTCGCAAAATGAGTCAGCGCTCCGAGCTCTTTTGATTCCTTAATCATATCGAGTTCTCCGTAAGCGGTCATGATAATGACGCGGATGGATTCGTCGATCATCTTCATGCGCTTGAGAATTTCGATTCCGTCCATGCCGGGGATTTTCATATCTAAAAGCACGAGATCGGGCCGTTCTTTCGTTACGATGTCCAGCGCCTGTATGCCGTTGGCGGCCTGAAACGTCTGGTACCCTTCTTTATGAAACACTTCATTGAGCAATATGCGTATACCGTATTGGTCATCTACGATTAAAATCTTTTCATTCATCATTTTACACCCCAATATTATCATTTTCGTCAAAAGGAAGCAGTTGTTTATGTATTCTGTTTGATTTTCACATTTCCTTTAATTATAATAGTCTACTTTCCGACATTTTCTGAGCATTTTCTCTTTTGTTGTATACTGTTCTTGTATGTGTAAAGGAGGTTTCACTCATGTTAAAGATATTTACGACCCAGCTTGCAGGCATTTTTTCCCGCATTCAGGATAAGGAATCCGAAGCAATAGAAGACGGCGCGCGCCTGCTGGCGCAGGCAGCCGTCAGCGGTCATACCATTTATTTATACGGCGCAAATGAGATGCAGGGCATTTTGTGCGAGGCGGAACTCGGCTCAGAACCGATGCCTTCCGTCAAAGCGTTTCCGGATACAGCTGATTGGGTTACAGAAAGCGACAGGGTGCTGATGTTTTGTTCAGGTCCGGGCACAGCTGAAGAACAGGCGCTGGCTCAAAAGCTTTATGAAAAAGGGGTCGGCCTCGTTTGCGTATCTCCTGTCATCAAAGATCAAACCGGGATTGAGGAATTTTGTGATGTTCATATTGACAGCAAATTAAAAATGCCGCTTCTGCCCGATGAAGACGGGACAAGATACGGCTTTCCTTCATTAATGACAGGCCTGTATGTCTATCACGCGCTATCCTTTACGTTAAAGGAAATGATGCAGGAATATGCCTGATGCAGAAAAAAGACTTGCCGCTTTTAAAGGAGGCAAGTCTTTTTTTATTACTTCTGTTCTGCAGCTTGTACGGAAGCGCCGATAAAGTCTTTGAATAAAGGCTGAGGTCTTGTCGGTCTTGATTTGAACTCAGGGTGGAACTGACAAGCGACATACCAAGGATGGTCTTTCAGCTCGATGATTTCCACAAGACGGCCGTCAGGGCTTGTTCCTGAGAACACAAAACCGTTCTCTTCCATTTGCTGTCTGTATTCGTTGTTGAATTCATAACGGTGGCGGTGGCGTTCGTATACCACTTCATCCGCATACGCTTCGAAGGCTTTCGTGTCTTCCTGAAGCTTACAAGGGTACAGTCCGAGACGAAGCGTTCCTCCAAGATCCTCGACATCTTTTTGTTCTGGCAGAAGGTCGATGATCGGATAAGGGGTGGACGGATCGATCTCCGCAGAGTGAGCCCCTTCCAGACCTAATACGTTTCGCGCATATTCAATGGATGCAATCTGCATACCGAGGCAGATGCCGAAGAACGGAATTTTATTCTCACGCGCATACTTGGCGGCGATGATTTTCCCTTCTACGCCGCGGTCCCCGAAACCGCCGGGCACGATGATTCCGTCTGTGCCGCCAGTCAGCTCTTGAATATTGCTTTCTGTCACTTCTTCGGCGTTAATCCATTTGATCTTCACATCAGCGTCAAACGCATAGCCCGCGTGGCGCAGTGATTCAACGACTGAAATGTAAGCGTCCTGAAGCTCGACGTATTTACCGACAAGGCTGATTGTAATGGTTTTAGACAAGTTTTTCACTTTCGTGACAAGGTCTTTCCATTCCGTCATATCCGGGTCTTTGCATTCTAATTTCATATGATCGCAGACAAGCTTATCGAGTCCCTGCTCCTGAAGGTTAAGCGGGATGGAGTAAAGGTTGTCCGCATCTTCGCACTCGATGACCGCTTTCGTGTCAATATCGCAGAAGAGCGCGATTTTATCTTTCATATCTTGAGAAATCGGCATTTCCGTGCGCACGACGATGATATTAGGCTGAATACCGAGGCTTCTCAGCTCTTTTACGCTGTGCTGCGTCGGTTTTGTTTTCAGCTCGCCCGCCGCTTTGATGTACGGAACAAGCGTACAGTGAATGTACATCACGTTTTCATGGCCGATGTCGCTTTTCATTTGACGGATAGCTTCAAGGAACGGAAGGGATTCGATGTCTCCCACTGTTCCGCCGATCTCAGTAATGACTACATCTGCGTTTGTTTCTTTGCCTGCACGGTACACGCGGTCTTTCAGTTCATTTGTGATATGCGGAATGACCTGAACCGTTCCGCCGAGGTAGTCCCCGCGGCGCTCTTTTTTCAATACGGCGGAATAAATTTTGCCGGTCGTCACGTTGCTGAATCTGTTCAGATTAATGTCAATGAAACGCTCATAATGCCCTAAGTCAAGGTCAGTCTCAGCGCCGTCATCGGTAACGAATACCTCACCGTGCTGGTACGGGCTCATCGTTCCCGGGTCAACGTTGATATAAGGGTCAAATTTTTGGATAGTGACGCTCATGCCTCTGTTTTTCAAAAGGCGGCCAAGTGACGCAGCCACAATTCCTTTTCCGAGTGATGATACAACTCCCCCGGTTACAAAAATATATTTCGTCATTTCGTTTGCTCCTCTCTTCGGTCTGCGCTACATTCCTTAAAATGTGCCGTTTTATAGAAAATCATTTCACTAAAAACAAATGATGTGTAAAAGAATTTGGGAGATGAAAATAAGAAAGCTCCCTTTCAATTTCTTGAAAGGGAGCGTAGCACTCTTATGAATTCTCTTCTTTTTGAAGAGCCCAAAATACATACTACATAGTTCGACAATGAAAGTCAAGATCGTTTTGCTGATATAAAATCAGTCTTTGCGTTCCTCTTCCTCATCATCATAATCTTCCTCATCTTCTTCAATCACATCGTCTTCGATCTCAAGCTCGTCGTCATCTTCTTCATCGATATCTTCGTCGTCGAAGCTGTCTGCGTCAAGGTCAATATCTTCTTCTATTTCATCGAGATCGATGTCATCTTCATCAACTTCCTCGAATTCATCAAGGTCGAGATCTTCCTCAACGACTTTTTTCGCTTTTTTCTTTTTCGCTTTTACAGTCGGCTGTGTTTCTTCGTCCAGCTGATCGTACGGATACCAGCTGCGAAGCCCCCACGTCTGGTCTGACAGAGCAATAAAGCGGCCGTCAATGTTCAGGTCTGTATAAAATTGGGCGATACGGTCGCCCAGTTCCTCTTTCGTAACACCGAGCAAGGAGATCATTTCATTCAGCAGCTCCTGGAACGGAACCGGTTTTTTATGTTCTGAGAAAATTTCGTGAGCGATTTCAACTAAAGCCATCTGCTTCAGCTGTTCCTGAGAATATTGTTTGATACTCAAGGTCGGACACTCCCTTTCTATTACTTATATGTATCTGTTTCTATCCTATAATAAGAACGAATTTGTATTGTTTTGTTCATAAACCATACCTCTCATTATAAACAAATTAAAACAGAATATGCTACCCTTAACAGCGTAATTTAAGAAATTTTAGAGCCGTCCCTTCATAAATCGGCTGATGTGCGAAAACAAAGCCGCCGGCATATGCGCCGGCGGCCCGCTTCTTTCTATAAAGACTCTTGTTTTTCAGCGCCGAATACAGACATGGCGAGCAATTCACTGACATCATAAGTGCCGACCGCGTCTTCGGCTTCTTTCGCTTTCGTACCGTCACCGAGCATGGTCAGACAGTAAGGACATCCGGAGCTGATGACCGTCGGACTGACAGAAAGCGCCTGCTCAGTCCGGGCCGTGTTGATTCTCGCTCCCGTTTCTTCTTCCATCCACATGAGCCCTCCTCCGGCGCCGCAGCACATCCCGTTTTCGCGGCTGCGCTCCATTTCCTTCAATTGAACGCCCGGAATGGCTTTTAAGATCGCTCTCGGCGGCTCATACACTTCATTGTATCTTCCTAAATAGCACGAGTCATGGAAGGTAATCGTTTCATTCACCGGGTGAAGCGGTTTTAGTTTTCCCTGTGACACAAGCTCGGCTAATAATTCAGTATGATGATAGACTTCGGCCCGGAATCCGAAATCAGGATATTCATTTTTGAACATATTATAGGCGTGCGGATCAATCGTGACGATTTTTTTGATTCCGTGTTTTTCAAATTCGCCGATGTTGTGTTCCGCCAGCTCTTGGAACAGAAACTCGTTGCCCAAACGGCGCGGCGTATCGCCTGAGTTTTTTTCCTTATTGCCGAGAATCGCAAAGGATACGCCCGCTTCATTGAGCAGCTTTGCAAATGAGACGGTAATCTTTTGGCTCCTGTTATCGTAGGAACCCATTGAGCCGACCCAAAACAAATAGTCGAACTCTTTGTCTTGTTTTTTCATTTCTTTCACTGTCGGAATCTCTGTATCAGCCTGCTCCCGCCAGTTCTCCCGCTCTTTCCGGTTTAAGCCCCACGGGTTTCCCTGTCTTTCAATGCTTGTCATGGCCCGCTGCGCGTCGCTGTCCATCTTCCCTTCTGTAAGCACAAGATAGCGGCGCAGATCAATAATTTTATCAACGTGTTCATTCATGACAGGACATTGATCTTCACAGTTGCGGCAAGTGGTGCATGCCCAAATCTCCTCTTCCGTGATGACCTCGCCGATTAGGCTCGGGTTGTAATCAATGGCTGCCGCCGCTTCACGCGATCCTCCCCCTGAGGAAGCCGCGGCGAGCTGATTCGCCTTCGTGTGCTGAAAAACGGGCGCGGGCACCCACGGAGATTTTGATGTCACGGCAGCGCCTTTTTCCGTCAAATGGTCTCTGAGCTTTAAAATGAGGTCCATCGGCGAGAGCATCTTGCCCGTACCGGAGGCCGGACACATATTTGTACAGCGGCCGCATTCGACGCAGGCGTAAAGGTCGACAAGCTGAGAGCGGCGGAAGTCTTCAATCTTTCCGACGCCGTAGCTTTCTTTCGTCTCATCGGTAAAATCGATTTTTTCCAGCTTTCCTTTTGAATCCAGCCTGCTGAGGAACACATTCGCCGGACCCGCAATTAAGTGCGCATGCTTTGATTGCGGCACGTACACTAAAAAGCTGAGCAAAAACAACAGATGAAGCCACCATGAAACATAAAATACGGCGGCGGCCGCCGGCGCTGAAAGACCCCCGAGCACAAACGTAATGGAGGAAGCGATCGGTTCCGTCCAAGACAGAGAATGATCGTGCCATAAAAGGTTCATGGCGTTCCCGAGCAGCACTGTCACCATCAGTCCGCCGATAAACAGCAGGACAAGCCCCGCTTTAAACCCGCGTTTCAATCTGACGAGCTTTTCAATGTAGCGCCGGTAAAACGCCCAGACTACGGCGATTAAAATCAGAAACGTGACGATTTCCTGAAAAAAGGTAAATGCCGGATAAAGCGGGCCGAACGGCAGATGCCGGTCAGGAAGCAGCCCTTTCAGAATAAAATCAATTGCGCCGAACTGAACGAGTATAAAACCGTAAAAAAACAGAACGTGGATGATTCCGCTCTTTTTATCTTTCAGCAATTTTTTCTGCCCGAACACATTCACCCATATCTTCTGAAGACGTTCTTTCAGGCGTTTATCAAATTCTTCCCTTTGGCCGAGCTTAATATAAGCGATCCTCGTTCTGATCAGGTAAACGAATAAATAAACGGCGTAAGCGGTTACAGCTGAAAACAGCAGCGCGTTTACCATGAGAAATGCGTTCATCTTGTCTCCCCCTTTGTTCTGATTCCCCTCTTCATTGTCATATCTTTACTTTATCATAAATAATGAATGAGTGTTCAGTCAATAATTAAATTCACATTCTCAGGGCACACTACGGATACTTCGGAAAGGAGCGTCGGTATGAAGGTCATTTTTGTGTTGCTTGTCATTTTTATCATATTGATCGCACTTATGCTGCTTGATATGCTGCTTGGCCGGGCGGCGTACAAAAAACAGGCGTATGAGCCCGTTTTTGACCCGAAAAAGAGTAATATCACACTCATTCACTGCGGCAGCGAGCTTGTGCAGCAGATGACGGCTGATATCCGCCAAGCCGTCTCTTCTATTCATATGATGTTTTTTATTATGAAGAACGACCAAGTCAGCCATGAGATGTTTGATTTATTGAAAGAAAAGGCCCGGGCCGGCGTCTCCGTATATCTGCTGCTCGATTGGGCGGGCAGCCGCCAAGTGAAAAAGCCTTCCATTCAAACGATGAAAAAAGCCGGCGTTCACGTTCATTTTCTAAATAAACCGGCATTTCCGTTTCTTTTTTTCAGGCTGCAAAAACGGAATCACCGGAAAGTGACCGTCATTGACGGCAAAATCGGCTATGTCGGCGGCTTTAATATCGCTGAAGAGTACCTCGGCAAAAAAGCGAAGTTCGGAAACTGGGAGGATTATCACCTGCGGATGACCGGCGAAGGCACGGCGGATCTTCAGACTCTTTTTGTAAGCGACCTGAAACGAAATACCGGAAAAACACCCGAATCACCCGGGGTTTATCCGGCATTATCCGAAGGGAATATCTCTCATAGGACATATGCATCTGACGGTTTTTCGCTTGAATCGCATTATGAAAACTGCATCCGTAAGGCGGAGAAAAAAATCATCATCGGCACGCCTTATTATGTACCGAGCAAAAAGCTTCAGGAAGCGCTTATTTCAGCCTGCCGAAAAGGCGTCAAAGTCATCTTGATCGTTCCGATGAAATCAGATCACCCGCTCGTTCGGGAAACAGCTTTTGCCTATTATCCCGAGCTTCTGAAGGCCGGCTGCCTCATCTATCGGTATTATCAAGGCTTTTATCATGTTAAAGCCTTCATTATAGATGACCGCATCAGCATTATCGGCACGCCGAATTTTGATAAACGGAGCCTGTTCTGGAATGAAGAGGTGAATGTCATCATTCATGATGAAGACTTTACAAAGGAAGTGCTTTCAACCATAAAGCAGGACATCGAAAAATCCGAGCTTCTCACATTAGAAAAAGTGAAACAGCGCTCCGTCAGACAGCTTCCTGCAGAATGGCTGGGAAAGGCCATATCTTACTTTTTATAAAGGAGAAACCATATGCTGTTCAGATTCGGATTCGTCGCAAACGCCATGTGCCTTTGGGACGCGTCCCCCGCCAAAACCTTAACATATGCGCGCTATACCAAGCTTTCCCGCAGTGAGCGGAAAGACGCCCTGCTTTCTGTGACGAAAGCAAATCTTACCAATACGCTGCGCACCCTCCACTATGTGGTCGGCCACGGCATCCCTTTATACAGGTTCTCAAGCTCAATTGTGCCGCTCGCCACGCACCCGGATGTAATGTGGGATTTTATCACGCCGTTTCGCCAGGAGTTTCGTGAGATCGGCGGGCTGGTCAGAAAATATGACCTCAGAACGAGCTTTCATCCGAACCAATTCACGCTTTTTACAAGCCCGAAACGGGAGATTACCGCAAATGCGGTCAAGGATATGGCCTATCATTATAACATGCTGGACGCAATGGGCATCGCGGACCGTTCCGTCATCAACATCCATGTCGGAGGCGCTTACGGTGACAAACAAAGCGCGCTTGGCCGTTTCCGCGTGAATCTGAAAGAACTTCCCGATGTCATCAAACAGCGGATGACTTTAGAAAACGATGATAAAACATATACGTCCGAGGAAACACTCAGTGTATGTGAGCAAGAAGGCATTCCGTTTGTGTTTGATTATCACCATTTTTACGCCAATCCGACAGATGACGCTGATTTAGATGACATTCTTCCGCGGATGATCAAAACATGGCAGCGGATCGGCTTAAAGCCGAAGGTCCATCTCTCCTCGCCAAAATCAGAATCAGCCGTACGCAGTCATGCGGACTATGTGGATGCGAATTTTATTCTGCCAGTGCTGGAGCGGTTCAGACAATGGGATACGGACATCGATTTTATGATTGAGGCGAAAGAGAAAGACCGGGCGCTGCTCCGGCTCGTCGAAGAATTAAGCGCCATCCGCGGAGTTAAACGCCTGGCGGGCGGAGTGCTGAGGTGGAAGGTATAACCAGGTTTATCACCCGTTCATATGGGGAATTTCCGAAATAACAGACCATCAGACGGAGGAGAAAACACATGAAAAACATTACATCTTTGAAAATAGCCGCTAAGAAGTTCACTTTAAGAAACATGCTTCAGCTATATCAGCTTTGCCACACGGGAGGCCACGAGCTGTATATCTACTCTAAAAAAACAATGTGCAAAATCAAAGATATCATTGAGCTGGAAACGTTCAGAATGGCTCATAAAGAACAAGAATATTTAATTGTAGTGGAAGGAAAGAAAGCGGTGCAGCTTGTTGACCGTTTCAAACATATCATCGAACCTGCGCAAAAAGAAGCCCATTAAATAAGGACTACATAAAAAAGGATAGACAGGAGGCTGCCCGGCCCCCGCTCGTCTATCCTTTTTCCATTATTCATGTATCAGCTCGCCGAATTGGGCCTGATGGAGTCTCTGGTACATGCCGCCGGATGCCAGCAGTTCCTTATGATGACCTTGTTCAGCGATGCCTTCTTTCGTGACGACGACGATCCGGTCCGCATCCTTAATCGTAGCCAGCCGATGGGCGATCACAAGCGTTGTGCGTCCTTCAGACAGCTCTTGCAGCGATTTTTGAATGGCGGCTTCCGTTTCTGTATCGAGGGCTGATGTAGCCTCGTCTAAAATTAAGATCGACGGGTTTTTCAAAAACATTCTGGCGATGGAAAGCCGCTGCTTCTGCCCGCCTGACAGCTTCACGCCGCGCTCGCCGATCACCGTGTTTAAACCGTCGGGATACCCGTTTACCAAATCCTCTAAATGTGCCTGGCGGACTGCCTGCCGGATTTCTTCCTCAGACGCATCGAGCCGCCCGTAAGCAATGTTTTCCCGCAATGTGCCGGAAAACAGAAAGACATCCTGCTGGACGACGCCGATTTGTCCGCGCAATGATGACAGCGTCATGTCCTTAATATCGATTCCGTCGATGGAAATCACGCCTTCAGACGGCTCATAAAAGCGCGGCAGCAGACTTGTCAGCGTTGACTTCCCCGCTCCCGAAGGCCCGACGAATGCGATTGTCTCCCCGGCATGAATGGACAAATTGATTCCCGACAGAACCGGACTATTTTCTTCGTAACCGAATGACACACCATCATAACGGATATTCCCTTTTAAACCGGACACATGTCTCGCGTTCGGGGCGTCCTTGATATCAGGCTCCGTTTCCATTATTTCTATAAAGCTTTTAAAACCGGCAATGCCTCTCGGATACAGCTCAATAATCGCGTTGATTTTATCAATCGGACGGAACAGAACGTTCGTCAGCAGCACAAAAGCGACGAATTCTCCGTAAGATAACGATCCGCGGATCACGAACCATGTCCCGCACAACAGGACGAACAGCGTGACGAATCTTGTCAGCATGTAACTGATCGAGCCGTTTTTCGCCATGATTTTATATGACGTCAGCTTTGTTTTGCGGAAACGCTGATTGTTCACGTCAAACCGCTGCGTTTCAAACGCTTCATTGCTGAAAGCCTGAACAAGACGGATGCCGCCGATATTGTTTTCGACCCTCGCGCTGAAGTCTCCGACGTCTTTGTTCAGTTTTGTAAACGCAGAGGTCATTTTTTTATTAAAATACAAAGCAAGCCAAATGACGACCGGCATAATGATAAAGGTCAACAGCGCGAGCTGCCAGTTAATGAACAGCATCACACCGAACGCGCCCAAAATCGTCATGACCGCAATAAACAGGTCTTCAGGCCCGTGGTGGGCGGTTTCTCCGATATACATCAAATCATTGGTGAGCTTGGACATTAAACTGCCCGTTTTGTTGTTATCGTAAAATTTGAACGAAAGCTTTTGCAGATGGTCAAAAAGCTTTTTCCGCATATCGGTTTCAATGTTAATGCCGAGCATGTGGCCCCAATACGTCACAACATACTGAAGCGCCGAGCTGAGGGCGTAGACTCCGAATAAAGCAGCGGAAGTCAAAATAATCAGACGCCAATCCCGCCCCGGGAGCAATGTATCGATAAAGTAATTGACAATCAAAGGAAAACTCAGCTCCATCAATCCGCCGGCGATGGCAGAAAAGAAGTCGAGAAAAAACAGCTTTTTGTACGGTTTATAATAAGAAAAAAATTGTCGCAGCACGATTCCGTCCTCCTTGTGCCTCGTTCCTAATGATAATATTTCTCAATTATACTATACACAAGGAGTTTTAAAAGCGTTTTTTATAAAACGCCGGAAAATAACCGCGCGAAGGATTCCTTCGTTCTTTCCCATAATGTGCGCTTATAGAAACGGACGGGGCTGATTTTCTCAGACTCTCTCATATCCTCCAGATAATGCGCTTCAAGATCTTTGATCGCCTTTTGATCTGTAAAAAAGACATTGACCTCAAAGTTCAGCTGAAAGCTTCTCATGTCCATGTTCGCCGTCCCGACAGAGGCGAGGTTTCCGTCAGTGATGAGCACCTTTTGATGCATAAAGCCTTTTTGATAGGAATAGACTTCGATTCCTTCGCGAAGAAGCTCGGGGAAATACGATCTCGTCGCGTACTGGGTTAAAAATCCGTCATTGGTTTCCGGCACCATGACTCGCACCCGGACGCCTCTGGCAGCAGCCTCCTTTAGCGCTGTGCGGATCGGCTCATTCGGCACGAAATAAGGCGTCGCGATCCATACAGATGATTCGGCCGCCGCTATCATGGCATAATACAGATCGCTCATCCGTTCCTTCATATCGGGGCCCGTCGGAACGACTTGATAGACGCCGCCGCTTTCTGCAGGGACCGGGCGGCTGTATGCTTTCTGATCAATCAGCACCTCATCCGAAACGTATTCCCAATCAAGCATAAAAATGCTGTGGAGCGTCTGAACGATTTCTCCTTCGACTTTCATATGGGTGTCCCGCCAAAAGCCGACATTTTGGTCTTTGCCGATATACTCCTTGCCGACATTCAGCCCGCCGACAAAACCGGTTTTCCCGTCAACGATGACGATCTTGCGGTGATTTCTGAAATTGAATTTTTGGTTGAAAAAACCGTATTTCAGCGGCAGAAACGGGACGATGTTCACGCCCGCGCGTTTCAGTTTTTTTATGTCTTTGCCGGCCAGCTTCAGGCTGCCGGCCGCGTCGAACAAAAATCGCACTTCAACACCTTGACGCGCTTTTTCCATCATAATCTCCATCATCTTGTGCCCGAGCATGTCTGATTTGAACATGTAATACTCAATATGTATAAATGATGCTGCCGACCGGAGCGCTTCAAACAGCTCCGGAAATGTTTCGTCCCCGTTTTTGAGCACCTTCAGCCTGCTTTTTGTATTGATATTCATATGGGACGCCTTGATTGAATATTGAAAGAAACGCTTCTGATTTCCTTTCAGCCCGGACAGATCGGGAGTCTGTTCCATATCAAATATCGTTCTCAGCTTTTCCCGGTTGTATGTCCGTTTCGACCTGAACAGCTTGCCTTTTTCATAAAGCTGGCCGGAAAAAAGGTAAAATAAGTACCCGGCGATCGGAAAAAACACAAGAATATGAATCCATAACAGCGTGTGCTGCGAGGTGCGGTTTTCAAGAATTAACGAATAGATGCTGAACAAAATAATGCTTGCATAGCAAAGCAACCCTCCGTAAAACTCAAGCCTGGAAACCGGAAAAAACCATATGACATATGCTCCGATAAGCATCATATATAAAAAGCAAAATTCCAGTCTCCTTTTCAGCATCCCGACTCTCTCCCATCTGATCCGATAACTCTGTATACCCTCTGTCTTCCGGCCTGTAAACATATGAAAAAGCCTCTCCGCACGAGCCGGAAAGGCTTATGATGACACTTCCTGTGATTGGCCGGGTGTGATGTTCTGAAGCAATGCCGGATTGAGCGAGCAGCTGCCTTTGATTTTATTTTTGAAGATGCCGATGATCAGACCGGTGACCGCAATCGACACTAAGGAGAAGAGCCCTTTCAGCAATCCGACGGAGAAAATGCCGGCCAGCACGACGCCAAAATCGAAGAGGAAATTAACGGCACCCGGATTCCATCCGCAGCGCTTTTGCAGAAATAAAGCGAGGATATTGGCGCCGCCGAGCGATGCCTGATGATAAAACATGAGCGACAGGCCGAATCCGATCAGCGCCCCGCCGCAAATCGCCCCGGCAAGCGGTGAAACAGAGACCGGCGGCAGCCAGTGATCCGCGCCGGTAAACAGAGTCAGCACTGTGACTGCAAAAACGGTGGATAGAGTGAATTTGATTCCCATTCTGATGAGAGAAAATATATAAAACGGGATATTGATCAGAAAGAAGATAATCGCAAACGAGGAATGAAACAAGTATGACAGGCTTAGTGACAGTCCCGCTGTGCCGCCGGTTAATACATGAGAATGTCTGAGTGTCAGGACGCCGGCGCTTGTCATCAGACAGGCGGCTAAAATGAGGAAAATCCGCTTCATTCTTCACTCTCCTTTTGTTAATATTATTTCCACATAAAACATAACAGGAATCACCGCCGCCCAGCCATTACCTTGGCAGAAAATATCTTATGTTTTTATTTTTCCACCATAAAAAATCCCCCTCTTGCAGGGGGACTTTTACGTGCGTTTCCGATAGACAACATAGCTGCGGGTCAAATACTTGAGGGGCAGGCTGAACACGTGAACCAATCTTGTAAACGGCCAGAGGGTAAAAACGGCGTACCCTATGATGATATGAAACTTAAACCATAGCGGGACACTTTCCATCAAAGAAGCGTCAGGCCGGAACAAAACAATTTCCCTGAACCACGGTCCGACTGTTGCCCTGTAATCAAATCCTTTCGAGTCAATGTTGAGAAACGTGGCCGCAACGCCCGACAGCATCATGAACAGCAGCAGGATGAGCGTCAGGATATCCGATGGCGAGCTGGTTTTGCGGATTCTTTTGTCAAACAGCCTTCTGTACGTCAGGATCACTAGTCCGGCACAAGCCGCGATCCCCGCCGGCAGGCCCGCGCCGATCGCCATTTTGTGATATGTATGCTCTGAAATGCCAAGTGCAGTATACACGCCTTCCGGGATCAGAATTCCCATGACATGTCCGCCGACAACGCACAGCAGTCCCCAATGAAAAAGTGTGCTGCCCGCCGCGAGTTTTTTCTTTTCTAACAGCTCGCTTGATTTCGCCGTCCAGCCGAATTGGTCATGCTGATAGCGATAAATATGCCCGCCGATAAAGATCGTCAATACAATGTACGGCATAACCCCCCACAGGATCTGCCCGCTCATGCCTGAACAGCCCCTTCTTCAGTGCTTTCACGTACACCGATGCTTTCCAGCGCGGCCTGCAGCACGTGCAGCAGCTCAGCATAGAGGCTGTCATTTTTTTCGAGGCGGGATGCCAGCTCCCTCACATTGGACAGGTATTTCTCAAACACGCTTCTCACCGCTTCAATCTCCGCAACTGCGGCGAATTCCAACATCAGCGGCAGGTAATCAGGCAGTTCTTTCTCTGTCGGCAGGAAACCGGATTGCTGGTAGGTGTTTTTTAAATGCAGCAGTTCAATTCCGCGTTCCCTTTGTTCGCCTGAGTTAAAGTAGGTGACGTACATATTCGTTTTTTTTCCGAAATCGAACGTATACACATAGTGTTCAATCAGCGCTTCTCGAGAAAACCTGGCTGCCGCCTCGAAAAATTGCAGCAGTTTCTCACGGATTTGCTGATTGGTGATGTCATGGATAAGAGCCTTCCAATCGGGAAGCCCGGCTCTCCACTCTTCATCCGGATAAGACAGGAGACAGGAAAGAGCGGAGAATGTGATTTGCCGGTCTGTGGTGTTCATCTTGTTCCACCTCATTTATCAAAAGTTAGAAACAAGAGCCGGGGCCGCCTGAAAATGACAAGCCGCAGCTTCCTTGTTCAGCGTATAAATCAGACACTTCTTCACGATGGCTGCTCGGGATCACAAAGCGGTCATCATATTTGGCGATTGCCAGCAGCCGATACATGTCTTCAATTTGCTTTTCTGTTAAGCCGACACTGGAGATCAGTGCCGGGTCGATGGATTTATTCGTCTGAACCGCCCTCATATACTGACGCATGACGGACATTTTCTTTAACGTTGACCGAATATGATCCGTATCACCGGCCGTTAATAGCTGCGCCAAATAGTCAATCGGAATTCTCATTTGGTCGATAGCCGGAAAAATCGCTTCCGCCGTTTGCCGGCTCCCTTTTCCTTCAAAGAGATTCATAATCGGGCTGAGCGGCGGAATGTACCAAACCATCGGCAGCGTGCGGTACTCAGGATGAAGCGGCAGCGCAATCTTCCAGTCAATGATCATTTTGTAGATCGGCGATTGCTGCGCGGCCTCTATCCATTCAGCCGGGATGCCTTGTTCTTTTGCCAGTTTGGCAATCTCAGGATCATTCGGATCAAGAAAAACGTCCAGTTGAGAATGGTAGAGATCCTTTTCATTTTCAACGGAGGCCGCTTCCTCCACTTTGTCCGCGTCATACAGCATGACGCCGAGATAGCGGATTCTGCCCACACACGTTTCAGAGCAGATAGTCGGCAGCCCCGCCTCCAATCGCGGGAAGCAGAGTGTGCATTTTTCCGCTTTGTTCGTCTGCCAGTTAAAATAGACTTTTTTATAAGGACAGGATGACACGCAATATCTCCATGAACGGCACGCGTTTTGATCAACGAGAACGATGCCGTCTTCCTCACGTTTGTACATGGCGCCGGACGGGCAGGAGGACACGCACGCCGGATTGATGCAGTGTTCGCAAATACGCGGCAGATACATCATAAAGACCTCATCGAATTCTGTTTTGATCGATTCCTCCATTTTTTGAACGTTTGGATCTTCAAGCCCCGTAATATGGCCGCCCGCGAGATCATCCTCCCAGTTCGGGCCCCATTCGATATTCATAAAATCACCCGTCAAGGACGATTTCGGCCGCGCCACCGGCTGGTGCTTTTTCTGCGGACTGTTTGTTAATGTTTCATAATCATAGTTCCAAGGTTCATAGTAATCATCAATCGTCGGCTGGTTCGGGTTATAGAAAAGGCCTGCAAGCCGATTCGTTTTCGGGCCTGATTTCAGTTCAAGCTTTCCTTTTTTCAACGTCCATCCGCCTTTATATTTGTCCTGGTCCTCCCATTGCTTCGGGTAGCCGATGCCGGGCTTTGTTTCTACATTATTAAAATACATATATTCCGCACCGGAACGATTTGTCCACGTGTTTTTGCAGGTGACGCTGCACGTGTGGCAGCCGATGCATTTATCCAAATTCATGACCATCCCGATCTGCGCTTTAATCTTCAAGCCAATCGACCTCCTTCAGCTTGCGGATGACGACATTCAGATCGCGCTGATTCCCCGTCGGACCGTAATAATTAAAGCCGTAGCTGAGCTGTGCGTAGCCCCCGATCATCTGGGTCGGCTTGACGTGAATCCTTGTCGGGCTGTTATGGGTGCCTCCGCGGTTATTCGTCAGTTTTGTGCCGGGCACGTTGATGTGGCGGTCCTGGGCATGGTGCATAAACGCCATTCCTTTAGGAATCCGGTGAGACAAAACCGCTCTCGCCACGACAACGCCGTTTCGGTTGAAGCATTCAATCCAATCGTTGTCTTTGATATCCGTGTCCTTTGCGTCATCTTTATTCATCCACACGGTCGGCCCGCCCCGGAACAGCGTCAGCATCGGCAGGGAATCAAAATACATGCTGTGAACGGACCATTTATTATGCGGCGTCAAATAATTAAGAACGATCTCTTTGCCCTCTTGATCAGGCCGCTTGCTTAGGAACGGACGGTGCTGGAGGATCGGTTTAAATGTCGCCATCGTTTCACCGAATTCCATCATCAGTTCATGATCGACATAATAGGATTGTCTGCCTGTCAGCGTCCGCCACGGGATTAATTTTTCCACATTCGTCGTAAACGGCGAGTACCTGCGCCCTCCTTTTTCTGAGCCGGTAAAAGCCGGAGACGTGATGACCGTTTTCGGCTGGGCTGTAATTTGCTCGAACGTAAAGCATTCTTCCTCGCGTTCTTCCGCCAGGTCTTTCAGCCTCAGGTTTGTGATGTTTTCAAGCGATTCCCATGCTTTCACGGCGACCTTTCCATTCGACGTGGATGACAGGGTTAAAATCGCTTCCGCCGCCTGTTTCGCTTCACTGATATTCGGACATCCCTTTGCGAGGCTGTCCGAGGTGATTTCTCCAAGTCTCTTTTTGAGTGATTCATATTCATCCGCAATCGACCAGCTCATCCCTTTTGTTCCGCTCGGCTTTAAAGCAGCGTTAGGACCGAGTGCGGTCATTTTATGAAAAATGTGTTTGTAATCCCGTTCAACGACATGGATGTTCGGCATTGTTTTTCCCGGAATGGCTTCACATTCACCCTTGCTCCAGTCATTGATTTTGCCGAACGGCTGGGCCAATTCCTGCATCGTGTCGTGGAGGAGCGGCGTCGCGACTACCTCTTTCACCGGCTCCATATCGACTTCTTCCGCCAGGTCGGAAACGGCTTTTGACAGCGCTTTGAAAATATCCCAGTCTGACCTCGATTCCCACGGCGCCGAGATCGCCGGAGCAAAAGGATGAATGAACGGGTGCATATCCGTGCTGCTGAGATCGTGTTTTTCATACCATGTTGCCGCCGGCAGCACGATATCGGAATACAGCGCCGTACCGGCCATTCGAAAGTCGAGATTGATTAACAAGTCGAGCTTGCCTTCCGGCGCCTGTTCCCGCCATTTGATTTCTTCAGGGCGGATGCTGTCGCTGTCGTCATTCATCAGACCGTTTGTCGTCCCCAGCAGATGCTTGAGAAAATATTCATGCCCTTTTCCTGAGCTTGAGATCAGATTTGCCCGCCAGACGAAGAGATTCCTTGGGAAATTCACTTCATTGTCCGGGTCTTCAATCGCGAATTTCAATTTTTTCTCTTGAAGCCGTGAGGCCACGTACGCACCTACGTCTTCAGGTGTCGCCGCCCCCGCCTTCTCAGCTTCTTGATACAGATCGATGCCGTTTTGATTGAATGTCGGATAGGACGGCAGCCACCCTAATCGCGCCGCCAGCACATTGTAATCAGCGTGATGCTTGTAGCGGGATGACGCGGCGATCGGTGAAGCCAAGTCACTGATCGGCTGGTCTTCATAACGCCACTGGTCTGTCGCAAAGTAGAAAAATGAGGTGCCGTTTTGCAGTTTAGGCACGCCTTCCCAGTCCTTTGCGGTTGCAATCGTCTGCCACCCTTCAGCAGGACGGAGCTTTTCCTGCCCCACGTAATGGGCCCAGCCTCCGCCGTTTACGCCTTGGGCGCCGACGAGTAAAACAAGATTTAACACCGCACGGTAAATCGTGTCGGAGTTGAACCAGTGGTTGATTCCCGCCCCTACGATAATCATCGATCTGCCGTCTGTATCGATCGCATTTTGAGCAAACTCCCTGGCAATCTGTATAACGGCTTCTCTTTTAATTCCCGTGATCTGTTCCTGCCAGGCAGGTGTGAACGGACGGGGATCATCATAAGATGCGGCTGATTGTCCGCCGATGCCCCGGTTCACGCCGTAGTTTGCCAATATCAAGTCAAACACGGTCGTGACGTACGTCTCTTCACCATTCAGATCCAATTTTTTAATAGGAAGATTCCGCTCAAGCACTTTGTTTCCGTCATTTGAAAAATACGGAATGCGCACCGTGCCGATTTCGTCCTCTATTCCGAGCACGGAGAGACGGGGTTCGATCTGTTCCCCGGTGTCTTCGTCGATCATGTGCAGATTCCATTTCTGCTGCCCGTCCCAGCGGGAGCCCATTGTTCCTTGCGGTATGGCAAACGCACCTGTCTGTTCATTCCAGACCGCCGGCTTCCACTGATCATGCTTTGTCTGCCGCCCGATGTCTTTCGCATGCAAAAACCGCCCCGCTGTATACACGCCCTTCTCTTTTGACAGAGTGACGAAGAATGGAAAATCGGTGTATTGCTTCGCGTACTCAATAAAACGTTCAGTTTCTTGGTTCACGTAAAATTCCTGCATAATGACGTGCCCCATCGCCATCGCCAGGGCTCCGTCAGTCCCTTGGCGGATGCTCAGCCAGTCATCTGCGAACTTTGAGGACTCCGCAAAATCGGGACTGATTGAAATAACCTTGGCGCCTTTATAGCGGGCCTCCGCCAAAAAATGCGCATCAGGCGTTCTCGTTAACGGAACGTTGGAGCCCCATGTGATGATATAGCCTGAATTGTACCAATCACTGCTTTCCGGAACGTCCGTCTGGTCACCCCAAATTTGCGGGGATGCCGGCGGGAGATCAGCATACCAGTCATAAAAACTGAGCATTGGGCCGCCGATTAAAGACATGAATCGCGAACCTGATGCGTGGCTGATCATGGACATCGCCGGGATCGGAGAAAAACCGACATTCCGGTCAGGCCCGTATTTCATCACTGTATACAGCAGAGAGGCTGAAATCAGCTTCAGCACTTCCGGCCATTCCGCGCGGACAAAGCCGCCTTTCCCTCTTGCCTGTTTATAGGACTTCGCTTTTTCAGGGTTTTCAACGATCGATTTCCAGGCATCCAGCGGATTTTGATGCGTCTGCAATGCTTCCCGCCACAAATTGATCAGCACACCGCGCACATATGGATATTTCACACGGAGCGGGCTGTAGATGTACCATGAAAAACTGGCCCCCCGCGGACAGCCTCTCGGTTCGAAATCAGGCATATCCGGGCCTGTTGATGGATAATTCAAGTTTTGTCCTTCCCACGTGACAATTCCGTTTTTCACATAAATATTCCAGCTGCAAGAACCCGTGCAGTTGACGCCGTGGGTGGAGCGAACGACTTTGTCGTACTGCCATCTGTTTCTGTATACATTCTCCCAATCACGATCTTCGCTTGTCGTTTGGCTATGTTTATTTGAATGATGTTCGATAGGAGAAAAATAGTTTAATCTCCTGAGCAACGGACTCATTTTCTTTTTCTTCATGATCGTTCACTCCTTCCGAGTCAGGTGATGCTATGTACACTATAAACAGAGACGGCGCATCACCTTGTGAACTATGTCACACACTCTGCTTTTTTCACAAAACGTTCACACAGATCAGCAGGAAGGATTTTCAAACGATATGAGGACGCCCGCGTCATCAAAAAAACCGGTTCTGTTTAAGAACCGGGTTCGGCGTTTTCATCCCGTGATGTATGCAGATACCGCAAAAACAACTGATAGGAACAGAAGACATTTTGCTGAAGCATCGCCAAAAAGTTCATTTGCAGCCGCGGATGGTAAGACATCATTTGCTTAAATACGGAATATGGAATATGGAGTACCAGAATATCCGGTGAGGCATTGACTGAGATAAAAGGCGATAAAGAGAGCCCGCCTTTTTCATCAATCGGAAACACATCGCCTTTTTCCCACAGCGCAACGGTTTGTGACCCTTCAGGGAGCCTGCTGTCCGTAAAACGGATATTGCCTTTTAATACAATATAAACGGATTGTGAGTGAAGAAAGGATGGAGATTGGTCAGATGAGCCGCAGATAAACGTCCCGTTTTTCAGCAAGGTTTCGACAATGGACAGAGGCACTTCATTAAACATAGGAAGTTGTTTCAGAAATAATAAATAGTCACACTGATTCATAGGAAAGCCTCCTGTGCTATTGATAGCTTTAGTGTAGCCCGATTGAGCCCGCGCGGCAGTGATGTATTTCACAGCTTGTATGATAAAGGTCACTTATCAGGAGAGTGTTTGCACTTATAATGAAATAAAAAGGAGGGTTTCGATGAAAGCGATGATTCCGAAGCAGCACGGCGCATGGGCGATGCTGCTGATTCCATTTTTACTCGGCATGGTCAAGGGAGGCCCGGTTTTCTGGCATATTCCGCTCTTTCTGGGCTGGCTGTTCCTTTACTTGACGGTTTATCCCGTTTCGCTCGCTTTGAAAAAGAAACAGCTTCAGCCTTATCAAAAGTGGATATGGTATTACGGTTTTCCGGCCTGCTGCTTTTTGATCATTTCTGTCTTTCATAAGCCGCAGCTCGTCTGGATCGGCGTTTTTTTATTGCCGCTGTTTCTCATACATACGCATTATGCCCGCCGAAAAAACGAACGGGCACTTACGAATGATATTGCGGGTGTTCTGTTCTTTTGTTCGGGCGGGCTTGCGAGCTGCTGGCTGGGAACGGGAATCCTTGACGGCTGGGCTTGGTTTCTATTCTTGCAATCCGCTTTATTTTTTGTCGGGAGTTCTTTTTATGTGAAATCGGTCATAAGGGAGAGAAAAAACAGAAGGTTTGCTTACTGGTCGTGGGGATATCACCTCTTGCTCCCCTTTTTATCGGCCCTTCTCGGGGCAGGCTGGGCGTTTCTCGCTTTTATCCCAAGCAGTCTGCGGGCCTGGTTTTTTCATGGAAGAGACTGGCCGGTGAAAACGATCGGCATTCTGGAAATCGTAAATGCCGGCTTCTTTTTCGCCGTCATGTGTATATGTATCACAAGCTGAAAAACAAGGACATCGGCTGCCCTTGTTTTTTCAGTCAATATTGCAGATCTCAAGCGGACAATTTTCACACTCGATCTCACATCGTAAATAGTCCCGTTTGTGCAAAATAATTTTTCCGGTTTCGTCTATCGAAATAACCCCTTGTTTGCGGAGGTCTCCCAGCATGCGGTTGACGCTCTCCCTTGCCGCCGCGCAAAACTTAGCCAAATCCTGATTTGTCAGCACGATGTTAATCAGAATCCCGTCGCTTCGTTCCACCCCGTAGCTGTTTGATAAGCGGATAAGGGTAGAATAGAGCGCCCCTTTTTTGCCGTGAAGAAGCAGATCCCTGATCTTAGATTGGATTTTTCGCAGATGGGTGCTCATCCATTTCATAAATTCAAACGTTAAAACACCGTTTTGGATCAATTCCTTTTCCAGCCTGTTTTTATTAATGACGAGCACCTCCCCGTCCTCTAACACTTTCGCACTGAGCATATATCTCGGCTCATCTGTGAATAGCGTCAATTCCCCGACAATATCGTGTTTCTGGCAGATTCTAAGCGTCAGGTCTTTTCCGTCAGACGTCAGCTTGCCGATTTCAATGAGTCCTGATTGAATCAGATAAAGCTCTTCTGCATCCATTCCTTCTTGAAACAAATACGTGTGTTTTTTCATTTTCCTTTTCGTACTGATCGATTCCAGCAATTCATGCAGTTCGCGGGAAAGAAGTTCTTTATCAGATTTTCGGACAGAGAGAATATTCATGAGCTCACCTCGAAGAAAGTCACGTTGCGTATGTATATTGTAACGTGACTTGATTTGCACTCGCCCAGAAAAAATTAACAATCTTGTGAATGGATCATTATGAATCAAGGCTCTGACTGTTTCTCTCCGTATGTGTTTTCATTCTTTCCTGCCAATACATCCAGATCACAAGGACAAAGCTGGCTAACGCAACCTCTGAAAGCGCCATAAACCCGATCGCGTATTGGCCTGTCGCCTGAAATACACTTGCCAGAATCAGCGGAGGGAAAAAACCGCCCAGTCCGCCCATGGCAGACACAATACCGTTGGCAATCCCCGCTTGCTTCGAAAAATAGAAAGGCACCAGTTTAAATACCGTCCCGTTTCCAATCCCTGAGCAGACTGCCACCGTCAGCGATCCGAACGCATAAAGGCCGATCGCCGGGGAGAATGACAGCATGACGCCTGACAGCGTAAGCCCTGCGAAAACAAACATCAGAATGCGGAGCGGGCTCAGTTTATCTGCCAGAAACCCTCCCACAGGCCTGAGCAGCGTAGAGACCGCTATAAAGCCGGCCGTCCGCAGACCGGCGTCCGCAGGGCTCAGCCCAAAATGCTCAACCAAAAAATTCGGAAGATAGATGGTAAAGGCGACAAAGGAGCCGAACGTAATAAAATAAAACAGGCTCAACATCCACAGCACATGATTTCGGTAAACGGCTTTCATTTGTGTCTTTATGGAAACTTTGACTTTCTTCTCATGCCGGTCGCCGAACAAAACGTGCAGTAATGCGAAAACAGCCAGCAAAACAAGATACATCTGCACGGTTGCTTTCCATCCCGCGGCTTGAGCGATAACCGGCGCCGCAAAAGTAGTAACGGCGGTCCCGATGTTTCCGGCACCGTAAATTCCATTGACGACACCGTGCTTTTCTTTCGGATAATATTTCGGGAGGGACGTCACTCCGATGGAGAATACCGCTCCGCCGATCCCTAAGAAAAAGCCGCCTGCGATTAAATCAAACAGAGAATCCGCGATACTGATCCAAAATACAGGAAATAAAAGCAGGATGAAGCTGACCATAAACATGAGCCGCGCGCCAAACCTGTTCGTTAAATACCCTAAAGGAATGCGGAGAAGCGACCCGAGGATCACAGGAATCGCCGTCACCAAAGAAATCTCACCCTTGCTTAAATGAATATCTAATGTGATTTGGGAAATGAGTGATGAAATCAGCACCCACACCATAAACCCTGCCACTAAGCTTAAAGACTGCAGCGATAATTGAATATGTTGACGATTGATCATTCGGCTTGCCCCTTTCACTGATTCAATATCAGTCTTATCATACAAAAACTCAGTGTGCGGGATTGTGAATTACATCACACGCTTTATATGCAAAAAAAAGAACAAAGCCCGAAGACTTTGTCCTTTGATCATCATTACATTTTTTCCGGAGCGGATACGCCGATCAGCTGAAGCGCATTGTTCAGCGTAATTTGCGTCGCCTTCATTAAAGCGAGACGCGCGCGGCTCTTCTCTTTATTTTCCGGATCGATGACTTTCTCCGCATTGTAGAAGCTGTGCAGAGCGGAAGCCAGATCATAAATATAGTTTGTGACACGGTGAGGAATGCGTTTTTCCGCCGCTTCTGCCACTGCTTCAGGGAAGCCGCCGATTGTTTTCAGCAGGTCATATTCTTTTTCTGATTGAATATGGCTGAAATCAAGATCTGCCGCCGGTTTAAGTCCCTGCTCCTCCCCTTGGCGAAGCATGCTGCAAATACGGGCATGTGCGTATTGCGCATAATACACAGGGTTTTCGTTAGATGTGGATACGGCAAGATCCAAGTCAAAATCCATGTGCGTATCAGCGCTGCGCATCGCGAAGAAATAACGGACCGCGTCAAGGCCGACTTCTTCAATCAGGTCGCGCATCGTTACGGCTTTCCCCGTACGTTTGCTCATCTTCATTTTTTCGCCGTTTTTGTATAAATGAACGAGCTGAATGATCTCAACTTCCAATGTGCCTTTCTTG
Organism: Bacillus sp. EKM420B; assembly: GCF_011065565.1. Taxonomy (NCBI): domain Bacteria; kingdom Bacillati; phylum Bacillota; class Bacilli; order Caryophanales; family Bacillaceae; genus Bacillus; species Bacillus sp. EKM420B. The sequence continues at coordinate 356,274 of NZ_JAAMNX010000002.1, read as the reverse complement.
TAACCGAGCGCTTCAATCGCCGCTTTCATACGCGGAATATACCCGTGGTGATCCGCGCCCCATACATTGATGAGCTTGTCGAATCCGCGGTCAAGTTTGTCTTTATGGTATGCGATATCCGGCAGCAGATAAGTGTATGAGCCGTCTTTTTTGATCAGCACACGGTCTTTATCGTCGCCGAACGTTGTGGAGCGGAACCATGTCGCGCCGTCCTCTTCGTATACATGGCCCTTTTCGCGAAGCGTCTCGAGCGCCTGATCAATTTTTCCGTTTTCGTACAGGGACGTTTCAGAATACCATACGTCAAACGGCACGCGGAAATTTTCCAGGTCGGAGCGAAGTTTATCAAGCTCGTACTTTAAGCCATATTCACGGAAAAACGCCTGACGTTCGCTCTCCTCTTCATGTACGAAACGGTCGCCGAAATCTTCGGCAAGTTTTTTCCCGATGGCGATAATATCCTCGCCGCGGTAACCGTCTTCCGGCATCGGTTTCTCGAGGCCGAGCGCTTCAAAATAACGGACTTCAACGGAAAGCGCCAGGTTGTTAATCTGGTTGCCCGCATCATTAATATAGTATTCGCGGCTCACATCATAGCCCGCTTTAGAAAGCACGCTGCACAGCGCGTCACCTACCGCCGCGCCGCGCGCATGGCCTAAGTGAAGATCTCCCGTCGGGTTGGCCGATACGAATTCGACCTGAATCTTTTCGCCTTGTCCGATGTTTGTCTCTCCGTAATGTTCACCCGCTTCAAGCACGGACGGGATCAGTTTTGTTAAGTAGCTGTTGTTCATGTAAAAGTTGATAAAGCCCGGTCCCGCAATATCCATTTTTTCAATGGAAGCTTTGCCTTTATCAAATGACGCCACGATCTCCTCGGCGATTTGGCGCGGCGCTTTTTTTGCGATTCTCGCCAGCTGCATCGCCATGTTTGTGGAATAATCACCGTGTGTTTTGTCTTTCGGTGTTTCTAACAGTACGCTTGGAATCTGGCTTTCTTCCGCCAGGCCCGCTTTCAGAACGGCCGCTTTGATCTCTTCCTTCAGCACGTCCTTCATTTGTTCCGCAATGTTCATGCGTGAGTTCCTCCCTCATACGTAATCGTCATATTATGTAAATGCTGCTGCTCGTCTCCGACATGCATGTCATATGCGATGCTGATTCGGCCTTTTTCTTCACCGAGATCAGATTGAATCGATTTTGTGCTTGTTTCCAGCTCAAGCTCACCAAATGACATTTTATATTTCGCAATTGTGGAAGCTCCCGGTATGAAACGCTGATTCATTTTAACAGCGCCTGACCTCATGATCAGGACTTCGCCTTCGCTCACCTTCACAATCGTTTTTACTTTGCCTAGGTCGTGTTCTTCATAATAAGATAGATACACTTTTTGTTGTTTTACATAGTAAAATCCGGTAGTACGGAATTCGATGACTTCCTCATTTCCGTCATCCTCGATCACAGACTTCACATGGAGTGTTATCGGTGTCTCTTGTTTCATTTTGACACGTCCTTTTCATCATTCCGCTTTGACTTGAATAGTATAATCCTTCAGTTTGTAAACTTCAACTGCTTCTATCTTACCATCATTGCTCATTAGATTTGAAGATAAACCTCATAAAAAGCAGTTCCTTATGAGAAGAGAAAATCATATCACTATGTCACCCAATCCGTGAAAAACATGACAGCAGCTTTTCAGAAACCCACACAGTCTCATCGAAGCTGCTGCGACTTCCAGCAACATAGATTGTGCAGCAGAAATGCCAACGATGTCAAAGCGCTGTGTGACAGCTATAAAAACGTCCGCCAAACACGTGATGGCTGCTGTATTATGCCAAGTCATCATATTCGGCTGCGTGTTCGAAATCGTCAAAGCCGTCCCTTTCCGCTTTCACACGCCCCTTGCCGTATCAATGGGACTCACGGTGTTACTGATTTTGTATTTATTGTATTTTATGCGGACGTACTTGCTGCAGCTTTTCCGGCATGGCAGCCTGTTCAAAAAAGGGCTTGCGGGAGCGCTGACAGGAGCCGGGGTTTGGCGGATGCTCAGTTTCACCATAAGTGAACTGCTGTTTTTGATCATCCTGGCTGCCATCCGGCAGATCGGCTCATTTATTTATAAACGATTTTTTTATCGCAGCTCTGCTTCTCTCAACCTGTGAAATAAGCTACATCGCAATCGCTGACGGACCAGTCCCAACCGGAATCACCGTCATGGCTGTATAATCACTCGTGCGGTACACGGTTACGGTATTGTCGTCGGGCTGTGCTGCATAAATGTACTGATTATCAGGTGTTACGGCAAGGTCAAAGGCGCCGGGCAGAGACACGTTTGCAATGATCCTCTGTCCAGCCGTATTAACTACGTATAAGTTATTAATGAGAGACGGTTCACTATATGGCTCTAGAAAATAAGCCCTATTGCTATCGCGAGAAAATACAATCGTCCTCAGAGTTTCAAATAAACGGTTGAAGCCGCCTCCCCTGCTTAATGGTGACAAACTGATCTCCGTTACACCTTTCGGCAGCAGCTCACCATTCAACACATACGCAAAATTTCCAGCGTAAGGAGTGGCAATTAAACTGGGAAATTCAAATGTATCTATGATACTTTCTACCAACTGCCCAGTATTTACATCATATTTATCAACCGACCAGCTGCTTCCATTAGCGGTATAGACATACTGTCCATTCGGATCAAGAGCGAAGTCTAAAGCGCCGGGTATCGGAATGACATCAATGACCGATTGAGAGGCCATGTTGATCATATATATAGATCCGGCGGCCATCACGTACGCGAACTCATCTGTTGAATCAAATTCAACCTTTCTCGGCCCTCCTCCAACAGTGATGGTATTTATGATGGTTAATGTTTTATTATCTAGCACTGAGACAAGGTTGGTATTCCCATGGAGGACATACGTGAAAGCTTTATCGAAAGTAACGCCTAGATTAGTTGGCACGTCAGAAAAAGGGATTGTTTTTACAACAGTGTTTAAATCTGAATCAATAACCGAAACCGTGCTGTCTCCTGAATTGGCTGTAAACACATACGATTGAGGGTCTGGCGATGGCGGTAAAACAAGTGTCCCGGTCACCGTAAGCGGACTGCCGTAGAAAGGCGGTACAATGAGAAGATCTTCCACTGTTATTTGACTGAAATCAGGACAGCGGCCAGACTGCGCTGCATAATAAACAACTTGATCAATCTCTTCAGTATGAATCACAGAAACAGACCCGTCCCCTTGTCCATATTGATTTCGTACAGGCGACACACTGACAAGAAGCGTAACGGTCCCTTTTACTCTCACGGCATATCGAACACCGATATCTTCTGGTTCCGGCCCAGTCTGGATTAAGCAAGGCTCACTGATACATAATAAATGATCAGTACTCCATGTGACCGTCGCAGCTGCTTCGGCAGAATCAATGGTGAACCCCTCGGGAATGTCAATCGGCGCTTGAAACGGCGCTTCTCTGCTAATTTCCTCATCACAAAAACAGAAACAATTTTCCTGTAAAGCAGACAGATCATTCTTTTTCATGAATTCACGTCCTTTTAGAAATGTACAGCATGCAGTTGATTAAATCACAATAGCTCCCGGTGAAACTCCAAGAGATATCACAGTTTCCGCAGAATAATCATCCGTGTTGTAAACAGTGATGTTCTGCTCTATAAAATGAGCAGCATACAGAAATTCGCCATTCGGAGTAAACGCAAAGTCTCTTGCCGATTGCGGAACATTTCCTATAACGCCTGCACCATTCGGACTGACAGCATATAAATTTCCGGTGAAGCTGTCATGTAAATACACCTCTGATCCACTCGTAAACATTACATATTGGCCATCAGGCTCCAGCTCTTGGGTAATGCTGATCGTAAACGTATTTAAGTCAATAACCGTCAAATAATTGAATAAGAATTCTTGTTCTAAGACATACGCATACCGCTCCGGCCAATTTGTTTCTATGGATGATACGATAAGCTCTCGTTCAATCGTTCCTGTGACTTCACCGGTGAATAGGTCCACTTTTTGCACTAAACCAAAATCAAGAACATAGGCGAATAACCCATTGGGATCAATTTCAAAATCAAATCCTTCCACAGGAATCGACCTATCCACAGTTAACGTATCAATTTCAATCACATAAATCGCAGTATCGCCGAGAACATAAGCAAACTCATGATTTGGGATACATTTTATCGATCTAGGCGGCTGATCCAGCAGTATGGATGCTGTCACTGTTAAAGTGTCATAATCGATGACAGAAATCACATTATTGTTGAAGTGCAAAACAAACACAGCGCTTTTATCCGGAGTTATTTCAATACCTGTCGGCCGGTACGGCAGAGCAATCGTTGTCACAACAGTATGAGTGTTTGTATCAATCACAGAAACTGATTGATCATTTGGATTCGCTGTAAACGCATAAACGGGTTCCGGCTCAGGAACAAACACAATCGTGCCCGTCACCGATAAAGGACTGCCATAGAATGGCGGAACGACAATAAGGTTCTCGATCGTAATGTCACTGACATCCGGGCAATCATCGGGTTCATCAGAATAATAGACGACTTGGTCAATCTCTGCATTGCGGATGACAGAAACAGACCCGTCCCCTTGTCCATATTGATTTCGCACTGGTGAGACACTGACGAGAAGCGTAACAGTTCCCTGCAGGCGCACTGCGAATTGAATACCGATTTCATCAGGCTCAGGCCCCGTCTCAATGAAACAGCGTTCAATGACACAAGAAAGGCTGTCTGCATTCCACGTCACGTTTGCAACAGCTTCAGCCGGATCAACAACAAACCCCTCAGGCAATTCAATCGGCGCTTGAAACATCGCTTCACGGCTTGCTTCTTCCTCGCAAAAACATAAACATTCTTCTTGTGCGGCTCCTGCTTTTTCTTTAAAGGAAAGCTTGTTATTTCTCATATCTTCACTTCCTTTTCAGACATACACTGCTCACGCAGATACAACAGAATATGGGAAGGTGTATTTGTTTGCTTGTACAAATTGCGGGGATAATAGTGGATTTTTGAAATGATATCCGCAGACATGCGGTTTTAACGAAAGAAAACATTGCGGTATTTTTGCGCTATCCTTCCGAATGAAAATGATAAAATATGTCATATACATAACGTGGAAGGGAGGGATTCGGAATAGTGGCGAGTGTTTTATCGTCTTCAGCGATTGGAGAAAAAATCAACGAATGGTATATGTACATTCGAAGGTTCAGCATCCCGGACGCCGAGTATTTGCGGAGAGAAATCAAAGAAGAACTTGCAGGCTTGGAAGATGACCAGGATCTTCACCTGTACTATTCTCTCATGGAATTCCGCCACAATCTGATGCTCGAATACCTCGAACCGCTGGAATCGCAGCGGATAGAAGAACAGCCGAGACTATCGGATCTGCTCGCGGATATTGATAAAAAGCAGGCCCGGCTGACCGGACGGCTTGATTATTATTTTAATTTTTTCCGGGGGATGTATGAGCTGGAATGCCGTGAATATCTTTCAGCGATTCAGTTTTTTAAGAAAGCTGAATATAAGCTGGATTTTGTCAAAGATTGTATCGAGAAAGCTGAATTTTATTTTAAGATGTCAGAGTCATACTATTATATGAAGCAGACTTATTTTTCTATGGATTATGCCCGGCAGGCTTATAAAATTTATCATAAGCAGGAGGCATATAATATAAGGGTGCTTCAGTGCCATTCATTGTTCGCTACCAACTTTCTTGACTTAAAGCAATATGATGAAGCAATTCAGCATTTTAAAAAGGCTTATGCCATGGCAGAGGCAGAACAGCAGCCTCAATTAATGGGCCGGACTCTATATAATATCGGACTTTGTTTTAACAGCCAAGGAAATTACAAACCAGCCATTGATTACATAAAACGGGCAATAGCTGTTTTTGAAGATGGGAACATCATCACTTCTCTCCCGCAAGCCTATTTCTTAATCACACAAATACATTATAAAATCGGAAATATGGCCATAGCCAGACAATATCATGACAAAGGGGTATCTTATGCAGAGGAGGCAGAAGATTCCCTATATATAGTCGAATATGAATTTTTAGAATCTTTGTATGTCGGTGAGCCTGATGAAGAAGCAATCATGGAATGTTTTGACTTTCTCAGAGATAAATTGATGTATGCTGATCTTGAAGATTTTGCCTTAGATGTGGCAAAATATTATCATGAAAGAGAGAATTTCGAGAAGGCTGCTGCATATTTTTTAAAAGTGGAAGAAACAAGACAGCAGATTCAAGGAGGTGTGAAGTTGTATGAAATTGAAGTATAAATTAGCACTTACTTGCTTGGCAGTAAGCACTGTTTTTGTTTCAGCCGACATCGCAAGTGCACCGGAACATCAATTTGAAGTTGCTCAGCGCGGAATGATTTAAATGATAATTACTTTTAGGCTTGCAGGTTAAACTGCAAGCCTTTTTTTATATAAACAACTAATTTACAAAAACAAAAAAACATACCTTAGAACTCAAATGTGTAAAAAGTATTTGACACTTATACATATATTATTTAAAATAAATATATATAGATTTGAAAATTTAAAATAAAAAACAAAATAAGTTAAGGAGGGTTTTAGTGGATAACAATATAAAAAAACTTAGAACAGCAGCTGATATTTCACAAAACGATCTGGCTAAGCTCTGCAATGTGACCAGGCAAACCATCAATGCAATTGAAAATAATAAATATGACCCGACTTTAAGTCTGGCTTTTTCGATAGCTCACGCTTTAAATACGGGCATAGATAAAGTATTCAACTATAACGCCAAAAAAAATTAAGGGAGCGGTTCTTATGAAGAAAATGGATGAGATGCAAAAACACCAATCGGGTACAGCCGCCAGAATAGCATTTAGTTTTTATACTGTCGCTTTACTGATATGGTCATTAATAGATTATTTTAAAAACGGAAATACAGGATGGCAATTTCCGATTCTTTTAATAGGCTGCGCGCTCTATTTATGGATTCAAGTTTATCATAATCGAAAAACAAGGTAACGATTCCAATACACTTCCGGAGGATTATACAGCAATGTTTACGAATATAAGTTCATAAAAGCAGAAGTAAACCGATGGAAAGGAAAACCTAAAGAAGACTATAAAGAAATTATTGAAAAGTATTCGCAGCAAGGATGGAAGCTGGTTCAAATTTTTGCTCCTGCTATTTCAGGCTATGGGGCAGCCGATTATTTTGATATTATTTTTGAAAAAAAAGTATAATGTTTCAGTACCAAAGAAAGCCGGATCATACATATGGTCCGGCTTTCTTTGTACGAAATAAGCCAGCAGATACTTTTACGGATTTCACCTCTAAACTATTATTTTTCGGAAATCCGCAATTCAAATAGCTTCCAATATATTTTATTATTTAACTTGCTGGGGATATTGAAAAAATTGGAGGAAAAAATGAATCTACTTTTAAAATCACAAAATAGTAAAGCAATTTTTACATTAGTAGCATCAGGAATCATTGTTCTCGCACTTTTCAGTATGAAACATAATCATTTAAGCATGGATGTTATCGATATTTTAAACAGAGCTGGAATTATCGCTCCTAGTTGGCTTGTCAGTGCTATCACCGCAACGGGTTCAGTTCTGGCTATCATTACTGTTTTGGGATCTCTTGGTGCGGGCTTGCCATTGGCCGTTTTAGAACAATTGGCTGGAGCAAGTACAGCAGCAGCATAATATAAAACATTAAATTCAATATCCCTGGCAGTCCCTTTAACGAATGGATGAAAATACATTGTTTAAAAAGAATGTTTTAGTCAAATTGTACATACTCTGTCTGATCTTATTTTTAATTGCTTTATTTACAGCATATTTTTATACAGATCCCGCTTCAAATGTAAATAATCTAAATCGAAATATCCGTCCGGATTTTTTTCAGATTTTCTTTAATAATATTAAAGTAGCGTGTCTGCTTGTTTTTTTAGGCCCGTTGACGCTGTCGCTTGGCACGGTTGCTGTTTTAATTATTAATGGATTAATTTTAGGGAATGCGATAGGAAACATCAAAGACAATTTAAACCTTTTACTGCTTGTTATTCCCCATGGAATAATTGAAGTGCCGGTATTGCTTCTTGCAGCCTCTGTAGGAATGAAATTAACTTTAGATTTATTACTCCTCAAAATAAATTTGAAATTCACTTTTAAATATATTGGTATTATATTTATCGGTTTAATGATAGCAGCTATGTTAGAAACATTTATTACACCTATCTTTATAAAAGGAGTCTCTTAGGATTATGCAAATTGAATTATCTTCATTTAAGGAACGAAACATTAATTTTTTGTCCTCGTTTTTGTTTTATATTATCGGGTTAGCTTTTTATTTAAGTTCCCTTTTACCTTTTATGAAAAGTTTAATCCCCAAAAACATGTCTATACAAGTTATTGATCACATAAAACATTTAGATTATATCATAGCAATTGTTGCTCTGTTTCTTTTAATGTTCGGGGTGATTTTTGAAGGATTCGTATTATTCCTCATTATAAATTTTCTTGGCGCTCAAATTAAGATCAAAACTTTTTATTCCCTATTTATGTTTTCTAACATCCCGGTCGCAATTAAGTTTTTTCTTATATCATTCAAAAATATTTTCGCAGAACATCCAAACACTAGTTTATTTTTCACAAGTAATCATTTGATTTTTTCTATCTTTGATTTGTTCAATATTGCATATTTATTTCTTTTGTTTATTCTTCTGAAATGGAGAACAAATTTGAACTACCTGACAATCTCAGTTTTTATTTTTACGGCATTCCTGTATAGAATGTTTTTTTAGCATATATAAATAAACCCCCTCAATAGGGGTTTTTCTTTCATTTCGTTCACTGTATACAATTCCTTTTATATGCTTCCGAAACAATACCGACTCTAGTACTCACATTCCACTTTTTACAAAGACCGGCTATGATATATTCGACATTACGCTGCGAGTAGTTTAATGACTTAGCGATCTCTTTATTAGGCTTTTCAGCAATTATCAGTTTAATTACTGAAATTTCAATCTTTTTTAATTCCAATTCATTTTCTACTGCTGTTTTCATTCTAACTTCCTTTCTAAAGATGTATTTACTAAATAATACCCTATTATATAATTTTTATCAATAACATCAATTATTAATAGTAAAATAATATATTGCTTTTACTAACTTCTAAGTAGTTTATATACAATATAAAAATCCCCCGCCATGTTTCAAGCGGGGGAAATTCTTTCTATTTCACAAACCCAAGCAGCATTTCACGGATCATCTTGCTTGCCGTGTTTGCTGTTTGTTCTGAGTGGTCATAGACCGGTGCCACTTCTACGAGGTCGGCGCCTTTTACGCTGACCTCTGAGCGCGCGATTTCATGGATGGACGCGAGCAATTCTTTAGACGTGATGCCTCCCGCGTCAACCGTGCCCGTTCCCGGCGCATGAGCGGGGTCAAGAACGTCGATATCGATCGTGACATAAACAGGGCGTCCCGCAAGCTGCGGCAGCACTTTTTTCAGCGGCTCAAGCACTTCAAACTTAGAAATGTGCATGCCGTTTTCTTTCGCCCATTCAAATTCTTCCTTCATTCCGGAGCGGATGCCGAATGAAAATACGTTTTGCGGCCCGATGAGCTCGGCCGCTTTGCGGATCGGAGTAGAGTGGGAAAGCGGTTCGCCTTCATAATCCGTGCGCAGGTCGGTGTGCGCGTCAAAATGAATGATGGCAAGGTCCGAAAACTTCTTATACATGGCTTTTATGACAGGCCATGATACAAGGTGCTCCCCTCCCATGCCGAGCGGGAACTTGCCTTTTTCTAAGATGCCGTCCACGTATTCTTCAATCATATCAAGGCTTCTTTGCGGATTGCCGAACGGAAGCGGAATGTCTCCGGCGTCAAAGAAATTCAAATCAGCCAAGTCACGGTCGAGGTACGGGCTGTATTCTTCAAGACCGATAGACACCTCGCGGATTCTCCCCGGGCCGAACCGTGAACCCGGACGGTAGCTGACCGTCCAATCCATCGGCATGCCGTAGAGGATGGCATCCGCCTCTTTCCAGTCGGGGCGGCTTGCGATAAATACTTTTCCTGAATAAGCTTCATCAAATCTCATCAATAATACCCTCGCTTTCCTGTAAAAAAGCGCAAGATTCGCTCCTGCGCCGTACGTTTTTATTTGATTAAGTCACTCACAAATTTCGGAAGAACAAATGCCGCTTTGTGAAGCTCTTTCGTGTAATACTTCGTGTCGATGTCGAAGAAACGGCTGTCCTCCACTTCAAGCGGATCGTACTTTTTAGAACCGATCGTAAATGTCCACAGGCCGCTCGGGTACGTCGGGATATTAGCCGTATACAGACGGGTGATCGGGAAGATTTCTTTCACGTCACGCTGTACGTTTGTAATCAGCTCCGGTGTAAACCACGGGTTGTCCGTCTGCGCGACGAAGATGCCGTCTTCTTTTAACGCCTTGGAAATTCCGGCATAGAAGCCTTTTGAGAACAGATTGACGGCCGGTCCGACCGGTTCTGTTGAATCAACCATGATGACGTCATACTCATTTTCTGATTTCGCGATGTGCATGAAACCGTCATCGACTCTCACGTCGACGCGCGGATCATCAAGCTTGCCCGCAATGGACGGAAGGAATTTTTTAGAGTATTCAATAACCTTGCCGTCAATGTCGACAAGCGTCGCTTTTTTTACGCTTGGGTGCTTCAGAATCTCTCTGATGACACCGCCGTCTCCGCCGCCGACAACGAGAACGTTTTCCGGATTCGGGTGCGTAAATAACGGGACGTGCGCAACCATTTCATGATAGACGAATTCGTCTTTTTCAGAAGTCATGACCATTCCGTCTAAGAACAGCATGTTGCCGAATTCTTCTGTCTCCACCATTTCCAGATGCTGAAATTCCGTCTGTTCCGTATGTAATGTTTGTTTCACCTTTAATGTAATGCCGAAATTCTTCGTCTGCTTCTCCGTATACCAAAGCTCGCTCAATTGTCATCTCCCTTTCAAGGCTTATTTCATTTATTGTAAGCGTCTGTATCGCTTTTATTCCGGTTAAAATCTCATTTTCACCTAAGGAAAAAGTATAGAGGATGGAGGGGAAAAAGTAAAGAAGTGTCCGGTTTGATATGTTTAAAAAACCCCCTTTTTTCACATAATAATAGAATCATGAAAAAGGGGGTTCCCAAAAGTGGATAAAGTATCTGGAAAACAGCTCAGAATCACGTTCAAAATCATCCGCGCCTGCATCTTTCTGACACTGATCGGCGGAATGCTGGCCGGCGTCTGCTTCACATCCGTTCTTCTTGCAGCGAAATGGCAGGGCGCCCCCTCCGTCCGGGTTCCTCAGTCTACGATTCTTTATGCAAATGACGGCTCAAAGCTAGGTGAGACCGATTTCGGGGAAAAGCGCTACTGGGTCCGGTTAAAAGATATCAATCCGACAGCGGTGCAGGCCGCGATTGCGGTGGAGGATCAAAACTTTTACAATCACCACGGTTTTGATTACCGGCGGATGGCCGCCGCCGCGCTGGCTGACATAAAGGCAATGGCCAAGGTTCAGGGCGCCAGCACCATCACCCAGCAATACGCGAGAAATCTCTACCTTGAGCATGATAAAACATGGAAACGAAAATGGAACGAAGCATTTTACACGATCCGCCTTGAACAGAACTATTCTAAAAACGAGATTTTAGAAGGTTATGTAAATACGATATATTACGGCCACGGCGCATACGGAATTGAAGCCGCCTCCCGCCTGTATTTCGGCAAACACGCCAAAGATCTGAACGATGCGGAAGCCGTGCTTCTAGCGGGCATACCGAAAGGCCCGTCCGGCTATTCGCCATATGTCAGTGAAAAGAAGGCCAAACAGCGCCAGGAAACCATTCTCCGTCTGATGGCCGGACAAAAAATGATCTCAAAAGAAAAGGCGGAAAGGCTTAAGAAAACGCCGCTTGCCTATCAGCCGCTGAAAAACAGAACCGCAGCGAAAACGGCGCCTTATTTTTACGATGATGCGATGAAAGAACTCGAGAAAAAGCTCGGCATGACGCGCGAACAGCTCGCAACGAGCGGATTGCGTGTTTATACAACGCTTGATAAGCGCATGCAGCGGATTGCGGAAAACACTGTGGCACATACGATCCGTACCGGCTCTGACATTCAGGTCGGCTTTTCCGCGATTGATCCGGCAACAGGGCGCGTGCTTGCACTTCTCGGCGGACGTGACTACGAAAAAAGCCCGTTTGACCGGGCGACACAGGCGAAACGGCAGCCGGCTTCCACGATCAAGCCGCTTTTGTACTACAAAGCGATTCAAAGCGGCTTTACACCGGTCACGCTGATGAAAAGCGAAGCCACAGAGTTCCAGATTGACGACAACGGAGATACCTATTCTCCAAGCAATTACAACGGCTACTACGCCAATAAACCGATTACGCTGCTTCAGGCGCTTGCGTTATCAGACAACATTTATGCCGTGAAGACCCATCTCTTTCTCGGCATGAATAAGCTCGTGTCGGCGGCAAAGGAATTCGGCATCAGCGAACATTTAAAGCCCCTTCCGTCTCTGGCGCTCGGAACTGAACCCGTGCGCCCGATTGAGATGGTTAATGCCTACGCGATGCTCGCAAACGGGGGAAAACAAATCACCCCTTCCTTTATCACAAAAGTGACGGATACCGCCGGCAACATCTTGTATGAACAGCCTCGCGGACATCAGCAGACGCTTGATAAAAAAGCCGCTTTTGTGACGGCGAGCATGATGACGGGCATGTTTGATCAGGATTTAAACGGCTATACTTCCGTCACGGGACGCACCATTTCTGACCGGCTGACCCGAACCTATGGCGGTAAATCAGGCACGACCAGCGCAGACAGCTGGATGATCGGCTTTAATCCCGCTCTTGCCGCCGGTGTGTGGACAGGCTATGACAAAAGCAGCACGATTGATTCAGTAGAAGAAAAAAGCTATGCGAAGACGATTTGGGCGGACTTTATGGAGAAGGCGCTCGAAGGAGAACCGGAAATAGCGCTTAAACCGCCGAAGGGCGTCACGGGCGTCTATATCGACCCCGCTTCCGGCTACACTTCCGGACCCGGATGCGCCGCAAAGCATTATACGTATTTTATCGCAGGCACAGAGCCCGCCGATGTGTGCTACGGGCCGGAACCGTCTAAAAAAGAAAAGGAACACGCTCCCGCCCGCAAAGAAGCTCCGCGCAAAAAGTGGTGGGATAAGTGGCTCGGCAAAAAAGACTGAGCCCGGTGCATTGCGCGCCGGGCTTTACTCCGCGTCTTCCTCAAGCACCCATGGGAGCAAGAGTGAAAAGTCGAGATGGATAATAGGGTCAGGAAAACCCTTCGGTATAAAAAATGTTGTACTAGGCAAAGAAAACGAAAAGCGGGTATCTCCCGCTCTCTCAATATGAAACTTCGGCCAGCCTTCCCTAAGCATGCCGACAATCGGATAGCTGCCCGCATAATGATGCAGGCCGTTTTCCTTTCCATGCTCCCCCAAGTCGTGACAGACAGCCGGACGAATCCCAAACTGCGTAAACAATCTTGTTTTCTCGGCGGGAAGGAGATTCACCGCCTCGGAAAAGTTCCGGCAGCTCCCGCAATCGCAGGGATCAGGCCATGATTTTTCATATTGTTTTCTCGTTTCCGCCGCATCTGCTTCAATGACCCAAGGCCCGATGTCAAAGACGGTGAACATGATGAAACCTCCGTGTAAACATGAAAAACCCCGAGTCTTGGTTCGGCTCGGGACTTTCCATGTCCTGATTCTGTATCAACAGTTTACTCAGTACAATTGCGAAATAGTGCAAATATTTATAAAGTTCACAAAAAGTTCACAAATTATTTTTCGCCCGGAAGCAGACCCGTTTTCAATTCATCGGATGAACGTTCCCAGAGCCCTTGGTCATGCTTCTGCAGAAATTCAGCAAGCACCTGCTTTGAGCTGGCGTCCATTTTGTCCACGATAATGCGGCGCTTCATTGATTTATCCATTAAATTCACATGCTCCGGCAATGACTTATAGCCTCTGCGGATACTTCTGTCCACGGTCATTTCACAAGCCGTCACACCCGCGTAATAAGGGCCTTCTTCTTTTCTGTCGATGGTGACCCACACGAGCCAGTACGGTTTTCCGTTCGGCACTTCATCTTTGTTCGGCAGGAATTTGATGCCTTTTTCAACGACACTGCGGGCATGCATTGCGCCGATGTCAACGAAGGCTTCCTTCTCTTCCACATCGACAAATACCGGAGAAATATTGTCAAGGCTCAGCGACCCGGCGCCGAAACCGCCATGTCCGTCGGTCGGATCACTTTTAATAATATTAAATCCGATTGTTTTCTTCTTTTTTTCTTCCATGAAAATACCCTCCTACAAAAGCGGTTGAAATATAATGGCAAATACCTTGAGAATCCAGTCTCTCCCCTCGCTTAACAGCGGCCACACGACATAGGAGCCGACCGGTGTCACAAACAGCACGAGAAACACGATAATCCCGTAGCTCTCAAACTGAGTCATTTTGGCGCGCACCCGCGGCGGCACGAGATCCTCAATAATCCGGTAGCCGTCAAGCGGAGGAAGCGGCAGCAGGTTGAATAAACACAGCGCGAGATTCAGCTGAATCCAAATAGAGAAAAAGCGGTCAAGCCCCATGCTGAATGCAGAAAGCAGCTCCATTCCGTAAGCATGCATCAACACTAGCAAAAAGAAACCGATAAAGGCAAGAAGCAGGTTGCTTACGGGGCCGGCGACGGAAACCAGCACTCCCGCCAGCCGCGGTCTTTTAAAGGCGCGGCGGTTCACCGGCACCGGACGGGCCCAGCCGAAACCCGCGACCAAAATTAGAATCGTTCCGAAAACATCAAGATGTTTAATCGGATTGAGCGTTAATCTGCCCTGTCTCGCCGCGGTATCGTCTCCGAACCGATACGCGACATACGCGTGCGCCAGTTCATGCATCGTAAATGCCACGATCAGCGTAATCACGACATAGGGCATAAGCTCCAGCGGATAATATAAAAATCTGTCCAAATGTCAAGATCCCCTTTTTTTAAAAATGCAAGATTGTCCTTCATTCAGTATACTATAAGTGATCTCTCTTCCAAAGAGAGGAAACGATAAAGGAGGATCAGCACCATGCCGCTCGTAACCGTTAAAATGCTTGAAGGCCGCACAGATGAACAAAAACGGAATCTGGTTGAAAAAGTGACCGAAGCCGTAAAAGAAACGACAGGCGCAGCCGAAGAAAAGATTATTGTCATGATTGAAGAAATGAGAAAGGATCATTACGCCGTCGCCGGCAAACGGATCAGCGATACGGAGTAATCCTTGATAATGGCCGGCGCTGCTATGTCAGGCCGGCTTATTTCACAACCTTTTCAACCAGGCTGAAAAAGATTTTCTTTTCTTCCTCTGTCAATGCTTCGAACAGTTCGTCAATCAGCAGCTGCCGGTTTTCAATCATTTGCATGGCCGCCATTTTTCCCGATTCGGAAAGCGTCATCCATACCGTGCGGCGGTCTTCGTTGTTTCTCGACCTTTCCACGAATCCTTCTTTTTCTAAATGATTGAGAGCGGTTGTCGTGGCGGAAGGCGATAATGTGACCTCCTGCAATATATCTTTAATCGTGCATGTGCCGTGCCGGTAAATAATCCTCAGAATAAATCCTCTGATATTGTTTATACTCTTCGGAATTGTCGCCTCATCAAGCTTTTTCGTGCTCTTTAAATATTTCGTGAGCGCGTAATCCAGTACATTTGCTTGCAAGTTATCGTGCTTCATGCAGAAACTCCCCATTTCAAGATGCATCCATCATCATTTGTTTGTTTTTTATTACATTTTACTGATACCTTACGGAGAAAGTCAAAATTCCGGCCGGAATGCCCGCAACTTTTATCCTGCCCTGCACAGGCTTTTGTCTCCCTCTTTTTTACCATATCCTTTTATGCAATGCTGGTTTTATAGACACGATTCAGGTAAAATCATTAAGGGTGACTGCGTTTGACGGAAAGGATAATCTGATCGGATGCGGCAGACAATATGATTGGAAAAGAAAAGAAACGGAACAGACGGGGAAACAGAACACAGGATTGTCGATTACACAGAAGATGTGACACGGGTAAAAGCCAAAGAGTCCCTCTTGGCTTTTGCTTTTGGATGGAGGGATGCGTGTTGCGGAATATCCTACAAAAAAAAGACATCACCCAGCTGCTTGAACAAAGCAGAAAAAGGCAGACTGCCAAAACGATGGGTGGATTTGATTTAACATTACTGGGCATCGGCGCCGTCATCGGGACGGGCGTCATGGTCCTTACAGGCATTACGGCCGCGAAAAACGCCGGGCCTTCCGTAATCTTTTCTTTTATCATTGCAGCCGTTGTCTGCAGCCTTGCAGCATTATGTTACGCCGAAATCGCTTCTGTTCTCCCGGTTTACGGAAGCGCCTATATTTACTCTTATACCACCATGGGAGAAATTGTCGGCCATTTAATGGGCTGGACGCTCTTATCCGTTTATATGGTGACGGCGTCGGCGGTGGCAAGCGGCTGGTCAAGTTATTTTAATAATCTGTTAGCCGAAATCGGCATGCCTTTGCCGGACAGTCTGCTGCACGTGCCGAGCCAGGGGGGCATCGTCAACCTTCCTGCCATCATCATTACTCTATTAATTGCCGTCGTTCTGTCACGCGGCTCTAAAGAGAGCAAAACCTTTAATAATATAATGGTTCTCGTAAAAATCGGAATTGTTTTGCTGTTTATCATCACAGGAAGCTTTTTTGTAAAGCCGGGCAATTGGCATCCTTTTATGCCTTTTGGAATCAAAGGCGTCATTACGGGGGCTTCTGCCGTCTTTTTTGCGTTTCTCGGGTTTGACGCGATTTCGGCTTCGGCTGAAGAAGTCAAAAAACCGCAGCGCAACCTGCCGATCGGTATTATCGGTTCACTGGTGATCTGTACATTGGTATACGTCATCGTCTGTCTCGTCATGACGGGTATGGTTCCGTATTCACAGCTTAATGTGCCGGAAGCCATGTCTTATGTGCTGCAGACTGTCGGACAAAACGCGGTGGCGGGCATTATCGCTGCCGGTGCGGTGATCGGACTGATGGCCGTCGTTCTCGCCCATACCTATGCGGCGACCCGTATATCTTTTGCGATGGCAAGAGACGGAATGCTGCCGAAAGTCTTTACCATTGTCGGAAAGAAATCGGGAGCGCCGATCTTTAATACGTGGCTGATCGGACTGATCAGCGCATGCATCGCGGGTTTTGTTGATCTGAAAGAGCTGTCAGATCTCTCAAACATCGGCGCGCTATTGACATTTGCCATGGTCAGTCTGTCCGTGCTGATTCTGCGCCGCACCCATAAAGATCTGCCGCGGGGATTTAAAGTGCCTTTTGTACCCGTACTGCCGATTTTGGCCATTATCTGCTGTTTGTTTTTAATGGTCAATCTGCCGCTGAAAACGTGGCTTTATTTTGCCGTCTGGCTGATCATCGGCGTCATCGTTTACTTTTTATATTCGTACAAGCACAGCAAATTGAGACAATAAACAAAACCAGGCCCGCTTCATTGCGGCCTGGTTTTTTCATAAAAAAAGACGAAAGCATCGCCTTTAACAAATGTGTTTCAGCTCTTCTATGTAGTGAAGCGCCTCATCATATTCTTCATCCGTATATTTCTGTTTGCTTTTTATCGTAAACACTTTCTCTTTCTTTTCCTCAGCTTCAAGGCCGTCAAAATACAAAATCGTAGACACCAGCTCCAGAAACCGGGATGAGCGGCTGTTGACGCTGTCGATATACTTCTTCATATCCGGCATCGTAAGCTCCGCATGATGTAAAAACTCGGCTCCCGTCTCCGTCAGCGAGTACCGGTATTGAAAGTAGCCGCCCTTTTTTTCCTTCACCTCATCCAGAAACCCAAGATTGCACAGCTCTTCAATTCGAAGCGTCAGTTCTTCGGAATACGGGCCGTAAAAATGAAAATCATATTTTTCGTAGAAAGGATACTGCATTTTCTTCGCGATATAAATGATTTTCTGCAGCTTTTTCCGCCCGATGATTTCTCCAGAATCCGAGAACACCTTCATCAGTTTTGCATGTTCTTTCAACAAATTCCCGACATCTCCTTTTCCTTCTTTACCAAAATCCTTTTATGTCAGTCCCAACAGCTGCCGGATTTTTAATTTTGCTTCAGGGTTTTCTGAATCGTCGCAAATGAGGTCCATCGGATAGTAGAGCTTATGGTCCGTCCGGCGTTTGCCCGAAATGGATTCGACAATGGCGGACTGCCTGGACAGCTCTTTGATCTGGCCGTTCTGCGTTAACAGATGAATCGGCAGACGCTCCTCCTCTTCACCCGGCCGGTAAAAATCATACGGCAGATCCGATGAAGAATCGACCACTAAATAGTAATTGGGATCAATTCCCGCCTCTTTAAACAGAGCGGTCAGTTCAAAATAAGCCGACATTTCCTCATTGGGGTTAAATTCGGCGTATTGAAACAGCTGGCGGTTAATGAAGCGGCGGCACAAGTCGGACAGAATCGGGTCCTCTTCTTCCTCCCAAGCCTGGAAATAATATAAAATGATGGCTTCATCAAGCTTCAGATAATCCGCAAGCGTCAGCTTCCCTTCAAAAATGGAATAAAAATGAACGGGAGCATGAGTGAATATATACCCTTCTTCATGGAGCTGCTTCGCACGGTGGAGAATTTTCGTCAAAATGACTTCTGCGCTTCTCGTCACGGGATGAAAATACACCTGCCAGTACATTTGATAGCGGCTCATAATATAGTCTTCGACGGCGTGCATGCCGCTTTGCTTAATGACGATCTGGTCCTCTCGCGGACGCATGACCCTTAAAATCCGTTCCATATCAAAATGTCCGTAGCTGACGCCCGTATAGTATGCGTCCCGCTGAAGGTAATCCATCCTGTCGGCATCAATCTGGCTCGAAATCAGGCTGACCACCTGTTTGTTTTTGTATGTTTTGGCAATGACTTCGGCAACATCCTGGGGAAATCCCGGTCCCGCCTTTCTGAGAACCTGATTCACCTCGGTGTCGCCGAGAATGATTTCCCTCGTATAGTCTTCATGATCCAGATGAAAAACCTTTTCAAAGGAATGCGAAAACGGCCCATGTCCCAAATCGTGCAAAAGCGCGGCGCTGAGACAGAGTTCGCGTTCATTGTCATCCCATTCAGAACGCCCTTTAAAAACATCATCAACCATTCGTCTGACAATCTCATAGACGCCGAGAGAATGGTTAAAACGGCTGTGTTCCGCGCCGTGAAAGGTCAAATACGTCGTACCGAGCTGTTTGATCCGGCGCAGCCGCTGAAATTCACGGGTGCCGATCAAATCCCAGATCAGCTTGTCCCGCACATGAACATAGCGGTGAACGGGATCTTTAAACACTTTTTCTTCTGATAATTTTCCGTTTGGATACGCCATCGTCATTCCCTCTTTTTTTTAGCCGTGATTCTATTATATCGGCTCTGTAATTTGAAAACATCCTTGAATTTGTCCGGCGTTTTGTTCCAGTTTTCCGACATTGATTTTTTGAAGCAAAAAAGCCTGACCCATCGGGCGAGGCTGTCGTAAAAATGCACATTTACTTTTTGATCTTCTTTTTCACTTTCTCAATCAGCTCGTCCTCAGTCGGCGCCGACAGCGGGCGGTTGTTTACGAAAGCAAACGATTTTTTGCGTCCGGGCCCGCAATATGACTGACATCCGACCTCCACTTTTGCATCCGGGTCAGCTTCTTTCAAACGCGGCAGCAATGTCTTAATATTGGTGGCCTGGCAATCATCACACACTCGGAATTCATTAGCCATGATGTACGCTTCCCTTCATTCAATGTTCCTCTATGTTAAATCTTAATTTTTAAAAACGAAAAAAATCACATCACGTTTTATTGTACAAGGATTCATCTTATCCTGCAAGGCTCTGCGTATCTCTCATTCTTTCAGCCAATTTGTATAAATATTTTCCAATCTGGACATTCTAATACCATCAAAGATTATTGGGGGTTGAGAACATTGACAAAGCAAAGACAGGACGCCTGGTCGGAGGAAAATGACCTGCTGCTTGCGGAAACCGTGCTCCGGCACGTCCGGGAAGGAAGCACGCAGCTGAACGCCTTTGAAGAGGTAGGCGATAAATTAAACAGAACGTCGGCAGCGTGCGGATTCAGATGGAATGCCGTCGTGCGCCATCAATATGAAAAAGCGCTTCAGCTTGCAAAAAAACAGCGGAAACAGCGGATGCGCGCGCTCGGAAACGGCCAGCCGGCCAAGAAGAAACTATTATACCAGCCGCCTGCACCGGATGCGGACATCATTCAAGAAACCGCAGCCGAAGAGACGGTTCAAACGGAAGCGCCAAAAGAGGACCGGCAAGCCGTCATGTCCGGCGAACATATGCCTTATGTCGATGAAAGCTTTAAGGAAGAGTTAGCTAGTTTATCACATTTGCTGGCGCCTCAGCAGCCGAGCCAAAAGACGGAGCTCACAATGGCAGACGTCATTCAATTTCTGCAGAGCTATGAAGGCAGCGGAAAGCAAACTTCCGCCCTGCAGATGGAAAATGACCGTTTAAAACGGGAAAATCAAGAACTTCAGTCTAAAACCGAGCAGCTGGAAGCGGCCGTCGAAAAGCTTGAAAAAGATCAAAAGACCATTCAGGAAGACTACGAAACCTTGGTGAAAATTATGAACAGAGCCAGAAAACTAGTTTTATTTGAAGACGACGAGCATGCCTCTCCGTCCTTTAAAATGGACCGGAACGGCAATTTAGAAAAAATGGCCGAATAACGCAAAAAACCCCTTTCCTTGTCATAGAAAAAGGGGTTTTTGCCATTTGTCAATGACGCGCATCCTGATCTATATTAATGTAAACATTGTTCAGGAGGCCTTCTTCCCGCAAGGGCTGCGCATCTCGGTCCCCGCCCGCACATAAGCATAAAGATTCAATTCCTCATCCCAAATGGTTCTTGGGAATTATTGATCGATTAGCTACTGTGCAATACACTGTATAGAGAATACAATTATTAGATATGATGGGAATGATAGTAAATGAGTAGCCAATTACGAAAAGGAGCATTGGAACTTTGTGTGTTGTCCCTGCTTCTTTATGAAGATTTATATGGTTATGAATTAATCAAGATCATAAGTGAAACGTTCCCTGTATCGGAGGGCACCATCTACCCCATATTACGAAGACTTACGAAAAATAACTATTTAAAAACGTATACAGCAGCTTCAGATCAAGGCCCGTCACGCAAATATTACAAAGTAACAGAAGAAGGCGCCTTTTATCATCACACATTAAAATCGGAATGGCTTGACCTGTCCGAAAAAGTGAACAGCATCATTAAGGAGGGAAAATGAATGTGTAAAGACCAATATTTAAAACATCTCCGGCGGGAAATAAAAGATCTGCCGGAACTTGAACAAAAAGAGATACTCGCCGATATCGGCGAAATATTCCAAATGGGCGGCGCTGAAGGAAAAAGCGATGAACAAATCGCCGGCAATTTAGGAAACCCCAAAACACTTGCGCGCGCCTTAAAAGCGGATATTTTCATCAGTGATGCCGAGGAGCAGAAAACATGGCGCTCCTTTTTCAAAGCATTCGGCCTGATGCTGGGTATGGGCATGTTCAACTTCATGTTTATGCTGACACCGTTTCTTTTTGCCTCTGTTGCGGTGTTAAGTTTGATGGCAATCGGCCTGATGCTGATGACCGGATCATTCTTTCTCCTCGTAAAAGTGCCGATTGTAACAGCCATTTTTAACGGATGTATGGTCCTCGGAGCGGGTATGGCGGTGTTTATGGCCGGATTTGATCTTTCGAAACTGATATTCCGCATCTTTTTGCGCTATTTCAAATGGAATGTCAGCATTGTAAGGAGGGAAACCATTGAATCGAAAAATGTGGTATAGCATTGCTCTCATTTTAATTGCTGCCGGCCTGATCGGAAGCATGTTCTTCGGTTTTGACGGCTTTTATCCTAAATCATAAGGAAGGTGTGCACGTAGCATGAGTGAACCAGCCCTGATATTAAAAGATGTCTCTAAAACCATCAATCATACCCCTATTGTACAGTCAATTTCATTCGATGTGAGAAAAGGTGAGATATTCGGCCTTTTAGGGCCTAACGGCTCAGGTAAAACCACTATTTTCAGAATGATCGTACAGCTTATTAAAAAAACAGAAGGAGCCATTTCATTCAGTGGCAGACCGGACAGCGACTTTGAATATTTTATGAGACATATCGGGGTTATCATTGAAGGCCCGGATATGTATCCGAACATGACCGCTTTGCAAAACCTAAATTATTTTACTAAACTGCGCAGCACCTCGCTGCGAACGGATGACCTTATGAATACCCTTGCAAAAGTCGGACTGGAGCAGGCTGCCCGCAAAAAAGTGAAACATTTCTCATTAGGCATGAAACAGCGCTTGGGGCTCGCTTATTCTCTTCTTCACAATCCCGGGTTATTAATTCTGGATGAACCGATGAACGGTCTCGATCCTAAAGGTATGAAAGAATTGCGCACCATTCTTTCCGATTTAGCGAAGCAAGGGGTTTCCATTTTATTATCAAGCCATTTATTGTCGGAAATGGAGGAGATTTGCGACAGGGTTGCCTACATTAAAAAGGGACGGATTTTAGGAATTGAAGACATGAAGAGCAGAAATGACCTTGGTCAGAAAAAGCTGTTTACCGTCACGGTCGATCATCCGGCAAGGGCGAAAGAAATATTAGAGCAGGACGGTATTCTTCAAGTACAGCAAAAAGACAGCCGCATCATTGAATTGGAAGCGGAGGAAGATACCATCCCGTATATCATTAAAACTTTGGCAGAGAAAGAGATTCTGATTTCCCGCGTTTCTGCAAGGACTTTGTCATTGGAAGAGAAATACATGATGATTACAGATCAGGAGGACGCGGTATGAGCATATTTCATCTGGCGCAGAACGAATTCATAAAAATAACCCGAAAAAAAGGCACACTTTTATCTCTTTTTTTCCTGTTTCTCATCGTTTTGCTGGCCGGCCTTATTATGAATCATGAGTTAGATGCTTCCTCGGATAACAATTGGAAAGAACGGCTTCTCGCCGAAAAAAAACAGGAAGAAATTAATAAACCGGCTGAAACGGCAGGCGTTTATTATTCTGCTGATGTTAAGAATAAAGACTATTATTTGGAGCATGACATCAACCCCTATGAATGGAACGGCTGGAGGTTTTTCGGCACGGTTACTTCAAACGGGCTTGAGATTTTCGTAAGCTTGACCGCGATTTTAACCGTCAGCGGGGTTGTTTCTAAAGAATTTGCCCTTGGGACGATTAAGTTTATCGCTACAAGCCCGAACCGAAGATGGCGGATTTTAACATCGAAATTTCTGGCCTCTCTTCTGTTTACCGGTATGATTTACTTATTTTACTGTGTGAGCTGTTTGCTGATCGGCGGCGTGTTATTCGGTTTTTCCAATGCTTCATATCCGCTCGTCTTTACTCATTTAAATGACAGTCTGTATACCATCAGTTCAATCAAAGCGTCCGGAATCATTCTGCTTTTGCGTTTCATATCAATTATAAGTATTGTCACCATTGCGTTCACTTTGTCAGTATTGTGCAAAAGCCAGGCGCTCTCCCTTTGCTTATCCATTTTACTGCTGTTTGCCGGCAGTATATTGGGCGGAACTGATTTGCTTGCCCAATTTACGTGGTATAAATTTACGCTCTTTCCGCATTTAAATCTCGTTGCTTATGTAAATAAAAATGCGGGTGATGCGATTTCAACGTTAAACATCCCCTATTCCGTGACAGTTATAGCGATCTACTTTCTTATTTGTTTATTGATTTCTTTTTCCGTCTTTCAAAAGAGAGACATTACAGCATAGACAGAGAGGCGGCGGCATAATGAGCGGACGGCAGGAAATACTGACGGTCCAGCAATTTGCCGCTGACCGCCCCTTGGTCCATCGCTAATGGATTCAAATAACCGAAGCTCCCGCTGCTTCGCTGCTGAAAGCGTAGAAATTCCCGCCCTTCCCGTATAAAAAGCGCCTCATCGAATCGGAGAAATTTCATAATGGCTGTGTATTTTGCAACGGCGTCAATGTGATACTTTCTGCACTCGGCTAACATTAAACCTGAAAAAGCAAAGTCTGATGTTTTATACCATTTTGTGAGAAAAGGCTGTAATTCTTTCATTTGCAAATAAGAGACGGCATAAAGAGCATCCGCCTGTTCTTTCTGGATGCCGCCCGGTGCCATGAGCAAATCGGCCTCACGTTTCATTGCGGTTTCTAAGAAAACGATCAGTTCTTCCGGGGTCACCGCCCCAAAATAAGCTGCTAACACCATGAGGATCATAGAGGAAGGCTCTGATTTCAGTTCCTCTTGTAAACCGCGGACCATTTGTTCAAGTCCGTTATGAAAAAAGATGCTTTTTGCGGCATCCATCCTGCGGTACACATGATACGCATACGCGAACAGGACCGGATGGCATTCGTGCGTTTTTTCCCAAAAATAACGGTCTAAGAATAGAATAATTTCTTCTGTATCCTTTCTTTTTTCAAAATGATGACATGCCGCTAAACCGCAAAACAGGTGCATGAGATCATCTGCTTCCATTTCTTCCGGCTGCAGCTGAATGTTCTTCCAAAAACCCAGCAGCCATTCTTCTGTTTTTTTTATATTAAAATGTTCCTTGACTATCCGCATGTTCCACACTCCAGATTCAGAATCTCAATCGCCGGCAGAAGAGCCGGAGCACAATGAATGGATGGATTCTCGTTATTTATATGATGAAGAGCCGCTTGACAGCCATAAAAAAATGGATCGATACACGATTGGATAAATAACATATCGCACAGCTGTTTCATTTTTCGGCTGCCGAGACAAAACACAAGCCATTTTTGAATGGAGGCCTTCAAGCCGGGATGAAGCAGGTGCTCTCCCTCATTCAAATGAAGAAGGCAGTACTCGACAAACTCCAGCTCGTTTTCAGCTGATCTTTTCCATGCGTCATGGAGCAAAGGCTGAAACATCGAATTCTTGTAAAAGCGCACTTTTTCATGGTCAGTTGACATTCCCAGCTCATTCAGTAAACCGACGAATTCGGCATATTTAAAATAAGGCCATTCTTTTTTTATAAGATAGCCGTTTTGCAATCCGTGACGTATGATCTGATCATCCGCTTCCATTCCCTGCTTCTTTTTATAAGCTTTTGCCGTTAAATAGATATGAATCAACTCATTGACAATGGCCGTGTTACAGTGAAACAGATCTTCCCAGCATGACTTATCAACGCAAGCGGAGGCAATCCTTTCAGTATGTTCTTTTACAGCGGAAGAATGGCTCGTCTTTCTGTAGTATTTGCAGAAGCCGGCAAACAGCTGAATGCTCTTTTGATCCGGTAGCGATTGTTCAGCAAAAGATAATAAAAATTGATCCGTCTCTTCAGCTAATCTGTTCAAGTTAATCGTTCCTTTCTGTTCTAAGACAGGCATGCGCGGCACCCGCGGCGACAAGTGTTGTATGATAGCAATGTTTAAACACATCTTCTCTTCGCTGTTCACCTTTCAAACCGGGTTTATGTTGATAGGTGATGCTCGGGACATTCCCCTCTTTCATTCGGCCCCGATAGATTTTATTCCAGGCTGCTTCATAGAGCGGTTTATGGTTGTCCTTATCCATGTCGATATGTAAAAAAGAGCTGCACATCAATAATTCACTGGTAATATCTAAATTCTCAAGACAGATATAGATCCCGAGAAATTTCAGGACCTTTTCTTTTAAGGACGGCAGATGATATTCTTTATCCGTAAGCGAAGAACATCCCATGTCTGTTATATAAAAAATCGTATGAGTGATGCTGTATGCATCATGATCCGTCATATATGTATTTGGGATATCCTGACCAGCTGCTGTATAGTGATATAAGTCAGAAAAATCCGTTATTTCCGAGGTTACGCCCGCTCTTTGCAGACTGTACTTCAGATCCATTTTCCGAAAGGGAATTTTAGCAAGGCTGCAATCAAAACGCGCTGCAGTGAATTTTTCCAGCTCCCATATCACCGAAGCCTGTGACGGATGATCAGTCAAGGTAAGAAATTCACCCGCAATAGCCAATCCGGCGAGACCGTCCGGATCAAAATGAATAAATTCTTCAAGCTGATCATTACGGAGCCTTTCTGTAATAAACTCCGTTAAAACAGCAACCTCCTTATCATCTGCCTGATTTCTGATCAGGTAATTGGTAAGAAAAATGAGTTCTATAAATGTTTTAAGACGCCATCTGAAATCATTCGCTACTTTATGATTCATATCAAAATAATGGATATTTTCAACAATCCACGATAGTGCTCCCCGCTTAATTTCTCTTATATACTCTTGTGTCACACTCTCACCGCCTCGTCTCAGATGCGTAGGCTCCAAACAGTGATTATCTTACTTTTGAGCGGCTAAATCAGAGAAATTCAAATTCGGGTTTTGATTGTCTTCTTGGCTCGGCACTACAAGCACCCAGCCGCTCCAAGCGAAAGAATTGCCTGATTGTTCCGCATCTCCGGCTAACAAATGTGTCGGGATCGTGATTCTTTTTTCTTCTTTTATTTTTTTAAAGTTCATATCTCCATCTCCTTCAGTTTATAGAATTATTTGGAACCTACATAAATATATTAATCAAATAAGGTATATAATGTAAACTAGTTTTGATATAACGATTCTTTTTCACTATAACTAAATAGTATATAATTACCAAAAACAAAAAAGCCCGGACTCAGTCCAAGCTTTCCTGCGTGCCGAACACCTTCTCATTCCGTTCCAGCATTCGGGTCAGATTTTTTTCAAATACCATTTCCTCTTCCGGCGATAATCCGGCTGCATACAGGCGTCCGCTGAGTTCCTTCAGTTCAGTCAAAAGCGCCAGCATTAAGTCCTGCACGGTAATGTCTGTTTGCAGCAATTCGCTTAATGAAGCCATCGTTTCGGGCCGGATATCGGGATATACGCCTTTTGTATCGTTGCTTTTGTCTTTTAAAGCGGCTTGATAGAAACGTCTGATCAGATCGGCGCGTTCGCTTCCGCTTTTATCGGCGCAGAGGTAAATCTGAACCGCGGTTCCGCCCCGCAGGCGTCTTTGTGAGATTCCCGCGAATTTTCGGCCGCCGATGCTGAGATCATAGCTGCCCGGACAGTACGATCCTTTAATTTCATATGCTTCAATTTCGGCATTGTGCGGACGCAGCATCCGCCGCACCAGCTCTGTCATCGCCTCGTAGCCTCTGTCAATGTCGATGCCTTTTTTCTCATCTTCAAAAATAAGCGAGATATTCAATACGCCTTCATCGAGAACGACCGCTAGGCCTCCTGAATTGCGGACAATGACACGGTAGCCTTCGTCCTCCAGCAATTTCACGCCGTCCTCTAAAAACGGCAGGCGTGTGTCCTGAATACCGAGCACGATCGTCCGGTGGTGCACCCAAGAGCGTGCCGTCGCAGGCGATTCCCCTTTGCCTACGGAGGCGCACAGCGTATCATCCATTGCGAATGACTGCTTCGCATCAAAATAAGGGCCGAGGCTGGATTGGTCAATGATTCTCCAGCTCGGCTGCATCAGTAAATCAATCGGTTGCTTTCCCATCTATATTAAATCCCTTTCGTCATAGGCTTTCCATGCATTTATTATATCACTCCGCTTGAGATGATTGAAATTGGCTTTTCAAAAGAGCGATGAAGATTTCTTTGTTTTTTGTGTTCTCCATAATGGAAGATTGGATGATAGACAGTTTCCGTTTTAAGGAGAATCCTTTTATCTCAAGCACGGAAATGCTGCCGTGAAGCAGATCCTTTTGCAGCACGCTTTTTGACAGAACGGAAAGACCCATTCCGCTGATCACGGCTTCCTTGACGCCCTGGTTGCTGCTGATCGTCATCATGGATTTCGGCCGCAGTCCGTTTGATTGAAGGACGTGGTCTAAATATTCCCTCGTTCCCGAACCCTTCTCCCTTGTCACCCACGCTTGATTTTGCAATTCGGCAGCCGGGATGTTTTTTCTGCCGGCGAGCGGGTGTCCGTTCGGTGCGGCAATGCACAATTCATCCTCCATAAACGGCTGAATGTCGAGCTCGTTTTTCCCCGTATGCCCTTCAATTAATCCGATATCGGCTTGAAGCATCCGAACCGCTTCGCTGACCTCCTCCGTGTTTCCGATCATGACGTCCAGGTTCAGTTCGGGATACTCGTTATGAAGCTTGGCGAGAAGCGGCGGCAGAATATATTCGCCGATGGTAAAGCTCGCGGCGATTTTGAGCTTCCCTTTGACATAATGATGGTGGGCGTAAATTTCGGATTTCGCCTGTTCGTACAAAAAGACCATCTGCTTGGCGCGCTGATAGAGAATGTCCCCCGTCGGCGTCGTCGTAAAGTGCTTCGGAGAGCGGTTCAGCAAAGCAGTTTGAAATTCTTTCTCCAGGTTTTTAATGTGAAGGCTGACGCTTGGCTGAGAAATCATCAGCTTCTGCGCCGCCTTTGTAAAGTTTTTTTCTTCCACGACGGCAATGAATGTTTTCAGTTCCCCATAATACAAAAAGCATCGCCCCTAATCATTATTTTTCCTAATCGTTTAGATCATATAAATATATTTTACTAATGATTAAGACCGCAGTAAAGTGGAGTTATCAAGATAATGGGAAGTGACTGAGATGAAGATGATAAAGGGTATTTCAGTTACCGCAGGAATTGCGTTTGCGGCTTTCTATGTCAGCCGCCTGCCGTTTTTGCATATGCTCGGAATGCTTGTCCTTGCCATGCTGATCGGCATGCTCTGGCGCGCCGTATTCGGACAGCGGGCGGCATTAGAGCCGGGGATCGCGTTCTCAAGCAAATACTTGCTGAAAGCAGGCATCATCCTGCTTGGCATGAGACTGAATCTGGCGGATATCTATCATGCGGGCTGGCACGTATTTGCAATTGCCGTCTGCTGTATGATGTTTGCGGGTGCCGTTGTATACGGACTGTCCCGGCTGTTCCGTATAGATCAGACACTCAGCACGCTGACAGCCTGCGGCACAGCGATCTGCGGGGCGGCTGCCATTGCCGCGATCGCGCCGCAGATCAGATCAAATGAAAATGCAGCCGCCATCAGCGCGGCCGCCGTTTCGTTATTAGGAACCGTTTTTACTGTTGTATATTCTCTTGCTTATCATGGATTGGGGTTTTCTCCTGCGGCTTACGGGGCCTTTTGCGGGGCAACGCTTCACGAAGTGGCGCATGCGGCGGCGGCCGGCAGCGCCGGAGGAAAAGCAGCCGTCGAGATGGCGGTGATCGTCAAACTGACCCGGGTCGCGCTGCTCGTCCCGGCCGCATTCATGCTCGGAATGCGGGCGCGCCGCAGCGGAAAGTCAAAGACGGCTTCTGCCGCTTCGCTCCCCATCCCTTGGTTTATCTTCGGATTTCTCGGAATGAGCGCCATCCATACATCAGGCGTTATTTCAGCTTCGTTTTCCGCGTTTCTTGTTCAAGTGTCTTATGTTTTAATCGGCATGGCGATGGCGGGTCTCGGTTTGAAAGTCCATATATCGGCGTTTCGTCATAGCGGCTGGCGGGCGCTCGCAGCAGGCTTGATCGGTTCTCTCTGTTTGTCCCTGTTCGGCTGGGCCGCAGTCACGTTCTTTCTATAAAAAAAGCCGGACCTCGTAAAGGCCGGCTTTTGCGGATTACAGCGCTTGAGCAGCCGTAATTAACGCAAGATTGTAGACGTCTTCCGCATTACATCCTCTGGAAAGATCGTTTACAGGCATATTCAATCCTTGCAGAATCGGTCCGACCGCTTCAAAGCCGCCTAAGCGCTGAGCGATTTTGTAGCCGATGTTTCCTGCTTCAAGGCTTGGGAATACAAATACATTCGCGTCTCCTTTAATGTCGGAGTCCGGCGCTTTTTTCTCCGCGACAGACGGCACAAATGCAGCGTCGAATTGGAATTCGCCGTCAAGCGTAAGCTCAGGCGCTTTTTCCTTCGCAATTTTCACGGCTTCAGCCACTTTGTCCGTCTCGTCTGATTTCGCCGATCCTTTTGTAGAGAAACTGAGCATGGCAACGCGCGGGTCAATGTCAAACATTTGAGCCGTATTGGCGCTTTCAATGGCGATTTCGGCAAGGTCCTGGCTGTCAGGAGCAATGTTGATCGCACAATCAGCGAACACATACTGCTCGTCACCGCGGGCCATGATGAAGACGCCTGATGTTTTTTTCACGCCTTCTTTTGTTTTAATGATTTGCAGTGCAGGGCGCACCGTATCGGCTGTAGAATGTGCAGCTCCGCTGACAAGTCCGTCTGCGAGACCTTTGTACACAAGCATCGTGCCGAAATAGTTTTCGTCCAGCAAAGCTTTGCGGGCCTGTTCTTCCGTCGCTTTGCCTTTGCGGCGTTCTACGAAAGCCTGAACGAGTTCTTCCATGCCTTCATATGTATGCGGGTCAAAAATGTCCACGCCGTCAAGCGTAAGATTTAATTCTTTCGCTTTTGCTTGAATGTCTTCTTTATTGCCGACCACGATCGGCTTTAATACCTTGTTGCCCGCCAAGTTGTTGACCGCAACCAGGATACGTTCGTCCAACCCTTCAGGAAATACGATTTTCACATCTTTTCCTGCGACTTTTTCTTGTACTTTTGTAAATAAATCTGCCACGATATTCCCTCCTCTATGTTGACAAAAAACGCTTACTTTTACAGCATACTCTTCTTCCAGCTAAATTCAAATAACCAACTTCTATTATAGCGCTTTCAAAAAGAAATCTTATTTTTCTAACTAATTTAATTGACGGTTTGTTTCACGGCTTAGTTTCTGACACAAGGCTTCGGATTATTCAAGGTTTCTCCACAGCCGAAACGGTTAAACTGTGATATAGTGAAGGCATCAATGTAATGAAAAGATATAGGAGTGAAGATACATGAGTGAGCAGCAAAAAACGAACGAAGCCGCCCAAACGCTTGACGGCTGGTACGCGCTTCACGATTTCCGCACAATGGACTGGACGTCATGGAAGATGTTATCCAGCGATGAGCGTCTGTCGATTATTCACGAATTTACGGGACTGCTTGAAAAATGGGGCGTCGCCCAAAAAGAAGGCAAAGGCTCGCAAACCATCTACAGCATCGTCGGACAGAAAGCTGATTTCATGCTGATGATTCTTCGCCCGACAATGGAAGAGCTGAACGAAATCGAGCTTGAATTTAACAAATCAAAGCTTGCTGAATTTACAATCCCGGCTTATTCTTACGTGTCCGTGGTTGAGCTGAGCAACTACCTGGCAAGCGGAGAAGGCGATCCGTATGAAAATCCGCATGTCCGCGCCCGCCTGTATCCTGAGCTGCCCGAAGCGAAATACGTCTGCTTCTATCCGATGGATAAAAGAAGAAGCGGCAATGACAACTGGTACATGCTTTCTATGGATGAACGCAGAAACCTGATGAGAAGCCACGGCTTGATCGGACGGAGCTATGCCGGCAAAGTCAAACAGATTATCACGGGATCTGTCGGTTTTGACGATTACGAATGGGGCGTCACGCTCTTCAGCGATGATGTGCTTCAGTTCAAAAAGCTTGTTTATGAAATGCGCTTTGATGAAGTCAGCGCGCGCTACGGCGAATTCGGTTCATTTTTTGTCGGAAACCGCTTGTCTCTCGACACGCTTCCGAAGTTTTTGCACGTGTAATAAGTTGTTAAAGCCTGATTTTTAAAATCAGGCTTTTTTCAAAAAACCATTGACAAAATATTGAATTAAACGTAAAGTGTACTTAACGTAAAGTTAACTTTACTTATCGGAGAATTGTGTATTGAAATGAGGTGAAATATGAGTGAAAAATCGGTTAAAAGAAATTAGACAGAGGCATTCTTATTCACAGGAAACGTTAGCCTTGAAACTAAAAGTATCCAGACAAACCATCATTTCAATTGAGAATGGGAAATATAATCCCTCCCTGCCCTTAGCTTTGAAAATAGCAAAGATTTTCAGGGAAAGTGTAGAGAATATATTTTTGTTAGAGGAGGAATAAAAATGAAGAAGAACTTTTTTTTAATATCTTTTGTTTTTTTCATTATCGTCTCGGGAGCTTTTATAGCACTATCAATATTTACGCAAACAAAATTACCTTCAATAACTTTTCCCATCTTAACTCTTTCCATAATAAGCTTTGTTCTATGGGCTACCTCCCCATCATTACCATTAAAAAGAGATGAACGAGGAAAATTTATAGTACAGAAGAGCTTAGCTTATACTTTTATACTAACCTTAATCTATCTTTTCATTTTCTTGACAATATTTTATTTTGATTTAATCAACCTAGACAAAGAGCAGATTTTACTTTTATTTTCCTCGTTAGTTATAAGTACAGCATTTATATCGATCCTCATTCTAAACAAGAAATACTAACAATTAATACTGAAAGTTAGTTAAATTAATTCTTTTTTGAAAGCTTTCACTATAATTCCAACTCGAGACCGTACATTTAACTTTTTACGTATTTTTGCTATATGATACTCGATAGCTCTTTGAGAATAACCTAATTGTTCAGCTATTTCTATATTCGATTTTTCTTTAGCTATTAGATCAATGATTTCACTCTCTGTTTTCGTTATATTGTACACCTTAGAAAACCCCTTTAAAACAAAATCTTTGGAACCATGCTAGCATACATTAGGCTCCTTATATTTATAATTAAAAAACGATTTACTGAGCCCAATATTCACTTGATTTTTATAAAAAATTAGCAGGGGATTGCCCTGCTAATTTTACAAATTTAGAATTTACTTTTACATCGTCCATAACAAACTCCTATTACAGAACCAGTTGCAACATCAGCTGCCAACAGACAAGCATAGCAACCAGCACCAGCAGTGCTAGCACAAGCAACGCCACATAGTGTGGCTAATGCAGCAATTGCCCACGAAGCAACTCCTTGTCCCGATAAACAAGAATTAAAGCAGTTCCACCATTGCTTAAACCCCTGAGAAGACATGCTTTTTGTTAAATCAACTTTTTCACCATTGTCTTTAATAACAAAACCTGATTCAACTTCTCCAGATTTATTAATTTCAGCATTATAAATGAGTTTTTTATTCTTAATCACCTTTGAAGCAACTTTCCCTGATTTCTCTCTTACACCAAATAAAGAGTAGTCTTCTATAATTTTACCATTTTCATTTAGTATAACGATAAAATTGCTATCTTTTTCGACGTTTTCTCCTTTTAAGGGATAATAAGCATAATAAAGCGTTTTAGTTCCATAATTCTCAACTTTCATCATATGTCTTTTACTGTTATCAAACTCTATGTTTTTGCTGTACTTCTTCATCAACGCCAGTTTTTCATCTTTTTTTCCCCAATCTTTAATCCGGTCATCAATTTTTAATGTTTCAGATTTGGATGCTCTACTTAATTTTTCATCTCCTGGCTCATAACCCGCTGATGCAAAATTAGGTAGTATACACGAAATTGCCAATAAAATTGATAAAGTCAACAGTAGGTAGTGCTTTGAATCCCAAATTTTTTTAATCATACGATCTCTCCTCTTCCTTTTTTTGTAATTATAATATAAAAAAATTGCGGTTAACCGAAAATATTTATATATTCAATATTTCCTTAAGATTAAGTACAAAGAACTTGGAATGAAAAACAAAACCTCTTTGAAAATCGTTGAATAACCAATAGTTTCTGCATTTCCATTACCAAAACAACCACAACCATACGGAAAATATCTACCAAAATTAGCCGTTAACAAAATGAGAAATATTGCGATTTTACACTTCATTTCAAAATAATATTCTATACTGATTAATGAAATTTTAGTTTTAACTAAGGTTAAGTTCGCTTATTTTTTTAAAAATAATAGCATTTTTCTGATCTTGTTGATTAACTGCAATTCCCTTGATATGACTTATCGATAGATTTCTAAACTCCTCAACACGTGTAACACTCCCCCGCCTGTCCGGCGGGTTTTTTCTTTGTCAGAATTTAAATAAAATTTGCTATTTTTATCATTTTTTTTTACGATGTAAAGGAGATTCCATTTTGGTAAAGGGGTGCAGACAGTTGTCAAAACGAACCGCATTTATTATGGGAGCCAGTCAGGGGATCGGCAAAGCGATCGCTCTGAAACTGGCGGACAATGGCTTTCATACCGTCATTAATTCACGAGTTCCCGAAAATATCGAATCCGTAAAAGAAGAGATCCTCGCCAAACATCCGGATGCGGGCGTCACCGTTCTGGCCGGGGATATGTCGGACCAGAAGACAAGAGCCGGCATTTTTGAAGAGATCAGATCACAATGCGGACGGCTTGATGTATTGATCAACAACATTCCGGGCGGCTCGCCGGATACCTTTGAAAACTGTGATATAGAGGATATGACAAATACCTTTACGAATAAAACGATCGCCTATATCGACTCTATGAAAACGGCCGCAGCAATCATGAAACAGCACGAATTCGGCAGAATCATTAATATCGTCGGAAACCTATGGAAAGAACCCGGCGCCAATATGTTTACCAACAGCATGATGAACGCCGCTTTAATTAATGCCAGCAAAAACATCGCCATTCAGCTTGCGCCTTTTCACATTACTGTCAACTGTCTGAATCCCGGATTTATCGCCACAGACCGTTATCACCAATTCGTGAAGAATGTCATGAAGCAAAACGGCATTTCTAAAGCGGAAGCGGAAGAACGGATTGCCTCAGGCGTCCCGATGAAGCGTGTCGGAACTGCGGAAGAAACCGCGGCGCTGGCTGCCTTTCTTGCCTCTGAAGAAGCCTCTTATATTACCGGGCAGCAAGTGTCAGCCGACGGCGGCAGCATGAAAAGCATATAATAAAAACATCCCGCTCTCAGCGGGATGTTTCTTGTAATGAAGGAAAGGACAAACCTAGCTTTTGAATCCGCAGCACGAATTCCCTTAAATCGCCCTGTTTTGCCACCATTGATATTCTGACATAACGCTTTCCGCCGCTGCCGAAAATCTCGCCGGGCGTCACGACAACATGGGCATGCTCCAGCAGATAGTCCGAAAACTGGTGTGAAGAATCGAATTCATTCGGAATTTCAGCCCAGACATAAAAAGTCCCTTTCGGTTTTTCAATGCTCCAGCCTAATTCCTTTTCACATAACGCCGTGAAAAAATCAATCCGTTCTTTATATGTGCGCTTCAGACGCTCCGTATGCTCAGGATTTCCTGACAGCGCCGCCGCTGCCGCCTGCTGAAGGCCGCCGAACATGCCGACGAAGACGTGATCCTGAAACTCATTGACCGCCTGAATGATTTTCTCATTCCCCACGGCAAATGCCATTCTCCAGCCTGCCATATTGAAGGTTTTCGAAAATGAATAAAGCTCCGCGCCGACCGTTTTCGCTTCTTTCGCCTGAAGAAAGCTGGCCGGGTTCTGATCAAATTCGAACGCGCCGTATGCAAAATCGTGAATAAGGTGGATGTCATGTTTTTTTGCAAACGCTGCCGCTTTTTCATAAAACGCCTGATCCGCAGTCGCGCCCGTCGGGTTATTCGGGTAATTCAAAAACATCAGCTTGGCTTTTTTCAGGATGGCGGGATCAATCCGCTCAAAATCCGGCAGGTAGCCGTTTTCAGGATGAAGCGGCATCTCATGCAACTCCGCTCTGGCCATTGTGATTCCCGATAAATACTCAGGGTAGCCGGGATTCGGGACTAAGGCGATATCGCCGGGGTTCAGCAGGCATTGCGTCAAAACGTACAAACCAGCTTTCCCTCCGCCGAACAGCGCGACTTCTGTCTCCGGATTGACCGATACCCCGTACTCTCTCTCATAAAATTCCGCGATGGCTTCTTTCAGAAACGGATAGCCTCTGAACGGGCCGTATCCGTGATACGAAGGATTCAGCGCAGCCTCCCGCAATGTTTCAACGATATGCGGCGGAGTGGGGAGATCGGGATTCCCCTGCCCGAGATTAATGATCTGGGCTCCTGTTTTCTCCATCTCTTTTACCTTTTGAAAAACGAGCGAAAATTCCTGTTTCGGAAGTGTCTTGATGACGTCGGACGGTATGATTTCCATCTGAAAGACTCCTTATAAATGGATTTGCTCTGATTCGTTATTCCGTTCTGAAAAGGATTTATTGACCAGTTTTGTATGCAAAAACAGCCCGCTGACCAAAAGGACGATAAACGCCATGATGACTGCCGCGTCTACAATGTTGATCAGCATGGAACCGGCGGCGATGCACAATCCGATGGACGCCTCCGCCACCGAAAAGATCCGGCCCTGAATCTGGTTCGCCGCGTTCTCCTGAACTTTGACCTTTGCCAGCACTTCACCGTATTCCATTGCGATAAAGAAAAGAATGGCGGCAATGACTGACACGGCGAAAATCGGGGTAAACAAAAACAGCGCAAGCGAGACGATCGATAACACTGTAAAATAAATCAGCCCTTTATTGTTGTTAAAGCCCCATTTGCTGACAAGAGCGGCGCCGATAAAGCCGCCGAAGCCGATACAGAACGTCAGGATGAAATTGCCGATTTCCCCGTCGCCTAAAAAGCGGCTGACAATCGGGAAATAGCTGTAGACGACACCCCACAAAAGCGCCATCGTAATCATCGTGAACATGGCGTTTAACACAAAAGCATTTGTTTTGATTTCCTTCAGGCCTTCTTTAAACGACTGAAAAGCTTCTCTTACGTTTTCTGACTGAATCGGCACGTATTGAAGCTTAATGCGGCTGATGAAAAACGCGGAGACAAGATAGGTCACCCCGTTAAACGCGACGGCAAGCTCCACAGAACCGCCTAACAGAAAAAGTCCGCCGGCTGCAGCGCCGACAATAATCGAAATCGTCGTGGCTTTTGCAAACAAAGTGTTGATATTTTTAATATCCGCTTCTAAAGACGACATGACCGCGAGACGTGCCGGGTTAAAGAACACGCCGCTTCCGTAAGAAATAAACAGCAGCGCCAGAAAAAGCAGCGGATATTCGCCTTTCGGGAGAAATGTCAGCCCCAAAAAGATGACACCTCTGATCACATCCGTCCACAGCATGATTTTCACCCTGTCGAGCCTGTCCACGAGCACGCCTAAAAACGGCTGAAACACCATCGGAATGCTGCGGACCGCGATGACGCCGGACGTCACCCAGTAGTCGTGATAGTATGTAGACAAAATGAGCAGGGCCGGGAGAACGCAATAGTCTCCCATAAACGAAAGCGCCTGCCCGAAAAGCAAATACTTCGAGTTCGGTTTCAGCTGTTTCATACCGGTAACGCATACTTTGCAGTCAGCTTCGCCTGCTGCTGAATTTGTTTGATTGATTCGGCCACGTCACCCGAATTGCTTCCTTTCAGCTCAAACGCCGCAATGCTGTTGAACGCTTCGAACAGCCGCAGATCCACGGATGTACCCGCCTCTGCCGCCGAGAAAGAAACGAGTTCGGTGTCTCCCTTTAAGACGCCGTCGGGAATGTCAATGCTTTCAATGACGAAATCGACAGCTGTCTCAGGCAGCTGGCCGTTCTCTTTGAAATGCTGAGGATACAAGTGGCAGTCGGCGACATAGCACGGCTCCTGCTCCAATAATCCATTCGGCAGATCGGCTTCTTTTCCGAAACAGAGAACATCCAATAACAGCTGCGCCATATCGACGCCGAAGACCTTTTTAATATTCGGAATCATGTTCCAGCCCGCAAATCGCGCCGCTGATTCAATCAATCCGGCTTCCCGGTTTTTCATTAATTTAATTTCTGTATGTGTCGCGCAGTTTTCGAGGCCGAGTCCTTCATTCGCCTTTTTGGCTGCTTCGACGATTTTCCGCTTCGCGTCATCATCCAGGATGGACGGCGTAATATGCGATGTCTCCGTGAATCCGATTTGCGGTGTTTTATCATGAATCGCAACAGGGAAGTATTCCCCGTCGGCCATGATGCCTTCTATGCTGATATAGTCGGAATAACCGCTTGTTTCGTACCAGTCGTCATACTCGCCCTGCAAAAATTCTTCCGCGATAAAAGGCGCTTCAAACGTGACCGCTTTCGGTACGTTAATCGACTTCAGGTATTCATGGACTCTGTTAAATTCGGCTTCTGCCGTTTCCCTCTCTTTGATGAGCGTCACGCCGATGGAGCTCGCCAGATATGTAGGCTTCAGAATGAGCGGCGTTCCGATTTCCTGAAGCGCGGCGCGGAAATCTTCCAGCGTCGTCACCCGTTTATTTTTGATAGACTTGACGCCGGCCCGGTTGAAGGCGGCTCTCATTTTGTTTTTATCTCTGGCATTTTCAGCGGCCTGTACGCCCGCTCCCCGCAGGCCGAGACGTTCACACGCTTTTGCCATCGGAGCAATAAACAGTTCATTGTTGGTCGTAATGGCGTCAACCGCGAACATGCCAGCCACCTTGACGATTTCTTCGACGACTTCTTCCTCAGGTTTGTCATGATCTTCATGAGCCCAGTAAATCGAATCGGGATGCTCAAAATCAGCCAGACTCTTAAAATAGTCTTTATCTTTAATGACCGCAATCGAGTATTTTTCAATTAATGCCGCATGAGAGGCTGTAATTGCAAAAGGTCTCGGAATAAAGCTGACGAGGTTGTATTTTTCGGCTGCGCTTTTGTAAAACATATGCGGCGGGCATCCCCCAAGGTCAGCGATAACCAATACTGTTTTTCTCTCCATATGTAAACACTCCTTCTCTATTGTGCGGTGTATCCACCGTCTGCGGTGATCGCGCTTCCGGTCATATAGCTTGATAAATCCGAAGCGAGAAACAGCATGACGTTCGCTATTTCTTCAGGCTTGCCGAGTCTCAGCAGCGGATTGACTTTCGCTTTTTCTTTTTTGATTTCTTCAAGCGTGCCTTCGTTGTTTTCAAGGAACGACTTTTCATTCAAAGGTGTGTCAATGATTCCCGGGCACACGCAATTGACGCGGATGTTGTGTTTGGCGTAATCGACGGCCATCGAACGCGTCAGCTGCAGTACGCCGCCTTTAGAGGCGTTATACGCGGGAATGTCGGGCCATGCGACGACTCCTCCGACGGAGCACGTGTTAATAATATTGCCCTTGCCGCTTTTGAGCATATACTTGAGCGCGTGCTTGCTCATAAGAAACATGCCCGTCAGATTGACGTTGAGCACCTTCTCCCAATCGCTCAGCTCCATCTCATGAATCGGGGCGACAATTTCGATGCCGGCGTTATTGATTAACACATCCAATCCGCCGAACTTGTCAACCGCTGACCGGATGGCGTTTTGACATGCCGGTTCATCTGTAATATCCGTCCGGACAAAATGCAGCCTGTCATTGTTTTCTTTCCGGATCATCGCTTCTCCCTGCGCCTCATCAATATCCGCGACGATCACATTCGCCTCTTGATTCAGAAACGCCTGAACCGCGGCATAACCGATGCCTGATGCGCCCCCTGTGATGAGGACGGTTTTATCCGTCAGGTTCATGACTCTTTCGCCTCTAATTTTTTCGCTTTTGCTCTGTTATAGCGCGGAGGGAAAAAGATATTGACTGATTTTGAATCTTTTTCAAATCTGTTGATGGCGCCGTGATCTTCTCTCGGATCGCAGAAATAAGCTGTACCGAATGTCATATCCACTTTGCAGCCTTCAATGGTCATATCATAGCCGCCGCCGATGCAGATGCCGATCTGTTCATTGCGGTGTTTATGGAACGGCATTTCTCCTCCGTTGCCCGGAATGTTGGCAAGCATGATTTCCACCCAGTCTTCCACGAAGAACGTGACTTCCATCCCAGGCAATAAGTCTCTTGTTTTAAAAATATTCAAAAAATAATCTTCAGGGCTTGTATAGGTTTCACCGGCTTTCAGGCGTTTAATATCAATGGCGATCACTTCTTGATCCGTCTCGTTTCTTGCGCCGTGAGGCACGTTAGGAGGCGCGATATAGGCTGATTCCAGCGCTGTCATCTTTCTTGTGACATCTCCGACAGTCATGGACAGCTCGCCGGAAACGACAAGGCCGATTTGGACTTCCTTATGCTGATGCGGTTCCACGTTTGTATGCGGCGGAACGTAAGAAAGCAGAACTTCCGTATCGCCTCTGACGGACGAATATTGTCTTACTCCGTTATCCCATTCTATTAATTTAGGCGTCGGGAAATAAAGTTCCTGCAAATCTTGTTCAGTTTTCATCATGAATCTCTCCTTTTCCGAATAATGACCAGCTCATGGGAATGCTTTTAAATGTTTTGACAAAGTGAAGGCCGTACTTTTGTCTGGCCAGCTCATTTGTCAGCGCGATGTCGGACAAACCGTCCTTCACTCTTTTCGCGGCTGCGCTCGTTGAGTTCACCAGATCAAACGTGACATCTTTACGGGTAAAATACTTAATCAAATTGATAGGAGACGGGTGGGATACGATGACAGTCTTATCAAGCATGTCATCCGTATATTCAAAACCGGGCCGGACAGCCAGGCCGTACATCGGGGTGTCGCACCTGAAAATTTGCAGAAGCTGCAGATCCGGTCTCATGTAGAAGTGCTTAATGCCGTCATACGCGTGAGGCACAATTGTGTATTCCAGCGGACTTTGAAGCGTTTTTTCAATGCACGATTCAAATGTATCATGCAGTGATAATTTGCTGTTCACCCCTTGGAGAAGGGTAAAATTGGTGATGAAGTTTTTTGCTGCGTACTCACTGCTTGTCCCTTCAGGACCGAGCGTGTTGATCGTAATCAGTTTAGATATTGAATAAGCCTTGCTTTTTGTTTGAATGCTATTATCCAATATAATCATGAGCACCAACCAATCTGTTAAATTTTAAGTAAATATTATCCATAGACGTTCAAGCTGTCAATATTATTTGAAAATATTGATAATTATTCCTATATATTAGAAAACACCTTATGATATAAGGTGTTAAAAATTAACATTTACAAAATTATAGAAACTTTATTTTACCGATACAATGATTGGTCGGTCTTATGCTCATATTTTCCATACCTTCTGTATGCGAAAACGCTGAGGACAAGGCCGATGAGGGTGACGGCCGCACAGATAAATCCGACAGCTGCATATCCGTATCCGACATAGACCGGACCCATGACAGCAGAACCCAAGGTGACGGCCAAATTGGACGCCAGACTGTAAAATGCCATGATTTTGCCCCGGCGGCTCTGTGAGCAATCACTTAAAATAGTGCTGAGCAAGGTCACCGTCAGGCTTTGCATCAATCCCCAGACGAATAACCCGATGACCAAAAACGGCATTGATGACGGCGCATAGGCGAGACAGGAAAGCCATATGCTGATCACGGCCAATGCCGCGATCAAAGAGCGCATTTTCCCCGCCTTATCTGCGATTTTTCCGGTGAACACGCTCATGGAAAAACCGATTCCGTACACCATGATCAGCAGCCCTGAAGCTGTATTCCCCCCCGGCAGCACGCGGTGAAGATATGTGCCGAGAAAGGAATACATGCCGTAAAAACCGATCATGTTGCAAAAAGTGATCGTGAGGTATACAGGGACACGGGGCACCTTCAGCGCATCCCGGAAAGTGCCTGCCTGCCGTCCGTTTTCCTCTTCTGTTTTATTCCCATCCGCCGTGCTGCGGCGCGCCTCAATGAAAATGAGCGAAGCAACGAGGACAGACATCAGGGCGAAAATCCAAAACGTCCACCGCCAATTCAAAACGCCGCCGATAAAAGAGCCGATCGGAACACCGAAAATTAAAGCGAGCGACCAGCTTGACACGATCAGACCCATCACCTTGCCGCGGTACGCGTAAGGCACACGGTCGCCGACCACCGCATATGCTGTCGGCACAAACGCACCCGCCGCAAGCCCGGAAAGCGCCCTGCCCACAAAGAAGAAAAAGAGATTGTGCGCCAGCGCGCAAATCACCGTGCCGGCCGTAAATATAAGCAGTCCCGCCAGCAGACTGAGTTCCCGGGAATATTTATCTC
Organism: Bacillus sp. EKM420B; assembly: GCF_011065565.1. Classification (NCBI taxonomy): domain Bacteria; kingdom Bacillati; phylum Bacillota; class Bacilli; order Caryophanales; family Bacillaceae; genus Bacillus; species Bacillus sp. EKM420B. Next base: position 314,230 of record NZ_JAAMNX010000002.1, on the reverse strand, counting down.
CCAGCGGAACGAGAAGCGGCGCCCCGATAAAAATCATCACTCCGTAAATACTGATGGAAAGCGCCAGCACACTGACATCCGAACTGAAAGCCCGCGCTAAATCCGGAAGCAGCGGAGAAATCACCAGCTCTTCAGAACCCGCGGCAAATACGCCTAATGTCAAAGCAAGCGCGAGACAGACCGGAAATCGGCGTTTCGTTTCGATGTGATCGGTTTGTTTGCTGTTCATGCTCTTTGAACACCTCTTCCGTAAAACTTTTCTACCTTTTGTTGTTTTATAGTTTAGCATCCTTATATTTCATTTTACATTTCACATGAAAACTAATTCTGATTTTTTATTTACATTCAGATTTTAAATAAAATATTTAGTTTGTATTCAACAAATGATATAAAATACGCCGTCCGCTTATGCTATAGTGATAGAATCATTTGTTAAGGTGGGGGGTTATGAAATGAATAACGCTGATTCAAAGGCCGCCCGCGCAGGCCTCGGCATGGTACTGATTCTCGGGACGCTCGCTTCATTCGGGCCGCTTTCGCTCGATATGTATCTGCCCGCTTTGCCTGAGGTGGCGGCCGATCTTCACACGACAGCGTCACTTGCGCAGCTGAGCCTGACGTTTTGTCTTTTGGGGCTGGCGGTCGGGCAGATCGTTGTCGGGCCGCTCAGTGATATGATCGGGCGCCGGAAGCCGCTGATTCTGTCATTGCTGCTTTATACGCTGTCTTCTTTATTATGCGCCTTCAGCCCTTCTGTTTCGTTTTTAATTGTCATGAGGTTTATTCAAGGATTCACCGGGGCGGCCGGAATCGTCATCGCACGGGCTTCCGCACGCGATATGTATTCCGGAAAAGAATTGACGGCTTTTTTCTCATTACTGATGCTCGTCAATGGGGCGGCGCCGATTTTAGCGCCGATTACAGGGGGATTTATCCTTCAGTTCGCCGGCTGGAAAATCGTATTTATCGTGCTGGCGGTGATCGGCTGTATCATTTCTGCCGCCGTGCTTACGGCGTTGCCTGAATCACTCCCGCCGGAAAAGCGGACAAGCGGCGGACTCCGGGAGACGCTGATGACGTTTCGCGGCCTGCTTGGCGACCGGATGTTTATGGGATTTGCGCTCAGCCAGGCATTTGTGATGACCGGCATGTTCGCATATATTGCCGGGTCGCCGTTTGTACTGCAAAACATCTACGGCGTATCGGCGCAAATGTTCAGCCTGCTGTTCGCCGTAAACGGTGCGGGAATCATATGCGCCACCCAAATCACCGGACGGATGGCCAAAACACATGATGAACGGAAGCTGTTTGTCTCCGGTCTGATGATTGCCGTCATCGGGAGCATCGCTTTGCTTTTATCACTTGCGTTTGGTTTAGGCCTGACGGCGGTCTGCATTTCTTTATTCATCATTGTTTCTTCTGTCGGGATCGTCACAACAACGGGGTTTTCTTTGGCTATGCAGAAACAGGAGAAAGGCGCGGGAAGCGCTGCGGCTCTTCTCGGACTCCTGCCCTTTATCGGCGGTGCGGCTGCCGCTCCCCTTGTCGGTATTGCCGGAGAAGAAAATGCCTGGCCGATGGCCGTCAGCATTTTCGGTTTTCAGTTCTGTGCCGTTCTATCCTATGTTCTGTCGGCCAAACGAAACACAAAGTAAAGCCCGCCGCTTTAAGCGAAGGGCTTTTTTTCTTATCCGGCAGCGCCTTTTTCCGAAGAAGCCGGCTCACGCTTCAGGCGTTTTTTGATACCGAAGTGATAATACGCGTAACAGATGATCATCAGCGGGACGCCGCAGTACAGACCGATACGCTGGTCGGGGATAAAGATGAGACTGATTAAGATAAGACCGTAAACCGAAAATCCGAGAATCGGCACCAGCGGATAAAGAGGCGTTTTAAATGCCAGGTCCTTCAGATTTCCTCCTTCAGCGAGAAAGCGTCTCCGGAAAACGAATTGTGAAGCGCAGATTGACATCCACGCGACGACGGTAATCATACCGGAGATGGAAATGAGCCACACATACACCGTTTCAGCCGCGACTACACTTGTCAGCAGGGATAAACCGGAGATGGCGATGGTGATGGAAAGAGCTTTCAGAGGCACGCCTTTTTTCGTCAGTTTCGTTAAGGAAGCGGGGCCCATCTTAGTTTTTGATAGGGACCACATCATTCTGGACGAAGCGTACAGCCCGGAATTCGCCACCGACAGCATGGCGGTCAGAATGACAAAGTTCATGATATCAGCCGCATAAGGAACGCCGATTTTATCCAGCACAGCCACAAACGGGCTTTCGATGACGCCTGCCGTTTCGTACGGCAAAATGGACACGAGAACAAACATCGCCAGCACGAAGAAAAACAGCGTCCGCCATATGACGTTTCGGATCGAGCGGGGAAGCGTCTTTTCCGGATTTTCGCTTTCTCCCGAGGCGATTCCGACCAGTTCGGTACCCTGGAATGAAAAATTCACCATGACAAGGGTAAACAGCACGGCTTGGGCACCGTTCGGGAAAAGCCCTTTGTCCGTCGTAAAGTTTGACAGATACGGAGCCGTCTGCCCGCCGTTAAAACCGACAAAGCCGAATACCGCAGCGCAGCCGAGAATAATAAACAATACAATGGCCATGACCTTAATGCTGGAAAACCAAAATTCCATCTCCGCAAAACTCCGCGCAGACAGCGCGTTAATGGAAAAAATGACGACGCCGAATACCAGGCACCACACCCAAATCGGAACGGCCGGAAACCATCGCTGCATTAAAATCCCCGCCGACGTCAGCTCAAGCCCCACTGTATTGGCCCAGCTGAATGCGTACATCCATCCGATCGTAAATCCCGTCGACGGCCCGAGAAACTTTGCGGCATACGCCTGAAATGATCCTGCGACCGGCATGGCAACCGCGAGCTCCCCCAAACAAAGCATCACCAGATACATTAAAAATCCGCCGATCACATAAGCCAATATCGCGCCGACCGGTCCCGCTTCACTGATCGTAAAACCGGAGCCCAGAAAAAGCCCTGTCCCGATCACGCCGCCGAGGGCGATCATAAACAAATGCCGGCCCTTCATCGTGCGCTGCAATTCATTTTGATTGGTATCTCCCTGCATATACATCCCCCTTATTCCGTTATGTCAGCCATTTGTGCGTATGTCTAATCGGCAGCTGTGCAAAAGATGCATTGTCGTCTGCTGAATGAGTTCCGGCAGCACATGGAATGTGTACGGTTTGTACACGCGTTCCGTCCATTTATGGCCGTCCTTTCCGTATACCCCTATATTGACCGACGGAATATTCAATTCCCTGATTTCTTTAAAAGGAATCGTCCCGATGACATCCCAGCCCGGAAAATTATCGGTAAAGGCGGAGACCTCCTCGTCTGTTTCATGCAGCGATAAAAAGCTTCCGTCCGCTAAATAAGGGAAAAACTTTTTAAAGACGAATGTTTCTCCGGTTGATGCCGCTGTTTTATCGACCGCTTCTTGAATGACATGCTGCAAAAGCCGGTCCCGTGTGCTTTCTTCCTTCAGATAATTGTGCGGAAGATAAGGCGGCGCATAGAAAATAATGACTTTAGCTCCCTGCTCAGGATCGAGTTTTTGCAATTCTTCGACGGCTTTAAAACATCTCATCCGCAGTTCAAGATGTTCATATGTTTTAAATGCCTGCCTGATACACTGTGCAGGGTCTATCCCGCGGCTTCTCAGCCTTTTCAGGTAATCTTCCAGACTGTACACTTGAACGTTCCATGACATCTCTTTTTTCGGCAGGCTCGTTCTCTCACAGTATTCGTCGTAATAATCAGATAATTTTTGTTCTGTCTCTTTGCAGGCTTCGTCAGCCACGGCGGTCAGCTGATCCATGACTTCTTTGGCGGTTTTCTCGTAAATAAAATAATTAAAATAGACATAGCTGCTGACGGCGGTCTGCACGTTATACGCTTCCTTATTGTCACGCTGGTAGAGGCAGGTCGGCGGAAGCACAAGCTCCCCTTCAATGTTTTCCGCCATATGAATATTGTTGTGAATTCTTCTGGTGATTTCTGACGCGATCAAATTCGGATCGATGCCGGACAGCGTATCTCCGACATGCACCTCCCGCCCGTAAATCGCAAAGCAAGGCAAAAGCTTCCCTGCCGCACCCGTGTATATGTACCTTGTCGTGTCACCCTCATACAGCGGCGTGATGAAGTCATTGTTAATCGCTGCTAAATAACGAAGCTGCTTTTCTTGTTTCAGCCGTTTTAATTCAGAAATGCTGGTTAAAATGCCGGAATGCTGGCTTTCTTCATCCGGGTTTGCCATGAACAGAATATGGCCCGGCAGCTGATCGCGCCGTTCAGAAAAGTGAAGCAGATTGGCGAGATGAACGGCAATACCGCTCTGCATATCAACCGAACCCCTTCCGAACATCCACTCGCCTGAGCGGGCGTCCCGCTGCACATCCCGATCAAATTCATAGTTTGAGAAATATTCCGCGAGACGGTCGGAATCAAAAGCGATATCTTTTAAAGGGCCGAAATCCTCGATGCCGACCGTATCAAGATGAGCGTGATAAATGACCGTATTCAGGCTTTCGCCGTTTCCCTCAATAAATGCGAAAATATTTTTGCGGCCGTAAGGGTCCTCAGGAATCGCCTGCTCCCACACATGTGACGGATTCTCCTGAAAGTAGGGAAAGCTCTTGATCATATCTTTGATATAGTCGGCTTTTTTTCCTTCTCCCAATGTGCCGTTGATGCTGTTTAACGCCACCAGTGATTTCGTAATGGCTTCTATTTTCTCCTCCGGAAGCATTTTGCTGAGCTGCTGATACATATTCCATCCTCCTTACCCTCATATAGAGAAAATAGCGCGACTCTTTTTTCATCGCGCTATTTCCGAAAGATTAATAGGCTTCAGACGTTGTTTTTGCCTGCATATGAAGAATCAGATAGTCAGGTCCTCCGGCTTTCGAATCGGTTCCTGACATATTGAAGCCGCCGAACGGCTGGTATCCGACAATCGCTCCCGTACAGCCGCGGTTGAAGTATAGATTTCCGACGTGAAAATCTTCGCGGGCGCGTTCAATGTGCGCGCGGGTTTTCGATAACAGAGCGCCCGTCAGTCCGTAATCGGTATTATTGGCAATCTCAAGCATATGGTCGAAATCACGGGCTTTTGAGATCGCGACGACAGGCCCGAAAATTTCCTCCTGCATCAGGCGGGCGTTTTCATCAACATCCGCAAAAATGGTCGGCTGAATAAAGTATCCTTTTGAATCATCACCTTCGCCTCCCGTCAGGAGTTTTCCTTCTGTTTTGCCGATTTCGATATAACTCATGACTTTATTATAAGATGCTTCGTGGATGACTGGCCCCATGTATGTATCAAAATCTTCCGGACTTCCGACGGTGAGTGATTTTGTTAAAGCGACGGCTTTTTCAACAACTTCATCATAGACGTCCTGATGAATGACCGCACGCGAACCGGCTGAACATTTTTGGCCTGAGAATCCGAAGGCGGAATACACGATTGAGGAAGCGGCAAGATCAAGATCAGCATCTCTGTCTACAAGCACCGTATCTTTCCCTCCCATTTCGGCAATGACCCGTTTCAGCCACTTTTGGCCCGGCTGTACTTTTGCGGCGCGTTCATAGATGCGGCATCCGACCGCGCGGGAGCCTGTAAACGACACAAATCTCGTCTTCGGATGCTCTACCAGATAGTCGCCGATTTCTCCTCCGTCGCCCGGTATGAATTGGAGCACGCCGTCCGGCAGACCCGCTTCTTTCATTACTTCAACGAATTTCGCCGCCACGACAGGCGCCGCATCCGCCGGTTTCAGAAGTATCGTGTTGCCTGTTACGATGGCTGCCGCCGCCGTTCCCACCATGATCGCAAGCGGGAAGTTGAATGGAGAAATGACGATTCCCACCCCAAGCGGCTCATAGTGATACTGATTATATTCTCCGTCACGGCTCTTTACAGGAGAACCGTCTTTCAGTTTCAGCATCTGACGGGCGTAATACTCTAAAAAGTCGATCGCTTCCGCCGTATCCGCATCCGCTTCCTTCCACGGTTTTCCCGCTTCTTTCACCAGGTACGCGGAGAATTCGTGCTTTCTTCTGCGGATGATCGCCGCCGCTTTAAACAGCACATTCGCGCGGTGTTCCGGCCGTACTTTTTTCCATGTTTGAAATGCCTGCAGCGCAGCCTGCATGGCCTTTTCCGCAAGTTCTTTTCCGGCTGCCGATACAGAACCGATCACTTCTTTTTTATCTGCCGGATTGACGGAAATGATCTTTTTATCCGTTTCAATCGCTTCACCGTTGATGATAAGCGGATAATGCTTGCCGAGCTGTGAATTCACATAAGCCAGCGCTTCCTGAAACGATTGTTTATTTGTCTCTTCCTGAAAATTTGTAAATGGTTCGTGTGCGTATGAAACTGTCATTAGAATTCCTCCCCGTATTTTGTAATGTGTGCTCACGCTTAATGAAGATGCAAGAAGCATACCAGCATAGCAATTTGTGATAAAAAAAGATAATCTTTGCCGAAAGCTTGTCCGAATCTGTCAGCTGCAATCTGAAAACGCAAAGAAATTTTGCGATCCGCTATATAACTGATGCAAAATCTCTTTGCGGATAACACTTATACCCAGCCGCGGAACCGGGCCGCTTCAGCCGACTTTCTGATGCCCGTCATATAGGCGGCCAAACGCATATCGACTTTGTGGGTATGCGCTGTCTGATAAATGGATTCAAATGAATTCACCATGACACTGCGCAGTTTTCCGGCGACTTCTTCCTCAGACCAGTAAAAGCCTTGATTATTTTGCACCCATTCAAAATAAGACACCGTCACGCCCCCGGCGCTTGCCAAAATATCCGGTACGAGAAGCACGCCTCTTTCATTCAGGATTTTCGTGGCGTCTATCGTTGTCGGGCCGTTCGCCGCCTCCACAATGATTGAGGCTTTAATGTGATGGGCGTTTTCAGCCGTTATCTGATTGGAGATTGCGGCAGGCACGAGAATATCACAGTCCTTTTCCAGCAGCTCCCGGTTCGTTATGACATCAGAGAAGAGATTCGTCACCGTGCCGAAGCTGTCCCGCTTATCCAGCAGGTAATCAATGTCAAGGCCGTCAGGGTCATACAAAGCCCCGTGGGCGTCTGAGATGCCGATCACCTTGGCGCCGGCGTCATGCATAAATTTAGCGAGAAAGCTCCCCGCATTTCCGAACCCCTGAATGATGATCCGCGCATTTTCCAATGGAATCCCTTTTTTCTTAACGGCTTCCTCAATACAAATCGTGACGCCTTGCGCGGTCGCCGTTTCCCGCCCCTGTGAACCGCCGAGAACAATCGGTTTGCCCGTAATGAATCCCGGTGAATCAAATTCTCTCAGGCGGCTGTATTCGTCCATCATCCATGCCATAATCTGCGAGTTGGTATATACGTCGGGAGCCGGAATATCCTTTGTCGGGCCGACGATCTGGCTGATCGCGCGCACATATCCGCGGCTCAGCCGTTCCAGCTCTCCGAATGACATCGTCCGCGGATCACAGATGATGCCGCCTTTTCCGCCCCCGTAAGGAAGATTTGTGATGCCGCATTTTAAAGTCATCCAGATGGAAAGCGCCTTAACCTCTTCTTCACTGACTTCCGGATGAAACCGCACGCCCCCTTTTGTCGGGCCGACTGCGTCATTATGCTGTGAGCGGTAGCCCGTGAAAACCTGTACTGAACCATTGTCCATTTTGACGGGGATGCGTACGGTCAAAAGCCGCATCGGCTCTTTCATCAGTTCATACATATTGTCAGGATAGCCCAGTTTGCGCAGGGCCTCTTTTATGATCGATTGTGTGGACAAGAACAAATTAAGAACTTCTTTTTCTTCATCTTTCTGATTGCTTTTAGAAAGCGGGTTGGCTGACATGTTTTATCACCTCATCGTATTTTACGTGTAAGCTTCAATTACCGGCAGAACGAAATGTAAGCGCTTTTACACCAAAACCCATCAATCCCTTTCACATTGTCGTTACACCCCTTTTTATATGCAAGATTCATGCCAGGATTTTGCGCATCAAAAAAGAGGCTGTTGTCAGCCTCTTTCATCCCGGATTAACGCGGGTCAATAACCAGCTTTGTTTCGGCGTAGAGACTGCCGGCCCCCAAACCGTTTACGTAATCGCCTTTAATTGTATACGTGCCCGCGCGCGGAAGGTTTTTACGCACCAGGACGAGATTGTATTCAGACGCGCCCAATAAGTCAAGGGTAAGCGGAAGTCTGACCGTTTTTCCGTAGTTGAGAATTTGCGTTTCTTTCAGTGTTCTTCCGTTTACAGAGTCCCTCACAGTGGCGTTGAACCCGTCAGGAAATTGAAATTCAACGGCACCGACGGCAAGCAGCGCATTCGGCTTGTATGTGACTTCAATATCAGACGTCGCGTATTCTTTCGTACTATTGACGGTTTTCGCTTCAATAACGGCAGATTGGGCGTTCGCATGAAAAGATGGCAAGAACACAGCTGAAAATACCGCAGCACTGATGAGAAAGGCAGAAAATGATTTTCTTTTTAACATCATGAATTCCTCCAGATCATATAGGATTCAGAGCGTCCTCTGCCGGAAAAGCGTGTCTGATGATTCCATTCGCGAATTGGGTTTCTCTTTTCCTGAGAATAATCTACCACCTTTATCCATGGAAGTAAATTATTTTTTAGAATATTCAATCATTTATTTTTCGCGAGATGAATCAGCACAAAAAAACGAAGACATCCGCTGTCTTCGTCTTCTGCGCTACCGGTGAGCCGTCTGCCAGTCAAATCCGATGGTGTCATCATTCCACGGGATTCTTTTTTCGTCAGGCTGATCCGGATTGTAGGACATTGTCGTGAAATAAATAATGGTCAGCGGGGTTTCGCCCAGCACTCTGTACCCGTGTGCGACGCCTTTGGGAATGAGAAGGAGCATCGGATTGTCTTCTCCCATGTAGTAGACATCCGTTTCTCCCTTGGTTGCCGACTCTTCGCGAAGGTCATGCAGCACGACCTGGGCGTGGCCTGTCGGGAAAAACCACAGGTCATCCTGTTTCTCATGATAGTGAAACGCTTTAATGACGCCGGGATAGCTTTTGGACCAGGAAGCCTGCCCGAAACGCTCTAAGAGATGTTCATCGTCACGGACGAGTTCTGAGAAAAAACCCCGGTCATCGCTGTGTTTGATCAGCTTTTTAATTTTTACGCCTTCGATCACTTGCACTGTCCCTCCCTTTGTAAATAATCCTGCAGCGCTTCCCGCCAATGCCTCATGCCGAGCCCCTGCCGTTCAATCGACTCAAGGCTCAACACCGAGTAAGCGGGGCGCGGCGTCTCATTTCCGTATTCCTCCGTCGTGACGGGCAGCACGGCGGCGGTTCTGCCGCTTTCTTCAAAAATAGCCTTGGCAAATTCATACCAGCTGCACACTCCGCTGTTTGCGGCGTGGTACAAGCCCGGCGGCTTGTCAAACAGACCGATCACCGTTTCGGCTAAATCCTTTGTGTACGTCGGTGCGCCGACTTGATCGTTAACGACACGAACCTGATCATGTGTATCCGCAAGTTTCAGCATCGTATTGACAAAGTTGTGCCCGCCGCTGCCGTACACCCACGACGTTCTGATAATGGTGTGGTTTTTTCCCGTTAACCGGATCAGTTCTTCGCCGAGTTTTTTGCTTTTTCCGTAAATCGTGCCCGGATCTGCGGGATCATCGGTCTGGTATGGCCGTGTTCCTTTGCCGCTGAAGACATAGTCGGTGCTGATGTGAATGAATTTCGCGCCGGTGTTTTCAGCCTCAAGCGCGGCATAATAAGCGCCGATTCCGTTTATTAAATACGCTTTGTCGAGCTCCGTTTCACATTTGTCAACGGAGGTGTATGCCGCCGTATTGACGACGATATCCGGCTTGTAATGGCTGAACGAGTGCCGCACCGAACGCTGGTCGGATATGTTCATCATCGCTTTTGTCAAGGCGATCACTTCATACCCTTCCCGCTTCAGCTGGCGGCATAACTCCCGCCCCAGCTGACCGGCCGCTCCGGTTACTAATACCTTCGTCAATCGGATCCCCTTCTTTCCGATTAGTCTTGGCTGTCTGTATACCAGCGAATGGTTCTTCTCATTCCTTCTTCAAATGTGACGTCCTGCCGCCATCCCAGCTCATTTTTCAGCTTTGAAGCATTGATGGCGTAACGGCGGTCATGCCCTTTTCTGTCTTCGACATGAGCAAACCGTTCCTCGACACCGAGCTCCTTCATGATAAATGACGCAAGCTCTTTATTCGTCCGTTCATTTCCTCCGCCGATATTGTAAATTTCGCCGAGTGTTCCTTTTTCCAGCACGAGCTTAATGGCGCGGCAATGATCTTCGGCAAACAGCCAGTCTCTGATCTGCATCCCGTCGCCGTACAGCGGAACCGGCGTGCCGTTTACGGCATGCCTGATAATGGTCGGAATCATTTTCTCGTGGTGCTGGTACGGCCCGTAATTGTTGCTGCATCTCGTAATGATGGCAGGAAGCTTATGGGTTTTCACATAAGACATGACAATCAGGTCTGAGCTTGCCTTGCTGGCGGAATACGGATTGTTCGGAGAAAGCGGCGTCGTCTCTGTAAAAGCGGGATCATCCGGCGCCAAATCTCCGTACACCTCATCTGTGGAAATGTGAATCAGCCTGCCGGCTTTTCCCTGTAACACCGCGTCCGCCAGTCGGTATGTGCCCATCACATTTGTTGTGATGAACGGCTCTGCCTGATTTATGCTTCTGTCCACATGGGATTCAGCCGCAAAATGAATGACAGCGTCATACATTTGGGAAAAGACTTTGTCAATGTCCTCTTTTTCAGAAATGTCACCTTTGATAAAACGGAAACGGCCGTTCTTTTTTAAGGCTTCTATTTCAAGCGGCCTGCTTGCATACGTGAGATTATCCAGGACGGTAATCTGCGCATCTGTTTCTTTCAGCATCATCTTTGTGAAGGTAAGGCCGATAAATCCGGCGCCCCCTGTAATTAAATATGATTTTGGCATGATTAATGCTCCTGTCCTTTCTGTAATGCCTGATGCGCCAGGCTTCCGGCGAGGTAGAGCGATTCATGCGTGCCCGCATCCACCCACCAGCCCGTTAACACATCATACGTCAGCTCACTGTGTTCAATGTATAAATTATTGACATCCGTAATTTCCAGTTCGCCGCGTTTTGAAGGGGAAATTTGTTCAATATAAGAAAACACTTCTGCATCGTACATGTAGATCCCCGTGACGCATAGTCTGGTCGGCGGCTGCTCCGGCTTTTCAATGATCGACTTGATCCGTTTGTTTTCCTCATCAATCTCGGCGATGCCGAAGCGCTCCGGATCGTCAACTTCTTTCAGCAGCACTTTCGCTCCTTTTCCCTGCTTTGCGAAACGCTCCGTATAAGGTTTTAATGAATCTTCAAAAATATTATCTCCCAAAAGCAGAACGAACGGATCGCGCCCGGTAAACCGCTTTGCGTATGATAAACCGTCGGAAATGCCGGATGCGGCTGGCTGAACCTGATATGTGATTGAGACGCCGAGCTCTTCTCCGGTTTCGAGAAGTTTATGAAATTGCGGAATATATTCTTTTTGTGTAATCAGCAAGATATCCGTAATCCCCGCTTCTTCCAGCTTCATGATCGACCAGTAAATCATCGGATATGGACCGACAGGGAGTAAATGCTTATTGACCGCTTTTGTCAGCGGCATAAGGCGTGAGCCGGTGCCTCCGGCTAAGATAACACCTTTCACATGAACACTTCCTTACGTGTGGTTTTATCACAAATCATAAAGAATCGCCGCCGCCCGTTTGATGCCCCTGCCGTCAACCAGCGGCTTTCCGTTTTGATGAAGTCCGGTCCGCATCGGATAATCAGCGGCCAGCTCAGACATATGCCGAGCGAGCACGTCCGCCGCGGTGTGTTCTCCCAGGCCGAGATGAACGGCGGCGCCCCGTGCGGCGAATTTTTCAGCCGTCTCAGTTTGATGCTCCACTTGAGAAAGAACGATGCAGGGCACACCTGTACAAATGGTCTCATATAAAGTGATCCCGCCGGACACGACGGCCATATCAGCTCTCGTGAGAAGCGCGGCCATGTCATTTGTCTGCCTTACCATCTCGGCATAAGGCATTTGTGTGATCAACGCGCGCACGTCATCAGCATGAGGCGCGGCGCCGCCCATGACGATGATCACTCGTTTCCGCTGAATGCCGGGGATGCGGCGGCATGCTTCCATCACTTTAAAGACAAGCTTTTTCGGGTCGCTTCCTCCTAATGAGACCAATATGGTCCGGCATTCTTTATTCAGCTGATAGAGCTGCTTTGCTTTTTCAAAACCCGGATGAAGAATCATATAATCCGGGCCTTCATATACCGCGGCGCTGCCCATTTGAACCGTCCGGCTTTTCAGCCCGCCGTAAATGCCGTTTATAACGGCATCGCATAAATGAATGACATGTTCCCTCTTTTCTTCAAATAAGACGATACGAGCCGATGAATGCTTTTTGATTTCCTCCAGCCAGTCACACGGCATATCGAGCAGATCGAATATGAGAAGGTCGGGAGCCCGCCTGTTTATTTCCCGGACAATAAATTCCTTCTGTCCCTTGTCAGGCTTGATGATCACTTCCCATTGATCAGATGACAGATAAGAAAAAGCCTCTTTATTTGTGTAGAACGTTATTGAGCAATTGTTCTTAATGGCACCGGCAAGCAGCTTCATCCGGACCGCGTGCCCCATGCCGATGTCACGGCCCCCGTCCGCGAAAATCAAAACCCGCATGCTAATCAGCCTCTTTTTGCCGGATCATTTGATTAATGGCCCTGAGCTCCGGATCACGATTCAGCAGATGGATCAATTCTTTTGCCGGAATATCAGGACGCGAGCCCGCTTTTACGTACAGCTCGCGGGCCAGCCTGTAGTCCTCTTCTGTATCGACGGTCATCCGCAAGTGAGGAGCCCGGAGTTCCTGCGGGGGCTCAGGAAAGAGAAGCCGGTACCTCTCAGGAGATTCTCTTATTAAAAGGGTGACATGCTCCTGATATTTGTCCGCCAGCGTTTTGTCGGCATTGATGTCCGTTAAAAGGCGCGCGTTTACCGCTTCGCCGCCGATCCCGAGCGGTGTACCGCAGATATACGTGTAGTCTGCGTGCTGATCTAAATGCGATTGAATCAGAAAATCAAGCAGCGAAGGGTCGACAAACGGGTTATCCCCCGTCAGCCTGACTGCGATGTCCGGTTTTACTTGTTCGATGACTTGTGCAAACCGGTCAAGCACACGCTGTTCGCTGCCGCGGTGCACACGGTAACGGTTGCTGAGGCAGTGCGCAGACAGAATGTCGTCGGTCTTGCTGTCAGACGCGGCGACGATCAGATTATCCCGTGATTGATCGTAAAACGCACTTTGACGAACCCTTTTGACAATCATATCGAGGATCGTATACCCGCCGATCGGTTTCAGCACTTTGCCGGGAAGACGCCCGCTCCCCATCCGCGCCTGAATGATAAACAAAATGTCAGTCATCATATGGGCTGCCTTTCGTCAAAAGGTCATCCCAAGTGATGCCCGTGTCGGCGGGGATATCCCTGACCGCACGCGCGCCGTCAGTTAAAAGCTCAAAATATCTCGGGTGAAGCCCCTGCGGTTTTTGGCCGGGACGAAGGACGGCAAGGTTTTCCGCCGTAAAACATTCGCCTTTTTGAATCGGCGCTGTTGAAAAAATGCCTCTGTAAGCAAACCTTCTGATATCCCCTTCAATCGGTGTCGTCGTTTTATGGGAACTTCCCGACAGCACTTCCGGCACCGGAGCGTGATACCCCTGCCGCAGCTCCGCTTCAACTGAGCGGATCGCCGCAACCATTTCTTTTAATTCATCCGGATTGAGGGCGAAGGAGTGATCAGCACCGGGCAGGTTTTTATCGATCGTAAAATGCTTTTCAATCAGTTTCGCTCCGAGCCTGACAGCCGCGCACGGCACCTCATACGGATGGGCGCTGTGATCGGAGAAACCGATCACTGCATCCGGGAATGCGGCGGCAAGCATGGGAATGACGCTCAGATTGCTGTATTCAGGCGGCGCGGGATATTTCGCCACACAATGCATGATCGCAATTTCTTTGTTCCCCTCGCCGGTAATGGTTTGATAAGCCTCCTGAATATCTGAAATATCAGCGCCCGCGGTGGAGAAGATAATCGGTGTCTTCAGCCCCGCGACATATTTCAATAACGGCAGATGGTTCAGCTCGTAGGAGGCGATTTTAAAAGCTGAAGGGGAAGTCGCATACAGTAAGTCGGCAGAGCCTTCGTCACATACCGTGCTTAAAAACAGCACGCCTTTTTTCTTACAATATTCAAGCAGCGGTTCGATCCACTCAGCGGGCATTTCCATTGATTGCACCAAAGAAAAAATAGAGACGTTTTTTCCCGCAGCGGTTTTGTATAAGCCGGGGTCTTTCTGATACATTTTGTCAGCCTGAAACATTTGGAACTTGACCGCGTCCGCGCCGGCCTCACTGGCCGCATCTATCAATTCAAACGCCTGGCTCAGTTTTCCGTCATGATTAATTCCGGCTTCGGCGATGATGAATACGGGCGAACCTTCGCCGATTGACTTCGTTCCGATTTTGCATGATGCCATCAGTCCGCCTCCTTCCCGGGCCACACATGATAGTAATAATAGGACGCATCCGCTTTAAATCCCATTCTTTCATACAGGCGGATGGCTCTTACATTGTGGAGCTGCGTTCCCGCTGATACAGTCTTATGCTGAAAACGCAATGATTGTTCAATCACGTGCGCCGCTAAATGGTATCCCGCTCCTTTTCCTTCAAAGCCCGGCTTTACCGCCATCAGATCAAGGACGAATTCATCGCCTTTAGACAGCCCCTGAACAAAGCCCGCGGTCTCTCCCTTATATTTGGCGAGGAATTGTAACGAAGCTCTTCCTTCCGCGTTATTCCGCGCCCACTCTTCAAACAGGCGGTTTGCACTTTTATAACTGAGATGGGGGTCCTGATAATACCTGCTTTTTGTAAAGGCGTCGCGGGCCAGCCGGCTGATCGCTTCCGTGTCGCCGGGTCCGGCTTCTGTAATCTCAAACGGCGGCGTGCTGTTATATACACGCACCGGACTGACGAGCTTGAGAAGACTCCCTACAAAATAAGCGTTCGGAAGCTGCTGCACGACCTGCATCGCGCCGATATCTTCAGCCGGTATTTTAATAAATATAAAATCAGTGCCGTCCGCCCGCCTTGCCGCGTAAAATTCCTGAAACAGCCTTTTGAGCTGTCCGGTGCTGTTTGCGGCTGCAAGCTTCACATTGATGATATTTTTTCGGAACAATTGACTTTCCCACGAAGAGTTTTCATATAAAATCACGCCTTGAAGGCTGTTTTCTTCCAATAAACAGAGCGACGATTCATAGGCTTCCGGATGAATGCCCTTCTGATGCAGGAAGGCATGAATCATGTCCTGCGCAAGATTTTCCCTCAGTCTGTACACCTAATCAGCCCCTTTGACGATATCCGTAACGGCTGCAATGACGTATTCAACGTCATCATCTGTCATTGACGGATAAAGAGGGAGTGATACGGTGCGGTGATAATACGCGGCCGCGGCCGGAAAATCAGTTTCCTTATATCCGTACGTTTTTTGATAATACGGATGGAACGGAACCGGAATAAAATGAACACTTGTGCCGATATTATATTGGTCTTTCAAAGCGGAAATCAGATCGTTCCGGCTGATCCCGGCCTCCTGCTCCTCTATTTGAAGAACATACAGATGCCATGCATGCCGCCCGTCATCACTGACATACGGGACGGTGAGCCCTTTCATGTGTCTGAAGGCGTCCTGGTAGCGGCTTGCAATGTCAGCCCTTCTTTGCTGCATGCTGTCAATCCGTTTCAGCTGATGAAGCCCAAGCGCTGCCTGAAGATCAAACATATTCATTTTATAGCCGGGCGTTTCGACCTCGTAGTACCAGCTTCCGTTTGAAGAATAGCGGTTCCACGCGCCTTTGCTCATGCCGTGAAGGCTGAGCACCCTGATCTGATCGGCAAGCCCGTCATCGTCCGTCGTCAGCATGCCGCCTTCACCGGTTGCCAGGTTTTTTGTCGCGTAGAAGCTGAATGCCGTCGCATCACCGATTGATCCGATCATTTTCTGTTTATAAGTGGTATACACAGCATGTGCGGCATCCTCTAAGACAAATAATTGATGCTTTTCGGCAATGGCCAGAATCTGATCCATATCACATGACTGGCCGGCGAAATGAACGGGTACAATCGCTTTTGTCCGCGGGGTGACGGCCGCCTCAATTTTTTCAGGGTCTGCATTCAGCGTAAGCGGATCGATGTCAACAAACACCGGAACGGCGCCTGTGTGCACGATTGTATTGGCTGTTGAACTGAACGTCACGGCAGACGTGATGACCTCGTCACCGGGACCGATCCCTTTCGCTTTCAGGGCCAAAAACAAAGCGGCGGTACATGAGTTCAGCGCGATCGCGTGCTTTGCCCCCGTCCAGGCGGCAAAGGCTTTTTCAAACGCCTCTACTTTCGGGCCCTTTGAAAGCCAGCCCGATTCAAGCGTATCAATAACCTCCTGAATTTCGTCCTTCCCGATCATGGGCAATGAATAGGGAAGAAAAGCTGATCTTTTTTGCACCATTTTTTTGCGCTCCTATCTTTTTTATGAAGGGTCAACCCGTCTGAAGCTGACTCCGGTTTTTTCCTGAAGCACTTGGCATAAAGCGGCAAGCGAATCCTGAACCGGGTAGTTCGCGGCGACAAAAGCACGGCGCGCCTGTTCCGCTTTTTGATATGCTGCGGGGCTTTCGCATATCCGGATTAATTCCTGAGCGAGTGCCTGCGGGTCCTCAAAGACAAATTCTCCAAGTGAATGATAATAAGGGTATCGGCGGGTTCCCGCTGATTTTCCGATCAGCACGGGCTTTTGAAACAGCATCGCTTCAAGACCGACCGTTGATGTCTGTGTCACCGCAGCGTCAACATACGGGAGAATATCATACAGCTCCATCTCTTTTTTGATGATTTTGCCTGCTTTATATTTCCGCAGCACCTGATTGTAAGCATCCAGCTTGTTTTTGCCGATTTCCCACGGATGCGGTTTAATAATGAGCTGCATGTTCTTTTGGCCGGCAAGCTCTTCAAGCACTCCCGTATAAAATTCATCAGAAAACGGTTGCGTGGCGATCAGCACCGTCCGCTGTGACGGGAGAAAAGAAAGTTTGCGGTAAAACGTGTCCCGATCTATCGGCTCTCTTGAGAAAATCTCGTCGAAACGGGGATGCCCCGTGATGATGATTTGTTCATCCCTGCAGCCTTTTGCTTTATACCACTCCGCTTCATAAGCCCCGAATACAGCCTGATAGTCCGTAAATACGGGCAGAAACGCTTCATCTCCCATGAGCGCTCCGTGCTGCAGACAGATGCTGACGGCGTTTTTTTTCGCGGACATCAGCGCCAGCACACGGCTGTAAATATCCTCCGTCGTGCCGACTACAACGGCGGAAATCTTCTCGGCCGTAAACAAAATATCAACGGCGTCAATCGCTTCAATAAATAACGGGATGTCTTTATACAAACGTTCCTGAAATTCTCTGTTTCCAAAAGCGGGATGGCTGTGAAGCTCTTTCAAAATGGAATGGGCTTTTTCAATATAAGGGACGGGGTTCCCTTTTTGTCCCATTTCCGTCAGCTCCAATTTGCAGATAACGGGCAGCCCATGATGGTCAGGCAGACTCCATCTGGCCAGTACCGCTGTTTTTGCCGGATCAAACTGCCGGTAATTTCCCTCGGTGAACCGAAGATGATCGAAATGCAGAATGACTTTTCCGTTTACCGGTTTCTCATCTGTTTTCTTAATGTTTTGCCTTTTTTGATCATAATAAGGCTGAATACCGGCTTCAGGAATATGCTGATCCGCCGGACCGAAAAGCTCTGGGTTCTGCTCCATGCTCTCCCGAAGCGCCGGACTGATATATTGATAAAAATTACTGATCAATGCGAGCGGGATGTCTTTGTAGCGAAGTGACTGAAAAAGGTCAATATACTGCCGGTACAGCACCCAATAGTTCGCTAAGTATGCCGACAAGCCCTCACCCCTTTCCAAGCTTTTTTAATGATTCCCTCAGCTCCCGGCACGTGGTCTGCTGCGGAAGGCTGTTCACAAACTCGTTTTTCTCCGCCGCGAAAAGCTGATAATGGATGGATTGATCGGTAATATAATTGATATCAAGCTCCTCAGAAATCGGGTAAAACGGATAAAAATGATTCACTCTCCAGAAGAAACGGGCGTCACCGATCCGGTAAAACGTTGGGCTTTCATCCCAATAGGAACCGAATGCCGCTTTGACCTGTTCCAGCACGGAAAACCGGTGCATGACCGAACAATGGTCAATGGCGCACGGCGCGTTCCACACGATCCGTTCGGCGGGCCTGGCCGTCTCCTTCACCGTCTCTTTCCGCTGATTCAGATGATAGGTTTTGGAACTTGAATACACGACGGCTTTTTCCGGGTCTTCATCAAGCTCTTTCACCATTTTCTCAAGCCGTTCCGGCACATACGTGTTGTCGTCGGTCGCATACGTCACGTACTCGCCCTCCGCCATTTCTATTGCCTGATTAATCAAAGCGGCGTAGCGTGTTTTTTCCGTTCTTTCTTTGACGCCCGATACATCGCTTTGATAAAACCGGACGCGGTCATCCGTGAGAAAAGGACGTATTTCCGCCAATGTCTCTTCATTTGAGTTGTCATCCATAATGAACAGCTCAAAGTCTGTAAACGTCTGAGACAGAATACTTTTAATAGAGCGGGCCACATAGTCACTTTTGTTATAGCTCGTCATGATCACTGACACTTTAGGCAACTCGTCACCCCCTTTTCGCACCTGAAACTACCGCTATCATATGTTCCTTATGCGGAAGATGCGCTAGGAATACAGACTATTATGTGAAAAGTCAGCATTGCGCGCACAAAAAAAAGCCGGCTCTGATGTCCGGAAACATTGGATCGTATTTTCTTTTTTCGCATAAATCTTTCTTTGGGCTCATATGGTGGAATAGATAAAAACAGCAGCCGCTCTATCGGCTGTCTGATACTTGTCAGGAGGTTTCAGCATCAAGAGGTTTTCATCAAAGGAGGAACAATATGAAACCGAAAAAGAATCAATATCAGCAAATGCAGGGGATGGGGATGGGAATGGATATGCAAGGATTCCAGCCGCAGCTCGGGCCTAATCCTTATCCGCAGCCTCAGGGCCAAGGATCACAAATGATGCCGATGCAGCAGCAAATGACAATGCCGATGCAGCAAGGCCAGCAGGGCTTCGGCGGGGGGTTCCCCGGCCAGCCGCAACAGCAGGGCGGCGGCAGCTTTCAAATCCCGTCAGGTCCATCATCGTCACAAAACGTTCCCGGCATGCTGCCGATTGAAGAGTCATACATTGAAAATATTCTGCGGTTGAACCGGGGCAAAACGGCGACGATTTATATGACATTTGAAAACAGCAAAGAATGGAATTCAAAGATTTTCCGCGGTGTGATTGAGGCGGCGGGACGTGACCATATCATCATCAGCGATCCGAAAACGGGCACCCGCTATCTGCTTCTGACCATTTACCTTGATTACATCACATTTGATGAGGAAATCGCTTATACTTATCCGTACTCCATGTCTTCTTATTCTCCGAGATAAATCAAAAAGCCAATCGCTCACTTGACAGAGGATTGGCTTTTTTTCTTTATAAATATTTGACGGCCGCGACGATAATCATAATCCAAGAGATGATAAACGCCACGCCGCCGAGCGGTGTAATCGCGCCGAGAATGGAAATCTGCGTCACGCTCAATACGTACAGGCTTCCTGAAAACAGAACGATGCCCGCAAACATCAGCCAGCCTGCAACAGAAACACTGCCTGCGCCAGAGAGCTTTTCAGCCAAAAACGCGACAGCCAGAAGACCGAGCGCGTGATACATATGATATTGCACGCCTGTGTGCCACACCTGCAAATATTTATCGGGGATTTTCCCTTCAAGCCCATGCGCGCCGAAAGCGCCCAGCGCCACGGCCAATAAAGCGTTAATCGCACCAAGAATAATAAACACTTTCATCTATTTTTCTCCCGCCTTTTCGTTAAAGTTTCCAATTCAATCATAACCCAACATCGGCAAAATTCAACGTCCGTCATCCGATGACACGAGATTGTCGGATTTTTTCTTTTTGATAAGCTGGATTCGGTCAATCGCTATCGCCAGCAGCGTCCCGAGCACAAGGCCGTTGCTTAAGAGCGAAATCAGGATCGGATGCATCCCTGATAACGCGCTCTCCGGCACAAACATTACGCCGACCCCCGTGAGGAGCGCCAGACCGATAATGGAGCGGATTCGTTTTTGCTCCGCTTTCTCATAAGAGTCAAACTCTGTAAAGGCAAGACCCGCCATCGTGGAGAAAACGACGAAGTTTACCGCAAAGCCGACCGGTGAGGGCAGACTCGCAAACGCATTCATAAATAGCGGGATCATACTGATGATCATGACAAATACACTTCCCAAAAGAAACGGCTTTTTCGAAGGAAGCTTCGTCGTCTCAATAAAACCGGCCGCCCCTGAAATCGGCACAGGCGCAATGCCCCCTGACAGCCCGCTCAAAAGGTGGCTGATCGAAGCCGCAAACCCTGCCGGACGCTCACGCCGTTTCCCAACGGTGCCGCCGAATTTTTTCACCGCCGCTTCTACAACCCGGATGCTCGCGAGCATGTTGACAATCAAAAGCACGGTAATGAAGAGTGACGTAATGATCAAGCCGCTGTCAAACACGGGTTTTCCAAACGGAAAAAGAACCGGCAGCTGAATCACGCGATCCGGTATTTGAATCGGTTTGGCAGCGCCGAAGACGGCGAATAAGATCCATCCGCCGGCAAGCGAAAGGAGAATCGCATACTGTCTTAAGAACGTAACATTCGATCGGGACATGATGAACATCGCCGCCGTCACAACCATGGCGAGCCCGAATACAAGGCCGTCGACGCTGTTTTTTAAATAGCCGATGCCCAAAAGGCCTTTCACAATCGGCTGACTCAGCTGCATGACCAACAGCAGCAGATACACACCGGTCACAACCGGCGTAAACAGCACGGCCAGCCGTTCAATCACTTTAAAAAGGCTGAACAAAAAGAAAAAGACAGCGCTTAATAACAGCGCCCCCTGCAGCGCCCGCAGCGTCTCGCCGAATGTCGCAAACACCGTGCCCGTCAGTCCGCCGTAAATCGTGTATACGCCCCACCACAAGCCTGCCGGGCTTTCATTAATCGGCAGACGATGTCCCTGGAGACATTGGATGACCGCCGCGACGCCAAGCACAAAAAATGTGCTCTGAATCAATGCGGCAGAATCGGCATGGTTCAAGTGAAATGATTGTGCGATGGCGACAGGAACTACAATCGCAGCCGCAATCATAAATGCCGTCCATTGCAAACCCCCGAGTATCAGTTTCAAGTCAATCAACCTCTCCTGTTAAAAATCGAAAATGGAATCCCCGTTTCCGTCTTCCTCACGTTCGTCTTTCGCTTTTTTCTGATATTGGTTCAGCCCGGCGCTGCCCATCATTTTTTCAAGCAGCAGCGGGTCTGTCGAAGGAGACGCGGAAGGTTTCGGCGCCGCTTTCGGAATCGGATTCTGCACAGGCGCCGGAGCGGTGTGCGTCTGAGTGCCGAGCACGACATCACACAGAGAGCGGATGGCGGCCGCGTGCATTTTGACCTCCTCGGTGCGGGTCGCCGTTTTCGCCTGCCTCAGTTCTTCTTCCATCTTCTGAATCAAAGCAGAAATATGTATGTTCATGAGTAAATCCTCCAGCAGTAATTTGTCTTCTTCCTGCATTTTATCAAATTTCTGAGCGAATCGCAGAATTGAGTTTGTTATTTTTTCTGACGGCATACCGCCCGGAACATCAAAAAAGACGCTTCCGCCGGGCGGAAGCGCCTCAAAAAACCGTTTATTGCGGCAGGTCGGGGATGCACCAATCGATCGGCTGCTCCCCCATTTTTTCAAGGGCGGCGTTTGTACGGGAAAACGGTCTGCTCCCGAAAAAACCGTTCCTTGCCGAAAACGGGCTCGGATGAGTCGATTCAATAATAATGTGTTTCGATGTGTCAATGCGCTCTTTTTTCATCTGCGCGTGACGCCCCCACAGGATAAAGACAATCGGCTTCTCTCTTTCATTCACCACATCAATGATGCGGTCAGTGAGCCGCTCCCACCCCTTGCCTTTGTGGGAATTGGCCTGACCGCGGCGAACCGTAAGCACTGTGTTTAACAAAAGCACTCCCTGCTTCGCCCAGCTGACGAGCGATCCGTGGTTCGGTACGGAGCAGCCGATATCGTCCTGAAGCTCTATGAAAATATTTTTCAAAGACGGCGGCTGTCTGACCCCGGGCTGAACGGAAAAACTAAGCCCGTGCGCCTGTCCCGGCCCATGATACGGGTCCTGTCCGAGAATGACCGCTTTTACATCCTCATAGGGCGTATAATGCAAGGCGTTAAAAATATCATGGCTGTCAGGATAAATCGTTTGGCTGCTGTATTCTTGTTTCAGTATCTCTCTCAGCTCTTGATAATACGGTTTGTCAAATTCATCTTTCAGCTGATTCCACCAGCTGTCTTTTAAAAGCTGTTTCAAACTGTCCGTCCCCCTTATGAACTGTGCAGTCTTGAATGGACGGGCTTTCCGTCCCACACAATGTCAGTCGGCGCCTCCCGCCTCTTCATGTCCGGCTCTTCAAGAAGAACCGCGAAGTTTTTCGTCGGGAGCTCCCCAAGCCCGTGCTTTTCGCTTAACCGGTCTAAGTACCGCTTCCGTTTGCCGCCGAGATCCGCGGACTGATTGCCGCCTCCCTCAAAAAACGCATATATGACGCTTGCGCAAGGAACACGCTTCACACAGTGCTGTTTCGCGGCGCGCAAATAAAAGTCCCAGTCCCAATAATTATGGACATCCGGATCAAAATACCCTAACGTGTCATGCAGAGAACGTCTGTACATGCTGCCTGACGGAACGTACGTGGAAAATACCCGCATATCCTCATAATCGGCCGTATAGGCGAATGGCTTTCGTGACACCGGGTATCTCGTGCCGCCCCGTTCTTCAAATGACACAATTTCCGCGTCAGAATGGACAAAATCCGCATCAGCAAGTGCAGCCGCCATTCTTTCCAAATGGCCCGGCGTAATGAAATCATCATCATCGCAAAGCATGATGTAATCACCCGACGCTTTTTTCACACCTGCGTTCCGCGCTTCCACATGTCCGGCATTCTGTTCTAAATCAATAATCTGAATCGGCAGATCGCTGTACAGCTGCTTCGCTTGTTCGACCGATTCCCCGGCATCATTTACGATGATGACTTCATAAGGCTTAATGGTCTGCCTGGAAATCGACTCCAGCAGTTCACACAAAGCCGGAATCCGATTATACGTGACTATGACAATTGATATATTCATGACCCGCTCCTTCTGCTTTTTCTCATGTTCTATTAAAACATAAAGCGGCGGAGAGATCAGGGGGGTTTTTTGATTTCGGCCCATTCAGAAACAAATCCAGGTCATCCCCGCCAGCAAAACCAGAATGATCAGAAGGTCTCCCCAAACAGTGCATACCGCCTTGGCATTAAGTCTGCCCGCCTCCATGGCATTCCACAGTTTTGATTGATAAACAGGCACCAGCACCATCACATAGCATGTGCACAAGCAGACAAAAGCCGGCGGGACAAGCGCACATCCATCCTCATGCCAATCATGAATCAGTTCCGGTATACTCACCCCGCTGTCAATGTACAAGTATAATATACCCGCCAGCGGAATGAGCGAGCTGATCTGCAGCTCGAAAAGCTTCACCTTCCACTCACGCGCAAACGAAACGGCCCAAATCCATCCCAGCGCATAAAACAATAGAAGAAGCAAAATACTGAAAACAACAAAAATAGCGTCTTGCATCCCATTCAGAACCATAATAAAAAAACTCACAACGGGCAAGGCAAGAACCAAGCCGCAGACGGTAAATACGGTAACGGCTATTTGGGCGCACGCGCCGTACATCCACGAACCTAATCTCATTTTAACACCCCTATATAGATTCCCTATGTATATAGTGAAAAAGATCAGGCAAGTCTCTGCCTGCCTGCGTAAAAACCTATTTTGCCGCAAAACGGAAAACATACCGTCACAACGGCGCATACTGCCGCAAAACTCGGTGTGACCGCCGAAGGAAACAGCCCAGCCGGAACCAGATTGAACAAAAAGACAAACATAAAACATAGATTCGGCACCATTGAAGCCCATACCGTCCGCTCAGCAAGCTTTTTGCCGCCAGCCCCGAACTCTTTGCCAGCTTGATAGCCGATTTGGAACCAATACAATACATAACCGATCATAATCAGCCATACTGACACGGAAATCCCTTTCCACAGCGCGTCAACAGCGGGATGAACCCTCCACGCGTGCATCATCGTAATCATCGCCCCCATCACAAAAAGAGCGCAGTTGCAGAACAGATAAAAGAGCATAAAAGTCCGCGCGGGCACCGCCGAAGCTTTTTGAAAAGCAGAGATAATCTCAGACGGAGTCCCCACTTCCCGCAGAATAAGCTCCATCGCTTCGCTTTCGGTTTTGCCTTTTTCCAGATGATCACAAATGGCATGATGAATATGGCTTTCGATTTCCTTTAATAATTCACGGCTTCCGGCCTTGCCTTCCAGCCCTTTTCTGATTTCCTGCACATAAAGGTCCTTATCCATTCTGCCCGCCCCGCTTCAGCATCCGGTCCATCAGAGCGGAGAACAGATTCCATTCCTTCGTCCGTTCGGCTAGAATGTTTTTTCCTTCATCGGTGATCCGGTAATATTTTCGGTCGGGCCCTTTGGTCTGCTTTTCCCAGTAAGAAGAAATATAGCTTTGGCGTTCAAGCTTATGAAGCGATGGGTACAGCGTGCCTTCCTTCATTTGCAGTTCATTCCCGCTTCTTTTCTCCATTTCTTTCACAAGTTCATACCCGTACATGGGCCGTTCATTCAGCAGCGTCAGCACCAGAATGACCGTGCTTCCCTTTACAAGCTCCCTGTTGAGCATTTATTTTCTCACCCTTACCTAGTAATCTTATGTAGGTATTGTACGCACATCCCCCGGGGCTGTCAAATCATTCCTCCAAGCCTTCCGTATTGTGATCGGGAGAAAATCTAACTATAATGAGATATAAAACACTGATGGAGGCCATTGATATGTCAATGCACAAAGCACTTACTATTGCCGGTTCTGATTCCAGCGGCGGCGCGGGAATTCAGGCCGATTTAAAAACATTTCAAGAAAAAAACGTATACGGAATGACGGCTTTGACCGTGATCGTAGCGATGGACCCGGAGAACAGCTGGGATCATCAAGTATTTCCGATTGATGCCGATACGATTCGCGCACAGCTGGCGACGATTGTTGACGGAATCGGCGTAGACGCCATGAAAACGGGAATGCTCCCTACCGTGGAGATCATAGAGCTTGCGGCGAAAACGATTAAAGAAAAACAGCTGAAGAATGTCGTTATTGATCCTGTCATGGTCTGCAAAGGAGCGAACGAAGTGCTGTATCCGGAGCATGCCGAAGCGCTTCGCACCCAATTGGCGCCGCTGGCAACCGTCATCACGCCAAACCTGTTTGAAGCAAGCCAGCTGAGCGGTATGGATGAATTAAAAACGGTGGAAGACATGAAAGAAGCGGCCAAGAAAATTCACGAACTCGGCGCGAAATATGTATTGATTACAGGCGGAGGCAAATTGAAACACGAAAAAGCGATCGACGTGCTGTATGACGGAGAAACCGCTGAAGTATTAGAAAGCGAAATGATTGATACGCCTTACACGCACGGAGCCGGATGCACATTCTCCGCCGCAGTGACGGCAGAACTGGCCAAAGGCGCTGAAGTGAAGGAAGCCATCTATGCGGCAAAAGAATTTATCACTGCGGCAATCAAAGAATCTTTCCCGCTGAACCAATACATCGGACCGACTAAACATTCGGCGATGCGTCTTAGCGGAAAATAAAATAAATATCCCCCTCATGATCGAGGGGGATTATTTCATTTTTTTCGCGGATGACCGCAAAAACATCTCAATCGATTGCACAAACAGCGCATATTCCTTCATCTGTTCATATGTATGCCTCAGCCGATCACTCCATTCATTGTGCGGCTCAGCCCTCTTGAGCATGCGATTCAGCTGAAGCAATACTTCTTTATATTCTTCCCGCTTATCTTCCACTTGCTCTGCGGCTTTGACAAGTAAACATTTCGGCGTCATCTTCTGATTTTTCAAAACTGAGAAAACAACTCCTTTTATTCCTGGAATCATAGGCTTTCGTTTGAAGAATAGCACAGATGGCATAGGTTTCACATAAGAAAAAAGAACGATTTTCTACAAAAGTGTCCAAATTGAGGCATTTATTTCCGTTTTTCCAACCGAAGTGACGGTTACGTCATCATTTCCCGGGAAAGGAAAATATCTGGCGCTGAATACCTCTTCTCCATCATTCACAAACAATTCGATGGAGGATGCATCCAGAAAGAGCTGGACGGAATGCAGTTCGCTGATGGCGCAGCTTCTCTTTTCTTTTTCTTCTCCGCTGAAAGCGGTGCGCTCCAGCACAGCCAGCCCCTCTTCCTGATGAAATATAAACCGGGCCGCGCCCCGAATTGAGATTTCAAAACCGGATTCGCAAGTGATGTCTTCCAGCAGCACTTCAGCCCGGGACGCATCTTTCACCGGGAGGCTTACAGACGAGCAATTCAATTGAAGACGGCGCTTTTGTTCATCCCTGCGGCGCGATTTCATTTCCGGGAGCGGACGCTGTATGATTCTGCCGTTGGACAGTGACAGCTGTCTCGGCATCGTTAAGCAGTGAATCCAGTGATACGCATGTGTCGGATGTTTGTCCTCATGCTGATCCGGAACGCCCATCCACGCGAAGAGAATCCTCCGTCCCTTATCATCTTCCAGCGTCTGCGCCGCATAAAAATCAAATCCTCTGTCAAGCTCCGTAAATTCACCGTGCTTAAACTCTGGCGGCTCTGTATGCAGCCTGCCGAGGAAATAGCCCGCCTGGTGGCTGTTATGATATTTTATCCCGTCGGCTTCAAGCCCCTGCGGACATACGAGCAGCACGTCGGTTCCGTCAAGGGAAAACAGGTCGGGACATTCCCACATATAGCCGAATGACCCGAGACCGCCCGAGTCCGCCCCCGCAATCGAACCGAGAAACGTCCAATCCGTCAAGTTCTCTGACGTGAACAACACAGCGCTTCCGGTGAGCTTTTCTGTCTGCGCGCCGAGCACCATGTAATACGCCCCGTCCTTCTCCCACACCTTCGGATCACGGAAATGAGCGGTATAGCCTTCCGGGAGACGCGCGACGACTCCTTTTTTATCAAATACGATCCCGTCTTCGGATACGGCGAGGCATTGATACGTTTCCCGATTTCCTTCTCCGTCACGGACATTGCCTGTGTACATCAGGCAGAGCCGCCCGTCTTTTTCGATGGCGCTTCCGGAATAACAGCCGTTTTTGTCATACCACTCACCCGGTGCAAGCGCGATTTCTTCCTCTTTCCACTCAACGAAATCCTTCGTCGTCACATGCGCCCAAAATTTCGCGCCGTGCCCCGTATGAAATGGCTGCCATTGAAAAAACAAGTGATATGCGCCGTTCCAATGGATGACGCCGTTCGGATCATTTAAAAGCCCGACCGGCGGCATAACATGATAGTTCTGGCGGTATGGATCTGACGCGGCTGTTTCTTGCCGCTTCTTTTTCGCTTCCTCAGCCTGCAGGCGCAGCTCTTGATCCGGTGTCCTCATTTGACGGCCTCCTTTTCTTTAGCTCCCATAATGTAAGCGGCAATAAACGCCGAAACAGAGGCGATGCCCATTCCGATCAGATAGTTTATAAGATTTCCTAAACCGAGCGGAGCCGTGATGGCAATCATCGGAATTCCGGTCAGACCGTAAGCATTGGCGGCGACACCGGTCACCACGACATAGGCCCCTCCCAGCGCTCCGCCGATCATTCCCGCGATAAACGGCTTCCGGTACCTTAGGTTCACACCGAAAATAACTGGTTCGGTTACGCCGAGAAAAGCGGAAAATGCGGCAGGCAGAGCGATTTCTTTCATTTTCGCTTTTTTCGTCAGGAAAAATACAGCCAGTCCCGCCGCGCCCTGAGCGACATTCGCCATCGACCAGATAGGAAGGATATAGTTTCTGCCCAAATCAGCGATGAGGCCGGCCTCAATCGCATGAAAGCTGTGATGCACACCTGTGAGCACAATAAGCGGATAAAGACCGCCGAAAAGAAGTCCGGCAACAATGCCCGCGTGATCATACACATATGTCAGCGAGACGGTAATGCCTGATCCGATCGCCCTGCCAAGCGGACCGATTGCGATAAAGGTAATAAATCCTGTGACAATCACCGTGACAAACGGCGTGACCAATAAATCGAATGCGTGAGGCACCATTTTTCTCGTGCCCTTTTCCACTTTGCTCATAATGTAAACGGCTAACAGTACGGGGATGACCGTCCCTTGGTAGCCGAGCAGCGCAATGTCGAAGCCGAAGAGCTGCATAAAATCAGGCGATGCATTCCCAAGCCCCCACGGATTCAAAAGCGCCGGATGGATCATAATCCCCCCGAGCACGGCACCGAGATAGGCATTGCCGCCAAATTCCTTCGCCGCACTGAACCCGATGAATACGGGCAGGAAGATAAACGCCGCGCTTGAAAACATGTCTAAAAGCTTAAACAGCGATGATTGTTCAGACACCCAGTGGAAAGCCTTCATCATGCCGAGCAGCCCCATTAAAAGTCCGCTTGCCACGATAGCCGGAATGATGGGAACGAATATGTTAGACAGTGTTTTCGCAAATCTTGCGGCCGGATTCAGCTTTTTTTTCGCCGCGTCCTGATGTGTCTCACGATCCTCCCGCCCCAAATCGGCTTCTTTTGAAAAAGCGTCATACACTTTATTCACAAGGCCGGTGCCGAATATAATCTGATATTGCCCCGAGCTGCTGAAAGCCCCTTTTACTCCTTCTGTCTCTTCAATATCGGCCTGGCTGACCTTCTGTTCATCTTGAATGACGAGTCTGAGCCGTGTGGCGCAATGTGTCGCGCTGATGATATTTGATTTCCCTCCGATATGTTTGATAAGCTGTTTTGCCGTTTCTTGATAATTCATGATGTATCCCCCTTTCTAAAATCAAAAAAGACCTAAAATTCGCCAACGAAAAAGGTCAGCATGATCCCTTTTTCATGTACGCAAATTTTAGGTCTTGCCTGCATTACCAGTCACAATCCCGCCGATTCAGTTTTTTAATGCGCTTTCATTTTATTTCATGATAGCGCTTTCGTCAATATGTTTTCAAAAAAAAAGTCTGTTTCTCGAAACAGACGCGTTATTCCGGGTTTTTTTGCAGACGCTGGACATGCAGCGTAATATAGCCGGCCTCGGATTCCGGCAGTTCCAAATCATATTCATTTTTTAAAAACGCCGCCAGTTCAAGCGCACACCGATAAGCAAACGGATACTTTTTTTGGATGAAATAAAGCATCTCCTCGTCCATGGAATGGAGTGCTTCATTTGAGTCCAACCGGCTGACCGCATACCGCAAGTGCGTGACGAGGCGCTGATAGGAAATACTGTCTTCATCCACCTTCTGTTCGAAAAAGGATTCGATCTTTTCGATCATTTCTTTGATCATGGTTGTATGCTTCATCGCCGAATACATGCTTTTGGCATCCGCCTTGGCAGTATGGATATGAAGCGCGATATACCCCGCCTCATCATCAGGCAATGATATACCGAGGGTTTGTTTCACGTGTTCAACCGCCCAGCGGCCGATTTCATATTCTTTTTTATAAAGCGCCTTAATTTCATGAAGCAATCGGTTATGCACCTGAAGGCCGTTTTGAATCCTTTCGATCGCAAAGGATAAATGGTCCGCCAGCGCAATGTGGATGTGATCGTTCAAAGGTGCCGCAAGCTCTCCCTCCGCATGGCTGATGATATCTTCAGCCGCCTCTATATGCTCTTCGGGAAGCGTTTCTAACACTTGTTTGAACTTTTCATTTTCGTCGTGCACGACAAATATTTTTTCAATTTTATGTTTTTGAATCACATCATTTTTTCTCTTTTGAAAAGCGATTCCGGGACCCATTACGATCTTTTCCCGTCCGTCTTCTTTTATTAACGCCGCATTGTTATTTAATACTTTGTCTATTCTCAAGAGGTTCGCTCCCGTTCATATGTTTAGTGGGATTGTACCCTCTTTTTCATATGATGTAAAGGTGCCGGACCCGCGCGCTCCCGTTTCGGCAATTCTTTGCGGACAGGCATCCATCGGTTTTTATCCAGCCTGCCGCGGGCCGATTTCGTTTCATCGGTCAAATCCGCCGATCGGACACGGCTCACAAACGAAAAAGCCCCAGACGTCGGCTTCGCTTTCTTATGATAAGCCGCTTGGTTTCCGTACACGGCGGCTAATGGATATCTTCCGTTACCCGGCGCCATCCAGTTCATCAGAAAGACCATCCACACCCGTAAAGATACTAGCAAACGTTTCATTGCAAATCATCCCTCCGCTTCTTTTTGACAGACAGCTTGTTCGCAGGCCTGTTTTTCTCTCCGCTTTAACGGAAAAGGCGGCCGATCCTTCTCCGCTAAAAACTAGCGGGTCTAGCAACCCTATGACTCTATGATAGACGCGGCCGGGCGAATTGTTTGTCACAATATGAGTGAAAAAACAAACTAGTTTTCAGAAGTTTTGTTGAAAGCTGATGGAAATGACCTGAAAAATGGAAAAGCCGATAAAAAAAGTTATACACACCTTATCCCTTGTTTAAGCACAGCTTAAACACAGGGTATATCCACATATCCACAAACTCGATCTATATTTTGTATAGGAACACTCGTTCCCAACAATATATATACACAATTTTATTCAGTTATACACAGGATTCTGTGTATAACTCCCTCCTTATTCACAGACCAATTTCCATAAATGAGTCATATGTCACAAGGATTATTTTGAATTTTCAAGAAATATATACTAGATTTCTAATTCAGATAAAGAAAAAGGGGGAAACACGATTGAAAAAAGGAATCATCCGTTATCTGCTTCCGGCTTTTGTCTTATCCTTTACCTTATCCACAAGTTCACAGGCTGCGCCGGCTTCAAAACCGCAAACTCCTGATCTTGAGAAGGCTGAGGTATTTGGTGACATTGATATGACCACCGGCAAACAAACGACAGTCATCGTCGAGCTGAAGGAAAAGTCACTGGCGGAAGCAAAGGAACTCGGCAAAGCACAGACAAAAAGCAAGCTGAAAAGCGAACGCTCAAAGGTGAAAAAGAAAGCGCTCAAAACCATTAAACACGGAAAAATCAACAGGGAATATGAGCAAGTGTTTTCCGGCTTCTCCATGAAACTCCCGGCAAATGAAATTCCGAAACTGCTGAGTGATCAGGATGTCAAAGCGGTTTATCCGAACGTCACCTATCATACCGATCAGCTGAAAGATAAAGACATC
Source organism: Bacillus sp. EKM420B (assembly GCF_011065565.1). Taxonomy (NCBI): domain Bacteria; kingdom Bacillati; phylum Bacillota; class Bacilli; order Caryophanales; family Bacillaceae; genus Bacillus; species Bacillus sp. EKM420B. The sequence goes on along the minus strand of NZ_JAAMNX010000002.1, from coordinate 282,544 downwards.
ACCCTATCTAAGGATGCCGTGTCTCCGCAGATGGATGACAGCGCCCCTTATATAGGGGCAAATGACGCGTGGAAGCTCGGCTATACGGGGAAAGGCGTCAAGGTGGCCATTATTGACACCGGTGTCGAATATAAACACCCTGACTTAAAGAAAAATTTCGGACAATATAAAGGATACGATTTTGTGGATAACGATTACGATCCTGAAGAAACGCCGTCCGGTGATCCGAGAGGCGCGTCGACTGACCACGGAACCCATGTCGCGGGCACGGTAGCGGCAAACGGAACGATTAAAGGCGTCGCACCGGATGCTACACTCCTTGCCTACCGTGTGCTCGGTCCGGGCGGAAGCGGAACAACGGAGAACGTCATCGCCGGCATTGAACGCGCCGTACAGGACGGAGCGGATGTCATGAACCTTTCTCTCGGCAATTCTGTGAATAACCCAGACTGGGCGACAAGCACGGCGCTTGACTGGGCGATGTCAGAAGGCGTCACGGCCGTTACATCAAACGGAAACAGCGGGCCGAACAATTGGACCGTCGGCTCTCCGGGAACGTCCAGAGAAGCTATCTCCGTCGGAGCGACACAGCTGCCGCTGAACGAGTACGCCGTCTCCTTCGGTTCCTACTCCTCAGCGAAAGTAATGGGCTACAACAAAGAAGATGACATAAAAGCACTGAATAAAAAAGAAACAGAGCTCATAGAGGCGGGTATCGGCGAGCAAAAGGATTTTGAAGGCAAAGATCTGAAAGGAAAAGTCGCGGTCGTCAAAAGGGGCAGCATCGCCTTTGTGGATAAAGCAGACAACGCCAAAAAAGCGGGCGCGATCGGTATGGTTGTGTATAACAATGCTCCGGGAGAAATTGAAGCCAATGTACCGGGCATGTCCGTGCCGACGGTTAAGCTTTCATCAGAAGACGGCGAAAAACTCGTCAGCCAATTAAAAGCGGGCGGCACAAAAGCGACATTCCATTTATCCGTCGCTAAATCGCTCACTGAACAAATGGCAGACTTTTCGTCACGCGGCCCGGTTATGGACACGTGGATGATTAAACCTGACGTCTCTGCTCCCGGCGTAAACATCGTGAGCACCATTCCGACCCATGATCCGGCCGACCCGTACGGCTACGGATCGAAGCAGGGAACGAGCATGGCTTCCCCGCATGTAGCCGGCGCAGCTGCCGTCATCAAGCAGGCCAAACCGAAATGGAGCCCGGAACAAATAAAAGCCGCTCTCATGAACACGGCGGAAACCTTAACGGACGCGGACGGTGACGTATACCCGCATAATGCGCAAGGCGCCGGAAGCATCAGAATCATGAAGGCGATCAAAGCAGACTCCCTTGTCGCCCCGGGAAGTTATTCTTACGGAACGTTTATGAAAGACAAAGGCAATGAAACGAAAAAAGAAACCTTTACGATTGAAAACCAATCGTCCATCAGAAAATCATATCAGCTCGAGTATTCTTTCAACGGCACGGGCATTACCGTTTCGGGCACAGACCGGGTCGTGATCCCCGCTCATCAAACCGGAAAGGTCAATGCGAAAGTAAAGGTCAATGCCAAAAAAGTAAAGGCGGGCACCTATGAGGGAACCGTCACAGTGCGTGAAGGCGGAAAAACAGTCGCAAAAGTGCCGACGCTCCTGATTGTAAAAGAGCCGGACTATCCGCGCGTGACGTCAATCGACGTACAGGACGGCACAACGCAGGGAACCTACCAAATTGAAACCTATCTTCCGGCGGGAGCCGAAGAGCTTGCCTTCCTTGTATATGACAGTAATCTTGACTTTGTCGGCCAAGCCGGCATCTACAAAAAGCAGGATAAAGGCTATCAATATTTCGACTGGAACGGCAAAGTCAATGGTGACACCGCACTTCCGGCAGGAGAATATTATATGCTGGCCTATGCCGCGAACAAAGGGAAATCAAGCCAGGTGCTGACTGAAAAACCTTTTATCATTGAATAACCGAACAACCCTGCTGGAGCATCAGCAGGGTTTCTTTCTGATTATTCGGCAAAAGCTTCTCGAAGCAGACGGTATGACTGAAGTTTATCTTCAAAATGATGAGTAATGGTTACAGCCATCACTTCTTCCGTTCCATATGCTTTACTGAGAGCCAAAATCTGTTCCTTCACTTGCTGCTTCGTTCCGATGATCATCCGATTCCGATTATCGGCAATTCGTCTTTGTTCATACGGTGTATACGTATTGCCGCGGACGGTTTCGTAAGACGGTACGCCGTGAAGCGGAATCCCCTGTTCACCCGCAAGCAGCGTATAATCCATGACGGCCGCGAGTTCCTCCGCTTTCTCCTCCGTATCCGCGCACAGCACAAACACCGCCACGGCTGTTTTTGGTTCTTTTCCTAATACAGAAGGTTTAAATCTGCGCTTATATTGTGCTGTCGTGCTTTCTCCGCCTTCTCCATTAATAAAGTGGGCAAACATATAGCCTGCTCCCATTTCTGCGCTCAGAAGCGCGCTTTCCCCCGAAGAACCGAGAAGCCAGACTTCCGGCGCCGTCTTAATAAGGGGTGATGCGGTCAGATTCGGAAAACGGTGATTGTCATCAGCTGCATCATGCAAATACATCGCCAGCTCACGAAGCTGCTGCGGATATTGATCAGCGTTACGCTTCCCTCCGTCATTCAGCGCCCATGATGCGATCGGCATTCCGCCCGGCGCTCTCCCTAATCCGAGATCGATTCTGCCCGGCGTCAACCCTTCGAGCACGCGGAAATTCTCCGCCACTTTATATGCGCTGTAATGCGGAAGCATGACACCGCCTGATCCTACCCGAATGTCATTCGTTTTCGCCGCAATATGACTGATCAGCACTTCAGGGCTTGAACCCGCCAACCGCTCTGAAAAATGATGCTCTGACACCCAAAACCTCTTATATCCGAGCTTTTCCGCCTCCTGCGCCAGTCTTACTGTATTCCGCAGTGCACTTTCCGCAGAACACCCTTCTGATACAGGAGATTGATCCAATATACTTAATGAAATCATCACTGTCACCTCATCAACATCGTACCACTGCTAAGCCGTTTTTTCTTTCTGTATGCTTATAAGCATCCCTGATGATAAACATTTATATACCTTGTTCCATTTTGTCGAAATATGTTACACGTGAAACATAAAAAAACCTCTCCCGGTCAGGAGAGGTTTTTTCTTAATTCTTTTGAAAACCTTTATCTTTTACATATTGATTTAAATAGGTTCTCGGTTTTTGTTTCATGAACTGCAGGATTTGATCAGACCACGTTTCAACCCGCTTGCCGTTTGTCCGTTTATCATAATAATCGGAAATGGTTTCATCATATTCCTTCATATAACTGCGGAAGTTTTCTTCATTCGTATCGTACGTGTTTTCATGATATACGGCTTGTTTCGGCAGGCGCGGCTTTTGACCGGACGGATGAGCGGGATGACCGACTACCAAGCCGAACAGCGGCAGCACATGGTCAGGTGTACCAAGCACTTCCGTCACCTGATCAAGTTCATTTCGAATGCCTCCGATATAACAAATGCCGAGTCCCATTGATTCCGCGGCAACACTTACATTTTGTGCGGCAAGTGCGGCATCAATGACGCTGACCATAAACATTTCCGTATTCTCAAGAAGCTCGGTAATGTTTTCGCCTTTTTCCTCAGCAAGTTTTTTATGGCGGTACAAATCAGCGCAAAACACAAACAAGTGCCCGTTATTTTCGACGTAAGGCTGGTTTCCGGCCAGTGCCGCCAGCTTCCGCTTTTTCTCCTTATCGGTTACGCCGATGATGGAGTAAGCCTGCACGTAACTGGACGTTGACGCCGCCTGGGCGCTTTTCACTAATGTATCTATCTCTTCTGCTGTCAGAAGCTCGTCAGTAAATGATCGGATCGACCGATGATTAAGTATGGTTTCGATGGTATTGTTCATATAAAAGCCTCCTTCTCTATATATCATATCCGAAAGAGTATCATGCCAAAAGCGAAATGCTCTAAACAAAAAAAAGACAGCCCGAAAAACGAGCCGTCTCACATTAAGAATTGAACAAGTAGCTTTTATATTTCGTCAGCTGCACACTTGCGTTATATACGATCCCGAAGCTGATTAATGTAGAAAGCACCGAGCTCCCCCCATAGCTGACAAACAGCAGCGGAATACCTGTAACCGGCATAATGCCGATATTCATCCCGATGTTCTGGAAGGTGTGAATCACGATAAGTGCAGTAAACCCTACGCAAAAAAACGCGCCAAATCGGTTAAACGCATGCAAGCGGTCAATCAGCACCACAAGCCTGTAAATTAAAAAGAAAAACATGACAACCGCAATGGCGCAGCCTAAAAACCCAAAACTTTCACCCAAAATCGCAAAGATAAAGTCAGTCTGTCCCTCAGGTACGTACACTTTCAGATTATGAACGCCGTTTCCGGTAATGCCGCCCGATCCGATCGCCATAACGGCCTGATCCACCTGCCAGCTTTTATCGCTCTCGGCCTGAGTCGTTGCCGCACTGGAGTCAGACATCCACGATGTAATCCGGTTAATTTGATAATCCGCAATACCGATCGAATTCGCCACATGGGGAAATTCAATTACAAGCACTAAGAATAGGCCAAGCACAAGCGCGGCCGAACCGCCGATGATGGTGATCAGCTTCCAGTTTACACCTGACATAAACACCATCACCATAACGATAAACAGACAGATCGCACCCGTTCCGGCATCCTGCAAAACGATCATCCCGATCGGAATAACCGTCCATGCCGCAATTTTCAAAAGCAGATTCACATCTTCCCGAAGTGATCTTTGATCCTTCGGGCCCGCCTTCGATATAATGGACGCGACCATCATCATAATTCCTATTTTCGTAAACTCAGAGGGCTGGAGGGTAAAGTTTCCGATTTGAAACCAGCTCTTCGCTCCGTTTTTAATCGGCGCGATGGATTCCGGCGCCACACGCAGAAGGAGCAGCGACAGCACGCCGGCAATCAATACATACAGACTCAGTTTCTCAAGCTGCTCTAAATCAAAGTACAGCAATAATCCGATGAATCCCGCACCTATAACATAGAAGACAATCTGCTTCATCCAGGCACTGCCTCCATACTGCCCGAACTGTCCGGCCGCATAAATCGCCGCAACACTAATTATTAAAAACACACCAAATATAAAAATCAAATCCCCCTGATAATAGGGATTTTGCTGTTTCTTATATCGACTCATTCTATCCCGCCTTACATTTTCATCGGAAGTCACTATTGTTTATTATACATGAACACCGTTCAAGAAAACATGATGAGGTTGCTTCCTTTTTATTTTTTACGGTTTGGGGACTACACGACATATGACGTGTCAGAAAAGGAAATGTTTCGGTCATGATGAAACTTTTCCGATAAAAAACCCCTTCTCGTCAGAAAAGGGGTTTCAGCCTATGTTTAACGTCATAAACAAGCTGTTCGGGTCCTCTTTATAATGTGCAAACGGATCACAATATTGAAACCCGGCTTTTTCATACAGGCGTCTGGCGGGGAGAAAAGCCTCCATAGAACCGGTTTCTAAGCTGATCCGCTCATAGCCCCGCCGCCTTGCTTCTTCAAGCATATGGCGGAGGATCCGGTTGGCTGCGCCTTTTCTGACATGATGCGGAGAGGTTTTCATTGATTTGATCTCACCGTGCCGGCTGTTTAGCTCCTTTAAGGCGCCGCAGCCGAGCAGGACGCCGTCTTCCCTCGCACTCCAAAACGTAACGTCAGGCTGACGCAGCCGGTCCGCATTGAGCGCGTGTATACTTTCCGGGGGAGAATGCATGGTCATGCTCTTCAGATGCTCCTGCAAAAGCGCAATGACGTCCGGCGCTGTGACATCGTCTTTTGTTACGTCCACTTCAAAACCACCCTTGCTGTGCATGTTTTCTTTGAACATAGCAAAGGTTCACAGCCTGTGCCATTCCCTTGTACGGAAATGTGACAGGGTATTTGATCTTTCCGGTTTCTTGTACCTATCCAAAAATGAGGCAATAGTTGCAATACATTTCTCGAAAAAGCGGTATCAAAAATTGGAAAACATGGTATAATAATTGTAACAAAATGTTCAAAAAACGACCACAAAACAGACACATTTTATTCTCTGTATTTCATTTTGGAAACGCTCCCATAAAATGAAAGGAGACATGTAAGATGGACATGTTTTTTGCTTATTTACTGGTCGCAAGCGCAACACCCCTCTTTATCTGGCTGGATAACAAAAAAGTCGCTCTTTCGGCCATACCGCCAATTATTCTCATGTGGGTTTTCTTCTACTTTTACGCAACCAGCAGCCTGTCCCCTCTCGGCCACACACTCATGATCATCCTGTTTGCCGTCAACGTCATCGTTGCCCATATCGCCGCCTTTATCATTTACGGCCTTCCGCGCCTGCGCCGGAGAAGAAGCCAATAAAGGCACAAAAAACCCTCTTCGCCTGAACGAAGAGGGTTTCTTTTTATTCCTGATGTTCGGAATGTTGCTTCGCACCGCCAGGAGGGTTTCCATCCATATGGTCACCGTGATGGTAGTGCGCCGCAAAGATCCAGATGGAACCAAGGATGATAACAATCGCTCCGAAAAATCCGAAGAGCGTGTTTCCGACTTGAATTCCGCCGTTTTCGCTTTCTGTCATGTGCATGAACATGAGAAGCTGAAGACCGGCTTGGATAAATGCGAATCCGAAAATGATCCACAGTTTTGCTGATGAGCTTAAATCCGTATATACCGCAACCCAAAGGGCCAGCAGGGTCAGAATAATAGACAACGCAAAACCTACGATATGCTTCCACGGAAAGTGGCTGTGTTCAGCAGATTTGTTTGCCATATTATAGTCCCCCCAATCCGATGAGATAGACGCCTGTAAAGATGAAGATCCAAACAACGTCTAAGAAGTGCCAGTATAAACTTGAGATAAAGATTTTTGAAGACGTCTGCGGCGTTAATCCGCGTTTCTTCAATTGCAGTAAGATGCCGGCAATCCAGAAGATACCGATCGTTACGTGCGTTCCGTGCGTTCCCAGAAGGACGAAGAATCCAGACCAGAAAGCACTTGTACCGAGAGATGCTCCTTCATGTACATAGTGGATGAACTCGTTAAGCTCACATCCGACGAAGCCCGCACCAAGAAGAAGCGTAATGATCGTCCAAATGACGACGCCTTTTAAACTTCCGCGACGCATTTCATGAACAGCGATCCCGCAGGTGAAACTGCTGATCAGAAGCAGGAATGTCATGATCATGACAAGCTTCACTTCAAATAATTCAGCCGGTAAGACTCCTCCTGCTGTTCTTCTTTGAAGAACGAAGAAGGTTGCAAATAGTGTTGAGAACAACACAATCTCTGCCCCTAAAAAGATCCAAAACCCGAGAATATTGAGTCTGCCGGTTTCAGATTGATATTCCATAGGCGCGTTAGAATTGCCGTGTTCTGCATGTTCCATAAATCACGCCTCCTTTATTCGGAAATCTTTCTTTCCGTCTCTTTTATTTCTTCAACAGGTATATAGTAGCCATTGTCATATTCAAATGAACGAAGCACCATGCAAAGCAGAATGCCGATCAAGCCGACAATGCCCATCCAGAACCATTCAAACACAAGTCCGAAGCCTGCAATACCGAACGCCACTGACATAATAAGCGGTCTTCCGGAGTTGTGCGGCATATGGATTTTCTTGAACTTGCTTTCCGGATGAATATCCGTTTTGTCTTCTTTCAATTGCAGGTACGCATCTTGAGATTTCACTTCAGGAAGCACCGCAAAGTTGTAATGCGGCGGAATCGCAGATGAAGTCGCCCACTCAAGCGTACGTCCCACGCCCCATGAATCTCCGCTGATCTCGCGAGTAGAGTAGCGGAAGCTGTAGTAGATGTTGTAGCAAAGGATTAAGAATCCGACACCCATCATGAAGGCTCCGACAGTTGAAATAAAGTTCAATGCAGTCCATCCGTCATTCGGTCCGTAAGTGTAAATACGGCGAGGCATACCTTGCAGCCCCAAGAAGTATTGAGGGAAGAAACATACATTAAATCCGATCATAAAGATCCAGAAGAACCATTTTCCGATTCTTTCGTTCAGCTTGTGGCCGAACATTTTCGGATACCAGAAAATAAATCCTGCGAAACATGCAAATACCGTACCCGCGATCAGCACATAGTGGAAGTGAGATACGAGGAAGTACGTATTATGGTATTGATAATCCGCTGCAGCCATCGCAAGCATAACCCCTGTTACCCCGCCGATAACGAAGTTCGGGATGAACGCAAGCGCCCACAGCATCGGTGTTGTAAAACTGATCCGGCCTTTATACATCGTAAAGAGCCAGTTAAAGATTTTAACCCCGGTCGGAACCGAAATCGCCATCGTTGTAATCGAGAAGAAAGAGTTAACAGACGCACTGTTCCCCATTGTGAAGAAGTGGTGAGTCCATACAAGGAAACTCAGGACGGAAATGGCGATAATTGAGCCGACCATCGCTTTGTAACCGAATAACTGCTTTCTTGCAAACGCTGAAATAATTTCAGAGAAAATACCGAATGCCGGTAAGATAACGATATATACTTCAGGGTGTCCCCAAATCCAGAACAAGTTAGCCCAAAGCATCGGCATACCGCCGGCTTCCAGCGTGAAAAAGTGAGCGCCGAACAAACGGTCAAATGATAACAGCGCCAATGCCACTGTCAAAACAGGGAAGGCGAATACGATAATAACCATTGTAATCAGCGTTGTCCATGTGAACATCGGCATACGCATCAGCGTCATGCCTTTTGTACGCATTTTCAGGATCGTCACCATAAAGTTGATACCCGTCATCAGCGTACCGATACCGGCAATCTGAAGACCGAGCAGGTAGAAGTTCTCACCAGGCCCGGGACTCATGTCGTTGCTTGCCAGCGGCATGTAACTCGTCCAGCCTGCGTTCGGAGAACCTCCGATAACGAAAGAAATATTGAAAAGCATCGCACCTACGAAGAACGTCCAGAAACTCAGGTTGTTCAAGTAAGGGAATGCTACGTCGCGCGCACCGATCTGCAAAGGTACGACAACGTTGATCAGACCGATTAAAAACGGCATCGCCATGAAGATAATCATGATCGTACCGTGAGTCGTAAAGATCTCATTATAGTGGTTTGAGTCTAAAAAACTGTTATTAGGAAGCGCTAACTGGGCGCGCATCATCAAGCCGTCGACCCCGCCGCGGAACAGCATGATAACAGCAGAGATAATGTACATGATTCCAAGTTTCTTATGGTCTACAGACGTCAGCCATTCAGACCAGAGCCATTTCCACTTTTTGAAGTATGTGAGTACAACGATGATAGCGATAGTGGAAAGCGCAATGGAAACTTGTGCGCCCAGAATTAATGGGTCACCTGTTACAAAAAATTCATCCCATCTCAATTTCATTCGGGCTTCCTCCTTTCTTGTTCAATTTCAATCTTGTTTATCGTCGGATACTTTAAATTCGTTTTTCTTTACATCTTCCCACGGGTCTGTTTTAGAGTGCGGTGATACGGCTTTGTAGCCAAGGCGTTTGCGCGCCTCCATCGCATATTCGGCATCTTGGCCGTGGTCAACGTATTTTAAGTGTGTAGAAGAGAACGTTAATTTTCCGACATTCTCCGGAAGCATCAGTTCGTCATACTTCTCTTTCGTCAGCTTTGGAGAATCGCTTTGGGCTTTTTTCACCCAGCTGTTAAAGTCTTTTTGCGTAACAGCTTTTACGTTGAATTTCTGGTCGGCAAAGTGTTCGCCGGTGAAGTTCGCGTTGCGGCCTTCATATGTCCCCACTTTGTCAGCCTGTAAGTATTGATCCATCAGCATTCCCGCCATCGCGTATTTTTGTCCCCCAAGCTGAGGAATCCATAGCGATGCCATTGAATCTGCTGAAGAAATTTTAAATAAAACCGGACGGTCTACAGGAATGTTCAGGTAGTTAACCGTCTCAATATCCTGCTCAGGGTAGCTGAATACCCATTTCCAGTCTACCGAAGTAGCATAAACAACAAGAGGCTCTTTATCCTTTGTCGCTTCAGGCGCTTTTTCTAACGAATATATCGTCTGTACGGTAGGCACAGAAAGTGCAATAACAATTAAAATTGGGATCACTGTCCAGACTACTTCTAAGAACGTGTTGCCGTGCATCTCGGGCTTGTAATTTCCGCTGTCTTTGCCTTTGCGGTCGCGGTATTTCACTAAAATGATTGTAAATAGTACGAATACGACGCCGACAATGAACAGCATAAATCCGATTGACAAGAGAATCAGATCTTTCTGCTGGTCTGCTACAGGTCCTTTCGGATCTAAAACGGAAATGTCGCTGCATCCGCCCAGTACGAAAACAACAGCCAACATCGCTAATAAAAGTAACGGTTTAAATGCTCTGAACAAGAAGATCACCATCCTTCCTATTGATGTAGTGAATCTGAAATGTACTTTCTCAAAATCTTTTCTCTATCTACCTTGTTATGCTATCAAAATCTGCCCTTATTAGCTTTATTTTTTTCTAAAGTTCATCTTTTTTTCGACCTAATGTCACAAAATCGTCAAAAAATGCATGAACTTTTTCCACTTGCGTAAATCAAACATAAAAAGTTTTAGATCATTTAGCATATATAGAGAAAAAAGATAGCGAGAACGAATAATACCAAATAAAGGTTTACCATAATAAAAATCGCTGGTCAACAAAAAGTTTCATTTTGTTAAACATTCTACAAAAGAAATATTTTTTCCTTTGCTCACACCTTTTCACACGGTTTCCATTTTAACGCAACGCATTGTGAAAAAAAAGACCGGAACGCGCCTTGATATGTTCATTATAAAAAACGCATTCATATGTTTAATATGGACAAAACGAAGGAAACATATAGGCATAAATAATAAAAAATAGGAAGTGATATTTATGGGTTTTATCGTATCTCTGATTGTCGCTATTATTATCGGCTGGATCGGAAGTTTATTTGTAAAAGGCAGTATGCCCGGGGGAATCATCGGGTCAATGATCGCCGGTCTGATCGGCGCATGGATCGGGCACGGACTGCTCGGCACATGGGGTCCTCACCTTGCCGGCTTTGCCATCATTCCGGCAATCATCGGAGCTGCGATCGTGGTATTCTTATTCAGCCTGATCGCCAGAAGCAGAGGATAAAAAAAAGCCTCGTCCCTTATGGGATGGGGCTTTTTTCCGGTAGAGCGCCCAAATGGCGGATAAACCGCCGGAAAGCCGCTCTGCCTTCTTCTGTCTGTTTAAAGACGCCGGCATGCTCCAGTATCCGCGCAAAGGCATGGCCGATTTCCTCTTTCAGAATCTGTTCCGCGTTTTCTTTCGTTACCTTCCGCTTATGCAGCACACTGAGCGCCCAATCTTTATGCTTTGCCGCAGAAGGGTCTGCCGTTAAGACCGCTTCCGGGTCCGGTGAGCACAGCGCTTCAGCCGTGTATTTCATTTCTTGTTCAAGGCGGCCCGGCAGAATCGCAAGCCCCATTACCTCAATCAGTCCGATATTTTCTTTTTTCAGGTGATGAACTTCCTGATGGGGATGAAAAATTCCCAGCGGATGCTCATCAGAGGTGCGGTTATTTCTGAGGACGAGATCTAATTCGAATAAACCGTTTCTCCGCCGGGCAATCGGCGTAATTGTATTGTGCGGTGTTTCTCCTGAACAGGCGAGGAGATCAGCCTCCTCATCGGAATAACCGCGCCATGCCCGCAGGATGGCATCCGCCGCGCCGGAAAGCTCAGACGCGCTCTCGCTCTGCAGGCGGATGACCGACATCGGCCACTTCACAATTCCCAGCACCGTTTTCGGATAGTCAGGCAGCCTGTACCGGCTTTCTGTCTCCGCCCGCGCCATCGGGAATTCATAATGGCCCCCCTGAAAATGGTCGTGGCTTAAAATACTGCCGCCGACAATCGGCAGATCAGCATTGGAACCGAGAAAATAATGAGGATACTGGCTGACGAACGACAGCAGCCGGTCAAACGTTTTTTTGCTGATCTTCATCGGTTCGTGCCGGTCTTTCAAAACGATGCAATGCTCCCGGTAATACACATACGGAGAAAATTGCAGAAACCACTGCTCATCGCCGAGAATGACCGGAATGACACGAAGGTTTTGACGCGCCGGGTGATCCGGTCTCCCCTCGTACCCGACATTTTCTTTACAAAGAACACATCTCGGATAATCGGATTGAGGCTGCTCTTTGGCAGCGGCAATTGCTTTCGGATCTTTTTCCGGTTTTGAAAGATTGATCGTGATGTCCAGCTTTCCGTAAGCCGTCTCAGCCGTCCACCCGACATTCCGCTGTATTCTGTCCGAACGGATATAATACACATCCTCTGAAAATCGGTAAAACGCCTTTGTCGCCTGCTCCGGCCCGTGCACCGCCTTTGTTTCTTCAAAACGACGGACAATCTCGGACGGCTGCGGGGCAAAGCAGCCCATGATCTTCGCGCTCAGCAGGTCGCGATAGGTGTCTGTATCGGCTGCAATCCGGCCCGTTTCTGCCGCCCATTCATAAATCGGGGCCAATATGTCCGGCAATGATGCCGACGATTCATTTTCTTTCTGTTCTGAAGCCTCCGGATGGGTAATATGCAAAGTTTCATATAAACGGTTTCTTGTATATTCAATATCAAGAAATGAAATCAGCTCTTTTTGCAATCCGTACCGGATTAAACGTTCCACGTGCCGCTCAATTGCCATCGTCATCCCCCTTTAGTTCTCTCGCTCCGATATCCGCCGTGTAAAAGTCAGCTTTTCTCCCTGTCTTCTCCTCATAGCGGCCCCCGTTAGCTCTCCGATGAGATTCACTCTGCCGGGCGCAAAGAAAACGCGCAGGTCCTCCGATTCCCCGAATACATCAGCAAACGCTTTCTTTATTTTGTGCTTCATACGCATCCCCTTCCACCATTACACTTTCCCCCCGGGGCGCGGAAAGAAACCGTTATGACACGCCCTCTTCTTTCGCTTTTCTGAAGACAATCCATTTGCTGGCCGCATAGTTGACGACTACAATAATGACGTTATCGGCGATTTTCGCCAATGTTTCGTTCATATGAAATTGACTGACCAGAAGAATCATCATGGCGAGATCGATGGCGAGAGACAGTACCCGCACGCTGAAAAAGGCCGTTAATTCTTTCATCAGACTCCGCATCCCCGCGGTCTTTTGCTGAAAGACATACCGTTTATTCGTAACATAAGCAAATAGAACGGACAGAATCCAAGCGGCGACAGTCGCCGCCTTGTAATCCATCTCAAATGCCGACGTCAGAATGTAAAAACTGACGATATTCACGATGGTCGTGAATATCCCCATAATGATATACATCATAATTTCTCTGTAGCGCATGGCAGTTCCTCGCTTTCTGAAAGACTTTTCTAAACCTTTTGTCAAATCAAGAAGAACGTTACCCTGATTTTCTGCCGCTGACAAAAACATAGAGCGCGTCAAACATGCTGCGGAAAGTAACCGGCCTTCCCAGCACATTGGATTGCTTAATCATCCCGTCGATGAGCGCGCACATCATGTTAGCGGTATGCTCGGTATCTATATGGTCTTCTATTAAATTTCTCGATTTGAGCCAATTTATGTACATGGTGCTTTCTTCTATCCATAACTTATACAGACGGATATACGCCTCATATTCACTGACGACTTTGTAAGTGGGCATATGAACGGCAAAAGACACAACATTCCAGGCAGGCTTGCTGTTTACAAACCGCATCAACAGGCTGGCCGCGCTTGCCGCGGCTTCACAAAGCGTCAACGGCCGCTCTGTTTGCTTTTCTAATTCGTCGAGATAGCCAGTGATGATCCTTTTTTTAATCTGACGCCTCTCTAACAAATGCTTCAGAAAATCTTCCTTGCTTTCAAAATGAACGTAAAACGCCCCTTTGCTGAAACCCGCCGCTTTACTGATGTCATCGATTGAGACTGAATCGTAAGCTCTTTCAATCAGGAGATGAAGGCCTGCGTCAATAAAACTTTCAAATGTTTCTTCTCTCTTAATTTGAAATTTGTTTTTTTTCATTTTTTACCCCAGCTGTTTGATCATTCACTTTATCTTACACCGAATCATTCTTTTGCGGTATTTTTTATGCAAAAAGAATATGCTAATCGACGTTTTGAGGGTAAATGTTAATAGGTCATATGGTTTATTTTTATTTGCATACTATCCAGTCAGTATTTATTTGTTTATTATTATATGTAAGAATTCTTGAAGGATTTTGGTTATTTCAGTCATTTTCTTAGGGAATAGGTAGGTGAATTCATCTTCAATTTGGGATTACCGGCCAACTATGTGTGATATTTGTTATACATTGGCTGCTGTAGCTGGGCAAATCAATTTTTCAATTGGAGGTTCTTATGAAAACTCATGTAATGAAAGATATAGATCAAGATTGGCAATTGTTAATTCAAGAGGCTAGAATCATGGGTTTGCACATTGACGATGTGAGGCGCTTCTTAAATACTGAAAAAGCGGTGAAGAAAAAAACACCAATGAAAAACACCATCCGCCAGCGGTAAGATTACAGGCGGATCCTTTTACTATATGACCTGCCACAGTCCGCCCGCACCCGAGTTTTCAAAGGAACACCCGCAATAAGAGGGGAATCAGAGAACAAACCGTATACCGGACAACCATTCCCGTCCGTATTCCGCAATTGAACAGCCAAACATGGTGATATGAGATCCCCCCGCTGCATATCTTGTGTATTATGCCCATTTATGAGGTGATACACAGATGGATACGAATCCCTATTATGATGAAAAACAACAGAACTACTACGAAGGCCTGAATCCTTATTTATTGAACAAAATAGACGAAAACTGGCGGACAGTGCTTGATGTCGGCTGCGGAACGGGCAATTTAGGAGCGGCGATCGAAGACCGCGGAATAACGGTTTACGGCATTGAAGCGTATCCCGAAGCCGCAAAAAAGGCGGAAAGCAAATTGAGCCACGTGCTTTGCGGCGACATTGAATCCGCCATTCTTCCGTACGAATCAGAGCAATTCGACTGCATGCTGTTCGGAGACGTTCTTGAGCATCTTATCGACCCGTGGACAGTGCTGAAAAAGCTTCGTCCTTATGTAAAAAAAGACGGCACGGTGCTTGCATGCATACCGAATGTCGGCCACATCTCAGTCGTGCTGGAGCTTTTAGCCGGCAAATGGACTTACAGTGACGCCGGATTAATGGATCAGACCCACCTGCGTTTTTTTACCCGGGAAGAGACTCTTTCATTATTTAAAGCCGCCGGCTATGAGGTCAAACGCATTGAGGCGATCCGCGTTGATCACCCTTCTTACCACAAAGCCATCGCATCATTGCACGAAGTATGCGTACAGCTTGGCATAAGGCATGACTTTATGACAGAAGCATCGGCCTATCAATATGTGATTGAGGCCGAGAGGAGCATGTAATGGATTCACATTCATTTCTGTTTGTCGTCTGTGTGAATGATGAGTCGCTGTACTCCCGGTGCAAGAGCCATATCATGCAGCTTACCGTCCCCCCTTCATACTCCGTTGATATCATGCCGATATACGATTCAGCAAGCATGGCCTCGTCCTACAACAAAGCGCTGAAACACCCCTCCAAATATAAAATTTATCTGCATCAGGATACTTTTATCATTCATCAGCATATCCTTCATGACATGCTTCATATCTTTCAATCTCATCAGGAGCTCGGCCTTCTCGGTGTCGCCGGCTGCAAAACCTTGCCGCCGAACGGCATTTGGTGGGAAAGCGGGCAGCGGATGGGAAAAGTGATTGAATACCGGGGGAATGCTTATCACCCGCTGGATTTTGAGCACGGTGATGAAGACGGCCTGTTTACGCCCGCTGACGCCATTGACGGCTTGTTAATGGCCGCTCAATATGACGTGGAGTGGCGGGAGGATTTGTTTCGCGGCTTTCATTTTTACGACACATCACAGTCGCTCGAATTTCAAAAACACGGCTATCAAGTCGGCGTCGCCTGCCAGAAAGACCCTTGGTGCCTTCATTTTTGCGGCGACTCCTTTGACGCCGCGGCATATGAAGCGGACAGACAAACATTTGTCAAACACTATATGGCAAAGCCCTCTCGCTGATGCAAAGAGGGCTTTTTACTAACGTTTATTCAGTTCCCGCTCAATGATTTGTTCAAAGGTTTCCTTCCCCGCCGCGCCAGGGATTCTCTCATCGCCGATGATAAACGTCGGCACTGCCGTAATGCCGGCTTCCTCATAAGCATGGCGGAGCGCTTCCCGCTGTACGTGTCTGTACGCTCTTGTCTCAAGCGCCTCTTTGAAGGCAGCGCCGTCAAGTCCGGCTTCTTCCGCAAGCTTTGTCAGCACGCCAACGTCACCGATATTTTGTTCTTCCTGAAAGAACGCCTGAAAAACGCGTGTATGGTATTCGCTTCCTTTCCCGTGTTCCTTTGCGAAATGAAAGCCTTCAAATGCCAAATCCGTGTAAGGATGCGGTGACACGCGGGGGAACGTGATTTCAACGCCTAACGACTGCGCCATCGGCTCAATGGAGTTTTTCCACATCTGCCGCTTGGCGGGATCATTCACCGGATCAAGTTTCGGCGAGGGGCTCGGACGCAATTCAAACGGCATCCATTCCACCTGTACGTCCTTGTCCTTGATTGCTTCTTCAAACGCCGCTTTGCCGACATAGCAAAACGGACATACATAATCAGAATATACTTTAATCTGCAGTGTCATTGTAAGTCTCCTTTCCTTATCATTTTAAGTTGTAACTTTTATAGTTACAAGTGTTTTTTTAAAAAACACCCTCCATATGGAAGGTGTCACGATTCCAGCAGCCTTTGGGCGATATATTCTCCTTTTTTACAGCCGCCGGGACAGGCGAATAAGGAAGAGCCGATCGTTTGTGTGTATTCATTCAGCGCATCCTTTGCCGCCAAAGCCTTCAGCATCGGGACAAATTGGCGGTCCGGGTCTTTTTGAAAGCAGATAAACAGCAGGCCTGCGTCAACATAGCCCGTCTTCGGATCAATTCCGTCCGTATAGGAAAATGCCCGGCGCAGGATCTGTCTGCCGGTTGATTTTGCCACGCTGACATGCGAGTCGGCGGGAATTTGATTCAGCTTCACGGGATCGGTTTCCTTTTTTTGTCCGAAAGGCGCGCCCGAGCTTTTCACCCGCCCGAACGTGTCCTCTTGTTCCTTCAAGGATGAACGGTCCCATATATCTAAAAACATCTTAATTTTCCTAAACGCCATGTACGTGCCGCCCGTCATCCAGTCCGGCTCTCCTGATTGAACCCAAACGATCGAATTCATCAGGTTTTCATCCTTCGTGCTTTGGTTGCCGGTACCGTCTTTGAATCCGAAGAGGTTGCGCGGTGTTTCTCCGTTTTTTCCGCCGCTTAAGAAACCTTTATTGAGAAAGCGGACTTCACACACACCCGATGCCTGTTTCATCAGGTTGCGCACCGCGTGAAACGCCGTTTGTTCATTATCCGCGCAGACCTGTATGACGATATCACCGCCGCCTTGTTTCTTATCGAGCTTGTCGTTAGGCATCGGCGGAATATCGGCGAGGTGCTTCGGTTTTTTATCTTTCAGTCCGAAGCGGTCCTTCCCGTCTTTCTCGAAAAACCCGGGGCCGAAGCCGAAGGTAACGGTCAAATTCGCCGGTGCCAGATCCTGCGACTCCCCGGTATCCTGCGGAGGCATATATTTATTTTTCTGTTCGCCTGACGGGACGGCGCCTGAAGTCAGCAGCTGCGTCAAGCTTGTCCATTGTTTGAAAAGGGAGATGACATCGGCTTTGTCGCTTGACATGACATCAAGCGCCGCAAAATACACATACGTCTGATGCATTGTTGTGATTCCTGCTTGGTGCTTTCCGTAAAAAGGAACGATTTGATCACGATCATGTTTTTCATCATTCTTCTTTGAAGCGGTGGCCGCCGGTTTGAAGAGCGGCGCGAGTCCTCCGAGGCCGCTCGCTCCGACAGCGACGGCTGCGCCCGCGACGGCGCCCCACTTCAGGACATCCCGTCTGTGGATCTGTTTTTCCTTGTTATGTTCATCGCTCATGCTGTGTCTTAACTCCTTTTAAAGCACATCGGCAATCTTCGACATGGTTTCAGAAAGGGCCGTCAGCTTCGTGCTTATCTCTCTGATTTGATCTGTACTTAATGTATCACAAGACGTATACGATTGATCGCACGTTTTGTATTTCGACATCAAAACTTCAAATTCGCTGAATTCTGCATTAAGTTTTTCCGTGACCTCGAAATGATCTCTCACTGGCGCTATTCACTGTTTTATAGAGGGCTTTTGAGCCTTCGGCGCCGGCGGTGATTGGTTCAGGCGTCACTTTGAGAGAAGCGATAGAGCCGTCAAACGCTTCGGTCGATATTGCAAGCTGATTGCTCTGTTCTTGACATACGGCTTATATTCTCCAAGTCCGTCACTGCCTTTTTGCGCACACAGAAAAAGGGCCGCCCTATCGGGACAGCCCTGCTTTGGAGCGCCGAATTTCCTCTGAAAACTTCCGCGCCGCCGCTTTTGGATCTTCGGCTTGGCTGATGGCGCTGATCATGCTGACGCCGTCTGCACCCGCTTCAATGACGGGCGCCGCGTTGTCAGCCGTAATGCCGCCGATTCCTACAATCGGAATGGTGATGCCCTGACGCCTTACCTCTTCAATCAATGTGACGCCCTGCACGGCTTCAGCATCTTTTTTTGTTTCGGTCGGATAGACCGGGCCCATTCCGACGTAATCGGCTCCGGCTTCTTCCGCCCGCTTCACCTCGGAGACGTTATGTGCTGACACACCGAGAATCATATCGCCGATTGCCGCTCTCGTTTCTTCGGCGTCTGCGTCATCCTGTCCGATATGCACTCCGTCCGCCTCAAGGCGCAAGGCCAATTCGACATCATCATTAATGATGAAAGGAATCCCGGCCTGCCTGCAGACATCCTGCACCCGCTTCGCGAACAGGACACGTTCATCCCCTGTTAAAGAACCGCTCCCCTTTTCCCGAAATTGAAAAAGCGTAGCGCCGCCCTCAATGGCTTTTTTCACCACGGAAACCGGGTCTGCGCTTGTATTGTTTGACCCCATAATAAAATAAACCGATAACATATCCTTCATCATTTCCCGAGAAATACGCGTCATTTTTCTGTCACCCTTTCAATTGCAGCAAGCTCGGCCGCTTCTTGTTCTGAGATGCTTGCCAGCTTGTTTAAAAGCTCAATCTGGAAGCTGCCCGGCCCCTTATGGGAGGTGTCCAAAGCGGCAAGCTGAGCGGCGCTTCCGTATACAGAAACGGCTGAAACGGCCGCTTGCAGAACGTCCTGCCCCGCTGCGCAGAAGGCTCCGATTACAGACGTCAGCAGGCATCCCGCCCCCGTCACCTTCGTCAGCAGTTTATCACCGTTATGTACGGCGTATGTGTCGGTGCCGTCGGAGATGACGTCGGTTTTTCCGGTAATCGCAATGACCGTCTTCAGCCTGCTTGCAGCCGTCTTAGCGAGCTGAACCGCATCTCCTTCGGCTTCCCCCGCATCCACGCCTTTTATCTTCCAATCAGGGGCGCCGGCAATATTGGCAATTTCCGCGGCATTTCCGCGAATAACGGACAAGCGGACCTCCTGTATGATCTTGCGGGCTGATGCCGTCCGAAACTGCGTGGCGCCGGCGCCTACCGGATCAAAAATGACCGGAACACCGTTTTCATTGGCCGATTTTCCGGCTGCGATCATAGCTTCAACCGATGCCGAGCTGAGGGTGCCTATGTTCAGGACGAGCGCTCCGGCGATTTTCGCCATGTCGGCGGCCTCCTCAATTGCATAAGCCATAACGGGCGATGCGCCGAGCGCGAGCAGTCCGTTAGCGGTGAAGTTCGTGACGACATTATTGGTGATACTGTGAACAAGCGGGTTTTGATCCCGCACTTTACTCAAGTGTTGAGCTGCGGTTTGTGCGTCCATGTTAATCATCCTTTTTTCTCTTTTTCGGATTCCATAAATACGATTTCGTATGCTCCAGCCAGGCTCTGGCAGCAAAGGACATATAGCGGTCTTTCCGCCAAATGATGGCTAAATGCCACGGAATGACCGGATGAACGAGCGGAATGGTTCTGACTTTGTCAGGATCAAGACCGCGGCAGATTCTTTCCGGCAGCAGACCGATACCGAGATTGGCGGATACCATTTCGCTGATAAAGTCCCACTGTGACGTTTCATAAATGACGTGCGGCCTGAATCCGGCTTTCACGCATTCCGTCATAATTCGATTATGAAGGACAAAATCCTCCCTGAAAAATATGAACGGCTCTTCTTTCAATTCATGAAGACTGCATTCTTTCTCGTCAGCGAGCCGATGTGACGGATGGACGACGAGCATAAGGGTTTCCTTGACGATTGTGAATGTATGAAAAATCTCTTCATTCGCGGGAAGCACGACGACCCCGATATCAAGCGAGCCGTCCTCCACCCCTTGCTGCACTTTAATAGAGCCGTCCTCAACAAGCTGAAACGTCACATCGGGGTATGTGACGCGGAAGTCACCGAGCACTCTCGGGAAAAAGCCGGACCCGATCATCGGCGGAAGACCGATGCGGACGTGCCCTTTCTTCACTTCCATAATATCGTTCAGCTCTGACGTCAGGTTTTGGAATGACTTTGTGATTTCCTGCGCCTGCACATACATGCTCTGCCCGGCGTCAGTCAGTTCAACTTGCCGGCCATTGCGGTAAAACAGCTTAATGCCGAGCTCCGTCTCCAGGTTTTTAATCATTTTTGAGATTGTCGGCTGTGAAACATACAGCGACTGTGAGGCCTTCGTAAAGCTTTTCAAACGGGCCACTTCCAAGAAATACGTTAAGTGCCGAATATCCATTACATTTCATCCTTTCTATAGACAAAAGGAATACACATTATTCTTTATATGTATTTTACCTATAGCAAAACCTTCTGTACAATATAAATATAAGGGAGGCATCATTATGAAAAAATTGCTGCTTACCGTTATTCAAATCGCTCTGCTGTTTATATTTGCGCGTCTGATCAATTGGGTCACGGCGGCTCTTCATATAAATATTCCCGGCAGTATAATCGGGATTGTGATTCTTTTCACATTATTGCACTTCAAGATTATCAAACTTGAATGGATTGAGCTTGGCGCAGCATGGCTCCTCGGTGAGCTGCTGCTGTTTTTCATCCCGTCTGCCGTCGGAGTGATTGAATACGGAGATATTATGTCTAAATTCGGCGTAAGCATTTTACTTGTCGTCGTCATCAGCACATTTGTCGTGATGGTTTCAACAGGTACGCTTACACAGCTGATAGCAAAAAGAAAGGAGAAAAAACAAACGTGTTCATCGGAATCATAAGTTTATTCTTAACTGTCTTAGTGTATTTGGGCGCGAAAAAACTCTACATTCGTTTTCCGCGGGTGTATACGTCGCCGCTTCTGATTACGCCCGCTGTTTTGGTCGTCCTGCTGCTTCTTGTCAATGTCCCGTATCAGACATACAATCTCGGCGGCGGACTGCTGACCGATATGCTTCAGCCGGCAACAGTGGCGTTCGCCATCCCGCTTTATAAATATTTCCCGATTTTAAAGAAATACGCCGTGGAAATTATTTTGAACGTAGCGGTCGGTTCATGTATCGCCATTCTGTCAACAGCCTTTATCGCAAAATGGTTCCATCTCGGCAGCAGCTTAGTCGACAGTCTCGTGCCGCGATCCGTGACGACGCCGATTGCCATGAACGTTTCAGAAATGATCGGCGGGATGCCGGCCGTTACAGCGGTTTTCGTCATTTTAACGGCTTTATTGGGAACGATCATCGGGCCGATGGTCATCCGCTATTTCCGCATTGATAACGAAATTGCCCGGGGCGTGCTGCTCGGAACTAGCGCGCACGGAGCGGGAACATCTAAAGCATTTGAGCTCAGCTCCGTATCAGGAACGATCTCAAGCGTGTCCATGATTCTCGCCGCGATTATGACACTGTGCGCGGCCCCGATTTTGCTTTCGTTTATGTCATAAAAGACTGCTCCTTACAGAGCGGTCTTTTTTTAGTTGCTTCATAAAAAGACGAAAACACGATATGATAAGACATGAAGTGAAAAGACTGAAGAACGGATGTGTCATATGAACGGCCAGCAGCGAAGCAGCATCAGAAAAGGACTTGAAGTCGATATCGTCCTGAAAGCCGATCAGCGTTCAGGAAAGCTGACAAGAGGAATCGTCAAGGATATTTTGACGAACTCAAGCTTCCACCCGCGCGGCATTAAGGTCCGCCTTGAAGACGGGCGAATCGGCCGGGTGCAGCACATTATTGAATAGAAAAAAGCCGGAGCTTCACGCCCGGCTTTTTTTCTTTAATTTCAGCAATGAAATCCTCATATGTTCTCCCTTTATATACAAAAAATTTTTAACCAACTATTGACTCTTACGTTGCGTAATACTTTAGAGTAGCCATTAAGGAGGCGGCAAACGTATGGGTATGAAAGTAAAAGAAGTAGCTGAACTGATTGGAGTAAGCATACGCACTCTCCATCATTACGATCAAATTGGATTATTGACTCCTCAGGAAACGACCGATTCCGGTTATCGGCTTTATTCTGAAGAGAATCTTGAACAGCTGCAGCAGATACTATTTTTCAAGGAGCTCGATTTCTCCTTAAAAGAGATTAAAGAAATCATTACTAATCCTTCATTTAACCGAAGGGAGGCATTCATTTTACAAAAGAAAATGTTGATTGAGAAACGGAATAGAGTCGATAAGATGATTGAAACCATCGATAAATCAATCAAACATATGATGGGAGAGATTTGCATGACGAACAAAGAGCGGTTTGAGGGAATGAACTTCAATCATAATCTTTATGAACAAGAAGCCCGCAAACGGTGGGGTGATCAACCTGTCGATAAGGTAAATATTAGATTGAAAAACATGACTGATGGTGAGCAAAAAGATTTATCTGATAAGTGGACTGCAATGTTCAATAAATTTGCACTCCTTATTAACCAATCTCCCGAGTCCCCAGACGTACAAACAGCTATCAAAGAGTGGTTTGATTTTCTCAATGAAAATTTTGGTGAATATTCTTTTGATGCCTTTTACGGATTAGGTCAACTCTATATTGAAGATGAACGCTTCACTAAGAACATCGACCGGTATGGTGAAGGGTTGGCGAAGCTCATGAGTGATGCCATTACAATTTATATAGATACTCAAAAAAAGGGTGGTGCCCATTAAAATCATTATCGAGGATACAATTGGGCGGAGGGATTAGTGAGGCCACTTTACTTGGCACAGATGAGATACTAAGTAATAGCGGTTTTTTTTCTTTAAACAGTAAGATATGAAGATTATTTATCCCGTATTAGAGCGATGGAAGAGGGTTTTCTTTTCCCCTCTTTCCACGCTATAAATGATCATCCTATTTTTTCCGCAAGAAAACAACCTTCAAATAGTTCCCTTCTTTAAACGCGGGAATCGTTTTGAAATCTTCCGGAAGCGTGTATTCTTCCAAAATGTCGTAACGCTCATTTGTTTCTTTAAAGGCGGTCTCTATAAAACCTTTAAATTTCTTCATATTGAAGGCGCTGCTGTTTGTCGAAGCGACGATGATGCCGTTTTTTGCGGTGATGGCGATCGTTTCCTTCAGCAGGTTTTTATAATCTTTCGCCGCGCTGAACGTCCGTTTTTTTGTGCGGGCGAAAGAAGGCGGATCAAGGATGATGAGGTCAAACGCCAGCCCTTTTTTCTCCGCATAGCCGAAGTATTTGAAAACATCCATGACTTTAATGTCATGCGCCTCATAATCAATTCCGTTGGCGCTGAACTGTTCAATCGTTTTTGCGAGACTGCGGTTGGCGACATCGACGCTTGTCGTTTTCTCAGCTCCGCCAAGCGCCGCCGCAACGGAAAATGCCCCCGTATAAGAGAACGTATTCAGCACCCGTCTGCCGTTTGCATACTTGTCCCGAATCGCTTTGCGTACATGACGCTGGTCTAAGAAAATGCCCGTCATCGCCCCATCGTTTAAATCCGCCGCGTACCGTATGCCGTTTTCTTGAACAATGACCGGAAAAGCTCCTCTTTCGCCTTTGACAAAATCGTCGTCTTCCACGTATTGCCCGGCAGTATCGAATCGTTTCTTTTCATAGATCGCTTTATAAGAAAGCTCCAGTCCGTCAATCGCCTCAATCATGCTGTCCTTATAAGCGTAAATGCCTTTACTGTACCATTGAATCAGCAGATAACCGTCATAAAAGTCAATCGTGACGCCGCCGATGCCGTCGCCCTCACCGTTGAAAAGCCGGAACGCCGTCGTATCGGGCGCGTTAAACAGATGGGCTCTTGCTTCAGCCGCTTTTTTCAGCTTGTCCAGAAAGAAACGTCCGTCGATCCGTTCATCTCTCGCGCGGGACAGCACCCAGCCGACTCCTTTATTCTGCAAACCGTAATAGCCTTTTCCGATAAACTCACCCTTCTCGGATGTCACATCAAAAAGATCGCCCTCTGTTAAATGAGCCGAGCTTCCGGACAGAGCGTCTTTTTCAATCAGGGGGAATCCTTTTTTCAGCTTTCTGGCAAATGTATCTTTCACTGTAAGTAGCTTCATTGTGCATTCCTCTTTCGTTTTGCTTTCTCTTATCGTACCATAAAACATGATCAACACCGCATTGTCCCGAAAAATTCAAAACAGGGGGAAAACCATGACAGCCAAAAGAATCGACCATACAGGCATTATGGTCAAAGATATTGAAACATCCATCGCCTTTTACCAAGACGTTCTCGGTATGCAGTTAAAGGATCGTATCACTCATACGAACGGCATTATTGAACTTGCCTTTCTCGGCTTTCAAGAAGGGCCGGAGACAGAAATTGAGCTGATCCAGGGCTACAGCAGCGAGCTTCCCGCAGAAGGAAAAGTGCACCATGTTGCTTTATTGACTGAAGATATCGCAGCGGAGTTCACGCATGCGAAGCGTCAGGGCGCCGTATTCATTGATGAAGAAATCACGACGCTTCCGAACGGGTACCGCTACTTTTACATTGAAGGACCTGACGGCGAATGGATCGAATTTTTCCAGCGTTAAAAAAACGGGCGAAAGCGCCCGTTTTTTTTATGTTTCTTCTGTGACGTTTTGTTCCGCCGCCCGTTCCTCTCTCCATTTTTGAAGATCCCAAATTCGGAAAAACGGATAATAAATGATAAATGTAATCAGGAGATTGATCAGCTGCATGACCGAACCGGAGATTTTCCCGCCCGTCGCCAAATAACCGGAAATCAGCGGCGGCATCGTCCACGGCACGGCGATTCCCGCCGGTTTTGCCACCATCCCCGTGCTCATCCCGATGTACGTCGCCGTAATGGTCAAGAGCGGCGCAACAATAAAAGGCACGATTAACAGCGGATTCATGACGAGCGGCATCCCGAAAATAATCGGTTCGTTAATGTTAAAAATCGCGGGCCCGATGCCGAGACGGCCGAGCTGTTTCATCTGTTTGCTTCTGGATCGCACAAGCATGGTCAGCACAAGGGCAAGCGTCGCTCCGCTTCCGCCGACATTAATCCATATTTGAAAGAACTGTGTCGTAAAAATGCTCGGCAGCGCTTCTCCCGCCTGAAAAGCCAAACGGTTGGCGTCCATCGCCCCGTACCAGATCGGCGACATGACGCCGCCGATTATGGACGCGCCGTGTATGCCGCACGACCATAGCAGCATTTGCACGAATTCGGCGATAAGACTTCCGCCGAGACTCCCGCCCAAAATAGACAGCGGGGTGCCCAGCAGATCGCCTACGACATTGTGGAGACTTTTAAAAGGAGTTATTTCAATAAACAGACGGGCCAGCCATACAAGCGTAATAATAATGAAACCGGGGATGAGCGCGACGAACGATTTGCTGACCGCAGGCGGCACTCCGTCAGGCATCTTAATGACGATATTTCTTTGTATAATAAACCGGTACACTTCCGTAGACAGCATTGCAATGATCATCGCGACAAACAGACCTTTGCTTCCGAGCAGCGAAATCGGAATGCCGCCTCCCACCATAATCTCTGTTGACGAGCCGTCAGGGATAAACGGAATCTGATACGGCGTCGCCAATAAAAAGGCGGCAAGGGCAATGGCTCCCGACGACAGGGCATCCACCTCATAGCTTTCCGCAAGCCGGTAAGCAATCCCAAAGGCGGCGACAAGCGCCATAATGTCAAAGGACGCATTCACGGGATACCCGAGCTTTTCAACCCAATTTTCACCGAAAAGACCAGCCATAAAATCGGCATAACCGGGAATCGGAAGACTCGTCAGAATCAGAAAAACCGATCCGATGATGATAAGCGGCATAGTCAAAATAATGCCGTCCCGCAAAGCTCTTAAGTGCCTTTGGCCGGCGACTTTTCCGGCGACAGGCATGATTTTTTCTTCCATGACCCGATTGAACGTACTCATTTATCAAAAACCCCCTTTTTGAGTTCATTGCGCAGATGTCTTAAAGCATTTTCTCCATCATATTTTGGAAACGCTTACATTTGCATACAGAAATTTTCCTTATCCCTCAGGAAAAAAAGAATTCCGCACTGCCGATATATAAAGAAAAAGGGGGAATTGCAATGTATCACACCCTGAAACCGATAATGGCCGCGGCCTTGTGCGTCGGACTGTTCTCCGCCGCGGCGCCCGCGCACGCCGAGACGCACGACCGGGACGTTATCGTGGTGTACAAAAATCAAAACGGCAAGGAATCCGCCATAGACAGCGGAGCGGATGTGGAACAGACCTATCAGCATCTCCCGGCAGTCGCCGTGTCAGCCGATTCGCAAACGGTGAAAGACCTGAAACAGGACCCTGACATCTTATATGTAGAAGACAATGTATCCTTTCAGGCAGCAGGCGGTTCTGATATCCGCCCGTTATCAGCGGCCCAAAGCAGCAGTTACGCGCTGCCGCAATGGGATATCGAACCGACTCAGGTCAAGCAGGCGTGGAAAGAAGGCTTGACCGGAAAAAAGGTGAAAGTGGCTGTCATTGACAGCGGCATTTACCCTCATGATGACCTTTCCATTGCCGGAGGCTATTCCGCAGTCAGTTATACTTCCTCATACAAAGATGACAACGGACACGGGACGCATGTCGCCGGAATCATTGCGGCCAAACATGACGGATACGGCATTGACGGCATCGCGCCGGATGTCCGGTTATATGCGGTTAAAGCATTGGACAGAAAAGGTGCGGGAGATCTTAAAAGCCTTCTTAAAGCGATCGACTGGTCGATCGCCAATAAAATGGACATCATCAATATGAGCCTCGGGACAAACGCAGACAGCAAAAGTCTTCACAACGCCGTTGACAAAGCTTACAAAAAAGGAATCGTGATCGTAGCCGCCGCAGGAAACGACGGCAACAATAAACCCGTCAATTATCCGGGCGCCTACAGCAGCGTAACGGCAGTCTCAGCGTCAACTGAAAAAAACGGGCTCGCGTCTTTTTCCACGACCGGAAAACAAATTGAGTTTGCCGCACCCGGCACCAATATTACGAGCACGTATCTGAATCAAATGTACGCCGTAGCTGACGGCACATCTCAAGCCGCGCCGCACGTCACCGGCATGTTCGCGCTGCTCATGCAGAAATATCCGGAGGAAACAAATACACAGCTCCGGCAGCAGATGCAGCAGAACGTCAAAGATCTGGGTGCTCCCGGACGTGACAGCCGATTCGGGTACGGCCTGGTGCAATATCACACAAAGCAAAAGAGCTTTGCCGAACGGGCCGTAATAAAAGCGGAAAAGACGAAAAAGCAGGCAGATATCAATGAAGCAAAAACGGCAGTCAGCAAACTGTCCAAGTCAAAGGGAAAAACCGCTCTCGAGGCGCGGATCAATAAAGTTCAGACGGCAAGAAATGTGACGGACGCAAGAGACAAAGTCCGGACTGCCGAAAAACAAAAGAAAAAGACCGCCGTCAACGCCGCACAAAGCGCCATCCGCAAATTACCGGCCGGTTCAGAGAAAAAAGGGCTGCAAAAGCGGCTGAACGCTGTCAACTCAAGCCTTTTGAAAACAGCTGAGGCCAGCGTCAAGCAGGCGGAAAAAAAGACCTCTGAAGCCAACACCGCAAAAGCCCAAAAAGCAGTCAGCGAAATCCAGCCGGGAAAAGAAAAAACCGCTCTGGAAAAACGGCTTGGCCGGATAAAAGATAAACTCAACCGGCAGCAGGCAAGGGACAAAGTAAAAACGGCGGAAAAAACCAAGACGAAAAAAGCAAAATCAGCGGCGCAAACGGCAGTCAGCCGATTGAAGCCGTCTGCCGAAAAGACCAGCCTGCAAAAACGCGTGCGTGCGATTCGGGTGAAATAATAAAAAAACGCTTGTGAGCCGGTCAACGGCTTCACAAGCGTTTTCATCACACCTGCCTATTGGTTCATGGCCGGGCGGTCAATCGTGTTCCATTTCGTAAAGGACATATATCGGAAATAATGGTCACGATACGGGTGCGAGGTGCCTGTATTCCAAGGCTTGTCCCCGCCGCAGAAATGGACGATGGCCGGTTCGGCACGTGTTTCTCTGTAACGTATACGGTCGATCAGTTCAGGAGGCGTTTTCTCATTCATGATAATATGCGTCTGCGCGTTCCAGCGCGGATGCAGTTCATGCCATTGATCATATAAGATCGCGTTAAGCGCGTCCTGATCATGAAACACGAGAAAATCCTCCGAGCTGTTATCATTGATAAAATCAATCACTTTTTTAGAAATATTCTGTTTTCTCCAAGGTTCGAAATCTATAATCATAATACCGGAATTAAAATACTTGGCAGTGTCGCTGATATTCATTTTTTTCAGTCTTTCATGCTGTCCGGCATCTTCTACCGCCGCAACTATTGCCGGGGAAATATCCAAGTCCCATAAAACCGAAATATCTTCCATCACAATTGCATCGCAATCGATGTAAATCATCCGCTTTACAGACTCATCCTTAATTAAATCAGGGATAGAAATGCGGTAATAAGCCGCTTTTGTAATGTGGCTGCTTTCGACTGCATGCTTGTATTGATCAGCGTCTACTTCTAAAAATTCAAGCGGCGTCCCGAATGACATCGCAGTCTGTTCAAGCTTGTCCTTGTTTTCGGCAGTAATTCCGCCGTCGATCACATATAATTTGGCATTCCTTGTTTTATCCATATTCATCAATAAAGAAGCGAACATCCCACCCAAATGACGAGCATAATTATCATCGGCACATGATACGATATGCATTGTTTCATTCTTTCCCACTGATATTCATCTCCCTTTTTGTTGTACAAATGTCTTTCCCTTTTTTAAAAAAGTAAACCTCGATCTTACACATTTTTTCTGCGGGAATGTGCTGTTTGCGATTTGATATCTTTCGCATTCTCTGTTCAAATTCAATCAGAATTTCAGCCTGAATCATCGTCAGAATACATCGTGCGGGAAAGCGAAAACACCTAAACATAAAAACAACCAGCCGGACTGCGTATAATAGCGGTCCGGCTGGTTGTGACGGGTCCAATCGTTTAATCGACTTCTTTCTTAATCCCAAGCATCTTTTCGTCTAAATAATGGGCGATGTCCGCCGCTTCCTTCAGCTCGTCGGTCAGATGCTTTGGGACTTCGTTATTTAATTTGTAATAAATTTTGTGTTCAAGGCTCGCCCAAAAATCCATGGCGATGGTGCGGATTTGAATTTCCGCCTTCACATATTCCACACGATTCGTCAAATAAACGGGAATTTCAATAATCAAATGCAGACTGCGGTAGCCGTTCGGCTTCGGATGTTTGATATAATCCTTCACCTTTACGATCTTCAGGTCCTTATGCTGCTTCAAAACCTCAGCGATATTATAAATATCGGAAATAAAGGAACAGATAATCCTGACACCCGCGATATCATGAATATGCTCTTTCATTTCCTGCGTCGTCACATCGCAGCCTTTTCGCATCAGTTTATTGACGATGCTTTCAAAACTTTTCACGCGTGATTTTGTATGCTCGATCGGGTTATGCCCGTGAATCAGATTATATTCCTGGCTGATGATAGAAAACTTCGTATCCAGCTCATCTAAAGCGAATTTATAAACTAATAATTCATTTTTCCAATCTTCCATGACCGTTTTTAAATCATCCATATGGGCTGTTGACAAGTCCATTTTTTTCATCTCCTTGCTTTGCTGTCCATATATGAGACGGGTCAGTCCGCGGTCAGGTTCTTTACAATATCGTGAAGATTATGTCATAAAAAAAAGCAAATGCCGGTTATGGCATTTGCCCTTGCATTTGATCAGCGGAAATAACTGATCAGGAGTCCGATTGAAAGCAGGAATCCGAAGAATGTATTGGTTTGCGCCGTTGATTTCATCGCAATAATCATGTTCATCGGCATTTCGTTTTTCACAAAGCCTTTCACGGCCTGAACGGGTTTCGGCACGCTCAAAAAGACCAGGAACAGCCACGGGCTTGTGTAACCCATGATGACAAGACCGACGATCCAGATGTAAGCGATGGCAAAAGATGCGGCCAGTATCATAACGGCCCCTCTATGCCCCATCAAAATGGCCAGCGTTTTACGTCCGCCTTTTTTATCTTCCTCAATATCACGAATATTGTTGGACAGGTTAATCGCTCCGACCAGGATGGCGATCGGGATGGAAATCAAAATGCTCTGTTCATTAATTCTGCCTGTCTGAATGAAGAAAGAAATAAGGACAAATACAGAGCCCATGCAAATGCCGGAGAACAGTTCCCCGAACGGTGTATACGCAATCGGCAGCGGGCCGCCCGTATACAGATAGCCGATCAGCATGCCGGCAAGGCCGATAGCCGCAAGCCACCAGCTGCTGCTCATGCAGATATAAACACCGAGCACGAGGGCAATCGCATAAGAGCCGAGCGCCAGCTGCAGAATTGTTTTCGGCTTCATGCCGTGGCGGACGATCGCTCCGCCGATACCGACGGAATCCTCCGTATCTAAACCGCGTTTAAAATCGTAATATTCATTGAATAAGTTCGTGGCGATCTGGATCCAAAGGCAGGAAAACAGCATGGCCAAAAACAGCAGGAAATCAACCTTTACGTAAAACATCGCCAATACGGTGCCGAGAAGTACGGGCACAAACGATGCCGTCAATGTATGAGGGCGGGTTAGCTGCCACAAAATGCGGCCCATGCTTTCTTTCTCGGGCGTCTTTTGGCTGCCCCCCATATTGTTTTGATTCATTTTCCTCTTCCTTTCTATTAAAAGGCTTTCACAGTCAGCCGATAACAGTAGTGTTGAATTGGGGTTTTCACGTTTTCTGCTACCTTATCTATCATAATAATTTCTTCCTCATTTCACAAGATGCGGCGCTTTATCAGCTATCCTGCCGGAAACGGCTTTTCGCCCTTCTCCATTGGGGTTCGGCACAAGCCTGCTTAAGAAAAAGCCGCCAAAATTTTTTTACCTCGTTTATATTTACGATAAGTTAAAAATCCCGCCTGAACAGCGCTTTTTTAGTATGATCATTTTCCAATTTATACATGCGTGTTTTCCATCCTTTTGTTTCTCATTCATTTTTAAGGAAATTTTAAGCTTAGGATATTAGACATATTTTGAAACTTTTTGTTAATCTAATCGTCATATACTGGTGTAATTATTGAATACGCGGGGAAGGAATTTTGAATATGATGCAAAAATTAAAACGTGCTTATGAAAATACATTGATCAAATGGACGTTTCATACGGGCTTTTATTTTCTGATATTAGTATTGCTCTTTTGGATGTATGGATTTCATACAGCGAATACCGGCACTTATATTTACAACGATTTCTAATCGGGGAGGATAACTATGAAACTACTTGATGCTATAAAAACATACGCAGACGCCAAGCCGCAGGCCATAGCGTTTCGTTCCTTAGATCATTCCCTCACTTACGGGGAATTATGGGATTTGTCGGAGCGGGTTGCGTCCGGCATTCAAAAACATACGGCTGACGGTTCGAAAGCGCCTGTCCTGGTTTACGGACATATGGAGCCGAATATGATCGTTTCTTTCTTGGGAAGCGTCAAAGCGGGCCGCCCTTACATCCCTGTCGATGTTTCCATTCCGGCGGAGCGGATCGTCAAAATCATTGAAAGCTCAGGCGCAGAGCTGCTTATCAGCGTATCGGGCGATGCAGTCGATACGGGAAGCAATCTGATTAAAACCGTTACGCCCGAAGAGCTTGCAGCTGACGGAGATGCAGACCTCAGCCGTGAGAACTGGGTAAAAGAGCTGGATACGTTTTATATTATTTACACGTCCGGCAGCACGGGAAATCCGAAGGGCGTACAGATATCGGCTGATAACCTGCAAAGCTTCACTGACTGGATCTGCAGGGATTTTCCTGTGGGCGGGGGTAAGACATTCTTAAACCAAGCTCCGTTTTCTTTTGATTTATCTGTCATGGACATTTTCCCGTCGCTTCAAACGGGAGGTACGCTACACTGCGTAACGAAAGACAAAATCAATAAACCGAAAGTACTATTTGAAGAGCTGGAGAAATCCAAACTGAACGTCTGGACATCGACGCCGTCTTTCGTCCAAATGTGTCTGATGGACCCCGGCTTTACGCAGGAGCTCCTGCCTGAGGCAGAAGTATTTATGTTTTGCGGAGAAGCGCTTCCGGCTGCCGTGGCACAGGAACTGTTAAACCGTTTTCCGAAGGCCCGCGTATTCAATACATACGGCCCGACTGAAACAACGGTTGCCGTCACCTCCGTTGAAATCACGCAGCAGATCATCGATGAAAATGAATCCCTGCCCGTCGGTTTTGCAAAACCCGATATGAATATCTTCATCATGGATGAAAACGGGAATAAGCTTCCGGACGGAGAAAAAGGGGAAATCATCATCGCCGGCCCGAGCGTGAGCAAAGGCTATCTCGGTGAACCGTCTCTGACGGAAAAAGCGTTTTTCTCAATTGACGGCCAGTGGGCATATCACACGGGTGATGCCGGTTATGTTCAGGATGGTCAGATTTTCTGCCAAGGACGCCTTGATTTCCAGATTAAGCTTCACGGCTACCGCATGGAGCTGGAGGAAATCGAAGTACATGTAAGGCAGTCTCAATATGTGCGCACGGCGGTTGTCATCCCGTATCAGCCTAACGGACCAGTCGAATATTTAATTGCCGCCATCGTGCCTGAAAAACATGATTTTGAAAAAGAATTCCAGCTGACAAGCGCCATTAAGAAAGAACTGGCCGCTTCGCTTCCGGCCTACATGATTCCGAGAAAATTCATTTATCAGGATCACATTCAAATGACTGCGAACGGAAAAATCGACCGTAAACGCATTGGCGAAGAGGTTCTTGTATGACGCCTTACAGCTCGTTTTTCTTCTTTATCTTACTTGGAATCCTTCTTTTGCCGACGATTATTTTAGGGCTGAACGGCAAGAGATTCCAAGGATACAACATGTTTATATCCATCATCGTATTGGCTTTGATTTTCGCGCATGATCTGCACGGCGTGATCGCACTATGTATCTTTACGCTGTGGCAGGTGCTTTTAATCAGGGGTTATCTCGCTTACAGACTGAAAGCCAACAGCGGCTTTGTCTTCAGTATGGCCGTGATCGCGTCCATTTTACCCCTGTTTTTATCTAAATTATGGCCGTTTTTCTTCCCGCCGGCGCCTCATCATCCGGTTCATAACCTGATCAGTTTCTTAGGAATTTCTTATTTGACATTTAAAGGCGTCCAGCTGATCATGGAAACGAGAGACGGACTGATTAAAGAAAAAATGCCGCTTCACCGCCTTTTGTACTTTATTATGTTTTTCCCGACCATTTCTTCCGGCCCGATCGACAGATACCGCAGATTTGCCAAGGACGAACAGAAAGTATGGACAAAGGGAGAATACGCTGATTTACTGTATACCGGCATTCATAAAATTTTTATCGGTTTCTTGTACAAATTCATTATCGGATATGCGATTAACACGTATTTCATTATGAATCTGTCTCATATCACCCACAGCAAACTGTGGGGTAATGTGCTGTACATGTACGGATACAGCTTGTACCTGTTTTTTGATTTTGCGGGTTACACGATGTTTGCCGTCGGTGTAAGCTATATTATGGGTATCAAATCTCCGGAAAACTTTAATAAGCCGTTTATCAGCAAAAACATTAAAGACTTCTGGAACCGCTGGCACATGTCCTTATCCTTCTGGTTCAGAGACTACGTATTTATGCGCTTTGTATTCTGGATGACAAAGAAAAAATGGATAAAGAACCGGATGGCCGTCTCGAACATCGGGTATTTCCTGCTGTTCATGCTGATGGGCGTCTGGCACGGACTCGCCCTGCAATATATTGTATACGGCCTGTACCACGCCGTATTAATGACCGGGTATAACTTTTTTGAGAAATGGAATAAGAAATACAAGTGGCTGCCCGCCAATCGTTTTACGGCCTTTTTAGCCATCGTCATCACATTCCATTTCGTATGTTTCGGATTTTATATTTTCTCAGGAAAACCATTTCATCACTAAAGGAGATTGAAAACACATGGAATTTAAACAGGAAGTATTAGACGTATTAGCTGAAGTTTGTCAGGAGGACGCTGTAAAAGAAAATCCTGATATTGAAATCTTTGAAGAAGGACTGCTTGATTCTTTCGGAACTGTAGAACTGCTTGTCGCCATCGAAAACCGCTTCGGCATTACAGTGCCGATCACTGAATTTGACCGTGACGAGTGGAATACGCCAAACAACATTGTAAACAAACTGACTGAGTTGAAGTAAATGAAAAAGCGTTTCTTTGGACCAATTATTTTAGCGTTTGTCCTGTTTGTCGGAGCTATCGCAGTTCCGGCTTCATGGCTTACGCGCTTCATTCCTGAAAAACGTGTCGAAGAGTCGGCGGCAGCCTTAAATCCGAATATGTTCCAGGGGCTCTATCTGCAAAACAAAATGTTCGAAGACACGAAGTATATGCCGATTTTCGGTTCTTCCGAGCTTTCAAGACTGGATGAGTTTCACCCGTCCAACTATTTCCAAGTGAACAACCAAGGCTTTACGCCTTATCTTGTCGGAAAAGGCGGAGACCAATCCTTGATACACGCCGTGAACTTTGCGGCGCATTATCAGCAGCTGAAGGGCAAAAAGCTGGTATTCATTGTTTCTCCGCAATGGTTTATCAAAAAAGGTTCTGATGAACAGCACTTTGCGCCGAATTTTTCATCACTTCAGGCATTGGATTTAGCATTTAATAACCAGATTGATCCCGCGGTCAAAAAGAACATGATGAAGCGCATGCTCCGTTTTAAAGTTGTTCAGCATGATGCCGTCCTTTCTGAATTATACAAGGGAATGGTCAACGGACAATCATGGAAAGTGAAAGCGGTCATGCCGGCTGCCAAAGCTTATTATTCTCTGCTTGAGAAAAAAGATCTTTATTATTCAATGGGAGAAACCAAGGGCCCTGAACGGACGATCTCTGAAAACCTGAAAGGGAAATCGTGGTCAGAGTTAAAAACAGCCGCCGCTCAATTAGGAGAACGGAGCTCCAAGTCCAATCCTTTCTATATCGATGACGCTTCTTATAAAAAGATTAAGAAGAAAGTAAAGAGAGTGAAAGGAATCAACAAAGGAAGAACGTACGCCAAATCAGTCGAATACCACGACTTTGAGGATATGCTGGACATTCTGAAAGATGCCGGCGCTGAACCGATGTTCGTGGTTATTCCGGTCAACGGAAAATGGTATGACTACACCGGCTTCCCGAAAAAAGGCCGGACTGATTACTACAAAAAAGTCACTAAGCAAATTAAAGCGAAGGGCTTTCAGGTTGCCGACTTATCCGGGCACGAATATGATCCGTACTTTATGAAAGACACCATCCATATCGCCTGGAAGGGCTGGGTGTACGTCGATAAAGCAATGGAGCAGTTTTACAAAACCGGCAAGGTGACGGTTCACTGAGCACGGTGATGACAGAATACGTAAAAACGAACACGCAGGGGGCATTCTCTCCCCTGCTTTTTATGTGATTTGATTTTTTCACAAATTTGAGGAAAACTATTGCGAATATTTGTTGAAGGTATACAATAGAATATAAATTATTTTCAAATAAGTTTGACAATAACACCAATAGGGAGACAGAACATTATGAAACAAGACATTCGTGTTGAATTGACTTCAGCCAAAAAACCGAAACCGGACCCCCATAACCTTGCGTTCGGCAGAATTTTCACCGACCATATGTTTGTTATGGATTACGACGCCGATCAAGGATGGTATGATCCGAGAATTATCCCTTATCAGTCCATCTCAATGGATCCTGCGGCCATGGTTTATCATTACGGCCAAACCGTTTTTGAAGGGCTTAAAGCGTATGTAACGAAGGATCAGGAAGTGCTTCTGTTCAGACCGGAGAAAAATATGGAGCGCCTGAACCAGTCAAATGACCGCCTTTGCATCCCGCTCATTGATGAAGAGCTTGTTCTTGAAGGCCTGAAACAGCTCGTAGCCATCGACCAAGACTGGATTCCGAAAGCGGAAGGCACTTCCCTTTATATCCGTCCGTTTATTATTGCGACTGAGCCTTTCCTCGGTGTAGCGGCATCCCACACGTACAAGCTGTTTATCATTCTTTCCCCGGTCGGCTCTTATTACAAAGAAGGCATTAAACCGGTAAAAATCGCCGTGGAAAACGAATTCGTGCGCGCCGTCAAAGGCGGCACCGGAAACGCGAAAACCGCCGGCAACTACGCATCAAGCCTGAAAGCGCAGCAGGTTGCGGAAGAGAAGGGATTTTCCCAGGTTTTATGGCTTGACGGCATTGAGAAAAAATACATCGAAGAAGTCGGCAGCATGAACATCTTCTTCAAAATCAGCGGCGAAATTGTGACGCCCGAGCTGAACGGAAGCATTCTTGAAGGAATTACGAGAAATTCCGTCATCACCCTGCTCAAACATTGGGGACTGACTGTGTCTGAGCGGAAGATTTCGATCGATGAAATCATCCAGGCGCATCGTGACGGCCGATTGGAAGAAACATTCGGAACCGGTACGGCGGCGGTCATTTCTCCGGTCGGCGAACTGATCTGGAATGATGAAAGTCTTGTCATCGGCAGCGGTGAAACCGGAGAGATCTCGAAGAAATTGTATGATACCATTACAGGCATTCAAAAAGGCGCGGAAGCCGACGTGTTCGGCTGGACGACGAAAGTCGCCTCACTAAGCGAATCAAAATAAGCAAAAAACCCGGAAGCGAATCCGGGTTTTTTTACTGCTTATGCTTCAATCGACTTAAAGAAATGGGGCAGATGTTCTTTGTGGGCCTCAAGCATTTCATCCAGAATGGCCTTTGCCACGGAGTCTGACGGGACAAGAGGGTTGATCGTCATCGCAAGAAGCGCCGTTTGATAATCTCCCGTGACGGCTGCTTCAGCGGCGACGCGCTCAAATGATTTGATTTGCTGGACGAGTCCGCGGACAGACACCGGCAGATCACCGACGGCGATCGGTTTCGGACCGTCTTTCGTCATGACGCAGTTCACTTCGACCGCTGAGTCATTCGGAATGCTGGCGATCGCGCCGTTGTTTATCGTATTGACGGGTTGGATATCATGTTTGTCGTTATAGATGGAGCTGATCAGGTTGCAGGCCGCGTCACTGTAGTACGCTCCGCCCCGTTTTTCCAGCTGCGGCGGTTTGATGGCGAGATTCGGATCTTTGTACAGTTCGAACAGTTCTTTCTCAACCTTCTGCACGACCTCGGCGCGTGTGCCCTCCGTCTGTGACGCTTCTATTTCATGCTCGAGCATTTCTTTCGTTTTGAAATAATAGCGGTGGTAGCCGCAAGGAATCAGATCGAGCGCCTTCAGGAATTCAGGCTCCCATTCCGCTCCGGAAATATTTTTCATCGTCATGGCGTTTTCCGGGTCTCCCATGGCTTCAATGACTTGATCCTTCACGCTGACGCCGTCTAAGAAAACATCTAATCCGAAGACCATGTGATTCAGCCCGGCAAATTGCACTTCGATCCGGCTGACATCCACATCCAATGCTTTTGCGACGCCCATTTTAATGCCGATCGGCACATTGCAGAGGCCGACGACTTTTGTCAGATTCGAGTAGCGAAGCAAGGCCTCGGTAACCATGCCGGCAGGGTTTGTGAAATTCACGAGCCATGCATTCGGGCAAAGCTCTTCGATGTCTTTCGCGATTTCCAGAATAACCGGGATGGTGCGCAGCCCTTTGAATAAACCGCCCGGACCGTTTGTTTCCTGGCCGATTACGCCGTATTTTAACGGAATCCGTTCATCTTTGGCGCGGGCCTCAAGAAGGCCGACGCGGAATTGAGTCGTCACGAAGTCCGCATCCTTCAAAGCTTCTCTCCGGTCAAGCGTCAGGTGAATCTCTATCGGAACACCCGCTTTTTCGACCATGCGTTTTGCAAGCGTGCCGACGATATTGAGTTTTTTCTCGCCTTCGGGAATGTCGACGAGCCATAATTCTCTGACAGGCAGTTCCTCATAGCGCTTAATGATGCCTTCCACAAGCTCCGGTGTATAGCTTGAACCTCCGCCGATCGTTACAATTTTAATTCCTTTTGTCATATTTTTGCTCCCCCTTGCAAACTCACTTTTTCATAAATTTCGACTAACTCAGCGGCCAAGTCTTTCACGGTCATGGCATTCATTAAATGATCTTGCGCATGCACCATTAAAAGCGTCATGTCTGTTTTTTCTCCGCCGGCTTCATTTTGGATCAATTCTGTCTGGTAATGATGGGCTTCGGTCAGTTCCCTTGCGGCTTCCTGAAGCTTTTCCTCGGCCATGGCTCTGTCCCCCCGCTTTGCGGCGGCAATGGCTTCCATTGATGCGCTTCTGCCGTTGCCGCCATGCAGGATGATCTGAAAAATGGTCTGTTCCATTTTTTCATTCATGTGTTTCACTCCCTTTCTCTACAGCACGGCTTTTTCGTCTCCCTGTACGGCTGGCGCCTGCGATTGTTCAAGTTCGTTTTCTTCTTTCAGCTTTTGCGAATCCCACATTCTGAAGAACGGATAGTACACGATAAAGGCTGTGATGATATTAATCGCCTGCATGACAGCCCCTGATATTTTTCCGCCCGTGGCAAGATAGCCGGAGAAAATCGGCGGCATCGTCCATGGGACGGCAATGCCGGCAGGTTTGGCGACGAGGCCTGTGCTCATGCCGATATAGGTAAAGACCAGTGTGACAAGCGGTGTGATGATGAACGGAATGAGAAGCATCGGGTTCATGACGATCGGCATTCCGAAAATAATCGGCTCATTAATATTAAAGACAGCCGGCCCGATGGCGAGTTTCCCAAGCTGCTTCATCTGCTTGCTTCGCGAACGGAGAAACATGGTGACCACGAGCGCCAGTGTCGCGCCGCTTCCGCCGATGTTGATCCAGATTTCAAAGAACTGCTGGGTGAAAATATTCGGCAGCGCATCACCAGCCTGA
Source organism: Bacillus sp. EKM420B (assembly GCF_011065565.1). Taxonomy (NCBI): domain Bacteria; kingdom Bacillati; phylum Bacillota; class Bacilli; order Caryophanales; family Bacillaceae; genus Bacillus; species Bacillus sp. EKM420B. The sequence goes on along the minus strand of NZ_JAAMNX010000002.1, from coordinate 243,030 downwards.
AACGCAACCCGGTTGGCATCCATCGCTCCGAACCAGATCGGTGCCATGACGCCGCCGACAATGTTCGCCCCATGTAATCCGCACGCCCACAAGAGCATTTGAACCGCTTCGGCTACCAGGCTTCCGCCGAGACTTCCCCCGAGAATCGAGAGCGGCGTCCCCAGTACAACGCTTACAATGTTATGAAGGCTTTCAAACGGCGTCGCTTCGACAATTAAACGCGCACCCCAGATCAGAAAAATGACGGCAAAGCCGGGAATTAAAGCGACAAATGATTTGCTGACCGCCGGAGGCACGCCGTCCGGCATTTTGAAGACGAAATTCCGCTGGATGATCAGGCGGTAAATTTCCGTCGACAGCATGGCGATGATCATCGCGACAAACAGCCCTTTGCTTCCCATGAGAGACAGCGGGATGCCGCCGCCCACCATGATTTCCTCTTTGGCGCCGGAAGGCAGAAACGGAATTTTGTACGGCGTTGCCAAGAGAAACGCCGCCAACGATATCGCACCGGCCGATAAAGCGTCCACCCCATATTTTTCAGCCAGGCGGTAGGCGATTCCGAAAGCAGCGACAAGGCCCATGATTTCAAAGGTCGCATCAACCGGATATTGCAGTTTTTGAGACCAGGCGCTTCCGAACGTATTTGCCATGAAATCCGCATATCCCGGAATCGGCAGGTTGCCGATGATCAGAAAAAACGAACCGATGATGATAAGCGGCATGGTGAGGATGATTCCGTCACGCAGTGCTTGCAGATGCCGCTGGGAGGCAATTTTTCCGGCAATGGGCATGACTTTCTCTTCTAAAAACTGGTTCACCTTATTCACACGGCCCGCCCCTTTCTACGATGCGTTTCCGAGCTGTTCCGCTGATTTCAGAACCTCCGCTCCGTTGCAAGTGCCGTAATGGACGGTATTGATGACTTCAACCGGCACTCCTTTTGATTCACCCAATTTTTTCAGCTGCGGAAGCAAATAACGGACTTGAGGCCCAAGCAGCAATACGTCCGCTTTATCAATATGCTGGTTGACTGAATCGCCTGACACCGCCCAGATTTTATATTCTTTTCCTTGTTCCTGCGCGCTTTTTTCCATCTTGGTGACGAGTAAGCTTGTTGACATCCCTGCTGCACAAACGAGTAATATATTCATGTAAAAGACCTCCTGAAAGTTTGATATTTTGTATGTCTCGATGTTAGTACCATCATATTATGAAATCGCTTTCATAACTACTCAGGCTTTTTCCGCTGCTAACGGAAAAAAGGTGTATCCCGGTCTTTCTCTGATCGTTTGTCTCTGAATACTCGTAAAACCTCCTGATAGGTTGTGCATTTTAAGAGACGGCTTACCGCGGCCGGATCATCCAACATCCCGCCGAGCCATTTGTACATATGCTGGAGGTCGGCTTTGCTTTCCTTCTCGACGCAGAGCAGGCAGACAAATTGGACACGCTTATCCGCCCAGTCAATCGGCTTCTTCAGCGTGCATACCGCCCAAAACGTAGTGTCTGTCTGCGGAACGAGCGGGTGCGGAATCGCCGTAAGATTGCCGAAACTCGTAGGAGAAATCGCTTCCCTTTCAAAAATAGAATCGGTCAGAGAATCAGAAGCGAGGCCGGCTTCTGCAACCTGCTGTCCGAGAAAACGGATGACGTCCTCCTTCGTCTCCAGATCCTGCTGCAAAAATACCAGCTCCGGTTTCAGAAAGTTCAATTGTTCCCGCTTTTCTTCCAGCATGGCGTCGATTTTTGTAAAATCCCCGCCGCCCAGCAGCGTATGAACCTTCAATACGGGAACAGGCAGGTCTTTTTTGATCGGCACTGTGCTGATCACAAAATCAATCGACTCAAAGGAAAGCTGGTCAAGGCTGCAGTAATCAGCCGTTCCGACGATTTCAAGACGTTTTGCGAACCGGGAACGGAGCTTTTCTCTTAAAAGCTGCGCGCTGCCGGCGCCGGACGCACAGACAATCAGACAGCGTTTAGGCGGCCGTTCCGTCTTTCTCCTTTCAATGGCGGCTCCGAAATGAAGCGCCAAATATCCGATCTCATTTTCATGAATATCAATGCCGGTTTGCTCCTTGATCACGATTCCCGCAATCACTCCCGCTTCAAATGCGAGCGGATAATTCTCCTTTATGGCGGAGAGCATCGGGTTTCTCAGGTTCATGCCGTACCGGTTTCGGTTAATCGCCGGCTTGATATGGAGCGCAAGACCCGCTTTCAGCTCATTGTCGTCCGTGATTCCGAGCTTCAGCTCCCGCTCAATGGCTTCAATCATGGCCTCCGTCAAACGGCTGGTTTCCCCGTCTATCAGCCTTGTAAGCTCTTTTCCTTCCATTTGTGACTGGGTCATGCGCTTTGTCCCGAGCAGGTGAATGGCGATATAGGCGGTTTCCTGTTCGGGAAAGGTGACCGAAAGCGCAGATTCAAGCTCTTTTACAATGGCTTCCGCTGACTGATATTCTGTTTCGAGCTTAATATCATGAAGATCTTCCGGAATGAGAGATACATAGTTTTCTGTCCGGATTCGTTTGCAGGCAATGGCGATATGGATGATGAGATTGTTCAGGCCGAAGAAAGAAAGCGGGATCTTATGGTTTCGAACCTGCTTCATAATGGCTGTGCGGATCACATGAATGTCGTCTTTCGGCAGAATACCGGCCTTTTCACTCAGGAGATCAGGCTCGGGCTCGCGGTCGTCCACTAAGTATTCCGCCATACAATAACGGAGGCGGAGCTCTTCGCCGCGCAGCTTAAAGCCGTAGTTCGGCCTTGTTTCCAAAATGATGTCATAGGGGCGGAGCCGTTTTTTGACTTCTTTTAAATCAGATTGAAGTGTGGATTTACTGATGAACAGTTCTTCCGCCAAGTCATCCAGCTTGAGGTAGCCGTCGGTCAGAAGCATTCTTTTCATCAGGTAATCTATCCGTTCATCGGGAAAAATCGGCACGGTGCTGTTCTGCTGGAAATTGTCCTGAAGCCAGTTTTTAAACGGCTGCTCATTCCGGATCAGCAGCTTATAGCCGCTCCCCCTGACAGATTGAATGGATGCGCCGTGTTTTTCTACAATGGTTTGCAGTTCCTTTATGTCATTGCGGACCGTCCGCGTCGTTACCTTTACATTTGCAGCGATGACTGAGCTTGTAACCGGTGTTTCAGCAGCTAAAAGCAAGCGCAGAAGTTCACGAAGCCGCCCATGAAGCATGAGAAAAACCTCCTATCAGATCAGATGCAGACGTGAAAAATGGGCAAAAAGAATGAGGAAGGGGTAAATGTATGTAAATTCTATAATGGGGAGGATTTCAAGTCAATGCGGCAATCCGATGCCAAGCCCGTAAAAAAACAGCCGGATCAGCCGGCTGTTCGGGATGCGGACATGCGGTTCCGCTTAGATGCCTTCCGTTCTTTTATGATTTTTCTGATGATCGGATAGATGACGGGCGCCCATTTGATAATCGTTTTGAAAAATTTTTTCAATGTCTGAATCCCCTTTCTTTTACCTTGTCTTTCCCCTGTTATCAGCGTTTATAAACATGGTCAGCGTGAGACATACCGGTTCCCCGTCACCCAATAGCGCCACGGATAATCCCGGGCTTCTCCGCTGTTGTCAATCCCGATTCTCGGGCCTGTTGATATATGTTCAGGCGTAAAGCCCTCCGTAATATACAGCGGCGGTTCCGTGATCATGCCGCCGTAGTCGTTCATTGAAATGCCCATCGCCTTCGTCAGTTTTCCCGGGCCGTTTGTCCACTCTCTCGGGGGTCTGCCCGGTCTCCTGCTCTCCATCAGGAACTGTCCTTCATGAGGCTCTGCCGCCCTGATTAACACGGCCTGCGGAATGCCGATGTCCGCGGCGACGACGTTCATTAATGTATGAGTGTGCATGACGTATGTATAAATGCGGCCCGCCTCATGGAACATAATTTCCGTCCGTTTCGTGCGCCGGTTGCCGAAGCTGTGCGCCGCCCGGTCATCCGCTCCCATATAAGCTTCCGTTTCTACGATAAAACCTGAAGCCGTTCCCTCATCCGTCTCTTTTACTAAGAGACAGCCGAGCAATAAAGGAGCAAGCTCCACTGACGGCCTTTGGTAAAATTCAATCGGCAAAGGCTTTCGTTCTCCCGCCATTTGTCTCCCCCCTTTCTGAATATAGCGATTTCCTCTTTCACGTTTTTCACTTCTTTTTTACAATATAAACATGAAAGAAAAAAGGCATCATTGTTGAACACTCTATTGCGTTTTAAAAATCGGCCCGGTATAATATGATGGTTCAAATGAAAATGATTCTCATGTTCAATAAATACCGGACAATGATCATAAAAGTAGGTGAATTGATTTTTGAGCGATTCTGTCACGTCCGCAAGCCGTCTGATCAGCATCTTAAAAAACGGGGTTTTCTTCCTGATCGCGGTGATCGGGCTGCTTGTTTCTATTTTTTTCGCCGTCTCATTCGGCGCGAAAGACATTACTTTACATACGGTTTGGTCGGCTGTTGCTGATTACAATCCGAACATGACGGGCCAGCAGATCATTCATGAATTGCGTCTTCCGAGAGTGCTCGGCGCGGCCGTTACAGGAGCCGCTTTTGCCGCAGCCGGCGCCCTCATGCAGGGTGTCACGAGAAACCCGCTTGCCGATTCGGGTGTCTTAGGCGTAAATGCGGGCGCCATGTTTGTTGTTGCGCTCAGCTTTGCTTTTTTCCCTCATTTGTCATACGCCCTGCTGATGGTGATGTCATTTTTGGGAGCACTGGCAAGCACCGGCTTGATTTTCTTTATCAGTGCGGCGGGAAAAGGCAGCATGACACCTTTAAAGGTGACGCTTGCCGGGGCGGTCGTGGCCGCGCTTTTACATTCACTCAGTACCGGTGTGGCGATTTATTACGATTTAAGCCAGGATTTGGCCTTCTGGTACGCCGGCGGGGTGTCGGGGATCAAGTGGGCTCATTTACAAGTCCTTGTTCCCGTGATTGCGGTCTTCATCATTCTCGCGACATTCATGGGCCGGTCCGTCACCCTTCTCTCAATGGGAAATGACGTGGCGGCGAATTTAGGGGTGAACACGGCTCTGACGCGTGCCGCGGGATTAATGATCGCCGTCGTTCTTGCCGGTGTGTCTGTTTCCGCTGCCGGCGCGATCGGCTTTGTCGGGCTGGTCATTCCTCATATCGCCCGCAAGATCGTCGGCGTTACGTACAGGCTGATTATTCCGATGTCCGCGTTGCTCGGCGCGATTCTTTTGATTTTGGCCGACTTGGCCTCACGCACGGTCAGTCCCCCGAGAGAATTGGCGATAGGCATCATGGTCGCACTTGTCGGTGTCCCTTTCTTTCTTTATATTGCCCGCAAGGAAGGGAGAGACTTATAAATGAAAGTGCAGAAAGAAACAAAAAAAGCGGCGTCGGCAGGTCTCGTTCTGCTGGTCATCGCCGTTTGCATTATTCTGATCGGGCTGCACACGGGCTCATTCCGGCTTTCTCCCCTCACCGTGGGAAAAACGCTGTTCGGATACGGCACGTTTCAAAGCACAACCGTTTTATTCGATTACCGGCTCCCCCGGATACTGGTGACGATGCTGGCCGGCATCGGCTTAGGCGTGTCGGGCGCTGTTTTGCAGGGTGTATCCCGAAATCCGCTTGCCGATCCGGGCATTCTCGGACTGCATGCCGGCGCTTCCTTCGGTTTGATGATGTATATCACATTCTTTCATTCCCTGGAGGCGCAGGCGTCGATGTTCATCCCGCTGTTTACGTTTGCGGGCGGAACACTCGCCGCCCTGCTGATCGTAGTGCTTACGTACGACAGGCTGAACGGTTTTTTAACGATCCGCATGCTGTTGGTCGGGATCGCCGTTTCCGCGGGCTTCAGCGCCGTTACATTGTTTATGTCGCTGCGCCTGAATGAAGAAACTTATACCTTCGCTTCCCGCTGGCTGGTGGGAAACGTCTGGGGCAGAGATTGGATTCACGTGTGGTCGCTATTGCCCTGGATCGGCATTCTCGCACCGCTTGCATGGCTAAACGCCCGGTCTTTGAATATTTTAATGCTCGGTGACCAGGCAGCGGCGGGGCTCGGCGCACACGTGCAGAGAAAAAGGATCATGCTGATCGCCATAGCGGTCGGCTTGTCCTGCGCGAGCGTCGCGATGGCCGGCGGAATCGGCTTTATCGGCTTTGCCGCCCCTCACTTGGCAAGACGGCTCGTCGGCACCATGCATCAGCATATTATTCCGATTGCGGGATTAATCGGCCTTGTCATTCTTGTCGCGGCAGACACCATCGGCCGGTCTTTGTTTCAGCCGAATGCCATTCCGGCCGGCGTGGTTGCGGCAGCCATCGGCGCGCCGTATTTTCTCTATCTCGTCATGAAAATCAAATCATAAAACAAGGAGTATTCCCATGAAAAAAACAATTGCGCTCATCAGTTTCATGTGTATTTTCTTACTGGCTGCCTGCCAATCCGATTCATCACAGCCGGAGTCAAAAAAGAAATCCGGTGATCATAAAATCGCTTCGATGTCCATTCACCTGACAAATGATCTGCTGGCTCTCGGCGTTACACCTGCCGGTTCCGTCGTGGGCGGAGAATTAAAAGATTTTCTCCCTCATGTGAAAAATCAGCTGAAAGACACGAAAAAACTCGGACCTGCATCAGACCCGGATATGGAAGCTTTACTTGAGCTGAATCCAGACAACATTTATCTTGATAAAGAATTTGCGGGAAAAGATGTGTCAAAATACAAGAAAATCGGAAACACACACGTTTTCGACCTTGATAAAGGCACATGGCGCGATCATTTAAAAGACATCGGAAAAATCGTCAACCGTGAAAAAGAAGCGAAAACATTTATTCAAGATTACGAAGATGAAACAAAACAAGTCAGATGCATGATGAATAAGGAATTAGGGAAAAACGCCAAAGTCATGGCGATCCGCGTGAACGCAAAAGAGCTTCGCGTCTTCAGCACACGCCGCCCGATGGGACCGATTCTGTTTGACGATCTGAAGCTGAAACCGGCTGACGGCATTAAAGAAATGAACACCTCCCGCCCTTATGAAGTCATTTCTCAAGAAGTGCTGCCTGATTACAACGCAGATGCGATTTTCGTGGTCGTTAACAGAGACGACAAGTCACAGCAAGCTTATAAAGAATTGCAAAAAAGCGCTGTATGGAAAGGGCTTAAGGCCGTGAAAGCAAACCATGTCTATAAAATTGCCGATCAGCCTTGGCTTGATTATTCGGCACTGGGAAATAAATTAGCAATGGATGAAGCGAAAAAACTGTTCCAAAAATAAACATGAGCCGGTTTTGCGAAAAGTGCAAGACCGGCTTTTTTATATTACCGTTTACTTATATAAACATTCGCTTATATAATAGTGTAAAAAAGGAGTGAGCGCATGGAACGGCGGCATAATGCTTTAAGTTCCGAAGGGATCAGCCAGTGCCTCAAACTTCTAAGCGACCCGACGAGGCTTTTGATGCTGAAGCTTCTGGAGGATAAAGAATATTGTGTCTGCGAGCTGACGGCTATTTTTCATATAAGTCAGCCCGGCATCAGCCAGCACTTGCGGAAATTAAAGAACGCCGGCCTTGTGCGGGAAAGACGCGAGGGCCAGTGGCGGTACTATGCCATTCATCCGTCCGGACCGGAATACGCGCTGGTTTGCTCGATTCTGCAGCAGATAGATGAAAAGGACGAAGTTTTACAGACATTGCGGCAAAAAGAAGTCACTGTTACATGCCGGTAAGGGGGATATATTCTTGGGAGTTGCGGTTTTATCAGCGCTGATTTTTGTGCTGACACTTGTGTTTGTCATATGGCAGCCGAAACATATATCAATCGGCTGGTCTGCCTGCGGCGGAGCGGTCCTCGCTTTGATCGCCGGAGCAGTCAGCCTGCACGATATCGCGGAAGTGACGGGGATCGTCTGGAATGCGACACTCGCCTTTATCGCCATTATTATCATTTCATTAATTCTTGACAGTATCGGTTTTTTTGAGTGGGCCGCGCTGCATATGGCCATGGCGGCCAAAGGCAGCGGGCTGCGGATGTTTCTCTATGTGTCGGTCTTAGGGGCTGTTGTCTCCGCCCTGTTTGCCAATGACGGAGCGGCGCTCATTTTGACGCCGATCGTACTGGCGATGGTGCGGGCTTTGAATTTACCTGAAAAACTGGTTTTTCCGTTTATTATCGCCGGAGGATTCATCGCCGACACCACCTCGCTCCCGCTCGTGGTCAGCAATTTGGTCAATATCGTATCCGCCGATTACTTTCATATCGGATACATTGAATATGCATCACGCATGCTGGTGCCCAACCTTTTTTCTCTGGCGGCCAGCATTTTGGTGCTGTATCTCTATTTCAGAAAAAACATTCCGAAACGGTTTGACACCGGCCTTGTGAAATATCCTGCATCCGCCATTAAGGATGAGCGCCTTTTCCGGTTATCGTGGGCTGTCCTGGCCGTTTTATTGATCGGGTATTTCGTCAGCGCGCTGCTGTCGATACCCGTTTCCTTCGTTGCCGGCTCCATCGCGGTCATTTTTCTCATTCTGGCGCAGCGAAGCCCCGCCGTCCCTGCGAAACAAGTCATCAAGGACGCCCCGTGGGCCATCGTGTTTTTTTCTGTCGGCATGTATGTTGTCGTGTACGGCTTGCGGAATGCCGGACTGACGGATCTTCTTTCTCAGCTTATTCAGAAAGCGGCGGATCACGGGTTGTTTGCGGGCACACTCGGAATGGGTTTTATCGCTGCGATCCTCTCCTCCGTTATGAATAACCTGCCGACGGTGATGATTGACGCCATAGCCATCAGCGGAACGGACACTCACGGGCTGATGAGAGAAGCATTGATTTACGCGAATGTTATCGGTTCTGACCTTGGGCCGAAAATCACGCCGATCGGGTCGCTGGCGACATTGTTATGGCTCCACGTGCTAAGCCGGAAAAACGTGAAAATTTCCTGGGGAATGTATTTCAAAACAGGTCTGATATTAACCATTCCGACGTTATTCATCACCCTGATCGGACTTTATTTATGGCTGTTATGGCTCGCTTGAGGTGAAAAACCTTTTAAGTTGAATCTTAAAAGGTTTTTTTGTGTCAAAAATCCGAAAAGTTAAACTTTTATATTTTAAAAGTATAGACATTTAATTTCAAAAGATTATAATATTCATGAAAACGTTTTAACTTTATGAAAGAAGGGATTCCTCATGAAAAGAATTTTATTAGCCTGCAGCTCAGGCATGTCCACCAGCCTTCTTGTCACGAAAATGCAGAATTACGCCAGCTCCATCGGTGAGGAGGCCGAGATTTGGGCAGTCGGACAGGATAAAGCAAAAGAAGCGATGAAAGACGCAGACGTCGTACTGATCGGCCCGCAGATGAGTTTTTTAAAAGGCGAGCTTCAAAAAGAGGCGGACCCGCTTCACATCACCGTTGATGTGATTGATATGATGGCATACGGCATGGGAGACGGCAAAAAAGCATACGAACAGGCCGTTGCCTTGATAGAGAACAAATAAAGGAGGCGATAAGCATGGAAACGTACACGGATGAACAGATCAGTTTTCAGCTGATTCTTCACAGCGGCAATGCCCGCAGCTGTATTATTCAATCGATACGCGCTTATAAAGACGGCCGGCCAGATGAGTCAGACACCTTTCTGACAAAGGCTGAAGAAGAACTGGGAAAAGCGCACGACATCCATTTTCAGATGATTCAAAAAGAAGCCGGCGGCACCAAAACGGATGTCTCTCTGCTTTTTATGCATGCTGAAGATCACTTAATGTCAGCGCTTTCAATGAAAGAGCTCGTCAAAGAAATGCTCGACTTATTTCAATCAAAAAATTTATAAAAAGCCGGGGGTGAAGACGTGTTTGAGAAAATCAGCCAATTCCTTGTTCCGATCGCGGGCAAATTAAACAATAACCGCTATTTGCAAGTTTTACGGGATGCTTTTATGCTGGCGTTTCCGCTGACCATTTTCGGTTCGGTGTTCGTCGTGCTGACGAACCTGCCGTTTTTAAACAAAATCATGAGCAGCTCCGCCCTGTCTGTCTTTCAATCCGGATTTGGCGGCGCTTCGACGGCGACGATGGGGATTATGTCCATTTTTGTCGTCTTCGGGATCGGCTATTACCTTTCCAAAAGCTACGAAGTGGAGGCCGTATTCGGCGGAGCGATCGCATTGGTTTCTTTTCTGCTGCTCACCCCGTTCGTCTTAGAACCGGAAACGGGCAAAGCGGTCGCAGGCGTCATTCCGGTTGACCGGCTTGGAGCAAAAGGGATGTTTCTCGGCATGATGACCGCGTTTTTGTCAGGTGAAATCTACAGAAGAATCGTCCAGAGAAACTTAACGATTAAGATGCCTGCCGGTGTTCCTCCGGCTGTTGCTAAATCGTTCGCCGCATTGATTCCGGCTTTTATCACGCTTACCGTCTTCCTCTTGATCAATGCGGCTGTCACCCAGATCTTTCACACCAATCTGCATGATGTCATTTATCATACGGTCCAAGCCCCGCTTGTCGGACTTGGAAGCGGCATCATTCCTACATTAATCGCTGTTTTCTTTATTCAGATTTTATGGTTTTTCGGACTTCACGGACAGATCATTATCAATTCCGTGATGGACCCGATCTGGAATACATTACAGGTCGAAAATTTGGCTGCGTATACAGCGGGAAAAGAGATTCCCCATATTATTTCTAAGCCGTTTATGGAGATTTACACCGTCGGAATGGGCGGAACCGGAATGACATTGGCCATAGTGATCACCATCTTGCTTTTTATGAAAAGCAAACAGATGAAACAGATATCCAAACTCGGTCTCGCGCCGGGCATTTTCAACGTCAATGAGCCGGTTATTTTCGGTTTGCCGATCGTGATGAACCCGATCATTATCATTCCGTGGGTGATCGCACCGATGGTTGTCACGCTCGTCACCTACCTGGCCATGTCGGCGGGGATCGTGCCCCCTCCTACCGGCGTGACCGTGCCCTGGACCGTCCCCCTTTTCATTAACGGGATTATGGCGACCAATTCTGTCATGGGCGGCATTATGCAACTGGTCAACCTCTGTATTGTGTTTGTCATCTGGTTCCCGTTTCTTAAAGCGCTGGACAAATTAAATATGGCAAAGGAAAAAGAAGCCGAGACCGAGCAGCATGCCCGGGATGACAGCATGAGTATGTAATCAAAATCGCAGTAAGGGAGAGAAATCAATTGACTGAATCAAATATTCAATATCGTTTTCCGGAAGGATTCTGGTGGGGGTCTTCCGCCTCCGCCACCCAAACAGAAGGCGCCGCCGACAGAGACGGAAAAAGCCAAAACATATGGGATTACTGGTATGAAAAAGAGCCGAGCCGTTTTTTTAACGGCGTCGGCCCCGGCGACACGTCACGTTTTTATGATCAATACAAGGAGGATATCCGGCTGATGAAAGAAATCGGCCACAACTCCTTCCGGCTGTCTATTTCCTGGTCAAGATTGATTCCGGACGGAACTGGCGAGGTCAATCAGAAAGCGGTCGCGTTTTATCAGGACGTCATCGATGAAATGCTTGCCCATCGCATTGAGCCGTTTGTCAATTTGTTTCACTTTGACATGCCGCTTGCCCTTCAGCGTAAGGGAGGCTGGGTCAGCCGGGACACCGTTGACGCGTTTGAACATTACGCCAAAACCTGCTTTTCGCTATTCGGTGACAAAGTGAAAAAATGGTTCACTCACAACGAGCCGATTGTGCCGATTGAAGGCGGCTACTTATACGACTTTCACTACCCGAATCACGTTAATTTTCAAGAAGCGGTGCAGGCCGGCTTCCATACCCTGCTGTCGAATGCAAGGGCTGTCAAAGCCTACAGAGAATTGAAACAGGACGGACAAATCGGAATCATTCTGAATCTCACGCCTTCTTATCCGAGAAGCTCACATCCTGAAGATCTGAAAGCATCCCGGATTGCCGATGCCTTTTTCAACCGCTCATTTTTAGATCCCGCCGTAAAGGGCGAATTTCCTGAGGAGCTTGTCGAGATTCTCAAGGCGGAAGGCTTTCTGCCGCGTTATGAGAAAGAAGATCTCCGCCTCATTCAGGAGCATACGGTTGACCTGTTAGGCGTGAACTACTACCAGCCGAGACGCGTCAAGGCAAAAGAACATGTTCCGAATCCACATGCCCCTTTCCTGCCTGAGCGTTTCTTCGATCCGTACGTCATGCCCGGACGGAAAATGAACCCTCACCGCGGGTGGGAAATTTACGAAAAAGGAATCTATGACATTCTCACCAATCTCAGAGAACATTACGGAAATATCGAATGTTTTATTTCTGAGAACGGCATGGGAGTTGAAGGCGAGGAACGCTTCCGCGATGAAAACGGCATCATTCAGGATGATTACAGGATTGAATTTATTCGGGAACATCTCAAATGGGTGCATCGGGCCATCGGAGAAGGTTCAAATGTTAAAGGCTATCATCTGTGGACTTTTATGGACAACTGGTCTTGGACAAATGCTTATAAAAACCGCTACGGCTTTGTATCTGTCAATCTGGAAAACGGGGGCGAACGGACCGTCAAAAAAAGCGGCCGCTGGTTCAAAGCCGTTTCCGGTCAAAACGGATTTTAACAGATGAGGAGGTACGGCCATGCTTGGAGGTATTGAAGCCGGCGGCACGAAATTTGTCTGTGCCGCCGGACAAAAAGACGGCACCATTCTGGACAGGGCGGAGTTTCCGACGGGAGAACCGGATGACACACTCAGACAAGTCATCCGTTACTTTAAAGATTTCCCGATAGAAGCCATCGGCATCGGGTCGTTCGGACCGATTGACATCCGCCCCGACAGTCAAACATACGGGTGCATCACCGCGACGCCGAAGACAGCCTGGCGGAACTGCCCTATTCTTCAAACGATCAAAAGCGCTCTGGATATTCCCGCAGGCTTCACCACCGACGTTAATGCGGCGGCGCTCGGAGAAGCTTCTTTCGGCGCGGCCAAAAACGCGGACAGCTGCCTCTATTTGACGGTCGGCACTGGCATCGGAGCCGGCGCCATCATGAACGGCAGATTTGTTCAAGGGCTGTCTCATCCTGAAATGGGCCACATTTATGTCAGAAGACACCCGGACGACGGCTACAAAGGCAATTGCCCTTACCATACAGATTGCCTGGAAGGCCTCGCGGCAGGTCCCGCCATTGAGAAACGCTGGGGGAAAAAAGCATATCTGCTGGCGGATCAGCAGGAAGTGTGGGAGCTTGAGGGCTATTATATTGCTGAAGCGCTTGTGCAGTATATTCTCATACTTTCGCCGGAAAAGATCATTCTCGGCGGGGGCGTCATGAAGCAGCATCAGCTGTTCTCTTATATCCGTCAGCACGTGAAAAAGCGGCTGAATCAATATATTGACCTGCCCGACATTGAACACTTCATCGTTCCCCCTCAATTAGGGATTCACTCCGGCGCTGCCGGTTCGCTCGTATTGGCGGAGCGCGCATTAGAGACGGCAAACCGGGAGGCGGGAAAATGACGAAACTCTTATTTCTGGAACCGGTTTTTAAAGAAAGATTATGGGGCGGGACGAAGCTGCGCGATACATTCGGGTATGAGATTCCTTCTGAGCGGACGGGAGAGTGCTGGGCGATTTCAGCTCATCCGCACGGTACATCCATCGTGCGGAACGGGCCTTTTTCCGGAACATCATTACACCGTCTCTGGAATGAACACCCTGACCTGTTCGGACATCCGAAAGAAGACGCTTTTCCCCTGCTCACAAAAATTCTTGACGCAAATATGGACTTATCCGTGCAGGTTCATCCGGATGACGCATATGCACATCGGCATGAAAACGGAGAACTCGGAAAAACGGAATGCTGGTACGTGTTGGACTGCAAAAAAGACGCGGAGCTCATTTTAGGGCACCGCGCCCAAACAAAAGAAGATTTCGTTCGGCTCATTGAACGAAACGAGTGGGATCACCTGCTCCGCCGCATCCCCATTAAGCCCGGCGACTTTTTCTATGTCCCGAGCGGCACACTGCACGCTTTATGTGAAGGTACGCTCGTCCTTGAAATCCAGCAAAGCTCTGATGCCACCTACCGGCTTTACGACTATGACCGGACGGATGGGAACGGGAATAAACGCGAGCTTCATCTTCAGAAAGCAATTGACGTAACAGACATTCCCCATACCGATGAAAATGTAAAAAGCACTAAGCATCGGATCGGAGATGCTCTTATTACGATACTCGCCGAAACACCTTTCTTTTCAGTTTATCAATGGGATGTGAGCGGGAAAGCATCATTCCCCGCACCCGGCCGGTATTTACTCGCAAGCGTCATTAAAGGGCGCGGAGAACTGGATGGATGCCCCGTTCACAAAGGCGATCACTTTATCGTGCCGGCGGATTCCGGAGATTTTGTTATAGAAGGAGATTGTGAGGTTATCGTTTCACATCCTTCATCATCTTAAAAATCAGGAGGTCTTTTATATGCTTAAAAAGTTAGCAGTCTGCCTGTCTATCGTTTTATTACTCTTAGGAGCCGCCAGTCCGATATCGGCTCACACCGTTTATCCCGTCAACCCAAATGCCCAGCAGACGACAAAAGATATCATGAACTGGCTGGCGCACCTGCCCAACCGTTCAGAAAACAGGGTCATGTCCGGAGCGTTCGGCGGGTACAGCGATGTCACTTTTTCAATGACAGAGGAAAACCGCTTGAAAAACGCGACGGGACAGTCTCCCGCCATCTACGGCTGTGACTATGGGAGAGGGTGGCTGGAAACAGCGGATATCACCGATACTATCGATTACAGCTGCAACAGCAGCTTAATCTCATACTGGAAAAGCGGCGGCCTCCCTCAGGTCAGCCTGCATCTCGCAAATCCGGCCTTTCCATCCGGAAACTATAAAACGGCCATCTCAAACAGCCAGTACAAAAACATCCTGGACCCTTCAACTGTGGAAGGAAAACGGCTTGAGGCGCTGCTCAGCAAAATCGCCGACGGCCTTACTCAGCTGAAAAATCAAGGCGTCACCGTTCTGTTCAGACCGCTGCATGAAATGAACGGCGAGTGGTTCTGGTGGGGGCTGACAGGCTACAACCAAAAAGACAATGAGAGAATCTCGCTGTACAAAGAGCTTTACAAGAAGATATACCGCTATATGACAGAGACAAGAGGATTGGATAACCTTTTGTGGGTGTATTCGCCGGATGCCAACAGAGACTTTAAAACAGACTTCTACCCAGGCTCATCTTATGTGGATATTACCGGTCTGGACGCTTACTTCACTGATCCGTATGCGATATCAGGCTATGATGAAATGCTGTCTCTGAAAAAACCGTTTGCCTTTGCCGAAACCGGTCCGTCCGGCAATATCGGAAGCTTTGATTATGCTGCTTTTATTAATGCGATCAGGCAAAAATACCCTCAGACCGCGTACTTTTTGACATGGGATGAACAATTAAGTCCGGCGGCCAATCAAGGCGCGCAAAGCCTTTATCAAAACAGCTGGACGCTGAACAAGGGCGAAATATGGAACGGCGGATCCTTGACGCCGATCGCGGAATAACCGCTTCTTTTGAAAATCGGTTTTAAAAAACGGCTCTGCTGGGCATATTGTTACCGTTCAAAAAGGAGGGTTCAACAATGGAAAATAACAAAAACAGCGAAGAAACGCTTTCCAGTAAGACGACCGGTAAAGGCGAGTCAGAAGACACGCTGACAAACCGGCAGGGCCATCCGGTCACTGACAACCAGAATGTCAGGACAGTCGGCAATAGAGGACCGACGACATTGGAGAATTATGATTTTTTGGAGAAAATCAGCCACTTTGACCGCGAACGGATTCCCGAGCGCGTCGTTCACGCGCGCGGCGCCGGCGCACACGGATACTTTGAGGCGTACGGAAGTTTTGGAGACGAGGAGATTTCTAAATATACAAGAGCGAAAGTGTTTCAAAAGAAAGGAACGAAAACTCCGGCGTTTGTGCGGTTTTCTACCGTCAACCACGGGAAGCATTCCCCGGAAACATTGCGTGATCCCCGGGGTTTTGCCGTTAAGCTTTATACCGAAGACGGCAACTGGGATCTGGTCGGCAACAACCTGAAAATCTTTTTTATCCGTGATCCGCTGAAGTTCCCGGATCTTGTGCACGCATTTCAGCCTGATCCCGTTACGAACATTCAGGACGGCGAGCGTATTTTCGACTTCATTTCCCAATCACCGGAAGCGACTCATATGATCACTTTCTTGTTTTCGCCGTGGGGCATCCCGGCCAACTACCGGCAGATGCAGGGCTCAGGCGTCCATGCCTACAAATGGGTCAATGAAGAAGGAAAAGCCGTGCTCGTCAAATATCACTTTGAACCGAAACAGGGCATCCGCAACCTGACACAGAAGGAAGCGGAAGAGATTCAGGGGAAAAACTTTAACCATGCGACACAGGATTTGTATGAGGCGATTGAAAAAGGCGATTACCCTGAATGGGAAGTGTATGCGCAAATCATGACTGATGACGAGCATCCCGAGCTGGATTTTGATCCGCTTGATCCGACCAAGCTGTGGTATAAAGACGATTTCCCTTGGAAGCCGATCGGTAAATTGGTTCTGAACAAAAACCCGGAAAACTACCATGCCGAGGTGGAACAAGCATCATTCGGAACGGGCGTGCTTGTGGACGGCCTTGATTTTTCAGATGACAAATTACTTCAGGGGCGGACATTCGCCTATTCAGATACCCAGCGGTACCGCGTCGGCGCAAATTACCTGCAGCTCCCGATCAACTCGCCGAAAAAGCATGTCGCCACCAACCAGGAAGGCGGGCAAATGCAGTATCGGGTCGATCGGGCAGAAGGACAAAACCCGCACGTCAACTATGAGCCGTCCATTATGGGAGGACTCACCGAAGCAAAGCAGGATGGGAAAGACCATACACCTCATGTCGAAGGCGATGTGAAGCGGGAAGCGATCGACCGGCCGAATAATTTCGGCCAGGCCGGAGAAACATACCGCAGATTTTCGGAATTTGAACGGAACGAATTAATCACAAACCTGGTCAATACGCTTTCTTCCTGCCGGAAAGACATTCAGGATCAAATGATTGAGAATTTCACAAAAGCAGATCCGGACTACGGAAAACGTGTTGCGGAAGGGCTGAAAAAAGCCTCCGAAAGCAGCAGCGGCGGGCCGATCGGCACTACTGATACGGCACAAGCCGCAAAACAGGCTGAACAGGAAAGCCATCCGTCTGATCCGTATTAAATAAAAAAACAGGACAATCGCGTCCTGTTTTTTTTGAGCTAATTCAGCTCCTGTATATTCTGCTCCGCCGCGGCCGCAAATACTTTCGGCTCCGGACGGTCAAGATCTTCATGGAATAAACTTACTTTGTGAATCTGCCGGTTGTCGTACAGATGAAAGTAGTAGTTCCCGGTGTCACAGCACATAACCGACGTATACTGCGTATAATCAATTTCATACTCCTCTGTGATCACCGCGCCTTTTGGAATATTCACATTGGACAGCACGTGAAAAGCGGCCGTAACGCCATCCGTTTCATGGGCGGCAGGCTCTAAATGCTCTTTCAGATAAGCGGCTCTGATGAACCGGGATGGCGGCGTGTAATCACCGGGAAGCCCGATCGTTCCAGATCCTTGGCCGAAAGCGGTTAATGTCATTCCGCCCAATGTTTTGCTTTCTGACTGCTGCGGCCTGATTCCGATATAATGGCGCAGATTGGTCACATGCCAAGGAAATTCCGGACTGTTGGTCATCACTCCGGGTTTGTTGTCATATACTTTCATTCCCTCCGGTGTCGGCTCGATGACAATGCAGCCGCCCGTGCGGTCTGATAAAATCCAATGAAGAGGCAGCACCGTATCCAATAACATTAACTTCTTCTCTACAATCGTCAGCATTGAGAGCTTTTCCTTTATGTCTTCAAGAGATTCACAGTTTGATAAGGCCCAGGTGACAAACTCATGAGGAGCAATGTGACAGGTTCCCTCCCGTTCCGCTTTCTCGTATCCCGCAAAGCCCGGAAAATACAGCGTCGCACACGACAGCCCTTTTTCATTTACACCGTCGGCAAACAGAACATTGCCGAGATTTCTCCCCATGCCGATAAATGCGTATTTCGTCTTATGCATCCTGCCGTCAGCTTCGCTTTTCCAGCTGTACTGACGAGGGTAAAGCACGACGTCCGTACCGAGCTGAAATGCAAAATCCATCGTTCGCGCCAATAGGTGATTACCGTCTGTCGTTTTCAATGTAAGACTTGTACACATATCATCAATCCCCTTTTCATTAATGAAATTTACACAAAGTAAACTATTCTTTCAGCTTAACGAATAATGGCTCCATTCGTCAAAAGATTGACACATTTCTCCTTCATACATATTAGTCCGTAAGCATATCCATGCCTTTTAAACCCTGGCAAATCGTTATGGCGGCAGTGTTTGTACCGTTTTTCAAAAAAACTTTGAACGGCTGTCAGCGAGGCTTTACAATGTTTTTCCTGCATGCTGGAATTTGTAAACGGCAGGTCAATCTGTTAAGCTATGTCTTTATGTTAAAGAAGAACATACGGAGGAGATTATCTATTGAAAGTAGAAAGGCGAACGATTGAACATATTCCGCATGACGAAAGACACGGAAAGGCCAAAGATTTATTCCCCGTCTGGTTCGGGGCTAATATGCATATTACGACGTTAGTCACAGGCACACTGCCTGTTACAATGGGACTCGATCTCTTTTGGAGTATCGCCGCCATTATAATCGGAACCTTTATCGGCGCAATCTTTATGGCGTCTCATTCCGCACAAGGACCTCAGCTCGGAATTCCGCAAATGATTCAAAGCCGCGCGCAATTCGGCGTGATCGGAGCGATTCTGCCCCTCTTTTTGGTCATGTTTATCTACCTGGGCTTCTTTGCGAGCAGTACGATTCTCGCAGCCGGTACACTGAGCAGCTTTGTCCCGATTCCGGCTTCATGGTGTATTATCGGCTTAAGCGCCATCTGTTTTTTACTCACGATCTACGGTCATGATCTGATTCACAAAATGCAGAAAATCCTCTCTTGGACCTCCTTTGCCGTTTTTTTTGCTGCAACGATTCTTATTTTTCAACTGCCGATTCCTTCAGGAAGCTGGGTGCCCGGCTCATTAGATCTGCCTGTTTTTCTAGTGGCGGTCAGCGCGGTGGCCACATGGCAGCTGGCATACGCGCCATATGTCGCAGATTATTCCCGTTATCTGCCGGTCAAAACACCGGCATCGCATACTTTTTGGTACAGCTATGCAGGTACGTCAGTCAGTTCCATCTGGATGATGCTTCTCGGCGCCATTTTGACGACGGCGCTCCCGGAATTTACCGCTAATGCGGGAAATGAGATTGTCCGATTGTTCGGTCCGTTTTCCTTTATTATGCTGATCATCGTCCTGTTCGGGCAAATGGCGATCAACGTCTTTAATTTATACGGAGCCTTTATGTCAACCACGACTACCTTGGAGCCGTTTTTAAAACTGAAGGTGACGCCGAAAACGAGAGTGGTAATGATCCTTTGTGTGACGGCAGCGGGTACTGTATTAAGTCTCTTGGGCCAAAGCAATTTCATGGAACTGTTTTTAAATTTCATCTTTTTCATCAGTTATTTCTTAATTCCATGGACGGCGATCAACCTCGTGGATTACTATTTTATCCGCCGCGGAAAATACCACGTCAAATCGATGTTTGACGTCAACGGGCAATACGGCAGGGTCAATTGGATTACAGCGGCCGCCTTCGTTTTGTCGATTATATTAGAAATCCCGTTCATCAATACATCCTTTTACATCGGGCCGCTCGCTGAAATATTCGGCGGAGGCGACATTGCCTGGGTCATCGGCCTGGCCGTTCCGTCGCTGCTGTATTATGTCCTGATGAAATCAAGGGTAAAACAAAAAGAGGCGCCTTCCCTATGAAGACGCCTTTTCTTTATTCATATTCCTTCCATACACGCGGCAGCAGTTCAGAAAGTTCGTGCGCCAACAAGGTATGGGCGGAGCGCTCTTTCGTCCATAATTCCGCACATTCGCCGTGAAGGCGGACGGCGTTCAATACGGCGTGCTTCGGGTCTTGATGACAGCACAGCATGCCAAGAATCATTCCCGTCAGCGTGTCGCCGGTCCCGCCTTTTGCAAGCGCGCCGTTTCCGGTTGTATTCCTGCGGCATTCCCCGTCGGGAAAAGCGATAATGGTTTCGTTTCCTTTCAGGACAATCGTGACATGAAGCCGCTCCGCCCATTCCGCGGCATATTCCGCTCTGTTCTGCTGAATCTCTTGAATCGGAAGGCCTGTCATTCTGGAAAATTCGCCGGGATGAGGCGTCAAGATCACGGGAGCTTTCCTCTTCGGATAGGTTCTTTTTGTAATGGCGCCCGCATCCAGTAAGACGGGATAATCGCCAGAAAGCAGCTGATCAGCCGCCTGCTGCACTTTGTCTGTTTGGGGAAGGCCCGGCCCGATGGCAGCGGCCCGGATGGTTTCCCCGGGCTGGCCCGCCGCGGCTTTTTTCCACCCGTCCCGCCAGTACGTGGCTTCCGGCAGCACCGGGACGATAAGCGGAATGACGCCTGCCGATGTACCGATGACGAGCTTGCCGACACCGCTTCTCATCGCACCCAATCCGGCCAGAAGGGCGGCTCCCGGCATGTCATCGCTCCCGGCCAGCAATAGCGCCGTCCCGAACGTTCCTTTATGGCTGTCTGCCTCCCGTTTCGGCAGCGTATCTTTCACATCCTGTTCCGTCCAATCCATTATATTCATCTCTGTACCTCCTCTTCTGTCTCCTATTTATATTCCAAACAAGAAGAGATTTTAAACCGCACAAAAAAACAGCCGCTCGTTTGCGGCTGTTTATGTTCTGATCGGAACATCAAGACGGTAAAGCTTCCGGTACCGTTCGTTTTCTGCAAGCAGCTCTTGATGGGTTCCTTCCATTTCTGCTTTTCCATTTTCTAAAAAGACGATTTTATCAGCTGTTTCCACACCCGCTAAATGGTGTGTAATCCAGAGGATCGTTTTCTCTTTAAAAACATCAAAAATCGTATCAAGCAATTCACGTTCAGTGACCGCATCAAGGCCGACCGTCGGTTCATCAAGGATAATGACCGGCGTATCTTGGAGCAGAATACGGGCAAGCGCGATCCGCTGCCGTTCTCCTCCTGAGAAACGAATCCCCGTCTCCTGCACGGACGTTTCATATCCGTCAGGCAGTGATTCAATATAATCATGCAGCTTCACTTGCCGAGCCGCACGCTTAACATCTTCATCACTCGCCTTGCCGTTTCCGAGCCGGATATTGTTCATAATGCTCGTGTTAAAGAGATGAGGTTTCTGATTCAAAACGGCCACCGCTGAGGAAATCTGCTCCTGCACGGCCGCAGTTTCCAGCCCGTTCAGCATCACCTTGCCCGAATCGGGAACTAAGACGCCTTCAATTAAAGCGAGAGAGGTCGACTTACCGGAGCCGCTCCTGCCGAGCAGCGCCATTTTTTCCCCCTGGCGGAGAGTGAAGGAAAAACGGTCAAGCACATGACTGTGCTGATCATAAGAAAACGTCACGTTATCAAATGTAAGTGTCACATCGGATACATCCAGTTTCTCATCGGTCTGCTTCACCTCACGACTTCGCAGCTCCGGAGCCGCCTTATTCATTCTTTTGATGGAATCTTGATAAGAAGGCACTTCCGTCAGCGCATCCGAAAGGGGCAGAAACGCCTCCGTCAATGGAAATACGACAAGCACAAAGGCCGCGATCATCGTGTTGGCGATGCTGCCGTCCGCATACTGACCCGCCGTCCAGAACAGCATGATTAATATGAAACCGCCGACGAGGCATTGCGCGGCGAGATCACGCCATCTCGTAAACCGCTGACGTTTGCTTTCAAGGTCAAACCATGCCTTCTCTTTCCCTTCATAAGAGGAAATAAAGGCCGCCTGTCGTCCCGAGAACATCCAGTCGCTCACGCCGAGCACGGCATCTGTCAGCCGGCTGTAGAGCGTATTCCGGCCGCTTTTCAGCCTCATGTTTTTCGCTCTCGTCACAAGAAGCGAAACAACCGGAAACAATACAACCAATATAAACAGGTAAATCGCCGCAAAAGCGGCAAACGGCCAGGAAAAAAAGCCGAGTCCGATAACGGATGCCGCATACAGCAGCAAAGCGGAAACCGCCGGGAAAATCGTTTTTAAAAACGCATCCTGCAAATGCTCAATATCCTCAGCCAAAATGCCGAGCATGTCGCCCGTCCGAAAACGGGATGAAAGCATGAGCGAGGCCGGCTCCAGCATATTGTAAAGCCGCACCCTCATATCGGACACGATTTTCAAAATGATATGGTGCCCCGTCAGGCGCTCGGCGTACCGTGAGACTGAACGGGCAATCCCGAAGGTGCGCACGGCCACAATCGGAACGTACACCAGCAGGATATTCTCAGGCCTTGTCGCCGACTTAGAGATCAAAAAACCGGAAGTGAACATGAGAAAGGCCGCCGAAAAAATCGTCACCGCGCCTAAAAAAATCACAAGAACAAACAAACGGGCATTTTGCTTTATATACGGCAGAATCCATTCTTCTTTTCTCATGTTCTTTCCCCCAGTTGCGCCTTTACAAGTTTGGCATATACGCCTTGTTTCGCCATCAATTCGTCGTGGGTGCCGATTTCCGCCACCGCGCCGTCATCAAGCACGATAATTTCGTCCATCTCAAGCATCCAGTGAAGACGGTGAGTGGCCAGAGCGACAAGTTTGTTTTCAAACAGGTCTTTCATCGTTTCTTTTATTTCATATTCTGTTTCAATATCAAGGTGAGCGGTCGGCTCATCCAAAAGGAGAATCGGCCGGTTTCCTAAAAAGGCTCTGGCCAGCGCGACACGCTGAGCCTGCCCTCCGCTGAGCGCCCGTCCGCCCTCGCCGATCCGGCCGTCAAGGCCGCCGGGCAGATCGCGGATCAGTCCGGAAAGACCCGCTGAATCAGCAGCGCGCGCCGTTTCCTCACGGGAAGCATCAGGATGATAAAACCGGATATTATTCATAAGCGTGTCATCAAAAATGTACGGATGCTGCGGAATATAAAGCAGCTGCTTCTGCCAGCCGTCCGACTGCAGATGCGAGCGGGATTCACCGTTTACCTTGATCTCACCGGACGCAGGCTCTAAAAAGCCGCCCAGCACATCAATGAGTGTCGATTTTCCCGCACCGCTTTCCCCGATAATTCCGATTTTCTTCTTCCCTTTAAAGGACAGATGAAATTCAGACATCGATTCTCGGACGGACAAACGCGTAAGCTGTAATTCATCCCCGTCAGTCCACGTATCAAGTTCGAGCGGCTTTTCTTCTTTAAAACCGGGCTGCGCCAAAATCGCTTGAATGGTTTTCCCCGCCTCCTGCCCGTTTAACGTCGCGTGGTAATCATTTCCCACTTCGCGGACCGGGAGAAAATATTCAGGCGCGAGAATCAGCGCGGTCAATGCCGGACCGAGCAGAATTTGTCCGTCTATCAGCCGCAAGCCGAGAAACACCGCCACTGTCGCCACCGACAGCATCGTAAAGAAATCCAGGGCGAATGATGATAAAAACGCGACCCGGAGCGTGCTCATCGTCGCCTTGCGGTATCTCTCACTGACATGAAAGATGTTTTTGCTGTGTGATTTGCTTAATCCTAAAAACCGCAATGTCTCCAGTCCGCGGAGCGAATCCACGAAATGATTGGAAAGCGTCTGATAGGACTTCCATTGGCGATCGGCTTTTTTCTGTGCGACAAGTCCGAGCAGGATCATAAATACAATCAAAATCGGAAGCGCAAGAATCAGAATCAAAGCCGATGTTTTATCCTGAAAAAACACGTAAATAACAACGGCCGCCGGCACAATCGCCATGCTGACCATTTTCGGCAGAAACAGCTCTAAATAACGGCGGAACTGGCTGATGCCTTCCATCGCCAGCGTCACCATCCGGCCCGTCCCCTCTTTTTTCGCAAAGCGGGGGCCGAGACGGAACAATTGCTCAAGAAATCTTTTTCTTAAGTCTGCGCCGGTTTGCGCGGCATATTGGTATACGATTTTCTGCCGGACCGCTGTCACCGCATGCCGGACCAAAAACGCAAGCAGGAAAAAGCCGATAACCGGATAAAGAGAAGCAATCCGCTTCCCATTAAATAATCCGGTTACCGCCTGGCTCAGCCATTCCGCCTGCAAGATGATGGCGGCCGTTTGTATAATCGTTAATCCCGTAATGATCGCAAGAATCCGCTTCATTCCTTTATAAAGAAACAGGTCTTTTCCCATTAATAAGTCATAGGCTCCTTATGGCTGACGCGTTTCCGGAAGACATAATAGCTCCAGATCTGACTGCCGATGACAAACGGCAGCAGAGTCAGTGCGGCAATTGTCATGACCTTAAGTGAATAATCACCGGAAGACGCGTTAGCTACTGTTAAGTCATACGCGCTTTTCAGCGAGCTGACCATGACGCGCGGGAACAGAGAGATAAAAATCATCGCAACTGTCAAAGCAAGACCCGCACCGGTCATACCGAATGCCCAGCCGTCTTTTTTCTTGCTCATGAACACAACAGCAAGAACGTTGCAGATGACAATCAGCACGAATACCGGAATCGTGATGTTTGCCCGGCGTGTAAACATATCCGTATCGTATGCAGACATCGCAAAGAAAGCAAGTACAACAAGAAAGATAACACCGATTACGCGTTTTGCCATTTTTCTCGCACGCTCTTGTAAATCACCGATCGTGCGCAGTGTGACAAACATTAAACCGTGCAGGAATGAAAGAAGGGTGACGGCTGCTCCGCCAAGGACGGAATACACGTTCACAATATCTGAGAAACCCGCATGCATATTCATATGGCCGTCAATCGGCATGCCGCGGAACAAGCTTGTGAAGATAAGGCCGAATACAAACGGCGGGATAAGGCTGCCGAAGAAAATCACCCAGTCCCATGTTTTGACCCATTTTAAATGATTCACTTTTCCGCGGAATTCAAACGCCACCCCGCGGCCCATTAAAGCAAGAAGGATGATGATAAACGGAATATAATATCCGCTCAGCATCGTCGCATACCAGTTCGGGAATGCCGCGAAGATCGCTCCCGTACCTGTCAGCAGCCATACCTCATTCGCATCCCAGAACGGGCCGATGGTGTTAATCAGCACTCTGCGTTCTAATTCATTATGGCCAAGAAATCGGGTCGAAATGCCGACACCGAAATCAAAACCTTCTAAAAAGAAAAATCCGACAAACAAAACTGAAACGAGTACAAACCAAAGATCATGAAGTGACCCCATGGTAGACCTCCTGACTGAACGGATCCGTTGATACAGGAACATCCTTGTGATCATCATGGTCCGCACCTTTTTTAATTTCACGAACGAATAGGAAGACAAGCAGCGCGCCTAAAATCAAGTACATGACGCCGAAACCGATAATTGAAAACAGCAGAGATCCCGTCGTTACGTTAGGCGAAACGGATTGTGCGGTTGTCATTTGCCCCATAACCGTCCACGGCTGGCGGCCGATTTCAGTCATAATCCAACCGGCAGAGTTCGCAATGAACGGGAATGCGATCAGTGCGATCATGCCCCGTAAATACCACTTGCTCGTATGGAGCTTTTTGCGGCGGTTCAGAATAAAGCCTGCAATCGCGGCAAAAATCATAAGCGCGCCCGCTCCCGCCATAATGCGGAAACTCCAGAACGTCGTTTTGACAGGCGGGATATAGTCGCCTTTTCCGTACGTTTTTTCATATTCTTTTTGAAGTGTTTTCATCCCTTTCACACTGCCGCTGAACTTCTGGTAAGCCAAGTAGCTCAGTGCGTAAGGAATTGAAATTTCTGATGTGTTTTTTTCTTTATTCGTATCAATATTCGCAAAAGCCGTCCACGCGGCAGGATCACCGCTGTCATCCCAAAGCGCTTCACTGGCGGCCATTTTCATCGGCTGCGATTCCATTAAATGCTCAGCCTGCATGTGTCCGCTGAACGCAACGCCGATACCGGCGATCAGACCGACAATCATCGAAAGCTTGAAAGATTTATGGAAGAAAGGCACTTCTTTTTTCTTCAATAATTTAAATGCGCTGACACCGGCGATAAAGAAAGCACCCGTCGCAAGCGCTCCGAAAATGACGTGAGGGAATTCAACCCAAAGCTGAGGGTTTGTCAAAAGCGCTCCGAAGTCATTCATTTCCGCGCGGCCGTTTTTAATCGTAAAGCCGACCGGCTCCTGCATGAATGAGTTTGCCGTCAAAATCCAGAAAGATGACATAATCGTTCCGAAGGATACAAGCCAAATGCAAAGCAAATGCACTTTTTTAGATAAACGGTCCCAGCCGAAAATCCATAATCCGATAAAAATAGACTCCATAAAAAACGCCAAAAGCGCTTCAATCGCAAGCGGAGCCCCAAATACGTCCCCGACAAAACGGGAATAATCAGACCAGTTCAATCCGAACTGGAATTCCTGAAGAATCCCTGTGACGACGCCGACAGCAAAGTTAATTAAAAAGAGATGCCCCCAAAATTTAGCCATTTTGAGATAGGTCTCTTGTTTTTTGACAACATAAAGCGTCTCCATCAAAGCAACCATAAACACAAGCCCGATAGACATAGGCACAAACAAGAAGTGAAACAATGTTGTAGATGCAAATTGAATGCGGGCTAATACCAACTCACTCATGATGTTTTTCCTCCAATCTGGTAAATTGCTCAACATTTCACAAACATAGTGGAATCATTGCTCGGTATTTCACAAAAAATGATATGTTTGCTCAATGTTTCACAAATTCGTCAAAACTATTGAAATATCAGCCTGTACACCCTGGGGGACAGCGGCTGTCATAGAAATGATTCAATATCATTACTTTACAACGATTCAGCCTAAAAAAAAAGATCAATATACCTAAAATCAGGCTGAAATTGTGACTGATTATTGTCGGATTTGTAGAGATTTTATGTCAGCACCTAGGATATTTGTCCCTTTGATATCGTACCTCTTTTTTATTCGTGTGGCGAACAAAATGCTTTTCTCGTCGAAAAAGCCCGGCAAATCGCCGTTTTGAGAAAGAAAATGTGAAGAAAGCATATCCTCTAGTAAATTCATAATATATGAACAATTTAAATTTTTTAGTATACTTTAAATGGGGATATTTTTTCACTACATAACGACTGGGGGAACAAGCATGGGAGAACTTCAACCAAAATTGCAAACGGATTCAATCCAAAAACAGGAACGGACTGATAACTGGTTTGCCAGAGCAATGAATATAAGAATCGGCATTATTCCTCTTCCTATCTATATCCTGCTTTTCTTGCTTATTACGGTGTTTGTCATGAGCCGTGATGTAAAAAGCGACATTCTGACATCAATTGCCGTCATGAGTTTTTTCGGATTTACCTTCGGCCAGATCGGAAAATCCATTCCGATCGTGCGGTCCATCGGCGGCCCTGCGATTCTCGCAACCTTTATTCCATCCGCTGTCGTCTACTACCACCTGCTTCCGAAAGACATTATTACTTCAACAACAGAATTCACGGAAAGCTCCAACTTTCTCTATCTATTTATTGCCGGTATCGTCGTCGGCAGTATTCTCGGGATGAAAAGAGAGACGCTCGTCAAAGCTTTCGTTAAGATTTTTATTCCGCTGATCGCCGGCTCGATCGCGGCCGCCATCGTCGGCTTATGCGTCGGGACGCTGCTCGGGCTCGGCTTTCAGCACACGCTGCTTTATATCGTCGTTCCGATTATGGCGGGGGGTGTCGGTGAAGGCGCGATTCCTTTATCCATCGGCTACTCCGATATTATGCCGATGTCCCAGGGAGACGCCTTTGCGCTTGTGCTGCCGTCCATCATGCTAGGCAGCCTGTGCGCCATTATGTTATCGGGTTTGCTGAATGTCATCGGGAAACGCAAACCGGAATGGACGGGCAACGGGAAGGTTGATAAGTCTGATCATTCCGCTCCCGCATTGGAACAGCCGGCCGATGATAAAACGTTTGATTTGTCCTTTTTCGCTTCGGGCGGTATTTTAGCGGTTTCCCTCTATTTGGTCGGCATGCTGGCGCATGATTTCTTTCAGCTTCCGGCTCCTGTCGTGATGCTCGTCCTTGCCGTTCTCATTAAGCTGTTCAGGCTGGCGCCGGCTTCGATTGAAAACGGAGCCTTCGGCGTCTCGCGCTTTTTCTCGACAGCCGTGACCTATCCGCTCTTATTTGCGATCGGCGTTTCAATGACACCGTGGGACAAGCTGATTGCGGCGTTTACGATCAGCAACATCATTACCATTTTATCAATCGTCGTCACGATGATTGCCGTCGGTTTTCTGACCGGAAAATGGCTGAATCTGTACCCGATTGAGACGGCGGTTATTAATGCCTGCCATTCCGGCCAGGGCGGCACCGGTGACGTCGCGATCTTGAGCGCCGCTGAACGGCTTGAGCTTATGCCATTCGCCCAAGTGTCGACCAGAATCGGCGGAGCGATTACCGTGAGCGTCACTCTTCTGCTGCTTCATCAATTCTATTAAACCGAAAAAAGCCTCCGCATACGCGGAGGCTTTGTTATTTCATCACATTTTGAATATAAGAGCCGAATGCCGCGCCGGACATGCCCGGCGACACACGGACGCGGTGAAGCCCGTAAAGCCCCTGATCTCTAGACGCCGCTCCCGGCTCTGTCGTGACCGCCATACGGTAGCCTGACGAGGCGGCGGCTTTTAATGTTTCTTTATTATATCGTCCGACAGGGTAGCTGATCATAGTCGTCCGCTGCCCGAACATTTGATCAAATAAACGCTTAGAGTCCTTCATTTCACGTCGCTGCTGCTGCGGTGTGAGCCCGTTCAATTCGAGATGGTTCATCGTATGGCTCTGAATGGAAATGCCGTGGGCGGCCATCTCCTTCATCTGCTTCTCAGTCAGATGATTCTTATGCCCGATAAAGTTTCCGATCATAAAGATTGTCGCTTTCATCTTGTATTTCTTTAAAATGGGATAGGCCGCTTTCACATTGTCGGTATAGCCGTCATCAAATGTGATCAGAACACATTTTGCACGCGGCTCCTTATCCTCCGTCAGCATCAGATAGGCTTCTTCAGGAGTCATCGTATAATAACCGTGATCATGAAGCCACTTCATATGCTGCCGGAATTCTTCCTGCGGCACACGCAGGCTGTTTCCCTCTGAAATGCTGTGATACATCAGAATCGGCAGTCTTGCCGTTCCTTTCGTTTGAACCCAGGCGGACGTATCCGGCTCTTTTTTGATTTGCCGCTTTACGGACTTTTTTTCGCTGTGCGCTTCTGCCTTCGGAATGCTTTGTTCGGCGCTTGCCTCATGGCCCGAGCAGGCGGCAAGCGTAAACACGGCAGCCAAAAGGCACATGCACATGATCATGCGTTTCATCGTTTTCCTGCTTTCTGTCTTCTATTTACTTTTTATATCGGTTATGCGTCATAAATTGTTACATCAAAAAAGCCGGACATCCAGCTGTCCGGCTTTGCGTTATGAGCGGATTCTGATTTCTGTTTCACTGTCAAAAAAGTGAGCCTTATTCATGTCGAAAGCGACGGTCAATTCCTCACCGGCACGAATGTCATGGCGGGCGTCAATCCGGGCGATAAAATCCTGATCCCCGATCCGGGAATAAACCATAATTTCTGACCCGAGCAATTCCGCGACATTGATTTTAGCTGTGATGGATGAATTCTTATAAGATTCTACCACAATCAGCTCGTCATGTATGTCTTCCGGGCGGATGCCGAAGATGATATCTTTGCCGGCATACCCTTTTTCCCGGAGCATTTTCATTTTCCCTTCCGGTACGCTGAGAGCGGCTGAACCGATCTGAATGGCGCCGTCCGTCAGCTTTCCTTTGAAAAAGTTCATCGCCGGGGAGCCGATAAACCCGCCGACAAATACGTTTTCGGGATGTTCATACACTTCTTTCGGGGTGCCGATCTGCTGAATTTTTCCGTCCTTCATGACTACGATGCGTGTCGCCATCGTCAGTGCTTCTGTTTGGTCGTGCGTCACATAGATTGTGGTTGTTTGCAGCCTTTGATGGAGCTTAATAATTTCAGCCCGCATCTGCACCCGAAGCTTTGCGTCCAGATTTGACAGCGGCTCATCCATTAAAAACACTTTGGCGTCCCTGACAATCGCCCGCCCTAATGCAACCCGCTGCCGCTGCCCGCCGGAGAGCGCCTTCGGTTTGCGGTGCAGATACTCTGTGAGCCCCAGCATTTTCGCCGCTTCTTCGACCCGTTTTTTAATCTCCGGTTTCGGCATCTTCCTCAGCTTCAGACCGAATGCGATATTATCATAGACCGTCATGTGCGGATATAACGCATAGTTTTGAAACACCATGGCGATATCCCTGTCTTTAGGAGCGATGTCATTCACTCTCGTGTCACCGATATAGAAATCGCCCTTCGTAATGTCTTCCAGCCCGGCTACCATCCGCAAAGTTGTCGACTTGCCGCACCCCGACGGACCGACAAACACGATAAACTCTTTATCTTTAATATGAAGGTTAAAATCATCGACAGCCGCTTCTTTTTGATCGTAATACTTATAAATATGCTCGAGCCGAAGTTCCGCCATGTATATCCCCCTTTATTTGTAAACGCTTTCTTAAATAGGATTGTAACAGCGTCAGACGGCGGCGGATATAGGCAATGTTCATAAAAAAAGTCCGCTGCCTTCGTGCACATTTCCCATTTAATGTGATTTTTCATATTGCAGACAAATGAAATAAGCCAGCAGGGCGCCCCGATATGTCTTAATATCAATACCTGAGCGTTCCGCAAATTTATCAATCCGATATTGAAGACTGTTGCGGTGCAAATGCAGTTTTTTCGATGTGAGCGACATGTTCGAGTTATGTTCAATAAAAGTCTGAATCGTATGCTTCAGCTCCGGTTCTTTCTGAAACAGCAGCGCCGCTTCTTCGTGAAGCAAGGCTGAGAGCTTTTCTCTGCTTTCCTCCGTGAGCATGGCCGGAAATACCGTTTCCGCGGTCAGCGTGCTCAGCTGCGGGAGATGACGCCGGCCGATCTGACAATATTGCTGTTCTCTCTGATAATGAAGGCGCAGACGTTCCCCCTTGCAGTAATACCTTCCGACGAAAAAACGGACACTGAAATAAAAATCGCCTTCAAGAATCTTCACAAAAGATGCGATGTCATCCGAATCTGGCGCTTCCAGCTTTTCTTCCTCCACAATCACGCCATGATCCCTCCCCGTCCGGACAACTGTATATGAAACCGGCCAGAAATGGCGCAGCGCTTCCGTAAATGCCCCCCAGTCCCGTTCTCCCAATAAGTCATAATGGATAAAACGGACACGCGGCTCCTTGACATCAGGCACCGGACCTTCTTCCAGCAGAAAACGCCGCCACCTCTTTGCTGCCGCCGTCTCCGGAAAAAAAACGCCTTTTTCTTCAGCGGGCGTCAAAAATGATTCCAGAAGCAGTTTCTCCTTCGGGGTGATATCCTCCTTCGGAATGGCGACATAGACCCGCCTTTTCTCATCATAAAAGCAAAAGACATCGTCCGCCGTACAGCACGTATCAGACAACACAGCCCTCGGGTAAATTGCCAATAACGGGTTCATATGCGCTCCTTTCTATCGCTCTATCATATTTTCAGTATAAAACGTCCGGCCGATTGTATCCACTTCGTTTTAAGAAACAGCTTTCAGGCTATTTCCCGGGAAACGAATCATAACCGCTTCTGCCGGCATAAGAAAAAACCCTCCGCGCCGGCAGAGGGATCCTTTTTATTTAGAGATATCGACGAAGCCTTCACCAAAGACATCACGCACATCATGAACAATGACAAACGCTTTTGTATCACAGCTTTTAATAATTTTTTTGAGCATGGAAAGCTCTTGTTTCTGGATGACGATATATAAAATTTCCTTCGACTGCCCCGTGTAATTTCCTTTACCCGACAGCAGCGTAACCCCTCTGTCCATCAGCGTGTTGACCTGTTCAGCGATTTCGTGCTTATGCTCAGATATAATCGTCACCGCTTTTTTCGTATTCAGGCCTTCAATGATAAAGTCCATCACCTTCGTTCCGATGTACAGCATAACAATGGTAAACATCATTTTTTCCGCACCGATGATGAAATAAGAACTGAAGACGACAATCAGATCAAAGAACAAAAGCGCATAGCTGATATTCCAATCGAGATATTTGTTCGCAATCCTCGCCAAAATGGCAGAACCCGCAGTCGTGCCACCGACTCGAATAATGATCCCGATTCCGACACCGGCAAACACACCCGCAAAAATAGTATTAATAATGAGTTCATGTGAAGGCGAGTGCCAATCATGCGTCAGATGCAGAAACAGTGAGTTGGCGACAACGGTAATGATCGTATAAAGCGTTGTTTTTCCGTCTAAAAATTTATATCCGATAATCAATAAGATCCCGTTCAAAATGATATTCGTCACCCCGGGCGACAATTCAAACACATAGTACAAGATCAGGGTGATTCCCGTTACCCCGCCCTCTCCAAGATCATTCGGAATGGCGAATAAATTAACGGCCAAAGCAAAGATAAAAGCTCCAATAATCAGCATCAGCACATCCAGCAATCTCTTTTTCATCCCAGACACTCCCTTTTTATAAAATCAAAAAAGCCCGGGAGAGCACTCTTCATTAAAAGAGCAGAAACTCCCGGGCTTTTATCCCAACGTGTCACAGCAGGAACCTGCTGTGTGTTTTCTCTCGGTCCAGACCAATTCAGCATTGCGGAACCCTAGAAAACCACTGTTTTTTATGTTCAGTTTTTATATTTCTTTCAAGATTATACGGGAAATCACGAACATGTTCAACCACTCTTTTTTCAATAAACCTGTAAAAAATTCGAACGATCTGCCGATACTAAAAAAGGCACTAAAATACATGACTAAAAAATTATTAAAATACTTTTTTTCTCAAAATATTATTGACTATAGGTTATTTTACAGGCATTATAGTATGTAGTTTTTAAGAAATAGTTTACATAGGAGGAAATATTATGGCAGGCAACCTGGTGTCTTGTAAGGCATGCGGCAAAGAAATCGCTAAAGGCGTTAAAAAATGCCCAAACTGCGGTAAAGATCAGAGAAACTTTTTCATGAGACATAAAATCATCACATTGCTTCTGGCAGTGGTGGTTATTATCATTCTCGTAAACATCGGCGGCGGAGGCGATTCTTCATCATCTAAAACTGCGTCTTCAAAAGCTTCGGAATCTAAAGAAAAACTGTATAACATCGGTGACACTGTTAAGACTGAGAAAACTGAAGTTACTGTTACGAAAGTGGAAAAAAGAGATTCAGTAGGCTCTCAATTTGTCGAGAAAAAAGCGTCTGACGGCGGCGTTATCGTAGCTGTTCAATACACGGTTAAAAATGTTTCAAACAAGCCGTTAAGCTCTTTCTCCATTCCAAGAGCGAAATTAGTAGATTCTAAAGGAACATCTTATGATTCAGATATTGATGCTTCTTCAAGCTATGCAACAGAAACAAAAGTAGACAACAGTAAAATTTTAAGTGACTTGAACCCGAACATTAAAGTGACTGACGTAAAAGCTTTTGAAGTGGATAAAAACGCATACTCTAAAGGCACTTGGAAATTAAAGTTCAGCAACGATGTTGAAGTGAAAATTAAATAATCATCATAACAAAAGAGACCCTCATCATTTGAAGGTCTCTTTCTTTTTACACCTTTTGGTACCCGTTCACATTGGAGGACTGCCACTTCCAAGAGTCGGCGCACATTTCTTCAAGCCCGCGCTTTGCTTCCCAGCCTAATTCAGCCTTCGCTTTTGCCGGGTCTGCGAAGCATGCGGCGATGTCTCCCGGGCGCCGGTCGGCAAAACGGTACGGCACTTCTTTTCCTGATACTTTTTCAAACGCCTTGACCATCTCCAGAACGCTGTAGCCTCTTCCTGTGCCGAGATTATAGGCGTCGGCGCCCGTTGTGTTCAGCACCTTTTCGAGCGCTTTGACATGGCCCTCGGCAAGGTCAACGACATGGATGTAATCCCGCACGCCGGTGCCGTCCTTTGTCGGATAATCATTGCCGAACACCTGCAATCGCTCAAGCTTGCCGACAGCGACTTGTGCGACGTACGGCATTAAATTATTCGGGATGCCGTTCGGGTCTTCTCCGATCCGGCCGCTCGGGTGCGCGCCGAACGGATTAAAGTAGCGGAGCAGCGCAATGCTCCATTCAGAGTCCGCTTTATGCAGATCGCGTAAAATCTGTTCCAGCATCAGCTTTGTCTGCCCGTAAGGATTGGTCGCGCTTAAAGGAAAATCCTCAGTGATCGGCGTTGTTTCCGGAACGCCGTAAACCGTCGCTGAAGAACTGAAGACGATTTTTTTCACGCCGTGTGCCTGCATGGCTTCACATAAAATAAACGTTCCCGTCAGATTATTATGATAATAACGGAGCGGAACAGCCACAGACTCACCGACGGCTTTTAATCCCGCAAAATGAATGACGGCTTCAATCTCATTTTCAGCAAACACACGGTGAACGGCGTCACGGTCAAGGAGATCCGCTTCATAAAACACAAGCCCTTTTCCGGTAATGTCTTTCACACGCTCCAATGCTTCCGGTGAACTGTTTGACAGATTATCCAGAACCACGATGTCATATCCGCCGTTTAACAGCTCGACACATGTGTGGCTGCCGATATAACCCGCTCCGCCTGTCACTAAAATCGCCATGAAGAAAGCCTCCCCTATTGAATGAATTGACCATATTATATCGGTTTTTTCTTCCTCAATCATCCATTTCCAAAAAGTTTAATCGTTTAGTCATCGTTTCTTCATAATTTATTTTCATTCGCGTAAAAAACAGAGCCCTCGATTCAAACGGGTTGTGAAATAGAAATCCCTCCCCCGCGCATGGTAAGATAAGACAAAGGAGATGACGGTATGAAAAATGAAATCATTGAACGCTTTACCTCTTACGTAAAAGTCGATACACAGTCTGACGAAAACAATGAAAACTGCCCTTCAACCCCCGGCCAGCTGACATTGGCCAACATGCTGGCAGATGAATTAAAGTCGATCGGCATGACAGAAATTACAGTCGATGACAACGGGTACGTCATGGCGACTCTGCCGGCGAATACGGATAAAGACGTGCCGACTGTCGGTTTTCTGGCTCACGTGGACACCGCGACCGATTTTACCGGAAAAAATGTGAATCCTCAGATTATTGAAAGCTACGACGGGCATGATATCGTTCTGAATGACAAACTCAATGTCGTCCTGTCGCCTGAGCAATTCCCGGAGCTTTCCCGCTATAAAGGCCAGACGCTGATTACAACAGACGGCACGACGCTGCTCGGAGCCGACAACAAAGCGGGCATTGCCGAAATCATGACGGCAATGGCGTACTTGATCAAACATCCGGACATCAAGCACGGAACGATCCGGGTCGCGTTCACGCCTGATGAAGAAATCGGCAGAGGCCCTCACAAATTCGATGTCGGCCGCTTCAACGCCGCGTTCGCCTACACGATAGACGGAGGCCCCCTCGGCGAACTGCAATATGAAAGCTTTAACGCAGCCGCCGCAAAGCTTACTTGTTACGGAAAAAGCGTCCACCCGGGAACGGCGAAAAACAAAATGGTCAACGCTTCAAAAATCGCGATGGAATTTCATCACGCGCTGCCGAAAGAAGAAGCGCCGGAATATACGGAAGGGTATGAAGGCTTCTATCATTTACTTTCCATGGACGGAGACGTTTCTGAAGCCGCCCTGTCGTACATCATCAGAGACTTTGACAGAGACCGCTTCGCAGAACGAAAAGAATATATGCAGAAAACCGCCGATGCGCTGGCGGCCAAATACGGAAAGGAAAGCACCAAGCTTGAACTGCGTGATCAATATTACAACATGAGAGAAAAAATCGAACCGGTCAAAGAGATAGTCGATGTCGCGTATCAAGCCATGAAAAACCTCGACATCGAACCGATTATCGAACCGATCCGGGGCGGAACCGACGGCTCACAGCTCTCTTACATGGGACTGCCGACACCGAACATTTTCACGGGCGGCCAAAACTTCCACGGAAAATATGAATACATTTCCGTCGATCATATGGAAAAGGCGGTAAACGTCATTGTTGAAATCGCCAGGCTCTTTGAAGAGCGCGCTTAAAACCAAAGCCCCCTGCTTTGGTTTTTTCTTTCACATGAAACCTTTCCTTCTTTCTTTCCGTATATAAGGTATGAAATGGAAAGAAGGAGTGAAGACTATGGCAAGAGGGACTGTAGCGAAAGAATTGAAAAAAACCTTAAAAGACCCGCGTGTACTGGAGACAAAATCAAACCCTTTTAAAAAACTGCGGAAAATGTTCAAACGATTTTTTTAAGATAACATCTCGTTTTCGTTAAAAAAATAAAGAAAGCGCTGTCAACTCGCAGTCATCTGTTAGAAGCAGTTATTTTGCATATCATAAGGTTTTTTAGGGTACTGAATAACACAAGGCAAACGAAAACACTGAAGTAGTTAATTAGACACTTGAAAAAAATAGTGAAAAAGTTATATAAACGATCATCATTCATCATCCGATACAATCTATAGAACCACAACAAGAGAAAAATTTCTTCAACCCATAGTCATTTTTACGGAAAATGACGTTATTTTTTAAAAAAGTGACAATTGTTTGAATACTTTTCGTTTATTTTTTCGTACAATAATAATACCAAAACTTTTTTTGGGAGGTATGTAAAATGATGCTACTTATTTTCGCTGCTTTGACAGGGTATCTTGTTTTCTCTTTCAGTAAGGACAACCGCCGGAAAACGCCAAAGACAAGCCCGCTGGTGACAGCTGCCGACACGAATAACATCATTGACTTAAATGCGATCCGTCAAAAACGCCGGATGCCGCTATCATAAAAACGACAGCTGCCGCAAAATCGGCAGCCTTTTTTTATGCACCCGGCCGATATGAAACCTTCCGCCTCCTTTTTTCGTACAACATAAAAAAGGAGTTTTTTTATGTACCATTTTTACATCAAAGAGCGAATGTTTACGTTTAAGAATCGTTTTCAAGTGTTTCTTGAAAGCGGAAAAGAAGTCTACAATGTTGAAGGAAAGCTGTTTTCATTCGGTGATGAACTGAAGCTGACTGATTTGGACGGCCGCACGCTCGCCAGCGTCAATCAGAAACTGATGTCGCTCGTTCCCCGTTACGAGATTTCCGTCAGCGGCAAACCCGTCTGCCAAGTCATCAAGAAAGTCACGTTTTTCAAACCGAAATTTGAAATTTCCGGACTCGGCTGGGATCTTACCGGCGATGTGTGGGGCCGGAATTTTCAAGTGACAGACGGAAAATCAAACCGGATGACCGTCACCAAATCATGGATGAGCTGGGGCGATTCCTATCATTTGCAGATTGAAAAGGAAGAGGATATTGCTCTTTGTCTTGCGATCGCCATCGTGATAGATATGATTCTATTTGAGGGTGACAAATAAAAATATTTATCGAAATATATTGACAATATAAGATAATATACTAAGATTAAGAGTATTACAGTTTATTCTGAAAAATAGCATATTTCCTTATCAAGAGAGGTGGAGGGACTGGCCCTATGATACCCGGCAACCGCTGTTCAGCAGAATGGTGCTAAATCCTGAAGATAAGGTTGAGATTTGCGGACGCAAGCTCTTCCCTATCCGAGGGAAGAGTTTTTTTATATTTCATCAGGAAAGAAGGAATCGTTCATGTCACAGCAAAACACAGAACAACCATTGCATACTCTTCTAAGAAAAAACCCGCCGTTTCGCGCAGATCAGGTCGGAAGCCTGCTGCGGCCGGCGGCTGTGAAGCAAGCCCGCCTGCAAAGAGCGGCAGGTGAGATTTCAGCAGAACAGCTGCGCGAAATCGAAAACAGAGAAATCATCCGCAGCGTGGAAAAGCAGAAAGAAACCGGCCTCAATGTCGTGACTGACGGCGAATTCCGCCGTGCCTGGTGGCATTTTGATTTTCTCGAAAATTTAGACGGGGTTGAGGCATTTACGCCTGAAAGCGGCATTCAGTTTCACAACGTACAGACGAAAGCGCGCGGCATTAAAGTAACGGGAGATATTGATTTTTCTCAGCATCCGATGCTCGAAGATTATAAATTCCTGCACAGCATTGCCGGCGATGCTGTTCCGAAAATGACCATCCCAAGTCCGAATATGCTGTTTTTCCGCGGAAAATTGGAAAAAGCGGCCTACCAGAATGATTACAAACAATTTCAGCACGATGTGTCAAAAGCGTATAAAAAAGCGATTCAGGCTTTCTATGACGCCGGGTGCCGCTACCTTCAGCTTGATGACACCGCATGGGCCGTTTTCTTATCGGAAGCGGGGCTTCGTCAGATTGAAGATTTCGGCACAACGCCGGATGAGCTGCGCAAGCTGTTTGCCGCTTCCATTAATGACGCCATCAAGGACCGCCCTGACGATCTGAAGGTTACGATGCATATCTGCCGCGGCAACTTCCAATCCACATGGACGGCTGAAGGCGGCTATGATGCAGCGGCTGAAACGATTTTTGACGGGCTTGACCTTGACGGATTGTTCCTGGAATATGATGATTCCCGCTCCGGCGGCTTTGAACCGCTCCGCTATGTCAAACGCTCTGATCTTCAGCTTGTGCTTGGATTGATTACATCAAAACATGGCGAACTTGAAGACAAGGACGCGATTAAACGCCGGATTGAAGAAGCTTCACAATATGTCAGCCTGGATCAGCTTTGCCTCAGCCCGCAATGCGGATTCGCCTCCACTGAGGAAGGAAACCTGATCACAGAAGAACAGCAATGGGCGAAACTGCGCCATGTCGTCAACATTGCCGGTGAAGTCTGGAAATAAAAAAAAAGACACGCGATCAGCGTGTCTTTTCTGTTTACAGAGGACCGTTTCCGATTAAAATATCGATATCTATCGTAATATCCGCCGCTTTTCGGCTGATAAACCGCCGGATGCTTTCATCAGTACATTTCCATGTTAAGGGCGTCATTTTCACAAGCCGCTCGAGGTCAGGCTGCAATAAGGGCTTCGTGTAACACAGCCGTTTGCGCTCAAAGGTTTGAAAGCCCGCTTGGAATCGTCCGGCCGCAGAATCGGCGGTGTCATTCCGCCGAGGACTGTCTCCGAAGAAGAATTCCCTTACTTCCTTCAAATAATCACGCCGCGGCACCGCTTTAATGACTGTGCCGCCCTTTCGTAAAAGCCTGCTGCATTCCTTGTAATTCCAAGGTGATAAAACAGACATCACGATATCAAAACAGCTGTCGGCAAACGGCGCATCCGCGACATCAGCGACGGCAAAAACCAAATGATCCCCGAAGGCCTTTGCGGCATGCAGCACACCTTCTTTCGAGAGATCAATGCCCATTCCCGTCACGGAAAAAGCGGGCTGAAGCCATTTGCATACGGCGGCTAAATGAGTGCCTTCTCCGCATCCCGCATCCAATATCGCCGCCGTTGTTTGCGGAGATTGAATGCGGCTGATGATGGCGGCGATCTCCTTTTGAACCGGCCCAAAAAATTCCCGGCTGTCAAAAAGAGCGCGTCTCGCTTCGAACAGCTGCCTGTCATAGCGGGTTTTGACCGATTTATTGAGGAAATTCACATATCCTTGCTTTGATATATCAAATGTATGCCCGTGTCCGCACATCAAGCTTTTGTATTGTGAGACCGCCATGGCCGAACGGCATAGCGGACACCTGAATACGGACTGGCATGATTGCAGTAATTCCGCGCGTTTTCTTTTTATAGACGTCAATAAAAACACCTCATTCATTCGTTATTCCGATGAAATGAAAAAGGCATAGACAAATAAACCTCGCAAAATTGGAAGTTTAACCTATTTATCTATACCTCTCATTATCTGTAACGAATGAACTGAATGATCATGAAAATGACCCCTTTTCTGCCGTCTTTTGAAGGCGGTGCCCTCAGATCCATTTTATCAGCTGCATCCCGTCTTTACAATGAACCGGAACTGTTTTTCGGGGGCTTTTTATACCTTTATTATCCAATTACTTGTGAACATCCTTTATTTTCTTTATTTATAATATAAATTTATTATTTTGAAAATATCTAAAAAGGTTGATTTTCAAAAATTGAAACGATAAAATACTGCTATCTCATGTAATATCGTTATTCTTGTATATGATCAGTAATATGGTCTGATTGTTTCTACCTAGTGCCGTAAAAGACTAGACTACAAGAAAGTTTGCATAAATTTGAACGAGTGAAAAGCATATGATGCTGTCAGTCTATTCTTTTCTTTTGGCTCTTATTTATCACACTTTCTGGCTTTCAGGAATTTGTGACGAATAAGAGCTTTTTTTATTTCCATAATACCCTTATAGGAGTTGCTCACATGTACTTTTTATTGAACATTGTCGGTCTCATTGTTGTCATGGCTGTTGTTTTCTTATGCTCTCCCAACAAGAAGAAGATTAAATGGCGTCCGATTGTCATGCTCCTCGTCTTTGAGTTTCTGATTACTTGGTTTATGTTAGGGACAAAAGTCGGCGGCTTTGTCATCGGGAAGATCGGCGCGTTCTTTACATGGCTGATTTCCTGCGCCAGTCAAGGGATTGCGTTCGCCTTTCCGTCTGTCATGGCGAACCCGACGGTTGATTTTTTCTTCAGCGCATTGCTGCCGATTATCTTCGTCGTGACCTTCTTTGATATGCTGTCGTATT
The DNA here is from genome assembly GCF_011065565.1 of Bacillus sp. EKM420B. Taxonomy (NCBI): domain Bacteria; kingdom Bacillati; phylum Bacillota; class Bacilli; order Caryophanales; family Bacillaceae; genus Bacillus; species Bacillus sp. EKM420B. Next base: position 202,249 of record NZ_JAAMNX010000002.1, on the reverse strand, counting down.
TCGGTATTCTGCCGTGGCTCATTGATAAAATCGGCTGGCTGATTTCTAAAATATCCCGTCTGCCGAAGCTGGAGAGCTTTTTCTCCATCCAGATGATGTTTTTAGGAAATACGGAAGCTTTAGCCGTCATCCGCCAGCAGCTTGCCGCCGTCAGCAACAATCGGCTTCTGACTTTCGGGCTGATGAGCATGAGCAGCATCAGCGGCTCGATCATCGGATCGTATTTGACGATGGTTCCGTCCACTTATGTGTTTACAGCCATCCCGCTGAATTGCTTAAATGCGCTTTTAATCGCCAATATGCTGAATCCCGTGGACGTTTCTAAAGAGGATGATATTATTTACGTTCCTTCAAAAGCGGAGAAAAAAGACTTCTTCTCCACGATTTCTAACAGTATGCTTGTCGGCATGAACATGGTCATTGTCATTTTAGCGATGGTAATCGGCTATGTGGCGTTAACGGCTGCGTTAAACGGCGTACTCGGACTGTTCATGCACGGTTTGACCATTCAAAAGATTTTCTCATACATCTTCAGTCCGTTTGCCTTCCTTCTCGGATTAGGCGTACATGACGCGATGTATGTCGCACAGCTGATGGGCATCAAGCTCGCGACGAATGAATTTGTGGCAATGGCCGATCTGAAAGGGCAGCTGAAATCACTTCCGCCGCACACGATTGCCGTGGCTACGACATTCCTGACATCATTCGCAAACTTCAGCACCATCGGTATGATCTACGGATCTTATCAATCTCTGCTTGATGGTGAAAAGTCAGCCATCATCGGAAAAAACGTCTGGAAGCTGCTTGTCAGCGGAATTGCCGTTTCCTTATTGAGCGCGGCGATTGTCGGATTGTTTGTCTGGTAAAAGAAAAAAAGCGATACCGCTCCGTTTTGGAGTGATATCGCTTTTTTTTATTGATAGACGGATGCAGGCACGAAAACGTCCCGGATTCCTGCCGCGTACGGTCCGAGATCATATTGTCCAAACACAACGGCAATGCCGTTTTTCGTAAAGAAGAAAGGTCTTTCGTTATTGAGGATGATCTCTTGTTTTTTGACGTCCTGGTCAAACAGATCGTCATGTTTCTTGATGTAGCCGTAAAGATAGTCTCTCGTTTTGTTGGCTTTCGTTTTTGTATTGAGCACATCATTGAGTGTGACCCGTTTTTTTGCGGCCAGGTCGTAATTAAAGGTCTGAACGGCTGTCAGCCCGTGTGCGCCGCCTGTGTAACTGTAGTTTTCCGTCTGAATGCTGAGCTTGCCGTCTTGATTATACTTCACCTTGAAATCTGCCTGGTATTCCGCTTTGTAGCCTTGTTTTTCACCGTCTTTTTTGTTTTTTACATATTCTTTGTACGAGTTTTCAATATAGCGTTTGAAGTCCTGATTGATTTTCTTTTCAAAAGATGCGTTTCCCGTATTTGTGACCTCGGGGTACGTCAGCTGCTTTACATGCTTATACGTCTGGCTTTTGACGACGGGCTTTGCAGTTTGCGCGGCCTCGGCTGAAGGCGCGAAACCTCCGAACGGCGCGGCTGTCAGCACGGTTAAGAGCACGGCCGCCATCATTTTGAATGCCTTTTTCATCACAACTCCTCCTTTTCATTACCGTTCCCCTTTTGAAAACGGATTACACTCTATAGACAGCGCAGATCAGCAAATTGTTTCTGGGCCTTCTTTCACATTTTCTCCATGAAAAAAAGAGACATGGATAATCCACGCCTCTTTTACCGTGAAGGTCTTTGTGCAATGGCTTCATAAACGGCTTCCGCCAAATCGGAGTTGCCGAACATCTCCAAAACGCCGATGACGGTTTGATCAGGAATCGGTTCTGATTCCTCCTTCGGCACGACAAGCTCTTCAGCCGTTTTTCGCAGCTCTTCGTTTAAAGGCTGTCCGGGGTAAGCTTTGCTGTAAATGGCCATCGGATCAAGGTCATGATTGACGCACCATTGGGCAAACACCAAAATCATCATGTTTTCGTCACGCCGGTAATATTCTTCGAGTTGTTTTTCGGTAAACGGCTTCACTATCAATCGCTCCTCCAGAAAATCTACCCCTAAGATACACAAACACAGGGCGGAAGTAAACCAAAGAGGGTGAAACATATTATTTCATCAACCCGCCTGCTTTAAATAGCGCATACCCTGACTCTCTAAACCTGTTGTCTGAATGTCCCGGACAGCGGAAGGTACGGATTCGCACGGAAGCAATTTTCGTTTTCTCCCAATATTCTTTCACAAGAAAAAAGCGCCCCTCTCATCAAAGGCGCTTTTTCATTCTTATACGTTTCTGTCCCAATGCCGATGCTCAGCCACGGCTTTCAGAAATTGTTCATGGTTTCCGTCCGGAACAAGACCGGGGCCGCTTTCGGTTCCGGCGGCGAGGGCGAGAAGTTCTTTTCCTTCACCGGAGGCGCCGATCGCTTTGTAATGACTGAAAGCTTCGTTGACGAAGTCTCTGGCCGATTTTTGGGCTTTGAGGCTGTCTGTGCTTTGTTTTCCGCCCGGAATGAAAACAGCGTCGTACAGGACGGAATCCACTGTCAGGAAAGTGGCTGACGCTTCGAGCTCCGTACCGTTTTCTCCCTTGACGGTTCCCAGCGCGGGGCTGATGATATCGGCTCTGACTCCCGCCTGTTTGCATGCGTCAAGCACTTGTTTGACTTTCTCATCAGAAAACCCGTGGTCGGTTAAAACCGCAACCTGCCTTGTCGCTGCCGTCTTCACCGTGTTTTCCTGGCTTAAGGCAGGGGAAGTGAACGTTTCATCAGATTCACGGTCCTTCGGCGGCGGGTTCACGCCGATTCCTTTCGCAACACGCTCGGCAAGCCCGGCGTCGACATGACTGAAGACATCAACCACCTGCTGCTGCACATCCTTGCTGTTCACTTTTCCGACCTCAAAACAGAACGCGGAGATGATATGTTCTTTTTCGGCGGGAGACATGCTGTTCCAGAACATCTTGGCCTGAGAAAAATAGTCATTGAAGCTCTCACTGCGCTGGCGGATTTTTCTGCCTTCTACTTTTTCCTGGTAATGAACGTATCCGCCTTCTTCTTCTGAGGCCGGCGACGGATCATTGTTCTGCAGAGAATTTTTATGATAGGCGACAGGGCCCTTATTAATCGTCATCCGGTGGTAGCCGTCGTATTGGTTGTTATGGAACGGGCAGACCGGCCGGTTGATCGGAATCTCGTGAAAATTCGGCCCGCCAAGACGGATGAGCTGTGTATCTGTATAAGAGAAAAGCCGTCCCTGCAGGAGCGGATCATTGGTGAAATCAATGCCCGGCACGACATTTCCCGGATGAAAGGCGACCTGTTCCGTTTCCGCAAAGACATTGTCCTGATTGCGGTCGAGGGTCATTTTTCCGATCAGCTTGACGGGAACCAACTCCTCCGGCCACAGCTTCGTCGGATCAAGGATATCGAAATCAAATTTAAATTCATCTTCTTCGTCAATCATCTGAACACCGAGCTCATACTCGACTTTGCCGCCGTTTTCAATCGTTTCCCACAGATCGCGCCTGTTGAAATCGGGATCTTTCCCGGCAATTTTCTGCGCTTCATCCCATACGAGGGAATGAACGCCGAGCACGGGTTTCCAGTGGAATTTGACAAAGCGCGCTTTTCCTTTCTCGTTGACGAAACGGAACGTATGCACACCGAAGCCCTCCATCATCCGATAGCTTCGCGGGATGCCGCGGTCAGACATCGTCCACATGACCATGTGCGCGGATTCAGGATTGTTTGCGACAAAATCCCAGAACGTATCATGAGCCGTCGCAGCCTGCGGCATTTCATTGTGCGGTTCCGGTTTTATGGCGTGAACGAGATCCGGGAATTTAATCGCGTCCTGAATGAAGAACACCGGAATATTGTTTCCGACGAGGTCATAGTTCCCTTCTTCAGTATAAAACTTCGTCGCAAATCCCCTGGCGTCACGGACGGTGTCGGCTGACCCCTTGGAGCCCGCCACTGTTGAGAAACGGACGAAAACAGGTGTTTTGACGGACGGGTCCTGCAAAAATTTCGCCCGTGTATATTCCGTCATCGGTTCGTACACCTGAAAATGCCCATGAACGCCGTACCCGCGCGCATGAACGACCCGTTCCGGAATCCGCTCGTGGTCAAAGTGCGTCATTTTTTCACGAAAATGAAAATCCTCCATCAGCGTGGGGCCGCGGACGCCCGCTTTTAAAGAATGCTCATCCTCAGACACGCGAAGCCCCTGATTGGTCGTCATTTTTTTGCCGCTGTTATCAGATCGGTACTGCTCCAGCTGTTCGTCCTTTGAGTGTTCATTTACTCGTTTGTTTTGATCATCACTCATGTCAGTTCCCCCTTCTAAAACGAAACATTCTACAGCACATTTACCCGCGGCGTTCTTCAAATAAACTGCTGATCCGCTCATTAGGATTTTAGGTCTGTATTTACATATGCGGTCATACACATTTTGAAATAAGCCATTTTCACAGAAACAAAATGTGAAAGCGCTTACCAAAACAGCTGTTGAACAGGGGAGGTCATATCATGCTTGCCATACTCGGTTTTGTGATGATGATTGTTTTTATGTACCTTATTATGTCTAACCGGCTTTCCGCTCTTATTGCTTTGATTGTCGTTCCCGTTGTGTTTGCCCTGATCAGCGGATTTGGCAAAGATCTCGGCGGGATGATGATTCAGGGCGTTACAGACCTCGCTCCTACCGGGATCATGCTGTTATTCGCCATCCTGTATTTCGGCATTATGATTGACTCAGGTTTGTTTGATCCCCTCATTGCCAAAATCCTATCGCTTGTCAAAGGAGATCCGTTAAAAATCGCCATCGGCACAGCGGTTCTGACGATGACCATTTCGCTGGACGGAGATGGGACAACAACGTATATGATTACGATTGCGGCAATGCTGCCCCTTTACAAACGGCTCGGCATGAACCGTTTGGTGCTGGCGGGGATTGCGATGCTCGGTTCGGGCGTCATGAATATTATTCCGTGGGGCGGGCCGACGGCGAGGGTTTTGGCTTCCTTGAAATTGGACACGTCAGAAGTTTTTACGCCGCTGATTCCCGCTATGATCGCCGGCGTTCTCTGGGTGATCGCCGTTGCTTATCTCCTCGGAAAAAAAGAACGGAAGCGTCTCGGCATCATTTCGATTGAACACGCGCCGTCTTCTGATCCGGAGGCGGCGCCGCTGAAGCGTCCCGCTCTCCAGTGGTTTAACCTGCTGCTGACTGTCGCTCTGATGGCCGCGCTGATCACCAGCCTGCTTCCCATCCCTGTTCTTTTTATGATCGCGTTCGCCATCGCCTTGATGATCAACTATCCAAATGTCAAAGAGCAGCAGAAACGGATTTCGGCGCATGCGGGTAATGCGTTAAACGTTGTCTCAATGGTGTTTGCGGCAGGCATATTTACAGGCATTCTCTCAGGCACAAAAATGGTCGATGCGATGGCGCATTCTCTCGTTTCCCTCATCCCTGATGCCATGGGTCCGCATCTGCCGTTGATCACGGCGATTGCAAGCATGCCTTTCACCTTTTTCATGTCGAATGACGCCTTTTACTTCGGTGTGCTTCCCATCATCGCCGAAGCCGCTTCCGCTTACGGAATAGACGCCGCTGAAATCGGAAGAGCCTCCTTGCTGGGCCAGCCGGTGCATCTGCTCAGCCCGCTTGTGCCATCCACCTATCTATTGGTCGGAATGGCAGGCGTCAGCTTTGGCGACCATCAAAAATTCACCATCAAATGGGCCGTGGGGACAACGATTGTGATGACGATTGCGGCGCTTTTGATTGGGATTATTTCGTTTTAATTAAAAAAGGATTTCCGCTGGCGGAAATCCTTTTCTGTACATTATTTTTTTGTATAGCGCACCCAGTCATAATGAGCGTATAGCGGATTTACACCATTGTAGGAACCGAGCCAGTCATCGACACCTATCCCATTCCACAAGTTCATCATGATCTTTCCCGGTGTTGTCGGGATTTGACTTGTCGCAGTATGTTTTAATTGCCCATCGACATACCATTTAATAGAGTTCGGCTGCCAATCGAACGCATACGTATGATAGGCATTGGCCGCGTCAAATCCGAGATCCGCAACCTTCTCATGGTTTCCCGCGCCATTTGTATAATAATTAAATTGAACCTTTGTCGTGTCTTTTCCTAAAAATTCGATATCAATCTCATCCCAAGGGGTACCATCCGTTGGACCTGTATAAGTGAAGAACGATGAAACGATCCCCGTGTTTTTAGCCGGTTTCATTCTGACTTCATAAAGTCCATAGCCATAGGTTTGAGCGGAGCGGTTCTCCCCGCAGTCAAACTTGTTATAAGACGGGCTTGTAAGCGCCAAACGCATTTCACCTGATGACGTCACGGATACATTATTTGCACGCCAAGTGCAGTTGAACATATCTCCATTGGAGTAACCATTTGCTTTTTGCCAGAAACCGGAATTATAGCTGTTAAAAGGTTCAAAAAACGATCCGCCTGTTTGAGCTGATGCAGCAGAAGTGATCGCACACAAACTCAAAAACAATCCAGTGACAAGAATGAGCAGCACTCGTTTCATACGATAAAACATGTCGGCATTCCCCTTTCTTTGAAAGCGATTTCTTTATCGATCATACATGATTCTGTTAAAAGGGAACATCGGTCAGAATAATGATAATAACGAATCTTAAAAAAACCTAAATTACCATCAGCACAGTAAGAGATGATCCGCACTCATTGTAATTTAGGTTTTGCCTGCTTATGAGTAACAATCCTAACAAGATCATATGTGAATGTAAGAAAAAATGAATACAAGAAAACAAAAATGCCAACGCTTTCATTATGCTTGTTTGACTACCCTTTCTATGTGAATCGTTAAATACAGCAGCTCGTCACTGGTGAGCTTGTGCTCATACGCCCTCTCAATGCATGTTTGGATTTTCTTCGTGCATTCATACGCCCGATGGTATTTTTCTTTCACTGTCTCCAGCAAAAAGTCGTCCTGGCTTTCCATATGTGTGCCGTTAAAAAGACGCTGCGCGAAAAACTTTAAGTGGGTGACAAATCGATAATAGTGAAGCGATTCTTCGTTGAATTCAATCTTAAAATGGTATTTTACGATCCTCAAAATCTCTTGCATGACTTTTGTAATGTTGATGATATTGGGCATCTCTTCATTCAGCTCGGCATTTACAATATGCAGCGCAATAAAGCCTGCTTCATCCTCCGGCAGCGACACGCCAGTCTTGTTTTTCACCATGGCCAACGCTTGTTTGCCGATTGCAAATTCGTCTTTGTACAGCCGTTTCGTTTCCCACAGCAAGGCGTTTTTGATATCCAGCCCTTTCTTATTGCGCTGGATCGCAAAGTTAATATGATCGGTCAGCGATACATAGATGCTGTCGTTGAGCTTTTTGCCGAGCTGTAATTTCGCATAGCTGATAATCTCCTCGGATACTTCCATACACTCGATCGGAATATCATACAAAAGGGTTTTGAACTTTTCGGATACATCTTTGTTATCGAGAGTGAACACTTTCTCAATGCGGGCTTCATCTACCGGATCTCCCGTTTTCTTTTGAAAAGCAATGCCCCGGCCCATGATGACCAATTCCTGATTGCCTTCTTTGAGCACACTGACGACATTATTATTAATGACTTTCGCAATCTTCAATTCCGTCTCCCTCCCGCCTGACCATTTACCTGCTACACCTTGATTGTACATCCTTTTTGTACTAGGTCAATATCTCCAGGTCAATCAGAAAACGCCGTTCAGAAATCATTGTCCAACGATGAGGCAGAGGCGCATATAATGCAGAGAACCGGTTTTTGGGAAGGAGCGTGTGTGATGAAACGGTTTTCGAAAGAAGAAAGCAGCTGGATGCTGTATGATTGGGCCAATTCAGCTTATTCGGTCATTATTATGACGGCGGTGTTTCCCTTGTTTTTTAAAGCGGCGGCGGCGGAAAACGGCGTCAGCGCGGCTGATTCCACCGCTTATTTGGGCTATACGATTGCCGCCGCGACTTTTATTTTGGCGATGCTCAGCCCCGTCTTAGGAACGATTGCCGACTACAAAGGATGCAAGAAACGGTTTTTTGCCTTCTTTTTTCTGATCGGTGTGGCGGGCACCGCCGCGCTGGCTTTGATTCCCGGCGAATCTTGGATGCTGTTATTAATTTGTTATACGATTTCTACGATCGGCTTTGCCGGGTCTAATGTGTTTTATGATGCGTTTCTCGTTGATGTGGCCGCAAAGGAGCGGATGAATATGGTGTCCGCCAGGGGGTTTGGGCTGGGCTATATCGGCAGTACAATCCCTTTTCTCCTCAGCATTGCCGTGATTCTGTCAGCACAAGCGGAGGTGATTCCGCTGTCCGCCCAGACTGCGGGCCGCATTGCCTTTTTGATTACGGCGGCATGGTGGGGACTGTTTTCGATTCCGCTCCTTCTCCGCGTCCGCCAGCGCTATTATATCGAGAGGGAGCCGCGGCTTGTGATCAGCAGTTTTATACGGCTGGCCGGCACGCTGAAGCAGATCAGGAAGCACCGGGCGCTGTTTTTGTTTCTGCTCGCCTATTTCTTCTACATCGACGGGGTCGGCACCATCATTACGATGTCCACGTCATACGGGGCTGACCTCGGCATCAGCGCGGCAAATCTGCTGATTGTTTTATTTGTCACACAGGTCGTCGCCGCGCCTTTTTCGATTTTGTACGGACGGCTGGCCGAACGGTTTAAAGGAAAAACGATGCTTTATGTCGGAATCGGCGTGTATATGATTGTCTGCACGTATGCTTATTTTATGGATTCCGCTTTTGATTTCTGGGTTTTGGCTATGCTTGTCGCCACTTCCCAAGGAGGTATTCAGGCGCTGAGCCGCTCTTACTTTGCCAAGCTTGTCCCCAAACAGAACGCCAATGAGTTTTTCGGCTTTTATAATATTTTCGGCAAGTTCGCTTCGATTATCGGCCCGCTTTTGATTGCCGTCACCGCCCAGCTGACCGGAAATTCGTCAGCCGCCGTGTTCAGCCTGATCATTTTGTTTGTAATCGGGATTGGCATCCTTGCGTTTGTGCCCGAGGAGACGGCGTAAAAAAAGCCTGCGCGCGGCAGGCTTTCTTTTTTTATTTCTTGGCTTTATGGACTTTCAGTTTTTTGCCTTTGACCGTCGTATTTTTCATGATGTCAAGAACGTGCGGGCCTTTGCCGTTCAGAATTTCGACGTACGATGCGTTGTCCAGAATCGTGATAATCCCGATATCATCGGCTGAAACGCCGTCGATTTTCGCGATCGTCCCGACAAAATCGACCGCTCTGAGTTTTTTCTTTTTCCCGCCGTTAAAATACAGTTTCATGATGTCTTTGTTTAACTGTTCGCTTTTGTCTGTTTTGGCATCGGGGCGGGCGTTCAATTTTTCCGCAAATGCCGCTTTCCGTCCCGCTGTTTCTTTTTCCGACGGCGCTTCCCGCTTTTGGATGCGGAAACCGATATATGTCTCAATGTCATTCAGAAACCGCGATTCAGACGGCGTCACAAACGTAACGGCCCGTCCGCGGTGTCCGGCGCGGCCCGTTCTGCCTGTGCGGTGCACATAGCTTTCTTTTTCAAGCGGAATATCATAATTGATGACGAGGCTGATGTTTTCGATATCAATTCCTCTGGCGGCAACGTCGGTCGCAATGAGATAGCGGAACTCGCCGCGCTTGAATTCATTCATGACGTCAAAGCGGTCTTCCTGCACCATGCCGCCGTGAATTTTATCGCAAGGGTAGCCCAGCCTGTCCAGCTCATCGGTTAACTGTATGACTCTTTCTTTTGTCCGGCAGAATATGATGCAGCTGTCCGGGTTTTCGGTGATCAGGACATCACGCAGCAAAGATGTTTTGTCCTCTTCTTCTGTTCTGGTGACAAAATGCTCAATGTCTTTTGTCGTCAGGCCTTCCGCTTTTACTTCAATCAATTCAGGGTCTTTCATATATGTGCGGCTCAGCTTCTCGACGTCATCCGGCAGCGTCGCTGAAAACAGCATGGTGACTCTGTTTTTCGGCAGATGCTGAATGATGGCTTCCACCTGTTCAATAAATCCCATATTCAGCATTTCATCCGCTTCGTCAATCACCACATACGCCAGCCGCTCAAGCGGCAGCGTCCCTTTTTCTATATGATCAAGCACACGCCCCGGTGTTCCGGCAACGACGTGGCTTTTTTGCTTCAGTTCGGTTTTCTGTTTGTCAAAAGAAGCTTTTCCGAAAACCGCCGTGGCTTTTATCCGTTTGAAACGGCCGATATTCGTGATATCTTCTTTAATCTGCGCCGCAAGCTCGCGGGTCGGCGTTAAAATCAGGGCCTGCGGTTTGTTTTCCTCCCACTCCGCAAGCTCGCAGATCGGAATGCCGAAGGCCGCGGTTTTGCCGCTGCCCGTCTGCGATTTGACGACGAGGTCTTTTTTTTGCAGCGCGGCGGGGATGACGCGCCGCTGCACTTCAGTCGGCTCGGTGTATTGCAAGCCATTCAGCGCCCGTCGGATCTCGGGGCTGATCGCATATTCATTAAACTCATTCATGACTAAACTCCTTCTCTGTCCGGCTCCCCTCATTATACGCGAAATGCCGCCGCTTTACCCTGACGTTTTGCCGGGCCGTTCGGGGGACTGCTTTTTCTTCATGTCGAGCACGACCCATTTGGCGCAATAAAAGCTCATGCTTCCTTCCCCGTCATTGACATAGTAGCGGATCGATTCCCAGCCGCCGTCGACCGGGCTGATATCCAGATGGATGTCGGTGATGCTTTCAAGATCATCCAGCCGGGCAGACCTCACATCCTCAAAGCGCAGCACGGCATCATACTGTCCGTCAGTCAGCTTCAGCTCAAACACCGGGATTTTATCATAATACTCGTTATATCCGGTATAGAACATAAACTCCGTCAATTCAAAACAACCCGGCGAATTCGGCCCCAGCAGAACTGCTTTCTCATGTTTGTGCCACTCCATTTTGCGCCTCCTTTTTTTCACCTGAATTGACATGTCTTACAAAGCCCCATGAACTTCTTTATATTCCTGCACCCAATCTCTTAATTCTTCTAACGTATGCAGATACGCATCAGGCGAATCTTTCAGATCAAACCCGCTCAAATATACGAGCATCTCCCAAACGGTTTCGTCCTCAACCGCCGGATCATCTGCAGCCACGTACTCGCACGCCCAATCCGACACTTCTTCCCTCGCCGCTTGACCGTTCAGGATCAGACCAGCCTTTTTCAGACATTCTGCTATTGTGGGTTCTTTCACGTTAGAAGCCTGCCTTTCATTTCTTGTTTAAAATGCTGACTAACAGCCTCCTGGCCCGTTCGTGCCGCCCGATTTCCCGGCTGAGCTCCGGATAATCCGTTAAAGCGTTTTTCAGCTGCGCATATTGCGGATACAGCTCAAAAAAGGATTTATATAAGGCTTTACGCTGCCGTGCAGGCATTTGTTTATTCGCCAACACAAAATCTAAGCTGCCGCAGACAAGCGCGAAATACTCATAAAAATCCCCAGCGCAGGCAGCACCCTTAAAGTATTCTTCGAATCTCCCTGCATCTGAAGGCAGCGGACCCTCTAATTCTTTTTTGTGTAATTTCAGGTTTCGGATGACGTCATCATTTAAAGAATATCTGTTGGATTTCATCATCTCATTTTGCCGCTTTCCAATTACTGATATCCCGCTTATAAATCCCCGAATTCGAGACCACGTAAATGGCATTGCCAGTCAGCTTCAGCTGATGCCCGGAAAGCTCATCGCCATCCGGATCACAGCACGTCACCTCTTGCATCGGCAGACTGACATCGGCCGGAATGAGAGACAGTGAATGATCATCTTTGCATACCCAAAACCCGTCATCAGAAATCGCTAGCTGGTCGTAAACCCCGGAATATGTTTTATCAGAAATAATCCAAACTCGTTTCACGTCGGTTTCATCAAACGCAGCAATGACTGTATAAGAGTAATACAGCATGTAGATCAGTCCGTCTTTTTCTGCAAGTGCATAGCAGTCATCTGCCGCGGGCGCGTATATTTCCGAAAGCTGCTGATCAATGTGAGTTTTCTTCAGCCGGCCATCTAATGAATAGCACAGCACACTGTGCCCATCAGGATTTTCATCACTATAAATACCTTCATCACTTAAACCGATCCACAGCTTTTGTTTTTCGTCCAAAAGACTGCATGAAACCCCTGAAGGCAGAGAAAATGCACATTGTTCTGTTCCATCTGCTGAAAGTACCTTCACTTTATACTCATGCGATTCAAAGTAAATCAACACATACCTGTCAGCCAAACTCTGTTGAAACAGCATAATATCCTCACACAGAATTTGTTCATCGATATGAATCACTCGGCTATCGCCGGATTCGTCGATGATCGTAAACGAAAGACCGTCATTCTGATGCCTTCCGAGATACAGACGCCCGCAGTTATCAAAATGACAAAAACATCCTTTTACTGATTCATCGTGTATCTTATTCATTTTTATTTTCATGTCATGGCCCCTTGAATTTATAATGCGCGGCGAGCTTTTTTTGAAATTCATCCCGAACGATCTGATCCGGGAATACAACTGATACCCAGTCTAAAACATGATTATCTAAGGGCCTCCATGATCCTAACGTTTTTCCCGCAATCTCCTGATCAATGCCTAGAATACAGATCTCAAAATCTCTCTCTCCGTAAATCGCCCACTTTAAAGTCGGTGAAGCCCATACGACGCGGGATGCAATATTCATTATGCAGTCATTTTTACTGTGCTTTGGATAATCAGTTAAGATTGAAAGATATTCATCTTCGGTTATATTTAAAGGAATCTTTAACCAGTCAAAATAGCCGAATTCCACGTGAAACCGATTCATATCATCAGGTTGTTCCAGAACAGCCATTAAGATAAATTCATCGTGATGATGATGCGCCAAACTTTTGAGCATTTCCCAACCTTCTTCAGACAAGACCCAGTGGAATTCCTCGAATAGATAATAATGTTTTCGTTGTTTAAATACTTGTTCGGGCAACGTTTTGTCTTCATGAAATAAGGAATATATTTGAGATTGAAAGACTGCCGATTCCTTTGTGTTCTTTATAAAAAAGGGATGCATCTTGTACCTCTTTTCGGCGGTTTATACGCAAGCTCACAGCCGTATTCTGTGTGAAATAAACAGATAGCAAATGAGAAGGACGGCTCAACTACAATAAAGCTGTTAGAAAGCAGCCGGCCTTCAATATCTATAAAATCCATGAGACAGTGCAGATGACATGCACAATCCTTCAGCGCACATTTGATAGCGCCGACTTCATCACTATACGGATGAAACAGATAAACAATATCATTCATCCGTTCAACCCCCGTATCCGCAATGATTTCTAAAATAAGCGATATGGCTGTCTCCTTGTCGCTTATATCAACTTCACGCACTGCACTTGGGAAAGAATTCGATAATATAGTCTCAAATATCTGCCTGCTTTGTTCTGCCTCAGCTAATTGATAAACAAACCCTGATTCTTCACAAGATCTTAACGAGTCACGCACCTGTTTCATTAAAAAATGCCTCTTGTTTTCCTCAAGCTTGTCAATTAACTTTTCTCTCATCACTGAACACTTCCTTACAGGATATTTTCACTCTGCCGGCATGTATGCTGCATAGAAGTAATTAATACTTCACCAGATATAAATCGTTATCACTAAAGATAAACATGCGGTCCTGTACGGCTCTGTACGTTGTTTCTCCTTTTCTATCAATACCGTGTATCATGACGTCAGCCTCTGATAAGCCTTTGTTCTCTTCATGAAATGCAAATAGGGTATCCTCGTGACTCTGAATCAGAAGCACCCTTTTTTTCGAAACGGATAGCTGATCACAATAGGAGTATTGATCGCCGTTTAGCACATATTCTGCAACAGTACGAATTCTGTCCCGTCCAATCTGATAATGCCCGATGACACAGCAATCCTCTCCCTCGAAACATACATACAAATCAGATTTGATCGATTGTACGGCATAGCATTCATGCATCATTTCTTTAAAATCGTCTTCAAAATAAAACGTTCTGTCTTCTGCATGAAAAGCAAATATCGCTTTTCCTTGAGGATTTCTCTCATCATACATACCCTCGTCCGTTAATCCGATCCATAATAATCCATCCTCACCCAGATGAAATACATTGGCGCTTAATAGAAAAGAACAAATCGGATTGATTTTATTACTGTTTATGCAGTATGCGGCTAATTGACACGTATGATTTTCCAGGTAAACGATCACGATTGTGTTATCATACGAATCAATCAGATAGAAATGGGCATCTTCAGAAAATCCGTGTAACTCTTTTTTGATTAAAAGAGAGCTGCCTTTCATAACCTCCAATATTACTTTGTGATCGTGCACCGACACAATAAATACCTGATCATCCCGACCCGCATTGAAATAGATGATGTGCTCTCTTTTATATGACCCAACCCGCTCCGCGGTAAGTTTCAACATCAGCAACACTCCATAGATTAAGAATCTGGAATTTATATCAAATTAATCAATGATATATAAATCTGCTGCATCAAATTCAAACCAAATGATTTTTTCATTATTTTCAGTAGTTACATCAACCTTTTGAGTGTTCAGGTTCATATAGGACTTATTTTTGGCAGGATTTGCTATTATAACAACAAAGTCATTGATCGATGCTAAAAAATATAATTCATCTAATAAGTGATCTGCCATCAATTCTTCTTTGGTTAGGGCACATTCAATATGAATGAACTTTTTCGATACAGTATTCATATTTATCATTTTCTTTTCAACCTTCTTCTTCCATTCTTCAATAAAAGAAGGTGATGCCATTACTTCTATCAGAACTGTTTCGAATTCTAAGTCATTCATTAATTGAGAAAAAGTATCTTTACTCACTAGATCACATGAATAAATCGAATTGTATTTAAGCGGATTAATCACATCCAGATTCCCTATAGCCCTCAATGATTCTTTTTGTAAATTTAAAGGAGTGTTCATGTTTGCCTCCGCGAACGATTTCGTTATGTAAGAAAAGAGAGGCTGGGAACCTCTCTTATTTGTTTATTTATGATCTTGAATGATACGCATAAAATGATTGGTCGTCAAAGCGAACTGTTTCAGCTTCTACAGCAATCAGCATTCTGTTCATGTCAATGAGAAAATTAGCATTTGATTGATACTCCGGAATTACAGCATTTGATAGATTACCGATTCCTTCCGGGTGGTAACTCATCTCAAATACTTGCCAATTGTATTCTTCAGGATCTATTTTTTCTAATCTCATATCACCAATATCTGCACTGAAATAAACAGATGCTACATTTTGAAAAAGAATGTTATGCGTATATTCGGCTTTATTTTCAACGACCTGAATCTTAAGTGAAAGTTCTTTTTTAAACACTTGAAAATCAAAATGAAGGACAGCGCACCCCCCATCTATGTAATCTACCCATTCATTTATTGTTTTGTACATCGTTTATCTCCCTAAAGTTTTGGAGTCTTTGAGATCTGATTTTAGAGTCTACACGAAAAGTTCTAGCTTCTCTTCATTACGAATATTCGTTTTCTTTATCTATACTCAAAATAAAAAATGGTTCAATTGTTTCTAAACGTATCCTGTCTTGATTGCCTGCTAATAACGCTTCGATCACTGATGTCAGCATTTTATATTCACTTTCTAATAAACGGCAGAGTAATCGCGGGCGATTACTTTATTATGTTCCAACATTTCAAACATTGTTGAGATAAAAGGATCATCCTCCGCCTCTTGATACCTTCTTGGTGTTATTTCAAGTTCCAGACAGCTGTCTCCGATTTTGGTCGCTGTCTCCTCCCTTTGAGTGAGAGAGGCTGGGAACCTCTCTTCACATTAATAGACTAGGATTCATTTAACATTTCAATCATTTCTGCCGCTTCTAAGTACAATTCATTTATCCTGTTTTGAATTTCTTCTGCGATTTCTTCATCACTTTCTAGATCTGATAAATATCCCGCTTTACCTGAAAACAACTTTTTTTCACAAACCCATATATCAAAATGATCTACACAATAGCCGTCTTCATTATCGTGAAAGCCGGTGCCGCCCAAATAGGCTGCAAAAAAAAATATCAGTGAATGATAGGTATTCTCCCGACTCTTCCAAAAGCAGCTTCAATTTTCAATCCCATTTTTCTAAACGTTTCTTGATTGTTTCATAATTTGTTTAATGCGATTCGTTCAAAATGTTTTTCTATTCAGGTTGATGTTTTCATGTTACTCTCCGGTATTCTGGCGGTTAGGGTGAGTTAAGTTCCACTTCTTGTGCAACACAGTTTTAACAATAGTAATATTATTGAAATTGTTTATCAATATTTCCCTAGGTATTTAAGGTTATTTTAAGGATTATAGGAATTTTGAACCTTTTATTCATATAAAAAAACCGCCGGCTGCCGGCGGTTTTTCGTATTATGGATAGCGGAGATTTGTATTTTGCGCTCCCGCGTAGGATTGGGCGAAGTTTTTGGCGTCCTGGGCTGAAAGCGTGCCATAGCTGTAATTTGATCTCGGATTCCAGCCGGTGCGCGGTGATTTCGGGGCTTTGAGCGACGGGAATGAACCGATGTCGGTGAATTGGGCCGTCCCGTAGTCGTCTATCATTCCGCCTTTTTCATTTCCGTTACCGAAATAGTTGGCTTCTGAGAAGACAGTCGCGTTTGTATGAATGGTGAATCCTAAATTGAAATTGGTCACATAGTTGTTTTTCGCGTGAAAATAGCCGTATCTCATCAGGCCCGGTGAACGCACATAGACGTTATTAAAATAGTTGTTGGTGATCGTCATATGCGGATAGCCGATATAATTGCGTCCCTCGTTATCATCATTCGGATAACCGAGAATCAGGCCGTACAGATGGTCTGTGAATTTAGAGTTAGACAGCGTCACAAAATCCGCTTTGGCGCCGACATACAGAAGCTTTCCCAAATCGCTGCGGCTGTTCGGATTGTAGCTGTGTCCTTCAAACCACACGTGGTCAATCCAGTAATTCTGTCCGTTCGCTATGTACATCGGAATGTCGTTGTTGCCTGTAATGGCGGCATTATGGCTGATAATGAGATTTTTGAAAATCACATTGTTTGAGCCGGAGCCGGTGGTCAGATAGATGTTGGTCAGCCTGTGGCTGGTATAAGAGCCGACGATGGTTTTATTGGCGCCGACTGTCACAACGGCTTTACCCGGGGAAGAAATATCACTTGTGATGACGATGGTTTTGCGGTCCGTTCCGCCCGCATTGTTTTTCAGATCATTGAGATTGCTGACGTAGACGACGGGGCCGCCCTGGCCTCCCGATACGGCGGATTTTGCTTTTCCGTTATGATCCTTCGCATTGCCAGCGAATCCGGTAAGTCCCTGCATCACATCCGGATAAGCCGCTGCCGCTTCTGCCTGCTTGGATGCGGAACATACGATGGCCAGACAAAGCGCAAAGCCGAGTGCAGCCAAGAAAGCGAGATGACGCGTCTTCTTTTTCATGCCCTTCACTCCTTTAATCTCTTAAATTGTAAACACATGAAGTATTATACAATTACTATCCTCTTTTTCCATGATCTGTTTGTCTGCTTTTTCGTTATGGCTGAAAAGCCCCAAAATAAAAAAAGCAGCCGATACGGCCGCCTATATACGGGTGCTGTCTGCCTGAGTTTCCGCCGGCACGGCTTTTTGCTTTCGAATCAAGGACAGCGCCATCCCCGCAAAAATCATCACAATCCCCAAAGATTGATAAAGGTCGGGGCGAAATCCCGTAAATACGGTGTCAAGCACAATCGCCACCGCCGGATCAAGAAATACGATGATTGAAATAAACCGGGTGGATAAAAACCGCAAGCTGTCAAAAAAGAGCAAATACACAATTCCCGTATGAATGATACCGGTTGACACAATCATGATCCAGTTCACATGCGACAAATCAGAAAAAGCGCCGAAACGGACGAACGGGAGAAGAATGATAACGCCCAACCCGGTCTGCAAACAGGTGACCGCATATGGGCTGAGACTGTTGATACCTTTCCCGGCCAGTGTCGTAAAGGCGTAAAAAAGGGCGGCCAGCACGGCCCAAATAATACCCGATCCCATCAGCTGAGAAAATGACGTATTTCCGTTGATGCCGGAAATCAGGGCGGTGCCCAGAAAACAAATTACGATGGAAGTGACGGACACAATATGCAGTTTCTCCCGGTATATAAGGCTCCCTAGAAGAAGGACGAGAACCGGGGCCAGATGATAAACGGAAATCGCTATCGTCACTGATGTCTCCTCAAATGATTTAAATAAAAACACCCAGTTCAGCACGAGAAAAAATCCGCAGGCCAGTGTCTGCAGCACCTCACGCCGGTTCCATTGTTCGGTGCGGTACCGTCCGGAACCAAACCAGCAAACGCCCAGAAACAATGAGGCGCACAGACATCTCACAAAGACCAGTTCAATTGAAGGCACATTCGTATGTTCCGAGAAAAAGCCGATTGATCCGAAAATGACCATGGAAATGACCATTTTGATGACGGCATTTGATGTTTGTTCAGCTTGCATTGATTCGCTTCCCCCATATCATTGACTGTTTATTCAGACAAATACTAACAGCCATTTTACTTGATTCAGAGGAAGATTTCATCCTATTTTTCGAAAGACGGCGGTCTTTTCTCATAAAAAAACCCCGCATCAGCAGGGTCTTCTGTTTAATGAACGATCAGTACAGGACAAGGAGACAATTGTGAGACCTTATGGCTCACGCTTCCGAGCATCATTTCTTTAAATCCGCTGATTCCGCGGCTTCCGACGACAATCAGATTGAAATGCTGTTCTTTCGCTATGTTTAAAATTTGATGCGCAGGTTCGCCTTGAACGTACAGGCTTTCCGCATTTACCCCGCTTTCTGCCGCTTTCTGCTTGGCATCTTCCAGAATGGCCGCTCCTTTTTGCTCGACTTCATGTTTGATGTCTTCAATGAAGTTTTCCGGAACATAGACAATCCCTGTTAGGGCTGATGTGGAGACAACGGCTTCACGTCCCGCATAGAGAATGGTGAGTTCAGCCTGCTGTTCTTTCGCCAGATGGATCGCTGCGTCCAAAGCTTTGCTGCTCATGTCTGAACCGTCTACTGCTGCAAGAATTTTTTTAAACATATGAATCCCGCCTTTCTGCTTTTATTGTCCTCCTCTCTTTGCTGAATGTCAATTTTGCCGGCTTTCTCCGGAACATTGCGCTTACAGACTTTCTCCGTTTGTGGCGATGACGTTTTTATACCAATAAAAACTTTTCTTTTTCTTTCTTTCAAACGTGCCTTTTCCGTCATTGCCGCGGTCGACATAGATATAGCCGTAGCGTTTTTTCATTTCTGCCGTTGAGGCGCTGACGAGGTCAATCGGCCCCCACGACGTGTAGCCGATCAGGTCGACGCCGTCTTCAATCGCCTCTCTTGCCTCTATTAAATGATCACGCAGATAATTGATTCGATAATCATCCTGAATGGTTCCGTCCTCCTCCGGCTGATCAACCGCGCCGAGCCCGTTTTCGACGATGAAGAGCGGTTTCTGATAACGGTCGTACAGCGTGTTTAAGGTGATGCGCAAGCCCTTCGGATCAATCTGCCAGCCCCATTCGGAAGATTTCAGGTACGGGTTTTTCACGCCGCCGAGGAGATTTCCCTTAGATTGCGCCAGATCCTCAGGCGCCGTGCTGGCCGTCATCGACATGTAGTAGCTGAAGCCGATGTAATCCACCGTATGTTCTTTCAGTAGCGCCTCGTCTCCTTCCTTCATCTCGATCGTAATTCCGTTTTCTTTAAAGAAGCGCTTCATGTAGCCCGGGTAGCTGCCCCTTGCCTGCACATCAGAAAAGAACAGCGTGCTCCGCTCTTTTTGCAAAGCCGCATATACATCCTCCGGCTTCGGCGTCATCGGATACGTCGTCGTCGCGGCGATCATGCAGCCGATCTGGGAATCCGGGATGATCTCGTGGCCGGCTTTTACCGCCAGCGCGCTCGCCACAAATTGATGATGGGCCGCTTGGTACATCGTGTTTTGTTTATTTTCGCCTTCCCGGAATATAAGACCGCCGCCTGTAAACGGAGCATGAAGAACAACGTTGATTTCATTGAAGGTCATCCAATATTTCACCTTGTCTTTATAACGGGTGAAAACCGTCCGGGCGTACCGCTCATAGAAATCGACCGTCCGGCGGTTTCTCCAGCCGCCATAGTTTTTCACAAGACCGAGCGGCATCTCATAGTGAGAAATCGTGACGACCGGTTCGATCTGATGTTTTCTCAATTCGTCAAAAAGACGGTCGTAAAATTGCAGCCCTTCTTCGTTCGGTTCTGTTTCATCGCCGTTCGGAAAAATTCTCGTCCACGCAATGGAGGTGCGGAACGCTTTAAAGCCCATCTCTGCAAACAGGGCGATATCCTCTTGATAGCGGTGATAAAAATCAATCGCGTCGTGATACAGATTCAGCGCATCATCCGTCTCATGAAACGGAGACATAATGCCGTCCGGGGAGACATCCGCCGTAGAAAGTCCTTTGCCCCCTTCTTTATAAGCTCCTTCAATCTGATTGGCAGCCGTTGCGCCGCCCCATAAAAAACCTTCCGGAAATCTCTTCATGTTTTCTCCACCTCTTTTTCAGGATAACGCCAGAAGCGCTTCGTTCGGTTTGACCATTCCGCTTTTTTTCACGTCTGTAAATGAATATTGATCCGTATTCGTAATGATGACCGGCGTGATCACGTCAAAACCGGCAGCCTTTATCTCTTCGATATCAAAAGTAATCAGCAGATCTCCCGGCGCGACGGCATCGCCTTCTTTGACGTGTATTTCAAAATGCCTGCCATCTAGCCGTACCGTATCAAGCCCGATATGAATGAGAATTTCGGCTCCCCGGGCGCTCGTAATGCCGATGGCGTGCTTTGTTTTAAATACGGCTGTCACCCTGCCTTCTACGGGAGAAACCGCCGCACCCTCTTCAGGCAGAATCGCAAAACCTTTTCCCATCATTCCACCGGAAAAGACGCTGTCGTTCACTTCGCTTAATGCTTTCACTTCGCCTTTAATCGGGCTGTGAATGATTTCTCCGCCTGCCGTCACACCCGGCGTTTCAGATGCTTTGTCCCGTTCAGACTGTACATCCTCAAACCCGATCAGAAGTGCCGCCGCCATACCCGCCGCAAACGAGATAAAAAGCCCGATCAGCGCGTAAAGAAACGTCGGCCCGATAAAGACCGGAATGCTCGGCAGACCGGCGTTTCCGCCCACAATGTAAGAAGCGACACCCGTTACACCGTAAAAAGCGCCGCCTGCCGCGCCGCCGATTAATGCAGCCGCGAACGGTTTTTTCAATCTCATGTTGACGCCGTACATGGCAGGTTCGGTTATGCCCATCAATGCCGTAATGCTCGTCGTAAACGCGAGTGATTTGAAGGTTTTGTTTTTTGATTTCAAGAAAACCGCAAATGACGCGCCGGCCTGCCCCATGTTCGCCAAAAACATCGCAGGCAGAATGTAATCATGTCCGTTTTGCGCAATGTTATTGATCATGATCGGCACAAGCGCATAATGCATCCCCGTCATAATGATGAGCGAAAACGTGCCGGCCAGCAGAATCATCGCGGCAATGCCCGCATGATTGAACAAATCATTGACGCCGACAGACAGATAATTTCCGAGAATCGCGCCGAGCGGGCCGACTGTGATCAGGGTGACAGGCACGACGATCACAAGCGTAAGCATCGGAACGGCAATCAATTTCAAAGAGGAAGGAGTGATTCGGTCGATTCCCTTCTCCACATAGGACATCAGCCAGATCGCCAGCAAAATCGGGATAACTGTCGATGAATACGTGGCAGCGGTTACAGGAAGACCGATAAAGGAGATACTTTTCCCTGCCCCAAGCAGGGCCGTCAAATCCGGATGCAGGATCGCACCCGCCACAGCGGCCGCCACGTACGGATTACATCTGAATTTTCTCGCCGCGCTTACCGCAAGCAAAAGCGGCAGAAAATAAAACGCACCGTCACCGACAGCCGTGAGAATGCTGTGAGTCTGGCTCTTCTCCGACATCCAGCCGAATGTCACCGCTAGCGTGACAAGCCCTTTTATCATGCCGGCTCCGGCAATGGCCGGCAAAATCGGCGTAAACACGCCGGAAATCACATCAAATACAGCACTCAGCACATTTTTCTTCTGTTTCGATGTTTTGTTTGCGCTTTCATCACTGAGCCCGCTGCTCTCCATCAAAGCCTGATACACCTTCGGCACATGATTGCCGACAATGATCTGAAACTGCCCGCCGCTGATATTTGTCCCCATCACGCCTTCCGTCTGTTCCAGCCCGCTCCGATCTGCTTTCGCATTGTCATACAGATTAAAACGAAGCCGCGTCATGCAATGGATGACACTCTGAACATTCTCCTCCCCGCCGACAAGTTGTAAAATCTCTTTTGATATTTTATGATAGTCCATGAGTATACCTCCTTAAAAATGGGGGAACTGCCGGACGAAAGGTGGCCGCCTTTCTCCGGCTTTTTTGTTATGAAATCAGCATCACCTCCGAAAAAAAGGTATAAAAAAAACCTAAACTGCACAGAACACGGGGGTCTTCCCCTGTCTGACGCAATTTAGGTTTTGCCTGCGGTTTGCAGTAACAATCCTATGTGAATGATATTGGGTTGATATGTATACTTTAGCACTGGATTTATGGGGTGTCAACGCTTACATTTAAAATTATATATTATGATTGATACTGATAGGAAAAACTCAAAAGGAACCCTTTTGAGTTTTTTATACTGATTATCTATGCTTACATTCAAGTAATTTACCATAGACCCGCTCTATTCGCCTTTTTCAGTCTTTCTTTTTTTGAATAAATTTATTTTTCTAGTTAAATAAAAACGGTAATGTCTTAGGTATTCATCATTTTAAACAAACAAATTCATAATTTCTCTTTTCAAATAATGATCAGTTATCGGTTCGCGTTCAACTAATTCACAGTATTTATGTGCTATCTTGACTTTTATATCTTTATCCTTATTTTTGAATATTAGGTCTTTAAAATAATTAAAGTCATCCTTTGCACCAAAATCTATAAAAGATACCTCTTGATCTCTAAAATTAGTATGAGTTGATGAATAATCTATCCTACTCTCCTCTGTTAACTTTTTATGAATTTCAATAAACCTCGTATTATCCTTAAAAATTTCTTCTAACGTGTTAATTAAAACCTTGGGTATCAAACAATCTTCAATGTCAGTTTTTCTTAATTCACTGCCTTTTTTAAAATCTAATAACTTAACACCTGAAGTTTTCAGTGACTAATAATCTACGGAGATATACAATATCATCTACGTTTCTACCATATGATTTTGGAGTTTCAGGGAGCTTAAATTCCAAGTCGGTATCCACCAAAAAAAGCAGTTTGTTTTTTATTTCATTTTTCTCTTTTCTGTCTGAAATGGTGCTATAAATTATATTATATAACTTTAATACTTTATCTCGCCCACCAAGAGAAATAATTCTAATATCATTTTCATCTTTCAAAATATATTTCAAATAAATTTCATCAGATTTGCCTTCAGTAAAAATCCAATTGACACTAGGATTTTCCCTCATGAATGAAATAAGACTTATTGCTAAATCGAACATGCTTTTTAGTTCGATAATATCTGGTATATTTCTAGAATCACTAAGTATTTCGCCTAGATCATTGGAGGTAATTGATATATTATCTTTTTCTTTCAAAAGATACTTCAATTCTCCTTTTGAAGATAATGGTATGAATCCGTACCAATGTGTAGTAACTAAGAGCTGGGCTGAACTGTTATCTAGAATTTCCTCTAACTTTAGAAATTGTTCAAAACTTTTTGAAACGTGTAAAGATACCTCTGGCTCATCAATAGCTAGTATTATTTCTTTACCTCTTTCGTTAGAAGAGTTATTGGAATTTTTCAAAAATGCATATGCTGTATTTATTAATGCTTGTCTTTGTTCTCCCGAACTTAGCTTATCAAGTGTTTTATTTTCCACTTTTAAAGCTCTTAAATTAAAGTAGGCAAAAAGAATTTGCTCTTTAATATCCTTACTTGTCAACCTATATTTCGCTTTTGATTTATAATCGTAAACATAATTCATTCCTAGTTTTTCTAAATTAACATTCACTTCATTCATAAAATCTTCGAGTTTATCATTTATATTATTAACAATATCGTTTTTTTCAATTATATTTTCGATAAAATCTAATATATCCTTGTCTAAAAGAGCTTGCATCTCTCTAGTTTCAAGCTTTAACAATTCACTTACAGGTTGTTCCACAGGAATATATATAAGAATACATCTCAAATATATACTTTTTTAAAGAACTCAAACTTTTTCTTATTTTATTTTGCTCTAACCCAAATTCCTTCATTAAATTTTTTTGTATCTCTTCGTTATAAGTTGTTGTTAACAAAGCATCTTTACTATTTAGTTTCTCTCCAATAAATATCAAATAATAATCATTCTGGTAATCTCTATATTCCTCTATATCATTGGAGATAATGTTGAATGCATCCTGATTTTTGGACCAATTTACATCCCAAAAGTAATCACTAATATACTCTAAAATATTTTTGTTTTCTTCCTTTAACTTTACCTTAGTTTTTTTTATTAAGAATAAAGGACAAATAAAAGGTGTTCTTGTATCATCTTTCTCAGATATAGAATTATTAACATTCCAACCTCTGCCATTAAACAAGGAATCTAAAGCTTCTAAGATTGCACTTTTCCCTACCCCGTTATCTCCTGTTAAGATTGTATAAGGATGGCGTATATCTTTTAGTAATGATATGTAATTTATATTTTTATAGCATTTGTAATTACGTAACATCAGTCCAACTATCATGTTATTCTCTCCCTATTTAATTTAATATCCTTAGAACAGTAACTCTATTTGAATCGGGCTCCTATATATATCGGACAAAAACATAAATTTTCCACTATTACTTACATATCACATATCAATAAAAGCATTAAAAAATGAGGATACCTTTGAGCGGTATCCTCTGAATTTATAAATTAACTTCCACTCCCCAAACAGCCTCCCCATCACCGCTCAGCACACTAAACGTCACAACTTCCTTCTCCCTCGCTGAGTCCCATTCTTTCAGGAAGACGCCGTCATAATTTGTGCCGTTCAGGTTGATTCGGGCTTTGCTGCTGTCGGTTATTGTCCAGGTTCCGGTCATTTCCCCGGAAATGGTGCCGTCGTTGTTAAGCCGGATGGTTTTTGGGGTTTTGATCGTAGCTGTAATGTCTTTTCCGTGCTGGATGAGTTTGTAGGCTCCGGATGCGGCGGCTGCCGATATGTGTGTATCCGGTTCTCCCGCATAGCGGTACGGCGCTGCAACGGGCCATCCGTCTTTGGTCATGTACAGCCGATGCACTCTGACTTCGTGCTCTTCGCCTCTGTTCGGGAAACGGGTGTGGAAAATGAGGTATGATCGTTTCGTTTTCCCGTCGTAAAACACGGAGTTGTGTCCCGGTGAAACGTAGCCCGTGCCTTTTTCAGATTGTGAGGCGAAGCTGTAGCCGCCCATGAGTTTAACCCCGTACGGTTCAATTGCTTTGTCATCGAAGAAACTGCCGTCTTTTCCTTTGGCGTCAAGCATGTTATGGCCTGCGGCGTCATAGTACGGACCGTCCGGATTTTTAGAGCGCGCCACACGCATATTGTAGCCGCCGGCTGTGTCAAGTCCGCCGAATGACAGATACAGATAGTAATATTTCGTTTCCGGATTGTAGCTGATGTACGGGCCTTCGATTCTGCTGTGATTTCCGCCGAGCAGTTTTTTTCCGTAGCCTTGGTTCGGGAGCGGGAAACCGGTTTTCGGATTCATTTCCAGTATAAAAATCCCCCCGGAGTAAGAGCCGTACACCATCCAGAGCTTGCCTTTATGGTCAAAAAACGTTTGCGGATCTACGACGTTCGGGTGAACGTTTGCATGATACGTCGTGCCGTCTTCGCTTTTTCCTTCCATGCCTGATTTCAAAAAGATGCCTTTGTTTTTGTAGGGTCCTTCGATTTTGTCACTCACGGCGACACCGAGAGCGGATCGCGGCGAGTCTCCTTTACAGGCGTTATAGTACATGTAATATTTCCCGTCAGCCAGCTGAGCCACATCCGGCGCCCACAGCGTATCAGACTGGGCCCAGTCGAATGTCTCTTTTAATTCGGAGTAGACGTTCGGGATCAGGGGATTATTGGGATTGACGCTTGAAGACAGTTGCTGCCACTGCATCAGGTTTTTCGACTTGGCGGAAGCCAAATGCGAGCCGAATACATAGTATGTATCGCCTATTTTGATGACGGACGGATCATGCACGCTGACCTCTGAAAAAACGGGATGCTGGGCTTTTGCCTGCGGCAGAGTGAACCCGATGACCGCTGCTGAGACCAAGCACACACGAAAGAAACTGGTTTTCATTTTCTGAAATCTCCTCGCTCTCTTCTTTTCTTAAAACGCTTTCAAGACAACGCTCCATTTTATGATGCGGATGGCGGAAATATGTGATCAACAGCGCCGGCTTCCCGATGTACCGCTTTAATACAATAGCAATCTGATTTGTGAAAGACTGGAAAAAAAGTTTTGACTTCTGATTCGCAAACACTTAATATAAAAAACAGTTACTAGTTATCAGAATATTTAAGAATTGAGTGAAGCATATATGACCTTACACAAAGACCGCCGCATCGGGCGATTGTCCGTCCTTCTTCTGCTTCATGAGACTGAAGAAAACCAGCAGATCAGCCGGCTGGAACGGGACGGCTGGAAAGTCTGTCTCGGCAGGGTGGGTTCAATGGATGCGCATAAGGTGGTAGCTGC
Organism: Bacillus sp. EKM420B; assembly: GCF_011065565.1. NCBI lineage: Bacteria > Bacillati > Bacillota > Bacilli > Caryophanales > Bacillaceae > Bacillus > Bacillus sp. EKM420B. The sequence goes on along the minus strand of NZ_JAAMNX010000002.1, from coordinate 175,336 downwards.
AATTGAAACCGCTTCCAAAAAGAGCGGCGTCATTCAATCTGAGGGTTATCGCGAATCACATGCGCTGTATCATGCCACAATGGAAGCTTTGCACGGAGTGACGCGGGGCGAAATGCTGCTTGGCTCGCTGCTTCGTACCGTGGGCCTGAAGTTTGCCGTCTTGCGGGGAAATCCGTATGAAAGCGAGGCGGAAGGCGATTGGATCGCCGTTTCCCTTTACGGTACGATCGGAGCTCCGATTAAGGGGCTTGAGCACGAAACATTCGGAGTCGGAATTAATCACATATGAATCAGCCCATAGATTTCAGATGATAGGGGGCTATGCATGAAACATCATTTTCATGGCATAGCTCCTTTTTGTATGGGCGCTTTACCAAAGTAAAGAAAAAGGGGTTGAAATGATGGTAACGTTAGACGGTTCCTCACTGACAACCGCAGATGCCCAGCGTGTGCTGTTTGATTTTGAAGAGGTTCAGGCATCTGCCGAAAGCATGGAACGTGTGAAAAAAAGCAGGGCGGCGGTTGAACGGATCGTTCAAGAAGAGAAGACCATTTACGGGATTACGACGGGGTTCGGCAAGTTCAGCGATGTGCTGATTCAAAAAGAAGACGCCGCGGATCTGCAGCTGAATCTGATTCTTTCTCACGCGTGCGGCGTCGGTGATCCGTTTCCGGAATCTGTATCGCGGGCCATGCTGCTTTTGCGCGCCAATGCCCTGCTGAAAGGCTTTTCCGGCGTGCGGACTGAGCTGATTGATCAACTGCTCGCGTATCTCAATCATCGCATTCACCCGGTCATCCCGCAGCAAGGGTCACTGGGGGCGAGCGGGGATTTGGCGCCGCTTTCTCATCTCGCACTGGCGCTTATCGGTCAAGGCGAAGTCTTTTACGAAGGGGCCCGGATGCCGACAGCTCATGCTTTAGAACAGACAAACCTTCAGCCGGCCGTCCTGACCTCTAAGGAAGGACTCGCGCTGATCAACGGAACGCAGGCCATGACCGCGATGGGGCTGATCGCTTACCTCGAAGCCGAAAAGCTGGCCTATCAGTCGGAACGGATCGCGAGCTTAACGATCGAAGGCCTTCAGGGTATTATCGATGCGTTTGACGAGGACATTCATGCCGCCCGCGGTTATCAGGAACAGATGGATGTCGCAGAGCGAATCCGCTATTACTTGTCAGACAGCAAGCTGACGACCGTCCAAGGGGAGCTGCGTGTCCAGGACGCCTATTCGATCCGCTGTATTCCTCAAGTCCACGGCGCATCATGGCAGACATTAGCGTATGTAAAAGAAAAATTAGAAATTGAGATGAATGCCGCGACAGATAACCCGCTCATTTTCGAAGACGGCGCCAAAATCATCTCAGGCGGAAACTTTCACGGACAGCCGATCGCCTTTGCCATGGATTTTCTCAAAGTGGCGGCGGCCGAGCTTGCGAATATTTCTGAACGCCGGATCGAACGGCTTGTGAATCCGCAGCTGAATGACCTGCCGCCCTTTCTGAGCCCGCAGCCCGGCTTACAATCCGGAGCGATGATCATGCAATATGCGGCGGCCTCCCTCGTGTCAGAAAATAAAACCCTGGCCCATCCCGCCAGTGTCGATTCCATTCCTTCATCGGCAAACCAGGAGGATCACGTCAGCATGGGAACCATCGCCTCAAGGCACGCCTACCAGATCATTGCGAATACGAGACGGGTGCTTGCCGTTGAAGCTATTTGCGCGCTGCAGGCCGTGGAGTACCGGGGTGCGGAACATTGCGCCTCGTACACAAAACAGCTCTATCACGAAATGAGAAACATCGTGCCGTCCATACAAGAAGACCGCGTGTTTTCTTATGACATCGAGCATCTGAGTGACTGGCTGAAGAAGGAGTCTTTTCTGCCGAATGAGCATCACCAAAAACTGATGACCAATGAAGGGGGACTTACAAGATGACTGATGTAAAGAAATCAATCCGCGCCGGCCGCGGCACCGAACTTGAATGCTTAGGATGGGAGCAAGAAGCCGTGCTCCGCATGCTCCGAAACAACCTTGACCCGGAGGTTGCCGAAAAACCGGAGGATCTGATCGTATACGGCGGCATAGGCAAGGCCGCACGAAACTGGGATGCTTTTCACGCGATTGAGCGTTCCCTCAAAATGTTAAAAGATGATGAAACACTGCTGATCCAATCCGGAAAACCGGTCGGACTGTTCCGCACGCACAGCCGCGCGCCCCGCGTCCTGCTGGCTAATTCGGTTCTCGTGCCGAAATGGGCGGATTGGGAGCATTTCCATGACCTTGAGAAAAAAGGGCTGATGATGTACGGGCAGATGACGGCCGGCAGCTGGATTTATATCGGCTCACAAGGTATTTTGCAGGGCACCTATGAAACCTTTGCGGAGCTTGCGAGACAGCATTTCGGCGGCAGTCTGAAAGGAACCCTTACGCTGACGGCCGGACTTGGCGGAATGGGAGGCGCCCAGCCGCTGTCCGTCACGATGAATGATGGCGTCGTCATCGCCGTTGAAGCGGATGAAACACGGATTGATAAACGCATTGAAACAAACTATTGCGACCGTAAAACAGCATCAATTGACGAAGCGCTGCGCTGGGCCGAAGCAGCCAGACAAGCCGGAGAGCCTTTATCGATCGGCCTTCTCGGCAATGCGGCTGAGGTGCATCATGAGCTTTTGAACCGCGGCGTCCATATTGACATCGTGACCGATCAGACTTCCGCTCACGACCCGCTGATCGGCTATATTCCGGCAGGATACTCACTTGAAGAGGCCGACCGCCTGCGCCGGGATCAGCCTGAATTATACGTAAGGCTTTCCAAGCAGAGTATGAAAAAGCATGTGGAAGCCATGCTCGCCTTCAAGAAAAAAGGTGCCGTCGTCTTTGATTACGGCAACAATATCCGCCAGGCTGCCAAAGATGAGGGTCTCGCCGATGCTTTTGATTTTCCGGGATTCGTTCCCGCCTACATCCGGCCTTTATTTTGTGAAGGAAAAGGGCCGTTCCGCTGGGCCGCGTTATCGGGAGACCCTGAAGATATATACCGCACTGACGCTTTATTAAAAGAGCTGTTTCCCGAAAATCAAGCCCTTCACCGCTGGATTGACATGGCACAGAAAAAAGTCACATTCCAAGGCTTGCCGTCCCGTATTTGCTGGCTCGGCTACGGTGAACGGGAAAAGATGGGGCTCGCCATCAATGAATTGGTCAGAAACGGCGAGCTGAAAGCCCCGATTGTCATCGGAAGAGACCATTTAGACTGCGGATCTGTCGCCTCTCCGAATCGGGAAACAGAAGCGATGAAAGACGGAAGCGACGCGGTCGGCGATTGGGCGGTGCTGAACGCGCTGATCAACACGGCCTCAGGCGCAAGCTGGGTTTCTTTTCACCACGGCGGGGGCGTCGGCATGGGGTATTCCCTTCACGCGGGAATGGTCGCGGTCGCTGACGGCAGCATCCTTGCGGAACAACGGCTTTCCCGCGTTCTGACAAGCGATCCGGGTATGGGCATCATCCGCCATGCGGACGCAGGTTATGAAAAAGCGGTTCAAGTCGCCGAGGAACAAGACATTATGATACCGATGAAAAAGGAGCGGTAACATGCCGAAACAAATAGATACCATACTCACCAACATCGGCCAGCTGCTGACGATGGAATCCGGCGGCCCCCGATCCGGCGGGAGCATGCAGGATCTTCATGTCACGGAAAATGCCGTCATCGGCGTTCACGACGGGCGCATTGTTTTTGCCGGACATCAAGGAGCGGAGAAAGGATACGAGGCAAGAGACATTATCGACTGCGGGGGACGGCTCGTCACCCCCGGCCTCGTCGATCCCCATACCCATCTTGTATTCGGAGGGTCCCGCGAAAAAGAACTGAATTTAAAAATTCAGGGCATGTCTTATTTGGATATTCTGGCGCAAGGCGGCGGTATTTTGTCAACGGTCAAAGACACGAAAGCCGCCTCCGAAGAAGAACTGATTGAAAAAGGGCTTTTTCACCTCGGACGCATGCTGTCATACGGCATCACAACCGCGGAAGTAAAAAGCGGGTACGGACTCGACAAAGACACGGAGCTGAAACAGCTGACCGCGGCGAAAAAACTGGGTGAGCGCCAGCCGGTCGACCTCGTCACGACCTTTATGGGAGCACACGCCATTCCGCCTGAGTACCGGAACAGCCCTGACGAATTTCTGAATCGCATGCTGCAGCTTTTGCCTGACATAAAAGAAAAAGGCCTTGCGCAATTTGCCGATATTTTCACAGAAACAGGCGTCTTTACCGTCAGCCAGTCACGGGACTACCTGAAAAAGGCGGCTGAAGCTGGTTTCGGCTTGAAAATTCATGCTGATGAGATTGACCCGCTCGGCGGCGCGGAATTGGCGGCAGAGCTGCATGCTGTTTCTGCCGATCATTTGGTGGGGGCATCTGATGCAGGCATCGAAAAGCTAGCGGAGTCCGGAACGATCGCCGTCCTGCTGCCGGGCACGACTTTCTATCTCGGCAAACACACTTATGCGAGAGCCCGGGAGATGATTGATGCGGGTGTACGGGTCAGTTTGGCGACTGACTTCAACCCGGGCAGCTCACCGACGGAAAATCTCCAGCTCATTATGTCGATTGCCGCGCTTCATTTAAAAATGACCGCAGAAGAAATCTGGCACGCTGTCACCGTTAATGCCGCGTATGCCATCGGAAAAGGCGAAGAGGCCGGACAAATCAAAGCCGGACGGGCGGCTGACATTGTCATTTGGGAAGCGCCGAATTACATGTATATCCCGTATCATTACGGCGTCAATCATGTCCGCCGTGTCATCAAGAACGGAAAGACGGTCGTTTCAAGGGAGGGAGCCGCTCTTGGCTAAGTATCCGTTTCTGCAAAAAGCCGGCTCCCTCTTCAACGACCGCCATGTGACAAGGATCGGCGATGTGACGGAAGCGTGGGCGGGACAAACGATCAAAGGGGCTGCTTTGATCGGCGTTCCGCTTTCTAAGTCGTCAATCAGCCATTCCGGCGCCTGCTTTGCACCCGGTGCGATCCGCCGGGCGCTCGGCGGCATTTCCGCATATTCCGCGGAGCTGCGGAAGCATGTCATTGACCATCTGTACGATATCGGCGATATTCAGATTCACGTCACGGATGTCGTCAAATCTCACGAACACATTTATCGGACCATTTATGACATTCTGACGGACCAGCCTGACTGGGTGCCCGTCATTCTCGGCGGCGACAACTCCATCAGTTATTCCACCATTAAAGCCATTGCGGAAACGAAAGGAACAACTGCCGTCTTTCAATTCGACGCCCACCACGACGTCCGCAACACAGAAGACGGAGGGCCGACAAACGGCACGCCGTTCCGCCGTCTGTTAGATGAAAACATCATAAGCGGACAAAACCTGATTCAGCTTGGAATCAGGGAGTTCAGCAACAGCTTGGCATATGAACAATATGTAAAAGAACGGCAGGCAGATGTGCATACAATGGAAATGATCCGGGAGAAAGGGCTCCTCCGAACGGTACAAGAGGTCTTGCCGGCCGTTCAAAAAAAAGCCGACGCCATTTTTATTTCGGTTGATATGGATGTGCTGGATCAAGCTCATGCGCCCGGCTGTCCTGCGATCGGCCCCGGAGGCCTGTATACCGAGGAACTGCTTCAGGCGGTCCGGTTTTTAGCCCAGGAGGCTGACATCTCGGGTATTGAGATCGTTGAGGTTGATCCGACACTTGATTTTCGCGATATGACAAGCCGGGCAGCCGCACACGTCATTTTACATGCATTGAAGGGATTTAAATTGTCACGTTAAAGTCAAACCCGGCACGCGTGCTCTCGGCTGCCGGAAGATTCATGCCACGCAAAAAGGGGGAGATCACGATGGATGTTGATCAAGGCGGCAATCAACTAAAGCGCACGATGAAAAGCAGGCACTTATTTATGATTTCATTGGGAGGGGTCATCGGCACGGGGCTGTTTCTGAGCACAGGGTATACATTGAGCCAGGCCGGGCCGGGCGGGACGATCGCCGCTTACCTGATCGGCGGCTTGATGATGTATCTTGTCATGCAGTGTCTCGGAGAATTGTCAGTAGCCATGCCTGTGACCGGTTCATTTCAAACGTATGCGACAACGTTTATCGGGCCGTCCACGGGTTTTATGGTCGGTATCATGTATTGGGTGAATTGGGTGGTGACGGTAGGATCGGAGTTTACAGCTTCCGGTATCCTCATGCAGCGCTGGTTTCCCCACAGCAGCGTCTGGATGTGGAGCGCGATTTTCGCGGCTCTCCTTTTTGCGGCCAATGCATTCTCCGTTAAATTGTTTGCAGAAACGGAGTTTTGGTTTTCCAGCGTCAAAATCGTCACCATCCTTTTATTTATCATCTTAGGCGGCGCCGCGATGTTCGGTTTGATTTCATTGCACGGTTCGGATGAAGCTCCGATGCTGTCGAATTTCACCTCACACGGCGGACTGTTTCCGAACGGCTTTCTTGCGGTTTTCATCGCAATGATTTCCGTAAGCTTCGCCTTTTCAGGGACGGAGCTGATCGGAATTACAGCGGGTGAAACCGCCAATCCGGCAAAAGATATTCCGCGTTCGATCCGAAATGTCGCCTGGAGAACGGTCATCTTTTTTATCGGCGCCATTTTTGTGCTGTCCGGACTGATCTCCTGGAAGGAAGCCGGTGTGATTGAAAGTCCGTTTGTCGCGGTCTTTTCCCAAATCGGAATTCCATACGCCGCAGATATCATGAACTTCGTGATTTTAACGGCTTTGCTTTCGGTCGCCAACTCCGGACTGTATGCTTCCACCCGGATGCTGTGGTCTCTTGTGAATGAAAACATGATCAGCGCCCGGTTCAAAAAAGTCACGCCGAAAGGCATTCCGCTGAATGCCCTGCTCGCCAGCATGGCCGTTTCCTGCATATCCTTGATCTCAAGCATCGCCGCCCCGGGCACGGTCTACGTGGTGCTCGTGGCAATAGCCGGATTTGCCGGCGTCGTGGTGTGGATGAGCATCGCCCTGTCTCAGCTGTTATTTCGAAAACATTATGTGAAAAACGGCGGACGCGTCGCGGATCTGACCTTCCGCACGCCGTTATACCCTCTCGTTCCGATCGCCGCTGTGATCTTATGTTTCGCTTCATGCGTAGGCCTTGCATTTGATCCCAATCAAAGAATCGCCCTCTTCTGCGGAGTTCCTTGTATGATCCTGTGCTATCTCATTCGTTTTTTGAGAAAGAAACAGCCGAAACAATCCGTCCGTGATTCATTTGGATAAAACCATGCCATAAAAAAAAGGCGCATACTGATGAGGTATGTGCCTTTCTTCTGTTATTCCGTAATCAGCGTATGAATCAGTTTCGGCGCTGCCGCTTTTTCTGAGATGCGGATGTTGTCATAGACTTTGGCAGTCACGTCGTCAACGTTTTCGCGGTTGGCGTAAAGGGTGACGAGCGGCTCGCCCTTTTCGACTGTGTCACCGACTTTTTTGCGGAGCATAATGCCGACGGCAAGGTCGATTTCGTCCTCTTTTGTCGCACGTCCCGCGCCTAACAGCATCGCTGCGACGCCGATTTCGTCAGCGACGATTTCTGAAACGACACCCGCTTCTTTTGCCGGAACGTCAATTTTGTACGCCGCCTGCGGAAGTTTGGACGGTTCGTCAACGACGGAAGCGTCTCCTCCCTGATTGCTCAGGAACTCTTTGAACTTTTCAAGCGCTTTGCCGTTTTTCATGACTTCCTGAAGCTTCGTTCTTGCTTCTTCCAATGTCTCAGCTTTTTTCGCCAATACGACCATTTGGCTGCCGAGCGTGAGGACGAGTTCGTTTAAGTCTTCAGGGCCTTCCCCTCTTAACGTATCAATGGCTTCTTGTACTTCCAGGGCATTCCCGATCGCAAAACCGAGCGGCTGCGACATGTCAGAAATCACGGCCATCGTCTGGCGGCCGACGTTGTTTCCGATGCGGACCATTGCTTTGGCGAGGTTCACGGCGTCTTCATCCGTTTTCATAAACGCGCCGGCTCCCGTTTTGACGTCAAGCACGATGGCATCTGCTCCGGCGGCGATTTTTTTACTCATAATTGAGCTTGCGATCAGCGGGATGGAATTCACCGTACCCGTTACATCACGCAACGCATACAGCTTTTTATCGGCAGGCGTCAAGTTCCCGCTTTGTCCGATAACGGCTACCTTGTCGCGGTTCACAAGCTTGATGAATTCATCTTTTGACAATTCCACATGGAAGCCTTCGATCGCTTCCAGCTTATCAATGGTTCCCCCCGTATGCCCAAGGCCGCGGCCGGACATTTTAGCGACGGGAACGCCGAGCGCCGCGACGAGCGGAGCGAGTACGAGAGTTGTCGTGTCGCCGACCCCGCCCGTAGAGTGCTTGTCGACCTTAATGCCTTCAATGGCGGAGAGATCAATCGTTTCCCCTGAATTGACCATCGCCATTGTCAGATCGGCGCGCTCCCGATCCGTCATATCCTGAAAGTAAATCGCCATAGCCAGCGCGCTTGCCTGGTAATCAGGGATGCTTCCGTTTGTATATCCTTTTACGAAAAATTGAATTTCTTCTGTTGTCAGTTCTTTTCCATTTTGTTTTTTTACAATAAGATCTACCATTCTCATGATCTATCACCTGTCCTTCATTTATGTTCAGTGAATCAATCCGACGATCGCCGCTGTCAGGAAGCTGACGAGCGTTGCGCCGTACAGCAGCTTCAGCCCGAACCGCGCGACGACGTTTCCTTGTTTTTCATGCAGCCCTTTCACCGCACCGGTAATGATCCCGATAGAGGAGAAATTCGCGAATGAGACAAGGAATACAGATACCACTGCCTGTGTATGCGCGCTGAAATGGAAATCGCCGGATGAGAGCGTCTGCATCGCCACAAATTCATTCGATACCATTTTCGTCGCCATAATGCTTCCGGCGCTCACCGCTTCATTCCACGGAATACCGGTTAAAAACGCAAACGGCGCGAATACATATCCGAGCAGCGCCTGGAATGTAATGCCGAAGACCGCGTTAAAAACACCGTTGACCAGGGCAATGAGTGCGACAAATCCGATCAGCATCGCCGCTACGACAACGGCGACTCTGAATCCATCCATTATATACTCACCGAGCACTTCAAAAAAGGATTGCTTTTCTTCTTCAGGAACGACGATCAAATCCTCTTCTTTGCTGACGGTGTACGGGTTGATGATAGAAGCGATGATAAATCCGCCGAATAAGTTCAGCACAAGCGCCGTCACGACGTATTCAGGCTTCAGCATCATCATGTAAGAACCGACGATCGACATTGAGACCGTCGACATTGCGGACGCGCAAAGCGTGTATAAGCGCTGTTCAGTAAGATAACCGAGCTGTTTTTTCAAACTGATAAAGACTTCTGATTGCCCTAAAATCGCGGATGCGACAGCGTTATAAGATTCGATTTTCCCCATTCCGTTCACCTTGCTTAACGCAAGCCCGATATACTTCGTGATGAAGGGAAGGACCTTCCAATGCTGCAGAATTCCGATTAAAGCGGATATAAAGACGATCGGCAGAAGCACGCTCATGAAGAACGTCGTCTGTTTCGCATTCACAAGCCCGCCGAATACAAAGTTAATCCCTTCTGATGCATATTCCAGCAAGTAGTTAAATCCTTTTGCAAAACCGCCGACAAGAAAATTCCCGATACCGGTGTTGAGGAGAATATAACCGAGAATCAGCTGCAGCACGAGCATGACGGCGATCGGCCGGATTCTGATTCTTTTTTTGCCGTTGCTGGCAAGCCAGGCAAGACCTAAAAACACAATGATTCCGATAATTCCGATGAGATACTTCATATGTGTTCTCCTTTTATTTGTATTCGCTTACAATTTTTTATGCATCAACAAAGAAAGAGGATGGCGGAAGCTTTCGGCTTCCGCAATGCTGATTAATAGTCGCTGCTGCCGCTGTCTCCGCCGCTCACGATAGAGACGCCCGCACTTGCGCCGATCCGGCTCGCGCCCGCAGCGATCATGCTGTCAACATCAGCTTTTGTTCTGATGCCGCCTGATGCTTTGACCCCGATGTCCGGTCCGACTGTTTTTCTCATAAGAGCGATATCTTCAGCCGTTGCCCCGCCTGTAGAAAAACCGGTAGACGTTTTGACGAAATCGGCGCCTGCAGATACCGCCAAGCGGCACGCGCGCTCTTTTTCTTCATCTGTCAAAAGGCATGTTTCGATGATCACTTTGACGAGCGCTTTTTTATCAGCTGCTTCAACTACCGCGCGGATATCAGCTTCAACCGCTTCATCATCGCCGTCTTTTAATGCGCCGATATTGATGACCATGTCAACCTCAGTGGCTCCTTTTGAGATGGCATCCTTCGTTTCAAATGCTTTTGTTTCCGATGTCGTTGCGCCGAGAGGAAATCCGATAACGGTGCAAACGTCAACTCCCGTGCCTTTCAGTTCCTCCGCTGCGAGTTTGACCCAAGTCGGGTTCACACAAACGGAAGCGAATTTATATTCTTTTGCTTCTTTTATCAGTTGTAAAATATCCGCTTTTTGTGTATGCGGTTTCAAAGCAGTATGGTCTATTTGACTTGCAATTGACATTGTATGCACTTCCTTTTTCCTAGGATACGTTTAGAATAACCGAATTTTGAACATATGTAAATTGGTAATTGAAATTATGTTCATGAATTGTCACAATTCTTGAATGAGTTTTTTGGCCGTATGCTGATCGGTAATCAAAACGTTGGCGTACTTTCCTTTCAGGGCACCGTGAATGGCCTTGCATTTTCTGCTGCCGCCCGCCACCAGAATCGAACGCTCTTTCATTTTCAAGTCGCTGAGCTCGACTCCGATCGTCCTGCCGTTAATGCTGCTGCTGCAAATCCTGCCTTCCTCGTCAAAAAAGCGCGAACAAATATCGCCGACTCCGCGTGCTTTCAGCAATTGTTTCTCTTCTTCCCGGAAATAGCCGAGTCTGAAAAGCAGCGCCTCATCCCGGACGGTTCCGACCGTAAACAGGGCGATATTGGCTTGTCTGCCCATTTCAATGATCCGCTTAATATGCCTGTCCCGCTCGACCATCTGCTTCACATCAGCGCTGTCAAATATAACCGGCAGCGGCAAATACCTCGGCATGGTCTGAAATGCTTCGGCGAACAGCTGAATCGTTTCTGACGAATACGTATTGACATTGGAATGACTGATGCCGCCTTTCAGCTGCACAACTTCAACGCTCTTTACCTGCTTCGGCTCCATGCGGCTTGCGATCTGATACATCGTCGTCCCCCAGCTTACGCCGAGTATATCGCCGTCCTTTACAGTTTTATGCATATAGTCTGCGCCATAGCGGCTTAAGTAATGTGTAATGGCCTGGTAATCGTCGCTTGGAGAAAAGACGACGTGCGCCTCAAGCAGCCCGTATTTTTCTTCCAGCTTTGCGCCGAGTTCGTCCAGATCCTCAAACGGGTCCATGACGCGAATTTGAACATACCCTTTTTCCTTTGCGTACTGAAGCAGCCTTGAAACGGTGGGGCGTGACAGATTAAGCCGTTCGGCGATCTGCTGCTGGCTGTAATCTGATTGATAATATAGTTTTGCCGCTTCTATGCTGAGCTGCTGTTTTTCACGATCCATGTCGCGCCTCCCCTCTCCGCTTATCATATCACCAAAACACGCGGTAAAAAAGCACCCTCTGATGGGGTGCCTATTTTTTCAGCACAAGCTCCTGAATCGCATGCGCCACGCCGTGTTCGTTATTTGATTTCGTTTCAAAATCAGCAATCTCCCTTACTTCTGGGATGGCGTTGGCCATTGCCACACCGCAGCCGGCCCACTGAATCATGGACTTGTCGTTGCCGTTATCGCCGATTGCCATGACGTCTTTCTGTTCAATGCCGAGTTTTTCGGCCAGCAGCTTGACCGCGTTTCCTTTACTGACTTTCGGATGAAGAATCTCATGGAAGAATGGCGCGCTTTTGACCATTGTGTATGTTTCCCTGAATGATTCCGGAATGGAAGCGATCGCTTTCTCCAGCTTGTCCGGATCGTCAATGAACATGACTTTCGGAATCAGAATATCCTTCGGCACTTCATCGATCGTGCGGAAATGAAGCGGCACTTTCGTAATGTATGATTCGTATACCGTGTATTCACTGATATCCCGGTTCGGCGTGTACAGATTGGCTGTGTCAAAGTAATGCATCGGAGTGTCCAGCTGTAAGCTCAGCTCGTAAAGCGACTCCAAATCTTCAAAGCCTAATGACTGCTCGGCCACGACACCGTTTGTATACGTATTTTGGACGAGTGCGCCGTTATAGGCAATCACAAAGTCGCCTTCTTCCTGTAAATTCAGCTCTTCCAAATACCGACGCACGCCGCCGATCGGCCGTCCCGTGCACAGGACGATATTGACCCCTTCCGCTTTGGCGGCATCAAGCGCCCCGCGGACTTCAGCCGTCACTTCATGATGATCGTTTAATAGTGTTCCGTCCATATCTATTGCGATTAACTTGTACATCCTGCATCTCCTTTGTATCCTTTTCTGCTTATGCTTTCATCATATCGTTTTTTCGTTTCAATGAAAAATCAAACGGACAAGTTTCTCCGCCTTCTCTTCGTATACCGGGCCTGCCTCCGGATGCGGGGCCGTCTTTTCCCCTTGTCAGCTTGTTCGCCGCCGTCATCTGTTTTCTGCTTCAAGAGCATCAGCCCCGCCGCAAAGAAAGGGACGGCCGCTATGTCCAGAAGGGCAAGCTTTATTCCCATCGCTGCGGGAAAGTATGCCCATAATGAACGGCTGTTCCGCCTGATCATGATATAAGAAACGATTTCCAGCAGGATAAACAGAGCGTTCACCCATAAGTAAATGAGCATCGCCGCAAACAGAAACAGCAGGAGCGTATTCCGCAGCGTGCCGGAAAACAGAAGAGCGCGCATCATATCAAAGAATGAAAAAGACTGCATGCTGCCGTTGACGACATTGGGATTATAAATGGTAAAACGCCCGAACTGATCAAAAAGCATAAAAAATAACCATAACAGTGAAAACCATTGAATGATATGTACGATGACACCCGTCAAAACGAGTCTGTCGGCAGCCTTATTTCTCATGTGCATCCTCCCCGCCGGTTTTTATTCTTGTCATTGTTTTTGTTTCTCCGTATATCTTCCAAATGAGCGTATCGTTTTTTCCTCTTTTCAACGTGCTTTTGACGGGGTGCGGATGTCCGAGGTATTCAATCTCAATCGTTCCGTCCGTGTTTTGTGAGACCACCTTGTAAACATCTGAGGGCATGGGAACCTCGCCGCGGCCTTTAATGACCTGCTTTGTCAGCACGCTGTCTTTCGTAAACGTAACGGTTTCAGATCTGACCCCGTCCATCGGGCCCGGTTTCAGCCCCGCATCCCATGTCCCGTAATAAAAAGGGGGTTCGTCTGCTTTCTTTTGCGAGCAGCCTGTTATCATGACGCATCCGATAACAAGAACCGTCATGATGAAAATCCGTATGTTCCGCAACATGATCACCTTCTTTTGAAGCTTTTTTTACGCCTGTAAGTTAGGCGGATGCCGTGGCACTGTGCAATTGACTACATAGTGTATAAAGACTTCACTAGATAAGGAGAATGATGAATGAACCCATATCAGTACTACACCCCATCTGCCTATTTCCCTCAGCAGCAGGAATACGAAGTGAGCCCCGTTGAGTATGAGCCGTATCAGCAGCAGGAAAGCTATTATTATGCGCCCCCTCAGTCTGAAGAGCGGCAGCCGACGGCTTTAGAACGGAGAGTCGCCCAGCTTGAAAGACAAAACGCCCAGCAAACGAGAGAGCTCACCCGCCTCTCACAAGAAGACCAGCGCCAAAACCGGGAAATCACGCGTATGAATGAGCAGATCAGACGGCTGAGCCAGTCCATTGAAATCCATACCCGCCGCTTAAACCGTTTGAATCAGCGCCTGCGCGCAGTCGAAAACAGACTCAATATTCCTTTTCACGCTACAGAAGGCGGCTTCTGAGAAAAAGGGCCGGAATACAAAGCTCGACAGGCCATCCCGAGCCTTGTATTCCGCTCTGTACATAACAGGTAAATATTTGAATTCTTTTCTTGCATGAATGCCTCTCCTATTCTTTCACATGATAAATGTGTAAAATCAATCACTTTAGGAGGTCTTCATGATGTATCAAAACCAATACAGCGGAAATCAGCTGCAGCAATGCCGCCAAACAGCACAGCAGCTTATTCAGCAGACACAGCAAAGCAGTCAGCAGTACAAGCAAATGCTCCAGCAGGAACAGCAAAACATTCAAATGCTTCAGCAGATGCTTAACCATGAACAGCATGCCGTTCATACCATTCAGCAAGCGCTGCAGGGACATGAAGCGGCCATTCAGAAATGCCAGCAAATCGTGAATGTGTGCAATCAGCTTCAGCAGGAAGTAAGCGGACACATGCCTGCACCGATGGCAAACGCTAATGTTTCTTCATTCCCGCAAACACAGCATCACACACCGTTTCAGCAGCATTCATACCAGCAATAGGCCGGTCATGCAAATGACAAAGCGCGAGATACCGGCTTTGTCATTTGTTTTTATCTCTGTTTTGTCAGATCAATGCGTTGAGCGGGTTTTCCGCCGAATTTTTCCTCCGCCTCATGCCTTACCGCTTCAAACGCTCTTGCTTCGACGTTTTGTTTAAACACATCAAGCTGTATTAAATAAGCCGCCCGCACTTTCAGCCCGTGGATGATGGAGATGACCCATAAAGGCAGCACGATATACACGCCCGGCGTGCTCGGCAGAACAAAAGCAATTGCTAAAATAATAAAATAGATAAGTCCGTATTTCAGCCATTTTTTGTTCTTGGCCCGGTAGCCGATATAGAAAAAGGCCAAGAAAGCGGTCAGCCCAAACGGCGCGAAAGTCAGCAGCAGCCACCAGCTGTGCAGCACTTCCCACCAAGTCCCTCTTTTCGTAATCAACATTCATTCCTCCTCCTTTACTACTATAACATGGATAATCAAGGAAGGTTTTCTATAAAAAACATAGACGGAATGACGTCTTCCTGCTATATTAATAATGATAATCATTATCACTGAAATAGGGGGATCATTATGAAGAAACAATCATGGCTGATCGGCCTGGCACTTCTGCTTGTTTTCGCATTAAGCGCTTGCAGCGGCGCGAAGGAAAACAACGGATCGGCATCAGGCAAAGGAAAGACAGACATGCGTACATATGAATCAACAAAAGGAAATATTGACATACCCGCACATCCGAAACGGATCGTCACTGACTTTTATGCAGGTGAGCTGCTGTCCGTTGACGCAAATGTCGTCGGGGCGGGCTCATGGGCTTTCAAAAATCCGTTTATCAAAAAACAGCTGAAAAACACCACGGACATCGGCAATCCCGTCAATGTGGAGAAAGTGATGCAGCTGAAGCCTGATTTAATCGTGCTGATGAAGGATGACCAATACGAGAAACTATCGAAAATCGCACCGACGATTGTCATTCCTTTTAACACCGCAAAGAATACGAAAGATACGGTCAGCCTATTCGGCGACATTGCCGGGGCGAAGGATAAAGCCAAAAGCTTTATGGCAGACTTCAACAAAAAGGCCGAAGCCGATCAAAAGCGCCTCAAAAACGTGATCGGCAAAGACGAGACAGTCGGCCTTTATGAAACGACGGATAAAGGCGAAATCTGGATTTTTAATGACAATTCCGGCCGCGGCGGCCAAGCCGTTTATAACGCGCTCGGATTGAAAGCGCCGGCCAAAATCGAAAAAGACATCATGAAAACGGGCGCCATGAAACAGGTTTCCCAAGAGGTCATTCCCCAATATGCGGCTGATTATATGTTCATTACCGATTACAATCCGAATGGAGAAAGCAAAACATTTGAGCGTCTGAAAGAGTCATCCGTTTGGAAAAATCTCGATGCCGTAAAGAACAATCGTGTCTTTATCAACGATTTCAACACCTTCTATCCGTATGACCCGATTGCCGTCAGCAAACAGATGGATATCATCACCGACATGCTGATCAAACGGGCTGAAGAAAATAAAAAGTAAAAAAAGCGGCACAGTCATGACACTGTGCCGTTTTTCATGTTCACTTTAATTTTGACTGTACGGAGCCCGGCATATCTTCAAATCTGACTTCTTCCCAGGTCTCGACATACTTTCCTTTCGCCTTCACCTTCAAATACGCGTTCTTCCGAAGGTCTTTCCCGGCGAAAAAGGTTACTTCTTCTTTTTTCCCGGATGCGTTATATCCGTCTAATGTATACTCAGTACCGCCCGGGCTAAGATGTTTGCCATCTCGATCAATCTGTACATAAACATCTTGCTGGTGAATAAACGGATTAAATCTGTCTGTAACATCATTATGAAAAAAGAGAAGTCCGTATATGACGGCAGCGGCCGCCAAGACGGCCAGGATTGCCAATGCTTTTTTCATCTGTGCACTCCCCTTACTTGTTCATTTTTTTCAAATAGCTTGTCCGCACCGCGAGGAAGAACAGAAGCTGAAAGATGAAAAACCCTCCGATGGTCAGACTGAGCGGCCCCGCTACATCGGAATAGCCTTCCACCGCCAATGTTCTCAAAGCAAACAGCGTATGCATGACGGCAATGACGAAAGGAAAGAAAAAGAGAATCGCCAATTGTATCGTCACGCTTTGTGCCATTTCACGCTCACTCAGACCGATTTTGGCCAATGAACGGTAGCGCTCCCGGTCCTCATCTAAATCGGTGAACAGCCTGAAATATAAGAAACTCGCTGCCGCGACAAAGAAAACGATCGCGATAAACAGGCCGATGAATAAACTCAGGCTCGGCAGCTGCACCGTATCATAGTACGTCCCGGCTTTTGCCATAAAATCAGAATGCACGTCGATATAGTTGCCGTAAATCTCATTTTTCAAGGATTGACTGATCCCAAGACTGTCTTTCCAATGATCATAGCTGTAGCCGTATAATGACGCTTTCTCACCGAGTGAATTCAGCTGATCAAAGGTTTGATCGTTTACCGCGATGATGGCATTCAATGAAATCAGCGGTTTTTTGACTTCTTTTACCGTCAGTTTTTGGTCAGACGGCTTGCCTTTTTGGTTCAGCAGCTTCAGCTGATCCGGCGCTTCGTTTTTGAAATTGCGGTCATACGTGCCCGGGAAATACACGGCCTCACCATGTTTCAGGCCGTTCAGCTTGACATGAAAGTATGTTGACACATCCGATTCGCTGATCATGTAAACAGGCGGAACCGTATCTCCTTCCTGATAGCGGACATAGGAAACATTTATTTTGTCTTTCTTATACGTAAAGCCGTGTGTTTTCAGTTCATGGTCAATATCTTTCAAATGAGTCTGTTCTTTCGGGTTATTGCTGAAAGATAAATACTCCATCTCATAGGCGGACTCTTCCGCCCCGACGGTCGATTTGTACATCGCGAGCACGCCCGTCGCCGTAAAGGCAACCGCGGAAATAATGCTGACGATAAAGAACAGGCGGGCGTTGTCTTTTAAACGATACACAAGATCAGAAACCCAAATGACGTTTTTCCCGCGCAGATAAAAGGTTTTCCACTTCTTCAGCGCGCGCAGAATCCAGATGCTGCTTTGGCTGAAAAAGAAATACGTGCCGATGACGGTAAGCAGTAAAATGATGAACGGCTCGGTCCCGTGGACATTGCCTTTCAGAACCATGCCGTACCCGCCGCACAGGCAGGCGATGCCGAATAAGGACAGAAGCACGGACGGCTTCGGCTTCGGCTTGATCTTGTCAGTGCCCTTTATTAATTTGATCACCGTATTTGATCTGACAAAAAGGATTGTGAACTGCGATAAAAGAAAAAATAAGAGCAGAAATCCGCCGGCCGTAATGCCAAGCGCTTTCCAAGGCATATACAGAGGCAGCGCGTCCATTTCTAAAATATAAGCGCCGACCGTAAAGAACGTTTTCGAAAAAATGAATCCGCCGATAATTCCGGCTGCGATCGACATGACGCCTATGATCATGTTTTCCGCCGTAATGAGCTTTCTCAGCTGCCCCGGCGTGATGCCCTGCATCAGCAGGATGCCGAATTCTTTATTTCTCGATTTCAAAAAGGCATTAACTGAATACAGAACAAATAAGAAAGAAAAAACAAAGATCATCCATTCCGCGGCGGTTAAGCCTTTTTTGGCGATGTTATTCAGGTAGCCTTCCTTTAACGCCGGATGAAACAGGAACATCGCAAAGGTAAAGAAAATCAAAACGGAAAAGGCGCTGCTTAAAAAGAACGCAAGATAGGCCCTTTTGTTTCTCGTGACGTTTTTATAAGCGAACTGAAGAAAGGTCATTTGCGTTTCCCCCCAGCATAGACAGCACATCAAGAATCTGCTCATAAAAGACTTGGCGGTTTTCCCCGCGGTAAATCTCATTAAACAGTTCGCCGTCTTTTATAAAGATGACGCGGCGGCAGTAGCTTGCCGCAACCGGATCGTGGGTCACCATCAAAGCCGTGACATGATCATCCTGATTCAGGCTCTGCATCGTTTCCATGACGTCTTTTGACGCTTTGGAATCCAGGTTTCCCGTCGGTTCATCGGCGAGAATGAGTGACGGCTTATGAATGACCGCTCTTGCGATAGCGGCACGCTGGCGCTGTCCGCCTGATACTTCAAACGTCCGTTTGCTGAGCAGGTCTTCGATTCCGAGCTTTTTCGCGATGCCGTGCAGTTTTTCTTCCATGACAGACGGCGCTTCTTTTTCTAGCGTTAACGGCAGCATGATATTTTCACCGATCGTCAGCGTGTCCAGAAGGTTGAAATCCTGAAATACAAATCCGAGCTGCTTGCGGCGGAAATGGGCGAGCTTTGTCCGCTTCAGCCGGTGCGGGTTTTCTCCGTGAATCAGGATATCGCCTGAATCCGGCCGGTCGATCGTTGAAATGATATTCAAAAGTGTTGTTTTTCCGGAGCCGGACGGTCCCATCACCGCCGTGAACCCGCCTTCTTCTATTGAAAATGAAATTTGTTTTAAAGCTTGATAGGATACTTGTCCTTTATAGGTTTTATTTATATGTTTGACTTCAAGCATATTCGCCATGAGAATCCTCCTTATGGTTTTATTCTTGTTGATCTGGGCTGCTTTCATGTAGTGCCGGGGCATTCAGCATAAAAAATCCCCTTGACGTAAATCCATGTTATCAAGGGGAAACAGAATGAGCTATGTTGTTTTCTTAACGCAGTCTTACATTTTTGTAAGAAATGAAAATCGGACCGAAGTCCCTTCACCGGGGGACGAGCTGATGTCCACCGTATGATTGAGCTTGCCCGTAATTTCTTTGACGAGATGGAGGCCGATTCCCGTAGATTCTTGGAAACGCCGCCCGTTTTCGCCGGTGTAATAAGGGTCAAACACCCGCTTGATATCTTGCGAGGGAATGCCGACACCGTAATCTTTGACTTCAAGCACCGTCCTGTCTTCATCGCGGAAGACATTCAGCTCCAGTCTGTCACTCTTGCCTGCCGAATATTTGACCGCATTTGTAACCACTTGGCCGATCGCAAATTTGAGCCATTTGGCATCGGTGTAAATCTGATGATCATCGCGAATGTCCATTTTCGGATAAACGCGGTATTGAATAAAAAATCGTTTATAGCTTTGAATGACCGATTGGAGAAGCTCTGATAAGGACACCGCTTCGACTTTAAAATCCCGCTCAAACAGGTCGAGCCTTGATGAATAAAGGAGCGTCTCCAGCCCGAATTCAATCTGCCGGACCTCTTTTTTGATTTGTTCAAAGACGGGCTCATCCTCTTCCTGAATGATTAAATTAATGACCGACAGCGGCGTTTTTACTTGGTGCACCCATTGATTCATATACGTCACCCGCCCGTCGAGTTTGGCTTCGGTTTCATGGAGCTTCTGGTGCTGCAGCCGGGTCAGCTCCATCTGCTTTTCATACATCTCTGAACAAAACACTGAAGAACCGAGATACGGGATGTCCGTCCCTTCCTGCTCCGAGCTGAGCCAATGATACACACCGCGGTCTTTGTACCAGCGATAGGCAAGATACCCCGCCAAAATAAGAAGCTGCACGCCCAATATGTAAAACAGGTGGGAAAAAGAATGGAGACCCGCAAACCAGTAATAAAAGAAGACAAACAGCCCTTGAAGGAGAAAAAGCAGAATCAGCACGGCATGAGACCGGAGAAACAGCTTCATGACAGCGCCCTCAGCTGGTAGCCTTCGCCCCGCACTGATTCAATGGAAACAGGCGCATTCAGCTCGCGCAGTTTTTTTCTGAGCCGCGTGATATACACATTAAGTGTATTGTCATCGACGAAAATGTCGGTGTCCCACGTTTTTTCCATGAGCCGGTCTCTTCCCGTTACCTTTTCTCCCCGCTCCAGCAGCACTTCCAAAAGCTTACTTTCTTTTTTAGATAGCTCGCTTTTTCCGTCGTGAAAGCGCAGTTCAAACCGTTCCACAAAGAGCTGCACACCGGCATATTCAACCACTTTCTCACCCTGCTTGGCGGCGTACTCTCCGTATGCCCTGCGGATCTGGCTTTTGATTTTCGCCAGCACAATATCGTAGGAAAACGGTTTTTCGATATAATCATCTCCACCGTTTTCAATCGCCATCACCTGATCCATTTCCCCGCTTCTGGCTGAGATGAAAATGATCGGGCTTGTAGAATGCTGGCGGATCTGGCGGCACCAATAATAGCCGTCATAAGACGGCAGATTGATATCAAGCAGCACCACATCAGGCTTTTCCCGCAAAAAAACATCAAGAACAGCCGTGAAATCCGCAGCGGCCACGGTTTGATATCCGTATTTTTCAAGGTAATTCTGCAATAGTCCGCGAATGTCTTCACTATCTTCTACTATCATGATTTTATTCATGCAACCATCCTCCAAAAGGATACGGCTTTTCGGAGCCCTCATTATTTGATGCCCCCATCATAATGCTTTCATCGGTTCTCTGCAACATGAGAAAGCGGGCCTTTATAAAAGACCCGCTTCTCCCTTTCTCAATGTAAGATCGATTATTTTTCTAATTGACATTGTTATACTTAGATGGCGGATTCGGAAAGGTAATTTTAAATCTTGTGCCAACTCCCGGCTGACTGTATATATCAATATTTCCACCATGCGCCTTGATAATTTGCTGAGCAATAGCCATCCCTAATCCAGTCCCTGAGTTATTTGACGAAGCGCTTGTCCCTCTGAAATACCGATCAAATAAACATTCAACCGTCTCTTCGTCCATTCCTATCCCATCGTCTTCTATTATAATTTGTATTTCATTGTCATGTACCACGTCCTGATATAATATGACCTTTATTTTAGTGCCCGGAGGATTATGTTTAATACAATTAGCAATCAAGTTTTCAACTGCGCGCTTTAGGTACCTTTCATCCATATTAAAAAGTATCTTATTGTGACTGGATTCTAAAGCGAATCTCTTATTTTCTGACTCCGGTAGCAGCTTCATTTTTTCTAAAGTGTCATGAATTACTTTCACTACGTTTTTTTCTTCAAGATGGATTGGAAGCGACTCATTTTTCAATTGAAAAGTTAAGTTGAAATCTTCAATCAGCTTTTCCATATATTCGACACGTTCTTCCATTATTAAGGAAAAATCACGCACTTGCTGATTTTCCCACTCATATTCATTTGAAGATAAAAGAACCGTATATCCCTTAATAACCGAAAGAGGGGTTTTTAAATCATGTGAGACACCGGCCATCCACTCTTCTCGTGTCTTTTCCAATAATTCTCGCTCAGCCTTATTCCTTTGAAGCGTTGCGGTAAGTTCAGACAGAGCCTGCATTAATTCTTGATAGGTTTTATATCCAGATTTATTATGTCTATATTTGCTTGAATGAAACTTCCGATCATAAGGTTCTTCATATTTTTCTTTAGACAAATTCTCAATCCAAGATACAATAAACAGCAGGGGAGCACCTAGTTTTTTTCCGTAAAATATTGCAATTACAATTCCTGCCATAATAATAGAAACAATCCACAAGTTATTCACCCAATAGAAAAAAGGGTTATTTTTTTCCATCGGCTTTCCCAATACCCATGTTAAATCCTGATTGTTTTTCGTTTCGTACCACGTAGATAATTGATAACCTTTTTTGGCAGGATACATGTAATCTGATATTAATTCTCCAAGAATATAATGCTTAGGTATATTTTTAGGTTTATTAAAAGAAAAAACCTCATCTCCTTGTTCATCTAAAATTTGAATCCACATCCGATTCTCTAATAAATCTTCTTTTGCTTTCGTATTTATGGAAAATTGTTTATCTGCAACAACTGTTTGGGCAACAATTTTTTTTAAGGATAAGTGCGGCGTTTCCATTTTATTTTGACCTAAGACGAGGCTGAAAAATATGATACTGCCCACCATGAGCAGACCCCAAATAAACATGAGTAAAAAAAGTCTCGATACGAAGTAAAATGCTATCCTATTTCTCAGCTTCACAATAAATCCTCATCTATAGGCTCTGCTTCAAATATATAGCCCTGTCCTCGAACCGTTTTAATCCATCTTGGTCTGCTCGGGTCTTCCTCTAATTTTTCACGTAATCGTCTTACATGTACCATTACAGTACTATCTCCGCCATAAAACTCCCCCCATACATCTTTATAAATTTGGTGTTTACTTAAAATTTGATTGGGATGTTCACAGAAATAAATCAGAAGTTTCATTTCCTGAGCAGGGCAATCGATTCTTGTCCCGTTAACAACAAGTCTTCCGGTATTGGGATCTATTTTAAAGTATTCATAATCGTATACCTGTTTTAGAGGGTAAGAAGAAGAGAGCTGAGTCGTTCTCTTTAATTGGGCTTTTACACGAGCTACGATTTCCAGTGGATTAAATGGTTTAGTAATATAGTCATCTCCCCCAAAACTAAACCCTTGCAATTTATCTAAATCTGTTGTTTTTGCTGTTAAGAAGAGTATCGGCACATTTGTATGGGAGCGTATTTTGCTACATAAGGTGAAGCCATCAGTGTCCGGAAGCATGACATCTAATAAAATAATATTTGGAAGTTCCTGATCGATTTTAAGAAGGGTTTCGCTCCCTGTCATAGCTGTGGAAATATTGCTGAAACCTTCCTTTTCAAAGCAAGTTATTAATAAGTTTAAGATATGTTCGTCATCATCCACCATGAGGATTTTGTTCTCTTCTAAAGTCATAAGTTATCCTCCTTTTTATTTCTTATTTTATATGAGATCAAGGACATAAAGGTCAGAAAAGGAAAGAATTTAACTTTCGTTAAGGGTTCAGAATATTCTTTTATTTTTTTAACCTTGATATTCAGGGATCAATATAACTACATACAGAAAATAAACAATGGATGTCGTTAAGTGAATGTTTAGGAAGAGTTTCGTTTGTGTTTAAAGAACATCGCTTATGATAAAAGTGAGGTGAGAGACAAATGAATGATCAAATAGTGGTAACACACGATCTAACTAAAAAGTATAAAAAGCATACTTCAGTTGATGGATTAAACTTAAGGATTAGGCGCGGCGAAATTTATGGTTTTCTTGGACCGAATGGTGCTGGTAAAACAACAACCATCCGAATGTTATTAGGTTTAATTAAACCAACAAAAGGAAACATCGAAATCTTTGGCCAAAACCTAAACAAGAATCGTTTGCAGATATTGCAAAGAATCGGGTCACTGGTAGAATCTCCAACTTATTATGGTAATTTAACCGGTTACGAAAACTTAGAAGCTGTTAGGAGGTTACGAGGGCTTCCGGAACAACGGGTCAATGAAGTATTGGAAACTGTAAGGTTATCTAAAGTAGCAAATCGACTGACTAAGGAGTATTCCCTTGGAATGAAACAACGTTTGGGAATTGCAGTTGCCCTGTTAAGCAGTCCTGATTTATTAATTCTGGATGAACCGACAAACGGTTTAGATCCATCCGGTATCCAAGAAATAAGAGAGTTAATTAAAGAATTGCCTAAATTGGGAATGAGTGTCGTTGTATCCAGCCACCTGTTGAGTGAAATAGATCAAATGGCTACTCAAGTGGGGATTATAAACAATGGGAGGATGATTTTCCAGGACTCAATTGCAAGTTTACATCAAAAACGAAAACCACTCTTAAAAGTCGGTGTTAGTGACGTAATCGAAGCAAAAACAATACTAAACAGGAAAGGATTAAAGGTTGATTTACAAAAAAATTATTTGTGGCTGTCTCAAACAGAACCGGAATTTGTTTCAGAAATCAATTCCATACTTCTTCATTCAGGGCTGTCTGTATTTCGACTTGAAGAAAAGACTCGATCGCTTGAGGATATTTTTTTAGAATTAACTGGTACAGAGGGAAGTCTATGAAAAAGTTATTATGGGCAGATCAATTAAAACTGAAACGTTCGTCGTTATTGATTGTAGTCTTATTGGTTCCCTTACTCATTATAGCCTACGAGTTGGTGAATCTTACTTATCGATCTGAATACGTGGAAAAACAAGCTGAAATGTTCCATGCTGGATCAATGTGGATGTATTTACTGTATGATAACAGTTTGTTATTTGGTCTGGGTTTTCCATTAGCCGCCACACTTTCTGCGTCAATAATAGCAAATATAGAGCATCAAGCAAACGGATGGAAGCAAACCCTTTCTTTTCCCGTATCTAGAATGCGAATTTATGTAAGTAAATTTATTTGCTTAGTAGTCAGTTTATTTATTTCGTCAACAATCTTCTTGCTCGGCATGGTACTGCTGGGCAAACTGGCAGGATTCGAAGGCAGTGTACCTTGGGGACTTTTGTTTGGAGATAGTTACAGCATGTTAGTTACAGTACTGCCTATAATGGCATTCCAGATATGGTTATCTATGGTGTTTAGCAACCAAGCATTCTCAATTCTTGTAGGATCAGTATCATCTATAATGGGTTTGTTTTTGGCTGCTGCTCAATCAACGAGATGGTTTCCGCTGGCTTATCCTAGTCAATCTTCGACAGTCATTCTGCAGTATGAAGGTATAGGATATAACCCAGATCTTTCATCTTACCTTTGCATTAGCCTTTTCTTAGGGATAATTATATTATTTCTAGGCTCTATTCATTTTGCTAAACGGGATGCTTTGTAAAAAGGAGGCGAAATACTTGAAAAACATTTTATTTGTAGAACGTTTAAAGCTTAGGCGATCAAAGTTATGGATCATCTATTTACTAGGTCCTTTGTTAGGTGTATCCCTGGCATACACTAACTTTATTAAAAACTATAACCTTTTTATGAATCCTGGAGACAATCCCTGGGTAGAGGCTTGGACACAAGTGGCCTTATTTATGGGCCCTTTTGTATTGCCTATCGTAGTGGGAATTTTCGCCGCCCTTGTTTGCAGGGGGGAACATGTAGGAGGCGGTTGGAAACAGCTTCTAGCCTTACCAGTTAAACACTCAGATATCTTTCTGGGAAAGTTTCTGACAGTGGTCCGCATGATATTCATTAGTATGTTCATTTTAATCCTCTTATTTATTGGATTCGGTTATATGTTAGGCATAAGCGGGAGTCTTCCTTTACTTACAATTCTAGGATATGGAATTAGAGGGATCTTAGCTTGTTTACCATTAATTTTATTGCAGCTTATTGTTTCAATCAGGTCTAAAACATTTGGCATACCACTCGCTGTTAGCATTGTTTTTACATTACCGGCCATTATTATTGCCAGTACACCATTAGGTCAAGTATATCCATGGACACAGCCTATGTTAGCAATGTCACCCGCAGATGAATCACCGATTCAATCAAATTTCCTGTTTTACTCAATTATGGTAATAACCTGCCTCGTTCTCTTGGTTTACGGAATAAGAAGTTTTACTAAACGAGACCTTACGTAGGGTATATACGGTCTAACTTATGAGAATTCGAGACAAGGTAAACTAATTTGACTAGCGCTATGTAAAACAGAAATTTATATGAAGGTAAGACTAAATCTTTTTGGTTGTATTCTTTGAAACTAAACGACTAATGGAAAAGGTGATGTTTCAAGGCATAAGACATAAGAAATATAAAGATATCTTAAGACTCTTTATTTAAACATTTTTTACATTTAATAATATCTCTTCCATTTTTTTGATTATGAGTTAATATAATACTATACTTAATAAGGGGGTGAATACAATGAGTCAAGAAGCTATCATTCGTTCATGGAAAGATCCTTTTTCCCGTGAAAATTCAACACAAAATCCAGCTGGTAACCCATTCAGTGAGCTGAAAGAAGCACAAATGGATAAGTTAGTAGGTGCGGGAGACATGGAAGCAGCATGTACTTTTACATTGCCTGGTGGCGGCGGTGTTTGCACTCTAACTTCTGAATGTATTTGCTAATTTGATTTATATAGGCTGTTTCCCTTCAGAAGGAACAGCCTATATTTTATTATATAAAATATTAGAAAATTCTTAAAAAACAGGAGGGTAAATCGTTGGGGAAAACTCTCGTTTGTTCAGAAAATAGCTATTTCCAAGCATATATGAATCATTTATTAACGCCAGATAGTAATGAAATAATAAATGTTAACACATTGGATGAATTAAAACAAATAATATCCAAGGAAAATTTTTCCTCTGTAATCATCGATACTTGCCACCCTAATGATTTAGTGTTGCAACTGATAAAATCGATATCTTGCCCAGTCATAATACTTAACTCCTTAGAAACTAACGTTTCAGATTACAACCCTGGTCCAATATTAAATCAAATAAATAATGTTTCAACCCTAAAACATAATGTTTTTCAATTGTCTTTTACAACTTTTTTCGACGTTGGAAAGCATTGTATTTGGAAAAAGAATGAATATATCCCTCTGGCAATACAAGAATTTAAAATTTTATATTTGCTTTATTTAAATTCAAATAAAATAGTCTGTTCTGAAGAACTTATTGAATACGCTGACCTTACTGGTAGGTCAAGTCTCTATGTACACATTAGTTCTCTTAGAGAAAAAGTAGAGGATAATCCTGGAGATCCAAAGATTCTTCAAACAAAGTTTGGAAAAGGGTACCTCCTATCTGACAGTACATATATTTGTCTTGAAAAAAAAGCAGACTCAAAAAATGTTGTGTAAAAAGGATGACCCAAAAATCATTTTAAAATGACTTTTGAGTCATCCCATTTATGTTAGTGAGGGGTGTTTTGTTCTTTCTCTAAACCCTTTTTCTATTGCTAATAAAGCTTTGTCGGGTGTAATTAGACCACGATTAAGTTTTCTTGTACCCGTCGCGATCTCAAACGCCATAATTTCAACTGGGTCAATAACAATATGCCCATCTTTTCTTAATTGTTCAATATTCCTGGAAACAACTGTTTTATTCCACATTAAATCGTTCATATTAGGGAAGAAAATAGTGTTATGTGGATGAGCTAATACAGTAGTTGCAACTAAATTCATTGCTACACCATTAGCAGTTTGTCCTAAGATGTTCGCTGTAGCTGGAATAATGCAATATATGTCCGCCCAGCGGCCAATTTCTACGTGGCTATGTCTTTTTCCGTTTTCCCCATGTTCTGAGTATACATGGTCACAAAAATAAGAAACAGTATGAGCTGGAATAAGGTCTTCCGCTGTTTTTGTCATAACAACCCTTGTTTCCTTAAAGAAACTTTTAAAATATAAGAGATACGAGGAGATGCCGACAGATGAGATTGATCCGCAAATCCCGATCAATAACTTTTTATCTTTTAATATTGAAATACTCATTTTTTCTCCTCCTGTAAATTTTAAACTATCATACTACACAATTATTCTTTTTGTGGTGTTTATTTCAAATATTAAATATTCTTAATAAACACATATAAAATAAACCTAAACTTCTTTTGGAATTCTTTTAACTTTTAAATAACCCTGCTATATTTATGGATAATTAAGGAATCTTAATTGTTCAAATTTATTAAAAATGAGGTGTCAATATGCATACAAAATTAAAATGGAATTCGGTATGGAATAGATCTTCTTCGATAAGTGAAAGAAAAGTAAGGCGTCCACTTAATACTAATTGGGATGAACTAACAAACAGACGCTTCGAAAGATGGAAAAGCCTTGTTGAAAGTGATGAGGGGATTCGAATTGAGAATGTATTAGCCACCCAAAATATTGATGAAGAAACTCTAAAGCATACTATCAATGCAAAAGAAGTGGAATTTATTAATGAAAGTGATCATCTAGGATGGCTAGAAATTATTCAGCTAGTTGATGAACAATCCTATAAAGATGTAAATATAGAAGTTAGAAAAGATATTCTCTTCTTTAGTTTTATAAAACCATTTTTGAAAATAGCAAGAGGAAAATTAGAGGAAATATTATATTCTCACTCTAATAAATCTCTGATAAAGGAAGAACTTAGTCCGTCTGTAATTGATGATTCACTTAATATTCTTGGTGAAACTTTGTCAGCTATAAGTAGTCGGATATTAATATTGGAGTTAAATGTAGCAAGGGTAGCAGGAAAGCTCCGAGGTGAAACTTCTGAAGAACGAGCCTCTTATTTCAATAAAGTCCTTTTAAATGACCCGGCATATGTTCGATCAATTCGAGAAGAATACATAGTTTTAACAAGACTGTTAGCAACAAAAACAATGTATTGGATTCAAAATACTTCTGAACTCCTTATAAGATTTCATCAGGATAAAGGGCTATTAGAATCTGAGTTTACTAATGGTAAAAAATTAGGAAAAGTTATTTCCATCGATACAGGAAGTAGCGTCTCAGATACTCATAACAAAGGAAAAACAGTCGCCATTTTAAACTTTGAGACTGGAATTAAAATTGTGTATAAACCTCGTTCCTTAGAAATAGACATAAAATTCAATAAGTTTGTAAATTATCTAAATGGTAAAAATTTAAGTTTTGACTTAAAAACTGTGCACACACTTAACAAAAAATCTTATGGATGGACGCAGTTTATCTCTTATAAAGAATGTCAGGAAGAACTGCAAATTGGAAAATTTTATTGGCGTATTGGAAGTTATTTAGCTATCTTATATGCAATGAATGCGGTAGATTTTCATATGCAAAATTTAATTGCTGAGGGAGAATATCCTATTTTAGTTGATTTAGAATCTTTATTTCATAATAATTCCACGTATACAGATACCAGTGCTTTTAGTCGCGCACAAGAACATATTGAACGTTCAGTTTTGCGGATTGGGTTATTACCGAGAAAAATAAATAGTAAAGCTGGATTTGAAGGAATTGACCTTAGTGCATTAGGTGCACAAGAAGGACAAGTATCTCCGCATAAAACCAGTACAATAGTTGATCGAGATAAAGATACGGTCAGGATAGAAGAAAAAAACTTTCCAATTCCAGTTAGTCAACATAGACCTATGCTGCATGGGCAAATCATTAATAGTGTTGCTTACGAAGGAGATATTATAAAAGGATTTGAAGAAACCTACTTCCTTTTCATGAAATATAAACAAGACATGCTCGAACAAATAGATTCTTTTAAAGGGGTTACTGTAAGACAAATATTGCGTGGTACATCTCGCTATGCAAACCTTCTGAAAATAAGTTTACATCCAGATTTCATGAGAGACGGCTTAGATCGTGAAATGATTTTAGATAAATTGTGGTTAGATACCAAATTGAATCCACGATTGAACCAAGTTGTAAATAGTGAAAAGGACGACTTATTTCTTGGGGATATCCCATATTTCACAAGCAAGCCTGAATCTACAAATATGTGGGATTCCAACGGTCGAAAAATCAACAATTTTTTTAAAACAAGTGCCTTAAATGAGACAAAGGAAAAAATAAATGAAATGAATGAAAGTGACTGTCATGAACAAGTAAGCTTTATAAAAACAGCTATTTTAGTAATTAAGGATTCTTATCGTAAACATAAAGTATTTGATATAAATCCTCGATTACACGTATTTAACCCAAAAGATTTTTTTCAAGAAGCTATTAAAATTGGAGACTTTCTTGCTAGTAGGGCGATTGAAGGTGAACAGTTAGATGGACAAGAGGATGTATCTTGGATTGGATCGTTTGTTGACAATCAACGAGAGGATCAATTCAAGATTTCAGCTGCAAATAGTTCATTATACGAGGGTGTAGGAGGTATTTCTCTCTTCCTTGCTTATTTAGGTCGCCTCTCTAACGATGAAAAATACACCAAACTATCTAAAAAAGCTTTAGTGGCAGTACACAAAAATATGTCTGCATCTAGTGATTTGGGTGCCTTTGGGGGGATTGCTTCTTACCTTTATTTGTTGGATCATTTATCAAAATTATGGAATGATGAACAACTATTGAAAAACGAACTTCATTCTGCCCTCAACAAATTAGATTCTTTGATCGAAAGGGATGAAAACAACGATATTTTAACAGGGGTGGCTGGAACAGCAGTTATTTTAATAAATTTGTTTAAACGGTATAAAGAAGAACAAATCTTAAACTTGATTACAAAATGCGGAAATCGTCTTATTCAAAATATTAACGTTATGGAAAAGGGAGTTGGATGGAAAGTCCCGGCAAACCCAACGCCAGCCTCCGGGTTTGCTCATGGTGCCTCAGGAATTATATGGGCTCTTTATGAAATTTACGCAATTACTGAGCAAACTGTATTTAAAGAGGTAGCTGAAAAAGCATTAGAATTTGAAAGAACTTTGTTTATTCCGGAAAAAAACAATTGGGCAGATATTAAACTTGAAAACGGACAGTTTCGAAATGATAATTTTGTTGCTTGGTGTAATGGCGCAGCAGGCATAGGATTAGGCAGAATATTGATCCTGCCACACAATCAAAATGAATTGATAAAGGATGAAGCACAAGTCGCCATTAATACAACCCTAAAATATGGTTTTGAACATGATCATTCTTTATGCCATGGTGATTTAGGTAATCTGGACATCCTTATGTACGCAGCGGAAAACTTTAATAAAAAGTTAAGCGTAAATGTAACAGAACTAAGCCATAAAATTTTAAATGATATAAAGCTCAGAGGATGGTTAACTGGATTTGAAAAAAATAACGAATCCCCATCCTTAATGATGGGGTATGCAGGTATAGGACTTGGATTGCTTAAGATTTTTGCACCGACTGAAGTGCCATCAGTTTTGAGACTCCAATCACCTTTAGAACTAAAATTGTAAAATTAAAATGAGCCTTACTTTGTTAAGGCTCTATTTCTTAGGAGTGATCCAATGAGAAGAAGAGTTCCTCTAGTAAGGCAAATGGGACAATATGAGTGCGGGCCCGCCTGCCTCACCATGATTTTAAGTTACTATGGGAGTACTATATCTCTAAATAAAATAAGTGAACAATGTGATGCCCAAAGAAATGGCGTATCTGTATCCATTTTAAAATCAGTATCAGAATACTATGGGCTTAACTGCAAAGTATACCAAGTTTCATTTAAAGATTTGAAAAAATATATCCATTCATATCTTCCCTGCATCATATTTTGGGATGAACGGCACTTTGTGGTTTTAGAACAGATTAAAAAAGGTCTTTTTCATATAATTGACCCCAACAGAGGAAAGTTGAGATTATCCGAAGAAGAATTTAAAAGACATTATAGCAAGGTAATCTTGACTTTTACGAAGTCAGATAGATTTAAAGAGATGATGCCATCACCCGCAGCAAAGTATTATTTACGTTATATAGTTAAAAGCCGTACTATTGTTTCACTTATCATTCTCTTTTCACTGGTCACACAAGTAGTCTTCTTAGCCGTTCCTTTTTTAATTAAATATTTAGTGGATCATTCTTTAATAAGTAAATCAACAAATTCTTTTCTATTTTTAGGAATTGTAGTCATCATAGCAGTTTTTATATTGGGACTTGTTATGTTTATCCGCAATTATTTCACAATTAAACTTCAAGCTATTATAAGTAAAAGCATTTCAAACGATTTTGTGGAACATTTATTAAAATTACCTCTTAATTTTTATGAAAATCGAACAACCGGTGATATTGCAATGAGAGTAAGTAACATTTCCATGATAAGGGAGATTATGGCTAAGAATGGAGCAACAGTAGTACTAGATATTATTACTCTGATTTCATTTTTTATTGCTATGTTAACTCAATCATTTAAGCTTGCATTTTTTGCTATTGGATTGGCAATTATTCAATTCTTACTAATGATGATTTTGATTCCAAGAATAAAAAATTTAATCCATAATGACTTATCAATTCAAACAACTACACAAAGTTTTTTGGTGGAAGCTCTAAGAGCTATCACTTTTATTAAATCAAATGGTTTAGATCATTCTATCCTAACAAAGTGGTCAAATTACTATGATAAACAAATCGAAGCATTTTCACAGCGATACCACTTAGACGCTATAATGGATAGCATAAGTATAAGCATCCGATATTGTGCACCCCTTCTCTTATTATGGTTTGGATCAAAAGAAGTTATCACCGGAAATTTAACACTCGGAGGCTTATTAGGGTTTAGCAGTTTAGGAACATCTTTCTTGTTGCCGATTGCTTCTTTAATAACAAGCATGCAACAATTTCAATTGGTCGGTGACACTTTTGAACGAATGCAAGATGTTATGGAAACTGAGCCCGAACAACTCAACCAAACTTCAATAATTGAAACTGAACTATCAAAACAGGACATAAAACTTGAAAATGTCACATTTACGCACCAGAGCTTACATATTCTTAAAGAAGTTTCATTAAACATTAAGTCAGGTACTAAATTAGCTCTGGTAGGCCGTACAGGTAGTGGAAAGACAACTTTATCAAGAATTATACTGGGGTTATACAAACCCACTAAGGGAAAAGTATTATATGGTGAAGAAGACTTGAAGAATTTAAACCTTTACGAGCTCCGAAAACAAATGGGGGTCGTATTACAAGAAAGCTTTCTTTTCAATGATACTATTGCAAACAATATAGCTGGATTTAAAAGCTTATCTCAAGATAAAATTGAACAAGCAGCAAAGAGAGTGCAGTTACACGAAGATATAATAAGAATGCCAATGGGATATAACACAATTATCGGGGAAAATGGCAGTATGTTGTCAGGAGGGCAGCGTCAGCGCATAGCAATAGCAAGAGCTATCGTCGATAACCCTTCTGTAGTCATTTTAGATGAAATAACAAGTAACTTGGATACATTAACAGAGCATAAAATTGACGAATACTTTGCAAAATCAAATATTACCCGTATTGTAATAACTCATCGTCTTTTAAGCAGCCAAGACTCTGATTTAATAGTGGTATTAGATCAAGGAAAAATAGTCGAAAAAGGAAAACATCAAGAGTTATTAGAGAAAAAGGGATATTATTATGACTTATGGATAAAACAAGTAGGGGATAGACAGAAAGCTACGCTGGAAAAGCCCTTTTTCCTCAATGAGCCCACTGGAAAAACTTTGGGCCGCTGACTTTATTTTATTTCAATAACGCGTGCTATACCCTTTATCTCCATGTTCGCAGACTACAATTTGAAAGACTGAAACAAAACAAGCCAGAGCAATCCCCCATTTAGAAAAAATCTTGCCGCTGTCGAACATAACCATGTGTTTATCAATGACTTTGACACCATCTACCTTTACCAATCGCTCTCAGTCAGCAACAGGTTGATTTGATTGTGATACTTTGGTGAAACGCAAGAACGAAATAAACGAAAAGACGAAAGCACTCACGATGTTGTGAGTGCTTTTTCTTCAGCCGACCTGCTGTTTTACGGCTTTACCGGCTGATCCGAACTCTCTCATTTTGCTTCGCACCGTCTCTTCCACGGCTTCAATGCCGGGTGTCATGTAGCCGCGCGGTTCGTACAGATCGCCGTTTTCCTGAAACATGCGGCGTGTTTCGTCTGTCCAGGCTACCATACATTCCGTGTTGATATTGATTTTCGCGTGGCCGAGCGTGATGGCTTTTTTGATCTGATCCTGAGGAATCCCGGATGCTCCGTGGAGAACGAGGGGAATATCAGTCATGCGGGAGATAGCCTCCATTTCTTTAAATCCGAGATTCGGCTCGCCCTGATATTTGCCGTGGACGGAGCCGAGGGCGGCGGCCAGCGCATCGATATTGGTTTCTTTCACGATCCGCTCACATTCGGCAATATCGGCATAGCGGACCCCGCCGACCAGCCCGTCTTCCATGCCGCCGACCGTGCCGACTTCTGCTTCTACTGAGACGCCGTGCTTTGCGGCATAATCGGCGACTTCTTTTGTCATCGCGATATTCTCGTCAATCGGCTGATGGGAGCCGTCGATCATCACCGAGCTGAATCCGGCGTCAATGGCCTGTCTGCAGCGTGCCGCACTGCTTCCGTGATCAAGATGAAGCACGACGGGAACGGTAATCGCCATTTCTTCCATTAACGCGCCGACCATGGCGGAAATCGTTTTAAATCCGCCTAAATAGTCGACCAGACGATCGGAAGCCGCGGCGATGACCGGCGATTGCTCCTTTTGCGCCGCTTGCAGAATCGCCTTCGTCCATTGGAGGCCGTTGATATTAAACTGGCCGACTGCATAATGCTCCCGTTTCGCTTCTGCAAGAAGATGTTTCATGGTGACAAAAGCCATGTTCACGCCTCCTTCATGAAGTATTTTGATACGACGGCTTCCGTTGTTTCCTTTGCCGTTTTGATCGTTTCCTCCGCAGTCAGCTTATAATATTCAGGTCTGAACAGCTCTACGGAGACAACATCATTGAATCCGATTTCTTTTAACGCTGACAGATGGGCGTCTAAGTCAATCGCACCCTGCCCAGGCCAGACGCGGTCTTCATCCGTTAAAAAGCCGATCGGAAAGTCTTCTGTATCGTCGATATGATAGATGAAAATTTTCTTTCCGTCCGCCTGCTTCAAGCTCTCAATATTGGAGCCCATCGCGTGGAAATGGAAGCTGTCAAACACCAGTCCGACATTATCGCGGCCGACAGCGTTCACGATGTCATACGCCTGTTCAAATGTATTGACCGTGCATTGCGGGTGGCCGACAAATTCAAGGGCAATGTTTACGCCGTACGGCTCCGCGATGTCCGAAAGCTCAGTCAGCACCTCTGCGCTGCTCTTTTTAATCTCTTCTTTCAAGATTTTCCGCTCTGTCACAAGCGGCACGGCCACTACGTATTTCACGCCGAGCGTCCTGCAGGTTTCCATCATGCTTTTGAATTCCGAAATGATCTCCCTATAACCCTTCTCATCACGATTGTTGAAGAAAACCAGGGCGTTCAGGGCAAGCGGTTTAATGTGATGGGTTCGAAAATATTCCGCCAGATCGGCCAGTGAATGGTCTTTTAAGTATTCCGGCAGCTTATCCATTGTGCGGATTTCAATATAATCATAACCGTGCTTTTCGCACAGTTCTAAATCCTGTTTCAGGTTTGAATTCTCCAGCGTAGTCGCTTCATTAAAGCAAAGTTTCATGTCAGCCTCTCCCATCCGCGTTTTCGATATGAAGGGAGTCCGGCTGAAGGGCTTTTTTGCCCCGCTCCGCCGAACTCCATACTCAGCTTATGCCATACCCAGTTCTTCTTTTAATTTCTTAAGCGTGGTCCGGCTTGATTCATCCGCTCTTTCGCCGACCCAAGCAAACACGGCGTTCGTCGCAATTCCGTCGAATTTCATCTCTCTCATCTTTCTGAAAATCGTCTCAAAATCGACCTCGCCTTGCCCGATGTCCAAATGCTGGTGCACCGTTACTTTCGCATCAGGCGGATTGACGATGTAACGCAGGCCGTGCGCCGCTTTATGATTAAAAGTATCTGCAAATAAAACATGCGTGAGGCGGTCGCCGGCTTCATCAAACATGGTTTCGATATCGCCTTTGCCGTCATCATAGAAGAACGTATGCGCAGTTGAGTAGACAAGGTTGATCCAATCCTTATCGAGCGCGCGGATCATATCCATCGCACCTTTGTGCGTTTCGATAAAATCGTATGGATGGGCTTGAAGGTTGAGTTTAACGCCTTCTCTTTCAAAGACGGGCAGCAGCTCATCCATGGATTTGATGAATTTTTCTTCACTTGTCAACGGATCATACTTTGAACCGCTGAATTCACTGTTCATCAAATCCACTTCAAGTTCAACCGCAATTTCGATCGCCCGTTTCCAGTTGCGCACGGCGGCCTGTCGGCGGTCTTCATCAGGACCCGCCCAGTGGTAAAGCGGAAGAAGAGAGGACAGCTTCACACCTGTATCCTTTAAAAGGCGCTTCAATTGTTTGATTTTTGCTGAATCGACTTTCGGATATTTGTAGAAAGGACAAAAATCCTCACGCGGGGACAGTTCGATATATTCGTATCCGAGCTCCGCCGTTTTATAAACCATTTCCTCTAACGTTAAATCATCGCGGTACATGGATGGATCTAAGGCCAGTTTCATTGCTTTCACTCCAAATCTATTATTTGTTCACAGTCGTAAATGATTGATAGAATGCCGGTTTCTCTTGAAGCGCCACTGGCTCTTTCTGTCCGGATTCCTGAGCTTTTACGCACGCGTCTGTTGTCACCGCGGCAATATAACCGTCCCATGCCGTCGGACCGCTGACTTCGCCTTTTTTCCGGATCGAATCAATGAAGTCCTGAATTTCCACATCATACGCAGCCACAAATCGGCGCTGCCAGTCCATCAGTATATCGGTGCTGAATTTCCCTTCTTTTCTCAAGCTGATGCTTGACGGTTCCGGAAGCTTGATAACGCCGTCTTCCCCGACGATTTCACATTGAATGTCATAGCCGTATTTACAGTTCACGTAGATTTCTGCATTGATGACGATGCCGCCTTTTGTTTCGATGATGACCATCTGCGGATCTTTCAGATGCGGCAGCGCATTTTTTGATTTCTTCGGATAGATGACCTGTACGGATTCATAGTCGTCATTGACAAGCCAGTGGAGGACATCAATTTCATGAACGAGCGTATCGACGACGGCCATGTCCGTTGAATAATTCGATGCGACTGTCGGGTTGCGGTGCGCACAGTGAATCATCAGCGGCTCGCCGACCGCACGGTTGTCGATCGCTTCTTTCAGCTGAACGTAACCGCTGTCATATCTGCGCATGAAACCTACCTGCACCAATCGTTTTCCCATCTTCATTTCTTCCTCGACAATGCGCATACAGCCTTCTGCCGTTGTCGCAAGCGGCTTTTCACAAAACACGTGCTTGCCGTGCTGAATCGCTTTCAACACGCTGGATTCGTGAGCCGGGCCCCAGCTTGTCACTAAGACGGCATCCACATTTTCAGCAGCGAGGAGGCTGTCGTCATCAGGATAAACGGAGGCGTTCAAATTGAAATGCTGAACGGTCTGCTGCGCGGCCTCCCCATTCACATCTGTGACAGCGGTAATTTCCGCTCCGGACAGCTTATTTGTGATGCGGTTGATGTGCTCTTTTCCGATAGCACCGGTTCCGATAACACCTATACGTAAATTCATTGATCGCCACTCCTTCTGATAATCAAATAATGGTTCTCGTCTTTCTTTTCTCTCTGCCGTCCTGAGGAGCACCGTACAGTTCCTCCTGTATCTGTTCAAGCGACTTGCCGGACGTATTCGGTGCGAAGACAAGCCCGATGATCATACTGGCCGTCACACATATGAGCAGAATACCGGCCATAAAACCGATGCCGAATTGTGACATGATGACCGGCACAAATAAACTCCAAATGCCGATTGAAATACGGACGAGAAAGAACATGAGCCCTTGTGCTGACGCTCTGTGTTCTGTCGGGAACAGCTCGCTTGCCCACAGCTGGTAGTTCGCCTGCTGGCCGGCTCCGTTATTGATGCCGATCGCTAAGACAAACAAAAGCAGCATCGGGAGCCCCTGAAACGGCAGCAAAAACAGCGACCAGCCGACAACAGCCATAAAGGCGCAGATTCCGAACACCGTTTTCCGATATTGATCTGCAAAAGGCATGAAGATACAGGCGACGCCGAGCCCGGTGAAGATAAACAGGGCCATCTGCAGAATGTTGGCCGTATTTGCGGATACGCCGCCGACCTGCTGGTAGATGTACGGCATGAAGAATCCCATGACGCCCGCGGCGAGATTCCATACGAGAAACACACCCATTAAAAACAAAATGTTCTTGAAAAATTTCGGCTGAAGCAAGTCAAAATAAGATGTTTTTTTCACGGCGGCAGGCCGCTCTTCACTGTTTTTCCAGGCATCCGACTCAGGTAAACGCTTTCTTATCACATATGTGATCAGGGCGATCACCAATAGATGCGCAAAGACAATTTTATTTCCTAAAAGCCCGAGGTCACCGACCACAACGGATAACAGCAGAACCACAACGGCTCCTGCGGCCCACGCCACCTGCGCCACTCCGCAATGCCTCGCCCGGTTTTTCTCGGGGGCGTTTTCCGCGATAATGGTCCATGAAGCCGTAATATCCGCGCCTACAGAAATCCCGATAATCATGTATCCGCATAACAGCATGGGAAAGTTGAATCCAAACAAAACCAAACAAATTCCTAAAGCGTAGACGAGCATACTGTTTGTATATACAGCTTTTCGGCCGACCTTATCAGCCAAATACCCGCCGAGCAGCGCTCCGATGGCCGCTGATATCGCGTTTGCGCTGAAGGCGCCGAGCAATCCGATCTGACTGTCGGACAGCTTCAAGTAGCTGACCCACATAGATAAACCCGCTGATCCTGCCACGATGGAACCTGCATCAATGTAATTTGCTAATGCTGCGGCGATGGTCCGTTTGCTGAAAGCTGATTCCGCCTTGGCACGATTCATATAAGTCCCCCTCTAATTTGCAGGATCAAGCAGTTCACTGTCGATGTACTTTCTCGCAATCAGCGCGTACTCAAGCGGATTGGCGACTGCCGGGTCTTGTTCGGCTTCAATGACGATCCAGCCTGAATAATCATGACGGACGAGCGTTTGGTACACTTCGGTAAAATCGATGCATCCGTCTCCGGGAACCGTAAAAATGCCCTGTAAAAACGACTGCCTGAATGACTTGCCTTCCTGTCTGCACCGCTCCATAATGTCAAACCGCGCGTCCTTGAAATGAACGTGTCTGATCCGATCCATATGCTTGTTGAGAATCGTCATATAGTCTCCGTCCGAGATATAGGCATGGCCGGTATCATAAAGTAAATGGACATACCGCGGGTCCGTTCCATCCATCAGCCGGTCAACTTCTTCCGCCGTCTGGACGCCTGTGCCGAGATGATGATGAAACGTGAGCTCCAGCCCGTATTCGTCAGCGATTTTCCCGAGACGGTTCAAGCCTTGGCACAGTGTATCCCATTCTTCATCTGAGAAGTGCGGTTTTTTCTTAAATACATCAATATCCAAGCCCTGGACACTGTACGTCTGTTCAGAAACGATGGCGGCATCCGCTCCGACTTTCTGCAAATAATCACAGTGTTCTGTAAATTGTTCAGCCGTTTTTTCAATACCGTCTTGAATGATAAAGCTGCTGAACCATTTCCCCGCAATCCGCAAGTTCCGGAGAGCCAGCTCCTTATTGAGGACGGAGGGTTCAGGGAAAAACCCTCCCACTTCCGTACCTTGAAAACCGGCGACAACAATATCGCTTAACAAATGCTGCAGCGTATTCCCGGCTCCGATTTCCGGCATATCGTCATTGCGCCACCCAATGGGAGCGATGCCCCACAAAATATTTTGTTTGCCCATCGTGATGCCTCCCCTCTAGTACTGCTTCGCAGACTTCAGCTTCATCTCTTTCGCTTCGTATGCCCGCTGAACGCTTTCCTGCTCCGACACTTCCGCCACGCCGACATGCCACCAGCTGTCATAGCCGTCCGTCATCGTTTTCGGCAGAACCTTCATTTCAATTAAAGTGGATACGTCTTGCGTTTTCGCATCTTCAAGCGCCGCTTTCAGTTCTTCAACCGTATTGGCTCTGTATGTTTTAGCGCCGTAGCCCTCTGCCACCTTCGCGTAATCAACGTTTAAAATCTGATTGTCCTCTGTGCGGAACTCGCAGAAATAACTGCCGCTCCCGTGATCCATCTGCAGGTTGTTGATACAGCCGAATCCCGAGTTGTCAAAAAGCAGGACATTGATTTTTTTGTTATATTGAAGCGCGGTAATCAGCTCTGAGTGCAGCATCAGAAAGCTTCCGTCGCCGACGAGTGAATAGACTTCTTTGTCGGGATGAGCCAGCTTGAGGCCGAGCGTGCCCGATACTTCATATCCCATGCAGGAATAGCCGTACTCCAGATGGTACGTATTCGGGACGTTGGAATGCCACAGCCGCTGCAGATCTCCCGGAAGAGATCCCGCCGAACTGATGACGACGCTGTCTTCAGGAATCGTGTCATTGATGGTCAACAGCGCCGTTGTTTGCGGCAGATCAGTCTCGAGCCCGTCGGCATACTCGTTTAACACGTCCTGTGAGAAATGGTTCTTAATTTCCGGTTCGAACGCATCACGTGTAAAAGTGACCTTGCCGAGCCGGTCCCGTTCAGCCAGCCATTCATCTTTCCAATCTTTAATCGCCGTGCCGAAAGCACTTTTATATCCGTCTAATAAGCCGTGCAGCCTGCCGAGCGTCACTTTCGCATCGGCTACGACCTGAAACGCGTCAAGCTTGTAAGCCTGCATGCGGCTGACGTTGATATTCAAAAATTTTGCTTTGTCAAAATCAAACGCCGTTTTCGAGGATGTCGCAAAGTCCGTGTACCGTGTGCCGACACCGATGATCAGATCAGCCTGGCGGGCGGCTTTGTTTGCGGCGAGTGTGCCCGTGATGCCCATGCCGCCCAGATTGTTGGCGAAATCGGCTTCAACCGTTGACTTACCGGCCTGCGTTTCGACAAGCGGAATGCCGTATGTTTCAGAAAGCGCGATTAATTCCTCACGCGCGCCGGAGTACTTCGCGCCTCCGCCCACTAAAATGACGGGACGGCTGCTCTCCTTAATTCTCTCCGCGGCGCCTTTCAGCTCACGCTCGCTCGGCTGCATCCGATCAATGTAATGAACACGTTTTTCAAAGAAGCTTTCATCAAAATCAAATGCTTCTCCCTCTACATCCTGAGAAATGCAGATGGTCGCCGGGCCCGCTTTTGCCGGATCTGTCATCACTTCAAATGCCCGGATTAAGCTGCTCATCAGCTGCTCGGGGCGGGTGATGCGGTCCCAATAGCGGGACACGGGCTTTAACGCATCGTTTGTCGTGACGGCGGCACTGTATTCCTGCTCCACCTGCTGAAGCACCGGGTCAGGCTGCCTCGTTGCAAAGGTATCGGCCGGAAGCAGCAGCACCGGGATATGATTGGCCAGCGCCGTACCCGCGGCAGCCGTCAAGTTAGCGGCACCCGGACCGACCGATGTCGATACCGCGTAAATTTTTCTTCTCAGCATCTGCTTGCTGTATGCCATCGCGGCATGCGCCATGCCTTGTTCGTTTTTGCCTTGATAGACTTTCAGGTGCCCGGCGTCCTGCTCGAGCGCCTGCCCGATCCCCAACACATTTCCATGGCCGAAAATCGTGAAGATGCCCTCAACGAACGGCTCTTCTTTTCCGTCAACATGAATGTACTGCCGGTTCAAGAATTGAATCAGCGCTTGTGCTGTCGTTAAGCGAATGGTCTTACCCACAAACGATCCCACCTTTTATACGTTCTATTTACCGTTAAGACTGTGCTGCGCTTCAATCAGTTCGATGATTTCACCGGCAGCCGGCATTGCTTCTGAGGAGCTGTGTTTGCTGACGACGATGGAAGCGGAAGCGCTCCCGTATTTTAAAGCCGTTTCAATATCCCGGCCGCTGACCAGTCCGTAGATGAAGGCGGACGCATAGGAATCACCCGCTCCGAAGGTCTTCAGCACCTTTGTTTTATAGGCGTGCGCCCGGAAAACTTCCCCCGATCTGCTGTATGCGTATGATCCGTCAACGCCGTGCTTAATGACGACAAGGCCGGCGGAGTGCGCAAACAAATGGCGGACGGTTTCATCGTTATTTCCGCCGCTGCGGTTTTCCATTACGTCAAATTCGTCACGCGTACCGATGACGATATCGGATTGTTCCGCCACCAGCGTGTAGTACACGGCTGTTTCTTCTGCCGATTGCCATGTATACGGACGGTAGTCGAGCTCAAACACGACTTTTACGTCATGTTTTTTTGCGATTTGCACCGCTTTTAAGACGGCTTCGCGCGACGGGCTTTTCGCAAGCGCCGTACCTGATACGAGCAGCATTTTCGCGTTTGCGATGTAGCCTTCATTGACTTCGGACGGCTCAAGATACAAATCCGCCACGTCATCCCGGTACATCAGAATGCTGCACTCTTCGGGACTGAGAATTTCCGTAAAAGCGAGCCCGGCTTTGCGCCCTTCTCTGTCAACGGTCATTTGTGACGTATCAACGCCCTTTTCCTGCATATAAGAAACGATAAATCTGCCGTGCTGGTCATCCGGAATTTTGCCGATGAAACCGGCTTTTAATCCGAGCTTGGCGCTGCCGATCGCAATATTTGCCGGGGAGCCGCCGACATATTTAGAAAACGTCATCGTTTCTTCCATCGGCCGGTTGTATTCCGCCGCGTTCAAATCAATACACGCGCGTCCGATCGCGACAATATCAAACTCTTTTTCTTCATTAAACGTATATTTCATCGTTATCTGCCACTCCTCACTTGTCAGCGTTC
This sequence comes from Bacillus sp. EKM420B, assembly GCF_011065565.1. Taxonomy (NCBI): domain Bacteria; kingdom Bacillati; phylum Bacillota; class Bacilli; order Caryophanales; family Bacillaceae; genus Bacillus; species Bacillus sp. EKM420B. The sequence continues at coordinate 132,732 of NZ_JAAMNX010000002.1, read as the reverse complement.
CAGAATCCATTCATGGGCCGGATCATTATGAAACTTCCATTTTCGTGTCGGTCCCGCCATTACATTCAGGTAGTAAGAGGTATACCCGTCCGGAACACCAACCGGGTGATAGCCCGCCGGCACGATGACAACGTTTTCATTTTCTGCGGTCATCGTCTCGTCAATCGAGCGGTCGTCCGTGTACACACGCTGGAAGACAAATCCCTGCGGCGGGTCCGTTTCATGGTAATAGGTTTCTTCTAAAAAGGATTCAGCCGGCAGATTGTCTTGGTCATGTTTATGAGGCGGGTAGCTCGACCAGTTGCCGCTGTCCGTGTAAACTTCAACAACGAGAAGGCTGTTTGCCGATGGATCTGAATCGGGGAGAATGTTATGAACGGTTCGTTTGTTTGCCAGCTTGCCGCGATGTTCCACACCGTTGTCTTCCGCTTTAATCAGCTTTGTCGGAAGCTGGTGTTCGGACGGAGAGTAGCACAGCGCGACCCTCGCCCCGCTGACGGCTGTGATTCCAAAAGAGCGGTCATTGGACACATAAACGCTGTCCGTCGGTTTTCTATCAAATACGCTTTCACGGGTGCCGATGCTTTCAAATGTCTGATCATAATCAGTGACGGTAACTTTTCCCGTTACCGCAACGATGCAGCACTCCGTCTTTTTCAAATCTTCTGTATATGTTGAGCCGGGAGCGAGATCAACGACTTTAAATCCGACGTATTTGAGGTCTGAATTGGCTGAAGTGACGTCATGTATGATGGTCACGCCTTGAGAAATCTCATCGGTCTGCGGTTTGCGCAGCAAATGACTCATGTTTATTCCTCCTTAATGGATGGTAAAAGAAAACCCGGACGGAATCACAAAGCCGTCCGGGCCGGCTGTCAGATCAATTGAAGTCAGGAGACGGGTATCGTGCCGTCACGACTTTTTTACGTGTATAGAAGTCGACGCTGTCTTTTCCGTTTGCGTGCAATGTGCCGAAGAAAGAAGACTTCCAGCCCGAGAACGGGAAGAATGCCATCGGCGCCGGGACGCCAAGGTTGATGCCGAGCATTCCCGCGTCAATATTCTCACGGAAGTAGCGGATCGCGTTCGCATTTGAAGTGAACAGACACGCGCCGTTCGCAAATTCAGACTGGTTGGCGATGTCAACCGCTTCTTTTAAGTTTTTCACGCGGATGACCGACAGAACGGGCGCAAAGATTTCATCTTTCCAGATCGTCATATCCGTCGTCACGTTGTCAAAAATCGTCGGTCCGACGAAATAGCCGTCTTCCGTTACATGTTCACGGCCGTCACAAAGCAGTCTCGCTCCTTCTTCGATGCCTTTTTCAATATAGCTGTGCGTGCGGTTTTTGTTGTCCTCGCGGATGACCGGGCCCAAAAATACGCCGTCATCCAGTCCGTTTCCGATCTTGATGTCCGCTGCTTTTTCCTGTAATTTCGCCATAAACTCATCGGCGATTCCCTCTTCAACCGTCACAACCGCGCATGCCATGCAGCGCTCTCCTGCCGAACCGAATGCCGCGCCGATAATGTTTGTGACCGTATCTTCAAGGAGGGCGTCATTTAACACGATCGTATGGTTTTTCGCGCCCGTTAACGCCTGCACGCGTTTCAAATGTTCGCTGCCTTTTTTGAAAACATACTCGCCGACAGGTTTTGAACCGACGAATGAGATGGCTTTAATCTCCGGATGCTCAAGAATGCCGTTTACGACGTCATGCGCGCCGTGCACGACATTGAAGACGCCCTTCGGCAGACCGGCCTGTTCAAACAGCTCTGCCAGTTTTTCCGTTAACAGCGGCGTGCGCTCAGAAGGCTTCAGAATGAAAGTGTTTCCTAACGAAATCGCCATCGGAAACATCCAGCACGGGACCATCATCGGGAAGTTGAACGGTGCGATGCCGCCGACCACCCCGATCGGATAGCGGTAATTCGCCGCCTCTACATCTGTGGCGATAGAGGCAAGTGAATCGCCCATCATGAGTGACGGCGCGCCCGCTGCGAATTCGACGTTTTCAATTCCGCGTCCCACTTCACCGAGTGCTTCTGTCGTGTTTTTACCGTTTTCCAAAGTGATCAGACGGGCAAGCTCTTCTTTGTTCTGCTGGAGAAGCTGCTGATAGTTAAATAGAATTCTCGCACGGCGCGGCACTGCCGTCTTTGACCATGTTTGAAACGCCTCTGACGCTGAGCGGACGGCGTATTCCACATCCTCCCGTGTAGAAATCGGAACCTGGCACATCACTTCTTTTGTAGCCGGATTGACAACGTCTTCATATTGATCTGTCTTACTTTCAACCCATTCACCATTGATGTAGTTTTTCAGTTTTCTGATCTCTGCCATTCTCATTGCCTCCTTAAATAGTAAACATCCTGTTCAGCTGGATAATAACGGATGAATATATTCATCTTTTACATATAAAAGACATGAATTAAACGCTTACAAATGCTAAAATGATGGTGACTCCCAATCTTTCCATGTAAAAGTTGGTCATGTGCCGGATAAAGCAAACGGTTACATCTTTCACTTTTGATTTTACAGGTTATATTTTGGTCATTTCTTGGTTACATTGTAAGCCTAACACACCTCCAAGTCAATCTAAAAAATCAAAATTTTTTCATTATTTTTATCATACTTTTTTTGAGCGGGAAAACAGGAACTTGGAGAACCGTGTCGAATCGTACGGTGGGAACCCTCTTTTTTATCATTTGTTAAGTAACTATTGATTAACTCTTGGTGTTTATTATATATTTTAATTACTTTAAGAATTCTAGAAGGAGTTTTTTTATGAAACTGATGCGGATTCAGGAGATGGAAGAATACATTCTCAAACACGGAGCCACTTCGCTGGATGAGCTGTGCGAGGTATTCAACGTCTCTAAAAACACGGTCAGACGCGATATTAATAAGCTTGCGGAAAAAGGGGTGATCAAAAAGGTATACGGCGGCGTGACGTCAGCAGAAAAATCTGTGCTCGTCCCTTTTGAGAACCGCACCATTCAACATCAGGACGAAAAAATCAAAATCGCCCGCTATGCGTCGCGGTTTATCGAGGATCACGATCTTGTATTTATTGATTCCGGCACGACAACCAAATCGATGCTGGAGACGCTTGATCCCGATAAGAATGTAACGGTGTTGACGAACAGCCTTGATATTATTAACGCCGCTTCATCCATGAAAAATATCGACCTGATCATCATCGGCAATAACTACAAACGGAAGACAAGGTCGTTTGTCGGCATTGATGATCCGAGCACCCTCAATAAATACAACATTAACAAGGCGTTCATGTCCGCTACCGGGACAACGATCACCCACGGCCTGACGAATTCCGATTTACTGGAATACGAGGTGAAAAAGAAAATTTCCGAAAAGGCGAACGAAGTGTATCTGCTCGCGGATCATTCCAAATTCGGCAAATCCACGCTTTTGACATACGCGCCTTTCGACCGGCTTCACAGCATTGTCACTTCTCAGCAGCTCGATGAGGAGTATACGAAGTATTGCCAAGAGCACCAAATCGACATTCACTTGGCATAGCGTTATAGTTAATAGAGAACGCTGCCGTATTTTTCCGGCAGGCGCTATGATATCCAATTTTTTCAGGGGGCGAAAACATGAGCAAAGTAACAATCGGCAAAACTGACCTAAAGGTATTTCCGATCGGTTTGGGAACAAATGCGGTCGGCGGACACAATCTCTATCCGAATCTGAATGAAGAGACGGGAAAAGAATTGGTCCGGGAAGCGATTAAAAGCGGCGTTACCATGTTAGATACTGCCTATATTTACGGTGTGGGCCGTTCTGAAGAATTGATCGGCGAGGTGCTGAAAGAATATAACCGCGAGGATGTCTTCATCGCCACAAAAGCCGCTCACAGAAAAGAAGGCGATGACTTTGTTTTCGACAACTCACCGGCCTTTTTGAAACAATCGGTCGAAGACAGCCTGAAACGCCTGCAGACGGATTACATCGATTTATTCTACATCCATTTCCCGGATGAGCATACACCGAAGGACGAAGCCGTTCAAGCATTGAATGAGCTGAAAAAAGAAGGAAAAATCCGTTCCATCGGCGTATCCAACTTCTCTTTGGAACAGCTGAAAGAAGCCAATAAAGACGGCTTAGTCGACGTGATTCAAGGAGAATACAACCTGCTGAACCGTGAGGCGGAAAAGACTTTCTTCCCTTATACGACAGAACACGGCATCTCATTCATTCCGTACTTCCCGCTCGTATCCGGACTGCTGGCCGGCAAATACGACGAGAACACAACCTTCCCGGAAGGCGACCTGCGCAATGATCAGGCGCATTTCCAAGGGGAGCAGTTTAAAGAAAACATCAAAAAAGTCAACCAGCTCAAACCGATTGCCGAAAAGCACAATGCCGATACGGCGCATATCGTGCTTGCCTGGTACTTGGCGAGACCTGAAATCGATATCCTGATTCCGGGCGCCAAACGCGCGGATCAATTAAAAGACAACGTGAAAGCAGCCTCCATTACGCTATCTGCTGAAGAAATCGCGTTTATTGATAAGCTGTTTTCATAAGAAAAAACACGCCTTTTTGAAAGGGCGTGTTTTTTTATGTTTATATTTTTCTCTTCGGGGAATGAAATAGTTATCTAAATAAACTATTATGCGTTCCAAAAGATGAGGAGGATCATCTGTGAAGAAAAACACCAAAAAATACCTGATTTACTTTTTCGGAGCATTGGGCGGGCTGCTTTACGGCTATGACACCGGTGTGATTTCAGGGGCTTTGTTATTTATTAACAATGATATTCCTTTAAACACGCTGACCGAGGGATTGGTCGTGAGCATGCTGCTGCTCGGTGCGATTTTCGGGTCCGCCTTAAGCGGGACATGCTCTGACCGATGGGGCCGGAGAAAAGTGGTTTTCGTCCTTTCACTCATTTTTATTATCGGCGCGCTTGCCTGTGCGGCTTCGCAAACCGTCACCATGCTGATTATCTCCCGTGTCATACTCGGGTTAGCCGTCGGCGGCTCAACGGCGCTGGTTCCCGTTTATCTATCTGAGATGGCGCCGACAAAAATACGCGGAACGCTCGGCACATTGAATAACTTAATGATTGTAACCGGAATTTTACTCGCATATATTGTGAATTACATATTCACCCCGTTTGAAGCTTGGCGCTGGATGGTCGGTCTCGCGGCAGTACCGGCGGCGCTTTTATTAATCGGAATCGCGTTTATGCCGGAATCTCCGAGATGGCTCGTCAAACGCGGCCGTGAGCAGGAAGCCAGACAAGTCATGGAAATGACTCACGACAAAGAGGATATCGCCGTTGAATTGGCGGAAATGAAACAAGGAGAAGCCGAGAAAAAAGAATCTACGCTCGGCTTGCTGAAAGCAAAATGGATCCGCCCTATGCTGCTGATCGGGATCGGCCTCGCCATCTTCCAGCAGGCGGTCGGGATCAACACGGTGATTTACTATGCGCCGACCATCTTTACAAAGGCCGGACTCGGCACTTCGGCGTCCGTTCTCGGCACGATGGGCATCGGTGTCTTAAACGTCATCATGTGCATCACCGCCATGATCTTAATTGACCGGATCGGCCGGAAAAAACTGCTGATGTGGGGAAGTGTCGGCATTACCTTGAGCCTGGCGTCACTATCAGCCATTCTCCTTCTGGCCGGTCTGTCAGCTTCTACGGCTTGGCTGACCGTGCTGTTTCTCGGAATCTATATCGTTTTCTACCAGGCGACATGGGGTCCCGTCGTATGGGTCCTGATGCCGGAGCTGTTCCCGTCAAACGCACGCGGAGCCGCAACCGGATTTACGACATTGATTCTGTCTGCAACAAACCTGGTCGTTTCACTGGTATTCCCGCTTATGCTGAGCGCCATGGGCATCGGCTGGGTATTCGGAATATTCTCAGTCATCTGCCTTACATCCTTCTTCTTCGCCGCTTACATCGTTCCTGAAACGAAGGGCAGAAGTTTAGAAGAAATCGAAACGCACTTGAAAAAACGGTTCTCCTTAAAGAAGCGCAGCAAACAAAATCAAATTCTTAAACAGCGCACACTGTAATCAAAAAAGGAATCGCCCCCGCTGGGCGATTCCTTTTTGGCGTCATACCATAACTTTGCAGATGTCATTCGTAAACTCGACCGGATCATGGATCGGCAGCCCTTCAATCAGAAGCGCCTGATTGTAGAGAAGATTTGTGTACAATGCAAGCTTTTCCCGATCTTGTCCGTGCGCGTTCTTTAACGTCTCAAACACTTCGTGGTTCGGGTTGATTTCCAGCACTTTTTCCGCTTTGACCTGCTGGCTGTCAGGTATGGCGTTTAACACTTTCTCCATTTCGATCGTCACTTCGCCGTCTGTCGCAAAGCAGACAGGATGGGATTTTAAGCGTTTTGAGGCTCTGACATTCTTGACTTTATCCGCAAGAATCTCTTTCATGCTTTCGAACAGGTCTTTATACTCGTTTTCTTCGGCTTCAGTCTGCTTTTCATCTTCGTCACTGTCGATGCCTAAGTCGGCGCTTGAGACGGATTTGAACTCTTTTTCCTCGTAACTTGTCAGCATTTTGATCGCGAATTCATCAATATCTTCCGTGAAATATAAAATTTCGTAGCCTTTGTCCGCCACCATTTCAGTTTGCGGCAGCTTTTCAATCCGCTCATATGAATCGCCGGACGCGTAATAGATATATTTTTGATCCTCAGGCATTCTGGACACATATTCGTCCAGAGTGACGAGCTTTTTCTCCTTAGATGAATAGAAGAGAAGCAGATCTTTTAATACGTCTTTATTCGCGCCGAAATCATTATAGACGCCGAATTTCAGCTGTCTGCCGAAAGATTCATAGAAAGATTCGTATTTTTCCCTTTTGTTCTTCAGCAGGCTCTTCAGCTCGGCTTTGATTTTTTTATTGATGTTTTTCGCAATCAGCTTCAGCTGGCGGTCGTGCTGCAGCATCTCTCTGGAAATGTTCAGCGACAGATCCTCAGAGTCCACCATGCCTTTTACAAAGCTGAAATGATCCGGAAGCAGGTCGGCGCATTTGTTCATGATCAGCACGCCGTTGGAATACAGCTCCAATCCTTTTTCGAATTCCTTCGTATAATAGTCAAACGGCATGTTTTCCGGAATAAACAAAATCGAATTGTAGCGCACCGCTCCATCGACGCTGATGTGCACGTGGGTCAGCGGTTTATCGAAGCCATAATGCTTTTCAGCGTAAAAAGCCTCGTAATCCTCATCCGTCAGCTCGCTTTTGTTTTTTCTCCAGATCGGAACCATGCTATTGACCGTCTGTTCTTCCTGAACCTCTTCAAACTCGTTCTCGCTGCCCTCTTTCGGCTTGTTGACCGTCTCTTCCATTTTGATCGGGTAGCGGATAAAGTCTGAGTACTTTTTCACGATCGCTTTGATGCGGTAGTTTTCTAAAAACTCATCATAGCTTTCATCTTCTGTGTTTTCTTTTATTTTCAGGGTGATTTCCGTACCGACGGTTTCCTTGTCACACGGCGCGATCGTGTAGCCGGCGGCCCCTTCCGACTCCCATACATACGCCTCGTCACTGCCGAGCGCCTTACTTTTCACCGTGACTTTATCAGCCACCATAAACGCCGCATAAAACCCGACGCCGAACTGGCCGATAATGTCATGGCCGTCTTTCGAGTCATTTTCTTGCTTGAAAGCGAGTGAACCGCTTTTCGCAATCGTGCCGAGATGCTGTTCAAGCTCGTCTTTGGTCATCCCGATACCGGTATCTGTGACGGTGAGCGTTCTCGCTTCTTTATCCGCCGTCACTTTTATGTAGTAATTGTCTTGATCAAACGTTAATGAATCATCGGTTAACGCCTTGTAATAGATTTTGTCAATCGCATCGCTCGCGTTGGAAATTAACTCGCGGAGAAAAATTTCCTTCTGCGTGTAAATGGAGTTAATCATCATGTCCAGCAATCGCTTGGATTCTGCTTTAAACTTTTTTTTCCGCACTTCAGATCTCTCCTTTAATTATGCTTTGATGTTATGTAAAATCTTTTCAGCATCTATTTATCATATACAGTGACAATTGTCAACTAGGATTGGCAGATGCATATATTGTAAATTTAACATGTTAATGGATTCATTTCACCCATTTTATCAATAAAAAAGAGAGAATGTTGATCATCCTCTCCCCTCTGCTTCTTTCCGGCGGCCGAATTCCTTCTTCATCCATATGTATGACGGGTAGAAAAACAAACTAAATAAGATAAGAGATCCCAAGTTTCGCAAAGACTCATGCAGAACATTTCTTACAGTGAGAGGAAACGTGATGTCCTGAAACAGAATAGAGATAACGGTGTAAATCACAAATCCCATAGGAACAATGGCATAACAGTAAAACGCTATCTCCTTCTTATGCTGTATCTTCAAAATATGCAAACCTCCCAATGATGTATATACATAATATTAACATATTTAATAGGTATTTAGAAACAAACCTCCGTATGTTTATCCCCCTATTCAGCGGGAACAGATATAGAAAAAGGAGGAATCGCAATATGGGAAGATTAACAGACAAAACCGCAATCATCACAGGGGCCGCGACAGGCATCGGACAAGCGACGGCACGGGTTTTCGCCGATGAAGGCGCCCGCGTGATCTGCGGTGACATCAATGAAAGCGAACTGAATGAAACCGTCAGCGCCATCAGAAAAAACGGCGGAGAAGCAGAAGCCTTTCACCTTGATGTATCAGACGAAGAAAACGTAAAGTCTTTTGCGGACGGCATTCAGCAAAAGTACGGAACAATTGATATTCTGTTTAACAATGCCGGTGTTGACCAAGAGGGCGGCAAAGTCCATGAATACCCGGTCGACCTGTTTGACCGGATCATCGCCGTCGATCTGCGCGGCACATTTTTGTGCAGCAAATACCTGATTCCGCTCATGCTCGAAAAAGGAGGCTCCATCATCAACACCTCCTCCATGTCCGGCCGGGCCGCAGACCTTGACCGCTCCGGCTATAACGCCGCAAAAGGCGGAATCACGAACCTGACGAGAGCGATGGCCATTGATTACGCCAGAAGCGGAATCCGCGTCAATTCCTTATCGCCGGGCACAATTGAAACGCCGCTCATTGACAAATTGGCAGGCACGAAAGAAGACGAAATGGGCGAGGCGTTCCGTGAAGCCAACAAATGGATCACGCCGCTCGGCCGGCTCGGAAAACCGGAAGAAATGGCGGCTGTCGCGCTCTTCCTCGCTTCAGACGACAGCTCTTACGTCACGGGAGAAGACATCACCGCAGACGGCGGCATCATGGCTTACACTTGGCCGGGGAAAATGCTGATTGATAAGAAGTGGAAGGAAGAGACGGAGTGACGATAGATAATAAAAAAAGCCAGTGTAAAAAAAACACTGGCTGAACAAGCTGAGGGCGGGTTACTTAAACCAGCCCTTTTCCTTTGATCGGGTAATGGCTTCAATTCGATTTTTCACTTCTAGTTTATCCAGAATCATCGAAACGTAATTGCGGACTGTGCCGCTTTTGATGCTGAGGGCGTTTGCGATTTCTTTCGTGTTTTTTCCGTCTGCGACAAGCTCGAGCACCTCTTTTTCCCGTTCGGTCAGCGGGTTTTCTTCGCTATAGATGTCCTCCATTAATTCAGGTGCGTAGACGCGTCTCCCTTTCATGACGCTGCGGATGGCGCTGACGAGCTCATCGCTCGGGCTGTCCTTGAGCATGTACCCGCTGACGCCTGCTTTTAGCGCCCGCTGAAAATAGCCGGAGCGGGCAAAGGTCGTCAAAATGATGATTTTCACACCGCTGTCCTTGAGTTCTTCTGCCGCTTCAAGTCCTGATTTCCCGGGCATTTCGATATCCATCAGACAGATGTCGGGCGCATGTTTTTCCACGAAATCGATGGCATCCTGGCCGCTTGTGCCTTTGCCGACAACCGTCATATCCTCTTCTAAATTCAACAGCGAACCGAGTGCGCCGAGCAGCATTTGCTGATCCTCGGCAATGAAGATGTTGATCATCTGCTACCATCCTTTTCTTTTGATTTTGAATCATTCGGGATTCTCATGGTCAGCTTTGTTCCGGCGGCTGTATCGATGGCTAAACTGCCGTTTGCGAATTCAAGACGTTCTCTCATTCCAAGCAGGCCGTGCCCCTTTGAAAAAAAGCGGTCTTCTCTGCATTGAAAGCTGCCGTCATCTTCTACCGTAATGACAACCTCTTTCCAAAGCTGCTGAATGGTGATGCGGCATACTTTGGCGCCGCTGTGTTTCACGACATTGGTGACGGCTTCTTTAATGCACATGCTGACGATGTTTTCGTTCAGCAAAGAGATATGTTTGGGCGCTTCTTTTTCTTCATACACAAATTCAATTCCTGCCGCTTCAAGAATTTGCCGAACATTGCCGAGCTCATCCTTCAATCGGATGCCTTTCATCGATGAGACGATTTGTCTGACCTCATTTAAGGAGGTGCGGGCCGTCTGCTGCACGCTTTTCAGCTCAGTGCGGGCCTGTTCAGGGTCCTTATATATCAGCTTTCGGGCAAGGTCGCTTTTCAGTCCGATTAAGGAGAGCTTTTGTCCAAGTGTATCGTGAAGGTCCCGGGCGATGCGCTGCCTTTCTTCCAGCTTCACAAGATCGGCAATTCGCTCATTTGCATATTCTAATTTCTCCTCAAGGCGCTCCCGTGCCTTTCTGCTTCGAATGCTGAGCGGAAGCAGGATGGCACTGATCAGTGTAATGACGATAAACGGAATTTGTGTCAAAAACCATTCTTTTTTCAGAACAAGGCTGAAGTTGACGGCAACCGCCGCACTGATGATATGAATGTAATATAAGATGTAAAATGGAACTTTGTCTCGGATATGGCCGATGAAGTAGGCGATAAAGAAGGCGAAATAAATATAACTGAACAGCATGGCTGAGCCGGTTGAAATGCCGATCAGAAGAAGCGCCCATAAGTAAAGCGGCCAGCCTTTTGCAACAAATGCAAAGCGGTATGCCCCAAAGAAAACGAGCGTGAAAATGATGCCGGCCACGATGACAAAGGTAGAAGAGCTTTTAAAAATAAAATAAAAAGGCAGGATGAAAAAAACCGTCCATATATAAGGAGAAATCCCGTTCAGTTTTTGAAATTTAAAATACTTCTTCATCTTTGTTCCACCTTCTGCTGCTTGTGTCTACCATCACTTTATCAAAACACCGCCTTCATTGCACCCTCACGCATGAAGAGAAGGCTCTTTCCGATAAGAGAAAGAGCCAGCCGTGCGCCGTATCAGGCATTTTTCTTTAAAGGTTCTTTCGGCACCGGATGGGGCGCCGGTGTTTTCCGCGCCTCCCGAAAGGTGACAAACTGCTTTTCGTCCTCATCCCACAGACGGAATTTCATGGATTCAAGACTTGTTTTAAGCGTAATGGTCGGTACGTTTTTTAAAGGCTCGTGTCCCTCATGAGCCGCTTCCAGCTTGTAGTTCGGCACTTTCGGGCTTAAGTGGTGGACATGATGGTAGCCGATATTGCCCGTCAGCCATTGCAAAAGCTTCGGCAGCTTGTAAAAGGAGCTTCCTTCTACAGCGGCCTGCACATAATCCCAATGCTCATCGGCTTCAAAATAAGAATCCTCAAACGTGTGCTGAACATAAAAGAGCCAGACGCCGATTGACCCCGAAATAAGGAAAATCGGACCCTGAACAAGCAAAAAGCTTTCCCAGCCGACAAGCAGGCACGTCGCAGCAGCCAATAAGACAATCGCCGCGTTCGTGAAATAAGTGTTCCAGCGCTCCTTGCGGCGGGCGCCTTTTACATTGAAACGGTTTTTAATCAGAAATACGTAAATCGGACCGAGAATAAACATAATAAACGGATTGCGATAAAGTCTGTAGCGTATTTTTGTCCAGGCTGACGCTTCGTTGTATTCCTTGACGGTCATCATCCAAATATCGCCGGTGCCCCGTTTATCTAAGTTGCTGCTTGTCGCATGATGAATGGAGTGGCTTCGCTGCCATTGAAGGAACGGAAACAGTGTCAGAACACCTGAAATAAACCCGAACAGCCGGTTCAGCTTCTTTTGTTTGAAAAAGGATTGATGGCAGCAGTCGTGGAAAATAATAAAGATTCTTGTCAAAAATCCCGCTGCTATAACAGTACAGGCGAGGGTCAGAAGATAGGAGATATTGAGGCTGAAGTAAGCAAGAAACCAAAGGGCAAAAAACGGCACAAACGTGTTGAAAAGCTGAATGATACTATGCTTTGTATCGGCGCCGGAAAATGCGGCAACCTGCTTTTTTAAAGACGCTTGTTTTTGAGTTGCGGCGTGATTGATCATGAATGTCATGTCCCTTCTTTTTCATTATGATCTCAAGTATAACGGGGCGCCCGACGCGGTTGTAGTAGCAGCCATCATGCCCCGAATATGACATTTGTCATGTTTGGCGGCAGAATGCTGATCAGGCGCCATATGGAAGGTTTCTTTCATATCGGCACTTCTCAAAGAAAACAGCAAAAAAGAACCCGGCCTGTTTTCCGGCTGAGTTCTTTTTCATCATCCTCACAGCAAAATCACCCGATACTTCTTCACATCCAAAAACTGCAGAAACTCCCGGGCCAGCATATCCGGCGCGTGGTCTTTTCCTTCATGAAGACGATATTGAATCAGACCGACGAGCATGGACGCGACATAGTATGCATAGAGCTTTTTGCCCGCCTGAATGTGCAGAGGCTGATGAAGATAAAACGATTGCAGCGCTCTGAACATTTCCGGGATGACGTCAGGCACTCCTGAACCCTCTCTCAGAAAATGAACGAGCGGAAGGCCGCCGGACAGCGCCGAAAAGAGCCGGACGAGCGCGGCTTCCGCTTCTTCCACGGAGCAGTCGGCAGGGTCTCCTTTTACCGTCAATAATCCGATCAGATCCCGGCATGATTGATGGATGATCGTTTTCAGCAATGCTTCTTTGTTGGCGTAATGGTCATAAAAAGTGGCACGGCGGAGGTTGCTTTGACGGGCAATATCGGAAATCGTGATTGCCGCGTACTCTTTTTTTTCCGCCATTAAGCCGATCATGGCTTCTTGCAAGGCCTGCCTCGTTCGGGTCACCCGGCGGTCGGCGGGCTTTTTTTCTTCTTGTTCCGGCACCCGGCGGCCAAACAGCCAGTAAAACCGTTTTTGAGAAATCAAATCCCACACCTGTCCGCTGATTTCTTCCGGGGATGCCCCGGGCTCCTCATTCAGCCAGTACAACACAATGGCATACGTGTATAACGCGCGGTAATGAATGTACATATCCTGTTCAGTCGGCGAGAAATCCGCATTGACCGGTGACAGCAGCACATCATGCCGGAACACATCTTTTAAAAAAGCATGAAAGTGAAAATACGGCATTTTATGACGGTCCATCATCGTTTGAAAAAACACCCGATGCCGGTCCACAAAAGACAGTGTCGGATGCACTTTTTGCCATCCGCCATGTAAATGAAGCACATCTTTATTCTTCAGCGAATCATACAGCGCTTCGCTCAGCCCGTCTTTCATTTCTTCCTCTATATCCTCTAAAATCGCATATTTATCCTCGTAATAAAGGTACAGTGTCCCCCGGCTCACACGCGCCCGTCCGGCGATGTCCTTCATGGTCACACGGCGGATATCCCGCTCTCCAAGCATGGCCAAAAGCGCTTGTTTGATGTCATTTGTCACAGAATCCGGCACAAGAAACACTCCTTTCATTAGACAGATCACGGCAATTTGTACGGTAACGTATAGATGCGTTTACGCTGTCTTTGCCGCAAAATCACATCACATTATAATAGGCCCTGAAGAAACAAAAAAGCAACCAGAGGAGGAAGACCGATGGATCAGCATATAAAAGCAGACATCAAACGCGTCTTTGCGCTTCAGAAAAAAAATCAAAAAACGCTGCGTGCTTCAACAGCCGGGCAGCGCAGAGAAAAGCTTCAGCGCTTTTTAGATGCCGTCACCGCACATGAAGAAGAAATCATCGAGGCGATCAGACGGGACGTCCGCAAGCCTTATCATGAGGTGAAAAGAGCGGAAACGCAGGGAACGATCAAGGCGATTAAAGATAATATGAACAATCTCGACACCTGGATGGCGCCGAAACGCGTCGGCTCATCCGTCAGCCCCGACGCTGACGGCGTATTAATGTACGAGCCAAAAGGCCTTACCTTAATTCTCGGCCCATGGAATTATCCGTTTATGCTGACGATGGCTCCGCTTGCGGCTGCCATTGCGGCGGGAAACAGCGCGATTGTGAAGCTGTCCGATTTTACGATGGAGACGAGCCATATCGCCGCGACAGTTATTCGCGAGGCATTTCACGAAGAAGAAGTCGCCATTTTTGAAGGTGAGGTCGATGTCGCCACAGAACTGCTCGACCAGCCGTTTGACCACATTTTCTTCACCGGAAGCACGAATGTCGGTAAAATCGTCATGACGGCAGCGGCGAAGCATTTGTCGTCCGTCACGCTTGAGCTTGGCGGAAAGAGCCCGACGATCATCGACAGCGGCTATGATTTGATGGACGCGGCGAAAAAAATCGCCGTCGGCAAATTTGTCAATGCAGGGCAAACATGTATCGCTCCTGACTATCTTCTTATGAAGGAAGATGTACAGGACACCTTTACAGATCTTCTCCAGACCATTGTCAATGCAGGTTTTATGGAGGATGATCATACGGTTGACCGCAACAAATTCACGCAGATTGTCAACGACCGCAACTTTAACCGTGTCAAAGCTCTGTATGATGATGCCATTGAAAAAGGGGCGAAAACGGCGTTCGGCGGTGTATTTGATGCGCATGACCGCACGATTTCTCCGACCGTGCTGACAAACGTCACGCCTGATATGAAGATCATGCAGGAAGAAATCTTCGCACCGATTCTGCCGATTATGAATTACGAAGATATCAGTGAAGCCGTTGATTACATCACTGAACGGGACAAGCCGCTTGCCTTGTATGTATTCAGCCATAATCAGGAGCTGATCGATTATGTTCTGCAGCATACGACATCCGGCAATGCTTCTGTCAATGATGTCGTCGTTCATTTCACTGACGTCAACCTTCCGTTCGGCGGTGTCAATACGAGCGGGATCGGTTCATATCACGGTGTGTACGGCTTTAAAGAATTTTCTCATGAAAAAGGCGTATTTATTCAAGCCTCTAAATAAAAAAAGAATCCGCGCAGATGACGCGGATTCTTTTTTATATTATTTTGCTCCGAATGCGAGCAGTTTCGTATAAGTGCCGACATAAAGCGTGCCGTCTTCAGCCAGAACCGGGGAGGAAATGACATTGCTGTCTGTTTGATAGCGCCATTTTTCATTACCGTCAGCGTCAACCGCATAGACGTTTTTATCGTCAGAGCCGAAGTACACATTGCCGTCCGCATCAATCAGCGGCGCCGTTCTCACAGCCCCGTCCGTATAGAAAGACCAGTTCATATTGCCGGTTTTGCTGATGGAAAACAGCTCGCCGCTTCCGGAACCGATATACACATTGCCGTTATGGTCGATCGCTAATGAAGAGCTGGAGAAACCGTTTAACGGGAACGTCCACTTTACAGCACCCGTTGATGTATAGGCATATAAGTTGCCGTCCTGGTTTCCGGCGTAAACGGTGCCGTCTCTATCTATAACCGGATAACCTTTAAACCCGTTGGACGTCGTTTTTGACCATTTCACTTGGCCCGTTCCGGAATTGATCGCGTAAAAGATATTATTGTACGTTGCCGTATACAGAGTGCCGTTTGATGCTAACACGGGAGCGGAACCGACCACGCCGTTTGTTTTAAACTTCCACTTCTGCGTCCATGTCGAAGGCGACGTCGGTTTAATCGCATAGATATAGTTATCCAGCGTCGACACATACAGCGTGCCGTCAGAGCCGATAGCCGCATCGGAACTAGGCGCTCCGCTCAACGGAACCGATGTTAAAATGTTTCCGGTTTCTTTGTCGATGAAATACAGTTTTTTATCGTGAGAAGGAAGATAAATAACACCGTTTGTTCCGAGCACCGGAGTCAGCGTATAGGTCGTCCCGAGGTTTTCCGTCACCCATTTCACAGTACCGTCCGGATGATACGCCGTCAGCTTCCCGTCTTTTGATTGAATAAATACGGTGCCGTCCCCGTCAACCGCGGCTCCCGCGCCGTTTTGAGGATTGGCCGGAACATTCTTTTCCCATTTTAACGCGCCATCGGCAGTGCTTGTAAACCGGCTTTCTCTTGACCAGTTGAACATCGTCGGAGACATCGCCTGCGCGTCATACCGTCCCGCCAAGAAACCGGATGCCGCATGATTTTGTTTAAATACCGTTTCCGCGGCTTGAGCAGCCGCCGGATGCAGCCATTTTGCCCCCGGCAGATCAGTAACCGCTCCCACAGATAAAGCCGCAGCAACCGCAGCGCCGGCCGCCAATGTTTTCACTCGCAATGAAGCTGTCTTTTTTTTCAATGTCAGTTCCTCCCGTTTCTATTAAAAACTGCTATACCGCTTTCATCATACCATAATCATCCTATGAAATATTTGTATTTTCGGTAGATTTATAGAACAAATGTCACATAGCCTGCTGATGCTTCGGGGATGATCGAAACGCAGCAATATACCACACCACATTGACGATGAAAGCCGCGCCTGACCAAACGAAAAGGCCGTAATAAAGAGACAGCTCCTGCCCTAAGGAAATTGCGGTCAATAACGCCACCAACAAGACAGCCGCGCAAATGATAAGCCCGATTCCGCAAAAAACAGCCATGATGATTTTCATGCCACGAACACCGAGAATATACATAATGAGCGGGACCGCATATATCACAAGGATCTGGCCGACGGCGGCCCACATGCCCGCGGAATTAAAACGATTCGCGTTCGGCCCCGTTTCTGCAAGCGGAGAAAGCGAGACGAGGACCGGCAATAAACAAAACATCAGAGCGGAAAGCAAGGTCACCGCAACCGCACCTTTTTTCTTTTGATTCATGTGAATATCCTCCTGACAATAACCCGGCTTTTTTACCGGTAATCTGATAATATGTTATATTTTAGCACGATATTTAGTTATTTTGAGAATGTTTTGTTAAAAACGAATTTACAAATCCAGAAAAATAGATATAATAAACGTTATGGAACCGATATTGATTCATAAAGCGTTATCTAACAAAACACGAAGTGATATTATGACGTGGCTTAAACACCCGGAAGACCATTTTGATGAAAGACCTTATCTTGATCAGGGACTCAGTTTCCGCACCGGAATTTGCGTCGGTGATATTCAGGCAAAGTCAGGGCTTGCGCAGTCCGTCATCTCCAGCTACCTGCTGACGATGCAAAAAGCCGGCCTGCTTGAATCCGAACGAATCGGAAAGTGGACCTATTACAGAAGAAATGAAAAACAAATTAAAGCCTTTGCTGACTATGTCCAGCACCAGCTATAACCATGAAAGGAGGGCTTTTTTTGTTCTAACATATCCATTTTTCTGTATATGTAGTTATAAAAGGAGGCATACATAACAATGAAAAAAAGCAGCTCCATCTTCATTCTATTTTTGGCACTAGGGGTTTTCGGGATTATCACGACCGAGATGGGCATTATCGGCGTTCTTCCGCAAGTGGCGGACAGATTTCATATTTCTGCTTCAAAAGCGGGGTGGCTTGTCAGTATTTTCGCGTTCATCGTCGCTGTGTCGGGACCGTTTTTGACCTTGCTTGCTTCAGGTATAAACCGAAAATACATTCTGCTTTTAGCGGTGCTGATGTTTGCCGTTTCAAATGCGGTCTACGCGTATACGGCGCATTTCAGTGTCATGCTGGCGTTTCGGATCATTCCGGCTTTATGCCACCCGGTGTTCTTTTCTGTAGCGCTTGCGGCCGCGGCCCGGCTTGTCCCCGCCGGCCAATCCGGAAAAGCCGTAACGAAAGTCTTTTCAGGCATCACCGCCGGCTTTGCGTTCGGCGTGCCTTTCACGTCTTATCTGGCGGATCGTCTCTCTGTTGAAGCCGCCTTCTTATTCGGCGCTATCATCAGTCTCATTGCGTTCACGGGCATTCTTCTCTTTTTGCCATCCATGCCGGTCATAGAAAAAATGTCTTTCAGTAGCCAGCTCGGCATTCTTCGCAAACCGGCTTTGTGGCTCAATATCGCTGCCGTCACCTGTCTCTTTGCGGCCATGTTTTCTGTCTACAGCTATTTTGCGGAGTACCTCGGGCGGGTGTCCCATATGATCGGCACATGGGTCAGCTTCATGCTGATGAGTTTCGGGGTGATTATGATAGCCGGGAATTTCGTCTTCGGTGCTTTGTTATATAAAAATATGAAAAAGACCGTCATCCTGTTTCCGCTTCTTTATACAGCCGCCTACTTGCTCATATACGGGTTTGGGACGTCTTTCGCGCCGATGGCCGTCCTCGTCTTCGTATGGGGCGCCGTTCATTCCGGCGGTCTCATTGTCAGCCAGACATGGCTTACTGCGGAAGCAAAGGAGGCGCCCGAATTCGGCAACAGCCTGTTTGTCTCTTTTTCCAACCTCGGCATCACCATCGGAACGGCGGCGGGCGGCTGGTTTATTTCACATTTGGGAATCCATCAGCTGATGTGGTGCGGCATCATGTTTGCCCTTCTGGCTTTCGGGCTGATCATGGGACGCTTGGCATGGGGAAAGAGGCTGCTCGCAGAAGCTTAAGCTCCGTTGCAAAATCCGGAATGATTACGTATAATATTCCAGATTAAAGCAAGGGAGAGAAAAAGATACATGGAAAGACCGGCAGGATTTTGGATTCGGTTTCTGGCTTACGTCATTGATCAAATCATCATAGGAATTCCGATTTTTATCATTCAATTTATGGTCTCTTTTTTATTTGCGGCAGGCGTTGCGGCGGCTGACCCCTTCATGACCGAAAATCAGTTTAACATCTCTTTTCTGGTGTTCGGCGTCATCCCGATTCTTGTGAGCTCTTTTGTAATCAGCATCTTATATTTCAGCCTGCTCACAGCCTCAAAGATGCAGGGGACCCTGGGAAAAGCATTGCTCGGCCTTAAGGTCGTCAATGAAGATGGCGGACGCATTTCCATCGGCCAGGCCTTCGGACGCGCTTTCGCTTATATCATATCTAAGCTCATTCTTTATATCGGATTCATCATGGGCGCCTTCGGAGAGAAAAAAACGCTGCACGACATCATGTGCAGCACCCGGGTTGTTTATAAATAGTGTCCCCAAGTCCGGGCCTTTTGAGCCCGGGCTTTTTTATGACGGCTGTGCCCTCCTGATGTCAATGCCGCCTTCTCCGTCAGCCTCAATGCGGATCGTCCCGTTCACAATGACAGACAGCGGATGGAACACCGCATGCTGATCAGAAAAAATCCAGCGGCGGCCGCTCGGCCCTAAAAGCAAAAACGCCCCATCATTGTAATCACCCATAAAATGAAACCCGTTTTCCTTAAGAGGCGCGCCGTCTCTCACCGGTATACCGAAACGCTGCAGCTCCTTCCCCGTCGATACCACCTCGGCAGCCGTCAGATTCACCTCGCCGATATTAAGAACGGACTCAATCGAAAAACGTTCCGCGCTTGGCGGCGATGTGTCTCTCGCGATGAATTCCGCCAGATTGTTGGACGAATCTTTGAAATAAAAGGAACGCGCCTGAATATGAGTGAAATACACCTCATCCTCCCCATCTTCCGTTTGAAAAACGACTTTATCCTTTATCCACGCCTTCGCCTCATCAAAACGATTATTCGGAATGTTAAACGCGAAATGATAATTCGGTTGAGAGTGAGAATCGGCGCGCCTGAATTCCAACTCACTTTCTCCCGCCTTGATGGTAAACGAATCACCGGACTCATCAATTAAAGGAAAACCTAACACCCGTTCATAGAAGTGTTTCGTCTCCTCCAACGCACAACTGTACAAAGTAATGTGATTTATTTGCATGATCATACCCCCTTTGGTTTATACTGCCATATAGAGGGGGTGATTCCTACTGTTTCGATTCACCAATTGAGAATCCCCCTTTCGCCCGGCGCTACACATGACAAACAGCGACAAACCGCTTATACCAGGCGCTTTTAAATGTCTAAAGCAAAAAAAGCAGAAAATAATACCCCATATAGCTTGACAAAAAATAAATGTTATTTAATAATCTATATATAATTAGAATTATTATTGAAAGATAAAGTGAATGCTTTGTCTTTTTAATATATTTCAAATCACATTTCAGGAGGAAGATATTATGTCTTTAATCGGAAAAGAAGTACTGCCATTCGAAGCAAAAGCTTTCAAAAACGGTGAATTCATCGATGTAACAAACGAAGATTTGAAAGGTCAATGGAGCGTTTTCTGCTTCTACCCAGCGGATTTCTCTTTCGTTTGCCCGACTGAACTTGAAGATCTTCAAGGACAATACGCTGCACTGAAAGAATTAGGTGTTGAAGTATACTCTGTTTCTACAGATACTCACTTCGTACACAAAGGCTGGCATGACAGCTCTGAAAAAATCGGCAAAATCACTTACGCAATGATCGGTGACCCATCTCAAACGATCTCCCGCAACTTCGACGTTCTTGACGAAGAAACTGGTCTTGCTGACCGCGGAACATTCATCATCGATCCTGATGGCGTTATCCAAACAGTTGAAATCAATGCAGGCGGTATCGGCCGTGACGCAAGCAACCTAGTAAACAAAGTAAAAGCAGCTCAATACGTTCGTCAAAACCCAGGTGAAGTCTGCCCGGCTAAATGGGAAGAAGGCGGCGAAACACTTACACCTAGCCTTGATTTGGTAGGTAAAATCTAAGGAGTGCATTCCATTGGTACTTGATGCAAATATCAAAGCACAATTAAATCAATACATGCAGCTAATTGAGAACGACATTGTTCTCAAAGTAAGCGCCGGTGACGATGACACTTCTAAGGATATGCTGGCTCTCGTTGACGAACTGGCTTCCATGTCATCTAAAATTTCAGTTGAAAAAACTGAATTAAACAGAACACCGAGCTTCAGCGTTAATCGTACCGGAGAAGACACAGGCGTTACATTCGCCGGTGTTCCTCTCGGCCACGAATTTACATCATTAGTGCTGGCATTGCTTCAAGTCAGCGGCAGAGCGCCTAAGGCTGATCAAAAGGTCATTGACCAGATTAAAAACATCAGCGGAGAATACTGCTTTGAGTCTTATATCAGCCTGACGTGCCACAACTGCCCTGATGTCGTCCAAGCATTAAACATGATGAGCGTGCTCAACCCGAATATCACACATACAATGATTGACGGCGCGGCATTCAAAGAAGAAGTAGAAAGCAAAAACATTATGGCTGTTCCGACTGTTTTCTTAAACGGTGAATCTTTCGGAAGCGGCCGTATGACCATCGAAGAGATTCTCGCGAAAATGGGCAGCGGCGCAGATGCGTCTGAGTTTGCCGACAAAGACCCGTTTGACGTTCTTGTTGTCGGCGGCGGACCTGCCGGCGCAAGCGCGGCCATCTACACGGCGCGTAAAGGCATCCGCACCGGTGTCGTCGCTGAACGCTTCGGCGGCCAGGTACTCGACACCATGAGCATCGAAAACTTCATCAGCGTCAAAGCGACTGAAGGACCGAAGCTCGCTGCAAGCCTTGAAGAGCACGTGAAAGATTATGATATTGACGTCATGAACCTTCAGCGCGCGAAACGCCTTGAGAAAAAAGACCTCTTCGAACTTGAACTCGAAAACGGCGCTGTACTGAAAAGTAAAACAGTGATCCTTTCAACAGGTGCCCGCTGGCGCAATGTCAACGTACCTGGTGAGCAAGAGTTCAAAAACAAAGGTGTTGCATACTGCCCGCACTGTGACGGACCATTATTTGAAGGCAAAGACGTAGCCGTTATCGGCGGCGGAAACTCCGGAATCGAAGCGGCGATTGACCTTGCAGGTATCGTCAATCACGTGACTGTGCTGGAATTCGCGCCTGAACTGAAAGCAGACGAAGTCCTGCAAAAACGTCTTTACAGCCTGCCAAACGTCACTGTGCACAAAAATGCACAAACGAAAGAAATCACAGGCGACCAAAACGTAAACGGCATTACGTTCGTTGACCGTGAAACAGGCGAAGAAAAACACGTTGAACTCCAAGGTGTATTCGTCCAAATCGGTCTCGTGCCTAATACAGAATGGTTAGACGAAACCGTCGAACGCAACCGCATCGGCGAAATCATCGTCGATAAGAGCGGCGCGACAAGCGTTCCCGGCCTATTTGCCGCAGGGGACTGCACAGACGGCCCGTACAACCAAATCATTATCTCCATGGGATCAGGTGCAACTGCCGCTTTAGGCGCATTTGATTATTTGATCCGGAATTAATGTAAAAAGCGCTACCCTGCTTACACGGCAGGATAGCGCTTTTTTATATTAAAGCCATTCAATCTGTCTTTCTCCCTCTCGCCCGATAGATGAGAAATAATCCAATAAACCACAGCGGCGTCAGCAGCAAAGCCGGGCGCGTCGCATCCGCAAACAGCATAATCACCAGAATGACGGCAAACAGCGACAGCACGGCGTAATTGATAAACGGTGCAAACGGCGCCTTGAAAGACGAGCTTGCGTGTAAGTCCGGACGGGTTTTCCTGTATCTGATATGACAGACAAGAATCACACCCCACACCCAAATGAAACAAATCGCGCTGATGGTGGTCACGATGCCAAAGGCCGCTTCCGGTATCAATTTGCTTAAAAGAGCGCCCGCTGACAGCACAATAACCGATATCCATAACGCGCGGCTCGGCACATGATTTTTATTCAGCTTCGCAAAACTTGCCGGCGCCTGTTTCGTTTTGCTTAAGTTATACAAAATCCGGCTTGTTGAAAACATCCCGCTGTTACAAGCAGAAGCGGCAGACGTTAATACGACAAAATTAATGATTCCCGCAGCCAACGGAATGCCGACCAGACTGAAGGTCTTTACAAATGGACTTTCCGTTGCATTCAGCTGCATCCACGGATTAATACATAAAAGAATGATCAATGCCCCGACGTAGAAAAATAAAATCCGTAAAGGAATTTTATTGATAGCGGACGGAATATTTTTTTTCGGATTTGACGTTTCCGCCGCTGACACACCCACTAATTCCACACCGACATAGGCGAAAATCACCATCTGGAACGAAAGCAAAAAGCCTGAAAATCCGTTCGGAAACAAGCCGCCGTGCTCCCACAGATTCGCCGCTGAAACCGTTCCGGTATGCGTTTTGAACCCAATCACCAGCAGAACCACCCCAATGACAATTAACGCGAGAATCGTGACTACCTTAATTAAGGCGAACCAAAACTCCAATTCTCCAAAAATCTTAACCGTTAACAGATTAAGCCCTAATAAAATGAGCAAACAGATAAGTGCCGGAATCCACTGCGGAATATCAAACCAATATTTCACATACACACCGACGGCGATCACATCCGCCATAGCCGTCATAATCCAGCAAAACCAGTAGGTCCAGCCGGTGACAAACGCTGCACGCGGCCCTAAATACGCCTCGGCTATATCCGTTAATGATTGGTAGCCCGCTTTAGATAACAGCAGTTCTCCCAGCGCCCGCATGACGAAAAAAAGCGCAATACCTACAATAAAATACGCAAAGATGATAGAAGGACCCGCCAGCTGAATCGCCTTACCGGACCCTAAAAACAATCCGGTGCCGATCGTGCCGCCAATGGCGATCAGCTGCACGTGCCGATTCGATAAGTCCCTCTTTAGCTCTCGCTGCTCCACATCTGACTCCTCCTTACCTCTCTAGTGAACGACGAGCAAAAAAAGCCAATAAAAAAAGAGATTGGATGCCCTCCAATCTCATGGTCATAAGAATATCAAATTATATTTGCGCCGCTGACAATCAACAGCATGACAAATACATATTCGGTACTCTTCTGTCCTTTTGCCTGAGATTGTGAACCCTTCGGCGCCGCGGAAAACCCGCGGTCTCTCCAGAAGCCGCTCCTGCTGTAGTGCGACCCACAGCAATCATAGCCTGCTACGTATTAAGTTTCCGACAGAAACAACTATCAGCTAACTTTTTATTTTAATGGAAGTTGAATTCATTGTCAATAGGGGGATGAGCTCACGGCGTTATCCCGGTCCAATTTTCGATGCCTGAAGCGCCGTATTTTCCGTTTTCATTGTCTCAAAAAGGCGTTATGCGGTACTATCATATAAGGTCTAATGATGTAAACATTATGTCATACTTTAAATTCACCTTACCATACAATTGCTCGTAAATAAAAAGGGGATGGACGAGATTGGAAACCAAATATTTAGATCTGCTCGCACAAAAATACGATTGTGAAGAAAAAGTGGTCACGGAAATCATTAATCTGAAAGCGATACTGAACCTGCCGAAAGGAACCGAGCATTTCGTCAGTGATCTGCACGGGGAGTATCAGGCATTCCAGCACGTGCTGCGGAACGGTTCAGGAAGAGTAAAAGAGAAGATCCGCGATATTTTCAGCGGCGTCATTTACGATAGAGAAATTGATGAACTGGCGGCTTTGGTCTATTACCCGGAAGACAAACTGAAGCTGATCAAACATAACTTTGATACGAAAGAGGCATTGAACGAGTGGTATAAAGAAACGATTCATCGGATGATTAAGCTCGTTTCTTATTGTTCTTCCAAGTACACCCGCTCCAAATTGCGCAAAGCGCTGCCCGCCCAATTTGCTTATATTTCCGAAGAGCTGCTGTACAAAACAGAACAAGCCGCCAACAAGGAACAATACTACTCCGAAATCATAGAACAGATCATTGCGCTCGGCCAGGCCGATAAGCTGATCACCGGTCTTGCCTACAGCACGCAGCGATTGGTGGTCGACCATCTGCATGTTGTCGGCGATATTTATGACCGCGGACCGCAGCCGGATAAAATCATGGAAGAACTGATCAACTATCATTCAGTGGATATTCAATGGGGGAATCATGATGTTCTCTGGATAGGCGCTTATTCCGGCTCAAAAGTATGCCTGGCAAACATTATCCGCATCTGTGCCCGCTATGACAATCTGGATATTATTGAAGACGTTTACGGCATCAATCTGAGACCGCTATTGAACCTTGCCGAAAAATATTACGATGATAACCCGTCTTTCCGCCCGAAAGCGGACGAAAACAGACCGGAAGATGAGATTAAACAAATCACAAAAATTCATCAGGCGATCGCGATGATCCAATTCAAGCTTGAGAGCCCGATTATTAAGAGACGGCCGAACTTTAATATGGAAGAACGGCTGTTACTGGAAAAGATCGATTATGACCGCAATGAAATCACGCTGAACGGAAAAACATATCAACTGGAAAACACCTGCTTTGCGACGGTGAATCCTAAACAGCCTGACGAGCTGCTAGAAGAAGAAGCAGAAGTCATGGACAAGCTGCTGTTTTCTGTCCAGCACTCCGAAAAGCTGGGCCGCCATATGAATTTTATGATGAAAAAAGGCAGCCTGTATCTGAAATATAACGGCAACCTGTTGATTCACGGCTGTATTCCCGTCGATGAAAACGGCAGCATGGAAACGATGATGATAGAGGATAAAGCTTATGCGGGCCGTGAGCTGCTCGATGTATTTGAACGGTTCTTACGGGAAGCGTTTGCCCATCCGGAAGAAACTGATGATCTGGCGACAGATATGACGTGGTACTTATGGACAGGCGAATACTCCTCCCTCTTCGGAAAACGGGCCATGACAACCTTTGAGCGGTATTTCATTAAGGAGAAGGAAACGCATAAAGAAAAGAAAAACCCGTATTACTATTTGCGTGAAGACGAGGCAACCTGCCGAAACATCCTGAAGGAATTCGGCCTCAATCCGGATCACGGCCATATCATCAACGGCCATACACCGGTAAAAGAAATCGAAGGCGAAGATCCGATCAAGGCAAACGGAAAAATGATCGTCATCGACGGCGGCTTCTCCAAAGCCTACCAATCCACAACAGGCATCGCCGGCTACACGCTCTTATACAACTCCTACGGCATGCAGCTCGTCGCCCATAAACACTTTAACTCCAAGGCCGAAGTGCTGAGCACCGGAACCGACGTCTTAACGGTGAAACGATTAGTTGACAAAGAGCTGGAGCGGAAGAAAGTGAAAGAAACGAATGTCGGTGAAGAACTGATGAAAGAAGTCGCGATTTTGGAGAAACTGCGGGAGTATCGGTATATGAAGTGAAGAATATGGAGTTCAGGGATGATTCTCTGGGCTCTTTTTTATGATTCTCCGTAACAACGGCTAATGATCCCCTTTCCCTGCATGTAAAACTGATTTAACCGCTTCTTCAATCTCCCTGTAACCCGTACATCTGCAAATATTGGACTCCAGCCAATTTTTTATCGTGTCATCACTTGCATTCGGCTCAGTATTCACTAAAGCATGACAATTCATTAGAAAACCCGGTGTGCAATAACCGCATTGAAACGCGAATTTTTCAATAAAAGCCTTTTGAATCGGCGTATTGATCAGTCCTTCAATTGTCGTAATGTCCTTTCCTTCCCCTTCTGCCGCAAGCATTAAGCAAGATTTCATCGGCACCCCGTCCGTTAATACCGTACAGGCGCCGCAATCCCCATTTAAGCAGCCCGGTTTTGCACCAGTTAATCCGAGACGAAGACGAAGAGCAAATAACAAAGTATCAGCCGGTCTGACCGTCATCTGTCTTTCCTCGCCATTTACTTTTAACGTAATAGGATCAGACATTTGGACCTCCTTCTAATTCCTGTAAGGCATCTAAAATTGTATGTTGCAAGACAAATATTCGGTATTCACTTGAGCCTTCCGCA
Organism: Bacillus sp. EKM420B; assembly: GCF_011065565.1. NCBI lineage: Bacteria > Bacillati > Bacillota > Bacilli > Caryophanales > Bacillaceae > Bacillus > Bacillus sp. EKM420B. The sequence continues at coordinate 105,932 of NZ_JAAMNX010000002.1, read as the reverse complement.
TCATCAAGAACGGGTTTGGGTACATACTGTAAAGACCTGCGCGCTCTATCTTCTAATGAATAGCTTTTATCGTTAAGCACAGCCTCCATTTCAGCAGAACGAAACGGAAATGGACATACGCCGCTGAAGGCCATTCTGATCTCATCATCTTTTTTCAGCGCACAGACTGTCACCAATGGATATCCGACATTCCACTGCTGTCTTCTTTTGATACTGACAAACGGCAGGTCAACATACGCTCGATCGACAACGACATGAAATAAAAAGTCTCCTTTTCGCAACTGTATTTCCTTGTTAAATACTTTATTTATGGGGCGGTAATGAATCCCCGCTCTCCCTGCAATCCCTAGCAAACTATCAGAAATCAGCAACGGCAGCACGGCCTCACGGTAATAGATGCCCCCGCAAATGTTTCCGCCCAGGCTGATCTTATTTCGAGTCGTCCGATCGGCTATTTCACTGACTGTTTTACTTAATAGCGGAAATGGATTTTCTTCCTCCAGTTTCGTTAATGACACGCCCGCTCCGATCACCAGATCATTTTCATAAAAGCGGATGGCGTGAAATTCCGGAAGCGCGTTCATATCTATCACCGCATCCGTATAGACGATATTCAGCCTTCCTAACGTGATAATTTCCGTGCCGCCGGAATAATACATCGGTGTTTTCTTTTCAGCCGCAAGCGAGTGAAATAGATTGATTGTTTCTTGAATGGTCTTCGGTTTAAAATAATCAAAATCAAACGGTATCATCTTTCCACCCCTCTTGCGTCCTCCATAATTGTTCGGGAATGAGAGGAAGTTGATTCAATTGGACACCTAAAGCGGCGGAAAGGCAATTTCCCAATGCTGCCGGCATCCCCAACAGTCCGTGTTCCCCGCCGCCGCGCGCTCCATAAGGCGCAATCACATGCGGGGTTTCAACAAATTCAATGATATATTCAGGCTGCTCTCCATAGTGAAGGGGGCGGTATGTTCTAAGCTGAGGATTTAATACTCTGCCATACGGATCAAAGACAAAGGTTTCTCTTCCTCCGAATGCGATTCCCATACTCATCCCCCCCATCACTTGCCCCCTTGCAGCTTTTTCATTCAGTACAGTTCCTATATCCACAACAGAATAGGCTTTTGTAATTCGATACGTATAATCCCTCTTATCCAACTCAACTTCAATTCCCTGAGCACCGACAGCCCACTCGGGTCCCGGCTTTCCTCTTCCCGTTTCCCGGTCTAAATTCGTCATCCGGGTTAATGTGTAATTGCCGCTCGCAATGATTTGGCCGCCAATGGTATTTCCATTCGGAAATGTATATCCGTAAGCAATGTCTTTTATTTCAACATGTACAGAAGGATGATCTATAAAATAAACCTTTCCGTCGGCCACTTCCAATTCCTCGACAGGAACCCGCAACACACATGAAGCCGCGTCCTTAAGCTTTCGAATGGCTTCCTCCGCTGCATTCAGTACGGCATTTCCGGCCATTAACGTCCCTCTGCTCCCGACGGTTTTCCAATGCTCGGGAGTTGTTTGTGTGTCCACAAGCATTTTTACGTGAATTTTGCTTATATCCATTTTCATTCGTTCCGCTAAGATTTGGGCTAGCACTGTTTTTGTCCCTGTTCCAATTTCCACGACCCCTGACATCAAATTAATGCTTCCATCAGGATTAAAGGTTAAAATCACTCCGGACGTTGCATTTGTATCAAATGTTGAGGTTTTCCAAATACAGCTGATTCCCTTCGCCCGTATCTTCCGGCCGTCGATTTCAATTCGCTGTCCCTCGTCCCAATTCATTAATTCCTTCAATCTTTCAATACATTTCGGTACATTTCCGACCGTGCTTGAATTGAGAAGAACTTGAGTCGGTGTGGTATCACCGGGGCGAATGGCATTTTTATTGCGAAGTTCTAACGGGTCCATGTTCAGCTTTTCCGCCAATACATCCATCGTCCGCTCAAAGGCAAATAACACTTCAGCATGGCTGTAGCCTCTGAATGCACTGGGATATGGATGATTCGTATACATACAATATGAATCACACGATATATGGTCGATAGCGTACGGACCCGTACAATCAACCACCGCAGCCCGGCTGATGTCCACTCCTTTATCAGAGTATGCTCCGCCATCAAATAAAAGCTGAATGTCCGCCGCCTTTAAAATTCCATCCTTTGTGGCCCCTAATTTGACAATGGCATCCAATCCTACATGAACGGGAGATGTGATCATATCCTCTTCTCTCGTATTAAACAATTTGACGGGCCGGCCTCCGACTGCTTTTGAGGCCAAATAGGCAATGACCTCTAACTGAACGGCTGCTTTTCCCCCGTACGCTCCTCCTACTAAAGGCGTTTTGACGATAACCTTTCCGGGTTCAATCCCAAAGTACCACTGCATTAATTTTTTAATGGCAAAAGGGGCTTGAGAGGATGTGGTAATGATAATCTCCTCATCCGCCCGAATTTCAGCGATCGAGCATCTTGTCTCCATCGCAGCGTGATCAGAAGGGTTAAAGGAAATCTGGAATTCTGCTGTCACATCACTTTCCCTAAATCCGTCTTCAATATTTCCTTTTCTAACCTTATCCAAGTTTGCGATATTTGTCTTCGGAACCGGGAATACACCTTTTGTCTTCTCATAGCGGTCCGCATGTTCATGGACGAGCGGCGCATCCTTTTGAAAGGCCTCACGGGGGGAATTGACGACGGGAAGAGGTTTATAGGATACTTTGATGGCATCCGCGGCCTTTTTAGCTGTAATCGGATTTTCCGCAACAACAACAGCAACCGGCTCACCATGGTATCTGACCCTTTTATAAGCAATCGGCGATCTGTCTTTAATTTCCTCACCTGCAAGCGGAAAAGGTTCATCCCCCAATATCGCTCTCACGCCGGGAATCTTCCAAGCTTCTGAAAAGTCCATCGACACAATATCGGCATGCGCATATGGACTGGTCAGCATTTTTGCGTGTAACGTCCCTGTTTCTTGAAAATCATCCGTATATTTCGCTTTACCCGTCACTTTTTCAAGGGCCTCTTTCCGAATGACACTCTTCCCGATATACTCCAACTCATTCACTCCCCGAATTTATTCAGCAGCAGCGTATAATCTTCAGCTGTATCGACGTCATAAAAAAGCAAAGGGTCTTGAAAGCTGATCATTTTTCCCGTCTTGATCATACTTTCACGGATCACATGCCGGGCGCCCTGGTCTCCCTTTAACTGATGCAATACCGGAAAACATTGATTGGAGAATAAAATGGGGGGCATAGGAAGATGATGATTTTCAGCGGCGATGAATGAATAACGGCGCTCCTTTTGATAGGAATCAATTAACGTATTGATGATATCTGCGGTGACAAACGGCTGATCTGCAAGGAGAATGATAACGGCGTCAGCCTCGTACGCTGCCGCTTTTTTCACACCGCATTGTATAGAATGGCCTTGGCCTTTACCCGCTTGCTCACATTCTGCCTGGCTCCACTTATTTGATATGGGATCTAAAAAGAAAAAATCCGAAAGCCAATGCAGTGAATCTCCCTTTCTCGTAATAACGAAAATATGATCTAATTCAGATAACAAGGCATTTTTTAGAGCTATACTTCCCAGAGAGACGCCACTGAGAAATAAACTTCGCTTATCCGTTCCCATGCGTCTGCTTGTACCGGCTGCCAGGTAAATGGCTGCTGTTTTCATAAAGCAGACCTTTGCTTTCGCATTTTTTTAATCATCTCGCCGACAATACTTACAGCAATCTCCTCAGGGCCTTGTGCCCCGATGGGAAGTCCGACAGGGGAATGAATATCTACCGGAATCTCACCCCCGCCTAAAAGCCGCTCCGTGCGCCTTCTGGGGCCTAAAACGCCTTTATAAAACACATTCTCGTTTTTTAATGTATGTAAAATGATCTGATCTTTTTGAAAGCTGTGCGTCATAATGACAACAAAATCCCTTTTTGTCATGCTCAGGCCTTCCATGACTTCTTCCGGCGCTCCCGTTATCAAATGGCCGGCTTCAGGAAAATGGCCGTGCTGACATAAAGCGGGGCGCCAGTCAATCACCGTCACATGAAAACCCGCACGAGCCGCCAACGAAACTAACGGCTTCGCATCTTCCCCTGCTCCGAAGACATATAAACAAGGTTTTGGCACCATCTGATGGATAAAAAATAAATCAGAGGTATGTTCATCCCTTTTGATTCCCTTTTCCGTCTGTCTCAGTTTTTGAATACAGCCTTGTTCCATAACATCCCCGGTTCCAAACACGCTGCCGTCTTCAGCGATATACAGATCTTCCTTCGGCTCTAACGTTTCAGTGAATCGTTTCATTCGGGTCACAGACTTTTTTTCATCTAAGCATGTCTTGACTGTCGTCAGATTTCGTTCCAATTCCCCTTTTACAGGCTCAAGCAACACCGTCAAAACACCATTACAGCCAATGCCCTGTCCCCAGGATAAATCGTCCTCCGCACTCATATCAAAGCGGACAATCAACGGCTCTCCCGCAGACCAGACCTGCTCTGCCCTTTCAACGAGATCTTCTTCCAGACAACCGGCGGATAACATGCCGACTCTTGTTTTATCCCCTAAAATCAACATCGAAGCCCCTTCTTTCTTATAAGCGGACCCCTCTGTTTGAATGATGGTAGCCAGTACCTTAGCCTTCTTAGAATTAGCGATGACATCCAAAATCCGGTGTATATCATCCATCTCATGTCCCCCGCTTTTACCTGATCATATCTGTATATCCGTATTCTTTTTTTCCAGAAAACATTACAAACGCTTCAGCAATTTCTTCGTTTCTAAAAAAAAAGAGTCTTTATAGACCTTATGACCGGGCGGCGGGTGCGACAGCAAGTCGGAGCGGAGAGATTCCAATAACACGTTCTGTTCCTTCTGTTTCCGATTGTCTGTTTCACCCTCCTGTATGTCTTTAAGACCCGAAAAGTATTCACTTAACACTTGTAAATCATTCCCCAGCTCCCTTTTATCACTTGAAGATAAAGCTCCTTCTTTTTCCCATTCTTTTAACGTTTTCACTATATTTGACAGATACTCAAATCCGGCGTTCAACTTTTGCATCTCTATTTGATAGCTTGAAATGATGTGTTTATGTTTTTTTCTGACAGGGTTGAATTTTAAACTGTCAGAAGCTGTTTGCAGCATCTCTTTTGTCATATGCAGCTCCTGCAGAAGATGGTTCATTTTATATTCCATAAGGTTCCCTTTTCCTTGCCCCCACTCTGATTGCACCCATTTGGAAAGGTCTGAAAGTGCGTCGGAAAGCTGACGGGCCAATGTTTGAAAAGAGTCCGCTGCCTTTTTTGTGTAATCCGGCGGAAACAGGAACATGTGAACCAGAATCGCGATGATGACGCCGATCACCGTATCGATGATTCGGTCGAATGCATAATCTTTAGAGTTCCGTTCAAACGTAAAGACCAATAAAATGGTGAGCGCTACCTGATGCAGAACCGTTACATCTATTCGCAACCACTTCGCTATGTAAGTCCCGCCTAACAGGAACAGCCCCAGCATCCAGCCATTCATTGGCAAGTGACTGACAAGAAAGGACGTTAGCATGATCCCAATCGCAGTTCCCGCAATACGATGAAAAGAAAAGCGAATCGACTGATCTATCGTTGGCTGCAAACATAAGATAACAGATAGAGGCGCTAAATAGGAATGATCAGAGCCCGCCAGTTTTGCCGCTTCCCAAGAAACCGCAGAGGCAATCGCCATCTTCCAAACCAAAGATGTTTTGTTTTGAATTTTTTCACTTTTCATCATACGCCCCCTCCTTTCAGAAACCTTTTCCACTAGGTTTCCGTGACGGAAAGGGATTTATACTGTCGTGTGGAAAATGAGGAAGAAGCTGTTGTTTGCAATAAAAGGTGCTTCTCTGAGCTCTTCTTTACGGTTTCTATCCTCCTTGATAACTTCGCATCAGATATGAACCCTGATCTCCTATGACTTTCGAAGGTAAACATACAAACCTTGTTGGTTAATGTGATGAAATTGGGTGAATTTTTTATCATTTTATATGGTAAGGGTTTAACAAGCAGAGTGCCTTTGTTAGTATGGCAACCAAAGGAGGAGGATCAATTATGCAAAGCAGAATGAAGCTAACCGCAGTGAAACTGGCAGCCTTGGTATTCCTAGCAGGTGCCTTTGCCCTCCCGGTTTTACCCCATGCTGCGGCTGCCGCAGAATCCCAAGCTACATACAAAGTTGAAAACCTCAACGACAGTGAGCTGAAGATGACGTTCAATCACGCAGATGTTCATATTGACGCTAAAGGCAATGCAACCATAAAAGACAACATAACGGGCGAGGAGCAGGCTCTTCCGAAAAGCTCTACTGACAAAAATGGTGACCCCGTTACACTGAAATATGAAAAAACCAAAAATGGCGTTTTAGTCAAAGTCGTAAACAAAGACGCTGGAAAAACGAGCGGTTCAATCAGCACCCAATCAGTCGGGAAATGTATTTTAGGTACTGGCGGCGGTGCGGTAACTGGCGGCGGCACACTGGGTCTTGCAGGAGCTGCTGTAGGCACAGTCACAATACCCGGCATCGGAACAGTAGGAGCGGGTGCCGTTGGAGCAATTACCGGCGCTGTTGGCGGTGCAATGACAGGAGCTGCCGCATCTTGCTTTTAACCATAAAGAAAAAGGGGCCCGCGCCCCTTTCTTTTACTAACTATGGAAGGTGGTCGACATGTACAAAATCATCATTCCTTCAATACTAGCCATCTTCATTCTCTGGATACTCTTACAGATTTCACTGGAGATAAGCATCGTTAAGAATCCATTGAATTACTTTATTGTATTCATTGTCTTCTTTCTCTTTATAAAGATGGTGAAAGAGAAGCAACAGTAGGTTGCTTCTAATAGCTTAGGGAAACCAGATTTTTAGTGGAATCTGGTTTTTTTGTGTTTTCTTCACTCTATAAGCTAACAAGAGAATTCACAGTAAAGCGAATATGCTTATAAAGCAAGACTTGCTAATCAAACAATTATTTCTGCTTTAAAGAATTCTAATTTAAAAAATCATAATGAACAAACACTCAATCTTTCTCTCTTGATTTCTTCCAATATATCTTGGAGAGACTATAAGGTGATTGGTTTCTTTTGATTTGCATGCATGGGAGATAACTTCGTGAAACAAATTTAGAGCACACGTAGATTACTGACTGAGTTGTTTCCGAAGTGGGTGTCGTTCAGCTCACGCAAGGGTATCTGTTAGATTCCTCTTCTTTAAAATATGGGAATTATGATCTATTTTACAGTCTAATATTCATTTATATAGAGAAATAGAAGGGAACTGAACATACAAAAAGTAGGTGGTAAGCCCCTGTATAATAAGGATAAGATATGGATATCAACAGTTAATATCCATAATCTATATTAAAATTAGAACGGCCAAACTGTCTTGTCTGAAGCGTTTTTATTAATTTAATTGTATATCTAGTTTGAAAAAAAAACTTTTTTTCATACAAATACAATTTTCAAACAGTCATTTTTCTTAATTCAGTTACCTTTTCTATTAAAATAGCATTCAAAGATTGCTTTTTGGTTATCTCTGTATCCCCTATATCCTCTACAGTATCTTCTATTATATCAGTAAGTTTTTTGAAAATATTCAATGCATTAGAACCGTATAATACCTTGTTAATATTCTCGCAATATCTGTTGATTTTTTTAGAGTCCATATTAGGGGTATTTTCATTATTCACAAAATATTTCAACATCATCAGCATATGAAAGCGAAATTTTCGAAATCGAGAGTCAAGACTTTTATTTCTAAAGTAAAACTCTAGTTTATATAGTGCAAATGCACTTGTATAATACGGCATGGGCTGATGATTTGCAACAAAAGCAGACTCTGAAAGTTGTTCTAATAATTTACCATAAAATCTACTTGCTAAGTTTGGTCTATCTAAATACATAGAGGCAAAACTTTTTATTTGAGAAGAAATAGTTACAATTCTAACCTTTTCAATGTTTGGAACGGCGTCATACTGCTTTGATCTTCTCTCATAAAATAATTTCCTCTTTGATTCCTCAATGGAATTATAAAATAACTCCAACTTCTTTTGGAAATCAGATAGTGCCATCAATTCTTCCTTCTTCACTTCAGTTTGACTATTATTTGCAATAATAATATCACTAATAACTTCTTCATCTTCTGTAATTATAATTTTGACTGGTAAATTAGTTTTTTCGTTGTCTATATTATCCTTGTTATAATAAATAACATGGGAAGTTTGACAACCATTTACTATTTGATAATCCTCTAAAGTAAAATCATGCCTTGCTACTGAGACTTTTTTTGCGACTATTGTAACTCCATTATTAAGTACTGCTAGTCTATCAGAGTTATTTGATCTCAGGGTGCTAGAAATGCTTTCATTAACATCATTTTCTCCTTGATAGTCTCTTACATTATCATAAAAAACTGACCTTCTAATATTGCCTAATTCATCTTCTATTAGTTTTAAGTATTCAGTTAAATTCAATGTTCCAGTGTATGATTCATTTATTCCCTTAATATCAGGCATTACTACTCTATTAGGGAAATTAATGGTGGCACTTACCTTTTCTTTTGATTGCCTGTAATATTTTTGAATTTCATTGGCTCCCACCGGATTGAACTTAATCTGTTTGAATAAATTTAAAGCTTTTATATCACCTACAATTTTATTTATTTTAGCAGTTAGATTCACATCATTTAACCATTGGCCAGTTGTTACATAAAATAACTCAATTATCATCTTATTTATTCTAGCTGCTTTATCTATAATAAATTCTACGATTTCTGCTTTCTTTTTAATAAAGTCATTTCTAACTAATTGAGGCTCTTCAGCAAAAAAGTCTAATACTCCGTCTCCAAAATTCAGCATATCCGCACCATTAAAAGAAGATGAGGTTTTAGCCTGTATAATTATAAACTTTACTTCAGAAATATTTCCTGACCTGTCCAAGAGATCCTCAATTTCCTCAATTGTATTAATCATAATTCCACTCACAATAATTCCAATCCCATCAATTCCACAATCACCTCCTTCGCCTCCGACAATATCCTCTAACTCAAATTTTTCATTATGTATTTTTGAAATTATGCTATAACAAGAGAAGTTTTCAAACAATTTACTTTGATCTTTAGAGGACATTTCCATAACACTAGAAAAGTCCATCATTAAACTTTTTGTTATTCTATCCATGCTATTACACTTCCTTTTACTTTTTAGGCTTAATTTATTTTTTTAAACGGTATTAATTATATCTCACCTTATAAATACCATTATTCTAAATAGAAATGTTATTAATTTATCCAGTTTTCATATATGCTTGTTCAATTCCTTAATAAGGCTCTCTATGATATATCTAAATGGAGTTTTTCTATAACTCTCAAACTCTTAAAGTTAAGTACATGCTTGATTCCAGAAATTTATCAGCTTCTGCAGAAAGCTCCCACCCAGTTATTAATTTTTTTTACAAACCCCGATGGTCTTAATTTAATATATAATTGCTCTAATGTATTATTACGCTTACTTCCTTCAATTTTAATACGAGAATTGATTGGAGTTTTATTTTTCAATGTGTTTAAAATACATTTTATTGTTTCTTAGAAACCTTTCTCTCCTCTGGGTACATTCGGCATAGTGGCAACCTTGATTTCCCAAATTCTTATTTACGGATACTCTTTATAATCAACTTTTTCCATATTACCACCATCTTCTCCAAATTGGATATTCCAATTTTATTTCTAAAAACAAGAACCTCACTCACTTATGATAAGGCTCCCCACGATTAATCCGAAACGCCCGATAAACCTGCTCCACCAAAATAAGCCGCATGAGCTGATGAGGAAATGTCATCTTCGAGAATGACAGTTTGTCGTCTGCCCGTTTCATGACGGCGTCGCTTAGTCCGAGTGAGCCGCCGATGACGAAGGTGATTTTGCTTTTTCCATATGTCGCCAGCTTATCTATTGTATCGGCCAGTTCTTCGGATGTTTTCATTTTTCCTTCGATGGCGAGGGCGATGACGTGGGTGTCCGGGCTGATTTTGGCAAGGATGCGTTCGCCTTCTTTGTCTTTGACGATTTTCATGTCTTGGTCGCTCAGGTTTTCCGGTGCTTTTTCGTCCGGGAGTTCGATGATGTCGATTTTTGCGTAGGCTGAGAGTCGTTTTTTGTATTCTTCAATGCCTTGCTTGAGGTATTTTTCTTTTAGTTTTCCGATTGTCACAATATTGATATTCACAGGTCATCCCCACTTTAGAAACAAGTTATTCATATATATTGTCCACAATTGTGGATATCTTTTCTGTATTTTGTGTAGGATCATTCGTTCCCTACTAGATATGTTGCAGTGTCCCCACATAATTCACAGGCTGTGGATAAACTGTTAGTATGTTCGATTTTTCTGATTTCGGGCGGAAGCTCATGATCGTCTATGTACATGTCCAGCACGGTTTCGATATGTTCTTCACAAGAATAATAAGCGGTTTTCATTGTTACATCCTCCGGTTTTCTTTTGCGCGCGGCAATTGTTCTCTTTTCAATATAACCTATTTATACACATGTTAGTAGTGCTTCGGGCTGAGTTTTATCCACAATTCGGCAAATCACGCGCAAAAAGAGCCGGCGTTTGCAGCATCCGGCTCTTTACGTGTTTTCTCTTTTTTCTAAGCGAAGGACGAACAGAATTCCTAATAGACACGCCAGCAGCGTACAGCATACATCAATCCAGTCCGGCTTTCCGCCGTTTAAAAAAGAGTTGGTTATTACAGAAACCAGGAGAATGGTTACGGTCACCGCGGCAAGCTTTTTCTTCATCGGCTCCCTCCTTCATCTGACTGTCTTCTGCTTTTACGGTTCAAATTCCTCTATTCTTTTTCTTGCTATATAGCCTTATCATGAGGGTCACAACGATATATACAATCATAATCAATGCCCCGTTACTCACATCAGGGTATCCAATCAACATATTCATTATGACAAAAACAATGGTTATACAAATGACGGACAACAATAAGAAGATACTGAATGATTTCATATGAACACCTTCTTTCTTGCAGTAACGTTTCATTATAAAAAGCTTACCAAAAGCGGCAAGCTCTTCCCAAATGTTCATACTCTTTAAAACCCCTCCATCACCTGCACATCATACAGCTTGAGATGGCTTTTCGGCGTGACGATGTTTTTTAAGTTTGGGATGGTCAGGTCGTTCAGTTTTTTGCCCGTTTTCAGGTCGAAGGACTCGATTTTGGCGGGCTTTTTGTAGCTGTACGTAAACAGATACAGCTTTCCGTTTTGATGGGTCAGCTCCTTGAAGTCGGCTTTCATTCGTGATGCGGGGAGGGTGAAGGCCTTTTTGCTTTTTCCGGTCTCAGGGTTGATGCGGTAGACGGTTCCGAAGCCGTCAACGAAATAGAAGCTGCGCCGCTCCATGAAAAAGCTTTTTTTGAAGCTGAACGGCATGGAGTCATAGATCGTCTGTTCGTCATTTTTATAAGCGGCGATGTCATACGTTTTGATGGCGCCGCTGTTTTTCATGACTTTCACCATTTGATAGATGTGATCGGCTTTTTCCCCTCTGGTGACAAAGCAGATGGCGCTGTCGTCCGCGGCGAGCTGGGATTCGACTGACGTGCCTTCTTTATACATCCATGTCGCGATTGATGTTGTATGGAGCTTTTCTTTATCGGCCTGAATGTCTTGGACGTGATAGCCTTTTTCGTCATCTGTCGGCGTGAGCGCGAAAAGATGATCTTTAAAAAAGCCTGAAGCGCGGATATAGTGCGGGATGACGTTTTGCTTCCACCTGCCGTCCATCTGGCGGTACAGCTCTGAGCGATAGCTGCCGCCGCTCTTGTCGTAGCCCGAATTATACAGCGTGTAAAAGCCTTTCGCCCGTTCGATATATCCCGCGCTGTCTCCCGTATGCTGGTACGCTCTTTTATACGTGTGAAGGCCGTCCTGAACGGTGTAGATTCCTTTTTTGTCCTCCAGCAGGACGCTTTCGTCATGCACTTTGGCCGATCCGAGCTCAAGCCCCTTCATTTGATAAGAAGAGAGCCGCCCTTTTTCATCGGCGAAGAGGGCATAGCTTTTTCCGCCGCCGAACGTGTCTTGGTCAGCCGCAGTGGAGAAATACAGCAGCGCCTCTTTATCTTTCAGAAAATCAGGGTCATTTAATGTGTCTCTCGCAACCTCCGCAGGGTCTTCCGTGCGGAAATAGAAGAAGCATAAGACCGCTGCGGCGGCGATGATCACTAAGGGTATCCAGATGATTTTTTTCACGTTGTTCTCCTTAGTGAATGGTCAGGATCGTGGTTGTGTAGGACGAGCTTGTGATGTCGCGCGGGTATACGCCTAAGCCGCCGTTAGAGTCGATATCAATCCCCGCTTTTAAAAGGAATGCCGACCACAGCAATTTTGAGCAGTTTTTGGCGCCTTCATGGCCCGTATTTCTGTTATTGACGAAGTTGAAGGAGTACTCATCACCCACTCTTGATACAGCCCAGTCAGCGGCGGCTTGCTTTTGAGCATCGGTAACTTTCACGGTCTGGACGATTGAATTGTCTTCGACTTCTCTGCCGTTATAAGCAATCTGGCGGACGCCGTCTCCCGGCACGGATTCGACAATTTTATCAGCGGATGAATACATGCCGACATGCCCGTGGTTGTAATAAGCCGTGTATGAGTTCGTGTAATAAATATTGCCTTTTGTGCTTTTCGGAAGTTTTTTGGTTCCTGACGATCCGCCCATTGCAGAGAGTCCTTCTTTGGAAGCGATTATATTTCCTTGCACCTTGTCTGCCGTGATTTCTTGATGAAACTGCTTGAGAATTGCTTCTGTTGAAACGTGCTTCTGTTTGGCAAGCTCTTTGGCGGATTGGAGAACGTCTTGAGGAGTCGTGCCCTGCTGAAGGTCTGCGATTTCTTTTGCGTAGCGGGCTGTTTCTGTTTCTTTCGCTTTTACATTCAAACCGGAGAATGACAGAACCATGGTGAATGACAGGGCAAACGGGAGGACGGCTTTGAACAGCTTTTTACACATTGACTTCGCCTCTTTTCTTTAAGGTTAATTTTTCCACATTTTCATTATATGACGGAATTGCGATAAAAAAATATACAATTTACAGATTTTTAAAAATTTTATAACAATATGCAAATCATATACATAAATCATTTTCAAATATCAGGAAATCCGGTTATCATATAAGAAAGGGGGCGGACATATGAAGGACAGAACGATCGGTTCGATGCGGGTTTCCGCAATGGGGTTAGGGTGCATGGGCATGTCGGAATACTATGGCAGCCAGCGTGAGGAAGATTCGATTTCCACACTGCATCATGCCGTTCATCTCGGCGTGAATTTGTTTGATACGGCTGATCAATATGGATTGGGTGCGAATGAAGAACTTGTCGGCAGAGCGCTCGCCCCATTCAGAAAGGAGCTGTGCCTCGCGACGAAATTCGGTTATGTCCGAAGCGCAAAGGGTGAGTTTATCGAAATTAACGGACGGCCCGATTATGTGAAAAAAGCGTGTGACGCCAGTCTGAAACGTCTCGGGACGGATTATATCGACCTTTATTATCTGCACCGGGTTGATCCGCGGGTGCCGATTGAAGAAACTGTCGGCGCCATGAAGGAGCTGATAGACGAAGGAAAGGTGAGGTTTATCGGATTGTCAGAGGCTTCCGCAGAAACGATCAGGCGCGCCGTCCGCATTCACCCGATTGCCGCGCTTCAATCGGAATATTCGTTATGGAGCAGGGAAGCGGAGGAGCATGTGCTGCCCGCCTGCCGTGAGCTCGGCATCTCTTTTGTGCCTTACAGTCCGCTCGGCAGAGGTTTTCTTTCCGGAAAGATGACGTCGACCGATCAGCTGGATGCCGATGATTACAGAAGAAGAACGCCGAGATTCCAGGAAGACAATTTGGCGGTGAATATAGGGCTCGTCCAAAAGCTTACCGCCATTGCCCGGGAAATGAATATCACCGCGCCTCAGCTTGCGCTCGCATGGGTTCTCGCAAACGGCGATGACCTCATTCCGATTCCGGGTACAAAAAAGAAACACTACTTGGAAGAGAACCTCGCCGCTCTCGACATTGTGCTTCCGGAGGATGTGAAGGCGCGGTTGGATGAGATGTTTCCGATCGGAACGGCGGCCGGCGAGCGTTATCCGGAACAAATGATGACATTGTTAGATGAATAACAAAAGAGGCCCATCGTGCGGGCCTCTTTTCATGACAGCTTTTTGCTCATGATGACATCCGTCTCCAGGAATCCCGTCTTCTCATACAGCTTCCGCGCCGTTTCGTTATGAGCGAACACATGGAGAGAAATCTTGCGGACACCCAGATCTTTGGCTTTGTCCTCCAGCCTTGCGAGCGCCTCTTTTGCATAGCCTTTGCCGCGGAAAGGCGGATGAAGGCCGAAATCATAAATAAATGCGTCCTGCTGCGGGTGGTCCGGATCGGCGTGCATCCACAGCCAGCCGGCATTTTCCTTTCCGTCCAATGTCAGCGTCCATAAATAGTGATCGGCCGTCTCCAAGCCGTCAGGAAGCAGGTCTTCAAACGCCAGTTCCGCTAATTCCGGCGCTTCGTCAGGCAGCCACGTTCCCGCTTTTACCTTTTCTTCAGCGTAATGCTTGGTTGAATGAGCGAGATAGGACTGAAATTCTTGTCCTGTCATCGGCTGCAGCGTGATAGCCATTGAATCACTCCTTACACGAAAGCGGTATCATGAAGTATTATCCGAAGGCTCCGTTTTCCGCCGGTTTTATGATTTGGTCGGCTTGTGCCGTTGAACCAGTTTGCGCAAATAATCCAATCGAAATGAGACTTGCCAAGGCTGCTGAGAGTACAATGAATTTACATGTTTTCATTACGAATCCCCTCCGTTAATCTCAAAATTTGGTCATTGGCATCAATTGATTCCTGAAAATACTTCGCCGCCGGTTTGTATTTCTCCTGTTTTTTAAAATGCGCCGCGGCCTGATACGACAAATCGGAAACGTCACTCCACAGCTCTTTCCTTCTTAACTCGGCGAAAGCTGATTCAAGCGCTTCTTCATTGCGGTCAATAAAGACATGCTGTAAGATGCGCAGCTTTTGAGTGTATACGGGCTCGTTTTTTTCTTCAGCGGCATTCAGCGCTTTATGCAGCCAAAACCGGCCCTCATCCGTCTTTTCCTGCTTCAATAACACTCTGGCCAGCATGTAGAGACTCCGCACCGAATACGCTGATCGCAAATGCTCCTTTTGATCAAGAGCCGTTTCAAACTCGACCCGCGCCTCCTCCAGTTTTTCCTGTCTTTCATAGCAAATGCCTGCGTTAAAGTGGGCGAGCGCTTCAATATGCGGATCGCCCGCTTTGGCAGCTTGATGAACCGCCGTCTGCAGGAGCTCTTCGGCTTTCTGATAGTGAAACAAGTCCATTCTGTTACAGCCGATCACCATTAAACACTGTGCTTCTCTGACCGCGTACATTTCATTGGCTTTGTAGATCTCCAACGCTTTTTCCGCGTGGTTCATCGCAAAGTAGTTTTGGCGGATTTCATAGTAGGCAATCGCCACTTGATAATTAAACTCGGCTCTTTCAATCTCATTCGGTATGTGCCGGAGCCTGCTTTCAGCAATCCGGTAAAAATTAATGGCGTTCATAAACCGTTTACGGTAAAACTCGTGCATTCCGGAAAAGAAATAATAATAGTATTGAATCATCTGGTCTGTTTTTTCTTTATCGGCGTTCAGCTGGATCGTTTTTAAAATGCCGTCTGTTTTCTCATACTCTTCCATCAAAAGCTTATAGCGGGAATCAATTAAATTAAAATAAAGGAGCACCGTTTGATTTTGTGTCATATTTTGCAGATCCGTAAGCAGTTGTTCTCTTAACGCCTCAGCCGATTCGGTGTTGTGCTTTTTGATTTCCTCATACCAGTCACTGATTTTTTTCGCAACTGTTTCGTGGGCCATCACTTCAGCCATCTGTCAGGACACCTCCCTTTCCCATTTTGTGTAATAAATATATCATATTTACAGGTCCGAAAAGAGGATGACAGCCCGCTAGTTTCCTCGTGGCAACAAAAAAAACCTCCGCAGGTGCGGAGGCGCATATTTTATAATAGTTTTTTTCCTAACAAAGATTCTACCAGCTCGACCGCTGTTTTGCCGGTTTTGTTTTTGTGATCGAGGATCGGGTTGACTTCGACAAATTCAGCTGAAGTGATGATGTCGGCATCATACAGCATTTCCATTGCCAAGTGGCTTTCACGGTAGCTGATGCCGCCGACGACAGGCGTGCCTACGCCGGGTGCGTCGCTCGGATCAAGGCCGTCTAGATCAAGGCTGAGGTGAACGCCGTCACAGTCTGACAGGTAGTCAATGGTTTCTTCAATGACCTTTGTCATGCCGAGGCGGTCAATCTCATGCATCGTATAGACTTTCATGCCTGTTTCCTTAATGTATTCACGCTCGCCTTCATCAAGCGATCTCGCGCCGATGATGACGACGTTCTCCGGCTTGATTTTCGGGGCATACCCGCCCAGATTCACCAGCGTGTCGTGCCCGACGCCGAGGCTGACGGCCAGCGGCATTCCGTGAATATTGCCTGACGGCGATGTTTCCAGCGTGTTTAAGTCGCCGTGCGCGTCGTACCAGATGACGCCGAGCTGTTTATAGTGCTTTGCCGTTCCTGTCAGCGTTCCGATCGCGATGCTGTGATCGCCGCCCAAGACGAGAGGGAACCGCTCATTCTCAATGACGCTGTCCACCTTTTGGGCGAGCTGCTCGTTCCCCGAGAGCACAGAGTTCAAATTTTTCAGCTCTTCATCATTTTTGAGTTTTTCACGATTGACGGGGATGTCGCCTAAGTCTTCCACCGCATATCCCATGTCAGATAACCGTTCAATGAGATGCGCATAGCGGATGGCGCTCGGGCCCATGTCCACTCCGCGTCGTGCTTGTCCTAAATCCATCGGCATTCCAATAACTGAGATATTCTTGTTCATCCGTTTTTCCACCTCAACATGTTGTATGTTGTCCTGTGCGGGTTTCTCAAAGATGACTTGGACACGAAAAGATTTAAAGCTCTATCTGTTTTTCTGACTGCTTATGCTTTTTTACATACAGATGATAGACGATAACGCACACCGCCATGAACGGGATGCCGCAATAAAGGGCGAGCCGCTGTTCTGAATCAAATGCGAGGCTGATCAGAACGACCGTGTTTAACGTCAGCCCGATAATAGGCAGCACCGGGTACAGCGGTGTTTTAAACTTCAGGTCTTCCACTTTGCCGCCTTCGCGGATGTATTTCCGTCTGAACATCAGCTGTGACAGGGAAATCGTAATCCAGCCGACCTGCGCGCTTAGTCCGGCTAATGATAAGAGAAACATATAAACGGTTTCCGGCGCTGCCACTTTAGACAGCAGGGACAGGCAGGCGACGGCCAGCGTCACGATCAAAGCGTTCATCGGCACGCCGCGTTTAGTTGTTTTGCCGAGCGATTTAAAGGCTTGTCCTTCGTTCGCCATGGCATATAGGATACGCGTCGATGCAAACAGGCCTGAGTTGGCCACTGAGAGCAGCGCAATTAAGATAACAAAGTTCATAATATCGGCCGCATATGGAATACCGATTTGTTCAAACACCACGACAAACGGGCTTTCGACCACTCCCGCCTGCTTCCACGGAATCATGCCGGCAATGACGATGATGGAGAGAACGAAAAAGACAAGCGTTCTCCATACCGTCTGCCGGATAGAGCGCGGAATCGTTTTCTCGGGATTTTCACTTTCTCCCGCGGCAACCCCGATCAGCTCCGTTCCCTGGAACGCGAAGTTTACGGTAATCATCGTAATAAGCATAGCCTTAATGCCGTTCGGAAACAATCCATCCTCATAAAAATGAGAGAAGAAAGGAGCCTGCTCGCCGTGTTTCATGTCGATCAGGCCGAACATGGCCGCGCCGCCCAAAATAATAAACAGCAGAATGACTACAATTTTAATGCCGGAAAACCAAAATTCCGACTCAGCGAACGCTTTTGTGGTAATCGCGTTCAAAAGAAACATCAGTCCGACAAACACGAGGCACCACACCCATACGGGAACATGCGGAAACCAGCGGAGCATCAATTGTCCCGCAGATAAAAACTCAATGGCGCATGTCACCGCCCAGCCGAGCCAGTACAGCCAGCCGAATGCGAAACCGAAAGCGGGGCTGATGAATTTGGTTGCGTACGTCTGAAACGACCCTGATACGGGAAGGGCAACCGCAAGCTCGCCTAAGCAGAGCATTGTCAAAAACATAATAAAACCGCCGACCAGATAAGACAGAACCGCGCCCAGCGGTCCCGCCTGGTTAATTGTAAATCCGGTACTCAGGAAAAACCCGGTGCCGATCACTCCGCCTAATGAAATCATAAACAAATGGCGCGATTTCATTGTGCGCTGAAGCTGATTCTCTTTTTGATTTGTATTCACTATTCTGCACCCCTTCAGCAACTTGTATTGGAACCAAGCCGGTGCTTTGAAACCGATTTGCTGTCCAAAGACCTCTATTTGTATATGAATGTTATATGAAATTCATTTTCGTACATAAAGATACATTATACTAAAATACTGTCTCCGCGCAAATAGAGTGTACTGAATTTTTTATTTGTAAATTCCATACAAGCCAGAGGGAAAGCATTGCCGCATCAAAGTTTTACGCGTTTTGAAGCACGTGTGTGATCTTTTGGACCGCCCAGTCCAAGTCTTCCTTGGAAATCATTAACGGCGGTGCAAAACGGATCACGGTATCATGTGTTTCTTTGCATAAAAGCCCTTCGCCTTTCAGCTTTTCACAATAAGGGCGGGCCGCTTCTGTCAGTTCAACGCCGATAAACAGGCCGCGACCGCGCACGTCTTTTATGATCGGGTTATCAATTTTCTCAAGCTCTTCTTTAAAATAACGGCCAAGCTGAAGGGAACGCTCTGCCAGCCCTTCTTCCTCAAGGACTTCAAGAGATGCGAGCGATACCGCGCAAGCGAGCGGGTTTCCGCCGAATGTCGAGCCGTGGGAACCCGGGTTAAACACGCCGAGAATGTCACGGTTCGCCGCAATGCACGAAATCGGGAAGACGCCCCCGCCGAGCGCTTTGCCTAAGATGAACATATCCGGTACGATATTTTCCCAGTCAACCGCGAATGTTTTCCCTGTGCGGCCGAGTCCCGTCTGAATTTCATCAGCGATCAGAAGTACATTTTCTTCCTTACAAATAGCGGCCGCTTCTTGTAAAAATCCTTCCGGCGGAATGACGATGCCCGCTTCTCCCTGAATCGGTTCGAATAAGAAAGCGGCTGTGTTCGGCGTGATCGCCCGGCGCAGCGCTTCGGCGTCTCCGTATGGAATTAATTTTATACCCGGAAGCATAGGTCCGAAACCGCGTTTATACTCATCTTCTGAAGAAAGGGATACCGCAAGCATCGTTCTGCCGTGGAAGTTGCCGATACACGCAATGATTTCCGCCTGATTATCGGCTACTCCTTTGACCTCATATGCCCAGCGTCTCGCCGCTTTGACAGCAGATTCAACGGCTTCCGCTCCCGTATTCATCGGCAGAATCATATCTTTTCCGGTCAGCTTGGCTGTTTTCTCATAAAACGGGCCGAGCTGATCGTTATGGAACGCGCGTGACGTCAAAGTGATTTTATCCGCCTGATCCTTCAGCGCCTGAATGATCTTCGGATGTCTGTGCCCCTGGTTCACCGCAGAATAAGCACTCAGCATATCCATATATTGATTACCTTCAGGGTCTTTTACCCAAACACCCTGCGCCTCGGAAATAACAATCGGCAGAGGATGATAGTTGTTCGCGCCGTAATGTGAAGTTTGGCTGATAATTTCTTGAGATTTTGTGAAAGCTGACATAATCTGATTCCCCCTTGTTTTGTAATCATTCAACATTAGATCTTGCTTTCCCTTTTTATAAAGCAAGTTCCGTGCCAATCCGAAAAAACGGGATGTTTCGCCAGCATTCTTTCTTTTCCTGCAAAATATTCCGGCAGTTTGCGTGCAAACTTCAGCCAAGCGCAAAATTTTTTTGCGTTTCCTGTTCGATTTATTTTAAAATAATGAATGTTAAGACGATTGAGAGGGGGAATTGACCTGCACACAACCAGCGAATTTTACACACTCGTGTTACAAAGCATTCTGGAAGAGATTGATGTCGGGCTGCATGTGGTGGACGAGAAGGGCAGCACCGTCATTTACAATAAGAAAATGATGCAGATTGAAGATATGGATGAACGGGACGTCCTGCATAAAAACCTGACTGATGTATTTATGTTTTCCAATCAGCAGGACAGCACGCTCGTTCAGGCCCTTCAAGAAGGCAAAACGATTAAAAATGTAAAGCAGAGCTATTTCAATAACAAAGGCCAGGAAATCACGACGATCAACCACACCTTCCCGATTGTGCAAAACGGCGAGATCAAGGGCGCCGTGGAAATCGCCAAGGACGTCACCAAGCTCGAACGGCTGATCAGGGAGAACATGCACAGGAAAGAACAGAACAGCTACACGTTTGACAGCATTCTCGGCAACAGCCCGGTCATTAGGGAAGTCATAGAAAACGCGAAACGGGCAACCCGTACGTCATCGTCCGTGCTTTTGGCCGGCGAGACGGGAACAGGCAAGGAACTGTTCGCCCAAAGCATTCACAACGGCAGCCAGCGCTCAGGGGCCCCGTTCATATCACAAAACTGCGCCGCCCTGCCGGACAGTCTGGTCGAAAGTATTTTATTCGGCACGAAAAAAGGCGCCTTTACCGGAGCCATCGACCAGCCCGGTTTATTTGAGCAGGCGCAGGGAGGCACCCTGCTCCTCGATGAGATCAACTCTCTCAATCTCAGCCTGCAGGCAAAACTGCTCCGCGCCCTTCAGGAAAAGAAAATCAGGCGCATCGGATCAGCTCAGGACAAACCGATTGACGTCCGCATTATCGCCACGATGAATGAAGACCCGATCACCGCCATTTCAGAAGAGCGGCTGCGCAAAGATTTATACTACCGCTTAAGCGTTGTCACGCTGATCATTCCCCCGCTCCGGGAGCGCAAGGAGGATATTCTGCCTCTGGCCGAAGTGTTTATCCAGAAAAACAACCACCTGTTCCAAATGCATGTCGATTCGATCAGTGACGATGTGCAGCAATTTTTCCTGGAATATGACTGGCCGGGCAACATCCGCGAGCTTGAACATATGATTGAAGGCGCCATGAACTTTATGACGGATGAAACGACGATTACGGCGGCCCACCTGCCTTACCAATACCGGATGAAAATCAAACCCGCTGACACGGAAAGCAAAGCCGCCGCAACCACCCAGCCCGGCACCGATTTAAAAGAAAAAATGGAAAACTTCGAAAAATACATGATCGAAAAAACCCTGAGAAAACACGGCAATAACATATCCAAAACGGCAAACGAGCTCCGAATCAGCAGACAGAGCCTGCAATACCGCCTGAAAAAATTCGGTCTGGACCGGATGAAATGAATCCATACAAAAAAAGGCTGAGATGCTCCTCAGCCTTTCGTCAGGTTATATCTGATTGGCAAGCCGCTCTCCGGTAAACCAAAAGTTCTCACTCACTGCCAATGTATGTTCCGTATTCTCGACTTGATGCCACCAATGGCGCGGCGCATAAATGATTTCTCCCGCCTTTTGTCTGAAGCGGATCGGAGACGCCTTTTTCGCAAGCGGTTTTTGCTCAATGTCTTTTTCATCAAAGACATTGATATTTCCTTCGTACAAATACGGAGAGTCGTCCGGATGATAGAAGATCCATTCCTTCTCCCCGAAAATGACGCCGTTCCACGCGTGCGTGCTGTTAAAATCCTGATGCAGCGGCGTGCCTGTCTGCTTAGAACCGAGAAAGAACCATTTCCAGTCCCGTCCCGTTTCTTCGTCCGCTCTCAATGTGTCTTTTGTAAAATACTCGGGTGCGGAATAGACAAGGTCTAAGTCATTTTGGTTCAGCTGCGTAAAATTCCAGTCACAGTACCATTTGTCATCATTCTGATCAATGTACTCGATATAGTTGGAAAGCTTTACTTGTTTAAACGTTTTGACCCCTTCGATATCTGATTTCCGGATGGTGACCATTCTGTCTCAATAGTGTTCGTCAATGTATTCAAGCGTCCACGGCCTGCATTCCCAGTGATCCATTGCCCCCGTCAAAATAAAAGGTTTCTTATCAGCATACTCGCTTACAAAAAGATCGTACGATAACTCATTGATTGTCAGTCTGTCAATGGTCATATCCATTCCCCTTTTATTCGGCAATCTGCCGTTTTTTTTGTTTGGCGTAACTGTATGGACCTGAAAAGATGGTGACGTTTTGATTCTCAAGCCAGAAAATCTTGTTGAACTTCTCCAGCAGGTTTCTGTCGTGAGAAACGCAGATGATGGTGCCTTGAAACTGCATCAGGCTGTTTTCGAGAATTTCCTGAGATTCAATGTCCAAGTGGTTGGTCGGCTCATCCAGGATCAGGACATTCAGCTTTTTTTCCATTAAGATGGACAGCTTCAGCCTGATTCTCTCACCGCCTGACAGGACGGAAAGTTTTTTAAAGACTGACGACCCGTAAAATCCGTACTTGGCCAGCATATTCCGGGCCATGCCCTCTTCAGTCAGCAGATTTTCTTTAAAGAATTGCAGAATCGTCTGACTCGAATCTCCGACCTGGCTCTTTTGATCAATGTAGCCTATCTTAAGATTTTCCCCCACTTTAATGGTGCCGTCCGACAGTTCTCTTTCCCCGATGATGCAGCGGATCAGCGTTGTTTTGCCGACGCCGTTTCTGCCGACGATGCCGATTCTGTCTTTATGCTTTATGCGCAGATTCACATTTTGATATAAAAGGGAAGATCCGTTGGCCACCTTTCCGTTTTCAATGAACACAATATCTTTTGAACCGGCGCCCGCTTCCTGAAATGCGTTTTTTAATTTTTGCTCCGTCCGGACCGGCTTATTGATCAGCTCGATCCTTTTCATCGCCTTTTCCATATTATTCGCGCGTCTGTGCAGGCCGACAGACGGCGGATTCGAGCGGTTGGCCCAATCTCTCAGCTGGGCGATGGATTCCTTCATCTTCTGTATTTTTCTCTGCTGTTCTTCATATTTCTCAAACTGGGCGATGATGAATTCTTCCCGTTTTTTCAGGTATTCGCTGAAACCGTAAGGCCAAATCTTCACCTCAGTATCATCAATCTCGAGCACCTTCATCGCCGTTTGGTCGGCAAACGTTTTATCGTGGGTCGTAAACAGAATGGTTTTGTTCGATTTTTTAATAAACCCTTCAAGCCATTCAATCGCATGGACATCCAAATGGTTGGTCGGCTCGTCCAGCAGTATAATGTCGTCGTTGCGGATTAAAATTTCGGCAAGGCCGGCTTTTGTTTTTTCGCCGCCGCTCAGCTTTGAAAACGGCTGGTCCTTTAATTCGCTGAGGCTGAGCCCGTTGCATACCTCGTCAATCATCGCGTGCATCTGGTAGCCGTTGTTCCGCTCAAATGTTTCCGTGTATTGACTGTACTTTTCCAATAAAGCAGTCAGCTCGTCATCACTCATCGGTTCCGAAAGCTTCAGCTCAATGGCCTTCATTTCCTTCTGGATCGCCGCGAGAGCTTCAAACGATTTTTCCAGATATTGATACAACGTCAGATCCTCATGGGGATCAGCGATCTGCTTCAGCAAACCGACCTTCGCCCCTTTGTTGATCGCAATCGTTCCTTCATCCGCCTCAAGCTCTCCTGAAAGCACCCTGAACAGCGTGCTTTTGCCGGAACCGTTCGGCCCGGCCACAAGCACTTTTTCGCCTTCATTGATGAAAAAAGAAACTTGTTTGAAAATGGTATCTCCCGCTATATTTACCGTAAGATTATGAATATTCAGCAACTCACATCATCCCTTTGTCATTCTGGTTCAAAGCTCGACTTTATTCTGGATGGCGACGCTCGCTTTCAGTTTGTAAAAGCTGAGCATCATAAACAGCGACAATAAGATGGATAATACCCCGATTGCGGTCAGCAGCAAAGCTGAATCAAAATAGTCCGTTAAGAATCCGATAAACGGAAAGGCAATGAACATGAAAAGCGAGGTCATCAAACTGATAATGGACAGCAGCGTGGCTCTCGTTCTGGACGGAATCTCATTATTCACCACCTGACTGGATACGGGTTCTATCACATCATAGAGCGCGTTAATGACGACAAAAGCTGCAATCGTCACGTACAGACTGCCCGATGGTATAAACAGATAGGCCGCTCCGATGATGCAGAATGTCAGCAGAAGCACGCGCCTCGGCGTAAATTTTTCCGCCGGCTTTGAAGAAAAGATGGAGCACAGCGCCTGCAAGATGGACAGTCCCGCAAAAATAATGGATATATTGCGCACGGACAGCCCTTCCTGACTTAACAGATCTTGTCCGTACATATAAAAAACCGATGTAATCGCAAAGAAAACAGAAAGTGACAGCACCAGATATTTAAAGGCTTTGTTCAGCCTGAAGAAATCTTTGACTTCTTTTAAGATGTCCCCGACCGTCTGCGTTTCGTGTTCACTGTTTTCAAATTTGATTTCCGTCAGCTGTGTAATGACCGCCATCGCAATCAACTGAGTCACAACCCCGGCGATAAACACATACGACCATGATATTTCCTGCAAGTAGCCGCCGATGCCCATGGCGATCGCAAGACCGAGTATGACAAGTCCGTTATAATTTCCGATGGATTTGCCGTACCACTTTTCTTTCCCTTGTTCTTTCAGTGAATCAAACAAAAAGGCGTGATCCGTTCCTGATATAAACGTCAGCCCGATACCGTATATAATATGAGCGATGAAGAGGGCGATGAAGTTATGGAAGCTCAGGAACATCACCAAATAGACAATGACCATAAAATGGCCGAGCAAGAGCGATTTTTTTCTCCCGATTCTGTCCGAGATGACGCCGCTCGGCACTTCCGCCAGAAACATCGCCAAATTCAGGACCGATTGCAGGATGCCCACTAGAAACAATGAATAATTCATGCTTGTTAAATATAAAATCCAAATTCCCCGTTCGAAAAAGAAGTTTCCGAAAAAACCGGAGAAGTAAAGCAAATTTCGATTCCGCAAATGAATACCCCTTTCCAGCTATCTGCATTTAACATCATGAACAGAAAGGAGCCCGTCAGTCTTTACACTAAAACCCTCTATACATGGATCTTGCAGATACAGACTTTTCCCAAAACAAATTGGGCAATAATGAGTTGTATTCTCGAATAACCCAAAAAGTTCCTTCTTTTTTTCAGATCCTATGGCATCAATGATCGTTTTTTTCTTCCCCGGATCGCTGATGTCGCGGATGAAATATTTGATATAGCTCAGCTCATGCATGTAAGCCGGCAGGAACAAATGGAGCTCAATATCAAACCCGCTTTTATCCATATGGTAATAATCATTGAAATGACTGACGCGGGAGACGGATACGTCCGCTCCGGCCCTCCGAAACAATTCAGCCAGCCTTTCAATGATCTCTCCATTGGGATAATAATCGGCATAAACAATTCGGATCGGCTCTCCTTTTGTCAAAAGGGGCGGATCTTTCTGCGGTGTCCGCCCGCTTTCCCATATACCGATCAGTGAATCAGTCGGTGTGATGATATGCCCCAAATCGCCGGCCAGCTTTTGTTTATCAAAATAATGCTGAATGAAAGTTCTCAGCATGCCGTCCTTTACCTTGAAGGTAAATAACATCGGCAAATGATTTTCTTTAAAATCAACATACTGCCGATACCTCATGTTGGAATGATGAAACTGGGTGTGGCAGGTCACGTCCGTTTGATTCGCTTCGTACAGCCCGATGCTTTTTTCCAGATCATCATTCAAAATAAATTGGATGGTCTGAACGGTGCGGTCATCCGCGGGCGTCATTTTATATTGCGGATTCCGCTCAAATTCCAGCCCCTTCTCAAACGTACGCTTGAATCGGTACGGGCCGTTTTCCGGCACATCGCCCCCGGCGGTTCCCGGAATCAGAAAGCTGCTCTGCAAAACGGCTTCTATTTCATCAGACGGCTCGTCCAAGGTGACTTCAAAGCGTTTTTCGCCCGTTACGTTCACCCCGAGCTGATCGGATGAGACGAGGCCTTTTACATACGGAACGGCCTGTTTTATGTTCAGGAAACTGCCGAGATGGGGACTTTGGTTTTCTTTTGTCAGATGATAGATGATCGTTTGAACCACACCCTCGGCGTCACCTAAATAGTCCGGGTGAATGTCCACCTGACAGGTGCGGCGATCTTTGCGGATGATTCGGCAGTTATAGCCGTCCTGCAGGCTTTCATACATAATGCTGCAAATCATCTTGCTTGTGTAATCCTGCGTATCTAATGGGTTCAAGCGTATCGGGCTTGTGTCGATTTCTATTTTCAGAGGGTCGCCCGGTTTTCTCGCCGTACGATGCATCGTCTTCATAAAGCGCTTTCCTTTTGAGAAAGCTTCGTTTCTGTAATATGAAGTCCGTCAAAGTCCAGGCCGATGCGGGTATTCAGGGATTTCGGGCTTCCGCCTGCAAGGTATGTGATAATGTCATGAGACATAAACGAGGATATAATACCGTTTGTCGCTCCTAAGGAACCTTTGATCGGTTCATCGGGGTAACAGTTCAGAAGTCCGGCCGGCATGTTTTTTTCATAGGTGACGCCGGATTGATAGGATTCAGGCGTGAGCAGAGGCCCCCATTGGCCGCTGAAGCTGCCGACACCCCCGGTCATAAACGCGATATTCCGCTCCTTACAATACTGATAAACCCATTCAGAAATGTTATGGGGTTTGTCAGCAGCATTTATGACGATATCAATTTCATACGGATCTAACACACGCAGGTCCTGCGGCTGTGTTATTTCCTGATGGTAAAGTGCTGCGTCCGCATGGGGATTGATACCCGCAATATAATCTCTGCATTCTGAGACCTTTAATTTGCCTACAGAAGATTTATTATAGACGAATTGTCTGTTCAGGTTATGTACTGATACGGCATCGAAATCAATGAGAATAAAATGCTGCATGCCCGCCGCCAAAAGGTTTTGAAGAATGATCGTTCCGACGCCCCCCAGACCCACGATCGCTGCCCTGCTGCCGTCTAATCTGTTTTGGATCAGATTGGGGTTTTGGTTGTATTTCTCAAAATGGTACAGCTGCTTTTCAGTGATGCAGCCTTCACGGCCGTTTTGCCATGGCTCTATTAAAGCATCCAATTTCATTAACGCATCGAAAAACCGGTTTCCCGCTTCCTCTCCCAGAAGATCAGAAAGCTCTTGTTTTTCACAGCCGGTGATCAGCCGTTCAACCGCCTCTTTGATCTCACTCGTATGCGCAAGTTTAATCGCCTTTCGATATTGAATGATAATATGGCCCGTGTAGGTCAGCACCTGCACGCTGTCTTTAAACTTCCAGCGCTTACAGTCCGTTGACATCATGACATACCCCCTGAAAGATAATAACTCCCCAAAAAGGGGAGTCACGGCTTTACTAGCAGCGATGCACCAAGCTTGCTGTTTCTGTATCAAGATCAAGTTCTTCAATCTTCATCAGTACACACCCCCTTTGCCAATATCTAGATATTAACATCAATATTGGAAAAGGACAAGTTATTTTTTGAAAATTTAGAATTTATATATAAATTGTGATATTTCTTCCGCTATCCCGGTTTACCCCGGCAGCCGGATGATGAACACGGAGCCTTTTCCCTGCTCACTTTTCACTTCAATTGTTCCGTTATGGCTGTCGATAATGGTTTTTGTAATGGCAAGACCCAGCCCCGCGCCGCCGGATTGACGGGATCGGGAGGTTTCCGGCCTGTAAAACCGGTCAAACACATGAGGCACATGCTCCGGAGCGATTCCCGTTCCGTTATCCGCAATCATAAGCATGATTCCTCCGTCTTTCTGCAGGGAGACGGTGATGACACCCGTGTCTTCATCCGTATGCTGCACCGCATTGTAAAAGAGATTGAGAATGGCCTGCTTCATTTTGTCTTTGTCAAAAACAGCTTCTATCTTTTGATCAACAAAGAACTCGAGTTTCCGGTTTCTCGCGAGCAGCTTCAGCTCAGCCTCCATTTCCAAAATGACGTCTCCCAATGCCCCTTTTTTCATTTCAAAGCTCGGCTCCCGGTCAATCTTCGCGAGAAACAAAAGATCCTTTATCAGCTTATTCGCCCTGACGGATTCCGCGTACATGCTTTGAAGCGCTTTTTCTTTCTGCTCCGGCTTTTCCGCCGCTCCGCGCATTAAAATTTCGATAAAGCCGTGAATGGAGGTAAGCGGCGTTCTCAGCTCATGTGATGCGTCTGATACAAACTGCCGGATGCGCTCCTTCGCTTCTTTTTCCGCCTGAAAAGAGGTTTCAATCCGTTCCAGCATCTGATTGATGGAGATGCCCAATGACTCAATTTCGGCCTGCTTCCTATCAATCGGCAGCCGTTTATCGAGACTTCCGGCATGAATGTCACCCATCATATGCACAATACGGGACAGCGGCTTGAGTGTGAGCCGGACCACCGGCAAAAAAACAAACAGTCCGATGACCAAAGCCGCAAAGGAAAGCACCGCGAAAATGCTGATCTGGCGGAAAAGCGAATCATTCAGAGGCTGTGTCAGCGTGCTCATTTGCACAACTCCCGCCTGCCTTCCGTCAACGGAAATCGCCTGAAACACGACGATGATTTCCTCACCCGCCTTATTGTGAGCCACCTGATAGTGAAGCGCCATTGTATCTGTCAGCGCATCCCGATACACGTTTTTCGGAAAAGAAGGAGCGGCCCCCGCGTGCGGGTCTTCTGATAAAACTGACATCTTGTATGATTGATTGATAAAAGCAACCGTCACCCCGGGGTAAATCACCTTCGGATGAGCCGGTGTTTCGGAACGGGCAAGGGTTTTGATTGACCTCCATAAGCTTTGATCCATTGAATTGATATCACTCTGAATGCTGATCGCCTGATTTTCATACATCGTCCGTTTCATCAACATGTACTGTGTGCCGCCGATGAAACATAACAGTAAGGTCAACATCGCCAGTGACCTGAACAGGAGCTGGAACCGCAGGGTTCTGTACAGCCGTTTCATGCCAGATCCACCCTGTACCCGGCGCCCCGAACCGTGCGAATCACCTTGTGTTCTTTGTCCTTCAGCTTTTCGCGCAAAGAACGGATGTATGCCTCGACGATATTGTCTTCCCCGAGGACCGTTCCGTGATGAAGCCCCATCGTTAAAGAATCAATGAGTGCAGACTCGCCGTCTGCACTCAGCAGCTTGATGCCTTTCAACTTATCCATGATGCAGTCTCTCCTTAGATGTATCAGCCTGTGTTTATTTTTTTCGCTTCCCCTTCTATTATTCGCTTTTATCTGAAACAAAACGGAAGCTAAGCTGAATTGGTGAAAATAAACGCTGAAAACGGAGCCATCTGCAAATAAGCTGCCGGCAGTTTCATCTGCCGTTATTCAGCAGCACCAGTCTGTTTCAATCACAAAGTTCTAAGGTCATGTCTGCCTTTTTCTACATATATCCATTTTCAACTGAACGTGTTGAGACCCGCGTTCAGTTCTTTTTTATGGCTTCTGAAAAAAGGCATAAAAAAAGCGCCCCCGAAAAAGGACGTTTGATATGACGTGTTTCATTTTCTTAAATTCTGCATTCTAAAATAATTCTTCCTTCACATTCACCCTCGATTTCATTCAATACGATGATCACATCAGCCGTTTTCATGTGTTTCACCTCCCCGCTTCACAATAGTATAATATTAACAAATAATTCAATAAAAAAACAGCCCGGATGTCCGGGCTGCTTTTTTATTTCTGTAATCGATCCGCTTCGGTCAGTTTGACTTCCGCTGTTTTTTTCTTTCCCGAACGGTAGAACGTGATGTTCACACGGTCGCCGATCTTTTTGCGATACAGGCGCTCGCGGAGATCCACAACGTCATTGACCTTATGTCCGTCGAACCCGGTGATCACGTCGAGCTTTTTCAAACCCGCTTTTCCGGCCGGTGAAAACGCGTCGACACCCATAATGACCGCCCCGGTTTTAACGCCTTTCGGGAGTTTCAGCGTCTGGCTCCAATGGTAGCTCGCAATATCCGTTAAGGATTTCATCTCAATACCGAGGAAAGGCCGTCGGACTTCTCCGTATTTTTCTAAATCCTGAATAACGGGAATGACAAGCTTTGACGGAATGGACAGGCCGATTCCTTCAACGGCGGATTCAGCGATCTTCATTGAGTTGATGCCGACCACCTTGCCCGATATATTCATCAAAGCGCCGCCGCTGTTACCGGGATTAATCGCGGCGTCGGTCTGCAGCACTTCCGCATTCCAATCCGGATGTCCGTCGCCGTTTGAGTCAACGGGCACCGCTCTTTCCGTGCCTGAAATGATCCCCTGTGTCACTGATCCCGCAAATTCAAGTCCGAGCGGATTTCCGATCGCAATGACCGGTTCTCCGACTTTGACTTGATCAGAATTGCCGAACTGGGCGGCCGATTTGATTTTATCAGACTTCACCTTCAGTACCGCGAGATCCATCAGACGGTCGCTCCCGATCAGCTCAGCAGGCACGCGCGAGCCATCCTTCAGGCTGATCTCAATCTCAGTCGCACCTTCAATGACATGGTGATTGGTTACGATATAAGAAGTGTTTCCGTTCTTTTTGTAAATGACGCCCGACCCGCTTCCCGCTTCGCCGCCCTCTCCCCAAATATCGGTCTTTTGGATATTGAGAACGCCGACTACCGAATCTGATACACGGCTGACCATATTCGTGACAGCGTCATTGACATTTACGTTGACTGTTTTCACCTGTTCGCTGCCGAGACGCTGGCTGGTGCTTTTGCTGCTGTCTCCATGGTCTCCGCCTGTCCAGTACGGCAGCAGGAAAGCCATGAGCGCGGCCCCGACGATGACGCCGATCAGACTTGATAGAAAGTATCCTCTCTTGCTGCGGCGGGGCTGTTCGGAGGCGTACTGTTCATCATCGCGATTATAATCCACCCTATCTCAAATCCTTTCAAGAGTACTCGATTTGCTTATAGTGTGGGTCAGATCGCGGATTAATAATCATGATTCATTTGGAAAAATTACACGGCGCACAGCGGCGTCGGAATTTTCGGATCGGTATCAAATAACTGAAACGTTTCCCCGGCGACAAATCCTTTCGCAGCCAATGTCTGCTGCACGGACATTCTCGCCAGTTCCTTCATATTGTTGTCTTGGCTCAGATGCGCCAAATAAATGCGCGATGTGCCGTCGCCGATGACATCAGTCATGGCGAGCGCCGCATCTTCATTCGAGACGTGGCCGACATCGCTTAAAATCCGCCGCTTAATGCTCCAAGGGTATCTGCCCATTTGCAGCATGCCGACGTCATGGTTGCTTTCAAACACAAACACATTGGCCGAACGGATGATGCCTTTCATTCTGTCGCTCACATATCCGGTGTCCGTCATCAGCGCGAGCTTTCTGCCTTGATAGTGGAAAACATAAAACATCGGCTCGGCCGCGTCATGAGAGACGCCGAATGACTCAACATCAAGCCCGCCGAAAGATTTTACGCTTTCCATCGGGAACAAAAACTTTTGTCCGGTATCCAGCTTGCCGATCTGATTCTCCATCGCTTTCCACGTCTTTTCATTGGCGTAGACGGGAAGTCCGTACTTTCTCGCAATGACGCCGAGCCCTTTAATATGGTCGCTGTGCTCGTGAGTAACAAAAATGCCGTCGACGTCGTCTATCTTGCGGCCGATTCTCTCCATCAGCCCGTCCATCGCTTTACCGCTCAGGCCGGCATCCACCAGAAAAGAGTGCTCCTCTGTCTCCAGATAAAACGCGTTTCCGGTACTCCCGCTCGCAAGCACGCTAAATTGCAAGCCCATTGTGTCTCACTCCATTATTTATTTTGATTGTTATCAATGACTGTACTTTCCAATGCATTCACAGTATACGTTTGCAGTGTCTTTTTCTTCGTCCCTTTTGACTTATCTTCGATTGTAATTCTCCATACCGGCGCCAGCACCTGCGTACTTGTCAGCGGATATTGGGCAATATAGCCGAACTTAACGCTTTTAACGGCGCAATTCGCTTTTAAGTAATTTTGAGAATACAATAATTCGACCGCATCAAGCTCAGGAATCAGGCTCTCCGTCTGGATTCGCTTGAATGACTCCAGCATGGTCTGCTCGTAAGATACGACCTCGTTTTTATCGTTCAGATGCAGAATCACCTGTCCGATCGCATCCGTGGACGAGTCAAAGTCCTGATAAATAAACTGTCCGTCATACGTCTGGTAAAAAATGATCTGTTTTTGATCCTTGTCGACTTTCCACAGTTTATATTTTTCGCCGCCGGTTACTTTAGAGCTGACGAGCGATTCCGCATCCTCCTGCGTTTTTTGCTTCGATAAACCGACCGGATCGGTAAATTTCATTTTCAGCGTCGTAACCTTGTGATCATCCGCCGGCATCTCCATTAAAGGCTTTTGATCTTTCAAAGCATCAATATCTTCGGCGGTAAATACCTTTTGGCCCGCCGTCAGCCGGTAGCCCGTCGCGGAATCAGAAGACAGGTTGCCGAATGTGATATGATCCATCTCCATGTCTTTTTCCACGTTTGAATTTTTAATCACTTCGTATTCACTGCTCGAGCGTTTTTCAAAAAACTGATAGCCGAGAAAAATATCGAGGATGAGGAAGGCAATGATGAAGATCGTTTTTGTCTTATTCCACTCCATTATCGTCCTCCTCCTTCCCCAGCAGATCTTTCGTAATCGGGACGATCTTCCCGTTGATTTTCATACTCCAGACGGGTTCCAGTTCAACGAGATCATTCGTTGATGAAGAGACCATTTGATAGGACAGGAAGATCTGGTCGATTTTATTCACGTCGTATTTATCCTGCTGCTCCAGCAGAGACACAACCTCATTGCCGTTCATCATTTTTACGTCTTTTGTTTTAATCGGATTCGGTCCGAGAACATAGTTCGGCCGCTTGTAGCTGAGAACCTCATCATTGGCCCATTGCAGGGTCAAAACAGGTCCGGATCCGAAAGGCTTAGACGTGCTGTTGATCACGGGCATTTGGTCTTTAAACATGTAGAAACTCAGCTGCTGGTTATCACTCACATTGAAAAATTGATAATGATCCGTCCAGCTTCCCGTATCCTCTAAATATTTATAACTTTTCTTAATCAGCTCGCCCGTTTGGTAAGAAGCGCTTTGTGCCAGGTTCCGATGCTGGAATTGAATCTGCCGCTGTGTCGAATTGATTTCCAGACGGCTGATTCCGTCAGTCAGCACATTCCGATTGTAATTCGGGTCTTCTCTGACCGTGCTCGGATCATTAAAAAGCGTCTGCTTAAACAGGTTCGTCTTAATGGTTTCAGTGATAAATTCTTTTTCCTTCATATTAAACCGCGCATTCGGCATGAGAAATTCTTTGCTTTTTCCGACCGAATAGAGGTGGTATAACGGCATACTCGACTTTTTGCTGTACAGCTCATTCATCAGATTGCGGTAATTCGCCGATTCCACAGTCACTTCCAAAATCAGCTGCTTGCTGTACGAGACCATGTAAATCTTCTTATTCGTCTTATTCTCATTAAACGGAATAACAATATGGTCAAATGAGCTGTATTCCATTGACGGATTTGACCATTTAAACATCGATTGGAAGAAATCAATCGGAATGGTGTCATTGAATTGCAGATCGAGCTTTGCCGAATTGCCGTTTCTGCCGTAAAGCCAATTTTTAAAACCGAGCTTGTCGTATTGATCGGAAATATCCTTCATCCCTTTTACTTCCCATTGCGGCAAATCCGCCCACAGGTCATTAAAGAGCGTCTCATCATCCACTTTATAATGAGAGCCGTTTGTATGAATAAACATATCCCGGGGTTTTACCGTTTGCGACACTTTTTGGCTCGTTTTATCAATTTTATGCTTTTCCCGGACAGTCGATTTGGTTGAGGCCGTGCCTTCTGAAAAATTGGGCTGGAATGTCCAAATTCCCCATGTTAAAACAAGACTAATGACGACCAGCACTGACAGTATGACTGTTTTTATATTTTCACGCCTCATCCCAATCATCCTCTTGCTCTTCTTTATATGGAAGAGTAAATGTAATCTTCGTTCCTTTGCCTTCTACACTGTCGGCCCAAATGTCTCCGCCGTGCGCCTGAACCATCTCTTTTGCAATCGCAAGGCCGAGCCCGGTGCCGCCGAGTTTTCTCGTGCGCGCTTTATCCACTCTGTAGAAACGGTCAAAGACTTTTTCCACATCTTTTTTCGGAATGCCGATACCTTCATCTTTTACGCTGATATAAAGCAGCTCTTCTTTCTCGTTCACATCGACTGAGAAAGTGACATGCCCGCCTTCCGGTGAGTATTTCAGTGCGTTAGAAATGATATTATCGAGAACCTGCGTCACTTTATCCTGATCAATCTCCACGTACAGATTTCTGTCCGGAAGCTCGCGGATAAATTCGACATGCTGTTCTTTCGTCATTTCAAAACGATCGATAATCAGTGACATAAAGCGGATCATATGAATCCACTCCCGATTAAACTGATAATCTTTACTGTCGAATTTAGAAAGCTGAAGCAGGTCGTTCACCAATCTGATCATGCGCTCAGTCTCATTTTGGGTCACCATTAAGAAACGCGGAGCGATATCTTTGTTTTCCCACGCGCCCTCTGCAAGCGCCTCTAAATAGCTTCGCATGGTCGTCAGCGGTGTCCGCAGCTCATGAGACACGTTGGCAACGAACTCTCTGCGCTCCCGATCGAGTTTTTCCTGTTCGGTGACATCATAAAGAACCGCGATTAAACCGTCGATTTTTCCGTGCTCTCTCTGAATAACGGAAAAATTCACCCGCAGTACAGTCGTCTCATCGTCACGTTCGATCTCCAGCAACATTGAATCCTGCTGTTCTACTAAATCCTCAAATGTAAAGTTCTCTTTTATGCCCAATAAAGACGTAATCGGCATCTCTAAAGCCGTTTCACGTGAAACATTCAGCAGCTCAAGCGCAGGGCTGTTTAAAAGAATAATAGCCCCGTTGCGATTCGTAGCGATGACACCGTCCGTCATATACGCGATAACGGAAGAAAGCTTTCTTCTCTCCCCTTCCGTCATGGCTTGGGCATCTTCAAGCTCTCTCGTCAGATGGTTGAACGTCGTTGCGAGCTGACCGATTTCATCATGCCCGTATTTCCGCACCTTTCTTGAGAAATTCCCTTTTGCCAGTTCCATCGCCTGCTTACGCATATCCGACAGCGGATGGGTGATGGTGCGGGCGAGAAATATACCGAGAAGGGCCGTCAGAACCAGGGCTAAGCCTGTTCCTGAAGCAAGAATCGAGTTGACGGTTTTCATCTGGTTAAAGGTATCTTCCATACTGGCCACGACATAAATCGCGCCGACAACTTCCTGATTCTCTGTGACGACAGGTTTTGCTGAAATCAGCACTCTGTTTTTGCTTTTAGGATCATAATATTTTTTTGAATAGGCCTGTTTTGTTGAGAAAATCCGTTTAAAAATCGGGTCAGTCGTCTGTTTCCCCGCTATTTCCTCGCCATAAGGCCTCGAAGAACCGACGACCTCATAGCTTTTATCAACAAATGTAATCTCCCGTATTTCATTGTTTTTCGTAAAATCATTCAAAATCCGTTTGACGTCATCTTTAATGACGGTGCTGTCATTATCTCCTTTATATTCCTGCTCAATATAATAGGAAAGATTGTCAATCCGCTGATTTAACGATAATTCATAGGACTTGAGAAGAGAATTCTCCACCTGTTTCACAAAGTACACGCCGATAATCTGCATGGCGATGATAATGAGAAGCACATAGATCAGCGTGATCTTAAACTGAATCGACCGAAAAAAACCAACCTTATTCATCGCCGGTTAGTCCTGTTCAGGATTTCTCAAGTAATAACCGACACCCCGTCTTGTGACGATCCAGTTCGGATGGCTCGGATTATCCTCGATTTTCTCACGGAGACGGCGCACTGTTACATCCACCGTTCTCACATCACCGAAATAGTCATAGCCCCACACAGTCTGCAGCAGATGCTCACGCGTCATAACCTGTCCGATATGTTTGGCTAAGTAATGAAGCAATTCAAACTCACGATGAGTCAGCTCGATCGTTTCTTCTCTTTTTGATACGACATAAGCGTCAGGGAAGATGACGAGAGAACCGATATGAATGTCATTAGAAGCTGATTCTTCCTCAGCCGGCGCAACCGTAAGCTGGCGGCGCAGGTTCGCTTTGACGCGGGCCAGAAGCTCACGCGTGCTGAAAGGCTTCGTGACATAGTCATCCGCTCCGATTTCAAGCCCGATGACCTTGTCAATCTCCGAGTCTTTTGCCGTCAGCATAATAATCGGCATATCATATTTTTTCCGGACTTCCCGGCACACTTCAACTCCGTCTTTATTCGGAAGCATAATATCTAAAAGAATTAAATCAGGCTGAAGCTCCTCCACCATTTCCACGGCTTCGTTTCCGTCGTACGCACAATGCACGTCATAGCCTTCTTTTCTTAAATTAAACTCTAATATATCTGCAATCGGTTTTTCATCATCGACTACAAGGATTTTCTTATCCATCATCTTGATTTTCCTCCTGCCAGAATGACTTCATTTCATCTATTGATGTTTCATGATGATCACAATTCGCATCGTGAAAAACGTTCCCCGTCTATTATAACGGTTTCAGGTCAAAAGATAAAAAAATTAAAGAGAACAGCGCAAAAACGTATTGAACTGCCATCCTTTTGTCATGTTTTTTATTTTCTTTTAAAAAATAATATTTTTTTGAAACCTCACGAAAATAAACGCCGTCTAGTGTTTGACGTCTTCTTCTGGGCCGGCTGAAAAGCCGGCTCTCCCTTTTTTATAACAAAAGAAAAAACGCACCTACTATTGCAGATGCGTTTGGGTAAGTGGCTCGGGACGGAATCGAACCGCCGACACACGGATTTTCAGTCCGTTGCTCTACCAACTGAGCTACCGAGCCAGATGTTTCTTTTCTATACTATAAAGTAAAGTAAAATGGCGGTCCGGACGGGACTCGAACCCGCGACCTCCTGCGTGACAGGCAGGCATTCTAACCAACTGAACTACCGGACCTTACAGTAATTTGTCCGGAGAACCGTATCGTGGCGGCCCTCCGAGGACAAATAAGGAGTTAGCAATAACGCTAAAGTAAATCAATGACCCGTACGGGATTCGAACCCGTGTTACCGCCGTGAAAGGGCGGTGTCTTAACCGCTTGACCAACGGGCCATAAAAAGTGGTGAGCCATGAAGGACTCGAACCTTCGACCCTCTGATTAAAAGTCAGATGCTCTACCAACTGAGCTAATGGCTCTTGATGTGTCGGATTATGTATCATAGAGCATTCAGACAAAAGCTTTCTTGCAGTACTCTATTGAAGCTGTTCCGTAACAACGAGATTTATAATATCATAGAACATTCGAAAGTGGCAACTACTTTTTTGAAAAAAATCTATTATTTTTTTCCTACATAAAAAACAAGCCTCCGTGACCGGAGGCTTGTTTGCTGCAAATTCTTAGTTAGCGCGGTATACGCTGCGGATGACGTTCGTTTGTGAACGGTCGGGACCGACAGAGAAAATAGAAAGCGGAATACCTGTCAGCTGAGATACGCGTTCCAAATAATGGCGCGCATTTTCAGGAAGATCGCTCAATGTTTTTGCGCCTGTGATATCATCCGTCCAGCCAGGCATTTCTTCATATACCGGTTCACACTCTGCGAGAGCTTTCAGACTTGCCGGGAATTCTTCAATCACTTCACCTTTGTAGCGGTAAGCGACACAGATTTTCAATGTTTCAATGCCAGTCAGCACATCGATTGAGTTCAGAGAAAGATCTGTGATTCCGCTGACGCGGCGGGCATGGCGGACAACAACGCTGTCAAACCAGCCGACACGGCGCGGACGGCCTGTCGTTGTGCCGTATTCGCGTCCGACTTCACGGATTTGATCTCCGATTTCATCTTTCAGCTCAGTCGGGAAAGGACCGTCACCGACACGGGTTGTGTACGCTTTAGATACGCCGACGACGTGCTGGATTTTTGTCGGGCCTACGCCTGAACCGATCGTCACCCCTCCGGCGACCGGGTTGGATGAAGTGACAAACGGGTATGTCCCTTGGTCGATATCAAGCATAACTCCTTGAGCGCCTTCAAATAAAACGCGGCGGCCTTCATCCAGCGCGTCATTTAAGACGACGGATGTATCGCATACATACTTTTTAATCTGCTGGCCGTATTCATAATACTCATCCAGAATATCTTCAATTTTGAAGCCTTCCGTTTCATACATTTTTTCAAGAAGACGATTCTTCTCTTCAAGGTTCCGCTCAAGCTTTTCTGCAAACACGTCGCGATCTAACAGGTCTGCGATCCGAATGCCGATCCGCGCCGCTTTGTCCATATAAGCAGGTCCGATGCCTTTTTTCGTTGTGCCGATCTTGTTGGCCCCTTTGCGTTCTTCCTCTACTTCATCCAGTTTCAGATGGTATGGAAGAATGACGTGGGCTCTGTTGCTGATTCTCAAGTTATCCGTGCTCACATTGCGCTCATGAAGATACGCAAGCTCCGTTACGAGCGCTTTCGGATCAACAACCATTCCGTTCCCGATGACACACGCTTTTTCTTTATAAAAAATTCCTGATGGGATTAAATGAAGCTTGTACGTGACGCCATCAAACTTGATGGTATGTCCTGCATTGTTTCCGCCTTGATAACGTGCGATCACTTCTGCATTTTCTGATAGGAAATCTGTAATTTTACCTTTTCCTTCATCGCCCCACTGCGTACCTACTACGACTACTGAAGACATATATCCGTGCACCTCCGTTAACCTTTCAAAACGATATCTCATTCAAACAAATTAAGTGTATCAGTGCCGAAACAGAAAGTCAATCGTAAATCCGAACGTTTAAATCTTATTATTCTATATTTGTTCGCCTTAAACCTGATTAAAAGCGTTTTCTCTTTCATTTGCTATCTATTACTCCCGAAACTTTCATACTTTAACATGAAAAAGAACCCGTATCCCAGGTTCTTCAGACAGTCATTTATATTCCGCTTGTATTCATCAGGACGATCCGCCAGCCGTCAGGATCTTCGATGGTCACGCCTTTTTCTTCCCAGTACGGATTTTCGGGTTCTTTCTCCTCATATCCCATCTGCTTTAATTTCGTGCTGATGCGAATGACCTCCTGCTGATCAGGGATGTAAAAGACAAGCAGGCTGTCGCCGTGCGGAACGGGCGCCGGCTGAGACGAGCCGGTTTCTTCGGTGAATTCTAAGTGATATTGCGTATGCGGCAGGCCGAACATGACGCCGCTGTAGCCCTCATGTCCGGAAAAACTGCCGATTCTCTTCAATCCGAGGCCTTCTTCATAAAACCTGATGATTTCCTTAAGCTGTCCGGTCGGCCGGGCAATCCGGATTTGCGCCGCTTGAAATTGCGGAAATTCAATTGTCATCATCATCCCTCCCTTAATGCCATTATATAAAAGCGCTTTCTTTTTTTCGTCTGCCGAACGGACGGCATTCTCTCATTCTTTCGGATGAAAAAAAGCCTCAAGACATTGCTTGAGGCTTTACGCACCTGCCGGAACACCGCCGTCATCAAAGCGCCTTTCCAGGTTTACGAACTTATTGTATTCTTTCACAAAAGCCAGTGAGACGGTGCCCACCGGGCCGTTACGCTGTTTGGCAATAATGATTTCGATGATGTTTTTGTTTTCGGATTCTTTATCATAGTAATCATCACGATACAGGAAGGCGACGATGTCGGCATCCTGCTCAATACTTCCCGACTCACGGATATCTGACATCATCGGACGTTTATCCTGCCGCTGCTCAACACCCCGGGAGAGCTGAGACAGGGCGATGACCGGGACTTCAAGCTCCCGCGCCAGCGCTTTTAGCGCCCGTGAAATTTCCGATACCTCTTGCTGACGGTTGTCGCTCGAACGGCCGCTTCCCTGAATGAGCTGCAGGTAGTCAATTAAAATCATGCCCAATCCGTTCTCCTGCTTCAGTCTGCGGCATTTTGAACGGATTTCGCTGACACGGATGCCGGGGGTGTCATCTATAAAGATACCGCTGTTTGACAGGCTTCCCATCGCCATCGTCAGCTTGCCCCAATCTTCTTCCGTCAGATTACCCGTTCTGAGATTTTGGGCGTTAATATTCCCTTCAGCGCAGAGCATACGCATGACAAGCTGCTCGGCACCCATCTCAAGACTGAATATCGCGACGCTCTCATCCGTTTTGGTGGCCACGTTTTGCGCAATATTTAAGGCAAACGCCGTTTTCCCCACAGACGGACGGGCTGCGACAATGATCAGATCATTCCGCTGAAAACCCGCCGTCATCCGGTCAAGCTCGATGAAACCGGTCGGAATCCCGGTTATATCGCCTTTCCGGTTGTGAAGCTGCTCAATGTTGTCGTATGTTTGCACAAGCACGTCTTTAATATTTTGGAAGGCGCCCGAATTTTTTCGCTGCGCGACCTCCATAATCGTTTTTTCCGCATCGCTTAATAAATCTTCAACTTCATCCTCGCGCGTATACCCGTCTTGAGCGATCGAGGTCGCCGTTCTGATTAAACGGCGGAGAATGGATTTTTCCTCAACGATTTTCGCGTAATATTCTATATTAGCCGCTGTCGGAACGGAATTCGCGATGTCCGTCAGGTAAGAGACGCCTCCCACCTCTTCTAACAAATCGGTATTCGCAAGCTCTGACGTTACCGTGATCAAATCAACCGGTTCGCCGCGGTCTCCGAGCACGAGCATGGCATTGTAAATTTTTTGATGTGACATTCTGTAGAAATCATCCGGAATCAACACTTCAGAAGCCAGTGTCAACGCAGACGGCTGTAAAAAAACAGCACCTAACACGGCCTGCTCAGCTTCTATGTTTTGCGGCGGCAGCCGATCATTCAGAAGGTCTGTCATGCTAAGCACCGTCCTCTCCTTAAAAAATATCCAAACTCCATTTTACCATTTCTCATGAAAAAGAATAGAAAAATATCACTTTCCCTGTATTTGGAGGAGAGGGTTATGTGTTTTGCCGTTCCGAATGCCGGGAAACAAATAAATAAATCGAAACCGGGAGGTAAGAAGGATGAAAACATATGCAGTAACACCCAGTGTTGATGCGGACGGATGGTTTGTGAAGGTGGAAAATGTGGCGCCGACGGCTCTTTATACATCAAAGGACGCGGCGATTGAGAAAGCGGAGCAGACGGCGAAAGAGAACAGCCCGTCTAAGCTTGTCATTTATGATCAGCATAAAAACATTGAAGAAGAACGGTCCTTTTAAGAAAAGCCTTCGCCCGAGCGAGGGCTTTTCCTTATTCGATGAAACGGATGTGCAGCACCGTCTGCGCCATGAGATCGGCCGTTTTTTGATACAGCTCCCATTCTTCACAGGCGGCGAATACTTTCATCATATCCTGCAATGTCTGTTTCAGTATGATAAATTCGTCAATTGTCCGCAGTTCTGCGGCTTTTTTCTGATAATCAGCCAGCTTCAGCTGTAATAACATCAATGGCGATTGCATAAAAAACCTCCCCCATTCTGTTATAAAGCCCCGCTTTTCAAACCTCCATTCCTTTGTCATATCCTCTTACGATAGATTTCTGATTTTAGTACAATAAAGAAACGGAAGGAGTGATCACATGAAACCGCTGCAAATTTCCGCCGAAACGGCGCAAAAGCTCGCAGAATCACTGAATATGCCGCTTGAGAGAATCATGCACATGCCTCAGCACATTCTGCTTGCCAAATTAGCTGAAATCCAAAAAGAGAACGATCACAAATAAAGGCCGCTCTCTCATATATATGTGCGGGAGGCGGAAGCGATGGCTTTCCGCCTCTTTTTTCCGTGAAGAAAATTTCGGTAAAACCGTCTCACAGCTGAAACAACTTGTTGACGAAGGAAAAGTGAACTATTTCTTATAATCCGGAAACAATTCAGGCAACACAAAGCTTGTCTCATGGATTAAAAAGATCGGCACAAAAATCTCAGCTGACCGATACAGCACCGGAAAAACAAGCTCAGCCCGGCGAGGAATGACAGGCGGCCCGGGCGGACAAAGCCAGCGGACTCTGTATGAGATGAAAAAACAGCTCGGAAAGAGGCTGGATAGTTAAACGCCGGCCTCTTTATTTTGCTCTTGAAGCACCTGCCATGCGGTGCCGGTATCATTCAGAAAAATGATTGATAAATCCTTTCTATTTTTGAAACCATCAGTTCCTGACACAGATGCCGGCCGGCATAGGAGCGCGCTTCTTTTCCAAGCCGTTCCCTGAGAGACTGATCCGTAATCAGCATTACGAGAGCATCAGCAAGTTCGCGGCTGTTGCCGGGCTGACAGATAAGCCCTGTGTCCTCATGCCGGATCATCTCAGGGATTCCTCCGCAGTCAGTTGCGACAATGGCTTGACCTGAGAACATCGCTTCGATGATCGCTATGGGGAAATTATCATTCAATGTCGGCAGGACAAATATAGATGATTCAGCCAAAAGCGCCGGCACATCATGTCGTTTTCCGAGGAAAAACACATTTGAGAGGCCCAGTTTCCGTCTCTTCTCTTCCAGAAACTCTCTCATGTTTCCGTCTCCGATGATCCATATATCCACTCCGGATAAATGGTGCCGGATGCGGGCGAGAGCGTCCAGCAGCACATCATGTCCTTTTCGCTCGGTCAGACGGGAAACGCACGCAATCACGAGCTTTTCAGCACGTTTTGGCTCGGGTGCATCCCGGATGTCAATGCCGGTATGAACAGTCGTCAGCTGAGCCTCCTTCGCTCCGTACTCCAGCAAGGGCTCGTGAAAGGAGTCGCTGATTGTAATGATTTTATCCGAAGCCCGAATACCCTGCCTTTCTATTTCACTGAAATATGCCTCTTCTATTGAACCCTTTTGGATTTTATGAAACTTCATCCGGCTTTTCGTAAAATGTCCGTGCGGCGTGAAAAAAAGCGGACGCCGATACGTTTGATTAAGGTATCCCAGCAAAAATACCGCAAATAAATCCTGCGCGTGAAACAGGTCATATTGTTCTAAGTCTTTCTCCTTCAAAAATCTTTGAAAGACATGTAAATAGCTGAGATTCTTCACAAACTTTTCGTTTGCGGCCCCGTATCTGCCAACAAGAAACGCTCTGATCTCGTCAGCGGCCCGCGGGATATCTTCCTGAAAAGAAGTTGGCGGCATTTGGAGCGGCGAGATGACATCCGCCTGGTGACCGATGCGCTCAAAACCCGTCTTAATTGACGTGATATAACTCGCCAGTCCTCCGACATTCGGGTAACGGAGAAAGGTTGCGTACAGAATACGCAATGGCTTTTTTCGTTTGGGGGAGCTTTTTCCTTCCGCACAGAACGAATAGAGCATCTCCGGCTCACTTTGATGTTCAATCCCGTAAAATTGATCCATGACGCGCAATAAGGCAAGAGGCACCAGACCGTTCGGCTTGCCGATCTCTTCTTTCAAATCCGCTCCCCCTCTCTTAAACTTATAATCCTAATTCCCGTCCCCATTTTGACACTTTGTCAACATGATACGGCAGCAGTTCTCCTCCCCGATTGTCGAAGATTCTCCGCAATTGGGTATGAAGCCCTTTCTCAAGTGTTCTCTGCAAATAAGCCATTTTATAAAGCGTCATAGGAGGGGTCTGAAAATGAATACCCCGCTTTTTCATTTCTTTCGTATACACTTTTACGCAATACGTCCGAATATCTTCTGCGTGCCGGCTCCAGTCTTTTCTGAAGCCGAGCAGAATTTCGACCAGCACCGTCATATCAAACCAAATCGGCGCGTACTTTGCGGATTCCCAATCGATGAATTGAATATCCCACGGTTCATGTCCGGACGCATCGTGGGTGCAGATATTCTGCATATGAAGATCACCGTGTGTGATGGCTGAGCCGTTTTGTATCAATTCAGGGAAAAAATCCG
Source organism: Bacillus sp. EKM420B (assembly GCF_011065565.1). Classification (NCBI taxonomy): domain Bacteria; kingdom Bacillati; phylum Bacillota; class Bacilli; order Caryophanales; family Bacillaceae; genus Bacillus; species Bacillus sp. EKM420B. The sequence goes on along the minus strand of NZ_JAAMNX010000002.1, from coordinate 61,813 downwards.
GCTCCTCCTGCTCCAGCAAGTTTGTGATTTGCCGATAATGAGGCTTCACGATATCTTTTGTGCGCTCATCTTTAAGAGCTCTATCCAATAATTCCGCTGTCTTTTTGATCTGCTTTTTACGCCCTTTTCTCATGGTTTCCGATTCGTAGACCGGCAGCCACGACCGCCATTTACCGTCAGAAATAGTCTTGTTTTCAAAGGTGCGGCTGTGCAGTTCTGCGACAGACGGAATAATATACTTGAAATGCTTCGGATGAAATGTAAGCTGTCCTCTGATCTGGCTGACAAACTCCATAAATATCCACGTTTCATGGTCACTTTCCTCTATAAGATAGATGTCCGGCAGCAAATCTCCTAAAACAGAACGGGCTTTCCCGTATATATTAATCTCGACCTTGTTTTTTTCACGGGAAGATTTATACACCTTCAATATCAGCGGCACAGTGCCGGATTTTTTCTTTACAAACAGTTTATAAATGGCGCTTCTGTCTGTTGATTTCAGGCATGTGATGTCATCCGGATTCACCGCAGCCCTTTCACCGAACGAGTACGACAGTTTTTCGTCAATTCTCAGTTTTTGAAATGCGTCATACAAAAGATCCTTTTCATACATGCCGATCTTCCTTCCGCTTCCGTTTCCAGCTGTTTTTGAGATGAGACCAAGTGTTTCTGATAAATGGCATCGGGTCATTCCAAGCAAAAAGAGCGTACTCTTTTTTTCCTTTAAATCCTTTCCAAAAATCCCGGAACGTCATTTCTCCTCTTTTTCGTTTCTTCAAAAACGTTAAGAAGTAACGCACCTCATAAATCCAGTTGATTCCGTCTTTTTGTTCGAGCTGGGGCTTCACATGCTGTCCGGTCAAATACAGATAGTACATGTAAACGAAATGAATGCCTGCCGGTTCTGTCAGGCTATGGCTGAGCCAAAAGCGCGGATTAATTTCGATAAACTTGTAAACATTGTCCCGGGGATCCTTTTTAAATTCCGCCATGCCTACTCCCTTCAGCTGAATCGCTTCAAAAAACGGCAGGGTCTTCTCGATTAAATCAGGAAGCCGTTTGCTGACGACGTGGGCCCCCGCGCCAAAATCAGCAGGGAATTGATGGTTCTTTTGCAGAGAGAATAAACCGATTAATTTCATTTGGTCATCATAAAAAGTGGCGACTTTATAAAAACACTGGTTGTCTCCGGGGATGATCTCCTGTACGAGCAGTTCTCCATTTTCTCTGTAGGAGCTGAACTCCTTGCGCAATTGTGCGGCATTCTTCATTACAATTGCTTTTTTGTTTACTTTTTTTCTGTATTCATGGCCGGCCACCGGTTTTAAAATACACGGGAAGTCAATATTGGCGATGGCCTCTTCCAGCTCATCCCGGTTGTTCGGAAAAAAGGTTTTCGGGCAGGGGATGTTATGCTTGACCGCTAATTCATATGCTTTGCTTTTATCTAAGACCGTTTCTAACAGAGAGCGGCTCGGGAGCAAAAATAAAAAAAAACCGGCTAATGTCTCGCGGAATTTAGATATAAATCCCGCATAATCATCAGATCCTGCGTACAGAACCGGCTTTGCTTGGAATCGCTTCCCGAAATCAGTCAGGAATGTCAGCAGTTCTTCCTCTTGTGTTAAAGGGCTGGGACATATCCCGCAATCTGCCAATCTTGATTTTCCGATACGATAAGGTCCCTCCGTGTCAAACGCGTAAACATCGATTCCTCTTCGGGCCAGGCTGCGAATGATCCCAATCCCGTTTGCACTGAAATCAAGTACAACGGCTGCATGTTCATGTTTCATGATCTCCCTCCGAGCTGTTGGTATTTTGATAAATCGATTCGATATTTTTTATCATCGTCTCACTGCTTAAATATTTCTCCGCGTAGGCCTTTGCGTTTGAAGCAGCCTTCTCCCGCGCAGATTTGTTAGAGATAAAAAACGCTAAAGCCCGGGCAAGAACCTTTGCATTTCCGGGCTCGACAATAAGTCCCGTTTTGTTATGGCGGATCAGATCCGGAATACCCCCGCAATCGGTCGCGATGATAGCCGAGCCGCTGAACATCGCTTCAATAATCGAGATGGGCAGACTATCATTAATGGTCGGCAGTACGAATATATCCGTCATATTCAAAATAGCGGGAACATCATCTCTTTTTCCTAAAAAGGAGACCATAGATAGATTCAGTTTTCGAGCCTGTTCCTCTAAAGCGCTCCTCATCTCTCCGTCGCCCGCGATCAGCACTTGAACATGTTCAAGCACATCAGACGGAATTCGTGAAAGTGCGTCAAGCAAATGATTATGTCCTTTTCTCGGGCCTAATCTTGCAATACACGAGATGATGATCTTATTTTTCGGCAGCGGGATTTTTCTTTTCCCGCCTGTTTTTGCATCGTAATCGATTCCTGTGATCACCGTTGTCATGTCTTCCTGTTCGGCTCCGAGCTTCATGAGCGGGCTGCGGAACGTATCGCTGATAATAATCAGGCGATCTGCGTATTCAATGGCTTTCATCTCTAGTTTTTTATAATAAAACTCTTCTACCGATCCTTTTTTAAAGATGTGAAATTTAAGTCTGTTGAAAGTAAACATGCCATGCGGTGTGAAAAATAAAGGTTTCTTATAGATTTGATTGAATCTGCCTAATATATTGGCTGTAAATAAATCTTGAGCATGAAACACATCATATCTTTCCAAATGAATCTTTTGAAGCATTTGCTCGTATATAAACATCAGCCGATTATTTTTCAAAATATGATTGTTATAATCCCCATATCTGTCTTTAAAGAAATCTTTTAATTTCGGAACAACAGCCGCCCGCAGTTCTTTTACCTGTGCGGACGGAAACAGATTAGGGGAGATGACATCCACCTTATGACCCCTCTTCTTCAGGCCTTCACTAAGCGTTTTAATATAGTTTGATAAACCGCCCGTGTGCGGGTAGTCCCAAAACGTGGCAATCAAAATGGATAACTTCTTTTTTTTCCTGTATAACCGCGGAATATGATGTTCATGTTTCAACTGTGTCTTTACTGCCGCCTTTTTTTGAGGGCCCGTTTTGACCCCGTAGTAGCGGTCAAGCGTCTGAACCATATACGGATACGGGACGGAAAATGTCTTGATCATTTCCAGATCCTCCGCACGACTTCAAAAGCTTCAGCGTATTCTACACCCGCCGTCATCCCTCTGACTCTTCCTAAATGTTTAACGCCTTCATATGAACGGGGATGAGGGTAATCCCTCATTTCTACGTCATAGTGGTGAAGCGCCGCGAGTTTGGCATCCATTGTGTCTGTGATGTTAACGAAGTAATTAGGTTTGAAGAGTTTATCAGCCGTATTCCTCTCCCACTCGCTTGAAGATAGCGTTTCGAACGTAAGCAGTTCGATAGGCTTTTGATTCGGAAGCGGTCTGGCGGCTGTTAAAACTGCTTGGAATGTTCTCTGGTGGTCCATATTGATATCGCCGTAATGATGTGTAAAGATTTTATCAGGCTGATAGACGCGAATGAGCTGCTCTAATTCTTTGACAAGCTTATGAAGAGGGATACATTCCAGCTCTAAATTCGTATGCTCCAAAAAGATGACTTTCTCAATTCCAAGCTCTTGATTCGCGCGTTCGCCTAATTGTTTAATATGATGAGCTTCTTCTTTTCTTCCTAATGCCGTAATAATGGAAATCACTTTATATCCTTCATTGATCAGCCGTTTTATGGTGCCCGCTGCTCCCAATAGTTCATCATCGGGATGAGCGCCGATAACCATAATGTATTCTGCCATTTTTTCCACACTCCACCAAACAAATGTTACAAATATCATATGACGACCCTAAAAAAAGGAAACTTACATATGCGGATTTTCAGAAACTTACATGTGCGGCTGCCATTCCAGGTAACGTGACGGATTTAATTTTTTTATAGTGTTCAAAAACTCATCCGCCAAGCCGTATTTGTCCAGTCCTTTTAATAGTTTTACGGGAAACCGGGTAATGGCGGAAAAAGCTCTTTTATGGTCGATGACCTTAAGATTTCCGTGTTCATTGATCAGAATGTGCCTGATTTCGGCATCCCATCTGGTAAAACCGATTCTTTTTAATTCATCCAGCATATTTAAAATATCAGCAGTCAGTTTGACGGACAGGGATTTTTCTTTTCTGATATGGCGGGCAAGAGAGGTGCCTTGGACATATTCCATCACAATATAACGATCTCCGTGTTCATACAGTCTTGGAATCACCGGGGAACCTTGTCCGGTCTTTAAAGCCGCCAATTCCTTCTTGCATGTCCCTTTTTCAAAGAAGTATTTTATGCATTTGTCGTGTGTTAAGCGGTAGACTTCCCCGTCTTTTCCGTCTCCGATCAGCGGATAGTGCTCCAGCGCCTTTTTATTCTCCGGATTATTAAAATATGTTTCAGAAAAAAATCGTTTCATACCGACACATCCTTCGTTATGATGTAATATAATATGCAATCTGGTAACGATCGGAAATGAAACAATCTCATCATTTTCTTGCGCTGCGCCGTCTGCTGACATAAAAAAAACCCGCCGGATCGGCGGGTTTTTCATTGTGCGTTACGCTTCTTCTTTTACGTGAACCTTCAGCACAGCCTGAACTTCAGGGTGCAGCTTTACAGGAACGTTTGTATATCCCAGTGTGCGGATACCGTCTTGGAGCTCCAGTTTCCGTTTATCCACTTTAATCTTATGCGTTTTTTGCAGCGCTTCTGCAATCTGCTTGCTTGTGACAGACCCGAACAGGCGGCCGCCTTCACCGGATTTGGCACTCAGCTCAACAGTCAGCTGTTCAAGCGTTTCTTTCAAATCTTTCGCTCTTTCAAGCTCGGCAATCGCTTCTTTTTTCTCTTTTTCTTTCTGTCCTTTCAATGCGCTGATGTTTGTCGCATTTGCTTCGACAGCGAGGCCTTTTTTAATGAGAAAGTTATGTGCATAACCGTCTGCTACGTTTTTCATTTCGCCTTTTTTTCCTTTACCTTTTACATCTTGTAAGAAAATAACCTTCATCTCTGAACGCCTCCCTCAAAATATTCATCAATGGCTTCCTTCAGCCGGACGAGCGCTTCTGAGACAGAAATGCCCGATAACTGGGTTGCCGCATTGGTTAAATGCCCTCCGCCATCCAGCGCCTCCATAATAATCTGCACATTGACCTCGCCCAGCGATCTCGCACTGATGCACACCGTATGCTCATCCCGTCTGGCTACCGCAAATGAAGCTTCCACTTCACTCATCGATAAGAGGGAATCAGCCGCCTGCGCAATCAGCACCTGGTCAAAGTACTCCTCTTCGTTCTCAGGCAGAGAAGCAATCGCGATATGTTCTTTATAAAGAGCCGTATGCTGGATCAGTTTCGCCCGCTTGATGTAAGAACCGACGGATTCTTTGAGAACTTTCTGCACCAGAACCGTATCTGCGCCTTTCGCTCTCAAATAAGAAGCGGCGTCGAACGTCCGCGAGCCCGTGCGAAGGGAAAAACTCTTCGTATCCACTATTATACCAGCTAACAGGGCCGTCGCTTCAATCATATTGATTTTGAGCCGCTTCGGCTGGTATTCAAGCAGCTCCGTCACGAGTTCTGCGGTGGATGAAGCGTATGGCTCCATATAAACGAGCAGCGGGTCTTTAATAAATTCCTCGCCTCTGCGGTGGTGGTCAATCACAACGATGTGCTCGATTTTGTTCATGAGACGCTCTTCCATCACAAGGGACGGTTTATGTGTATCAACGACGACAAGCAGCGTGTCGTCATTTGAAATTTCCATCGCCTCTTCCGGCGTGATGAACCGCGACCACAGCTCTTCATATTTTTTAATTTCTTCAATCAGGCGCTGAACGCTTGATCCGATCTGGTTCGGATCAATGACGATGTAGCCTTCTTTGCCGTTGGCCTGCGCCACCTTCAATATTCCGATTGCGGCTCCGACTGCGTCCATATCAGGAAACTTGTGCCCCATGATAATGACATTGCTGCTTTCTGAGACAATCTCCTTGAGCGCGTGAGAAATCACCCGGGCGCGCACCCTTGTGCGTTTCTCCATCGGATTTGTTTTGCCGCCGTAAAATTTCACCTTGCCGTTCGGCATTTTGATCGCCACTTGGTCGCCTCCGCGGCCGAGAGCCAAATCGAGACTGGACTGCGCCAGATCTCCAAGCTCCTTCAAGGAAGAAACCGATGCGCCGATCCCGATGCTGAGGGTCAAAGATACAGTATGAACGGATGTTTTTTCTCGGATTTCATCCAAAATCGAAAATTTCGCGTTTTCAAGCTCCGTTAAAATGTGTTCATTTAACACCGCGATAAACCGCTCAGAGGACGTCCGTTTCAGGAAAATGCCGTACTCCTGCGCCCACGCATTTAATAATGAGGTGACCTGGCTGTTCATCGTGCTTCTCGTTTGGTCATCCAGCCCCTGTGTGACGTCATCATAGTTATCTAAAAAGATATATGCCAGCACGGTTCTCTCATTTTCGTACTGCTTTTCAATCTGAATCTGTTCTGTCACATCAAAGAAATAAAGCAGGCGCTCATCTCTTTTAATCACTACTTTAAACTTCCGCTCATTCAAGGTGATCGTTTCCGAATCGACCTCCTGCTTGATCAGCGGCACGACGGCCTCGCATGTGTCATACAGCGAGCGCCCGACGAGTGTGCTTTCATTAAAACAGGAAGACAAAAACGGATTCGCCCACTCAATGTAATATTGATCATTAAACAGCATAATCCCGATAGGCATTTCCATTAATGCCTCTTCGCCTACTTTTTTCAATCTATACGATAACGTGGAGATATAATCGTCAATTTCTTTTCTGATCAGAGAATCCGCACGCTTAATGAAAAACAGGATCACGGCGAGCAGCACAACGCCGATGGCTCCTATCAGCCAGTTAAAGTAAATGCTGATGAGGATTATGATGATTGACAATGCAATCAATGCATAGATGGGATACCGAAACAACGGTTTTTCATAAAAACTAGGCATTTCTATCAACTCCCCACCTGTAAGTCACACTCAATTTCGCGTCACCTTATTTCTTATGTTAAAGCCTATGTCAATGATGCCTAAGAGGAGATACACGGACAAGATGAGCGGAAAAAGCACACCCAGCACAATTGCTAAAACAGGAACGGCTTTCGGCATCTCCATTTCGCGGCAATAGAAAAAAATAAACGCTAATCCTTGAATACAAATCAGCAAGCTGAGAATAAATCCCCCATTCAATGAAACCGAATACAGCATATGCCCTTTTTCTAAAGGCAGAAACCCTAATATCGTCACAATAAAATACAGAATGACAACGCTTTGCGGGAGTTTGAGCTCTCTAAAAGGCTTCATCTTCGGAAGATCAGGGGAAAATCGCCGTAAAAGCGGCCTTGCCATAGCATAACTGAGGAAAGAAAAAACGATGCCGGTCAATACGAGCACTGTCGGAAAAAGATATTGAACCGTGCTCAGCTGACTTTCCATCAGCTTGATCTGCTTCCCGAACTGATCTCCGTAACCGAGCTGCTTTGACATGGTTTCTGCTAAAGACATCGACTCCCGAAGCTGGGACATGGTGGTATCGATCACATTCATATTAAGGAACACGATGCTGACCACAAAAAAAACGACGCCGCACAGCACATACGCCATAGCGCCGGCAGCAACCGCATAGCCGGGCTGTTTCTTTTTAAAATAATATCCCATGGCGATTCCCGTACAGGCAGCCGTAAAAGCGCCTGTAAGCCCGGTAAACGAACTTACAATAAAGCTGACAGGAAGGCTGGCAAGCCCCATCCATACCCCGGGCTTCAGACCGTGCCGAATGGTGTAAAGAATGATCGGCAGCGGCAAAGCAAAGAGAAGAATTGCCCCCAGTAAAGGGAGGTACACGACCAAAAGGGAAATGATTGCAAAAATACTGATCAAAATGGCGCCTTCTATTAGAGCCCTTGTATTTTTCACTTACTCACCTCAAACCTTGTATCATTCGAACATACGAATAGAAAAGAGCAGCTTAGACGACTGCTCTTTTGACGCCGCAATGTCTCTTTCAAGACCTGAATTTTCCATAAACTCTCCAAAATACACGTATATATTTTAACATAAGTCGAAATCGCAAGTAAAATGAGCGCGGACACCCGCAATGTTCCATGTGAAACATGAAAACAGACAAACGGACATCCCAGTGAAAGAATGCCCGTTGTATCAGTGATCCTGATCATCCATGAAACCAGAAGTATCTCTGTTTTTCTTTTTGGTTTTTCGTACATATAACAAGACGATAACGATAAGTAAGAGAGTGGTCGCCTGTAAAACCCCGCTGCTGAAAAGGAAGAAGTTCTTTATCATGTCCCACATATAGTTTCACCTCTATTTCGTATTTCCTTTACATTGAGTTTCCCTTTCTGGAAACTTCAAAACATCAGGAACAACATCGGGACCGGGGCATATGCTGAAAGTGAAAATGAAGGATAAAGGAGATTCTTACACCATGACCGAGCGGAGAACATTAGCATGGCATGAAACGTTAGAACTGCATGAGTTAGTGGCTTTCCAGGCAAACGGACTTGTGAAATTAAAAAGAACAGAGCGGGACGTAAGCGATGCCAGATTAAAACAGCTTTACAGATTTTCCATCCATTCGCTGGAACAAAATCTGCGTGAACTGCTTCCTTTTTTCCCTGAAGCTCCCGCTTTTCGTGAGGATGAAACAGAAGAGCGCGCTGATTCCTCCTTTTACAGCGGCGGCCTGCTGATCATGGCCAAAACGTCTGTCCGCAATTACGCCGGAGCCATTACAGAGACGGCCACACCTCAATTAAGACATGTTTTCGTCAAGCACTTGAACGCGGCCATCAAGTGGCATCAAATGGTCTTTGAGTATATGGAAGAACGCGGTCAATATCCGGCTTACAACCTGAGCGAATTGCTGAAGAATGACGTGCGCAACGCCAGAAAGGCCATCGCGATGAAATAAAAAAAGCAGCAAGGAATTTAATCCTTTGCTGCTTCTTATTTTTGAGCGGACTGATCTTGAGGCGACGTTTTTTCCCGGTATGTCTCGAGAAACTCCCGGTTGGCATCTCCCCATTTCTTCATTTGCAAAACGATCGGTTCCAGCGACCTGCCGAATTCGGTAAGAGAATACTCCACCTTTGGAGGCACCTGCTGATATACCTCGCGATGCACGATGCCGTCCGCCTCAAGCTCACGAAGCTGAAGCGTCAGCATACGCTGCGTAATGCTGGGGCAAATGCGCCGAAACTCATTAAACCGCTTTTTTCCGCCGATCATATGATAAAACAAAATACCCTTCCACTTTCCGCCGATAACGGAAAGCGTCAGTTCAACCGGACAACCTTCTTTATTCGGATATATGTTCATAATTCATCCTCCATAGTACCTTTTTTGATACTATATGCTGATTAGCATCTGACTTACCCAGTATTTTACTCGCAATCCTCCTCACCGCTCAACAAAAATGCTTCTTTTTCACATCAATTTTTAAGGTTTTGAAGATTACACCCTCCGCAAGACGTGTTAAACTATAAAAAGATTGTTTACACTACAAAAAAGGACAAGGAGTTATTATGGAAAAAATTCTTATTTTCGGACATCAAAACCCAGACACAGATACCATTTGCTCTGCCATTGCCTATGCTGATCTAAAAAATAAACTCGGCTTCAATGCTGAGCCCGTCCGCCTTGGACAAGTCAACGGCGAAACACAATACGCGCTTGATTATTTCAAGCAGGAAAGCCCGCGTTTGGTGGAAACAGCCGCAAACGAAGTAAACGGCGTCATCCTTGTTGACCACAATGAACGCCAGCAAAGCATCAAGGATATCGAAGACGTTCAGGTTCTTGAAGTGATCGACCACCACCGTATCGCCAACTTCGAAACAGCGGAACCTCTTTACTACCGTGCTGAGCCGGTCGGCTGTACGGCTACGATCTTAAACAAAATGTACAAAGAAAATAACGTGAAAATCGAGAAAGAAATTGCGGGCCTCATGCTCTCAGCAATCATTTCCGACTCTCTGTTATTTAAATCTCCGACTTGCACGGAGCAAGATATCGCAGCGGCAAAAGAGCTTGCTGAAATTGCCGGCGTAGATGCGGAAGAGTACGGCTTAAACATGCTGAAAGCGGGCGCCGACTTAAGCAAAAAAACTGTGGAAGAACTGATTTCTCTTGATGCGAAAGAGTTCACGCTCGGCAGCAAAAAAGTCGAAATCGCCCAAGTCAACACAGTTGATATTGAAGATGTCAAAAAGCGGCAGCCGGAATTAGAAGCGGCTCTTTCAAAAGTAATTGCTGAGAAGAACCTTGACCTGTTCCTTCTCGTGATTACGGATATTTTAGAAAACGATTCCCTTGCGCTCGCCATCGGTGATCAAGCGTCAAAAGTTGAAAAAGCATTCAACGTGACGTTAGAAAACAACACGGCTCTTTTAAAAGGCGTCGTATCCAGAAAGAAACAAGTCGTTCCTGTTTTAACAGACGCGATTGCAGAATAACCAACACACCCCGGAAACCAGCCGGGGTGTTTTTTTTTACAGCTCGTTCATCAGACGGCCATTTAGTAAGCGCTTACTTTAAAATTATTTTGACGCCTGCTAATATACAATATATAATATATCACATGTAAGGCGTTCGCTTTCCTAATTATTGTAAGTTGCTATCGCAACATCAGAATCGGGGGTGTCTATCCTGGAAAAACACGCTGCTCTTTCTTATTCACGAACAACAGGCATTTGGCTTGTGCTTACAGGAGCTATCTTATGGGGGGTCTCGGGAACGGTTGCCCAGTATCTGTTCCAGCACCGCCATTTTAATACAGAATGGCTGACTTCGGTGCGCCTTCTGGTGTCAGGGGCGCTTCTGCTCGGAATCGCGTACCGCAAAGAAAAAGGACGGATATGGGCTGTTTGGAAAGACAGACGGGACAGAATTCCCCTTCTTTTATTCGGGATTTTCGGAATGTTAGGCGTTCAATACACCTACTTCGCGGCAATTGAGTACGGCAACGCGGCAACTGCTACCGTTCTTCAGTATTTAGGGCCGGCGATCATTACATGCTTTTTAGCGATTCGCGCAAAGAGAATTCCTTCGGGAAAAGAACTGCTCGCCGTCTTATTGGCGGTTGCCGGCACATTCATTTTGGTCACTCACGGGAATGCCGGAAGCCTGTCCATATCCGGTCTGGCCGTCTTTTGGGGAATCAGTTCGGCGTTTGCACTGGCGTTTTACACCCTTCAGCCGCATCGTCTGCTGAAGAAATGGGGATCCGCCATTGTTGTCGGATGGGGCATGCTGATCGGCGGAGCCGCCCTCAGCTTGATCCGCCCGCCCTGGACATTTGAAGGCGAGTGGTCCTTTCCTGCATATGCCGCGATTGTGTTTATCATCATTTTCGGAACGCTCATCGCTTTTTATTGCTACTTGGAAAGCCTGAAATATCTGAGTGCCTCTGAAACCAGCCTGCTTGCCTGTGCAGAGCCGCTGTCGGCAGCTTTTTTAGCTGTTATCTGGCTGCATGTTCCCTTCGGAATATCAGAATGGCTGGGTACTTTGCTGATTTTAGCCACCATCGCTTTATTATCTATCAAGAAAAAATAACCTCTCTTTTTTAGAGAGGTTTTTTCCTAGGCCCAGAGCACCCCTTAGTCTCAATTACCCATATATTAAAAGGCCTTTTTTCATTTTACTATCATCCAAAAGAGGAAAATAGACCAGTTGTCAATAGAATCAGAGTCTAATAGAATGATGTCGACAAGTAAATCATGCAGGATTGTTACTGATAAAGCAGGCAAGACCTAAAATGTGTTAAGGGCAAAGTGTATTCTTTGGCGTCACCCCATACATATTTTAGGTCTTTTTTTCTGTAACAAACCTGCCATCCATGAATGCAGGAGGATCGAATCGGCAGATCGCAAAAAAAGGTACATACAAAAGGAGACATGAACATGAACATCAAAAAATTTGCAAAACGAGCCACAGTTCTAACTTTTACGACTGCACTTCTGGCAGGGGGAGCGACTCAAGCCTTCGCGAAAGAAAATACCCAAAAACCTTACAAAGAAACGTACGGCGTCTCTCATATCACACGCCATGATATGCTGCAGATCCCTAAACAGCAGCAAAGTGAAAAATACCAAGTGCCTCAATTCGACCCATCAACAATTAAAAATATCGAGTCCGCGAAAGGACTGGATGTGTGGGACAGCTGGCCGCTCCAAAACGCTGACGGAACAGTAGCTGAATACAACGGCTATCACGTCGTGTTTGCTCTTGCGGGAAGCCCGAAAGACGCTGATGACACATCCATCTACATGTTTTACCAAAAAGTCGGCGACAACTCGATCGACAGCTGGAAAAACGCGGGCCGTGTCTTTAAAGACAGCGATAAGTTCGACGCCAACGATGAAATCCTGAAAGAACAGACACAAGAATGGTCCGGTTCTGCAACCTTTACATCTGACGGAAAAATCCGTTTATTCTACACTGACTTTTCCGGTAAACATTACGGTAAACAAAGCCTGACAACGGCGCAGGTAAATGTGTCAAAATCTGATGACACGCTCAAGATCAACGGAGTGGAAGATCATAAAACGATTTTTGACGGCGACGGAAAAACATATCAAAACGTTCAGCAGTTTATCGATGAAGGGAACTATACATCCGGCGACAACCATACGCTGAGAGACCCTCACTACGTTGAAGACAAAGGCCATAAATACCTTGTATTCGAAGCCAACACGGGAACAGAAAACGGATACCAAGGCGAAGAATCTTTATTTAACAAAGCGTACTACGGCGGCAGCACAAACTTCTTCCGTAAAGAAAGTCAGAAGCTTCAGCAAAGCGCTAAAAAACGCGATGCTGAATTAGCGAACGGCGCCCTCGGTATGGTAGAGTTAAACGATGATTACACATTGAAAAAAGTCATGAAGCCGCTGATCACTTCAAACACGGTAACTGATGAAATTGAGCGCGCGAATGTTTTCAAAATGAACGGCAAATGGTACCTGTTCACTGATTCACGCGGTTCAAAAATGACGATCGACGGCATTAACTCAAACGATATTTACATGCTTGGTTATGTATCAAACTCTTTAACAGGGCCTTACAAGCCGCTGAACAAAACTGGTCTTGTCCTGCAAATGGGTCTTGATCCTAACGATGTAACGTTCACTTACTCTCACTTCGCAGTGCCGCAAGCCAAAGGCAACAATGTCGTGATCACAAGCTACATGACAAACAGAGGCTTCTTTGAGGATAAAAAGGCAACATTTGCGCCAAGCTTCTTAATGAACATCAAAGGCAAGAAAACATCCGTTGTTAAAAACAGCATCCTTGAACAAGGACAGCTTACGGTTAACAACTAATAACAACAAAAAGAAAATGCCGATACTTCATTGGCATTTTCTTTTATTTCTCAACAAGATGGTGAACTCAATCATGGCTCGAAAATGGCCCGTTGTAATATTGATCTTTTTGGGTGCGTTCCTGTTTGTCGGCTTACTGCCGAACAAAACCCACAATTCCTCTGACACAAACACGGAGCATAAGAAGGATTACCGGGCGGCGTATCATTTTACGACCCCGGACAAATGGAAAAACGACCCTCAAAAGCCCATTTTTTTCGAGGGGAAATATCATTACTACTATCTTTATAATCGGGATTACCCGAACGGCAACGGCACAGAATGGCGGCACGCCGTATCAGAGGACTTGGTGCACTGGACGGACGAAGGCACGGCTATTCCGAAATACACCAACGAAAACGGCGATATATGGTCCGGTTCTGTCGTCATTGATAAACACAACACGGCGGGCTTCGGCAAAAACGCGCTGGTCGCCGTCACAACGCAGCCGACAGCCAAAACAAAAGCCCAGGAACAATATTTATGGTACAGCACGGATAAGGGAAAAACGTTTACTTCCTATAGTGATCAGCCCGTTATGAAAAACCCGGGAACTAAGGATTTCCGGGACCCGAAAGTGATCTGGGATGAACAGGATGACAAATGGGTGATGGCCATGGCCGAAGGAGAAAAAATCGGTTTTTATGAATCACCCGATTTAAAAAATTGGAAATACACGGGCGGTTTTATCACTCAGCAGATCGGCCTCGTCGAATGCCCCGACCTTTATATGATGCGTGCAGATGACGGAACAGCCAAGTGGGTTCTGGGCGCAAGCGCAAACGGCAAACCCGCAGGCAAACCGAATACGTACGCGTATTGGACCGGAAACTTTGACGGGAAGGAATTTACCGCCGATCAAGAAGAACCGCAATGGCTCGATTACGGCTTTGACTGGTACGGCGGCGTCACATTTGAAGACGGTAATAGCGAAGATCCGCTGACAAAACGCTATGCGCTGGCATGGATGAACAATTGGGATTATCCGAATGAAACACCGACACTAAAAAACGGCTTTAACGGCACGGATTCTATCGTCCGTGAAATCCGTCTTCAGCAGCAGGACGGCGGCACATACAGCCTTGTGTCAGAGCCGGTTGAAGCATTGAACCAATTAACTTCTTCAACTGACAGCATAGAACACAAACAGGTGAACGGTTCAGAGACACTGCCGATCAAAGGTGATACATATCAGCTTGATATGGATATCGCTTGGTCAGATATCAAAAATGCAGGCGTCAGACTCAGAGAATCAGCAGACCAAAGCCGGCATATTGATGTCGGTATTTCAGCAGAAGACGGCTGTGCGTATGTGAACAGATCGTTTACAGACCAGCCTGATAAAACCGGCGCATACGTCGAAAGCAAAGCCCCATTTGACGGAAACAAAGGACGCGTCCATCTGAAAATTCTCGTAGATAAAACAAGTATTGAAGTATTTGCAGACGACGGAAAAACCGTTCTGACAAATGAAGTGTTCCCAAAACACGAAGATCAGGGAATCACGCTCTTTTCTGAAGGCGGCTCCGCTGACTTTCAGCATATTGAGATGAAGCATCTCGGTTCGATTCATTCTTAGACGTCCCTCTTCATTTCTAACCGGCGCCCGGACTGTGGTAAAATGCAAATATGTATACTACGATTCATGAGGTGTTCCATTGGATAATCAAAACAAAGAACCTGTGCTGAAAAGAACCATCATGCGGGACGAAGTGTATCGCACACTCAGAAACTGGATCATAACGGGCAAGCTCAAACCGGAAACAAAGTTAAAGGACAAGGATTTGTCGGAAACATTGGGAATCAGCCGCACCCCGATACGGGAAGCCTTATTGCGGCTGGAAGATGACGGCTTGGTGATAACAAAAGCGAACAGATGGACGCTTGTCGCTCCGATTGAGTTAAAAGAAGCGGAAAACTTGTATTCCATCGTCTGGACGCTTGAAAAACTCGCATTGCAGCAAGCCCTCCCGCGTATGGACGATGCCGTGATTCAAGAATTGAAACAGCTGAATGAAAATCTTCTTCAAACGATGAAAGACGGCGATAAAATGGCCGTTCTGGAAGCGGATAATGCATTTCACCATCGCATCATTCTGCTTGCGGACAACGCTGAACTTCACAAATTGCTTGTAAGCCTGAAAGTCAAAATTCAGAGACTGGAAATCCGCTATTTCAGTGAAAACGGCGCTTTAAACAGATCATATAATGAACACTCTGATATCATTCACGCATTAGAACAGCAAGATGCCGCCGCTGCTTTTACAGCGCTTGAAGCGAATTGGAAAAACAGTTTAGAACGGCTGCAAAACATGGCATAGCAAACGAAAAAGCCAAATCACTCATATGATTTGGCTTTTTTGCGGATATCACAAGACAGCCGCGTGGGCTGTCTTGTTTACTTTTTGTTTATATATAAATAAATACCGTAATCCGTCGGTACAGAAGCATACCCCATCTGTCTGAGCATAGCTGTTATATTCCCGCGATGATACGTTCCGTGGTTCACAACATGGAGGATCATATCGGCCGCTGCGGTTTTCATGATGTCACCTGACGGATGCTCTATTTCAAGGGGGAGGCTGATATTTTCCTCCTTCTGCAAAAATAGTTGATACCGGTCTGATAATTCCAAAAATAGATCTTCCAGCTCTTCTATCTCTTTAGACAAGATGTCCCCTTTTTGCTGTTCAGCTGATTTCAGCGTATCCTCCAGACGCTCTCCGGAGAACACATCAAACCACCCCTTATCGGACAGATACACATGAGTCAATACACCGGCTATCGACGGAAAGACACTTTGAATCTCCTTACGGTACACATCCTCCGGAAGCTCTTTAAGCCGGGTGAATATTTGCTGATTTGCCCAAAGATGATAATCATACAATTGCAGTGCCAGATGTCCCACATTACCCTCTCCTCTCTCGATATAGAACGTACGTTCCTGATTATACTACACTACATGCCGCTCTGTACCATTTTCTTCATTCGCAGCTGAGAAAATCCGATAAAAGCCGAAATTAATAAGAGAAGGCCTGCGCCGATATAAATAAACCGCACGCCGAATACATCCGAGATAACCCCCGTTCCGATAATGGAAAACATAAAAATGAACTGAACTAAAGCTGATCTCGCCGCTAATATATTGACCCGTGTCTTTTCGGTCGTGATGTTTTGAAGTAATGTTTCCTGCGTGAGATCTCGTAATACACAAGCCGGCCCCATACACAGCACCAGAAAAAGGGCCGCAACGGCGCTTGTGATCAGCCCGTAAATAAGCGTGAACATTCCATATGCCAAGGCTCCCGTCAGCATAAGCGGAATGAGATGATGCTGAAGCTTACCGGATAACTTATAGATGATCAGTCCGCCGATCATCGTCCCTGCATAATAGACTCCGTTGACATACCCCCACCAAGCCTCTCCTTTATGAAGGACGTCATGCACATAAGTTAAGGACACAGACCCGATCCATATCATGCCTGCCCACGATTCGATCACATCCATCACAATGAGAACCCTGAGCTGTTTTTGCTGAAATAAATACACCCAGCCGCTTGCCGCATCTGCAAAAAGGGAACGTTCCCTGACTGCTGCCGGCGCACACATGCGTACTTGAAGAAACAGAATGATGCCTAACACCGAAGAAACCAATAACATGACAGTGACGATCATTGTATCGCTCTCTCCCAGGAACGCTATGATGACGCCGCCCAAAGACCACCCCGCAAACTGAACGGTCTGATCCGCCGCAGATAATAAACTGTTCGCTTTCGCCCTTCGATCAGGAGGAATGATTTCCCCAATCAGCGCGCTTTTTATCGGAGCAAACCATCCGTTGCAAAAAGAAATGCCTCCGATCAGACAAAACAGCAGAAAAAAGAATGCGGATGAACCGGTTTGGATGACAAAAAACAAACAGACTAACAGTGTGATCTGTATCAATTGAGAACTGATTAACAAAGAACGAAGCGTGAACCGGCCGGTGACCAGCGGCAAAACGGCGCTGCCCAATACGCGGCATACAATGCTGACGAGCGTCATAAGAGAGGCCATCGCTGTCGAACCGGTTTTTGTAAACAAAAACAAGATAACGGCCATCGTATAAAGTGAAAAGCCCAAGTTGATAGCGGTCTGGCTGTATAAAATAGCGTAATACGCTCTCTTCGTATTCATCCTCTGCAACCCCACTCCCTGATTATGTAAATCATACCATATTTGCCGATCAGCTTTTTTTAAAAAAACAGATTGGCATGGAGTCCGCTCCATCTATTTCAGCAAATAACAATTAAGAAGGAGTGACAGCTGATTTGACGCTTGGTTCAACTGAAAATTGACATAAGGATATATGTGTTGAAACGAGCTGATCACATCCGGAACCATACTCATTCCAAGCGACTGCAATCCATTGCTTGCCCCCGCTGATTTGACATTCCCCGATCTATAGTGATGTATATAAGAAATGATTTTCAAAACAGAATAAAAAAAGAGGGCTTCCTTTCCGGAAGCCCTCACTCCGTCTGCTACGCCAATAAAAGAAAAATAAGCGCTAGGACAGCCGGAAGTCCTTGTTTTACGATAATTGATTTGTTTGAAGTAAAGCCTCCGAAAATGGCCGCGATGACCACACAAATAACGAAAAACATTTGAATCATATGGCCAATCGGATCAGCTCCGAGGATCAGTCCCCAAATGAGGCCGGCAGCCAGAAATCCATTATACAGACCTTGATTTGCAAACATGACCGCCACATTCCGATCACCTTCTAAATGCTTCGGCAATTTGAAAGACCGCTTGGCAGCCTTCGAATTGATAAAAAACATTTCAAGTATCATGATAAATATATGTTCTAAAGCTACAATTCCGACGAAAACAGCCGCAATTATGTCCACTGTCCCTCTCCTCTCAGCTTCACTTCAACCTTATTTCCATTGTGCGATTGTTTCGATAGGAAGACGGTAGGAAGCATATCCTTCGTCTGCCGCTTTTCCGATTGATAACAGCATGACCGGTACATAACGCTCTTTATCCATTCCGAAAACCTCGGCAATCTTTTCTTTATCATAGCCGCCGATCGGGTTTGTGTCATAGCCGTGCGCGCGTGCCGTAAGCATCAGCTGCATGGAAACGAGACCTCCGTCAATCAGAATCGTTTCACGGTTCACTTGCTCCGGCAGTTTTTCAAAATGCGCCGTCAACGCAGCGATTTGTCTGTCTTTTACTTCCTGCGGCATGTAGCCCAGTTCGACCGCTTTTGAATAAATTTCTTCTAAATAGTCATCACTGTTCATATCTGCGAAAACCGCGATCACCGCAGATGATGTGCTGACTTGTGTTTGGTTAAAGCTGGCAAGCGGCGCGAGTTTTTCTTTTCCTTCAGGGCTGTCAATGACGAGGAAACGCCATGGCTGCGCGTTGACTGAAGACGGCGCTGTCGTTGCTTCTTCAAGAATTTGAGTCATTTCTTCTTTGCTGATTTTTACGGCCGGATCGTAATTCCGAATGGAACGGCGCCCTTTCATAATGTCCATAAAGTCGTTTGTTTTCATGTGTAATACACTCCTATGCTTTCATATTTTCTATATTATTCTGCATCTGCGACAATACGTTTTTTAACATATTGCGTTCTTCCTCGCTGACACCGGCAAGCATTTCCTTTATGAAACGCTCCTTCTCCTTTTTGGAAGCCTCAATTCTCTCCCGCCCCTGATCAGTAAGCCGGACAAGTATAATTCGGTTGTCCTCGGGCTTCCGCCTTCTTGTGACCATTTCTTTGGCTTCAAGCTGTTTCAAGTGTCTTGTCACGGCTGCGCCATCAATATTCACCTTTTTCTGAAGATCGCTTTGGCTGATCTCATCGACGTAAAAAAGCACGGCGAGAAGCTCAAGGCGGGATTGGCTGATTCCGGTGCACGCTTCAAACTTCGTGCCGATCACTTTGTGCAGTGATTGGAGCTGATACAAAATCTCGCCTTCCTCTGAACAACATGCTGTCAAAACCCATCCCCACTTTCTTTTGCGCAATTGATTGACTAGTCAATGTTTGATATATCAATAATATACATCCGTTATTCTTTTTTTGCAAGTGTTTTCTCCTTTTTTAAAAAAAGCTGCCGGTGAACGGCAGCTCCTTCTTAATGATTATGGATTTTTCTGAAATTACTGCCTTTTACTTCAGCGACATCATATACCGTCACAAAGGCTTGATTATCAATGTCATTAATAATTTCCTTCAGTTTGGTTTCTTCCAAACGGTTGATGACACATGTGATTTCTTTGAACTTTTCATGAGAAAAACCGCCGTATGCTTCTTTATACGTAGCGCTCCGGCCCAATTCTTCACGAATGGTCTCCACCATTAATGCAGGCTCATTGGTGATAATCTGAAATGTTTTAGAACCGCTTAAGCCTTCCTCAACCACATGGATCACCTTGGATGCGATGTAGTAAGCAATGACGGAAAGCAATGCGCCTTGCAGCCCGAATACAAAAGAAACAAAAATAAACACAAAAATGTTTAAAAATAAAATGAGATCGCTCGTACCAAACGGCAGTTTCCGTGACAGAAGCACAGCCAGCATATCAATTCCATCTAAGGCGCCGCCGTTGCGCAATGCCAATCCCATTCCCAAGCCGAGAATAATCCCGCCGACAACGGTGATTAACAGGGTATCTCCCTCAATGATAGCCGGCGTGTGGTGGAAAAAACTCGTGCCCGCGGCAAGTGAGACAATACCGATAATTGATAGAAACGCAAAACCTTTCCCGATTTGCTTATATCCTAACCAGACAAACGGTATATTGATCACCGCAATCAAGATCCCAAGAGGCAAATGAAAGAGCTGTGAACCGACAATGCTGAGTCCGGTTACACCGCCGTCAGATACACTATTCGGAATCAGTACGGTTTCCAGTCCATACGCGGCAATAATTCCGCCGATGATGACCATGATGGCCCGTACGATTGATTTCGCTCTGAATTTCTTACGTCTTTGTTTTTCGATTGTACTCATATCATTCCCCGCTTCAATTATTTTGTCTTATTTAAATATACCATAATTGATACTTTTCGTTAAAAATAAGCCTATCGGCTAGTTGAAGCAGGAACCGAGGAAGGAGATTTCACAGATAACGTATCCATTTATGACTTTAATCATTCACAACGCAATCATTCAGTAAAAGGAATTATCATCCATTAATAGTCTCTTTTGTTTCCCTTCTTCACATATTCCCAATCATGCTCTATATTTTTTCTCACCCGCTGAAGAAGGCTGAAAATGGTTTCTTTTTCCTCAGACGTAAAGCCGGACAGGGCTACTTCCGCAGAGTGCTCTCCTTCTCTTTGCAATAACGGATAAACCTTTCTCCCTTTTTCGGTCGGGAACAGTTTTTTTATTTTTTTATTTTGATCATCAGGACGCTTTTCAACAAATCCTTGTATTTCCAGTTTCTTGATCGCTCTCGCCGCTGTTGTTCGGTCAACTTTAATCATTTCCGCAAGTTTTTCCTGTATCACTCCCGGGTTTTCACATATACGCACAAGATAGAGATACTGCCCCTTTGTTAAGTCTAATTCCTTAAATTCAATATTGCTGATGGAATCCAATGCCCGTGCGATCATGCCGATTTCCCGCAAAATATCAGTCATATCTTTTCAAACCTTTCATGTTTTTGTTGCATTTGCAATATAATTGTTTTATCGTTACTTCTATAAGACCACAAGCAAGCCGTGCAGTCCAGATTAATATGTGAAAAGGATTGATTGATCATGAGGATAAAAAGAATAACAACGGCAATTGAATTGCAAGCAGCGCTTGAGATTAGAAAAGCAGTATTCATTGAGGAACAGCAAGTACCTGAATCCGATGAATTTGATCAGTTCGATACGCTTGAGGAACAGTGCGGGCATGTCTTGGTTTATCATGAAAATCAGCCTGCCGGCACAGGACGGGTCCGCATCGTAAACCATACAGGCAAGCTCGAACGAATCTGCATCCTGAAACCTTACCGCAAATACGGGTTAGGCAAAGTAATCATAAGAGAATTAGAAAACATGGTAAAAGAAAAAGGCATCACCCAATGTAAACTGCATGGACAAACACATGCGGAAGGCTTTTATCACAAACTGGGCTATCAGACAGATTCACCGGAATTTATGGAAGACGGCATCCCGCATGTCTTAATGACAAAAGAGCTGGCTTAACCGAATAACAAACGGCCGGACTTCTTCCTTTTTAATCTTTAGTATATTAAGGATGCAAGGTTGACCGAAGTTAAAGGAGATTAGAATATTCTGACCTCCTTTAACTTTCTTATCTATCCCTGCCTTGTCACTCACTGCATCCCGATTCGCCAAGTTTAAAACGAACCATGCAGTTTGAATTCCGGTATGCCGCTGTCTTTTAAATTTATCTGCTTGCCAATTCCTTAATCATCAAACCCAATTCATAAATTCCCTTTTGAAGGTCTTCAAGAGATGCATAAGCATATGATAAGCGAATATAATTCCCTTTTTCTTGAGCATAGATACTGCCGAGATTGAGAAGTATCCCTTTTGATAAGGCTTTGGTATAAAGTAATTTCATGGATATGGAAGGCAATATTTTTACCCAGACAAAGAATCCTCCCTTTGGGATATTCCATGTCGCCACATCTTTCAAATGAGTTTCTAAAACACTCAAGGCCAATTCTCTTCTCACCTTTAATTGACTTCTCACCTGTTCTAGATGCTGCTGGTATTCACCGGATGTAAACCACTCTGCCGCTACTCTCTGGGATAACGAACTGGAGCCGTAATCTGTTTGCATTTTTATGTCGGATAAACGTTCAATCACTGGTTCCGGCCCGACGATCCATCCAATCCTCAAGCCCGGACTTAATGTTTTCGATAAGCTGCCTATGTAAAGCACATGCCCATTTTTATCTATTGTTTTAATAGGATCTGGAGGAATCTCATCGATCCATAACTCCCGATAAATGTCATCTTCAATAATGGGAAGCTGTGCATTCTCACTTGCCGCAAGGATTTCTTCTCGTCTCTTTTTTGACATTAAAATACCTGTCGGGTTATGAAAACAAGGATTTGTATATAAGATAGCTCTCCCCCGTTCCCCCCTTGCCATGCGGATATGTTCCGGCAAAAGTCCATCATTGTCCATAGGAACTCCAGTCAGCTTCATACCGGCTGATTGAAATACGTGTAATGAATAAAGATAGGAAGGCTGATCGAGAAATACGGTCGATCCTCTTTGTAAAAGCCCCATTGATATAAGCTGTAAGGCTTGCAGCGCTCCAGAAACAATAAGAATGGAAGAAGGAGAAGCTTGAATGCCGATTGTTCTTAAATAGCCGCTTAATGCCTCTCTCAAAGGCAAATATCCTTTTGGTTCCTCATATCCGAATGCCTCTATGTTTTGAGATACCTTTCCCATGATCTCTTTCATAACAGCTAAAGGAAAAATCTCATGTGAAAGTTCTCCTTTACTGAGCTGTATAAGATCAGAATTTGATTCTGATTTATTGATCTCTTGAACGATTTTTTGGCTTGGCTGCTGAATTCCGGAGGTTACATACTGATCCCAATCGGGAGCGGAATTCTTAGCCAAAAGTGTCCATGTATTGTTCGTAACAACTGTCCCTTTGCCCATTCTGCCTTCGATTAATCCATCCGCCGTCAATTCCTCTAAAGCTGTAATGACTGTGCTCCTGTTCACCTCAAAGTGTTTGGCAAGCGTGCGCTGGCTTGGAATCTTACTTCCGATCGGCCATTCTCCATTTCCTATTTTCTCTTTTATAAATTGAATGATTTGTATGTACTTAGGAAGCTTTCTCATCTTTTTTTCTTCTGGAGCGCTCATAAAAAGGATCCTCCTTAAAGTGGTTGGGTCAAAATCTATTTAACTGGTTGAAGTCATCTCATCAAATCTTTATTAATATAGAAAAACATTAAATAACTGGTTGGTTTTTGTAAAGAGGAGTGAGAAAGATGCGAAAGAAAACAGTTCGAATCGGTATATCTTACAGTCTGATGATTGGGTTGTGGGCATCAGCTTTCCCGGGAATTCGCGCGGGTTTGGAGAGTTACACACCGGAACACCTCGCTTTGTTTCGCTTGTTGATTGGGTCAATGGCACTGCTGGTTTTTGCTGTTTTGACTCATATGCGTTTACCTGACATGAAGGATATCCCTGCTATTTTATCTTTAGGATTTTTAGGTTTTGCACTATATCACATTTTGCTGAATATCGGAGAAAAAACCGTCAGCGCAGGGGTAGCAAGCTTACTCGTGACCATGACACCTATTTTTTCTGCAATGTTATCTCGTCTGTTTTTTGGTGAACATTTTGGGCTTTATAAATGGATTGGCTCTATCATAAGTTTATTAGGTGTGTCGATCATTTCATTTGGGGCAGGAAACTATACAAATTCAGTGAACGGCATTTTGTTAATCCTGCTGGCAGCTTTTTCGGAGAGTATTTATTTCGTTTTTCAAGCCCGCTATATAAAAAAATATGGATTTATTCCATTCGTTACATTCACTATTTGGGGCGGGACAATACCTATGCTTCTATTTCTGCCTGGCTTAGGGGAAGAGTTTTTGAACGCTTCCATGAACTCAACATTGTCTATCGTTTACTTAGGCTTATTACCAACGGTTGTGCCTTACTTTGCACTTGCGTATGTCACTTCACTCGTCGGTGCTTCAGAAGCAGCCATTTCACTTTATTTAACACCAGCCATAACCTTGGTCATTTCTTGGGTGTGGTTAGGTGAAGTACCCACGCTTATTGCACTGACAGGCGGGATGGTTACAGTCGCCGGGGTGTGTTTCACTTATCTAACAGTAAATAAAATGATAAAGATTTTAAATCCTTATTTCTTATCTAAAAAGCAATAAAGTGGATGACATTTATCCCTGAAAATAGAGTCATAAGCCGTTCTCCTTTTTAATGACTTGGGTTTGGATCACAAAGTTGAGTGTATGAATTATTTTAGAGGATTGTGGTATGTTAAACATACAAATATGAATAGAAAGAGGTGAGCCCATGCCAAACAATAGTAAACCCAACAGTTTAATCACGGAGAAGTCCCCTATCTGCTCCAACACGCCCACACCCCCGTAAACTGGCACCCTTAGGGAGAAGAGGCCTTCGAAAAAGCAAAATGCGAAAACAAGCCGGCTCTTGTCAGCATCGGCTATTCGACGTGTCATTGGTGTCATAACAGACACCACTAGGTCCAATTTTTAATTTAAAACTGCTTCTAACACATTTTTTTCTTAGTCAAACTTTCAAATACATAAATGGTTAATTTTACAGATAGTGCAAAAGACCCTATAATAGAAGTGTTAAAGAGAAATGGGGGAGAATAATGAATACACAACATCCAGATGATATTATTGAGAAAGCAAAAGATTTTTTTAGAAACGAAATTGCAAAAAGTCACCTTGCGAACACTTTAAAGTTGAAAGAATTGAAACATTTATCACTGAATCCATTTTTAGATAAGTACAGAGCTAACTTCTTGGCAGGGAATGATAATCCGCAAAATATTGCAAGAGCATTAGTTTATCCAAGAGTATTAGGCACATCTTTAAACACGACATTTGGAAACAAGTTACAGAAATTCTGTAGTGACGTCTTGGATGGTTTCGCCTCAACTACATCTGGAATTGATATTGAATTCATTGATAAATTAGACGGCAATAGAAAGTACTGTCAAATAAAGGCCGGCCCCAACACAATTAATGCTGACGATGTTCCAACTATTAAAAATCACTTTTTAGGGATCAAAAATCTTGCTCGAACAAATAATTTGAGTATTGGATTTAATGACCTTGTTGTAGGTGTTTTTTATGGTTCCGATGATAAATTAAGTGGTCACTACAAAAAAATAAAAGAAGAATATCCAGTAATTGTAGGTGCCGAATTTTGGTATAGACTTACAGGTGAAGAAAACTTCTATAAGCGATTAACTGATGCAATAGGAGAAATTGCATCAGAATTTGATGGATCAAAACTTATAGAAGAAGTAATTGATAGTCTAGCCAAACAAATAGAGGAGGAATTAAAAGAACAAGAGTCTTTGGAAGAGTAGGAGTGAAAACAGGGATGTATAATTTTCATCCCTGTTAATTTTCACAGAAAAAGCAGAATGCTCATGTTATCTGATTTAGTGTGCTAATTATAGATAAACCAATAGCTTTAGCCATATTTACTGGAACAGCATTCCCAATTTGCTTATAAGCATTGTTTGTTGAACAATCAAAATTCCATGAGTCAGGGAAACTTTGTATTCTAGCATATTCTCTTACTGTAAATGGTCTGGTTTCATCTGGATGACATCTTTCTGTTTGCTTTTGTGCGGGAGAGCAAGTTAAAGTCAGAGAAGGCTCATCCCAAGATAATCTCCTAGCCATCCCCGTTCTTCCACCACCTGAGTAATAACTTTTTCCCATGTAGTCTTTCGCTATTTCGTCAGGAAGATCCCTCCAGTAGCCACCAGGAGGGACGAGATCTAAAACTCTTTTTTTCGATTCTGGATATTTTGCTCCCTCAGATTCTGGAACATTTTTTAGCACATCATTTAATGTAAGCTCATATCCATATGGTTGAGGGAAGAAATAATCCGTCTCGTATTTCTCTATTAAATCATTTCTAATACCAACTAATACTATTCTTTCCCTCTTCTGTGCTACATCATAATCTAATGCTCTTAAAACTTTCCATTTTACTGTGTAACCAATATCAGAGAATACTTTTAACATAAGAGCTAAAGTTCGACCATTATCATGATTAACCAACCCTCTAACATTTTCAGCTAAGAACATTTTCGGAAGTAACTGTTTTAAAACTTGGGCATAGTAATAAAACATTGTACCTCTCGCATCGGATAACCCCATTTTCTTTCCTGCATAACTAAACGCTTGACAAGGATAACCTCCTGATAGTAAGTCTAATTCTCCAATTGGAACATTTACATAGTTTTTAATCCCTTCTTCAGCAACATCAATAATATCCTTTTCAATAACATTCCAATGGGGTCTATTTTTTCTCAAAGTTTGACAAGCATATTTATCAAACTCAACAAGACCTCTAGATTTAAATCCTGCTTGTTCTAGTCCTAATGCTAACCCACCAGCCCCAGCAAAAAGTTCTACTACTGAATAATTTTTGTTGGCTTTAATATCTCTTATGTCTAAAAACTCATTACCTTCAAAACTTGAAACATTTATTTCCTCATCTATATTAGAATCTATTAAATTATCCGTTCCATCTAGTGATAATTCCATTTGTTCAGATTCAATAATTTCTTCAAAATTCACATCTAATATTTCACATAATTTTAGTGCATTTGATTTTATAGGATTAAAATTAGGTGACAAAAGCATGGAAAGCTGATTTTTACTAATTCCTAGCTGCTCTGCTAATTGTTTTTGAGTAGATATCCCATGTTTTTCCATATGTAATCTAACTTTATTCTTACTTATAGTATACAATGAATAACCCTCCAATAGAGTTAAAAAAATATTTAACTTTAATAGGGTTATTATGATCGATTTTTAACTTTAAGTCAATAAAACAAAATTAAACTATTGCAGTTTTTTTATATGTTGTATTGAATCTTGTTGTGTTTGAAAAAACCTGAATATTATATACATCACTGTGTTACTTTAGGATATGATAAATATATCAAAGTATTGAAAGAAGGTGAGCCCATGCCAAACAATAGTAAACCCAACAGTTTAATCACGGAGAAGTCCCCCTATCTGCTCCAACACGCCCACAACCCCGTAAACTGGCACCCTTGGGGAGAAGAAGCCTTCGAAAAAGCAAAACGCGAAAACAAGCCGGTTCTTGTCAGCATCGGCTATTCGACTTGTCACTGGTGCCATGTAATGGCCCACGAGTCCTTTGAGGACGAAGAGATCGCCGGTATGTTAAACGATAAATTCATAGCCATCAAGGTTGATCGTGAGGAGCGGCCTGATGTGGATTCCGTGTATATGAGAATCTGCCAGCTGATGACGGGGCAGGGCGGGTGGCCGCTGAACGTGTTCGTCACACCAGATCAGAAGCCGTTTTATGCGGGGACGTATTTTCCGAAGACGAGCAAATTTAACCGTCCGGGCTTTATCGATGTGCTTGAACATCTGTCCGAAACATTTGCGAATGACCGGCAGCATGTCGAGGATATCGCTGAAAACGCCGCCGCTCATCTTGAAGTCAAGGTTCACCCGGCTGAGGGCATGCTTGACGAACAGGCGGTTCATGACACGTATCGCCAGCTGGCCGGCGGGTTTGACACGGTGTACGGCGGGTTCGGCCAGGCTCCGAAATTTCCGATGCCGCATATGCTCATGTTTCTGCTTCGCTACTACAGCTATACGGGCAAGGAACAGGCTTTGGCCGGCGTAACCAAGACACTCGACGGCATGGCGAACGGCGGAATTTTTGATCACATCGGGTTCGGATTCGCCCGCTACTCGACTGATAATGAATGGCTCGTGCCGCATTTTGAGAAAATGCTGTATGACAACGCCCTTCTCCTGACCGCCTATACGGAAGCCTATCAAGTCACGGGTAATGAGCGCTACAAACAGATTGCGATGCAGATCGTAACGTTTATTCAGCGGGAAATGATGCATGAAGACGGCAGCTTTTTCTCAGCTTTAGATGCTGATACCGAAGGCCGTGAGGGGAAATATTACATATGGTCCAAAAAAGAAATCATGAATCTTCTCGGTGATGAACTCGGCCCGCTTTATTGCAAGGTGTATAACATCACAGATCAAGGCAATTTTGAAGGCGAAAACATCCCGCACCTCATTTTCACGCGGCGTGAGGCCATCCTCGAAGAGACCGGCCTCACCGGACATGAGCTGGCCGAACGTCTTGAAGAGGCAAGAATAAAATTGCTGGAGGCCCGTGAAAACAGAAGCTATCCGCATACAGATGACAAAGTGCTGACCTCATGGAACGCGCTCATGATTGCCGGGCTGGCAAAAGCCGCAAAGGTCTTTCACGAGCCTGACTATCTCAGCATGGCGGAAACAGCGATCCGCTTTCTCGAACGGCACCTCATGCCGGACGGGCGCGTCATGGTCCGCTATCGCGAGGGCGAAGTGAAAAACAAAGGGTTTATCGATGATTACGCTTTTCTCATCTGGGCTTATCTTGAACTGTATGAAGCGGGTTTTCATCCGTCTTATCTGCAGAAAGCGAAAACGTTATGTACAAGCATGCTGGAGCTGTTCTGGGATGAACGGCACGGGGGTTTCTTCTTTACGGGGAATGATGCTGAGACCCTTCTTGTCAGGGAAAAAGAGGTTTATGACGGGGCCGTGCCTTCCGGAAACAGCGCGGCTGCCGTACAGCTGCTTCGTCTCGGCCGCCTGACGGGTGATGTATCACTGATTGAAAAAGCCGAAGCGATGTTTTCCGTGTTCAAACGGGAAATAGAGGCCTATCCGAGCAGCAATGCTTTCTTCATGCAAAGCGTACTGGCACACACAATGCCCCAAAAAGAAATCGTTGTGTTCGGAAGGAAAGATGACCCGGACAGAAAACGTTTCATTGAGGCGCTTCAGGAGCATTTTACTCCCGCCTATACGATTCTCGCGGCAGAACATCCGGATGAGCTTGCTGGCATTTCTGACTTTGCCGCGGGTTATCAAATGATCGATGGGAAGACAACGGTCTACATTTGTGAGAATTTCGCCTGCCGGAGGCCGACGACGGATATTGATGAAGCGATGAACACCTTACAAATCAGCAGCAGAGCCTAGGCGGCCTGCTGCTTTTCTTTTTTCACAAAACGGAACGCGAGCCATGCGAAGATGATATTGATCACCAGAGTCGATATGCAATCGTATATTTCATAGCCCCCGGCTGCTGTTGTAAATACCGACGGAATGCCGCCGTACACCGAATGATCCTCTGTGAGAAAGATAAATAAAAACATATTATTGGCAGCGTGACCGCCAAGGGACATCTCCAGACTGCCCGTTTTAACCGTGATAAAGGTCCAGATCATGCCGATGGTGACATATCCGATTCCCGCCCAGAGAGCTCCATTTTCCATCTCCGGATTTCCGAAATGAAGTGCGCCGAATAATCCGCCGATAATGACCGTCAGAACCACCGCGTTTGCCGTCAATTTTCCGGCAAACTGTAGCAGAAAACCGCGAAAGAGAAATTCCTCCGCAGAGGTTTGAATCGGAACCAACAAGACGGCCGCCGTTAACAGCAGCAGAAAACGTGAAGCATGGAATTCCTGAAGCGTGAAACGATCCGGATGAATTAAAAAATCAATCAGCCCCGCGACAAACATCAGCACAACATATGTGCCGAATCCAAAGAAAATTCTCTTCCAGTTCAGCGACTGATTCGGTGTAATGATGGATAAAAACCGCCGCTTCATAATGAAACGAACCGCTATCCAAATGCCCGGAATCGCTATGAAATAGACGATATGCTGTAAATAAATATCCGCCAGCGGGTCACTTAATGCCGCCTCATCCCAATTTATCGTCAGTGAAGGATTGAAAGCGGACGTGAGAAACATATAAAACACGGTCAGTATGCTTCCGAAAAAGAACAAACCCACAATGAGCAACAGAGAAAGAAGATATCTCGATACACTATTTCTTCCCTCTGCGGGCCGTACAAATGTATTCATATTTATGCATCAACTTCCTTTCCTTCAACATTTTACAATATAAACAGAAACAGATATAGGAAATGTTATATATTTTAAGAAGAAAGCGCTATGCCGTTTCCTTTGGCTCTGGTTATTTACACTCTGTTTTTGCCAAAAAAAGACCTTTATAATGTATTCGTCAGATAAATTTACAGTATTTTCTGATTACAATTGCTAAGTCAGGGGGTTTTTTATGAAACATCAGACATTCTCAAATGTAGCGAACCGATTAGACCGTCTCCCCATTTCGCGTGTGCACTATCAAGTATTAACCGCTCTCGGAATCATCTATTTTTTCGATCTCGCTGATCTGTTTACGCTCAGCAACGTGGCTCCGGCGCTGATTGAGCATTGGGGCGTGAAGCTGTCCGTCATTGCCGACATCACGGCTGCATCCTTCCTGGGCATGTTTTTAGGCGCCTCCATCGGCGGAAGGCTGTCCGATCGGATCGGCAGGAAAAAAGCGCTGAATTGTTTTGTCCTTGTCTTTTCGATCTCATCTTTTCTGAATGCGCTGGCATGGGACATTCCGTCCTTAATGATTTTCCGCTTCTTGACCGGGCTCGGCGTCGCGGCCGCCATGATTGTGACGAACAGCTATTTGGCGGAATTTTTCCCATCATCCGTACGGGGAAAATACATCTCCTTTTGCGCCATGATCGGACTAATCGGCGTTCCCGTCACAAACGTTGTTTCCGCTTTTGTCATTCCTTTAGGCTCATGGGGGTGGCGGCTCGTATTCGTATGGGGGGCGGCCGGTCTCATTTATTTCTTTTTTATCCGCCGGCTTGAGGAATCGCCGCGCTGGCACGAAAATCGGGGCGCATATGATCAGGCAAACGCCATTATGAACCGTCTTGAAGCACGTATAGAGAAAGAAAAAGGCCCGCTTCCCGCGCCAAAAGAGGCGGCAGAAGTACATACAGTGAAGCACGCAGGCTACTTAGGGCTGTTTCAGGGCAGGAATTTAAAGATCACCATCATCCTGTCAGCGGTATGGATTCTTGAAACCTTTGGCTTTTACGGCTTTGCTTCATGGGTGCCCAGCCTGCTGAAAAGCAACGGCATCACCATGGAAAAAACGCTGTGGTACAATGTGCTTCACTCTGTCGGCGCACCGCTTGGCGCATTGCTCGGTTCCATGATATCCGAGACGTTCCAAAGGAAATGGATCCTGGCCGCAAGCGCTTTTCTGACTGCCATTGCCGGACTGTTATACGGCATGACGTTTATTCCCGTCATGATTATTGTGTTTGGATTTGTCGTCAACGTTACGGAACGGGTATTCACCTCAAACTTATACGCATATACATCGGAGCCGTATCCTACGGAATATCGCTCGGCCGGGAGCGGGCTGGCGTACGGGCTCGGCCGTTTTTCCAATATATTCGGTTCCCTGCTCGTCGGATTTATTGCCGTTAAGCTCGGCTACATCAGCGTCTTTTTGTTCATCGGCGGCTGCTGGCTTCTATGTTCCGTTTTGTTAATCCTCTTCGGTCCGAAAACTAATGCTCAGCAAATTTAATCAATAAAACAGTGCGGGTTCCCCGCACTGTTACACTGTGATTTCTATCAAATTGCCTTCCCCATCCTCTATCACGCTCTCATAATATCCGTCACCCGTCACGCGCGGGCCGCTTACAACCTGAAATCCGTCGTTTTTAAACGTCTCCGTCAATTCATTCACCCGCTCCTTGCTGCCTGTAGAAAATGCGAGATGCGCCCATCCGGTCATATTCTGTGACGGAGCTTCATCAATGCCGCCTTTTTTCATAAGTTCCAGCCTGCATCCGGAGTCAAACGAAAGAAAATACGATTTGAAATCTTTTTTCTCATTATGATAAAGGTCATTGGCCCTGGCGCCGAAGTATTTCTCATAAAATTCTTTCATCCGTTCTAAATCTTTCACCCATATGGCCGCATGTTCAATTCGCATATGTCCGCCTCCTTTTTTTCTCAATCTAGTTATAAAGCATGAAACCCATTTCAGCTCAAGACTTTTTCCGCTGAAATTGATGCATAATTTGTTTTTTAGCCGTTTCTCCGTGCAAAAACAGCAAAAATGCTTCCCTTCCGACCCGTTCCAAATGAAGTTCCAGAGATGGGATATTCAATGCCCGGCTGACGCTCAGATTTCCCTCGCCGATGATCTCCGCGTCCCATTTCTGTTCTTTCGCAAACTGGTACAAGCCGGCAGCCACGTCATCACTGTGCGCATAGATGGCCGTCGGCGCCTTGTCGAAACCCCAGAAGTGTTCACCTGCCCGCTTCCCGTCGTCCATATCATGGCATCCGATCAGAATACGGGTTTCATCAAGAGAGCCGAAAACGGCCTTATATGCGGTTACCTTGTCGGCCGTACTCGGGCTTTTTTCCGCTTCCCGCACACATGTAAAAGCAACGTCTTGATGTCCGCGGTTTTTCAAATACAAAAAGCTTTCTCTGTAAGCTGCCTGCCTGTCATTATAAGCGCAGGGAATCTCTTGATGCTGCGTATATTCACAAGCGACAATGGGGCCGTATTCCAGGTAAGGCACGGCGGTTTCCCATTCATTCGCGCGGGACGTGACAATCAGTCCGTCAATCTTTTTCATTTTCAGCAGTTCGAAATAGGTCATCTCTATAGCGGGGTCATAGTTGGTGGGGAGAAGGGTTGTCACGTAATCATGGGCAAACGCTTCCTTCGTGATACCGTTTACAATTTTGTCAAAGCAGGGATGGTCACTGTACGGCAAAATCACGCCTATTGTATTGGTCTTTCCTCGAATCAGATCAATGGCGGTTCGATTAGGGGTATAATCCAGCTCCTTCATCACTTGATTCACAAGACGCCTTTTCTCCTCAGATACGTACGGGTGTCGGTTTAATACGCGTGATACGGTGGCCACCGACACATTCGCCAGTTTCGCAATCTCTTTTATATTTGCCATGTGCTCCTCCATTTTCGGTGATAAAAAAGCAGCAAGAGTGGATTTCTCTTACTGCTATCTCATCATAAATCCACTGTCATTTCAACAGGGCAATGGTCAGAACCCATGATATCGGCACAAATGGCCGCTTGGCTGATCCGCGTCTTCAGTCTGTCTGAAACAATGACGTAATCAAGCCGCCAGCCGATGTTTTTCTCACGTGCGTTCGTCCTGTAAGACCACCAGGAATAGGCGCCTTCCCGATCAGGATATAAATAGCGGAATGAGTCGGTAAATCCGGTGTTCAGCAGGGCGCTGAACGCTTCCCGCTCTTGATCCGAGAAACCGGCGTTCTTCCGGTTGGCTTTCGGATTTTTTAAATCTATCTCCCTGTGTGCGACATTCAGATCGCCGCATAATATCACGGACTTCTTCCGGTCAAGCTTCTGCAGATACTCCTTAAAATCGGCTTCCCATTGAAGACGGTAATCAATTCGCTCTAATCCGCGTTTGGCATTCGGCGTATAACAGTTGACGACGAACACGTTCTCAAATTCAAGTGTGATCACCCGTCCTTCTTTATCATGATCGTCAATTCCCAATCCATAAAACACGTGCAGCGGCTTTTCTTTCGAAAAAACAGCCGTGCCTGAGTAGCCTTTTTTCACCGCATAGTTCCAATAGCCGTGATATCCTTCAAGCTGTAATGATACTTGTCCGTCCTGTACTTTCGTTTCTTGCAGACATAAAATATCCGCTGCCGTTTCCTGAACGTAAGTATTGATATCTATCTTTTTCATCACGGCACGCAAGCCGTTTACATTCCAAGAAATCAGTTTCATGTGTTCCCTCCTGTCCGGCTCAGCCGTCATTCCAGTGTTTCAATGTTTCCGCCCTCTAATGCCAGCAGCTGCTTTTTCATTTCTAAACCGCCTCTGAATCCGGTCAGTTTTCCGGTTTTTCCGATGACGCGATGGCACGGAACCGTAATCAATACCGGATTTTTTCCGATCGCGGCGCCCACGGCTCTTACGGCTGACGGTTTCTGAATCATTTTTGCTATATCCGAATAGGAGTATGTCTCGCCGTACGGTATGTCCATAAGCGCTTTCCATACAGCAAGCTGAAATTCTGTCCCGTAAAGATCCACCGGCACTGAAAAAGCTGATCTGCCATTTTCGATGTACTCGGACAGCTCTGCCGTGTAAGACGCCAGCTTCTCATCATCACGTGCCAATCGGTATTGCGGCAGTGATTTTTTTGCCCACTGCTCAATCTCTTCAAAGCTTCCATGATTTGAACCTATAAAGCATAGCCCCTTAGATGTGGCGGCTGTATACAGGCTCCAATCATTCCGTGTGAAAAGTGTCCAATAGACCATTGTCTCTTTACTCATATTGAACCTCCCTGTCCCATTCCGGCAGTTTTTCGGTATTCTGTGGGCGAATTTCCGATTCTCTTTTTAAAAAGAGTGGCAAAATGCGCTGTGTTTGGAATTCCGACCGTCAGAGCGATCTCCATGACTGTCATATCAGTATGCTTTAAAAGGTGTTCCGCCTTCGACAATCTTATTTTCTGTAAATACTCAATCGGGGATATTCCCCTGATTTTTTTAAATGTCCGCTGTAAATGATAGGGGCTGCCGTGACACATTTCGGCCAGTACACTCAGAGTCAGAGATTCGTGATAATGGCGGTCAATGTACTCAATGATTTGAACAATCCATTCTTCATCAGGAAGACGAAGACCGTTCGGCCGGCACCTTTTACAGGGACGAAAATGTTTATCGAGCGCTGCATCAGCCGTATCAAACACCAGCACGTTTTCTTTATTCGGAACTCTCGATTTACAAGAAGGCCGGCAGAAAATCCCCGTCGTTTTTACTGCATAATAAAATGCTCCGTCATAAGAAGCATCATTGCGTATGATTGCCCTCCACTTTTCATCAGTCAGGATATTTCTGTCTGTCTCCATCTCAGCCACCCCCTGTTCTTCAGTATAAACAAATTCATTGCATAAGTACGCGTATTTGAATAGAGGAGCAAGATAACAAAGGTGTAAGAAGCACTTCCATGTTTCATGTGAAACATTTCGGCAGGATGGAGGAGGACTGATATAAAAAAAGAGCAGGAGCCCGCAGGCTCTTGCTCTTTTCTTTCGGCTTACTCGCCAGTTACGTATGGAAGTAAAGCCATTTGACGTGCGCGTTTGATCGCGATAGTCAATTTACGTTGGTATTTCGCATTTGTTCCAGTTACACGGCGAGGTAAGATTTTACCACGCTCAGAAACAAACTTTCTAAGAAGATCTACATCTTTGTAATCGATGTGCGTAATGCCATTAGAAGTGAAGTAACAAACCTTACGGCGTTTCGCACGACCGCCTCTGCGTCCTCCTGCCATTGTCATTTCCCACCTTTCTCGCTATGAATATAGCGATAATCTATTAGAACGGAAGATCATCATCCGAGATGTCAATCGGCTTGCCGTCGTTGGCAAATGGATCATCATTAAAGCTGTTCCCTTGATTTCGTCTCTGGTTGTTCTGATTTCCGCCGAACGGATTATCATTTTGGCCTCCGCCAAAGTATTGGCCTCCGCCGCTGTTTCCTTCGTTGTATCCGCCTGATCCAGAACCGCCGCTGTTTTTAGGCTCAAGAAATTGAACACTTTCAGCTTGGACTTCTGTCACGAAGACACGCTGTCCCTGCTGATTTTCATAATTTCTTGTCTGGAGTCGGCCGTCTACGCCGGCAAGGCTTCCTTTTTTAAGAAAGTTTGCAACGTTTTCGGCTTGTCTTCTCCAAGTGACACAATTAATGAAATCGGCTTCACGTTCTCCGGACTGGTTCGTGAATGTACGATTCACAGCAAGAGTAAACGTGGCGACAGCCGCACCGCTTGGCGTATAACGAAGCTCTGGGTCTTTTGTCAGTCTTCCGACTAATACAACTCGGTTAAGCATATGAAAGACCACCTTTTAACATTATATATTTCAAATTGCTTATTCTTCTTCTTTAACAACGATGTGGCGAATGATATCGTCACTGATCTTAGCTAAACGGTCGAATTCAGCAACCGCTGCAGCTTCAGACTGAACGTTTAAGATTTGGTAGAAACCGTCACGGAAATCGTTGATTTCGTAAGCAAGACGACGTTTACCCCAATCTTTTGTTCCAGTGATCTCCGCTCCGTTAGAAGTCAATACGTTGTTGAAACGCTCGATAACTGCCTTCTTTGACTCTTCGTCAATGTTCGGACGGATAATGTACATAACTTCGTACTTTTTCATCTGTTTGCACCTCCTTTTGGTCTAAGCGGCCCTATAATGGGCAAGGAGCAATAATTCTATTACTCACAAGTTTATATTATACCAAAGCTCTTGTCCCTTTACAACTGTGTCCTATACATTAAATCGGAAATGAATGACATCTCCGTCTTGGACTACATATTCCTTACCTTCCAGACGCACTTTTCCGGCTTCTTTCGCTCCGGACATTCCGCCGCCTGCCAAAAGGTCTTCATAAGCAACCGTTTCAGCGCGGATAAAGCCGCGTTCAAAGTCAGTGTGGATGATACCCGCACACTCAGGAGCTTTCATGCCTTTTCTGAATGTCCATGCGCGCACTTCCTGTTCGCCCGCCGTAAAGTATGTTGCAAGGCCGAGAAGAGAGTATGACGCTTTTATCAGCTGATCAAGACCTGATTCTTCGATGCCGAGCTCCTCAAGGAACATTTGCTTTTCTTCGCCTTCCAATTCAGCAATTTCAGACTCGATTTTCGCACAGACGACGATGACTTCGGCATTTTCACCCGCGGCATACTCACGGATTTTCGCAACGTATTCATTGTCTGAAGGATCAGCCACTTCATCTTCGCTTACATTCGCCACATAAAGCACGGGTTTTGACGTAAGCAGATGAAGCTGCTTCACAAGCTTTTGCTGTTCTTCCGTAAATTCAACGGAACGGGCAGGCTTTTCTTGTTCGAAAGCTTCTTTCAATTTAGACAGAATGTCAAATTCAAAAACCGCTTCTTTGTCTTTTTGCTTCGCAAGCTTGCTTACACGCGTGATGCGTTTTTCGACTGTCTCCATGTCGGCAAGAATCAATTCAAGATTGATCGTTTCAATATCGTCAATCGGATCGACTTTCCCTGACACGTGCGTAATATTGTCATCAGCGAATGCGCGTACAACGTGGCAGATCGCATCAACCTGACGGATATGAGAAAGAAACTTATTTCCGAGTCCTTCACCTTTAGATGCGCCTTTTACGATCCCCGCGATATCAGTGAATTCAAACGCAGTCGGCACCGTTTTTTTCGGGTTCACCAATTCAGTCAGCTTTTGCAGACGTTCATCCGGCACTTCCACGATCCCCACGTTCGGATCAATTGTACAGAACGGGTAGTTGGCTGATTCGGCACCAGCCTGGGTAATTGCATTAAATAACGTCGATTTTCCGACATTCGGCAAACCGACAATTCCAGCAGTTAAAGCCATTCTTTCATCTCCTCTATATCAAACCATCATCGTATAAACGTATTGTAAACCTAGAGCAATTATAAGGAGGTTCATAGGAAAAGACAAGCTGAGAAAAAAGCATTTCCCGCCCTCTCTCTCCTTAGATTATCCTTTTTTAACCGCTACCAGACAGTCAAAAAGCGTACTTCCCATTCCATTATCGGAATTTGAATCCTTTGTGAGCATGTTGACGGAGCCTCCGAATGCCGCCCACATGCCTTCATCTATATTCACCGTCTTCGGGTGAGCCTGCTTCATGATTTTCACCCTGCCGCGCAGACGGCCGCGGTCATTGTAAACCTCTGCCGTATCTCCGTCTTGAAGAGAAAGCTCTTCCGCGATATCCGGCGACAGGTCCACCTGAATCTGCTGAAGCTTTTCAATAAACGGCACGTGCTGTGAATGATTGGAGCGCTGCGGGTGAATGGACAGCAGCGTATACGGATATTTCCCGGCCAGTCCGGCGTCGTGATAAACAGACTCCTCCGGCACCTCCAATTGAGGGAGGCCGCTGTATCCTTTCTCTTCTGCCTGTGACGAGACGAATTCAAATTTTCCGCTCGGGGTTAAAAATTGAAAATCACTCCACGGAACCTGTTTAACCGGAAGCGGCATATGTCCTTTTTCCTTTAATTGCTCAAGGGTGATTCCTTCTTTCTCCAAAGAAGAGAGCCCCATTTTTAAGAAATCTTCCGTACTGTAATCAAACAGCTCCCCGAATCCGAGACGCTTTGCGAGTTCCGTCCAGATCCAGCGGTCTGATTTTGCCTCTCCCTGCGGTTCCGCAAGCTTCTTGCCATATTGAATATAGTGATGATACATGCTGGAATAATAAATATCTTCCTCTTCGAAAACAACGGCCGTCGGCAGCACATAGTCACAGAGCTTCGCCGTATCGGTCATGACCGAATCAATGACCACTGTGACCGGTGTTTTTTCAAACGCTTCCTTCACTTTTTTTGTATTCGGCACCTGTGTCAGCGGATTGCCGCACGTCACGATGATCATCTCAATCGGCGGGTCGGCTGCATTCAGCGCCTCTTCAGCTTGAGTCATCATCGAAAACGTTCTCGAACTTTTCTTCAAATCAGGACGAGTGAGCTCGGCCTTTGCAAAGCTTTCACCGACTTGCACATTTCCGAAGTTTGCGCCGCCGCCTTTGATACCGACATTTCCGCTCGCCGCAGCTAAAGCGTCAATCCACCGTATCGTCCCGCCCCCGTTTTTATATCTCTGCATCCCAAGACCCATAAAAGTGGAGGCGGGACCGTCAGCATATAAATCGGCAAGATATTCAAGCGCTTCTAAAGACGTTTCTGTTTTCTCAATGATCTCCTCAAAAGAAATCGTCTGCAGAAGCTTGTCTATTTCCTCAAAACCGACCGAATGCTTTTGAATAAAATCAGAATCGGTTCTGCCGGTTTGGCATAATATTTTTAAAACACCCGCCGCAAGCCAGCCATCCATGCCGGGTTTGACGGATATATACCGGTCAGCAAGCTTTGCAGTCGGGTTAAAAATAGGATCAATGACCGTCAGTGTCGCTCCTTTTTTCTTCACCTGCTGCAGATGATGATAGAGGTGCATATTCGTCCGGGACACGTTTCTGCCCCATACGATCACATGCTTGCTGTGATAAATATCAAGCGGTCCATGCCCGTAAGAACGCCCGAAATCCCAGCGCTGCGCTTCAATGCCGGAACCCCAGCAAATGCTGCCCGCAATCTCGGTTACACCGCCGTATCCATTGAAAAAACGCTGGTCGAGCGCCTTCAAAAGACCGTTATTGGCGTAGTCATGACTGTGCAGCACTGCGGCAGTGCCCAGCGTCTCCTTAATCACCGCCATTTTTTCAGCAATTTCATCTAACGCCTGCTCCCAGGAAATGCGGACAAATTCGCCGTCTTTCTTTTTTAAAGGAAAACGAAGCCGTTCCGGCGCATTCGTTTTCGTCTCCAGCATTCTGCCCCGGCCGCAAATTTTCCCTTCCGTAATGGGATGATTCGGGTCTCCGTCTACTTTCGTCACCTTTCCATCCTCAACTGTCACCAAAAAGCCGCAGCTGTCCCAGCAATTCAGCGGGCACGCTGACTGATGCACTTTGCTCATCGGGCCTCTTCCTCTCCTCTATATGAAAAAGCATGAGCGCCAGCCCTTATGATGTAGGCTCCTCATGCTTGACGAGTACTTTTTTCAGCTTTCTCTCAAAATCTCTTCTCGGAATCATGACACTGTGGGAACAACCCGTGCATTTGATCCGAATATCCATTCCCATCCGAATGATTTTCCACCTGTTTTCACCGCAAGGGTGCGGCTTCTTCATTTCAACAATATCATTCAGGCCAAAGTCTTTATCCGCCAAGACCCTTCACCTCTCTCCATAGACTGCTTTATTTATTGTACAAAAAAAAACAGGATAAGAGCAACGGCCGCACTCAAAATGAGCATTATACTTTTTTCCATCTCCCTAAAATAGGGTAAAGAAGAAGACATACCAGCAAATAAAGACTTAAAAGCCCGTAAATGGGATATAAAATGGCGATCAAATCTGAAAAACCGATTGTCGTAAAAGGCACCATCACAGCTAAAAGAAGAGATACGAGCATCCATCTCGGCAATTTCACAAATGCAAGCATGCGGCTGGACAGCCCGAACAGACCGGTCACCGTTGTCGTATAGATGGCTAAAAAAAGCACGGCGGCCATACAAAGAAATAACGGATAAGGAGCGCCTTCAAGGACGGCGAAAAGAGGAATCTCATATTGTGTAAGACTGCCTGAAAGCTGTACAAGCGTTTCATTGTAAACAAATGAAATCATACCGAAAATCAGCCCGCTTGCAACGCTTGCGATTTTCGCTTCTCCCAGTCCCTTCATATCTTTCCCGATTGAAGAAAGAACAGCGACAACAGAAAGGATGTTTAAGGACGTGAAGGTAATGCTTGCCGGCCAATTATACTGGCGGGTCAAATCTATCGTCCACGTGTAATGATGGGTTGTCTGAAAAAAGACCAATGCATATAACAGCCCCGCTACAAGAATCGGTATCAAAATACTATTCAGAGATAATATTCCTTTTATATCCCAAAAGAATAAACCGACGGTCACAATGCAAAGAAGAAAAATACCGATCCAAAACGGCAGCTTGTACATTTGCAGTGTCACACCGCCGCCGGCAATCATAACCATCGTCATTGAAAACAAATAAAACATAATAAGCACATCATAGACTTTAGCAAGAGCCGGCCCCATCAGATGCTCAAGCACAGGTAAAAAGTGCGTTGATTGAACCCGATAGCTGATCTTCAACACAATATAAGCCGAAATCGTAAACATGACTGTAAACAATACAATAGCCAGTCCGCTTTCGACACCGAAAAACTGCCATATTTCCTGCCCGCTTGCATACCCGGCCCCAATCTGGCTGCTTAATATGAGCAGCATCCACTTCATCCCGGCTCTCCACACCCTCATCACCTCATAAAATTTCTGATCATCTCCGCATATTGCTACTATATTGAGTGACAGCGGCAAACATTCATACAAATGGGACAAATATGGTATGATAACGACGATTGACTATTCAGAAAATTTATTTATGTTAGGCGCTCAAATCATGGACATCAGGCGTTTAACCGCAAGCGATACCCGATATCAGGCTCAAAGCTTTAGAAGATCACCCGGGCGCATTCGCCGTCAGCTATGATGAGGAGAAAGAATGGCCGTCCGAAAAATGCAAAGCCAGGCTTGAAGCCGGCAATGCCATCGTGCTTGGCGCCTTTGAACAAGACAGACTGATAGGAATCCTCAAGATCTCCAAGCATTCGCTGTTTAAACTAAGACACATTGCGGTTATTGGTTCTATGTATATTTCCCCCAAACACCGAGGGTCAGGCGCGGGATAAGCTTTAATGACGGAAGCCATCAGCCAAGCAAAAAAGATGAAAGACACAGAACAGCTCCATCTCTTTGTTACTTCAACAAATGAACCCGCAAAAAACTCTGCGCTCAGTTAGGATTTATCCTCTTCTCTACAGAAAAAAGAGCGCTGAAATTAGATCATCAGCAATATGTTGATGTAGATCAAATGGTCTTATTTCTTTCATGAACTTAGAGAATAACTGCTCTGGGTTCTTTTTTCTATCCCGCTCTTTTCAAGCAACCGGCATGCTGATCATGACATAAGCATAAAAAAAGGCAGCGCTGGATATACTGTAAACAACCATACATCACCAAAAACAACAATGTAATACTCGTATGACATGACAAGGAAGTGAACCTTATGAATCGAAAAGGCGGGCTTTTTTCTCAAGAACGGGCAAAACAATATGTATCCCATACGGATTCTTCTGCTGCGAATCAAATACAAGCGATCCTTACTTCATCTTTACGTAAAGCAGCCGGCAGACCGTTAGTCACCGTGTGTATCGGTACAGATCGGTCGACCGGAGATTCATTAGGTCCGCTCGTAGGAACAAAGTTAGAAAAAATGAATTTAGGCAGATTGCACGTTTACGGCACGCTGTCAGATCCTGTTCACGCCGTCAATATGAAAGACAAGCTGAAAGATATTCAACATCTACATAAAAATCCGTTTATTATAGCGGTTGATGCTTGTTTAGGCCGCGTCAAAAGCGTAGGCTCATTTCAAATCGGCGATGGGCCGCTGAAGCCCGGAGCAGGTGTTCAAAAAGATCTTCCTGAAATCGGTGACGTCCATATCAATGGAATCGTCAATGTCAGCGGGTTTATGGAGTATTTTGTCCTGCAGAATACGAGGCTTCATCTTGTTATGAGCATGGCAAATGTTTTAGCAGAGGGGTTACAGCTGACAGATAAATCAGAAGGCCGGCAGGAACGGCTCAGTCCGTTTCATAAGCTGACAAGACGTATATAAAAAACCATCTTTTAAACAAAGATGGTTTTTACGCTTCTCTCTCGGACAATAGTTCCAGGATACGTTCAAGATCTTCATTTGAGAAAAACTCAATCTCAATCTTCCCTTTTTTCTTTTGTCTCTTAATATTGACTGTTGTTCCGAAGTAATTTTGCAAATACGATTCCCGCTCTTTTAACACAACATCTTGAACAGGTTCTTTTTTCTTTGTTTCACGTGGAACATTGTTGTTTAACTGCTGAATCAGCTGCTCAAGCTGACGGACGTTCAGCTGTTCTTCAACCACTTTCTTCACAAGCGGTTCAAGCTTGTTTTTATTTTTCAAACCAAGCAAGGTTCTGCCGTGTCCCATGGATAACGTACCTTCTGCAATGAGGTTCTGGATGCTTTCCGGCAGCGTCAGCAGTCTTAAATGGTTGGCAATATGAGGCCTGCTTTTCCCGAGCCGTTTAGCGAGCTGTTCCTGGGTTAAGTCCAAATGCTTCAGCAGTGAGTCATATGCCAGAGCTTCTTCAAGCGGTGATAAATCTTCACGCTGAAGGTTTTCCAAAAGAGCGATTTCCCGCATCAGCGATTCAGATAAATCCCGCACGATAGCCGGCACTGTCTCTTTACCGGCAAGTTTTGCGGCGCGGTAACGGCGTTCGCCTGCTACAATATCATAGCCCTTCAATGATTTTCTCACGATAATGGGCTGAAGAATGCCATGCTGAATGATGGACTCCTTCAGTTCAGCTAATGACTCATCGTCAAATTGTTTTCTTGGCTGATAAGGATTGGGGCGTAAATCACTGATTTTAATCTCTTCCACTGTCTCTTCAGACAAATCAACCTGATTAAACAACGCGTTAATCCCTTTTCCGAGCCCGCCTTTAGCCATTCGCTGCCACTTCCTTTGCTAAATCTAAATATACTTCCGCACCTCTCGAACGCGGATCGTATAATATGATCGGCTTGCCGTGACTCGGCGCCTCACTTAAACGGACATTGCGAGGAATAATGGTTTGATACACTTTATCTCTAAAGTATTTCTTTACCTCTTCTATCACTTGAATGCCGAGATTCGTTCTGGCATCAAGCATCGTCAGAAGCACTCCTTCTATCATTAAGTCGGTATTTAAATGTTTTTGCACAAGCCGAACTGTATTTAATAATTGACTCAATCCTTCAAGAGCGTAGTATTCGCACTGAACCGGGATAACGACTGAATCTGAAGCGGTAAGCGCATTAATCGTTAATAACCCGAGAGACGGAGGACAATCAATAATCATGTAATCGTAATTTTGTTTCACAGATTCTAATGCTCTTTTCAGCCTGACCTCCCGTGAGATCGTCGGAACCAATTCGATTTCCGCTCCCGCAAGCTGGATCGTGGCCGGAATGACATCTAAGTTCTCTACTGAAGTCGGTTTAATAATATCTGTAACATCTGCATCATCTACTAAAATGTCGTACACACAATGATCCACATCGGCTTTTTCAATCCCTAATCCGCTCGTTGCATTGCCCTGCGGATCAATATCAACAAGAAGAACCCTTTTACCTATGTAAGCCAAGCAAGCCCCCAGATTAACAGAAGTCGTCGTCTTCCCGACTCCGCCTT
Organism: Bacillus sp. EKM420B; assembly: GCF_011065565.1. NCBI lineage: Bacteria > Bacillati > Bacillota > Bacilli > Caryophanales > Bacillaceae > Bacillus > Bacillus sp. EKM420B. The sequence continues at coordinate 17,758 of NZ_JAAMNX010000002.1, read as the reverse complement.
TTTGGTTCGTAATTGCTATGATTTTTCCCACGATGTCACCTACCTTCACATGAACATGTACTGTCTTGTTTCTATCTTATCAAAAAAAGAGTAAAGCGTTTTATTTTTTTCATAATTTGTTTATCAGCAAGTGAAAAAAATGTAAACGAAAAAGACACTTTCTAATATAAGTTCTCCGATAAAGTGACTTTTTTGACTGTAAAAAGACAATTCACGACACAAAAAGATAAAATTTTACATATATAATGTATAGTGCACAATAAATCTATCATTATCTCAAAATAATTTTTTGATTAAAATAAAAACTCCCCTGCTGATCAGGAGAGTTTTTATTTAGGTATCCGAATGGTAAGCTGGATGTACTCTTCGAATTCTTCTTCTTCAGTGTTCAGCCTGACGCCGCTGTCTTCCACCATGGACAGTGACTGACGAATCGTATTCATCGCAATTCTTGTATCCCTGCTGAACGCTTTGCGTCTCGGCTTTGGTTTCTGCTTATTCTGTTCAAGCATTTTCACCACTCTGTCTTCCGTCTGCTTGACGTTTAAGCTTTTCTCAATGATTTCCGCAAGCAATGTGACCTGGAACTCCGGCTGTTTGAGCGGAATCAGTGCTCTTGCATGACGTTCCGTAATTTTTTTCTCCATAATCGCATCCTGGACGGGTTCCGGGAGCTTTAACAATCGGAGCTTGTTCGCAATCGTTGACTGGCCTTTTCCTAAGCGCTGCGCCAAGGCTTCCTGTGTTAAATCATGAAGTTCTAACAGCCTTGCGTACGCATGAGCTTCCTCAATGGAGGACAATTCTTCCCTTTGCAGGTTTTCAATCAAAGCGACAGATGCTGTTTCAGTATCAGAAAAATCTTTAATAATTGCGGGAATCTTCTCCCATTCAAGCGTCTGTACCGCTCTCCAGCGCCTTTCACCCGCAATGAGCTCATATTGTCCTTCATCTTCTGTATGTCTGACAACAATCGGCTGAATGATGCCGTGTGTATGGATAGTCATTGCTAACTCTTTGATTTTTTCATCTGAGAAAATGGTGCGTGGCTGAAAACGGTTGGGAACGATAGCATGTACCGGTATTTCGAGTATCTCTTCTTTGTTTGTATCATGCTCAGCTATCTCCGGTTCCTCTTCCTTCTCACCAAACCCGAAGAAACGAGAGAATGAATGCTTCATGTACCTACACCACCTTTAAAAACTGCCATTTTTATAATTCTATTTTCTCATGGTTTTTCCTGCTGTATCTTCATCAATTTTGCAGAAAATATGATGGAATTGTCACATCAGGCTGTCTAAATTACCCTTCAATTGGCGATTTATTTGGAGTACCCGGTTTTCTCGGATATTTTTTCGGAGTGCTTTTCGTCTTGCGAATGATCATAATGTTCCGTTCACTTTCTTCAACGGGAAGTGTAAAGGAATGAACTTGTTCAAGCTCTCCTCCCAATACTTTAATCGCCTTTTGCCCCGCTTTCAGCTCTTCATCAGCGGCTGCAGCTTTTAGTGCCGCAAATATACCGTTTTTCTTGGCCAGCGGCAGACAAAGCTCACTCAGGACTGACAGACGCGCCACCGCACGGGCCGTCACGAGATCGAAGCTTTCCCGGACGTCTTTCCGCTGTCCGAATGTCTCCGCTCTGTCATGGACAAATGTCGTATGCTCTAATTGTAAAGCATCAGAGAGAGTTTCCAAAAACGTAATCCGCTTATTCAGTGAATCGACGATGGTGACATGCAGATGCGGGAAGCAGATTTTGACGGGCAGGCTTGGAAAACCGGCGCCGGCGCCGACATCACAAAGAGTGGTGACCTTTTCAAAATCAATATAAAATGCCGCCGTTATCGAATCATAAAAATGCTTGAGATAAACTTCCTTTTTCTCAGTGATGGATGTCAGATTCATTTTTTCGTTCCATTCCACGAGCATCCGGTAATACAACTCGAATTGCTCCAGCTGGCGGTCAGAAAGGGAAATCCCTTTCTCCGCTAAACTGGATGTAAATTCCTCTATATTCATGCCGTCATCCTTTCTATTCAGCTACCTTGGCAATACGGCCCTGCTCCAGGTATACCAACAGGATTGAAATATCTGCCGGATTGACGCCGGAAATACGGGACGCTTGAGCAACTGATAAAGGACGCACTTCTTTCAGCTTTTGACGGGCTTCAGTAGCAATTCCTTTAATGGCGTCATAATCAATCCGATCAGGGATTTTTTTGTTTTCCATTTTCTTCAGCTTTTCCACTTGCTGCAAGGATTTTTCGATATATCCTTCATATTTCACTTGGATTTCCACTTGTTCCGCCACATCTTGCGGAACCGGAGAATCTGCAGGTGCAAGTTTTGTCACTGTTTCATAGTTCATTTCCGGACGTTTCATTAAATCTGTGCCGCGCACTCCGTCTTTCAGCTCGCTTCCGCCGAGTGAACGGATATATTCCTGATTCTCAGGAGACGGCTTGATAATAACAGACCAGAGACGTTTTTTCTCTGCCTCGATCGCCGCTTTTTTCTTCTCAAACGCTTCATAGCGCTCATCAGAAATCAAGCCGATCTCATGGCCGATTTCCGTCAGACGAAGATCCGCGTTATCGTGACGGAGCAGCAGTCTGTATTCCGCCCGTGAAGTCAGCAGACGGTACGGTTCATTGGTTCCTTTCGTTACCAAATCATCAATCAATACACCGATATAAGCATCGGAACGGCTGAGGATCACTTCTTCTTTTCCAAGCGCTTTACGCCCTGCGTTGATCCCTGCCATAATTCCTTGCCCGGCAGCTTCCTCATAACCTGATGTACCGTTAATTTGACCGGCTGTGTACAGGTTAGGGATTTTTTTCGTCTCCAGTGTAGGCCAGAGCTGTGTCGGTACAATCGCGTCATACTCAATCGCGTATCCCGCTCTCATCATCTGCACCTTTTCCAGTCCCGGAATGGTCGCCAGCATCCGCTGCTGCACGTCCTCAGGAAGACTCGTGGATAGACCTTGAACGTATACTTCCTGCGTATTTCTGCCTTCCGGCTCAAGAAAAATCTGATGACGCGGTTTATCATTAAACCGAACGACTTTATCTTCAATCGAAGGGCAGTATCTCGGTCCCGTTCCTTTAATCATACCGGAATACATCGGCGAACGATGCAGGTTGCTGTCGATGATCTCATGAGTCTCAGGACTCGTGTAAGTCAGCCAGCAAGGCAGCTGATCGGTAATGTATTCAACCGTTTCATATGAGAAAGCGCGCGGAACCGGGTCCCCCGGCTGGATTTCTGTTTTGCTGTAATCAATGGAATCGCTTGAGACACGAGGAGGCGTGCCCGTTTTAAAACGGACGAGATCAAAACCGAGCTCCTCTAAGTGCTCAGAAAGTTTAATAGACGGCTGCTGGTTATTCGGACCGCTTGAGTAAGACAGATCACCGAGAATGATCCGCCCTCTTAAATACGTTCCGGTGGTCAGCACGACCGTTTTTGCCTTGTATTCAGCACCGGTTTGCGTAATGACACCGCGGCACTCTCCGTCTTCAATGATTAAACGCTCGGCAATCCCTTGAAGAAGTGTCAAATTCGGTGTTTTTTCCAGCGTATGCTTCATTTCGTGCTGATATTGGAATTTATCCGCCTGCGCACGCAGCGCCCGTACGGCCGGACCTTTTCCTGTATTCAGCATTCTCATTTGAATATGAGTTTTATCTATATTTCTAGCCATTTCTCCGCCGAGCGCGTCAATTTCGCGGACGACAATCCCTTTCGCGGGGCCGCCGACAGACGGATTACATGGCATAAACGCAACCATATCAAGATTAATCGTCAAAACAAGCGTTTTGGCTCCCTGGCGCGCGGATGCGAGGGCAGCCTCAACACCGGCATGCCCGGCGCCGATGACAATCACGTCGTATTGGCCTGCTTCATACCCCATGGTTTTTTCCTCCTTTTTATTTACCTAAACAAAATTGTGAAAAGAGCTGATCAATTAAGCTTTCGTGGACGGCATCACCGATGATTTCGCCCAGCAGTTCCCAGCACCTTGTCAAATCAATTTGCACCATATCAATCGGAACATCCTGTTCAATTCCGTTCAGCGCATCATCAATCGCTTGCTTGGCCTGATGCAGAATCGAGATATGACGGGTGTTGCTGACATAGGTGAGATCTCCGCTTTCGATCGCTCCTGTATAAAATAGCGACTGAATCGCTTCCTCTAAATCTTGAATGCCTTCTTCTTTCAGCAATGAGGTCGTGACGACAGACCGGCCTTTCGCCAGTTCCTTGACGCGCTCAGCGTCAATCTTAGCCTCAAGGTCCGTCTTATTCATAATGACAATGACGTCCATTCCCTCAACCGCTTCAAACAATTTAACATCTTCTTCAGAAAGCGCTTCGCTGTGGTTAAGCACAAGCAAAATGAGATCCGCTTCCTTCAGAACCTGCCGTGACCGTTCCACACCGATTCTTTCGACGATGTCTTCTGTCTCACGGATTCCGGCGGTATCGACAAGCCGAAGCGGCACGCCTCGCACATTGACATATTCCTCAATCACATCACGCGTCGTTCCCGGAATATCGGTTACGATCGCCTTCGTTTCATGGACAAGGCTGTTAAGCAGAGAGGATTTCCCGACGTTCGGACGGCCGATGATCACGGTAGACAGTCCCTCACGCAAAATTTTCCCCTGCTCAGACGTACGGAGCAGCGCCTCGATTTCTTTCTTCACGCCGCTTGCCTTCTCCACTAAAAGCTGATGCGTCATTTCTTCGACGTCATCATATTCCGGATAATCTATATTCACCTCAACATGGGCAAGTGTTTCTAACAACTCATCACGCAGACGGCGGACAAGCGCGGAAAGCCGTCCTTCCATCTGGTTCATGGCGACATTCATGGCACGGTCCGTTTTGGCCCTGATCAGATCCATCACCGCTTCCGCCTGTGAAAGGTCAATCCGTCCGTTTAAAAATGCGCGCTTCGTAAACTCACCGGGTTCTGCCAGTCTCGCACCTTCTCTTAAAGCAAGCTGGAGCACCTGATTAACCGTCACAATACCCCCGTGACAGTTGATTTCTATGACATCTTCCCTTGTGAATGTCCTGGGCGCTCTTAAAACAGACACCATGACTTCCTCAATAATCCGTCCCGTCGTACTGTCCGCGATATGCCCGTAATGAATGGTATGCGATTCTGCCGAACTGAGCGTTTTGCCTTTCGGACCCTTGTACATTTTGTCGGCGATCTTTACGGCTTCCGGGCCGCTCAGCCGAACGATCGCAATCGCGCCTTCACCCATCGGAGTTGAAATCGCTGCAATTGTATCCATGCTGTTCACCTCTCTTTATCTCTGTTTCCATCTATATAAAAAATTTTATTTACGCCAAAATTAAAAGATAACATAGTTTGGTTTGAAGTGGAAGATACGTTATCCACAAAGGCAGAAATTCATCCCTTATTACTTTAACTTATCCACATGTGAATAACAATTAATTTTATTTCCTAAAACCTTTTTTATCAACAGCATAGACCGAAAAAGAAAAAACTTAAACGCAAAAAATGCGATTCTGCTCAGGAATAGAGCCATTTTTACCAATAAAAAAACCGAAGTTCCGATTTTACCCGGACTTCGGTTTTCTGCTATCTTTATGGGAAATAACGAGATGGCGGTATCGGCCTTCGCCAGTAGAAAACGTTTTGATATTTGGATGCTTTGACAGCGCGTCATGGATGATTTTTCTTTCACCTGACGGCATCGGTTCTAAATGCACATCTTTTTTCGTTTTCGACACTTGCTTGGCCAGCCTGTTTGCCAGCTGATCCAGAATTTCTCTTCTTTTCCGCCGATAATTCTCAGCGTCGACAACGGCTTGGCGATACTGGCCGGAGCCGCGGTTCAAAACAAGCTGCGTCAATGTTTCCAATGCATTGAGTGTTTGTCCTCTTTTGCCAATAAGCAGCGCCGCTTTTTCACCTTTAATGTGAAAACAGACTGTTTTCTTGTTTTCTTCCGTAACAATCTCAGAAGGCCCGGCAATAGAATGGATGATTTCTTCTAAATACGCTTTCGCTTCCTGAACAGGATTTCTTTTCTCTTCAAGTTCTACGATCGCATTCTTTTTTCCGAAAATACCCAAAAACCCTTTATATTCTTCTTGCACCACTGTTATTTCTACTTGATCTTTCGTCAGTTGAAGTTCCTGAAGGCCTGATTGAACTGCTTCTTCGACATTCCGTCCCGCAGCAGTCACCTTCTTCACTTTTTCTTTCCTCCGGCTTTCTGCGTTTCCGGATCGTGTTTAATGTCAGGTCCTTTAATAAGGAATGTCTGAGCAATCATAAACAGGTTTCCGACTACCCAATACAGAGAAAGCGCGCTCGGGAAGTTGATCGCAAATACGATGATCATGATCGGCATAATCCATACCATCATTGCCATTTGAGGATTCTGAGTCGGATTTCCCGCCATCATCAGCTTCTGCTGGACAAAAGTGGCCACACCGGCAACGATAGGAAGAATATAGTAAGGATCCTTCTCTCCTAAATCAAACCATAAAAAGCTGTGCTGTGAAATGGCTTGCGTACGCATAATGGCGTGGTAGAATCCGATCAAAATCGGCATTTGAATCAGGATCGGGAAACATCCCGCCAGCGGGTTTACCCCGTGCTTTGAAAACAGGGCCATTGTTTCCTGCTGAAGCTTCTGCTGCGTTTTTTGATCTTTAGAGCTGTATTTTTCTCTGAGCTTTTGCATTTCAGGCTGCAGCGCCTGCATCGCTTTTGAGCTTCGAAGCTGCTTGATCATCAGCGGCAGAATCAGCAGACGAATTAAAATCGTAACGATGATGATCGATAAACCATAGTTATCGCCCGTCAGTTTCGCTACGTACGTAATGACTTCTGACAATGGATACACAACATATTTGTCCCAGAAATGCGGACTATTCGCCGTAATCGGCTCTTTCACACTCGAGCACCCGGCCAGCAGCACGAGCATACCGACCATACTCAGTAGTAACCATATTCTCCTTTTCAAGAACGTGTCCTCCTATACCAATCTTTATAAACCTTGTATGTATTTTAGCATCTTTCAGTTTCAAATGGCGTTCATTTTTCGCCAAATAAAAGGAAGCGCTTTTAAAAACGTGAAGAAAACAAAATATGAGCTATTTTGACGAAGATTTCTTATATAATGAGGTTTTTCTGAATAAGTGCTGCAGACTCTTTTTCGTTTCTTCAAAACTGAGGTCGCCGGCGGGTTTTCTTGCGATAATAATAAAATCTTTCGGCTTGAGCAGCTCTTTTTCCTCCTGAACCGCCTGTCTGATTAACCGCTTCACCCGATTGCGCACGACGGCATTGCCGATTTTTTTACTGACAGAAAGCCCTACCCGGAGCTCTTCCTGTTTCGGCTGATCAAGCGTATACAGCACGAACTGGCGGTTTGCCATAGACGTTCCGCGTTTAAACACTTTTTGAAAATCTTCATTTTTCTTTAACCGATTTCGCTTCTTCACTTTAATTCACTCCGATATTCACTCGCAGAAACTTTTATTTCTATCTAAAAAAAACGGGCCGCCGGAATACTGAAGAAATTTCTCCAGTACCGGGCGACGCATGACATCTCTTTTCTCTTAATGTGAAAAAAGACCACTGACATTATTCAGTGGCCTAAGCTGATAATACTTTTCTGCCTTTGCGGCGACGGCGTGCTAATACTAGACGACCGTTTTTTGAACTCATACGGCTTCTGAAGCCATGAACTTTACTGCGTTTACGGTTATTCGGTTGGAATGTTCTTTTCATTTATGACACCTCCCTCGAGGAATAGCTGTTAAAGACAGTCTTACTTATTATATTTGTGCTGCCTATTCATTGTCAACTTCAGCAGTGCTTTTATTTCTTACAACCATAATAGGATAACATACCTTAACCAGATTAGAAACCTTATTTTTCATATTCCTTTTTTTAACGTACAAAAAAAGCCGCGCTCCCCCGAAAAAACGACATGTGGATAATTTTTCGGTCTTTTTTTAATATCCACAATCGTTATCGACAACATTTTCACATTGCTAACTCCTGTGGACAAAGATTTTTCAACAAGTTGTCAGGTTTGTGGATAAGATTACGAGAACCATTGCAAGTCCTCGCTTAATTTGATATTATATTTGTGTTTTAACTCTTAATTACTTATCCAGTCCATTCTCTTTATCCACAATTTGTGGATAAGTTGTGGATTGTTTTCACACAGCTTGTGTAGATTGTTGTCCACAACTTGTGGAATTTGTCGAAAAGCTATTTTTCTACTATACTATATGTTTTCAACATTTCGTGTGTACGAATGGTCAGAGCCATATGCTCTTTTTTTGTGTTCTATAACAGGGGAAGGGCGCTGATTTTTAAAGAAAAGGAGGGCTGTGCCGGATAATGGAGAATATATTGGATCTTTGGAATCAAGCTCTAGCTCAAATTGAGAAAAAGCTAAGCAAACCGAGTTTCGAAACTTGGATGAAGTCGACGAAAGCCCATTCGCTGCAAGGAGATACCTTAACCATCACCGCTCCCAATGAATTTGCCAGAGACTGGCTGGAGTCCAGGTACTTACATCTCATTGCAGATACCATATATGAATTAACCGGGGAAGAATTGAGCGTCAAATTTGTCATTCCTCAAAATCAGGACGAAGAAGACTTTTTGCCGAAACCGCAAGTGAAAAAAGCGGCAAAAGAGGAACCGTCTGATTTTCCCCAAAGCATGCTTAACCCGAAATATACATTCGACACATTCGTCATCGGATCGGGAAACCGATTCGCCCATGCAGCATCACTGGCTGTGGCGGAAGCACCCGCTAAAGCATACAACCCTTTATTTATATACGGGGGAGTCGGCTTAGGAAAAACCCACTTAATGCACGCGATCGGCCATTATGTCATTGATCATAATCCTTCAGCCAAAGTGGTGTACCTGTCTTCTGAAAAATTCACAAATGAATTCATCAACTCAATCCGCGATAATAAAGCCGTTGATTTCCGCAACCGCTACCGGAACGTTGATGTACTTTTGATAGATGATATTCAATTTTTAGCCGGAAAAGAACAAACACAGGAAGAGTTTTTCCATACATTCAACACGCTTCATGAAGAAAGCAAACAAATCGTGATTTCCAGTGACAGACCGCCGAAAGAGATCCCGACCCTTGAAGACCGCCTGCGTTCGCGGTTCGAATGGGGATTGATTACAGATATCACACCGCCGGATCTGGAAACGCGGATTGCCATTCTGAGAAAGAAAGCGAAGGCGGAGGGCCTTGATATTCCGAACGAGGTCATGCTTTACATCGCGAATCAGATTGACAGCAACATCCGCGAACTGGAAGGGGCATTAATCCGGGTTGTCGCCTATTCATCCTTAATCAATAAAGACATTAACGCAGACCTGGCAGCAGAAGCATTGAAAGATATTATTCCGTCTTCTAAGCCGAAGGTCATTACGATAAAAGAGATTCAGCGGATTGTCGGACAGCAGTTCAACATTAAGCTTGAAGATTTCAAAGCGAAAAAGCGTACGAAATCCGTGGCTTTCCCAAGACAAATTGCGATGTATCTTTCAAGAGAAATGACGGATTCTTCTTTACCTAAAATCGGTGAAGAATTTGGCGGGAGAGACCATACAACCGTCATTCACGCCCACGAAAAGATTTCAAAACTGCTGATTGATGACGAGCAGCTTCAGCAGCAGGTGAAAGAAATAAAAGAACTGCTTAAATAATAGTGTCCTCGGATGAATCGGGGAAAGTGTGAATAACTTTTTCATAGCCATACACAGTCTGTCCACATGTGGATAGGCTGTGTTTCCTGTCTTTTTCACAACTTATCCACAAATCCACAGGCCCTACTATTACTACTGCTATTTTTAAAATATATTAATTATATTATCCGTTAGGAGGATAAACATGAAATTTACGATTCAAAAAGATCGGTTAGTCGAAAGTGTACAAGACGTTCTAAAAGCCGTTTCATCCAGAACCACAATTCCCATTCTCACCGGTATTAAGATCGTCGCCTCAGATGAAGGAGTATCTTTCACAGGAAGTGACTCTGATATTTCAATCGAGTCATTCATTCCGAAAGAAGAAGATGATAAAGAAATCGTGACGATCGATCAGCCGGGAAGTATCGTGCTGCAAGCGCGTTTCTTCAGTGAAATCGTTAAAAAACTGCCGATGGCGACTGTTGAAATCGAAGTTCAAAATCAATATTTAACGATTATCCGTTCCGGAAAAGCCGAATTTAATTTAAACGGCCTTGATGCAGATGAATATCCGCATCTACCGCAAATCGAAGAGCATCACGCCATTCAGATTCCGACGGATCTTTTGAAAAACCTGATCCGCCAAACCGTGTTCGCTGTGTCCGCCTCAGAAACACGCCCTATCTTGACAGGTGTAAACTGGAAAGTTGAAAACGGTGAATTATTATGCACTGCCACGGATAGCCACCGACTCGCTTTAAGAAAGGCGAAGCTTGATATTCCGGAAGACAGCTCTTATAACGTCGTCATTCCCGGGAAAAGCTTAACCGAGCTGAGTAAAATTCTTGATGACAACCAAGAGCTGGTGGATATCGTCATTACAGAAACCCAAGTTCTGTTCAAAGCGAAAAACGTATTGTTCTTCTCAAGATTGCTTGACGGAAACTATCCGGACACGACCAGCTTAATTCCGCAGGAAAGCAAAACGGAAATCGTCGTGAACACGAAGGAATTTTTACAGGCGATAGACCGTGCTTCTTTATTGGCGAGAGAAGGCCGCAACAACGTTGTAAAACTTTCTGCCAAACCGGCGGATTCGCTTGAGATTTCATCAAATTCTCCGGAAATCGGGAAAGTGGTCGAAGCTGTGCTGGCTGACAAGATTGACGGCGAGGAATTAAATATTTCATTCAGTCCAAAATATATGATGGACGCACTGAAAGTACTTGAAGGAGCGGACATCCGCATCAGCTTTACGGGAGCGATGAGACCGTTTCTTATCCGTACGCCGAATGATGAGACCATCGTTCAGCTCATCCTTCCGGTCAGAACGTATTAATCAAACAGAATGTGCTGCCGGCTTAGTTCGGCAGCTTTTCTATTCATCAGCCGCTCCCTCAAGTTTTCCCTTTCCTTATTTCAGGATTTTTTAGTACAATTAGATATTAGTGATATTTGAAAGAGGTCGATATTATGGCAAATCCGATTTCGATTGATACAGAAATGATTACGCTTGGCCAGTTTTTAAAATTAGCCGATGTGATTCAGTCCGGCGGCATGGCGAAGTGGTTTCTGAGCGAGCATGAGGTGACTGTCAACAATGAACCTGACAATCGCCGCGGCAGAAAGCTTTACGTTGGAGACGTGGTCGCGATTGAAGGATTTGGTTCATTTCAAGTCGTCAATTAAAGCGGGTGACAGCGGTTGTATATCCAAAATTTAGAATTAACATCCTACCGTAATTATGAGCGCGCTGAGCTTCAATTCGAAAACAAGGTGAATGTGATCATCGGGGAAAATGCCCAAGGCAAAACCAATCTGATGGAAGCCATCTATGTCCTTTCGATGGCAAAATCACACCGCACCTCAAATGACAAAGAACTTATACGGTGGGACGAAGACTATGCTAAAATAGAAGGAAGAGTGATGAAGCGCAACGGGGACATCCCGATGCAGCTTGTCATCTCCAAAAAAGGTAAAAAGGGCAAGGTCAATCATATAGAGCAGCAAAAACTCAGTCAGTATGTCGGAGCGCTGAACACCATTATGTTTGCCCCTGAGGATTTAAATCTCGTCAAAGGAAGCCCTCAGGTGAGGAGAAGATTTCTCGATATGGAGATCGGGCAGGTTTCTGCCGTTTATCTGTATGATTTATCTCTTTATCAAAAAATCCTTTCACAGCGGAATCATTTTCTGAAACAGCTGCAAAGCCGGAAACAGACTGACCGGACCATGCTTGACGTTCTCACTGATCAGCTGATTGAAGCAGCCGCAAAGGTTGTCGCCAAACGTCTGCAGTTTACGGCGCAGCTTGAAAAATGGGCGCAGCCGATCCATTCCGGCATTTCCCGGGGACTTGAAGAACTGACGCTTAAGTATCACACGGCGCTTGATGTATCAGATCCTAAAGATTTGTCGAAAATAGGTAACAGCTACCAGGAGTCTTTTTCGAAATTAAAAGAAAAAGAAATAGAACGAGGCGTCACATTATTCGGACCGCATCGGGATGATGTCCTTTTTTATGTGAACGGACGCGATGTGCAGACTTACGGTTCGCAGGGACAGCAGCGTACGACGGCTTTGTCTCTGAAGCTGGCTGAAATAGATTTGATTCATGAAGAAATCGGAGAATACCCCATTTTACTTTTGGATGATGTACTAAGCGAGCTGGATGATTACCGGCAGTCCCATTTGCTTCATACGATCCAAGGCCGTGTGCAGACATTTGTCACCACGACGAGCGTGGATGGCATTGACCACGATACCTTACATCAAGCAGGAATGTTCCGTGTGGAAAACGGTACGTTAGTGAAGTGAAGAAATGAGGTGAGCGATTGTATATTCATTTAGGTGACGACTTTGTCGTTTCAACCCGCGATATTGTCGGCATTTTTGACTGCAAGGTCAATGTATCGCCGATCGTTGAAGAATTTCTGGACAGACAGAAAGAAAAAGTAGTGCCGTCCGTAAACGGCACGCCAAAGTCTATCGTAGTCACGACTGAGAATATATATTACTCTCCCTTATCTTCCGGCACACTGAAGAAACGTGCGCAATTTATGTTAGAAATAGATTCTTAGCGGATCTTTACAATGAATATATTATCGTTTAAGAAAAGTGTAGGTGAATGTGCATGGCTATGGAACAGCAGCAAAATAGTTATGATGAGAATCAGATACAGGTATTAGAAGGTTTGGAAGCTGTTCGAAAGAGACCGGGGATGTACATCGGATCAACTAACAGCAAAGGCCTTCACCATTTGGTGTGGGAAATCGTCGACAACAGTATTGACGAAGCCCTGGCCGGTTATTGTACAGATATTAACATCGAGATTGAAAAAGATAACAGCATTACCGTTAAGGACAACGGGCGCGGAATTCCGGTCGGTATCCAGGAGAAGATGGGCCGCCCTGCGGTTGAAGTCATCATGACCGTTCTCCACGCCGGCGGTAAATTTGACGGAAGCGGATATAAAGTATCCGGCGGTCTTCACGGTGTAGGGGCGTCCGTCGTAAACGCCTTGTCGACCACTCTTGACGTTACGGTTCATCGTGACGGGAAAATCCACTATCAGGCGTACGAGCGCGGTGTACCTGTGGCCGATCTTGAAGTGATCGGCGAAACTGATAAGACCGGAACGATTACGCACTTCGTTCCGGATCCGGAAATTTTCAAAGAAACAACCGTATATGACTATGATCTGCTTTCAAACCGTGTCCGGGAATTGGCCTTCCTGACAAAAGGCGTAAACATCACGATTGAAGACAAACGTGAAGGACAAGAACGGAAAAACGAGTACCACTACGAAGGCGGAATCAAAAGCTATGTTGAGTACTTAAACCGTTCCAAAGAAGTCGTTCATGAAGAGCCGATTTATATCGAAGGCGAGAAAGACGGCATAACGGTTGAAGTTGCATTGCAATACAACGACAGCTATACAAGCAATATTTATTCTTTCACAAATAATATCAACACATACGAAGGCGGCACGCACGAGGCCGGATTTAAAACCGGTCTGACCCGTGTCATAAACGACTATGCAAGAAGAAAAGGGATTTTCAAAGAAAATGATCCGAATTTAAGCGGGGATGATGTGAGAGAAGGGCTGACTGCCATTATTTCAATTAAGCACCCTGATCCGCAATTCGAAGGGCAGACGAAAACCAAGCTCGGCAACTCCGAAGCGAGAACGATCACTGATACGCTGTTTTCTTCTGCGCTGGAAACATTCCTTCTTGAAAATCCGGACTCAGCCCGCAAAATCGTTGAAAAAGGTTTAATGGCCGCAAGAGCGCGGATGGCAGCGAAAAAAGCACGGGAATTGACCCGGCGCAAAAGTGCGCTTGAGATTTCCAATCTGCCGGGCAAACTGGCGGACTGTTCTTCTAAAGATCCGAGCATTTCCGAGCTGTATATCGTAGAGGGTGACTCTGCGGGCGGATCAGCGAAACAGGGACGGGACCGTCATTTCCAAGCCATTCTGCCGCTGCGCGGTAAGATTCTGAACGTTGAGAAAGCCAGACTTGATAAGATTCTCTCAAACAATGAGGTCAGATCAATGATCACGGCCCTCGGAACAGGGATCGGAGAAGATTTTAATCTTGAAAAAGCGCGTTATCATAAAGTGGTCATCATGACGGATGCCGATGTTGACGGCGCCCATATCAGAACGCTTTTATTAACGTTCTTCTACAGATACATGCGGGAAATCATCGAAAACGGCTATGTCTACATTGCCCAGCCGCCGCTTTATAAAGTGCAGCAGGGAAAACGGGTGGAATACGCTTATAACGATAAGCAGCTTGATGAGCTGTTAAAAGAGCTTCCGCAATCACCTAAGCCCGGCCTCCAGCGTTATAAAGGTCTTGGAGAAATGAACGCGACTCAGCTTTGGGAAACGACAATGGACCCTGCGACCAGAACGCTTCTGCAAGTCAATCTTGAAGATGCAATGGACGCTGACGAGACTTTTGAAATGCTGATGGGTGACAAAGTAGAACCGCGGAGAAACTTCATAGAAGCAAACGCCAGATACGTGAAAAATCTTGATATTTAACCAAGAAAGCCTTATTTTCGTTAAGAAATAAGGCTTTTTTCTCAAAGCGGCTTCTAAAGCCTCTGAAAACCCGCAAAACCCGTATATTCTACTAAATTAATGTGTATAAACACAAGTTTATTGATATAATGGAGAATAGTGAAATCGTATTGAAGATCATAATGGACAATCTACTCCCACATTATTTCATGTGATACTTCAGGGAGGTTTTTTTAATGAGTGAACAAAACACACCACAAGTACGTGAAGTCAATATCAGTCAGGAAATGCGGACATCCTTCTTGGACTATGCAATGAGCGTTATCGTATCCCGGGCGCTTCCGGATGTGCGTGACGGTCTGAAGCCGGTTCACAGACGGATTTTGTACGCAATGAATGATTTAGGCATGACCAGTGACAAACCATATAAAAAATCTGCCCGTATCGTCGGTGAAGTTATCGGTAAGTACCACCCGCACGGTGACTCAGCGGTTTACGAATCAATGGTCAGAATGGCGCAGGATTTTAACTACCGCTACATGCTTGTTGACGGACACGGCAACTTCGGTTCGGTTGACGGCGACTCAGCGGCCGCGATGCGTTACACAGAAGCGAGAATGTCAAAAATCGCAATGGAAATTCTGCGTGACATTACGAAAGACACGATTGACTATCAAGATAACTATGACGGTTCAGAAAGAGAGCCTGCCGTTATGCCTTCGAGATTTCCGAATCTGCTCGTAAACGGGGCTGCCGGTATTGCGGTCGGAATGGCGACAAACATTCCCCCGCATCAGCTTGGAGAAGTCATTGAAGGCGTGCTTGCCGTAAGTGAGAATCCTGAGATTACAAACCAGGAGCTGATGGAATACATCCCGGGTCCGGATTTTCCGACTGCAGGTCAGATTTTGGGCCGGAGCGGCATCCGCAAGGCATATGAATCCGGACGGGGATCAATCACGATCCGGGCTAAGGCTGAAATCGAAGAGACTTCATCGGGAAAAGAAAGAATTATTGTCACGGAACTTCCTTATCAGGTGAACAAAGCGAGATTAATTGAAAAAATCGCGGATCTTGTCCGGGACAAAAAAATCGAAGGAATTACCGATCTGCGAGACGAATCCGACCGTAACGGAATGAGAATCGTCATTGAGATCCGCCGTGACGCCAATGCTCACGTCATTTTGAATAACCTGTACAAACAAACGGCCCTGCAGACGTCTTTCGGGATCAACCTGCTGGCGCTCGTTGACGGACAGCCGAAGGTACTAAGCCTGAAACAATGTCTGGAGCATTATCTTGATCACCAAAAGGTTGTGATCCGGCGCAGAACGGCTTACGAACTCCGCAAAGCGGAAGCGAGAGCTCACATTTTGGAAGGTTTAAGAATTGCTCTCGATCATTTAGATGCCGTTATTTCTCTCATCCGCAGTTCCCAGACGGCTGAAATTGCGAGAACGGGTTTGATCGAACAATTCTCACTAACTGAAAAACAAGCGCAAGCCATTCTGGATATGCGCCTTCAGCGATTAACCGGTCTGGAGCGCGAAAAGATTGAAGAGGAATATCAATCACTTGTTGCGCTTATCGCTGAGCTGAAAGATATTTTAGCCAATGAAGAAAGAGTTCTTGAGATCATCCGTGAAGAACTTAATGAAATCAAAGAGCGTTTCAATGATGAGAGACGCACTGAAATCGTGACGTCCGGTCTTGAAACAATTGAAGATGAAGATCTTATCGAGAGAGAAAATATCGTCATCACACTGACCCATAACGGCTATGTTAAACGTCTCCCGGCGTCCACATACCGCAGCCAAAAACGGGGCGGAAAAGGCGTACAGGGAATGGGAACGAATGAAGATGACTTTGTGGAACACTTAATTTCCACATCAACGCACGATACGATTCTGTTCTTCTCTAATAAAGGGAAGGTATACCGTTCTAAAGGATATGAAATCCCTGAATACGGCCGTACGGCAAAAGGCATTCCGATTATTAACCTTCTGGAAGTTGAAAAAGGCGAATGGATTAATGCCATTATTCCGGTCAGCACGTTTGATGAGGAGCAATACCTCTTCTTTACGACCAAACAAGGGGTGTCGAAACGTACGGCACTGTCCCAGTTTGCGAATATACGGAATAACGGGCTGATCGCCCTAGGTCTCCGGGAAGACGATGAACTGATGGCCGTCCGCCTGACTGACGGCAAGAAACAAATCATCATCGGAACGAAGAACGGTTTGCTGATCCGTTTCCCTGAAGAAGATGTAAGACAAATGGGACGCACAGCTGCGGGTGTTAAAGGCATCACGCTGACAGACGATGATGTCGTTGTAGGCATGGAGATTCTTGAAGAAGACTCCCATGTCCTCATAGTGACAGAAAACGGCTACGGCAAACGCACACCGGCTTCAGAATACAGAGTTCAAAGCCGGGGCGGAAAAGGCCTTAAAACATGTAAAATCACTGACAGCAACGGTCCGTTAGTAACCGTGAAAGCAACAAAAGGCGAAGAGGACTTAATGATTATTACGGCAAGCGGCGTGTTAATCAGAATGGATATTAATGATATCTCCACTACGGGACGCGTAACTCAAGGCGTCCGTCTGATCCGCATGTCTGATCAAGAGCATGTAGCCACTGTGGCGCTTGTCGAAAAGAATGAAGAAGAGCCGGAAGAAACGGAAGAAGTATAAACGAAAAAGCGCAGCTGCAACAGGCTGCGCTTTTACTATATAAAGAAATGAAAAAAAGCTTTGACACATAGTAATGATGCTGATATAATTCTTTTTGTTGTCTTTTTAATAGAAAGGCAAGCCTAGCGAAAATATTTTTTAAAAAAAGTATTGACCTAGCAAACTGAAAATGTTATGATTAAGAGGTCGCTTCGAGAGAAGTGGAAAAAGTTCTTTGAAAACTAAACAAGACAAAACGTACCTGTTAATTCAAAGTTTTAAATAAATCGCACAGCGATGTGCGTAGTC